>NZ_CP126994.1:1235000-2470000 GCF_030252425.1 Acidisoma sp. PAMC 29798 | reverse complement strand
AGCTCCAGCGTATAGACCGTACCCGAAACCGACACAGGTGGACTGGTAGAGAATACCAAGGCGCTTGAGAGAACCATATCGAAGGAACTAGGCAAATTGCTCGCGTAACTTCGGGATAAGCGAGACCCGTTTGTGGGCAACCATGGGCGGGTGGCACAGAGCAGGGGGTAGCGACTGTTTAGTAAAAACACAGGGCTCTGCGAAATCGAGAGATGACGTATAGGGTCTGACGCCTGCCCGGTGCCGGAAGGTTAAGAGGAGGTGTGCAAGCACTGAATTGAAGCCCCGGTAAACGGCGGCCGTAACTATAACGGTCCTAAGGTAGCGAAATTCCTTGTCGGGTAAGTTCCGACCTGCACGAATGGCGTAACGACTTCCCCACTGTCTCCGGTATGGGCTCAGCGAAATTGAATTCCCCGTGAAGATGCGGGGTACCCGCGGTCAGACGGAAAGACCCTATGAACCTTTACTGCAGCTTTGCAGTGGCATCAGGGGAGCACTGTGTAGGATAGGTGGGAGGCTTTGAAGCTTGGGCGCTAGCTCGAGTGGAGCCATCCTTGAAATACCACCCTGGGCGCTTCTGATGTCTAACCGCGACCGGTCATCCCGGTCCGGGACCCTGCATGGTGGGCAGTTTGACTGGGGCGGTCGCCTCCCAAAGTGTAACGGAGGCGCGCGATGGTGGGCTCAGGCCGGTCGGACATCGGCTGCTGAGTGCAATGGCATAAGCCCGCCTGACTGCGAGAGCGACAGCTCGAGCAGAGACGAAAGTCGGCCATAGTGATCCGGTGGTCCCGCGTGGAAGGGCCATCGCTCAACGGATAAAAGGTACTCTAGGGATAACAGGCTGATCTCCCCCAAGAGTCCACATCGACGGGGAGGTTTGGCACCTCGATGTCGGCTCATCACATCCTGGGGCTGGAGCAGGTCCCAAGGGTTCGGCTGTTCGCCGATTAAAGTGGTACGTGAGCTGGGTTTAGAACGTCGTGAGACAGTTCGGTCCCTATCTGCCGTGGGTGAAGGAGACTTGAGAGGATTTGTCCCTAGTACGAGAGGACCGGGATGAACATACCTCTGGTGCACCGGTTGTCACGCCAGTGGCACAGCCGGGTAGCTAAGTATGGACGGGATAACCGCTGAAAGCATCTAAGCGGGAAACCCACCTCAAAACGAGGTCTCCCTGAGGGTCGTGGTAGACCACCACGTTGATAGGCCAGGTGTGAAAGCGTGGTAACGCGCTCAGCTAACTGGTCCTAATCACCCGATAGGCTCACCGCCACACCATCCTGCACAGCAATCATCCAACCGATGGTTCCTGTCCTTAACGCCAAAAGCACATCCATCACGCTACTCTCTACGATCAACGCGCCAAACCCCGTCACATCTCACTTGGATGCTGTCCGCGAGGATAGCTTTGGGTGGGTTGGACGACCTGGTGGCCATAGCGGGGAGCCTACACCCGATCCCATCCCGAACTCGGCCGTGAAAACCCCCAGCGCCCATGGTACTGTGTCTTAAGGCACGGGAGAGTAGGTCGCCGCCAGGTCTTCCAACCCACCCATTCTCATTCCAACCAATCCCATCCCATCATCACCCCCGCGGGGTGGAGCAGCCCGGTAGCTCGTCAGGCTCATAACCTGAAGGTCACAGGTTCAAATCCTGTCCCCGCAACCAAATCCCCATCACCACCCAAGCCGCCTCACAAGGCGGCTTCGCCATGTCTACTCAGGCGGCTTCATCGCTCCGGCTCGGGCGCCCGCTTGCACGAATGAGAACCTCGGCGGAAATCCCCAGGCCCTCATGCAAGTTGCGGATCATCTCAATCGACAAACCGCGTCGGCCATTCAAAACCTCTGCAATGCGATTGCGGGTTCCGATCATCGGCTCCAGATCTTTTCGCGTCAGACCCTGTTGCTCCATGCGGAAGCGAATGGCGTCGATGGGATCAGGGGGATCCATTGGATAATGCTTGATCTCGTAGACCTCGATGAGCGTCGCTAAAACGTCGAGCCGATCGCCGTCGGGCGTGCCGCTCGCAGCGCCCCAAAGATGTTCGACCTCGGTCAGCGCCGTCTCATAGTCGTCCTCTGTGCGAATCGGCTTGAGATCAGTGGCCATGCCTTACCTCCATCACGTCGATCTTGTCGTAAGCTTTATGGCTGCCGATCCACTTGATCCAGACGATGCTTTTCTCAAAATCGACAGCGACCACGAGACGGTAGTCGTTGCCTTTGATGTTGAAGACGATTCGCTCCGCGCTGACGATGCTGGCCGTGGCGTAGCGCTTTTTCACATCGACCGAACTCGTCCAGGCCGCCTGACTGACCTCCGCGAACCAAGCGTCGAGCGCGGCCTTGATCGCCGGCTGATCCTTGCTGCTGGCCTGACCCGCCACGAAATCCCGCAAGGTGCGCCGAGCAATCACCCTCATGGCGACCTCTTAGAACGATCCCATTACGGGATCAAGCGCGATCACGCCGCTAGTACGCCCCGCTCGGCCCGGTCGCGGCCGATCAGCGCCAGGCCCTCGGCGACGGAGACAAACTCCCCGCCACCAGAGACCGCCTCTGTACCGAAGCGCGCCTCGAACAGCGCCCGCACCGCCGGCACGAAAGAGGTGCCGCCGGTGAGGAAGACGCGATCGACCTCATCGGACCGCAGACCGGCATTCGCCAGCGCCTGATCCACGGTCGCGGACATCCGCCGCAAATCATCGGCAATCCAACCATCGAACTCATGCCGCGCAATCTCCCGCTCTATGGCGAAGTCGCCATGGGCGAATCGCAGCGTCGCCGTCTCATGCCGGGACAGCTCGGCCTTCACGGCACTCACGGTCTGGTAAAGCTGGTAGCCTAGCTCCTCCTCGATTAGCCGGATGAGCGTGCGCAGCCGATGCGGATGGGCACTCGCCGCCGCAACTTCTTCGATCGCCCGCAAGGTGCGCGGCGTCCGCATCAGCGACAGGCGATGCCAGCGCGCAAAACCGGTGAAATAGTCGGGCGGCACAGGCAGATCCTTGCCCATGATCCGGTAAGTGTCGCCCTTGCCGAGAAGCGGGGAGACCACGCGGTCGATGATGCGATAGTCGAAGGTATCACCCGCGATGCCGATGCCGGCATAGCCGAGGGGCACGACACGGGCCGCGCCGCGAGGATCGAAGCGCATGAGCGAAAAATCGCTCGTGCCCCCGCCGAAATCCCCCACCAACACAGTCGCCGGACGATCGAGCGTACGGGCAAAGCGGTAGCCGGCCGCTTCCGGCTCCAAGGCCACGTCGATCGCCGCAAAACCCGCTTCCGCGAAGGAGGCGCGCAAGCGCTGCTCCCCGAAATCATCATCCGCCGAGTCACCCGCGAAGCGGACGGGCCGCCCCGCGACGACATGCGCATTGCGGTCGGTCTCGGCGAGAAGACCGTTGAGGAACAGCGACACCATCTGTTCGAGGGTAAAAACTTTGCCGAAGATATTGGTGCGGCTGAAACTGCGTTGCGCCAGATAGGTCTTCATCGACATGATCAGCCGACTGTCGAGCGGATCTTCCAAATAGGAGTCCACAGCATAGGGGCCGGCCGCGTGCCGCCGGGTGCTGACACCGCCCTTTTCCTCGTTCCAGAAGCACAGCACCGTGCGAAAGACATCGAGCTTGGCCTGCCCGACCGGATAGCTCACTGTAGTGACGCTGCCATCCGGCTCCAGACTCGCAACCACGCTATTGGTGGTGCCGAAATCGATGCCGAGAAGCCGTGTCATCCATCATCCAATTCGCGGAGGGGCGAGGGTTCAACCGCACTATGCCCCCCGACGCAAGACCTTCCCGAGGAGACGAGAATGAAGCGCTGCGCTTGGGCCGATAAGGACCCACAAATGCGGACCTATCACGACGAGGAATGGGGCGTGCCCGAGCGTGATAGCCGCGCCCTCTGGGAGAAGCTGATGCTGGACGGTTTCCAGGCCGGCCTCGCCTGGATCACCATCCTGCGCAAGCGCGACGCCTTTCGGGTGGCCTTCGCCAATTTCGACCCCGTCAAAGTCGCGGCCTTCACGGAGCAAGACGTGGAGCGCTTGCTGCAGGACGCCGGCATCGTCCGCTCCCGCGCCAAGATCGAAGCGACGATCGGCGGCGCCCGCGCCTATCTGGCCATGCAAGCTGCCGGCGAGGATTTTTCGAACTTCGTTTGGGGCATGGCGGGTGGCGAGGTCATTCGCACCGAAGGACCGATCCCAGTGAAGAGCGAACTGTCAGAGCGGATGTCCGTCGCCCTCAAAAAGCGCGGCTTCAAATTCGTGGGTCCGGTAATCGTCTATGCCTGGCTGGAGGCGACCGGCGTGGTGAATGATCACGCGCCCGACTGCTTTCGCCGCGACGCCTGTTAGCTGTCCCAAACCTGCGCATAAAGCGCCTGGATGTCTTCGGCGCTCGGAACCACGGGGTTATTGGCGGGTGAGCCGGAGGCGAGTGCCTGGGCCGCCATGACCGGCAGCAGCCCGTGCCAGCGTTCGGCGTCGATGCCATATGCGCGGGGACCGGGCACGGCCAGATCGACATTGAGCTGCGTCAGTTCCTCGACCAGGGCGGTGGCGGCCGCCTGGTCGCCGCGACCCTCGGGCGCGATGCCCATGGCGCGGGCGCAATCGGCATAGCGCGCGGGCGCGCCGGGCAGGGAGAAGGCGGTGATCACGGGCAGCAGCATAGCATTCGACAAGCCGTGCGCGACGTGGAAATGCGCGCCGATCGGCCGGCTCATGCCATGGACAAGGGCGACCGAGGCATTGGAGAAGGCGATGCCCGCCTGGGTCGCGCCCAGCATCATCGCCTCGCGTGCCGCCCGGTCCCGCGGGTCGGCCCAGACGCGCCGTAGATTGGGGGCGAGCAGCCGCATCGCCGCCAGGGCCATACCGTCCGAGAAGGGGTTCGCGCGACGAGAGACATAGGCCTCGATCGCATGGGTGAGGGCGTCGATGCCGGTATCGGCGGTCAGGCGGGGCGGCTTACTGAGCGTCAGCTCGTAATCGACGAGCGCGGCCAGTGGCAAATAGGCGAGGCCGGCACACAGCATTTTCTCATCGGACGTCTCATCGGTGATGATGGTGAAGCGCGTCGCTTCCGATCCCGTACCGGCGGTCGTCGGGATGGCGATGATGGGCAGGCCCGGCGCATCCTGCACATGCGGCACTTTATAGGCGGAGACCGGGCCGCCATGAACGGCGAGCACGGCGATGGCCTTGGCACTATCCATCGGGCTGCCGCCGCCGAAGCCGACGACGCAATCATGGGCACCCGCCTGGATGAAAGCGAGGCCGGTTTCGATGGAAGCGACAGTTGGGTCGGGCACGGTTTCGGCGAAGACGCGGCTTGGGATGCCGGCGGTGGAGAGGAGGTCGGTCAAGGTCTTTACGCGGCCGGTGCCGACGAGGAAGCTATCCGTGACGATGAGGGGGCGCGACAGCCCCAATTCCGTCAGCACATCGGCAAGCGCGAGATGCGCGCCGGCGCCGATGCGCAAGATGCGCGGCAGGGCGATGGTGGCGGCCATTACAGCGCCGCCTGATCCGGCGCGGTGCCGGAGGGCACAGTGGCGCCGTCATCGAATTGCGACAACCAGTCCACGACCATCGGCTGGAACCGTGTCATGCCCTTATAGTCGATCAGCGCGGGGTCGAGGTCGCGCAATACCCGATGCAGGCGCTTGCGCCATTTCTCGACGCGTCCGATATCCTCAAGGCTGATCAGGTAGCATCGGATTCCAAACAGAATCGCATTGCTGCGGGGCAGGCGAAACAAAGTCTGCAACTCGACCCGCAGATAGACTTTTTGCGCCACGTTTTCGGGCGTGACGGACAGCCGGTCTGGCCCCCAATGCGGATAGTTGTCGGGCGATGTGTCGAGGCGAGGATTGATCGTCATCGTCCAATTCAAACGCCGGACAGGACGGCCGAGTTGCAGGCGCAACAGAAACTTCAGTGCCCGGTCGAAGACACCCATTTCATGCGCCTTCGGCACCGGACCGTGCCAGGTCTTGAAGGGCATACCGATGTTGAAGTCGAGCGACCAATCGGCCTGGGAGGTGATCATGCCGCCGTCGAGCCACAGATCATCGTCGCGCTGATCCTGGAGAGAAAAATCGCCCTGGCCCTGGCGCGTGATATATTCGAAAGGCGCGTAGGGTAGCGTCTCCGGCTTGCCGAAGGTGAAGCGCTGTTCGATGTCGAGCGGGCGATTGATCCAGGTGCAGTCATCGCCGTTGCGAATGAACGAAAACAGATCCGGATAATCCGTGGAGAGACTCTCCATCATCAATTCCAGCGTGTCCCATTCGGCGGCCATCATATGCGGCAGCACTTGGCAACGCTTGGGGTCGGCGGCGAGGGTCAGCGCGCGGTCGCGGCATTCGGCGATGTAATGCTCGTCAATGTCGAAGACGGCGTCATAGGCGGCGGTCGGGCCGCCCTTGATATGCGGTTCGATATTAACCGAATACATGTAGCGGTCTTCGGCGAAAGGAAACGGAAAGCGCAGGATCGCGACGTCACTATTGCGAAAGGTGAAGTCTTCGCGAAAGGTTTCCTGGGGTTTGAAAGCGATACCATGCATGATCGTTTCGCCTTTTAGATGTCCAACACCAGGACCGCGGATTTAGCCCGCGAGACGCAGGGCATGATGGAGCGGCCGTCGGCGCGTTCGTCCTCGGTCAGGAAATGGTCGCGATGTTCCGCCACACCATCAAGCAAGGTGAGGCGGCATTCGCCACAGGCACCGGCGCGGCACAGGCAAGGCGCATCAATGCCGGCGGCTTCGATCGCATCGAGCAAGCCCTGGTCGGATGCGATCTCGATCGTCATGCCGGAGCGTGCAAGCACGGCGCGAAAGGGCGCGCCCGGTGCTGCGCCGATGAAATGCTCCTGATGTAGCCGCGCTTCCGGCCAACCCAGGGCCAGCGCGCTTGCCACGACCTCGGCCATGAATTGCTCGGGACCGCAGAGGTAGAGATGCGTGCCGAGCGGTTGTGTCTCGAACAAAGCGTTAAGGTCGAGACCGCCTTGGCTTGCGCTGATATAGAGATGACTCTGTGGCCAAGGTGCCAGCAAGCGTCTGAAGGCTTCGGCATCCTCTGCCCGCGTGCACAGATGCAGGGCATAGGGGCTACCGGCGGCGGCCAGCAGAGGCAGGTAGGAGAGGAAGGGCGTCACGCCGATGCCGCCTGCCACCATCAGGTGTTTGCGCGCCGAGACCTGAATAGGGAATAGGTTCGACGGCATGCCGACGGATAGCAGCGTGCCGGGTTGGAGATGATCGTGAATATAGGCGGAACCGCCGCGCGAGGCTGCGACCCGGCGCACGATGATGGTGTAGTTGCGTCGGTGTTCTGGCGACGACACCAGGGAATAGGCATTGCGCCAGATGTGCTCGTCATGCCGCATTTCCAGGACGATATGCGCGCCGGCGGAACCGGTGGGAAAGAGGCTGGCCTCGGTCGGTTCCAGCACAACGCGGCGTAAGGTCGGGCTCAGCGTCTCGACACTGCGAACACGCGCGGAAATGCGGTCCGGGCGGGTCATGGATACAGTTGCTCGCCAGCAGGCACGGCGCCCCGCTCTTCGGCGTCGATCTGCACGCCCATGAACGCCGCAAGCCGAGCGGAAAAATGATCCCGCACGAACAGATGTGCGTCGCACCCTGCGCAGCGGACGATGCTGTTTGTCACATCATCCGTCATCGCCTTGCAATGTGAGCAATAGACGCGGCGCCGCAGACTGCCAGCGTGGAACAGGAAGAACTCCCCGCGCACCATACCGGCGGCGCGCGCAACAGCCGCGACATCCCAGATGAAGGGCTCGGTGCCGACGGCGTAGAGGCGAAAGCCCGTCGTTTCGATCGCCAGCCTATTCGTCAGGTTGGAAAGCTGAGCCTCCGTCCAAATCTCGGCGCCCACCGGCGGTGCAGCAAAGGCGCCATCGGGCAAGGCGGATTGATCCGTCACCACCAGATGCCGATGACCGGCCGGATCGAGATGCAGCGGTTCGTAGCGCGGCCGGCTCTTGATCCCTTGGTCCATACTTCAGCCGACGGCCGTGCGCTTCGACTTGGTGGGATCGTCGAAAGGCAGCGGCTGCGCCGTCGCCGCTACCGTGCCGGACGCGTTGCGGATCGAAACCCGTGTGCCGGACACTGCGACATCCGTTGCCAGGCGGGCGATAGCCATCGACTTTCCAGTGAGAGTGGAGATCATGGCGCAGGTCACGACACCCACGCGGCGGTCGCCCTCGAAAATCTCGGCACCATTATCTGCGGCGGATTCGCTTTCGACCAGAAGGCCAAAGATCTTGAAGCGTTCTTGGCCTTTGAGGCGATAATGCTCCGGTGCGCCACGAAACCCAGTCTTCCCCGGGCTGACCGTGAAGGTGAGGCCCAGTTCCCACAAAGTATCGCCCGGCCCTTCAGTCTCGAAGGGATACATTTCCGAGTTGTCGTAAGGATAAAATAGAAGGGAGCTTTCGACGCGCAGCAGGTCGAGGGCGGTGAAGGCGCAGGCTTCGATGCCGAGATCGGCGCCCTGTTCCAGAACCGTGTCCCAGATCATCGGCGCATCGGCGGTGCGGCAGAAGATTTCGTAGCCACGCTCACCGGTATAGCCGGTGCGCGATATCATCACCGGCGCACCGAACAATGTCGTTTGTATATGGTTGAAGTATTTCAGATCGCGAATGCCGGGCACATGGCGCGACAGGAATTCGACTGCGAGCGGCCCTTGCAGTGACAGATCATGCAAGTCGTCATCGAAGAGCATCGCGACATTGCGCCCCTGGGAGGCGGCGACCAGCGCCTCATGCCCGGCGCCGCTGCCATGGACGACCATCCAGGCGTTCGGACCCGTGCGATACAGAATGCCGTCATCGATGAACTTGCCCGCATCGTTGAGCATGCAAGCATAAGCCGAGCGCCCGGGGGTGATCTTTCGCACATCGCGGGTGGTGATGTAATCGAGCACCGCCGTGGCATGCGGCCCGACCAGATGCACCTTCTTGAGGCCGGAGACATCCATCAGGCCCGCCCGCGTGCGGATGGCGACATGCGCCGCCTGAAGGTCCGTGGCATAGGTCCACGCCGTGCCCATGCCGTTCCAGTCTTCCAGCGCCGAACCCAGCGCCCGGTGCCGATCTGCGAGGGCGGATAGTCTCCAGGACGACGTCATCGAATTTCCTCAATCATGCGCGGCGTGGCGACGAAACTGGTAGCGTAACCTAGAGGAGTGATCACGCGAAAGTCAACGGCAGGAACTTTAGTTTCGCACGGAGAAACCCGTCATGGATGAATGGCGGAAGACGCTTCGCTTTCCGCCCTACGGCGCCGCTGCGATCATGTCCCGAATTTTCGACGCCAAGGCATCGAGTGCAAAGGGTTTGGTCACCATCTCCATGCCTTCGCCTAGGAAGGTGCCGCGTTCAAGGGCGTGTTCGGCATAACCCGTCACGAACAGGATCTTGAGCTTTGGGCGATGCTGCCTGGCGATTTCGGCCAATTGCCGCCCATTCAACCCGGGCAGCCCGACATCGGTCACCATCAAGTCGAGGCGCGCATTGGACGTGAGCACAGGCAGTGCTGCCTGACCGTCTGCCGCTTCCAGGGAGGTATATCCCAGCTCGCGCAGCACCTCCGACACCAGCAGGCGGACAGAGGGGTCATCTTCCACGACCAGCACGGTTTCACCTGAGCCCTTCGGGATCGGTTTCGCTACAATCTGCGGCGGGCGCTGCACGGAGGCGCCGTGATGGCGCGGCAGATACAGCCTGACCGTCGTGCCCTGGCCGACCGTGCTCTCGATCCGCACATGGCCGTTGGACTGCATGACGAAGCCATAGATCATCGACAGCCCGAGGCCGGTGCCCTGGCCGATGGGCTTGGTCGTGAAGAAGGGATCGAAGACCTTCGCCAGCGTTTCCCGCGTCATGCCGACGCCGGTATCGCTGACGGAAATCAGGGTGTACTCGCCTGCGGCAATGGCAGTCGCACTGCCATGGTCCGCTTCCTCCAAGACTAGGTTCTCGGTCGCGATGGTCAGTCGGCCGCCGTGCGGCATGGCGTCGCGGCCGTTGATGGCCAGGTTGAGGAGGGCGTTCTCAAGCTGGTTCGCATCGGTCATTGCCGGCCACAGACCGGGCGGCAGCCTGAATTCCACCACCACCTGCTCCCCAACACTGCGGAGCAGCAGCTCTTCGATGCCGCCGATCAGATGATTGATATCGACCGATTGCGGGTCAAGCGGCTGGCGGCGCGCGAAGGCCAGCAAACGGTGCGTCAGGGCGGCGGCCCGATGGGCCGATGCCGAGGCCGCATCCATGAAGCGCTCGACATCCTCGTAGCGGCCGGCGGTGATGCGGCGCTTGACGATATCCATCGCCCCGATGATGCCGGTCAGCAGATTGTTGAAGTCATGCGCGATGCCGCCCGTCAATTGGCCCAACGCCTCCATCTTCTGCGATTGCCGCAGCGCTTCTTCCGCCGTCAGCAATGCCGCCTGGGCCTCGCGCTCGGCGGTGACGTCGCGCCCTACCGCTTGCAACAGATCGCCGTCGGCCACGGCACTCCAGGCGATATGCCGATTGCCGCCATCGTGCTTGCGCAGGCGCAACTCGAACAGGCGGGGCGTCCGGCTTCGGGCCATGTCATGCAGCGCAGCCTGCAGCCTCGGGCGGTCTTCCAGCATGACGAAGGCGGCGAGCGGGGCATGGATCAGGGTCGCTTCATCCCACCCCAGAATGTGTTTCCAGGCCGGGTTGGTGGATTGGATGGTGCCGTCCAGCCGCGCCACGAGCATGACATCGGTCGAGAGCCGCCACATCCGGTCACGGTCTGCCGTCCGTTCCGCCACGCGCCGCTCGAGCGTCTGGTTCAGTCGCCGCAGGGCTTCCTCGGCCGCCCGCCGTTCGTTGACGTCGCGGAGGATGGCGGTGACGAAGGTGCGGGTGTCGCTCCGCCACCGCGCGGCCGAGACTTCCAGGAAGCTGGACGATCCGTCCTTGCGCCGGGCGATCAGTTCGACCGGACGTGCGAGAGGCGCGCCGCTGAGAAGGGTGGTCCAGGCTTCCGCCCAGGCGGGCTGCCCGTCGAACAACACATCGATCGGCTGGCCCAGCAGCTCCTTTGCCGCATAGCCGAATTCCCGCGCCACGGCCGGATTGGCGGTCTGGACCATGCCCGACGCGTCCAGCGTCAGGATCGCATTCGGCGCGCTTTCCACCACCGCGTCATAGCGGGCGTTCTGGCGCTTGCGCAGAATGCTGTCGCGTTCGGTCGCGACAGTGACGTCAGTGATCTGGATGAGGCACAAGGCCGGCTCGGCCCCGATCGGCCGCACCGTCACATTCTGGATGAGATCCTGGCCGGCGCGGGTCTTGAGGGGCAGCAGGCCGGAATGCAGCGAGTGGGTCAGCAGACTGGAGACGCCGCCCGTGACCGCTTCCGTGATCGCCGCGATCAGGCGCGTGCCGAGGAGGGTCGGGAAGATCTCATCCAACCTATGCCCGAAAGCGGCGTCCGCAGACACGCCCGATCCGACCGCCATCCAGGCGTTCCAGCCCAACACCCGCCCTGCGGGGTCGAGCACGATCAGACCAGCATCGACCCCGTCGAAAACCGCGCCAAGAAACTGTGGTTCAAGGCGTGTCATGGTCGGCGGCAAAAGGCTCGCCCGTGGTGCGGCGGATGAATTCGCCGAGCAGGCTTTTGAGCGCGGCCAGTGCAGGCAAATCCATCAGCATCGCGATATAGCCGCGAATGTCGCGCTCATTGACCGAGAAATCGATGTAGAGGAACAGGACGATGTCTTCGGCGGCGGAGGCACCCGCCAAATCGAAGAAGTCCTGTCCCCGACCGCGCAGAATTTCCGGCAGCGACATCTTCAGGCTGCGATGCAGCATATTGGCAATGGTCGCCAGGCAACCATTGAGGATGATATTGCCGGTTTCGGCCAGTGCCTCCTGCTCCAGATCGATCACGTCCTCCAGCGAGAGATCGCTGCCTGCCACGGCCCGTACCAGCTCCAGGCTGTTGCTTTCAGGAAAGATCAGTAAAGCTCGGCCGGAAAGATCGCCCTCGAAGGCCTGATGAACGGCGACAAGCTTATGATCGACACGTTCGGTCAGGATCTGCCCGGCACGCTCCCGCGTGACCACCGCCACGGCCGGTACCGACAGAAGAACCTGATAGCCGATCATGTTCCGCAGGCTGGCGGCGGCGCGGCTCACGCCGATATTCAGCAGCTCCGTCAGCGCGTCATGCTCAAGCTCGTCAAGCGCGATCTGCGGCGTGATGATCATGCAGCGGTGGTCCGCAAGCGAAGTTGCGCGCCGGACAGAAATTCCGCCAAAGCCTGCGGGGTGAGGGGCTTGGCGAGGAAGGCGGCGCCCACCGCGCGCGCGCGGGCGATAACCTCGTCCTGAATATTGGCGGAGATGATGGCGATCGGCATGGTGGGGTAGGTCGCGTGCAGCTCAGCGGCAAGTTCCAGCCCGTCACGCCCCGGCATATTGAAGTCGAGCAGGGCAATGTCCGCGCCTTGGTCCGCGAGGATTGCGCTCGCTTCCTCGGCATTCGCCGCTTCCACGCGGGTCCAAGCCGGCTGCAGGCCGCTCAGGGCCTTGGCCACGGACATCCGAGCCAGCTTGCTGTCATCGACGATGAGAACCTTATACGCCATAGACTATCCTCTGGTGACGCTGAGGCTGGCGACGCCGAACCGCGTGAACAGACACATAACTCAAACGTGTTTGCCATGCAGCCCTGGAATGGGGAAGGCCCCGGCCTTACGGGGCACCAAGCGGCCGCGTCGATCTGCCAAAGCTGCCCCGGCCTCGCAAGGGTCTCGTATTTCGCGGGGAAGGGGCGGCCAGATTCGTATGTCGCGTTCAATCATTGCGCTTGCGTCATAGAGGGCGGCATTAAGGTTGCTCGTCGCCTCAGAGCGATCCAGATTTTCGTAGTGGTGGCGAAGGTCGCGAAGCCGTCGTGTGGCCCGCGTCGTAAAGTCGATCAACGGCGGGGCAAAGCCTTGCGGCGGGTCGCGGCGGCGGCCTTTGCTTCCATACGGGCTAAGGTTTCGGCAAATTCGCGCATGACCACATCGCCTGGCACGATCCGCCCGGCCGCGAGGTCGGCATCGCTTCTCTCGATGATGGCGAGCCAATCAGCCGGGCTGGGTGCGCGTCTGTGTCCATAACGCAAAGATATACGCTTGGCCGGCCGGATGCCAGCGTCGGATGCGGGCGGGGTGACACCCCAATCAGGGAAGGCCGGTTTCGACCGTGGTTGTGTCATTTCAAATCGAAGCCGTGCGGTAGCGAAATCCAAATCACGGTTTGGGCCTCTGCCGAATGGCGTGACAGATGGCCCTTACCATGTGTGTCCTCCACGAACACGAAACGACCCGCCGAAACGTGGCGCACCTCTCCGTCGCTTGTCTCGTATTCAACCGAACCATCCAGCCGCACCGCAAGGGTCGGCTCTGGGACCGTATGCCAAGCAACCTCGCGCATGCCCGCTGGAATGCGGGTGAGGCGGACGCGGGATGCCTGATAACTGGCCGAAACCTCGAACGGCACGGCATCTGGATGCACGGACTGCGTCGTCGTCGGCAATTCGACTTCGTCGAAATGGGATTCGCCGTCCGGCGTCGCATAGATGCGCAGGCATTTCATCGCGGCTCACTCCGTCTAGACAATGCGCCAAAGCCGTCCTTCACCGACACTCTCATGAAAGGGTCGGCGCCGCACTCGCCCCTGTCAGGCTGGGCTCGATCCACTTGGCCAGAAACGGCGCACCCGCCGGCCCGCGCAGGATCGGCCGTGCGGCCATCAGGACTTGGATGACGGCCGTATGGGCCTGCTCACAGGCGGTCCAGTCCACCGGCGCTGCAGGCGTCTCCAGCAAGAAACGCAGCAGAACCTCGGCATCCTCGCTCGGGCAGAGGCCGGCCAGGATGATCGCACCGTCATCGGCCAGACGGACGGTCATTGGAGCAGATCCACAAGATCCAGAACGATGAGAACCTGGCCGTCGCCCAGCAATGTGGTGCCGGCAACGCCGGGCATGCCGGCCAACAAGCCTTCCATCGGCTTGAGCATCACATCCAGCCGATCGCCAAAACCATCCACTTCGAGCGCCCCCAGTTCACCGGAGACGGAGGTGACGATGATATTCGCCTCCCGTGTCGTGGCATCCCGCGCCGCCGGAATGCCCAGGACGTCCGCCAGCCTGACCAGGGGAACTGTGCGGTCGCGCAGCACAAAAACCTCGGCCGCGCCGACGCGCGCGATCCTGTCGCGCGGCAACCGCAGCGTTTCGACCACCGTCTCGAACGGCACGCCGAAGGCTTGGTCGCCGGCTTTCACCGTCATCACGCGTGACATCATGACTGTGAAGGGCAGCGTGAAGCGGATGCTGGTGCCTTCACCCCGGCGGCTCGCGATGGTGACCAGACCGCCGATCTGGGCAATGCTGGTGCGGACCGCGTCCATCCCAACGCCGCGCCCCGAAATGTCTGTGACGGTCGCGGCGGTCGAGAAGCCGGGTGCGAAGATCAGCTCCACCGCTTCGTCATCGGTCATCTCCGCCAGCGTCTCGATCGAGGCGATGCCGCGTGCGGCGGCCACTTGCCGAACGCGTGCAATATCGATACCGCCGCCGTCATCCGTCAGTTCGACGACCACCCGTTCGCCGTCCCGCGCCGCGCGCAATCGCAGCGTCGCGATCGGCGGCTTTCCGGCCGCGTCGCGCAGGCCCGGCGCTTCGATCCCATGGTCGAGCGCATTGCGCACGACATGCAGCAGCGGCTCGAACAAAACCTCGACCACCGCTTTATCGGCCTCCGTCGCCTCGCCTTCGGTGATCAGCCGCGCGGGTTTGCCCAGGTTTTGCGCCATCTCCCGCACCAGGCGCGGAAAGCGCTGGAAGACGTGACGCAGCGGCAGCACGCGAATGCTCAGGACCGAACGCTGCAATTCCCCCACCAACCGATCGAGCAGGGCATGCTGATCCTTCAGCGCCTGAGCGACCGCGCGCGCGGCGGCATTGCTTTCGGCCAGCCGCACGGCATGGCCGACCGCGTTCTTGACCACCGTCAACTCGCCGGTGAGCTTCACCAGTGTGTCGATGCGGCTCACATCGACACGCAATGCACGTGCGGCGCGATCGACCGTCTCCGGCTGTGGCGGCACGGGCGCAGCAACCGGCGCCTCGGCGGGTTGCAGGACCGCATCGAGCGCCATGGCCAAGGCGGCAGGACCGTCAGTGGCCGCGATTGCATCCGCCTCCTGCGCCCAACCGCAGGCGCGCAGCACATTGGTCGCGGCGCGCCTCGCGGAGGCTAAGCGGCCAGCATGGGCGTCATCGGCGGGAGCCATGAGCAGTTGTCGCTGCGCCTGCAAAAGTGCCACCGCATCCGCTGGAAGCGCGCTCACGGTCTCCGGCACCGAGGGGCGCATCTGCACCTGATCGCCGACCAGCCGAAAGACCTCGTTCATCTCGTCCTGCTCGCTGGTGCTCAGCGCCAGAAAGACGAGATTGCAGGCGAAAGGATCACAGTCATCCAGCGGCGCCCAGGGCACGCGGGGCATCACGTCCAGCGCGATCAGACCCGGCACCCGGCGGACCAGCGCCAGCGGATCATCTCCGCGAAAGAAGCAGTCAGCGTCTGGGGTATAGCGAAACGCCAGACGTGCGCGCCGCCCTTCCGCTGGGTGGCGTGCCCGCAGTGCATCCAGCCAGGCCGGTTCCACATCCTCCGGCACATGGCCCAACTCCGTCACGCGGGCCCGCTCGAACCGTGCGATGAGGGCGTCAGCGACGGTCGCCGGGACTGACGGAAGGTCACCACTCAGCGCGATGACATCGAGCCATCCGACAACCGCATCGATACACTCCAGGCAGTCACCCACCAGATCAGCGGTCATGGGGTGACCGCCGCTCCGCACCGTTGCGAGTATGCTTTCGGTCGCATGAAGCACGCGGCCCATAGCGAGGAAATCGACGATGCCGGCGGCACCCTTCAGGGTGTGAAACGCGCGGAAGACGCTGTCGAGGCGCGCCGTATCGTCTGGTGACTGTTCAATCACCAGAAGATCCGCGGTCGCTTGTTCGACCAGTTCCCGTGATTCAATCACGAACTGTTCGAGGAATTCATTCATGCGGGCACGCCACCCGCGACACCGCAAAGCAGGCCGACGGTGCGGACGAGCATCTCCTGCGACACCGGCTTAACCAGATAAAAATTGGCGCCGGCGGCCCGTGCGGCATCCATGTCCGTCGCCCGCCGCTCGGTGCTGGTCACCAGCGCCGGGATGCCGGCCAAAGGCATTGCCTGGCGGCGGAGTGTCCGTAGGAAGGTCAGCCCATCCATCTTGGGCATATTGATATCGACGATCAGCAAGTCTGCCGGTGTGGTCAGCAATGTCTCCAGCGCTTCCAAGCCGTTCAGCGCTTCGTCCACGTCATATCCGGCGCGGTGTAACGCCTCCCGATAGTAGCGGCGGACCAGGCTTGCATCATCGACGATCAGGATACGGGGCGACGGGATCGTCATTACGCACCTTCCATCGGCTTTTGGTAGACGATCGCATCCGCGTAGCGGCAGACTTCGTAGAGTGGCGATATACGACTCATCGATTCGGCATGACCAAGGCAAATATAGCCACCAGGTAGCAGACTTTCGTAAAGGTTCTCCGCGGCCAGGCGCCGCGACGCATCATCGAAATAGATCAGCACGTTGCGGCAGAAAATGACGTCGAAGCGACCAAAGGTCCTGATCTCCGCAGCATCAATCAGATTCGCGGGCGCGAAGCGCACCGATTGGCGAAGATCATCCATGACCCGCCAGAGATCACCACCCAAGGGAATGAAATACTTCGTCACAATATCGGCTGAAAGTCGCATCAGCGCCCGGCTGCCGTAGACCCCCTCCTGCGCGGCCTCCAGAACCCGGGTGTCGATGTCGCTGCCAATAATTTCTATATCGTAAGCATCGACGTCTGACCAGTTCTCTAACAACCAGACGGCGATCGAGTATGGTTCCTCACCCGTCGAGCACGGTATGGACCAGACCCGCAGGGGGGCGAAAGGCGCCTTCGCCGCCGTTCGACGCGGCAGAAGATCGGCGGTCAGGCAACGAAGCTGATGGTCCTCGCGGTAGAAATAGGTTTCGTTGACGGTGAATGCATTCACAAAGGGCTCTATCTCGCCCAAGGCGTCGGTGCGCAACCGGGCGAAGTAGCGTGCGAAGCTCGTCGTGCCCGTCGCCGCCATGCGTTCGCTCACGCGCCGTTCAACGTAATACCGCTTGGCCTCGGTGAAGATCATGCCGGTTCTGCGGTAGACGAAGTCACACAGCCGTCTGAACTCTTCCTCGGTGATCGCCGTCTCACTCATCCGGAACCTGCGCGACAATCTGCTGCGCCGCGACCGTGAGGGCAAAACCGAGGAACGGCTGGTCGGGGAAGCGTGCGGCACAGGCCGCCAGCACGGGCAGGGCGGACGCGACCCCAACCTCCGCCAGCACATCCGCCGCCGCCGCGCAGACATTGGGATCGCGGTCACGGGCGATGACCTCGCACAGCAATCCGGTCGCCTCGACCCCCGGCAGACCGCGCGGGAGATCGCACACGAGAATCCGCACATCGGGGTCGGGGTCGGCCAGCAGGCCGGGCAGACGTGGCCGTGCGGCCGGCATCATGGCACGCAGCGTATCCAATGCGCCGCGCCGCAGATTGGCGTCGTCCGAGCGGAGATAGGAGATGACCGCGTCGATGCTTTCCGCATCGCCGTGGCGGGCGAGGCTGGTGAAGATCGCCTCGCGCACACGGTCATCCGTCTCTCGTGCCAAGGCACGGCTGAGGGCCGCGACCCCGTCCGGTGTGTCCGCAAGCCTGCGCGCCGCCGACCAGCGCTGGTCCGGGCTGCCGGTTGACAGCAGATCGGCGCTATCGGCCGGGTCGGCTGGCGTCGCGTTCGTCGGGTCTTTCCGAACGAGCGGCATGTCAGGCGATCAGCGTGCGGAGGCGCGCGGCGATCTCCGGCAGCGGGACAACCCAATCCGCGCCGCCTGCCCGCACCAGCTCACCGGGCATGCCCCAGACGACGGCGGTTTCCTCCGCCTCGGCAATCGTCTGCCCGCCTTGGCGGCGAAGCTCGGCCATGGCCTGGGCGCCATCATTGCCCATGCCCGTCATCAGAATGCCGATCAGTTGGCGCGGCGGAAAAGCCTCCATGGCGCTTGTGACGAGCCGGTCTGTGCTCGGGTGCCAGGGATAGTCCTGCCGGCTCGGGATCGGCATGGCGACCGCCCCGCCGCCGCGGCGGGAAATGATGATATCCGCGTCCCCGCGCCCGATATAGACGCCACCGGCACGCAGCGGCGTCGGCTGCACGACTTCAACGACGCTCGCCGCGCAGAGCCCGTCGAGCCGCCGGGCCAGAGCGCCCGTGAAGCTCGACGGCATATGCTGGGCAACGACGATCGGCCAGGGAAACGTCCCCGGCAGAGCGGTCAGAAGCGCCTCCAGCGCCGGCGGTCCACCGGTTGACGTGCCGACCAGCACAAGGCCGTCGCCCTCGGCCGGCGCCACGGCGCGGTCCCCGGTCGCCGGCGCCACGCCCGGCCGCGCCGCGGCCATCTGGCCAATGCGGTGGCGCACGCGTTCCTGCAACCGCAAGGTGGTGCGCAGTTTCGCGCCCGCCGCCGCGCGCACCTTGGCGACCAAGGCCTCGGCCATATCCTGAATGCTCAGCGAAATCGCGCCATCGGGCTTGGAGATGAAATCGACGGCGCCGAGGCGGAGCGCTGCGAGCGTCGCATCCGCGCCCGCAGCCGTCAGTGATGACAGCATGACGACGGGGCAGGGATGTTCAATCATGATCCGGTCGAGGCAGGCGATGCCGTCCATCTGCGGCATATGAACGTCCATCGTCACGACATCGGGTGGGTCGCGGGCGATCTGCTCCAAGGCTTCCACGCCGTTGCGGGCGAAGCGCACTGCGCAATCCGCTTCAGCGGCAAAAATCTGCCCCAGCAGCTTCCGCATGAGGGCAGAATCATCCACCACGAGGATGTTGATCACCTTCACTCTGTCGCCTTGGTGGTGATCCTGCCGCCAAAGGCGTCGAGCAAGCCGCGCTCGGTACGGGTCAGCAATTCATCGGGATCGAGCAGCAGAATCAGGCGGCTGGACCCCAGGTTGGGGGAGGGCAGGGTGATGACGCCGCTGATGAGGCGTGTCGTCTCCGGCGACAGGTCTGGCGGCGGCACGACCGCATCCGCGCGCGCTCGTAGCACTTCAGAAACGCTATCGACGATCAGCCCCGCGCGATGCCGCTCGCTGCGGACCACGATGAGCCTTTGCCCGTCACCGCCCGGGAAGGTTGGCATGTCGAAGCGCTTGCGCTGATCGACAACGGGCAGCACCTCACCCCGCAGGTTGATGATGCCTTCCAGGAATTTCGGCGTGCGGGGAACGCGGGTGATTGTGTCCGGCACTCGGGCCACTTCATCGACGGCACCGATCGGCAAGCCGAACTCGTCATCCGCCAGTCGGAACACCAGGACTTGCAGCGTCTCCCGGTCGGCGTGGTCCTCAGCTGCTGGCGCTTGCTGCGCAAAGCCGGAACGGTCGCCCAATCTTTGCATGACATCCTCACGAAAGAGCTGTTCGGGGGCGAGCACCGAAATCAGGCGTCGGCCGCCGTCGCCGCGGAAGATGGCGCGGATGCGCGTCTCACCGCCCGTTCGTGCGGCAAGCATGGTCGGTGTCGGGTCGATCTGTGCCGCATCGGCATGCAGGATGGCGCGCATCTTATCCGCGACCAGACCAACCAGCACGCCGCCGACCGGCATGACGATGACCTTCTCGGCGCCTGTCATGGTCTCCGCGTCACCGAAGCCGAGCAGGAGCCGGAGCGACAGGATCGGCAGCAGGCTGTTCCGATAGCTCATCACGCCAAGCAGCACCGCTTCCGCATGCGGCGTGACCGTCATGGCATCGGGGAGGGTGACGATTTCACAGACATCTTCGAGCGGCAGCGCATATTCCTGCGCAGCCACATCGAAGGTCACAAGCCTTTGCTGCGCCGTGGCGGTCTCAGTGACGGCGATCCGGTCAGGAACACGGATCGGGTGGTGGGTGCGGCCCGGCCGCAACTGCTGACCGAAGGCGGCGCCGAGGAGCGCCTGGATATCGGGGATCTTCGCCATTCCCGCAGGGCTTTTGAAGGCGCCGCGTAGGCGCTCTCCCGGCTCCTCCGTCAGCGCCGTCTGCCATTGCTCGACATCGCCGGCAGTGACGCTCACCAGTGCGTCCACGGCATCGACCGCCAAGGCAATCGGCAGGGCACCATCCAGCACGATCGCGCGCAGCGCGGCACTGTCGCACGCAGTTTGTGGCTGCCCCAAAAGGGCGCGCGTGCTGACCAGTGGTACCACCGTGCCGCGTAGATTGGCCAGGCCGAGCAGGCTGTTTGGGCTATGCGGCACGCGCGCCACGGCCGGCATTCGGATCACCGCCGAAACCTCGTTCGCCGGGAGGGCATAGAGGCGCATGCCCACGCGAAATGTCAGGAAGCGCTGCGCGTCCTGCAACATGTCGGGGCGTATGGAAGGGTCAGCCATGCGGCTGCGTCAGCTCGTCCGCCAGCAAAGCGATGTCCTCGATCGCCGCCGCCAGATCTTCCGCCCCGCGCGCCTGTTGGCCAGACGCGACCGCCGCCTGGCGTGCCGCGCCACTCGCTTCTTCGGCGACCGCAGCGATCTGCCGGGCACCCACCGCCACCTCGGCGCAGGTGGATAGAATTGCGCCGGCATCCTGGAGAATGGCGGTGTTCGATGCCTTGAGCGCCTCGACCTCCCCCTTCACCTCGGCCAACGCCTCGAAGATCGCTTGGTTCTTCTGGACCTCGACATCCGCGAGGGTCACGACCTGTTCCAGGTCCCGGCGCACGGAGATGAGCTGGCCGATGATGCCCAGCGCGGTGTCCTTCATTCGGTCCGCGCTTTCCGCCGCTTCGCGCGCCAGGGCACGGATATCACCAGACACGACGGCGAACCCACGGCCCGAATCGCCGGCCCGCGCGGCTTCGACAGCGCCGCTCACCGCCAGCATGCTGGTCTGAACCGCGACAAGGGCGATGGCATCGACGATCTTTTCGATGCGCCGGCTCACGCTCTCGATGCTCGCAATGAGGTCCAGGCTGGACCCGGTCTTTTCCAAAGCCAGACCGACGCCGTGGACCAGCCCTTCGATGGCGGCACGACTGCCCGCGAGCGTCGCCTCCAGGCTTTGCACCTGGGCATGGGCAAGTCCCGCATTGGTCTGGGCGACGGCGGCCCCGCGCTCGATCTGGGACAGCGCTGCGGAGGTCTGCTGCGTGGCGGCGGCCTGCTGCTGCGATCCGCGATTGATCTGCTCGACGGCGGCCATGATCTGCGTCGCGGCGCTGGACAGCTCCTGCACCGTCGCTGAAAGCTCCTCCGCCATGGCGCCGATCTGCTCGGCGGCCGAGGCATCGGCCCGCTCGGCCTGGAGAGCCTCCGCGAGGGCGGCGAGGGCGCGGGCGGCGATCTGCCCCTGGTCGAGCGATTGCGCCTGCTGTCCGATCGCCGTCTGGGCTTCGGTCGCGGCGGCGGCTTGTTGCTCGGCCGTGGACGCGACCTCCTCCGCTCCCCGTTGGGCTTCGGTCGCCGCGCGTTCGGCGTCCATGGCGGCGGTCAGCGTTACGTCGCTGCCAGCGGCGAGGCGCTTCATGTCGGCACGCATGCTGTCCAGGCTGCCCACGATCAGGGCGCCGGCTTTCGCTTCGGTGGACGCCTGCGTGGCGGCGGCCGCCACGGCATCGACCACGTCGCGCACCTGGCCCTGGATCGTCTCCGCCAGCTGTTGCACGCTTTGGGCGCTCTTTTCCGAGGTTTCGGCCAGGGCCCGCACTTCATCGGCGACCACAGCGAAGCCTCGGCCGTGATCGCCGGCGCGCGCGGCCTCGATGGCGGCGTTCAGCGCCAATAGGTTGGTCTGGTCGGCAATGCGGCTGACGGTGCGGGTGATTTCCCCGATCTCGTGGGCCCGACGCGCCAATTCGGCAATCACGCCGACCGAGGCCTGTTGGCGGTCGGCGTTCTTCTCAATGGCGCGGACCGAGGCGGTGATCTGGGTCGCGGTGTCAGTCAGCACGAGTTCGAGCGCGTCCGTCCGCCGGCTGGATAGGTCACACTGGCTGCGCGCCGCGCCCAGCCGGGTGGCCACGCTTTTGATGGCGGCAAGCTGTTCCTGTGACGCACCGGCCGATTCCTCGGCGCCGCTGGCAATCTGCTCCATCGCGCGCCGCAACTCCTCAGCGGCGGCGGAGGCTTCCAAGAGGCCGCTGGCGAGCTGCTCTGTGGCACTTGCCATACGTTCGGAGGCTTTGCGGTGTCGTGTGGGGCCGGAGGCACGCGGCGCCGGCAGCGGGGCCGCGACGACCAGAGGCTTCGCTGCGGCGGCTTTTGCCGCGTTCGCCGCCATCTTGGTGGTTTTCATCAGGGCCATGGATTTCTCGATAGGAGCCGGTTCGGACTCGTCGAATGCACAGTGGCGAGGAAGACGCGTCAAGGCAACGAGCGGCCCAGGATCGTGCGGGCCGCGGCCCGTTGCCTGCGGCGATCAGGATCGCGATGCGCGTCCTGGCCTGATAGACGCAGGGTCGTTCCCGTGGCAATCGGCCCCTCATGGCAGCCGGATTTCCCTCGTGACACGCTATGACAGACGCATGCAGTTGCTGGCCGCCGGGCTTGCCGCACTGGCCGGCTATGTCGACGCGTCCGGCTTCATCGCGAGCGGCGGTTTCTTCGTGTCGTTCATGAGCGGCAATTCGACGCGCATGGGCATCGGCGTCGCCCAGGGCGTCGTGAGTGGTGCCCTTGCGGCCGGCATCATTGCTGTTTTCATTTGCGGTGTCGTCGTCGGTGCGCTTGCAGGCCAAGCGGCCGGCACGGGGCGGTCCTTCGTCGTACTTGCGCTGGTGGCCGTTGTGCTGGGCGCGAGCGCGGCCGCAGGCGCGCTCGGCGTGGTGCCTGCCGCCGTGGCCCTGATGGCGATGGCCATGGGCCTGGTGAACAACGTGTTCGAGCGCAAAGTCAGTGTCGGCTTGACCTATATGACCGGCAGCCTCGTGAAACTGGGTCAGGGGATTGCCGGCAGTCTGCAGGGAGACAGCCATGCTGAATGGATCACCTACCTCCTGTTTTGGCTGAGTTTCGTCTGCGGTGTCCTGTTGGGGGCTGTTGCCTACCCGCATCTGGGTCTGCGAGGATTGTGGGGCGGCGCTTTGGTGGCGGCCGTGCTGGCCCAGGTTACACGCTGCCGCAGTTTTCGCCTTTTGTCTGAATAGAGCTGTTTATCGAGAGGGCACACATTCATGGACCCGCATCTTTACCTCGGTTTCGTTCTCGTCACGATCATCCTCGGTCTTATTCCCGGCCCGAACGTCGCCCTGATCATTGCCAATAGCGTCGCCTATGGGCCCCGCTACGGGCTGATGACCGTCGCCGGCACCACCGCCGCGCAGGTGCTGCAATTGATCGCCGTCACGCTGGGCCTGACGGCGCTGCTCGACAGCCTCGGCGTCTGGTTCACCGTGCTGCGCTGGGCAGGCGTCGCGTATCTGTTGTGGCTTGGCTTGCGGCAATGGCGGGCGCCGGTCACGGATCTCAGCCAGGTGCGCGCCGAGCCGAAATCCATGCGCGCGATGCTGTTGCGGGCCAGTGCGGTGTCACTCACCAACCCCAAGGTGCTGCTGTTCCTCGGCGCCCTGTTCCCACAATTCATCTCCCCCGCCCATGCGGCGTTGCCGCAGGTGGCCGTGCTCGCCGTGACCTTCCTGGTGGTGATCAGCGGCATGGATAGCATTTGGGCGCTGGTCGCCGGCCGCGCGCGGGTCTTACTCGGGCGGCACGGCCGGTTGCGGAACCGGCTCTCGGGCGGCGCGCTGATGGCGGCGGCCTGTGGCCTCGCCATCGCGCATCGGCGGTAGATTACGCCCGGAAGGCTGACAGATCGCCGGGCGGGCGGGCGCCGATCCGGCTGATGGCGGCAGCGGCGGCGCGGGACGCCCAGAGGCCGCATGTGGCCAGGCTCTCCCCCGCGACCAGCCCGGTCATGAAGCCCGCCGCATAAGAATCACCCGCGCCGGTGGTGTCGATCACCTCGGCGGGTTCGGCCGGCACCACCACGCGCTCGTCCCCCCGGATGATGACGCTGCCGAGCGCACCGCGCGTCAGCACGGCGATCTCGACCTGGGCGGCCACCGCCTCGGCACCGGCGTCGAAATCATCCAGGCCGGTCAGCGCGGCCAGTTCCGTTTCATTGGCAAAGACGATATCGATCTGGTCGCGCACGATGGCCTGGAAGGCGGCCAGGTTGATCTGCACGCAGAAGGAATCAGACAGGCTGATCGCCACGCGGCGGCCGGCGGCGCGGGCCATGGTCGCCGCCACACGGCAGGCTTCCTGTGCCGCCGGGGCGTAGAACAGGAATCCTTCGAGATAGATGATGGCGGAGGCCGCGATCATCGCCTCATCCAGATCGACCGAGGACAGGCTGGAGGAGGCGCCGAGGTAGGTGTTCATCGTGCGCTGGCCATCCGCTGTGACCATGATCAGGCAGGTCGCGGACGGCGCGTCTACGGTCGCGAAGGGGGAGGGGTAATGCACGCCGGATGCGGTGATGTCGTGGCGGAACACCGCCCCGAATGTGTCATCGGCGACGAGGCCGAGGAAGGCCGTGCGCGCACCCATTTGGGCTGCGACGGCCACCGTATTGGCGACCGACCCGCCGCTATTCTCTGTCGTCGGCGGCATCAGCTCGTAAATGGCGGCGGCGCGGTCTGCGTCGATCAGGGCCATCGAACCCTTGACCATGGCCTGATCGGCAAGAAATTCCTCATCCACTTCCGCGAGAATATCGACGATCGCATTGCCGATGCCGAGGATGTCGAAGGTCGTGGAGATCATACTTTTGGCCTGCTGTGAGGAGGACGATCGGGTAGCAGCGGTGCCGCAATGATGCAAAGGGATAGGGAAAGAAACTTAACAAATCCGCGCTCTCGGGTTGTTCCTTGTGACAGGTTCGTGATACGCCGCCCGCTTCGCCAGGGCAGGGACGAGACCATCGTGTTCAAGCGCCGCAGCAGCCGACCCGAAGACGACGTCCAGGAGCCGGCGCAGAAAGCTGCGCTGCCAGGCTTTCTGTCCGCTGGCCGAGATGCCCAGACGGGGGTTGCGAAGCCCACCGATAACGGCCTCGGCGTTCCGCCCTTCCGTCCCGCGCCGACCAAGGACAAGGACTCCTCCATGGCCCGACCGCCCTTCGCTCCGAATCCCACAAGTACCCCGGTGCTGCCGCCCGTGCCGCCGCGTCCCGGCATGCCCAATCAGTCCAGACCGGCCGCCGAGCCCGCCGAGCGGCGGACCCTGGTCGTTGGTCGTGGCATCAGCGTTCAGGGCACCATCTCGGATGCCGAGCGTCTGGTTGTCGAAGGCACGGTCGAAGCCTCGATGATCCACGCCGCCGAGCTGTTCGTGGCCGAGGGTGGCGTCTTCAAGGGCGAAATCCAGGTTGAGGAAGCCGAGATCGCCGGCACCATCGATGGTGTGGTGACCGCGCGCACCAGCCTGA
This sequence comes from Acidisoma sp. PAMC 29798, assembly GCF_030252425.1. Taxonomy (GTDB): domain Bacteria; phylum Pseudomonadota; class Alphaproteobacteria; order Acetobacterales; family Acetobacteraceae; genus Acidisoma; species Acidisoma cladoniae. Next base: position 2,444,317 of record NZ_CP126994.1, on the reverse strand, counting down.
TGGTGCGCGCCAGTGGCCGCGTTCTGGGTCGCGCCCGTTGCCGCCGCCTGTCCGTCGAGGATGGCGGTCAGTTGACCGGCCAGATCGAGATGTTGTCGGACGCGCCGGCACCCTCCGCTTCCGCACCGCCGCCGATCTCCACCCAAGGGTCCGCGTCGAGCTTCAGCTCGGACATCAGCCGTCCGGAAGTGCCCCGTTCGGACTTCTCGCTCGGCACCAGCGATTGATGTCTTGATGGTGGATGACGCTGCGCTCATCCACCCTACGACGTTCCGTAGGGCGGAAAGGCGCAGCGCATTCCGCCATCACACGCCAAACCCCGTGCGCGCCAAGGCGATAATCCGATGGGCCTCGGTCCAGAGGTCGTAGTCCTCCAGCCGCCGCAGATCGCCCCAGGTCACCGCCGCCGCGTCCGATTGCGCGACCGGCTCGCCGCCCGCCCAAAGGGCGCAAAAATCCAGGATCGTATAGTGGAAGCGGATACGCCCGTCGGCGTCACGCTCGATGCTGTCCACATTGCCGGCGAGGCGGAGTTCGCCCACCTCAAGGCCCGTCTCTTCCAGCAGTTCCCGGCGGGCAGCGGCTTCGGCCGTCTCGCCCAGTTCCTGCCCGCCGCCGGGCAGGCCCCAGGCGCCCAGCATCGGCGCCTGGCCACGCCGGATCAGCAGCACCTCATGCGGCGGCTTCAGCACCACGATGCCGATGCCCACCAAAGGCCGCGCGGGATATTCGCGGCTCGTCATCCTCCGTGCATCCCATTCACCCCGGCAACCTTATCGAACAGGTTCAGCAGCATCGACGCAGCTCTTCCGCGCGGACCTTCGAGCGTCGGGTCATTGTTGAGCAGCAGCTTCGCGTCTTTGCGGGCAAGCTCGCGCAAGGCATCCTGGTCGGGCACGTCGGCGAGGCGATAGCCGGGCAGCCCGGATTGCTTGGTGCCGGTAACGTCACCATGGCCGCGCAGCTTGAAATCGGCATCGGCAATCACGAAGCCGTCCTGGGTATCGCGCAGCAGCGCCAGCCGCGTCCGCGCATTCCCAGATAGACCATCCTCATGCAGCAGCAGGCAGAAGCTATCGGCCGAACCACGCCCGACCCGGCCGCGCAATTGGTGCAGCTGGGCGAGCCCAAAGCGCTCGGCATGCTCGATGACCATTACGGTCGCCTCCGGCACATCGACGCCAACCTCGACCACCGTCGTCGCGACCAGCAGCCGGATCTGCCCGGCGGCAAAATCCGCCAGCGCCGCCTCCCGCACCTTCGAGTCCTGCCGGCCATGGGCCATGCCGACGATGGCGCCGAAGCGCTTCTCCAGCATGGCGAAACGGTCCTCCGCCGCCGTCAGGTCCAGCGTCTCGCTTTCCGACACCAGCGGGCAGACCCAATAGATGCGGGCGCCGCGGTCCAGCATCCGTGCCAGCGCCGCGATCACTTCGGGAAACGACGAAATCGCATGGACGGTGGTACGCAATGGCCCGCGCCCGTGCGGCTTCTCGGTCAGCTTGCTGACCTCCATCTCGCCATATTGCGTCAGACGAAGCGAGCGCGGGATCGGTGTCGCGGTCATGACCAGGACGTCGGTCTTGTCGCCCTTATCGCCGAGGCTGACGCGCTGCTCGACACCGAAGCGATGCTGCTCGTCGATCACCGCCAGGCCGAGATCGGCGAAGGTCACTGCCTTTTGGAACAGCGCATGGGTGCCGATGGCGATCGGGATCGTGCCGTCCGCGAGGCCGGCCATGACGCGCCTGCGCTCGGCGAGCGGCACAGAACCGGTGAGCAGCCCGACCGGCACCGGGGACAGCGCGGAGAGGGTGCGGTAATGCTGCTGGGCGAGCAGTTCCGTGGGCGCCATGAGCGCAGCCTGCGTGCCGGCCTCGGCGGCACGGAGCATGGCCAGCAAAGCCACCAGCGTTTTGCCCGAGCCGACATCGCCCTGCAGCAGCCGCAGCATCGGCCGGGGCTCGGCCAGGTCGCGGTCGATCTCCGCCAGCGCGCGGATTTGCGACCCGGTGGGCTCATAGCCGAAGCGCCGCAGCGCCTCGGCCCGCCAATGGCCATCGCCGACCAACGAGCGGCCGGGCTTTGCCTTGCGCGTCAGCCGACGCAGGCTGAGGGCCAGTTGCTCGGCCAGAAGCTCATCATAGGCGAGGCGCAGGCGGGCATGCTCACGCGGCGCCTCCTCCGGTGAGGCCGGCGCCTGCACCAACCTCATCGCGTCCCGAAAGGACGGCCATTTGCGCTGCGCGCGAAGCGAGGGCTCGATCCATTCGGGAAAGTCCAGCAATTGGCGCAGCGCGCCGGTCATGGCGCGGCCGAGCAACCGGTTCGTGACGCCAGCGGTGAGCGGCCAGACCGGCTCGATCAGCGGCATTTCGCCGGCTTTCGCCAGGGGCAGCACGTAATCGGGATGCGGCAGCGTCAGCCGATCGCCGTAGCGCTCCAACTTGCCGGAGATCACGAGTGTGGCGCCGACAGGCATCTGGCCCAGTCGCGCATGGTGGAACAGCACGATTTCCACGAAGGCCGAGCCATCCGTCACCACCACGCGCCAGGGCTGGGTCTTGGTGCCGGGCTTGAGGTGCTGCATGACCTGGACTTCGACGGTCACGATGCGGCCGGCCTGGGCCTGGGCCAAAGGCGGCCGCTCCCGCCGGTCGACGTAGCTGTCGGGCATATGCAACAGCACATCCCGGATCGTGGGGCCGCCGACGAGGCGCGTGACGAGGGTGCCCAGGCGCGGGCCTATGCCGGGCAGGAGGGTCAGCGGCGCGCGAATTTGTGCGAGCGGCAGGGTGCTCAAAGGCTGACACCGCGCGCTCGCGTGATTATAGGTCGCTTCATCCATGACCGAACCCGTTCTCGATTCCGATACGCGCCGCCGGCGGCTTTTGTTTCGCGCCACGCATCGTGGAACTCATGAAAACGATCTGCTGATCGGTGGCTTCGTGACGGCACGGCTTGCCGCCTTCACGGAGGACGAGCTGACCGTGCTGGAGCGACTCCTCGATCTCCCCGATGCCGATCTGGCCGAGTGGCTGACGCGCCGTCAACCTATCCCGCCAGAGCATGACCATCCCATGATGCGCGCGATGGTCGAGGCGGGGGGCAAATGAGCCTTCTCACCGTCTATGGCGCGCCCGATGGCTGGGATGCCGCCCTGCTGGTGCGGCGCGCGCTGGAAAGCGACGGGCCCATCATCCATGTCGCGCGGGACGATCAGCGCATGGCCCGCATGGCCGAGGCCTTGGCCTTCTTCGCGCCGGAACTCGCGGTTCTGAAGTTCCCGGCCTGGGATTGCCTGCCCTACGACCGCGTTTCCCCCAATTCGCTCATCGTTTCCGAGCGGATCGCGACCCTCGCCCAGCTTGCGGCCAAGCCGCTCAAGCAGGGCGTGGTCCTGACCACCATCAATGCCCTGGTGCAGCGGGTGCCGCCGCGCGCAATGTTTCAGGGATCGAGCCTGCAATTGGTGCCGGGTGGCAGCATCGCCCAGGATGTGCTCGCGACCTATCTCGAAGGGCATGGCTATGCCCGTGCTTCCACTGTGATGGAGCCGGGCGAATTCGCCATGCGTGGCGGCATTGTCGATCTGTTCCCCGCCGGCGAGCCCGAGCCGGTGCGGCTGGATCTGTTTGGCGACAGCATCGAGAGCATGCGGCGCTTCGACCCCAATACGCAGCGCAGTGGCGAGGCCGTGAAGGGCCTCAGTCTGCATCCCGTCTCCGAGGTGCCGCTGGACCCGAAATCGGTCGCGCGCTTCCGCACCAGTTGGCGGGAGCTGTTCGGCCAGGGCGCGTCCCAGGACCCGATCTATCTCTCGATCTCCGACCGGCATCGCCATCCGGGCATGGAGCATTGGGTGCCGCTGTTCCATGACGCCATGGAAACGCTGCTCGATTATCTGCCGACCGTCTCCGTCGCGCTGGACCATCAGGCCGACCTGGGGCTCAATTCGCGCCTGGAACTGATCGCCGACCATTACGAGGCGCGCCGCATGGTGCCGCGTGACGGCGAGGCCGCCTATCGCCCGCTGCCGTCTGAGCGGCTCTATCTTGGTCGGGACGAGTGGGACGCCATGCTGGCCCAGGTCGGCGCTTTCGAATTCAGCCCCTTTGCCAAACCTGACGGCGCTACGGGCATCGATGGTGGCGGTCGGCCCGCGCCGATCTTCGCCCCCGGCGGCGACATGCAGCCCGACCTTTTCGCCAAGCTGCGCGAGGCGATGCTCAACTGGGGCAAAGATCGCAAGCGTCTGGTGATCGCAGCCTGGACCGATGGTTCGCGTGAGCGCCTCGGCGGCCTGTTGCGGGAGCATGGCTTCGAGCAGATGGCCATCGCCGCCAATGCCGATGCCGTGCGCGCGCTGCCGCCCAATACCATCGCCCTGGTCACCCTTGGGATGGAGCGTGGCTTCGTCGGTGACCGCATGGCCGTGGTCGGCGAGCAGGATCTGCTCGGCCGCCGCATCGCCCGGCCGCCGCGCAAGCGCAAGCGCGCTGATCAGTTCATCGCCGAAGCCACCGACATCGCCGAGGGTGACCTCGTGGTGCATGAGGATCACGGCATCGGCCGCTATGATGGTCTCGTCACAATCCGGGTGAACGAAGCGCCGCATGACTGCCTGCGACTGATCTACGACGGCGAACACAAGCTGTTCCTGCCGGTCGAGAACATCGAAATGCTGTCGCGCTTCGGTGCGGAGACGGGCGGCGTCGCGCTCGACAAGTTGGGCGGTGCCTCCTGGCAGAACCGCAAGGCCAAGGCGAAGACCCGCATCCGGGATATGGCGGCGGCGCTGATCCGCATCGCCGCCGAGCGCCGGCTGCACGAGGCGCCGAGCCTGGTTCCGGCCGAGGGCATGTGGGATGAGTTCGTTGCCCGCTTCCCCTTCATGGAGACGGAGGACCAGACCCGCGCCATCGCGGATGTGCTCGAAGATATGGCCGCCGGCCGCCCGATGGACCGCTTGATCTGCGGCGATGTCGGCTTCGGCAAGACCGAAGTGGCGCTGCGCGCCGCCTTCGTCGCCGCCCTGTCCGGTAGTCAGGTCGCGGTGGTGGTGCCGACGACGCTGCTGGCCCGCCAGCATTTCCGTGTGTTTTCGGCGCGGTTCGCGGGCCTGCCGGTGACGGTTGCCCAGTTGTCCCGCATGGTCACGGCCAAGGAAGCGGCTGTGGTGAAGGCGGGGATCGCCGACGGCTCGATCAATATCGTGGTCGGCACGCACGCCCTGCTCGCCAAGTCGACCACCTTCAGCGACCTCGGCCTCGTTATCGTCGATGAGGAGCAGCATTTCGGCGTGGCGCATAAGGAGCGCCTGAAGTCGATGAAGGCGGATGTCCATGTGCTGACGCTGACCGCCACGCCCATTCCGCGCACGCTGCAACTGGCGCTGACGGGGGTGCGGGAGATGAGCATCATCGCGACGCCGCCGGTCGATCGGCTGGCCGTGCGCACCTTCATCATGCCCTTCGATGGTCTCGTGATCCGCGAGGCGATCCAGCGCGAGCGATTCCGGGGTGGGCAGATTTTCTGCGTCGTGCCGCGCATCGAGGATCTGGAGAGGATGGGCAAGCGGTTGCAGGAGATCGTGCCCGATCTGCGTGTCGCCGAGGCCCATGGCCGCCTGGCGCCGACCGAGCTTGAGCGCGTCATGACCGAGTTCGGTGACGGCAAGTATGACGTGCTGCTGTCCACGAACATCGTGGAAAGCGGCCTGGATATGCCGGCGGTCAATACGCTGATCATCCACCGCGCCGATCTCTTCGGTCTCGGCCAGCTGTATCAGCTGCGCGGGCGCGTGGGGCGCGGCAAGCAGCGCGGCTACGCCTATCTGACCTGGCCGCCGACGCATCGGCTGTCCCCCGCCGCCGAGAAGCGGCTGGATGTGATGCAGACGCTGGATACGCTGGGCGCCGGCTTCACCCTGGCGTCCCATGATCTCGACATTCGCGGCGCGGGCAATCTGCTGGGCGACGAGCAGTCGGGCCATATCCGCGAAGTCGGCATCGAGCTGTATCAGCAGATGCTCGAGGATGCGGTCGCCGATCTGCGGGCCGAGCGCGGCAAACGGCGCGCCTCCGATCGGGATTGGACGCCGACCATAGGCCTGGGTCTGCCGGTGCTGATCCCGGAGAATTACGTGAAGGATCTGCCAGTTCGCCTCGGCCTTTATCGCCGCATCGGCAATCTGAGTTCCGTCGAGGAGACGGAGGCGATGGGCGCCGAGCTGGTCGATCGCTTCGGTCCGTTGCCGGAGGAGGTCGAGAATCTGCTCCAGGTGATGACGCTCAAGCGCGTCTGCCGGGAGGCGGGGGTCGAGAAGCTGGAAGCCGGGCCGAAGGGCATGGTGCTGACCTTCCGGGGCAATGCCTTCAGCAATCCGGGCGGGTTGATTCCGTGGATCGGCTCGCGCGGTGGCGCCATCAAGCTACGGCCGGACCATAAGCTGGTCATTTCCGGGGAGATGGATGTCAGCCGCCGGATCAAGACGGCGAAGGACGTGTTGGGCAATTTGTCTCGTCTCGTGGGGCAGGCCAAGGCGGCTTAGGCCGCGATCGGATCGGATACTCTATGCGACGCATCCTTGATTTCCTGCCGGACGGTTTCACCCTCGCCATCGTGGCCTGCGTCGTCATCGCCTCCTTCATTCCCTGTTATGGGGAGGGGGCGGTGATCTTCAGCGTCCTGACGACCATCGCCATCGGCATCATGTTCTTCATGCAGGGGGCGCGGCTGTCGCGGGAGGCGGTGATCGCGGGCTTCGCGCAATGGCGCGTCCATGCCGTCATCCTCGCCGCCACCTTCCTGCTGTTCCCGCTGCTGGGCTTCGGCTTCCAGGCGCTGTTTCCGCATGTGATGACACCGGCGCTGATGATCGGCCTGCTGTATATCTGCCTGCTGCCGTCCACCGTGCAGTCCTCCATCGCCTTCACCTCCATCGGCCACGGCAATGTGCCGGCGGCGATCTGCGCGGCGACCTTTTCGACGCTCATCGGTGTGGTGGTGACGCCGGTCATGGCGGCGATCCTGCTGCGCACCCATGGTAGCGGACCCGGCTTCGGCGCCATCGGCAGCATCTTTCTGGAGCTGTTGTTGCCCTTCATCCTCGGCCAGGTCTTGCGGCCCTGGATCGGAGCTTGGGCGGCACGCAACCGCCATATCTTGAAATATACCGACCGCGGATCGATCCTGCTGGTGGTCTACACGGCCTTCAGCGCCGCGGTGATGCGCGGCATCTGGCAGCACCTGTCCTTTGCCCACTGGGTGGAGATTTTGGTGTCGGACGCCGTGCTGTTGGCGGTGGTTCTGCTGATCACCACCTTCGGCAGCCGCGCCTTGGGTTTCTCGCGGGACAATGAGGTGGCGATCGTCTTTTGCGGGTCGAAGAAAAGCGCCGCGACGGGCGTGCCGATGGCGAATGTGTTGTTCCCGCCGGCGACCGTGGGGTTAATCGTGTTGCCGCTGATCATCTTCCACCAGATGCAGCTGATGGTCTGCGCCATTCTCGCCAAGCGTTACGCGCGCGACTACGAGGCGCGGATGGTGACCTTGGAAGCCACCGGCGCGCCGCTCGGGCAGGGGGCGGAGTAAGCCGCGTGGCGGTGTACTCCGTCATTGACGGAGTTACCCCGTAGCACTAGGGTGCTTGATGCTGTTCGAGTGGGACGACGCGAAGAGCTTCCGCAACGCGCGTGATCGTAACCTTCCCTTCGACCTTGCCATCGTAATGTTCGATGGCCCCACACTCGAAATGGCGGATACGCGGCGGGACTACGGTGAACTGCGGATAAGGGCCATCGGCATGGTGCGCGGTGTGTGCATGGTGTGCGTCTACACCGATCGCGCCGATACGCGTCGCATCATCAGCTTGCGACTGGCGAACAGTAAGGAACGCGATGATGATCGTGCGGCGAACCAGGGCTGACGTGGACCTCGCCAAGGTGGATTGGGCCGCGCTTGAAGCGACCACCGACGCGGAAATTGCCGCTCAGATCGCAGCTGATTCTGACACGGCGCCAATTTTCACGCCAACGGATCTTGCACAGGCCCGGCGTGTAGCGCCAGCCTTTTCACCCGACGATGTGAGGGTCATCAGACAGCGTCTCGGCCTTAGCCAGGAACAATTTGCCGCGCGCTTCGGTTTTTCGGTGGAGACGATCCGGAATTATGAGCAGGGGCATCGGCGCCCCACCGGTCCCGCCCGCGTGTTGCTGCGTGTCATCGCCTCCGAACCCGACGCCGTCACGCGGGCGCTGTCCCAAGAGGACGCCTGACGGTTTCCGAGTGGCATTCCGCCAAAACCGTTACGACGTCGCGTCCACCCGCCACACGCATATTCGCGCCGCGCCGAGGCGGCGGTCTGCCAAAAGCGGAGCCTCGGTCGGCACCGTATCGCCAGCGCCGATCTCGGCCACGATCAGCGCCGCGGGCGCGATCCAACCCGCCGCAGACAAGGCGGCCAAGGCTGTCGGCACCAGATCGAGCCCATAGGGCGGGTCGAGGAACACCAATCCGCATGGCACACCTTTCGGCGGCTTGCGAGCGTCGGCGGGAATGACGCGGCTGATCTCCACGGCGCCGCAGGCCGTGACATTGTCCCGCAAGGCCGAGATCGAAGGCCGCGCGTTTTCGATGAAATGCGCCATCGCCGCGCCGCGCGACAAAGCCTCTAGCCCCAGGGCGCCCGTGCCCGCGAAAGCGTCCAGCACCACGGCACCCTCGATCACATCCTCCGCCCATGGCGCATGGAGCAGGATGTCGAACAAGGCTTGCCGCGCGCGGTCGGAGGTTGGGCGGGTCGCATCGCCGGCGGGGGCCGTCAGCCGACGGCCCTTGAACCGCCCGGCGATGATCCTCATGCCTTCGGTGCGACCTTGGGCGGGGCCGCCTTCGGCAATTGGTCCTTCAGGATCTTGCCGGGAATTTCCTCGACCACGCCGCGCGGCAGCAGGCCCAATTGGAACGGCCCATAGGCGATGCGGATGAGGCGCGAGGTCGTGAGGTTGAGATGCGCCATGACCTTGCGGATTTCGCGGTTACGGCCTTCGCGGAGGCCGACGGAGAGCCAGGAATTGTCGCCCTTGCGGCTGTCGAGCCCGGCGTCGATCGGGCCATAGCGCTCGCCGTCCACCGTCACGCCCTCAGCGAGGCCCTTGAGCGCGTCTTCGTCCACATAGCCGTTCACCCGCACGCGGTAGCGGCGCAGCCAGCCGGTCTCCGGCCGCTCCAGCAGCCGCGCCAGCGTGCCGTCATTGGTCAGCAGCAGCAGACCCTCGCTGTTGAGATCGAGGCGCCCGATGCTGATCAGGCGCGGCAAGCCGGGCGGCAGCTTGTCGAAGACCGTCGGCCGGCCCTCGGGGTCCTTATGCGTCGTCATCAGCCCGGCCGGCTTGTGGTATTTGAACAACCGCGTGCGCGACGGCTGGTCCACCACCTTGTTATCGACCTGCACGATGTCGCCGGCGCCGACGAAGCTCGCGGGATGATCGAGCTTCTTTCCATTCAACTTGACGCGGCCTTCGGCGACCATCTTCTCGACGTCGCGGCGGCTCGCGACGCCGGCCCGCGCCAGCCATTTGGCGATGCGCTCGCCGCGCTCCGCGCTCTCGGCGGTGTCGTCTTCGGGGGTGTCGGTCATGAACAATGCTCGATCAGCGAGGCGAAAATCAGTCGGTCGGCGGGGTCGGTATGGAATTCCGGGTGCCACTGCACGCCGAGGCAAAAGTGGTAACGTGGGTCTTCGATACCTTCGATGACGCCGTCCGGCGCCACGGCATTCACGACGACGCCGGGTCCCGCGTCGCGCACGGCCTGGTGGTGGGAGGTATTGACCATCATGCGCGGGCCACCGGCGATGCGCGCCAGCAGCGTATCCGGAGTGACCTCCACGGCATGGGCGGGCTCGTCATGCCGCGTCTTCTGCTCATGGGCGAGGCAATCGGGCACGCTGTCGGGGATATGCTGGATTAGCGTGCCGCCGAGGGCGACCGCCATCAACTGCTGCCCGCCGCAGATGCCGAGTACAGGCATGTTCCGCGCCAGGGCGCCGCGCAGCAGAGCCAGTTCGGCGGCCGTGCGGCCTTCCTTCAGCGTCACTGTCTCATGCCGGTCGCCCGCGCCATAGATCGCGGGGTCGATGTCGAAGGCGCCGCCGGTCACAATCAGGGCGTCGATGCGGTCCAGCCAATCCTCCGCCAGCGCGGCGTCATGCGGCAAGGCGACCGGCAGGCCGCCGGCCTCGACCACGGCGGCGGCATAGTTCTGCCGGATGGCATACCAGGGGTATTTCGACCAACCGCCCGGCGGCTCGCTGTCCAGCGTGATGCCCACCAGGGGGCGGCGCGTCATCATCACGAAAACTCCGCCAGGATCACCTGGACGCGCGCGGCGGCCTCGGCGACATCCGGCGTTGTCGGCGAAACGGCGGCGATGCGGAGGGCGGCTTCGGTCTCGGGCGCCAGCAGGCCGCGCATCGTGGTGACGTAGGGCGCGAGGGCAGTTGCATCGGGGATTTCCCCGCGCGCACCGGTCTCATCCATCGCGACGATGAAATCGCTGAAGGCGCGCAGCCAGGCGAAACGCTCGTCACCCATCACGGCGCCGAGCAGGCGCAGGGGATTGCCCTCCAACCCCGTCTCCCGCGCTTGCGCGTGGAGAAGCGCGCGATGGAGGTCCATCACGGCGAGGGACAGCGGGCGATGGATGGTGCTGGCAGCGGGTTTTGCAGGTCGGTCGATCATTCCCCGCTGATCGCATAACATCGGGGCCGGGGTCCACTGGACCCTTGTCCTGCCAGCAGGCAAGAAGTCGCATGACCCCGATGGATATCGCCCTTCAGGAGGCGCGTGCGGCGGCCGAACGTGGTGAGGTGCCGGTCGGCGCTGTGCTGCTCGACGCTCAGGGCGCCGTGCTGGCGCGGGCCGGCAATCGGACGGAAGCCGATCACGATGCGAGTGCCCATGCCGAAATGCTGGTCCTCCGCGCCGGCGGGCAGATATTGGACTCACCGAGGTTGATCGACTGCACGCTGGTCGTGACGCTGGAGCCTTGCGCCATGTGCGCCGCCGCGATCAGTGCCTTTCGCGTCAAGACGCTCGTCTTCGGCGCCTATGACCCCAAGGGCGGCGGCGTAGAGCATGGCGCCCGAGTCTTCGACCATGCCCACCATCGCCCGGAGGTGGTGGGCGGGGTTCGCGAGATGGAGTGCGGCGATCTGCTGCGGGCGTTTTTCGCCGCTAGGCGCCCTCAAACCCCGTGAGGACGTTCACGGCATTGATGCCGATCTCCGCCACGGCATAGCCGCCTTCCATGACGAACAGCGTCGGCAGACCCAGCTTCGCGATGCGGGCGCCCATGCGCGTGAAATGCTCATGGTCGAGCTTGAACTGAGAAATCGGGTCATGCTTATAGGTATCGACGCCGAGCGACACGACGAGCACATCCGGCGCGTAATCGGCGACGCGCGCACAGCCCGTTTCCAGGGCCGCGCTCCAGTCCGGCCATTCCGTGCCCCAAGGGAGCGGCAAGTTCAGGTTGAAGCCTTCACCCGCGCCGGCGCCCGGCTCATCCGCAAAACCGAGCAGATAGGGATATTCCTGATCCGGGGTCGCGTGGATGTTCACGAGCAACACGTCGTCGCGCTCATAGAAGATCTGCTGCGAGCCATTGCCGTGGTGGTAATCGACATCGAGGATCGCGACACGGAGCGCGCCTGAATCCAGCAGCGATTGGACGGCGATGGCGGCGTTGTTTAGGAAGCAATAGCCGCCGTAATGATCCGACCCCGCGTGATGGCCCGGTGGGCGACACAGCGAGAAGACCGATGACGCACCGCCGCTGATGGCGCGGGCACCGGTGAGGGCGACATCGGCCGAACTTCGTATCGCCTGCCAGCTTGTGGCGGTGACGGGGGTTCCGGCATCGAAACAGAAATAGGCGAGCCGGCCTTCCAAACCTTGCGGCACGCGGTCGCGCCGCATGCCACGGGTGAAGAAGGTGAAAGGGAGCGCTGCGCCGGGTCGGCCGAGTTCGGCCCATTCGGCGGCGGCGCTTTCAAGCAGATCGACCATGCGCGGATCGTGAATGCGCGTGATGGCGCCGCGGGGAAAACTGTCAGGGGCGACAACCTTGCCAAGGTTCATCTCCAAGGCACGGGCAAGGATCAGCTCAGCCCGCTCGGGCTTCTCGAAAGCCGGAACCCATTCGCCGGAATTGAGCTCGCCGGGGCTCTCATGCAGGGCATGGTCGGGGCTGAAGATGATGTCCATGCGGGTTCCGGGACAAGTGTGATCGTGGCGGCGCGCACCATGCGCGCCGCCACGATCTTCAAGACTACTTCCGCAACTGCGTCCAGATGCGATCGAAGTCTTTGGTGGCCTTCGCGTCGCAGCCGGGGGAAAACAGGATTTTGTAATCCTTCGGCGGATTGAATTCCGGCGCATCGGTGATCGAGGCCGGCAGATACTTCACCGAATCAGGAACCGCGTTCTGATACTGCGCGAACTCCGTCTCGATCGCCGCATTCTGCGGATCCATCATGAAGTTCATGAACTTCTTTGCGTTCTCGACATCAGGCGCACCGACAGGCACGGCAAGGTTGTCCATCCAGCCCGTACCGCCTTCTTTGGCGAAGACATAGCGGATGGAGGCTTTGCGGGCGCGCACCCGCGCGGCGCCGCCCGACCATTCCATGGTCATGGTTGTTTCGCCGGACAGCATCCGGTCGTCCATGCCATCCGAATTATAGACCTTCACGAAGGGCTTCTGCGCCACCAGCAGGGCCATCGTTTCTTTTAGATCGGCGGGCACCGTGTCGCAGGGCGGATGGCCGAGATAGATGAGGGCCATATTCACCACCTCGCTCGGCGAACCCAGCATTCCGATCTCGTTCTTGAAAACCGCCGGGGGCTTGAACAGCGTTGCTAGGCTATCGACCGGATCGGGATAGACCTTGGTGTCATAGATAAAGGACGTCGTGCCCCACTGCCACGGCACGGTGTAAGCGGCCGTCGGATCCCAATCGCGTTTCTGCCAGCGCGGATCGAGATATTTGAAGTTAGGCATCGCCGAAGCATCGACCGGCTGGATCAGCTTCTGATCAATGAAGATATGAACGAAATCGTTCGACACCATGATCATGTCATAGCCCGTCGCGCCAGCCTTGAGCTTCGCGAGCAGCGTCTCGTTCGAATCATAGGTATCAAGTGTGACCTTGATGCCGGTCTCTGCCGTGAACTTCTTGAGGAGGTCCGGCGCGGTGTAATCGGTCCAGTTGTAAATATGAAGCACACCGGCATCTGCCGCATGGGCGGCCGGCGCTGAAAACACACTGGCAGTGGACAGTAAGCTGGCACAGGCAAGGGCGGCGGGAAGCGCGGGCGCAAATTTCATCCAGGGTCTCCTGATCTCGTTCATCGACGGCCGCCATGCTATCGATGCGGCGCGTAACTTCCAAGGTATTCCGTATGTCGTATACAATGGCTGACCTCATCATTCGCGGCGCTCGCATTTTGACGATGGATGCGACGATGCCGGAGGCCGAGGCGATCGCGATTGCCGGCAACCGTATCCTCGCCGTTGGCGATGATGCGACGGTCAGTGCACTGGTCTCTGCCACGACCCGCGTGATCGATGCGGGCGGCGCCACGGTGATGCCCGGCTTCAATGAGGGGCATATGCATCTGTTTGGTGGCGCGGCGGCGCTCTCCCATCTGCAACTGCGCGGCGTCCATGGTTTCGATGGATTGCGTGACAGTGTGCTCGCGCATCACGCGGCCCATCCCGGCGAGACGCTTATCATCGGACAGTCAGCGGATTACACAATCCTCTCGGAGACCGAGCGCCTGAGCCGGCATCATCTCGACCGCATCCTGCCCAATCGCCCTCTCATCGTGGTGGCGCCTGATTGCCATACCGCCTGGGCCAATACCAAGGCCTTGGAGCAGGCCGGGATTCTGCACGGACGTGCTCTGGGTCCCGGCAATGAGATCGTTATGGAGGCGGACGGTCTCGCACAGGGGGAATTGCGGGAGCGTGAAGCCATTGGTCCCGTCTATGAACTCGATACGGTCGGCGCAAGGTCGCGCCTCGGCCTCGAAGGGCTGGAGCCCGATGCCTCCCTCAGCGCCGCAGATCGCGCGGCAGATCGGGCCATGCTCAAGCGTGGCCTCGACTATTGCGTCGCGCATGGCATCACCTCGATCCAGAATATGGACGGGAATTTCTACACGCTGGAACTTCTGGCGGAGATCGAGGCGGCGGGTGAATTGTCCGCCCGCGTGCGCGTGCCGTTTCATATGAAGGAATTCATGGCCATCGACGCCCTATCGAAAGCGGTCGAGATGCGCGCTGGCTTCCATAGCGATCGATTGCAGTCCGGCTTCGTCAAGGTCTTTGTCGATGGTGTCTTGGATTCATGGACGGCGGTGATGCTGGATGACTATGCGGATCGTCCCGGCTGGCGGGGAGAGCCGCTGTTCTCGGCGGATCATTTCCGTCGCGTCGCGGTGGCGGCCGATGCTCTCGGTCTACAGATCGCGGTTCACGCCATCGGTGACGGCGCCGTTCGCATTGTGCTCGATGGCTATGAAGCCGCCCGCACCGCGAATGGCGCGCGCGATAGTCGCCATCGCATCGAACATATCGAAGTGGTCAGCCCGGCGGATGTTCCGCGTTTCGCGGACCTCGGCGTGGTCGCGTCCATGCAGCCGCCGCATCCGCCCGGCTCGGCCGGCCTGCCGCTGGAGCCCACGGTGTCGCGCATTGGGGAGGCAAAATGGCCCTATGCCTATGCCTGGAGCACGCTGCGAAATGCCGGGGCGACGCTGGTTTTCGCGACGGATTGGCCGGTGTCACCCATCGACCCGATTGCGTCGATCCAGAATGCCCTGACGCGGCAAACCTGGGCGGCGGGTTTGCCGGATCATCGGCCGACGTTGATGCAGGCCTTGGCGGCCTATACGCGTGACAGTGCCTGGGTGGAATTCATGGAAGACCGCAAGGGCATCCTGGCGCCGGGCTATCTGGCGGACATCGTGATGCTGTCAGGTGATATTACGAAGACTGCGCCAGAGGATCTGCACAGTCTGCGGCCGGCGATGACGATCTGCGACGGCCGCGTGACATATCAGGCGTAGTCGGTGGAAGACGCTGCGCTCATCCACCCTACAAAACCGTAGGGCGGAAAAGCGCACCGTCTTTCGCCGGAAGAGTCTACTTCCGCAGCAGGGTCCAGATCCGGTCATAGTCCTTGGTGGCCTTGGCCGGGCAGGCGTAGTTGAAGTAAATCTTGTAATCCTTCGGCGGGTTGAACTCAGGCGAGTTGCCAAGCTTGGGATCGAGGAACTGGCCGGAGCCGGTAACGCCGTTCTCATAGCCCGAATAGCTGGTCTCCATGGCGGCGTTCTTCGGGTCCATCATGAAGTTGAGAAACTTCTTGGCGTTTTCCAAATCCGGTGCGCCGGTGGCGACGGCGACATTGTCCATCCAGCCAGGGCCGCCTTCCTTGGCGTAGACATAGCGCAGCGTGGACTTCTGCACGCGGGCGCGCTCGGCGTCGCCGGACCACACCGCATGCATTGTCGTCTCACCCGATACCATGCGATCCGCGATGCCGTCGGAGTTGTACACCTTCACGAAGGGCTTTTGTGCCTCCAGCAAGGCCAGCACCTGCTTCAGTGTCGCGGGGTCCTGGTTGCAATAGGGCTTGTGCAAATAGACCAGCACCATATCGATGACTTCGCTGGGCGAACCGAGCTGGCCGACCTGACCCTTGAAGACGGCCGGCGGGTTCAGGAAGGTCGCGAAGCTATCGACCGGGCCGGGATAGACCTTGGTGTCATAGACAAAGGACGTCGTGCCCCACTGCCATGGCACGGTATACTTTGCGTCCGGATCCCAGGCGCGATGCTGCCAACGCGGCTCCAAGTTGTGGAAGTTCGGCATATCCGCGACATCGACCGGCTGGATCAGCTTCTGCTGGATGAAAATCGGCACGAAGTCGTTGCTGGGCACCACGATGTCGTAACCCGTCGTGCCAGCCTTCATCTTGGCGAGCAGCGTCTCATTCGAATCATAGGTATCAAGCGTAACCCTGATGCCCGTCTCGGCGGTGAACTTCTTGATCATGTCGGGGGCGGTGTAGTCGGTCCAGTTGAAGATATGCAGCACGCCGGCATCGGCGGCCTGAGCGGCGTGCGACAGGGGCAAGGCCACCAGGGCTGAGGCGCTCAGACAGAGCGCGAGCAAGGGACGCATCGATGTTATCTCCTAAAGGTCCGAGGTTACGACGTAGCGGCGATTTGCGGCGTATCAGCCGCAACGGCCTTAGCGGCCTCTCGGGGACGGCTGATGACGAAGGCGACCAGGGCGAGCGCCGCCGAGACCACGAGCAGGATCGCCGAGATCGCGTTGACCTCCGGCGTCACGCCCAATCGCATCATGCCGTAGACATAGACGGGCAGGGTGGTGGTGCCCGCACTGCTGACCATGAAGCTGATCAGAAAGTCGTCGAGTGACGTGACGAAGGCGAGGATTGCCCCCGCCATGATGCCCGGTACCATCAGCGGCAGCGTGATGCGCAGGAAGATGCGCCATTCGCCGCCGTAAAGATCGCGGGCCGCTTCCTCGTAGCTGTTACCCACGGCGCTGAGCCGCGCCTGGATCGGCAGCATCGCGAAGGGGATGCAGAAAACCGTATGCGCGATGACGAGGTTGAGCACGCCATCATGAAAGCCGATCGCCGAAAAGAAGATCAGCGTCGTGATGGCGGTGACGATTTCCGGCACCACCAGCGGCATGGTGACCAGGCCCACGGCCGTGCTGCGGCCATTGAACCAGCCGCCACGTTCGAAGCCGAGGGCGGCGGCGATCGCAATCACTGTCGAGCAGATGGTTGCCAGCACACCGACCAGCAGACTGATATAGGCCGCGTGCCGGATATCCCCGTTATTGGCGACGGCGCCGAACCACTTGACGCTGAAGCCGCCCCAGATCGTTACCATGCGGTTGGCGTTGAAGGCGTAGATCACCAGCACCGCCAGGGGCGTGTAGAGGAACAGCATCACCAGCAGGGTGAAGGGGCCGAAACCCGGATTGTGGCGCCAGTCGAAGGGCCGACGTTTGGCGGTCGGGCGCGTACTGCGTGTGCCGGTTGCAGCGTCTATCTCGGCGCTCATACCCGGGCCTCCACCGGCTTGCTGCGTCGGCTTTGCCAGGCGAGGGCCACGACGACCGCGAGCGTCACCAATGTCGCGAGGGCCGCACCGAAGGGCCAGTTGCGGGAGGAGGTGAACTGCATCTCGATCAGGCTACCGATCAACAATTGCTTGCCGCCGCCCAGCAGATCGGGTTGCAGGAAGGCGCCGAGCGCGGGGGCAAAGACCAGAACGACGCCAGCGGCCACGCCGGGCCGGGTCAATGGCCAGACGACGCGGCGGAAGAGCTGCACACGAGTCGCGTAAAGATCGTAGGCCGCCTCGATCAGGCGCGGATCGAGCCGCTCCAAGGTGGCGTAGATCGGCAGCACCATGAAGGGCAGAAACGTATAGACCAAGCCGAGCAGGATCGCACCCTGGTTGTACAGCAGTGGCAGCGGGTGATGGATGATACCGGTCCATTTGAGGAAGTTGTTGATCAGGCCTTCATCGCGCAGGATCAGGATCCAGCAGTACGTGCGGATCAGCGTATTGATCCAGAAGGGCAGCGTGACCAGGGTCAGCAGCACCTTCCGGCGATTGGGTGATTGGCAGACGATATACCAGGCGACCGGGAAGCCAACCGCGAGGCTGAGCACCGTCGTGAAGACCGCGAGATAGACCGAGCGGACGATGATCCAAATATAGTCGGGCATGAAGATCAGGCTGCCGTCGAAATCCTGGTCGAACAGCAGTTGAACATAAGCGGCGACGCTGGGGGGGGAGGTCACGCCGCCATAGGTGTCGGCGGTCAGAAAGGAATAGGCCAGCGAGATCAGCATCGGGATCGCCATGAACACGAAGATCACGGCAACGGCGGGTAGCAGCAGCCAAAAGACCGGGCGGAATTTCACAGCTATGGACCTCCTAATCCACCAACTCCCGTTCGGCGTCGGCGGGCCAGGTCAGCCCCACCTCGGTTCCGGGCGCGAGCCGCGCGGCGCCGCGAATGCGAGCCCGCATGCGCGTGCCGGCGGCGGTGATCTCCAACAAGGTGTCCGAACCGAGAAAGGTCGATGCGCCCACGATGCCGGTGAGGCGTGGCGTGACATGGGGCGGCACCAGTTCGATCCGCTCCGGCCGCACGGCGATGACCACATCCGCATTCCGGCCAAGAACGGCGCCGGGAATGAGGTTCGCCTCGCCGATGAAATCGGCGACGAAGCGGTTGGCGGGGCGGTCATAAATTTCCTCGGGCGTGCCGACTTGCTGCACGCGGCCGGTGTTCATGACAGCGAGACGATCTGACATCGCCAGCGCCTCCTCCTGGTCATGGGTCACAAGGATGAAGGTGATGCCGGTTTCACGCTGAAGGCGTTTCAGCTCGAACTGCATTTCCTTGCGGAGCTTCAGATCGAGCGCCGATAGCGGCTCATCCAGCAGCAGAACCTGTGGGCGCGGCGCCAAGGCCCGGGCGAGCGCCACGCGCTGTTGCTGGCCGCCGGACAGCTGGGTCGGTTTGCGGTCCCGGAAGCTTGTCAGCTTCACCAGCGCGAGCATGGCATCCACACGTTCGCTGATATCGGCCTTCTTCCAGTTCAGCATCTGGAGCCCGAAAGCGACGTTTTGCGCCACGTTCAGATGCGGAAATAGCGCGTAGTTCTGAAAGACCATGTTCACCGGCCGTTCGCGCGGCGGCAGGTTCGCGACATCCTTGCCATGCAGGCGGATGGCGCCGGTGGTCGGATGTTCGAAGCCCGCGATCATGCGGAGTAGGGTGGTCTTGCCGCAACCGGATGGGCCGAGGAGCGTGAAGAACTCCTTGTCCTCGATGGTGATGTTGATCGCCTCCAAGGCCTTATGGCCCGAGGCAGGGTCGCCGAAGGTCTTTTCGACCGCCGCGATCTCAATCAGGCGGCCGCCACTCCCGAGGGGACGTTGCGGCACGCCCCGCGTTTCAGGAACGTCGCTCAGTGGCAAGGAAGGCATACGGGGGCAATCTCCGTCGAAGTCGCACAAGCTGTCAGTCAGCGCATAGCTGATCCTAGTTCCGATGCAAGCGCCCTGCCAATCTCTCTATCCGTGCCCTTGTCCGATATCTCGGCGGCAGAAACCGTCTGGCCAGTCGATCGCGTCCACGGCGTGGTAGGCGCGGCTTATTGCGAGTGCCAGGCTGGGGGCCGTCGCGTTGACGACGAGCACGCGCCCGCCATCCGACAGCACGCGGTCATCCTCCGCGCGGGTGCCGGCATGGAAGACGGAGACCTCGTCCCCCGCCGACGCTGCGTCCAGACCGCGGATCTCGCTGCCCTTGCGATAGGCACCGGGATAGCCTTGTGCCGCCAGGACGACCGAGACAGACGCTTCCGGGTGCCAGCGCAGGGCGATGTCGGCGATGGTGCCGTCACAGGCGGCAATCAGCGCCGGCATCAGGTCGTCCGCCAATAGCGGCAACAGCGTCTCCGCCTCCGGATCGCCGAAACGGACGTTGAACTCAATCAGCTTCGGGCCCGCCGCCGTCATCATCAACCCGGCGAACAGGATGCCGACGAAGGGCGCGCCGCGTGCCGCCATTTCCGTGAGCGTCGGGCGGATGATGCTCTCCATCACCAATTCCTGCGTCGCATGCGTGAAACCGGGTGGCGGCGCGAAGGCGCCCATGCCGCCCGTATTCGGGCCGCGATCGCCATCGAAGGCGCGCTTATGGTCCTGCGCCGCGCCCAGAAACAGGGCGTTCTTACCGTCGCACAGGGCGAAGACGGACACTTCCGGTCCCTCCATGAACTCCTCGATCACCACGGTCGCTCCGGCGGCGCCATAGGCGCCCTCACGGATACAGGCGATCACGGCCGCCTCGGCTTCCTCCACCGTGGTCGCCACCACGACGCCCTTGCCGGCGGCCAGGCCATCGGCCTTCACGACGATGGGCGCGCCGCGGCGGCGCACGAAGTCAAGCGCCTGATGCGTGTCGGTGAAGGCTTCCCAGCGCGCGGTGGGAATGCCGGCGGCATCCGCGACTTCCTTGGTGAACTGCTTGCTACCTTCAAGTCGCGCGGCGGCGGCGCTCGGTCCGCAGCAGCGGATGCCCTGATGAAGCAGCGCGTCCGCCAGGCCCAGCACCAGTGGCGCCTCGGGGCCGGGCACCACCATGTCGATCGCATTGGCGGCGGCGAAGGTCGTCAATGCCTCGATATCGGTCGCGGGAATCGGCACCAGAATGGCGTGAGCGCCGATGCCGGGGTTGCCTGGGGCGCAGAACACCGCCGTCACCAGCGGGCTGCGGGCGATGGTCCGCACCAGGGCATGTTCGCGGCCACCCGAGCCCACCACTAGAACGCGCATCCGAAATCCCCGCCGCTGCTTCAGTTGGGCGCGCCTCTAGCATATCCTGTCCCCATGGCCGAACCGACAGAATCCGCGACCACCACCAACATGCCCGAATACTCGGTGGGGGAAATTTCGGCCGCCGTGAAACGCACCCTGGAAGGCGCCTTCGGGCGTGTGCGGGTGCGCGGCGAGATCACTGAACTCAAACGCTATCCCTCCGGCCATATCTATTTTTCGCTGAAGGACGAGAACGGCAAGATTTCCGGCATCATCTGGAAAACGGCCGTCTCGCGCCTGGGTCTGGTGCCGGAGAACGGCGTCGAGGTCGTGGCCACCGGCAAGGTCACGGCCTATGGCGAACGATCCAGCTACCAAATCATCGTCGAGCGGATGGAATATGCCGGCGCCGGCGCGCTGCTGGCGCGGATTGAGATGCTGCGCCAGAAGCTGACGGCCGAGGGGCTGTTCAGTGAGAGCCTGAAGCGGCCCTTGCCTGTCCTGCCGCGTCTGGTGGGGGTCGTCACTTCCGAACAAGGCGCGGTGTGGCAGGACATTCGCACCACCATCGCGCGGCGCTTTCCGCGCTCGATTCTGCTGTGGCCGGTGCCGGTGCAGGGCGATACCGCCGCGGCGCGCATCGCCGCCGCCATCGCCGGCTTCTCCGCTTTGCCGCTGGGCGGGCCGATCCCTAGGCCGGACGTGCTGATCGTCGCGCGGGGCGGCGGCAGCCTGGAAGACCTCATGGCTTTCAACGATGAGGCTGTGGTGCGCGCTGCCGCCGCCTCCCTCATTCCGCTGATCTCGGCCGTGGGACACGAGACGGACACGACCTTGATCGACTTCGCGTCGGACCGGCGGGCGCCGACGCCCACGGCGGCGGCCGAAATAGCCGTGCCGGCGCGGATCGAACTGGCGGCGGATCTCGCCCAGAAGGCTGGCCGCCTCGTGGCGTCTCTCGCGCGGCTGATGGGTGAAAGCCGGCTGCGCGTGACGGGCGCGGGGCGCGGCCTGCCCGATATCGCCTCGGCACTAGGGCAGGCGCGGCAGCGGCTGGACGATCGGGCCGAGCGGCTGCGCATGGCGCCGGCCAATCTGCTCATGATGCGCCGCGCCGAATGGCGACACGCGGCGGAGCGGCTGCCGGCGCCGGCCGCTTGGCTCGATGGGCTGCGTCGGCGCGTGCGGGAAGGGGAGACGCGGCTGCTGCTCGGTCTGCCGCATCTGCTGCGCGTGCGCAGCAATGCCATGGCGCTCGCCGGCCAAGGTCTTCTCGCGGGAGTCCGCCAGCGGATCGGCGCCCTGGCCCGCGCCGAGACGCGCGTCAGCGCGCGGCTGCATCCGGCGCCGGTGATCGCGGGCCAGCGGGAGGCGCGGGCGCGTCTCTCCGGCCTCGCGGCGCGCCTGGAATCGGTATCCTACAACGCCGTGCTGGCGCGGGGCTTCGTGCTCGTCTCTGACGACGCCGGGCATCCGCTGACACGCGTGACGGAAGTGGCAGGGGGCGCGCATCTAACTTTGCGCTTCGCGGATGGCGCGACCGGCGCCACAGTGGATGACGCAACGCCTGCGCGAAGGGCGCCGCGCGCGAAGGCGCCGGTGCGGCAGGAGCAGTTACTCTGAGATTTTGGTGAGCTCGTCGCGGCGCAGTTTCATGGTCGTCGTGACGGCGGTGGCGACCTCGTCGAACCAGCCGCGCTGTTCCAGCGTGCGGCGCACGCGTTCGTTCAAGCCGCCTGGCGTTTCGTGCTCGGGGACCAAAGACGGCAGGTGAGCGGGATCGGTGTGAAGGCTGGTTTCCGCCTGGGCGCGCAAGAAGGAGGTGACATAGGCCTCCGCCCCGGCGCGCGGTACGCCGCGCTGTTCCAAGCCGGCGATCAGGGCCAGTTGCAGCCTGAAATAGGTCGACATGACGACGCTGCCCGACATGTAAGCGCCGAACTCTGCCTCATCCGCCGCTTCGATAAGGTCACCCTGGCCTTCGAGCAGCGTGCGCACAGCGGGCGGGATCGCATAGAGCAGGATGGGGCCTTCGCGGCGGGCCATGGTGGGCAGCGGTATCGCCCGGCAGGCCGTCGCCGGGGCGACGAGGGCTTGCACATCGCCGAGCGTCGTGCCGGCGACGCAGCTCACCACGATCTGTCCAGGTCGGAACGGTAGCCCGCGCACGGCGGCATCAAGCTGCGGCGGCAGCATCGCCAGAAAGACGATGTCGCTGGCTTCGACCACGGCGGCGTTGGAGTCATGGCGGGTGATGAGGCTGTCGCCCTCCGCCAGGGCGCGGGAGGCGGCCTCAGACCGGGGTGAGAGATGAATGGCGCGGTCGGGCCATGATTGCCGTATGCCGCGAATCATCGCCGTCGCCAAAACGCCCACGCCCAGAAAACCGATCGGCGTCGTCATCAATCACACTCCACGTTTCGTCTGGTCTTGTGGTGGAATGCGCCGCGCTTTTCCACCCTACGAGATCACCGTCACGCATTCGCGCCCGGCGCGATCGGCTCGAACAGCGGCAGGATTTCCATCCCCGGCACAGTGACGATGCCCTTATTCGTCAATCGGATTTCGGGAATGACCGCCAGAGGGATCAGGTTGAAGCCCATGAAGGGCAAGACGCAGCCCAGCGCGCGCCAAACCTCCTTGAAGGCCGCCATTTCATTGGCCACTTCCGGCGCCCGCTTGTCCGACAGCAAGCCAGCGATGGGCAGGTCGATCTTCGCCGTCACCAGGCCGTTCTCCACCACCACCAAGCCGCCCTGCGTCGCCTCGATCGCGCGCACGGCGACCTGCATATCGGCCTCCGACCGGCCGGCGACGATGATATTATGCGCGTCATGCCCGACGCTGCTGGCAACCGCGCCGTGGCGCAGGCCGAAATCCTTGAGCAGGCCGAGGCCGACGGAGCCATCATTGCCATAGCGCTCGACCACCGCGAGGAAACACAACCCGTGCTGGTCGAGCAGCGTGGCCCAATCGGCGGCCGGTTCCAGCACGACCTCCTCATGGATCAGGATGATGCCCGGCAATTCCGTGCGAATGGCATGGGCGCGCACGGGCACTGTCGGCAAAGCAGGGGTCAGCACCAAGGCTGGCGGCAAGGTGACGGTGTGATAGGCGGGTGTCGGATACACGTAGCGCTGCATCGCGAACTGCTGGTCCAGCGCCGCGGTAATGCGCCGATCCTCGACCGCCAGGACGCCGCCATACCAGGTATTGCGAACCTCCAGGTCATCGTTCAGCAGCACGATGTCGGCGCGGCGACTATGGCCGAGCGCCCCGAACTCCCCGTCCATGCCATAGCGCGTCGCGCCATGCAGCGAGCCCATGCTCCAGGCGGTTTCGCGCGACATCCCGGCCTTCACCGCTTCCCGCGCAACCCAATCCATGCCGAAGGCAAACAGATCGTCGGTATCGCGGTCGTCGGTGCAGAGGCAGACGCGTTTGGGGGAAGCGCCCAGCTCCGTCACGGCCTTGATGGCCTGCGGCAGGCTGTGCCAAGGCGTCGTCGGCGGCCCGCCGCGCAGGAAGATCCACAGGCCCGCCTCCAGAAGATCATTGGCGATCTCCCGGTCGATCGCCTCATGCGTGTCGCTGACGCCGCTGGCGGCATAGGCCGCGACGAATTCCCTGCCATAGACATGACCGCTGACGGGCCGGCCGCGTTTCAGTGCCTCGGCAATGATGGCGTGGCTGCGGGCGTCACCGGTCGCGACCTGGACGAAATCCATTTTCTCACCCAGTGCCACGGCCTCGGGCCAGGCGTCGAAGATGGCGCCGATCTTCTCCGGCGTCAGGTCGCCGCCGGCCGTTTCGAAGACCGGGGAGGTCGCAGGGATCGTGCTCGGCACCGTCAGGAAGATGTTCAGAGGCGCTTGGCGTGCATCTTCCAGCATCCAATCGACGCCATTCTTGTCGAGCACATTGCCGATCTCGTGGCTGTCGCAGAAAATCGTGGTGGTGCCATTGAGAAGCGCCGCTTCGGCGTAGGCGCAGGCGGTCACCATCGCGCTCTCGATATGGATATGGGAATCGACGAGGCCGGGTGCGATGATGCCGCCGCCGGCGTCATAAATCTCGGCGCCTTCGCCCCTCCAGGTGCCATTCGGCTTTACGGCGGCGATGCGCCCCTGCGAAATCCAGATTTCGCGCTCCGGCAAGAGCCGCTCGGAATAGGTCGAGAGCAGGAGCCGCGCGCCGCGAATGACGAGATCCGGCGCGGCAGTACCGTGCGCGACGGCCGCAAGCCGGCGGGTGACGGTGTGGAGCGCGGGAACGGTGAAGCGGTTCATGAAGCGGTCCTCTCTCGGTATCGCCCAAGCAGAGGCGAGAACCCGGCCGGGTGCAAGAGCCGCCGGTCTTAGGGAATCTTGGTCGTCAGAATGTCATGCGAAACGCGCAGCGCCCGCAGGCGGGAGGCCTTTTCGACCACGCCGCTGATCCCCTCGCGCCGCTGCAACTCGGTCCAGACCTCGTCGGGGCGAACGTCGGAATCCACCCACAGCACCAGCAGATGGTACAGCACATCGGCGCTTTCGGCGACGAGTGCCGCGTGGCTCTGGCCGCTCACCGCCTCGATCAGGCATTCCACCGCTTCCTCGCCGAACTTCTGGGCGATCTTGGCCGTGCCGCGCGACAGCAGGCGCGCCGAATGGCTGATCTCGGGGTCCGCGTTCCGGCGGCTCATGATCGTCTCCCACAGCCGATCCAGCACGCCGGAATCATTGCTCGCGGCCGCAGCCTTCCGCGCGATGATCGCCTTGGGTTTTAGAGCTTTCGGTTTTTGAGTCTTGACCGGCGGCGTCACAGCTTTGGCTTTGACCTTCGGCTTGGCGGCCTTGGCCAGGAGTTTCGTCGTTTTAGCCATGGGCGTTACTGTCCTTGAACCGCTCGCGGAAGCCGAACCGGGAGTCGCGCTTCATCCAAGGCCTGCTTGACCTCGGCGATCGTGAAGGTGCCGAAGTGGAAGACGCTGGCGGCGAGAAGCCCAGTGGCGCCGGCCTGCGCCCCCTCCACGAAGTGGCGAAGGCTGCCGACACCGCCAGAGGCTACCACCGGGATCGTGACCGAACTGCAAACGGCGCGCAGCAGATCGAGGTCGAAGCCACGCCGCGTGCCGTCGCGGTCCATGCTCGTGAGCAGGATTTCCCCCGCGCCGAGGATGGCCATGCGCTGGCACCAGGCAACGGCATCCAGGCCGGTTGCTTGCCGGCCGCCATGGCTGAACACCTCCCAGCGGCCGGGCCCGGCCGCGCGCGCATCCACTGCCACCACCACGCATTGGTTGCCGAACTTCTCCGCCGCTTCCGCCACCAGATCGGGGCGTGCGATGGCGGCGGAGTTGATGCTGCACTTGTCCGCGCCCGCCAGCAGCAGGCGGCGCATATCGGCGGTCGAGCGAATGCCGCCACCCACCGTCAAGGGCAGGAAGATGCGCGCCGCCGTCTTGGAAACGACATCGAGGATCGTATCGCGGTTTTCGTGGCTTGCGGTTATATCGAGGAAGGTGAGTTCGTCCGCGCCTGCCGCATCATAGAGGGCCGCCTGTTCGACAGGATCGCCCGCATCCCGGAGAGAGACGAAATTGACACCCTTCACCACCCGACCGTCCTTGACGTCCAGGCAGGGAATGACCCTGAGCTTCAACATGGCGGCGAGGTTCGCATTGCGGGTGTCTTGTGAGGAAGGTTGCGGGGTCACGCAAGTGAAAGCAGCAGGTGGGCCTCTGCGATGAGCGGCGCGCATTCCCCAGATCACGACCATGATCACGACCATGATCATGGCCACGATCACGATGATCACGATCACGACGACCACGCGGGGCATGACCATGCCGGGCATAGCCATGCGGGCGGGCACGTTCACGCACCGGCCAATTTCGGTCGCGCCTTCCTGATCGGCATCGGGCTGAACATCGTCTTTGTCGTCCTGGAAGTCGTCTATGGCTTTCTCGGCGGCTCGGTCGCCCTCATGGCGGACGGCGCACATAACCTGACCGATGTGCTCGGGCTGGCGGCGGCCTGGCTGGCGACCGTCATGACCCGCCGCGCTCCCACGGCGCGCTTCACCTATGGTCTTGGTCGCAGCACCATCCTGGCGGCGCTGTTCAATGCCAGCCTGCTGCTGCTCGCGACCGGCGCCATCCTTCTCGAAGCCGTGGAGCGGCTGATCCATCCGCAGCCTGTCGCGGGCGTGACCGTCATGATCGTGGCCGCCATCGGCATCGTCATCAACGGCATCAGCGCCTGGCTCTTCGCCTCCGGCCGCAAGGGGGACATCAATATCCGCGGTGCCTTCCAGCACATGATGTATGACGCGCTCGTCTCGGCCGGCGTCGTGGTCGCGGCCCTGGTCATCGGCCTCACCGGCTGGAACCGCCTCGACCCCGCCGTCAGCATCGTCATCGCGGTGGTGATCGTCGCCGGCACCTGGGATCTGCTGCGCCAATCCATCGGCATGTCCCTGGACGAAGTGCCCAAGGGGATCGAGCCGCAGGCGGTGCGCAGTTTTCTGTGCGGCCTGCCGGGCGTGACGGAAATCCACGACCTTCATATCTGGGCCATGAGCACCACGGAAACGGCTTTGACGGGGCATCTCGTCATCCCCGGCGCGCATCCCGGCGACCTTTTTCTACGCACCACTTGCGAGGAATTGCGGCGCCGGTTTCGCATCGGCCATGCGACGCTGCAGATCGAGATCGATCCCAATACGCAATGCAGGCTCGCGCCGGACCACGTCGTCTGACCCTAGACGTGATTTGCCGTCAGAAGACTCAGCACGTAATGTAATTTCAGGAATTACTGAAAGTTCGGACGTGGAACTCTCGCCCATCACCCAGGCCTTCGTGCTGCACTTCGGCGAAATGGGCAGCCGCTGGGGGATCAACCGTACCGTCGGTCAAATCTGTGCCCTGCTGTTTTTGTCGGGGCGACCTTTGCCGGCCGATGAAATTGCCGAGCAGCTCGGCTTTTCGCGGTCGAATGTTTCTATGGGACTCAAGGAACTTCAGTCCTGGCGCCTCGTGCGCCTTCAGCATCTCACAGGCGATCGTCGCGAGCATTTTTCGGTGCCCGAGGATGTCTGGCAGATCGTGCGGACCCTCGCGGAGGAGCGGCGGCGGCGGGAACTCGATCCCACGTTATCCGTGCTGCGGGATCTTCTTCTCGACAAGGTCACGAGCGAGGGCGACCGCCACGCCCATGGCCGGATTCGCGAAATGCATGACCTCATCGAGTTGATCAAGACCTGGTCCGAGGATGTGCAGAAGCTGGAAACCGATCAGCTGGTCGAACTGCTGAAGCTGGGGGGGCGTGTCGTGAGACTGCTCGAACTAAAAAACCGGTTGCCGGTGATCGGGCGCGGCCGGCGCGAGATCCCGATCGACAATCCCCCTTTGGATGAGGAGTTCGCATCATGAGTGCCGCAGCCGCCGCCCCCGCGCTCGCGGTTCTTCTGGCCCGTGGCCAGTTCGGCTTCACCATCGCCTTTCACATCCTGTTCCCAGCCTTCTCGATCGGCCTCGCGAGTTACCTCGCGGTTTTGGAAGTCCTGTGGCTGATCACCGGGCGCGAAGCCTATATGGCGGCCTTCCGCTATTGGCTCAAAATCTTCTCCGTGGGCTTCGCCATGGGCGTCGTCTCTGGCCTCGTCATGGCCTATGAGATCGGCGCGAATTGGAGCGGCTATTCCTTCAAGGCCGGACCGATCCTGGGGCCGCTGCTGGCCTGGGAAACTCTGACGGCCTTCTTTTTGGAAGCCGGCTTCCTCGGCATCATGATCTTCGGCCTGGAGCGGGTGGGCAAGAAGCTGCACATGTTCGCCACCAGCATGGTGGCCATCGGCACGCTGATTTCCGCCACCTGGATCCTGATGGCCAATTCCTGGATGCAGACACCGGTGGGCTTCGCCATCGGCAAGAACGGCGAATTCGTGCCGACGGACTGGCTGGCGATCTGCTTCAACCCCAGCTTCCCGTTCCGCTGGGTCCATATGGTGATCGCCGCCTATATGTCGGTGGCCTTTGTGGTTGGTGCGGTCGGCGCCTTTCACCTGCTGCGGGATCGTCGCAATGAAGTCGCCCGGCTGATGTTCTCCATGGCGATGTGGATGGCGGCCCTCGGCATGCCGGTGCAAATCCTGGCCGGCGATGCGCAGGGTCGCAATACGCTGGAATATCAGCCAGCGAAGATCGCGGCGATGGAAGGTGACTTCACCACCCAGGCGGGCCAGCCGCTGGTGCTGTTCGGCCTGCCGAACGTCGCAAAAGCGCGCAATGACTACGAGATTGCCATTCCCAAGATCGGCTCGATGATCCTGACCCATTCCCTCGATGGATCGGTGAAGGGCCTCGATGCCTTTCCCAAGAAGGATTGGCCGGCCGTCTTCGTCACCTTCTGGGCCTTCCGTGTCATGGTCGGCATGGGCATGCTGATGTTTCTGCTCGGGCTGGTCAGCCTGTGGCTGCGCTTCCGCCGCAGGCTGTTCGACACGCCGCTGTTCCATCGCGCGGCCATGGTCATGGGTCCCGCCGGCTTCATCTGCATCCTGGCGGGATGGACGACGACCGAAACCGGCCGTCAGCCCTGGACCGTCTATGGCGTGCTCAGGACCGCTGACAGCGTCGCTCCCGTGACGGTGCATATGCTGCTGTTCTCCTGCATCCTGATTGTAGCGATCTATACCGTCGTGTTCGGGGCCGGCATCCGCTACCTTCTCGCCATGATGGCGAACCCGCCCAGCCTGTCGGAAGCGCCACCGGCAAACGATCCGCCACAGCGGACGCAGGGCATCACGCCTGGTCCGGCCGGTGGCGAGGGGAAGCGTCATGAGACGCGGCCCGGCGGCACATTTGGAGTACCGGCGGAATGATGTCCCTGATTTCAGGTCACCCGATTCTGCCCGTCATCTGGGCCTGCATCATGGCTTTCGTGATCCTGGCCTATGTCACGCTTGACGGCTTCGATCTCGGGGTCGGGATGCTGTTTCCGGTCGCACCCGATCCGCACGATCGCGATGTCATGGTCAATACCATCGCGCCGGTCTGGGATGGGAACGAGACCTGGCTCGTGCTTGGTGGCAGCGGCCTCTATGGCGCCTTTCCGGCGGCCTATAGCGTCATCCTGCCGTCGATCTACCCGCTCGTCATCCTGATGCTGATGGGCTTGATCTTCCGGGGCGTCGCTTTCGAATTCCGCTTCCGGGCGATCGAAGCCCAACGCCACTGGTGGGACTGGTCCTTCTTCGGCGGCTCGGTTATCGCCGCCTTCTGCCAGGGCGCCATCCTCGGTGCCTTAATCCAGGGCACGAAGGTCGTGAACTTCCAGTTTGCCGGCGGATCCTTCGATTGGCTGACGCCCTTCACCATCTTCTGCGGCTTTGCCGTGGTGCTGGGCTATGCGTTGCTCGGGGCAAGCTGGCTGCTATGGCGGACCACCGGCACGCTGCATGCCAAGATGCAGCGTCATACCTTCATCTTGGGCATCGTGATGCTGGCCATGCTCGCTATCGTCAGTCTCTGGACCGGATTGCTGAACGCTAACTTTATGCATCGCTGGTTCGCCTGGCCGGGCATTCTCGCAAGCGCGGCGGCGCCCATCCTATCCGTAGTCCTGGCCGTCATCTTCTTCCGGGGACTGGCGCATGACCACGCCGGCGAACATGACAGGGTGCCGTTCTTCTGTGCGCTCGGTTGGTTCGTGCTCGGCTTTCTCGGGCTGGGCTACTCGATTTTCCCGATGATCGTGCCGCCGTCTCTCGACATCTGGCAGGCAGCCTCCGTCCATTCCAGCCAGGTCTTCCTGCTGGTCGGGGCGGTGGTGATGATCCCGCTCATCCTCGGCTATAACGCCATGTCCTATTACATCTTCCGTGGAAAGATCGAACCCGGTGCCCATTACCATTGACCGTCCGAAGATGCGGCGGCCCGATGCCTTCGACCGCATCGCCGCCGTCGCCCAGAAGTTCCCCGCCACGCGGCGGATGGGGCAGGCCCTGCACCAACGCCCGACCCTGCGGCGATGGATGTGGTTCGCGTCGATCTATATCGTGAGCGTCATTGTCTTTGGCGCGGTGGCGTTCTTCCTGAATGCGATCGTGCCGAAATAGGCATTGGCGACCGGCCCCGAGAAGGTCAGCCTAATCGGCTGGTTCTAACTCAGGTGCGGCTGGCTTAGGGAGTTGCCCGGCCGGGAAGTCCCGCAGCTTCTTGACGGTCACGGTGATTGGGCCGCCATCGGTGTGGAGAAGGGCGGTTTCGCGGCCGTCCTGAAGAACACCGCGGACGGAAAAGGTCCGACCAGCCTTCAACGACGGCCCGCCGACAACGACATAGGGGCCGGCGATTGAGGTTGTCGCCATCAGTTTGAGGACCAGCCCGTCGAACTCCTCATCTTGCACATAGCTGCCCTCATAGACGCCGCCAAAGGCGTCTGCCCCGATGACGATGCCGGCGTGGAAGACGAGGATACCGATCACGGGCGGGCCTTTCGGCGCGACGTAGGTGATCTGCCAGAAGCCATCCATTCTCACGCGACCCACTCCCCTGCGGCACTCATGATGCCTGCTCTCACGGCCGCTCACGTCGGTGTTACGGCGTGATCGTGTCAAACTGAAGCTTTTTAGTGCCTCAGCGTACTAAAATCGCATGTGGAGGGCGGAGGTCAGCGGACTCGTGTCAGACGGACTTTAAGGGGCGCAATCTCCCGCGCGTCCTTCACTTGGTATCGGTGGGCTTTGCCACTGCCGTCCTTGAAGGCGAGGGAACGCCACTCCTGTCCGGTCAAACCGTCACTGTGATGGACCGACACGAGGAAAAATGGCGGTGCATTACCGTCCCATGTCTGGATGTACTCCACCCATCGGCACGGCAGAACAAGGCTTTCATGCTGGCCATCGACATCCTGGGTCGTCAGCGTGATGTCTTGCGCGGCCCATCCGGCGTCATGGTCCATCAGCAACCCCCGGTGCGAGTGCCAAAGCTGGCTGGTGCCCTTTATGACAGCAAACACCGTCCCAAACACTTGCATGGATTGGGGCGGCAACGCACCGAAACGTCCTGGGGCGGACAAGCGCAGCGTATTCCGCCCTGCCCACCCTCACAGACCGAGGTCGGACAGTTCCGGGTGGTCCGCTGGGCGCGGCGCATCACGCGGCCAATGGAATTTGCGTTCGCCCTCGGTGATCGGCAGATCGTTGATCGACGCGTGGCGCGCCCGCATCAGGCCATGGGCGTCGAACTCCCAGTTTTCATTGCCATAGGCGCGTACCCAACTACCGGCGCCATCGGTGAATTCATAGGCGAAACGGACGGCGATGCGGTCACCGGTGAAGGCCCACAGCTCCTTGATCAGGCGATACTCGCGCTCATGGTCCCATTTGCGGGTCAGGAAAGCGACGATGTTCGGGCGCCCTTGCAGAAATTCGGACCGGTTCCGCCACAGGCTGTCGGTGGTATAGGCGAGCGACACCCGTGCGGGATCGCAACTGTTCCAGCCATCCTCGGCGGCGCGCACCTTGCGGATGGCCGTCTCACGCGTGAAGGGCGGAAAAGGCGGACGATCCTCGGACATGGTATTCCCTTGTGCCTGATGACGAGACCAATCGGTACAGACCGCAGCGCCCTCGGTCAAAGATTCCAGGCACCGATCTTGCTTTCTCTGAACGCAGATCTCCCCCGACGATTGGATCCCTGATGCAAGCGAAGCGGCAAATGCACTTGGTCGCCTTCCTCATGACCGGGCCGACCTGCCACCATCACGGCGCCTGGCGACACCCGGAATCCGATATCGAGGATATCCTCAGCCCGACGCGCTATGAGCACATCGCGCGTGTCTTGGAAGCGGGCAAGTTCGACAGCCTGTTCTTCGCCGATATCCTCGGGATCTACGATCTCTATAACGGTAACTTCGACACCATGGTCGGGCGCGGCGGCCAGGTTTGCATGCTCGACCCCGCGATGGTCTTGCCGATGATGGCGCGGGTCACCAGCCACATCGGCCTCGGCCTGACCTATTCCTCGACCTTCAACCATCCGTATCAGATCGCACGCATGATGGCCTCGCTGGACCATCTGAGCGCTGGACGCGTGGCCTGGAACGTCGTTGCCTCCACCTCCACGCTGGAGGCGCGGAATTTCGGCATGGAGGAGATGCCCGGCCGCGCCCAACGCTACGATCGCGCCGATGAGGTGTTGGAGGCGTGTTTCGCGCTGTGGGACAGTTGGGAGAAGGGTGCGCTGCTGCTGGACAAGGCAACAGGCGCCTTCGCCGATCCGTCGAAAATCCATTACGTCGATTATGCCGGCAAATGGATCAAGAGCCGTGGCCCGCTCACCACGCCGCGCAGCCCGCAGGGCCATCCCGTGATCATGCAAGCCGGGAGTTCCGAACGTGGGCGGGATTTTGGCGCGCGCTGGGGAGAGATCATCTTCACGCTCCAGCATCATAAGACCGACATGCAGGAGTTCTACAACGACTTCAAAGCCCGCATGGCGCTGCGGGGCAGGGCGCCCGAGGAATGCGTCATCCTGCCGTCGATCGACGTGGTGATCGGCGAGACTGAGTCGATTGCCCGCGCGCGTGCGGATTACGTCAATGGCTTGGTCGATACGCAGCTCGGCATGGCCCAAATCTCCGGCCATATCGGCATCGATCTATCCAAGCTCGATCCCGATCAGCCGCTGGCCGATCTTGCGTTGGAGGAAGGGTCTCGCGGATCCTTCGACGTCATTCTGCAAGGCACCAAGGCGGAAGGTCTTACGCTGGGAGAGGCCGCGCGCCGTTTCGCCACCAGCGAGCTGTGTCCGCAGCTTGTCGGCACGCCGGAGATGATCGCCGATCGACTATGCGATCTGTTCGACGATCACGCCTGTGACGGCTTCGTGCTGACGCCGACCACATTCCCCGGCATGTATGAGCAATTCTGCAAGACGGTGGTGCCGATCCTGCAAAAGCGTGGTGTTTTCCGGACGGAGTATACAGGCAGCACATTGCGCGCGCATCTGCGTGGATAGTGCGCCTCAAGGCGGAGGCGCGAGCCTTCCCGTGCCATAGCCCTGGTGCCAAAATCCGGAAACATCGTTGCCGTGGAACGGCTTTCCGGAAAATGGCGAGTCCGAGGTGTAGATGACGACAAAGACGTTGGACGCTACGGGCTTAGTGAGGTGATAGTGTTCGAGGAAGGCTGCATACCGAAAATTGGTGATCGGACCAGCCACGGGTTCGACCTTGAGGTCTCCGTCTTGTTCAAATAGATAGACGCCATAGCGATCTGACACGACCGGAATATTCGGATCCCGATACGGTTGCAAAACCGTTACGCGTGACGCGGCGTCGGCCTCGCGGTAGCCGCGACCGCGCAGAAGATCACCGGGGATATTCGCCACGATCCAATGCCGCACCGGCGCGTTGTCTCCGGGCGGCACATGGTCCGGCCAGGAACCATGGGCGTTCCCATCGAAGTCGATCATCGTCAAGGCATAGAGCGCTCCCGCCTTGGCCTGCGGCCAGCGCACGACGGGCGCCGTCGGGATATCCGTTTGCAGGAACAGGTTTCCGCACTCCACCGCACCGCTATAGTGATCGCCCCGGATCGCGAAACTCACCTCCAGCGGCGGCGCGGAGCACGCGTAATCGAACGCGCCCGCCCTGGCGAGGCGTGGCGCGCCCAAGATTGCGCCGCAGGCCATCAGGACGGCGGCGAGGCGTGCTTGACTCATCATCAGGACGCCAGTTCCATCAATGTCCAGGCGAGCACGCGCGCGCCGGATTCCAGCTGCTCCGGTGACGAATATTCCGCCGGATTATGGCTGATGCCCTTGTGGCTGGGCACGAAGATCATCGCCGAGGGACACACGCGATTGACGAATTGCGCGTCGTGGAAGGCGCCGGACGGCATGCGCCGGCAACCGACCTGAAGGGCAGTCGCCGCCTGCTCGATCATGCTGACAAGATCGGGATCAAACACGGATGGGGGCGCATCGAATGTTTCGCGCAGGTCGATGGTGACATCGCCGGCGGCGGCCTCGATCACGCCAAGTATGGCATCGCCCCGCGCGCGCAGCACAGCCGCGTCGGGGTGGCGCAGATCGATGGTGAAGACCACGCGTCCGGCCACGCTGTTGGAACTGTTCGGTTCCACCTGCAGACGCCCGATGGTGAAGCGCAGCACATCATCGGGATCGTCCATGATCGTGTTGAGGGCCGTGGCGACGCGAACGAAAGCCTGCATCGCGTCCCGCCGCAGCCGCAGCGGCGTGGTGCCCGCATGGGCGGAGTCGCCTGTCAGCGTCACCACGAACCAGCGACTGCCCTGGATGCCGGTGACCGCGCCGATGGCGAGCCCCTCGCGTTCCAAGAGCGGCCCTTGCTCGATATGCGCCTCGATATAGGCGTGCGGCGTGGTGCCGCCGAGGGCGCGACGCGGCACATCCGCTTCCGACGCCAAAAGCTCGGCCAGCGCATCGCCGAAGCGCAGGCCCTGCGCGTCCGTGCTATCCGAGAAAGTTTCGATCTCGCTATGACCGGACCAGGCCATGCTGCCCATGCAGCCGGGGCCGAAGCGACTGCCTTCCTCATTCGTCCAAGCCACCACTTCCATCGGCCGCCGCGTCGTCACGCCACTGTCCTGCAGTGCGGACATCACTTCCAGCGCCGCGAGCACGCCATAGATGCCGTCGAAGCGGCCGCCCTGCGGCTGCGTATCCATATGGCTGCCGCTCAGTACGGGGGCTGCCGCGGGATCGGTGCCCTCCCGTCGCAGCCAGAGATTGCCGGCGGCATCGACCGAGCAGGTCGCGCCGGCCTCCTCGGCCCAGCGCATGACGATGCGCCGCGCGTCTCGGTCGAGTGGTGTCAGGCAGGCGCGATCAACGCCGTCCCCCGCAATGGCGCCGAGCTTGGCCATGTCCATCAACCGCTGCCATTGACGGGCACCGTCCACCGCTGCCGCCACGCGCTCACTCAAAGACATGCTGTTCCCGTGATCCTCACCCGTTCCAACCTATCGCCTGCTGACACGGATCGCCAAGCGCGCCGTGCGGCGCGCTATTTCCCTCAGCCTTACGCGATATGGCTTAAAAAAGGGCAGTCAGCGTCATCTATTGCTTGAAACGTGGGCTTTGCGCATTGTTGTGTCCAAAAACCAATCATGATAGGCGAGTTTCATGATGATGAGACTGCGACGTGCGGAAGGACTTGCCTGATGGCGCGTCGCCTTGAAGACCATATCGCCATTGTCACTGGGGCTGGGTCCGGCATTGGGCGCGCCACCGCCATGCGCCTTCACGCGGCGGGGGCGCGGGTGGTTGTGGCCGATCTCAATGCCGAGACGGCCGCGGCGGTTGCCTCCGCACTCGGTGAGCGGGCGGTGGCCGTGACGGTCGATGTCAGCGATCCCGCCGCCGTCACCGCTATGGTCGCGGCCTGCGAAGCCGCTTTCGGCACCTGCACGCTGCTTGTCAATAATGCAGGCATCGTCCATCAGGCGCCGTTCGAAACGCTGGAGTTGGAAGATTGGGACCGCATGATCGCGGTACATCTGCGCGGCACCTTTCTGTGCACCCGCGCTGTGATCCCCGCGATGTTGGCCGCCGAGGACGGCGTGATCGTCAATATCGCAAGTCAGCTTGGCCAAATCGGCGGTATCGACCTCTGCCATTACAGCGCCGCCAAAGCCGGCATCATCGGTCTGACAAAATCCTTGGCGCGGGAAGTCAGTGCGCGGGGCGTGCGTGTGAATGCCGTGGCGCCGGGACCGATCATGACCGATCTTTCGATGCGCTTGTCGGAAGAGTGGCGGCGGACCAAAGCGGCGGAATTGCCACTGGGTTATTTCGGGGAGCCTGAGGATGTGGCCGAGACGGTCGCGTTCCTGGCCTCGCCCGCGGCGCGGATCTATGTCGGCCAGACGTTGGGGCCGAATTCAGGGGATGTGATGCTGTGACAACCAAGACCGTTCTCATCACGGGTGCCGGCATCGGCATCGGCCGGGCGACGGCCATCGCCTTCGGCCGTCTCGGCGCGCATGTGCTGGTGACCGATGTCTTGACGACGCAAGGCGAAGCGGTCGCGGAGGAGATCCGCGCCGCCGGCGGCAGCGCGAATTTTCATGCCCTTGATGTGACAAGCACCGAGGCGGTGGAGGCGGTGTTTTCCCTCGCGGAAGCTGAACACGGTGGCATCGACACGGTGATTGCCAATGCCGGCATCGCCCGTCGCGTGCCGATCGATCGGATGACGGATGACCTTTGGGACCGTACCATCGATGTCGATCTCAAAGGCGTTATGCGCGTCTTTCGCCGGGCCGTTCCCGGCATGCGCGCGCGGGGCGCGGGGTCCTTGGTCGCCCTCTCTTCCATCATGGGCATCGCCTATGGCTGGGACGAGCATATCCATTATTCGGCAGCGAAATCTGGCGTCGTTGGTCTGGTGCGCGCTTTCGCGGTGGAGCTCGCCTCCCAGGGCATCCGCGTCAACGGCATCGCGCCGGGCTATATCCGCACGGCGCAGCTGCTCTCGGAGGAGCATTCGCTGGGTGCGGTCGGCGCGGAGGAAGCGCCGGCCTTCATTCCCATGGGGCGCCTGGGCGAGCCGGAGGATATCGCGGATGTGATTCTGTTCCTCGCCTCGACGGCGGCACGCTATATCACCGGCCAGGTCATCGTCGTCGATGGCGGACTTCTCGTCGGCCGGTATTGAGGGAGACGCGACCATGGCCAAGGACATACTCTGCGGTTTCGGCATCGACGTGGACGCCGTCGCCGGCTGGCTCGGCTCCTATGGCGGGGAGGATAGCCCCGACGATATCAGCCGTGGACTCTTCGCCGGCGAAGTCGGCAGTCCGCGTCTCCTGAAAATGTTCGATCGCTTCGGTATTAAGACGACATGGTTCATTCCCGGCCATTCGATCGAGACCTTCCCGGAGCAAATGCAAGCCGTGGCGGATGCCGGCCATGAGATCGGCATTCACGGCTATAGCCACGAAAACCCGATTGCGATGACACGCGACCAGGAGGAGACGGTGCTCGACCGCTGCATCGACCTCGTGACGAAGCTCGCGGGCAAGCCACCGACCGGCTATGTCGCCCCGTGGTGGGAGTTCAGCCCGGTCACCAACGAATTGCTGGTCGAGCGCGGCATCAAATACGATCATAGCCTGATGCATAACGACTTCACGCCCTATTACGTGCGCGTCGGCGATGAGTGGACAACGATCGACTATTCGAAGAAGCCAAAAAGCTGGATGAAGCCGCTCACGCGCGGTACGGAAACCGGGTTGATCGAAATTCCGGCCAATTGGTATCTGGATGATTTGCCGCCGATGATGTTCATCAAGAAGGCACCGAACAGCCACGGCTTCGTCAATCCACGCGATATTGAGCAGATGTGGCGCGATCAATTCGACTGGGTCTATCGCGAAATGGATTACGCGGTGTTTCCGATCACCATCCATCCCGATGTCTCCGGCCGACCCCAGGTGCTGCTGATGTTGGAGCGTCTGTTCGACTACATCAAAGGTCATGAAGGCGTGCGTTTCGTGACGATGAATGAAATGGCGGATGATTTCGCCGGCCGTTTTCCGCGCCAGGGCTGAAGGTCATGTGCGGCCTCTGCGGCATCGCGGGGACCGCGCCGCATTGGACGGATGGCGTGCCGGCGCCATCCGCGCCCGATACGCCGACCCGGCGACGAGACCGGCAGGCGCGGGTGCGCGGCCTCAATCGCGTGCTGCGGCCCTTCGGCCTGACGGCGTCGGATTGGCAAGGCAATGCCTATGTCATCGCCACACAAACGGGCCGGTCGGAGATCGTGGCCGATACCGCACATCTGTGGCAGGCAGCGGCACGTCTGCGTGGCCGCGCCTGTGATCCACTCGACCTCGATCTTCTCGACCGTCTCGAAGCGCTATGATGGAGACCGAGCACCTGCCGTTGCATCTGATCAGCGGATTCCTCGGCAGCGGCAAGACCACCTTGCTGCGGCGTATGCTGGATACCCCGGCGCTGGCGAACAGTGCCGTTCTGGTCAACGAACTCGGTGAAATCGGTCTCGACCATCATTTGCTGCGGCATCTGGATGGGGAAACGGTGTTGCTGCGCAATGGCTGCATCTGCTGCACGGTGCGGGACGATCTCGGCGCGGCGCTCAAGGACCTGCTGCACCGCCGCGCGCGGGGGGAAATACCGGATTTCCAACGCATCATCGTGGAGAGCACGGGCCTCGCTGATCCAGTGCCGATCTTGTCCACCGTGACCAGCGATGCGAGCTTGCGCCATCATCTGCGCCTCGGCCGTGTCGTCACCACCGTCGATGCCGTCAATGGCGCGATGCAGCTTGACCGCCAGCCTGAGACGGCGAAGCAGGTTGCGGTCGCGGACAATATCGTCATCACCAAGACCGATCTTGCGGCATCCACGGGGCTGATCGCGCGGCTGCGTGCCATCAACCCCGGTGCCGTTATCTCTGACGTCGCCTATGTCGAGATCGCGGACCTTCTCACCGAGCCGGAAACACGCAGCGAAGCCATCCGCTGGACGGCGCCGATGTCACGCTTCCAATCGGCACCCGCCCATGAAGCCAGCATCGAAAGCTTTTGCATGGTCTTCGATCATGCGATCGATTGGGTGACGCTGGGCATCTGGCTGACGATGCTGGTGCAAGCGCATGGCGAGCGCATCCTGCGTGTCAAAGGTTTGCTCGATATCGCGGGCTCGCCGCACCCGGTCTTTATCAATGGCGTGCAGCATGTCATGCACCAGCCGCAACATCTTGACGCGTGGCCCGACAGTGATCGGCGGTCGCGGCTGGTTTTCATCGTGCGCGATCTGTCGCGTACGCTGATCGAGCGGTCCTGCCGCGCCTTCCTTGCCACTCAGCCTGAACACGCCTGATCTTCGGAGACTTGCCATGGCAACCTTGCTCAACTGCGACATGGGCGAATCCTATGGCTTGTATCGTCTCGGCGATGATGCCGGGCTGATGCCGCTCATCGATGTCGCCAATGTCGCCTGCGGCTTCCACGCCTCGGACTTCAACCACATGCGTGCCACCGTGCGGCTCGCCAAGGCGCATGGCGTCGCCGTCGGGGCGCATCCGTCTCTGCCGGACCGGCAGGGTTTCGGACGGCGGGAGATGGCAATGAAGCGCGAGGAAATGGCGAATTGCCTGATCTACCAGATCGGCGCGCTCAAGGGCTTTCTGGAAGCCGAAGGCATGGTGCTCAATCATATCAAGCCGCATGGCTCGCTGTTCGGCATGGCGGGGCGTTTGGAGCATATCGCCGAAGCTGTCTGTGACGCGGCCGAGATATTCAAGGTTCCGGTTTTCGGCATGCTGGGCAGTTTGCATGAGACCATCTATCCCGCGCGCGGCATTCCCTTCCTTGCCGAATACTACGCCGATCTCGATTATGATGATGAGGGCCGGCTGATCATCACGCAGGTGCATGATGCGGTAGACCCAGCCCTTGCCGCCGAACGCTGCCTGCGCGCCATGCGGGAGGGTCTGACGAGCAGCACCGGCGGGCGGGATATTCGCGTTGGTGCCGATACCATCTGCGTGCATTCCGATACGCCGAATGCGGTGGACATTGCCACCGCCGTGCGCCGGGCGATCTCCTCCCTATGAAAAAGCTGCTCATCGCCAATCGTGGCGAAATCGCCGTGCGCATCGCGCGGGCGGCTAAGGCGCTCGGTATCGCGACGGTCGCCGTCTATTCGGACGCGGATGCGGGCGCGCTGCAGGTGTTCTCCGCCGATGAGGCGGTGGCCATCGGCCCGTCCAAAGCGGCGGAAAGCTACCTGAAAGTCGAAGCGATCCTGGCGGCGGCGGCACAGACCGGTGCCGATGCCATTCACCCAGGCTACGGTTTCATGGCCGAGAATGCCGGTTTCGCGCAGGCGGTGGAGGATGCGGGGCTGATCTTCGTGGGTCCCGCACCGTCCCAGATCGCGATGATGGGCGATAAGGGCCGCGCGCGTGATGCCGCGTTCAAGGCTGGTGTGCCGGTGCTGCCGGCCAGCGCCCGTCTCGCACCCGGCGCGTTGGACGGGCTGGAGGAAGCCGGCGAGGCCGTCGGTTATCCGCTTCTGGTCAAAGCGGTGGCGGGGGGCGGTGGCATCGGTATGCGCCTGGTCGCCAAAGCCGCCGACCTGCGCACGGCAGTGGACTCTCTGCAATCCATGGCCGCCCGCGCCTTTGGGGACGGCACCGCCTATCTGGAACGCTACGTGGCCGCCGCGCGCCATGTCGAAGTGCAGGTGTTTGGCCTCGGTGACGGTCGGGCCGTTCACCTGTTCGAGCGTGAATGTTCGGTGCAGCGGCGCTTTCAAAAAATCCTGGAAGAAAGCCCATCGCCTGGGATTTCGGCCGAGACACGCAGCGCCATGCATGCGGCGGCGCAGGCTTTGGCGGCGGCGGTCGGCTATCGCTCCGCCGGCACCATCGAATTCGTCGTCGATGATGATACCGGAAACTTCTACTTCCTGGAGATGAACACGCGCATTCAGGTCGAACATCCGGTGACGGAGATGGTGACCGGCCTCGACCTCGTGCAATTGCAGCTTCGTCTCGCACGGGGCGAGGATTGCGCACCGCTGCTGGCGGGGGTGACCGCGCAAGGCCATGCTATCGAATGCCGCCTTTGCGCTGAGAATCCCGAAAAGATGTTCCTGCCGTCGCCGGGCAAGATCACGCGGCTGGTGCTGCCGGATGGCCCGCGCATCGATATCGGCGTGCGGGAAGGGGACACGGTATCGGCCTTCTATGATTCCCTGCTCGCGAAGATCATCGTCCATGGCGCGACCCGGACCGAGGCCATCGACGCCATGCGCGCGGCCTTGGCGGGCATCACCATCGACGGCATCACCACCAATCTTGCCTTTCTCATCCGACTGCTCGACCATCCGGCTTTCGTGGCGGGCAAGACCTTGACCGGCTTCATCGAGACGCATCGGGCGAGTTTGTTCCCGCCCAAAACCGGAGAGACGGCATGATCTATTCCGAGCCGCGCTACCTGCCGGGCGGTGACCGTTACATGCTGGTCGAGTTCGGCAATGAGATGAATCTCGAACTCAACTTCATGGCGCAGGGTCTCGCCGCCGCCATCGTCGAGGCGCGCATCGCCGGCATTATCGAAACGGCGCCCTGCTTCGCCTCCATGCTGGTGCATTACGAGCCGGAGCTGATCGGCTTCGAGGATCTGCGCTCGGAACTCGCCAAACTCGTGGCCGGCCTCGGGCCGTCGGATGCCTTGGAGTTGGAGAGCCGGTTGTTCTATCTACCCGCCGTGTACCTCGATCCTTGGACGCGCGCTTGCGTCGAGGATTATCAGGCCAAGATTTCGCCCAAGACCGCAGATTGGGATCTGATGGTGGAGCTGAACGGCTTGCGCGATACGGATGATTTCGTGCGCGTCCATTCCGGCACCGAATACTGGGTCGCCTCTCTCGGCTTTTGGCCAGGCCTGCCCTTCATGATGGCGCTCGATCCACGCGCGAAGATGACGGCGCCGAAATACAATCCGCCCCGCACCTGGACACCGGGAGGCGCCATCGGCCTCGGCGGCGCATCGACCGCGATCTATCCCGAGCAGCTTCCGGGCGGCTACCAGATCTTCGCCCGCACACCGGTGCCGATCTGGGATCGCGCGCAGCGGTTTGAGGCTTTTGCAGGCTCAATCTGTCTGTTTCGCCCCGGCGACCGGGTGCGCTTCGTGCCCTGCTCGGTCGAGGAATTCGAGGCGATCGAGCGTGAGGTGGCGGACGGCACCTATCAGTACAATATGGTCGGTTACGGCAAGTTCTCCGTCGCCCTCTACAAGAGTTGGACTGCATCCCTCGGCGCGAGGAGGACGTCATGAGTTTCGCAGTCATCAAGCCGGGTTTAGAGACCTCGGTCCAGGATTGGCCGGGCCGCTACGGTTTTTGGAACCAGGGCTTTCCGCCCTCGGGGCCGATGGATAGCTGGTCCTTCAGACTCGCCAATCTTCTGGTGGGCAATGCCGTCGGTGCGCCCGCGCTCGAATGCCAGTATATGGGCCCTACGCTGCGCTTCGATGCAGACAGCATCTTCGCCATTACCGGCGCCGATATGCAGCCGATGCTGGACGGTATTGCGGTTCCGATGTGGGAAAGCGTCGCCGCGCAAGCGGGGCAGACGCTGACCATGAGTTTCGCCAAGCTCGGCACCCGCGCCTATGTCGCTGTCGCCGGCGGCATCGATGTGCCGCCCTGGCTCGGCTCGCGCGCGACCTTCCACAAGGCCGGCATCGGCGGCGTTGAGGGCCGGGCGCTGAAGATCGGCCAAACGGTGCCGTTCGGCGCGGCCTCGCCCGACGCTCATGCCGGTCGTGTGGTCAAGCCAGAAGCGCGACCTGCCATTGCCACGGAGAGGCGCTGGGAGATCGAAGTTGTCGCCGGTCCCAATGACGATTGGGTCGATGCCGAGGGGCATGCGCGGTTTCTATCGACTGACTGGAAGCTGTCGGGAAAGTCTGACCGAACCGGCTTCCGTCTCGACGGTCCGGACTGGAGTTTCACCGAAAAGGCGTTGAACAAGGCGCCCGAGCATGGCTCGCTGCCCTCCAATATTCTCGACCAGGGCTATCCGCTCGGTGCCATCAACCTCGCCGGGCAAACGCCCATCATCCTGGTCAATGACGGGCCGTCGATGGGGGGATTCATCAACCCCTATACCGTGCCGCAAGCTGCCTTCTGGAAGCTGGGACAATCCAAGCCCGGTGAAATCTATCGCTTTCGCGCGGTCAGCGTGACCGAGGCGCAGGCAATGGCCCGCAGCCTCGGCGCGCTCTGCGTCGAAGCCTCCATCCTCTGAAAGATCAAGACCATGGCAACAGAAATCCGCACGCTGACGGCCGGGAATGTCTGGAAGGTTCTGGTGCAACCGGGTGACGTGGTGGCCGAAGGCGACACTCTGTTCATCATGGAAGTGATGAAGATGGAGGTGCCGCATACCGCGCCGGCCGCCGGCACGGTGACGGCCGTTCACGTCGCCTCCGACCAGGAAGGGCTCGACGCCGATGCCCTGGCCGTGGAGATCGAGGAAGGCGCCTGAGACCCACGGCTTGACACCACCCTCGTTCGCGGTTTTCTTGTAAACCGCTTTACAGAGGTTTGAATGGCGAAGCTGAGCACCGTGGCGCGGTTGCGTGATGTGGCGGCGGCGGCTTCGGTCTCGGTCGCGACCGTATCGCGCTATGTGAACGGCACCCTTGTTCTGCCAACCGAAACTGCGCAGCGCATCGACGCGGCGATCAAGCAGCTCGACTATCGGGCGAACCCGCATGCGCGCCGGCTCAGCATGGGTCGGTCTGACACCATCGGTCTGCTGGTGCCGGACATCGCGAACCCGTTCTTCGCGCAGCTTGCCGATGCGGTGGAGCGGGCGGCGGCGGCACGTGGCCTCGATCTCATGCTCTGCGCCACGCATAATCAGCCACAGCGCGAACTGGACTATATCGCCTGGATGCGGCGCAACCATATGGATGGTGTGTTGTTCGCGACCAATCATGTTGATGACGGAACCTTGGCGCGGGCGATCGCGGGTTCCGCCGACGTCGTTCTCATCGATGAAGACGTGCCGGGCACCGATGTCGCCAAGGTCTTCGCTGATAACGATCTGGGCGGCTATCTCGCGGGGCGGTATCTGGTCGCGGCCGGCCACCGCCGGTTTGCCTTCATCGGCGGCCAGAACGGCATGCTCAGCACGACGGAGCGTCTCGCGGGGTTCCGCCGCGCGGTGTCGGAAGGCGGGCCGGATTGCGGCATCATCTGTGAAGCCTTCACACGCTATGTTGCGTCCGATGGTCGCGCGGCGATCGAGCGGATGCTCGCGCTCCCCACGCGCCCGACCGCTATCTTCGCCACCAGTGATGAGCTGACGATCGGCGTGTTGGAGGCGTTGCAGGCCCAGGG
Source organism: Acidisoma sp. PAMC 29798 (assembly GCF_030252425.1). Taxonomy (GTDB): domain Bacteria; phylum Pseudomonadota; class Alphaproteobacteria; order Acetobacterales; family Acetobacteraceae; genus Acidisoma; species Acidisoma cladoniae. The sequence goes on along the minus strand of NZ_CP126994.1, from coordinate 2,399,929 downwards.
CATCCGCGTGCCGCAGGATATCTCGCTCATCAGCTTCGATGATGTGCGGCCGTTGCATCTGTTTTCTCCTCCCGTTACCGCCATCCGCCAGCCTTTGGCTGAGATGGGGCAACTGGCTTTCGACCTGCTGGTCGATTCCGCACTGCGCGGCACCACCAATTCTCCGCGACGGCTGACGGTAGAATTGATCGAACGCGCCTCGGTCGCGCCCCCGGCTGCTCAATGACGGATACCGCTTCTTCTCTCTCTGCAAATCTTTAAGGAAAGATTGATGACGAAAACCAAAGTCTTGCTGGTGGGCGAAAGCTGGGTCAGCTCTGCCACCCATTACAAGGGCTTCGACCAGTTCGGCAGCGTGACCTTCCACCTGGGCGCGGAACCGCTGGTGAGCGCCCTGAAGGACAGTCTATTCGAATTGGTTTACATGCCGGCGCATGAGGCGGCCGAGGGTTTTCCCTTCACGGCCGAGGGGCTTGCGCAATACGGTGCCATCATCCTGTCCGATATCGGCGCGAATACGCTGTTGCTGCCGCAATCGGTATGGATGCAGGGCAAGCCGACGCCGAACCGCCTCAAGCTGATCCGCGATTGGACGCAGCGGGGTGGTGGGCTGATGATGATCGGTGGCTATTTCAGCTTCCAGGGGATCGATGGCCGTGCCCGCTGGCGCCGCACGCCGGTGGAGGATGCGCTGCCCGTCACCTGCCTTCCCTATGACGATCGGATCGAAGTGCCGGAAGGCTTCACGCCGGAGGTTCTGGGCGCGGCGGATCATCCGATCCTGTGCGGCCTGGGCACCGCATGGCCGCTTCTGCTCGGCGCGAATGAGGTTGTGGTGCGGGCCGATCCGGGTGTGGAAGTTCTCGCGCGCCTGCCGGAATCAGAGGGCGGCCATCCGCTGCTTGTGACGGGTCAATACGGCGCCGGCCGAACCATGGTCTGGACCTCGGATATCGGGCCGCATTGGGTGCCGGATGTCTTCACCAAGTGGGACGGGTTCGCGAAGCTTTGGACCAATGCGCTGTCCTGGCTGACGCGCGCATGACCATCGCGGAGTTTTACTCACTGTGAAGTCCAGTCTACCGCCGTTCGCAGTCGGCGGCATTATCCCTTTGGAGGTTGCGGGTCGATCGGGATGACCCGCGGCCTCAAGGTGTACTCCTAAAAGGGACGGTGCCAGACGCGCGATACGCAGGGCATGTGGATCGTATCGTGTTGTAGGAACTGTTATGGCCGATTTCGACGAGATAAGCCGCCTTCTGGCGATCAATACGGCTGCGATCAAGCTTGAGGGCATGAGCGCGGAAGACGTCGCAGAGGTCGGCGCCTACCTGACGCGGTTGGTCTCCACGCTTCGCGTCGCCATCATGCTGGCCGAGATGCAGCCGACCGTCGTTCACTGAGGGTACGGGCGCCGGCTCTGGCAGGAGGGTCGCGGGGTGGGTGCTAGCGCGTAACGGCTGAAGCGTCAGTGATGGGAACGCTTAGGGTCCGACCAGAAGTAGTAGGCCCAGCCAACAACAGCGAGGGCTGCAGGCGCCGCAAATAGATAGATGACTAGGCCCATCAATCGATGCTCGCCAAAAAATTCCGCCCGAGGGCGTGGAACTGGATTAATGCGCCCTGCCGTAAAAGGTTCATGTAAGACGCCCGGCCTAACCGCTTCTTCCTGCCGTTCAGCATATCGTCTAGAGCAAATACCGACCGAACCGATTCGAAAGTCCTTCCCCGACGCGGAACCGATATGATTCTCTGCACCTGCCGTAGGGGGAGGACAGCATGGCACGGACGCTATCGGAGGACCTTCGTTTGCGGGTCATTGGGGCAGTCGAAGCGGGTTCATCGCGACGTGCGGCGGCTGAGCGGTTCGGCGTTGGCATTGCGACCGCTATTCGCTGGGTACGGGCGTTCAAGGCGACAGGGGCGACGCGGGCGCATCCAAAGGGCGGGGATCAGCGCTCCCACCGCATCGAGGCTTACCGGGACGTGATCCTCGGCGCCGTCACCGTCCAAGTCGACATCACCTTGGTGGAATTGGCCGACATGCTACGGCAGGAGTACGGCTTGCACGTAGCGGCCACCACGATTTGGCGGTTCCTTGATCGTCACGCCATGACCACCAAAAAAAACCGCGCACGCCAGCGAGCAAGACAGGCCCGACGTGCGGGCGCGGCGGCAGGCCTGGTTCGACGCGCAGCCTGCCCTCGATCCAAAATGTCTGGTCTTCATTGACGAGACCGGAGCTTCGACCAAGATGGCGCGCCTGCGCGGTCGGGCTAAGCGCGGCCAGCGTTGCCGCTCGCCTGTTCCGCATGGTCATTGGAAAACCACCACCTTCACGGGCGCCTTGCGCCTGAATGGAATGACCGCGCCGATGGTGATCGATGGGCCGATGAACCGTGACGCGTTCCACGCCTATCTCCACCATGTGCTGACACCGACGTTGCGGCCCGGCGACATCGTCGTGATGGATAACCTGCCTGCCCACAAAGGTACCGAGACGCGCAGGACGATTGAGGCGGCAGGTGCCAGGTTGCTCTACCTGCCGCCTTACTCGCCCGACTTTAACCCGATTGAGAACGCCTTTGCCAAACTCAAGGCCATCCTACGCAAAGCCTCCGAGCGCAGCATCGACGGACTGTGGAACACCATCGGTCGCGCGATAGACCAGTTCACTCCTGCTGAGTGCGCCAATTACTTCACCGCCGCAGGATATGAGCCCGAATGAAAGGATTCTGCTCTAGGTAAGAAAATGATGATAGCGATTTTTCCTTTGGATAACGAGGATAACCCACTTATCTAATTGATAGAAATACATTTTTTGTTGATAATTTGTGTTTGCACTGTCGCGGTCATCTGGACGCGGATTGGCACATCTCTGCGTCAAAGAGCATTGACTAACCCGACTGCTGGGCGCCGATCACCTCTGGTAATTTTAGTTCGCCGAAAACAAATCTGTTGCGCAAGCTGCGTATCAAGCGGTCTCAGGCGGGAGGTCACACGGTTTAGCGGATCTGCCCGTTTTTCGACGCATCGCTGGCAACTACGGTTGATCGGATCCCCGCAGCGTCGCTGGTATCTAAGCTAATCGAGTTTCGGGTATCCCTGTTTCTTCGGGGTCACGGTAGGGCCGCTGTTCAACGGCCCCCAGCCATCATCGAATACTCTTTATATAGGCGGACTGAGATTGGGTGTTCTCGAGCCACTGCCCAATGGTTGCTTTTTGTGGAAATCGCAGCAGGAACGGCCCGAAGCTTAGCAAAAATGCGTCCTGCGCTTCGGCTGTGATCTCGAATGTGGCGTGGGTCAATGCATTGGGCATATCTATCATGGCGCCCAATAAACGAACGGCACCGACGACGTGGAACAGCGCAAGAACATCAATGGCTATCTCGGCCGCGGTTAGCTAAAGCCTTATTTCTTCATAGAAATCGTCGGGCATGAATTCAGATGCGATACCACGCGGGTCAGAAGGCGTCCCTCAAAGAGGTCGCCGAGTTGAAGTCGTCGATGACGGCATAGCTTTGGGCAGCATCCGTATCCGCCGGAACACCATCGCTCCGGTGAGACCGGCGGCGTCCTGCCAGCGGCCCAGCGCGTGCACAGGACAGAGCGCCATGTGTCAAAGCGGATGGCCCATCCGCTCGCCTCTGAAGCGGGGGAGGGGAGACGCCTTGCGGCCTAGGGCCTCGTCGTGATCGGGGTCGTCGTGAGAGCCATCCGATAGCGTTCCGGAACCGCAGCCGGAGCATCTAGAATTTCTCAGATAATTTCTCTTCATATCAATGACTTAACGGAATTAGACGCTATCTCACGAATCCGTGACTCTCGATAATCCCTATTATCGAGACGTCACATACGAAGAAAGCCAGTTGCCACAATTACCCTGTGTCTGGCAGAATCGGCTCGGGGCAGGCGGGTGCGGTGTCACGCGCCGCGGCCTGATGAAGGAGCGGGTGATGGGGTTCATGCGGAGCGACGGCGCGGCATGACGGCAGCTCCCTCCGAAGGTCCCGTGTCGGCGGCCGTCAGCGGTCCGGACGCGCTCGCGACCAGCCAGGCCTCCGCGCTTGCCATTGTCGGCCGCATGGCGCCGGCCTCGCCGGCCTCGGCAGAGATGTTGGCGCTACTGTCGGGGCCGCTCGGCCAGGCGATCGAAACCGCCGCCACCTTCGCCGATAACCATCTGGCCGCCTCGACACAGCGCGCCTATGCGCGCGATTGGCGCGCCTTCGTCGCCTGGTGCCGGACCCAGGCGGTGAACGCGGCGATCTTGCCGGTGCATCCGGTGCTGGTGGCGGCCTATCTCGCCAGCCTGGTGCCGGCGCTGGGCAAGAGCGGGTTGCGGGCGCGGCTGGCTGCGATCGCCCACCATCATCATCAGAACGGGCATCTCTGGAGCACGCGTCATCCAGCGATTAGTGCGACCCTGCAGGGCATCCTGAAACAGCATGGCAAGCCGATCCGCCCCTCGGCCGCCCTCACCTCCACGGAAATCCGCCAGCTGCTCGGGAGCTGTGGCGAGGATCTCGCGGGGGTCCGGGATCGCGCGCTCTTTCTGACCGGCTTTGCCGGGGCGCTGCGGCGTTCGGAGCTGGTGGCGATCGACCGCGAGCACCTGACGTTTCGGGAGGTGGGGCTCAGCATCCATATCCCGCGCAGCAAACGCGACCAGGAAGGGCAGGGGGCCGACATCACCATCCCCTGGATGCGCGGTGAAGACACTTGCCCCGTGAAGGCCGTCGAACGCTTCCTGAAACGTGCCGGCATCACCCATGGTCCGGTGTTCCGTGGCGTCACCGCCTGGGGCACATTGGAGAACCGGCTGACGACGGATGGCGTCCGCAAAATCCTGCTGCGCCGCGCCGCGCTCGCCGGTCTGACCGTCGATCCCCGTGAGCGGCTGTCACCGCATGGGCTGCGCGCCGGCTTCATCACCGAGGCCTATCTGGCCGCGGCACCCGATGAGCAGGTGATGGCCCATACCCGCCAGAAAGACCTCTCGACCCTGCGCGGCTATCGCCGACGGGCCAAGATCACCGGCGAGAACCCCGCCCGCTTGCTGGATTTGTGAGGCGCGGGTGAGGGATGATGCGCGAGACGCGGACGCATTGTCGCTGCCGAACACGGATTGGCTGCGGCATGTCCTGATCGTCAGCGGGCCGGCGGAGGCTGTCGCGACGTTCCAAATCGCGGCGGCCGGCCTCGGCGCCGTTCCCTGGCTCTCGCCGGACCTCGATCTGCTTGAGGAGGATCGGGTGATGGCGCTGCTCCATCCGCCGGATGGCTCGGCCGGGCTTACCCTCGCCCGCGCGCGGGCACTCGCGCGGCAGATCCGCAGCGCCATCGAGACCAACCAGCAGCGGGTCACTGCCGCGATCGGCCGCGTCCGCACCTGCCCCTTCGACCTGCATGCGCTGCTGCCGGTGCCGGACTGCGTCCTCGCTCTTGGGCCGGACGACCCGGCCAGTCTGGCCTGGCTGCGGACCCATTGGGGCGTGGTGCAGGCGCTCCGCCATGTCCGCCTCAAGACGGGGAGCGACGATCGCCGGCTACGCCGCTCTGCGCGCCTCGAAGTCGCGTTCTGGGCAGCGGATTGGACGCCTTGGGCGGCGATGCAGGCCGTGCGTCAGCGTTGGCCCACCTTGGTCTTCGACATCAGGCCGGATTACGGCGGTGAGTGACGGACTCACGGCAGGGGAGGAGCGGGAAGAATTAGCCGAGGGGTCTAGTGATCCCATTTGGGATGACTGGGACAACCCGCCTCGGGTGGCCCAGATGCCGGTGCTGCATCTCGACGGCTTTGATGGGCCGATGGACCTACTGCTGGATCTCGCCGAACGCCAGCGGATCGACTTTGGCCGGATGTCCGTCCGTGACCTGGCCGAGCAATTCGTCGCGGCGATGGAACGGCTGGTGGGCAGGGTATCACTGGAACGCCGTGCGGATTGGCTCGTGCTGGCCACCCGGCTGGTGCTGCTGCGGTCGCGCCTGTTGTTTCCCGCCAGCCCGGAAGCGGCGATCGCGGCGGAGCAGGACGCCGCTGCCGAAGTACGGCGGCTGGAGGAGATGGTCTTTGTGCGGGCGGCGGCATCTTGGCTGACGGCGCGGCCGCAACTTGGGACCCACGTCTTCGCGCGGCCGGCCGCGACGGCGCCATCGCGGGAGGGTGGCTATGTCGCGCTGATGGACGCCTGTCTGGTCGTGCTGCGGGGCAGGGGAGGGCGGCCGGACGAGGCACCCGTCTATCGGCCGGTTGTTCCCGACCTTTGGCGCGTGACGGATGCACTGGCGCGGATCAGGTTGACCTTGGCGGAGCACCCGGAGGGCGGTGAATTGAGCGCGTTCCTGCCGGTTCTCTTGGCTGACGTCGCAAACCGGGAGCTCAGAGCGAGGGCCGCCGTCGCCAGCACCCTGCTGGCGGGGCTGGAACTCGCCCGGGAAGGGGTGCTCGCGATCGAGCAGGAGAAGGACTATGGGCCGATGCGGTTTTTTGCCAAACAAGCGACCTGGGAAAAGCCGGCCGGCATCGCGGTCGCGTGAGATGTGGAGTAATCGAGCATACAGGAGACAGAAAGCGTTCTTGTTCGCGTCTATAATTCAATGGCTTAGCAGTTCCCGGGCACTCTAAGAGGCTCTGGTGCAAAAATACCTTGCTATGGCACTTTGTGACGGCGGGTTGAGGCAAGGCGGAACGATGGCTGGGTTCGTGAGCTTGGACGGGCTGTTTGCGGGCCGGCATTTCGACCGCGAGATCATCATCCTGTGCGTGCGCTGGTATTTGCGCTTCAAACTCAGCTTCCGGGATTTGGTGGAGATGATGGCCGAGCGCGGCCTGCCTCTGGCCCACACCACGATCATGCGCTGGGTGCGGTTCTGTCAGATGTCGCGCCGGCATTCTGAAGTTCTACGCGGCTCGCACGAGGATCTAGGCGTTCTGCATGATGTTAAGCGCAATGGAGGTTGCTTTGGCGAAGCGGGAGCGGCGGAGAGAGGCGGGGACGATCTGGTTGTGACGACGGCGCGGGCGAAGAAGATTGCGGAGTTCCCCATGTTCTCGGCAGAAGCGATCGGCAGCCTCGTGGCTCTTGAAGCCCCGCATACATCGGATCCTGCCCTTGATCCCGCGATGGTCCTGTTCAAGGCGATTATTCAGATAGACACTGGTCCGGTGCTGCACGGTCTTGCCCAGCACGATGCGGATCGCTCTCGGGTAGGAGCCATGACCGTCTGTCGTAACCCGGTCCGGCCGAATGCCCATGGTCGCCCGCGCCGAGCGGAAGAAGGCCTTGGCCGCCTGCATGTCGCGATGCTCGCTCAGCATCGCGTCGATCAAGTTTCCGTCCCGGTCGATTGCCCGGTAGAGGTAGCACCACCGGCCGCGGACCTTCAGATAGGTTTCGTCAACATACCAGCTGACGCCCGCTGCGCGCCGGGTCCCGTGACGCCGTTTGCGCAGCGCGTTACCCATGATGGGCAACAGCTTCACCTCCCAGTCGCGGACGGTCTCGTGGCTTATCTCGATCCCGCGCAGCGCCATAATCTCGCTCAGGTCCCGCAGCGTCAGCCGGTAGCGCAGCCTGCAGAACACCACGAAGGCGATGATGTCGCTCGGCAGGCAGGCCCGGTTCAGCACCCCACCGCTGCGCTCGTTGAACTGCCGTCCGCAATCGCGGCATCGGTATCGCCGGTAGCCTCGGGCCGTGACCTCCCGGCGTTCATTTACCGCCGACGAGCCACAGCCAACGCAATCCATTCCCGGCGTCCCTACCTATCGTCCAACGCTCAGTTTACCCGTTTGGTGAAGGCATCCAAACCTTCCCCGTCGTGGCGCGAGGACTGACAGAACCCACGACTGATGGTGGCACCGCCCTGTCGCCTGACGGAGAAACTAGGACCGCTAAGCTCCTCCGCGTGGAATTACCGAGGACGGGACTCTGACCGGTGAGAGGGCCGGTGGCGTTCGAGGTGAGAACGACCGTCGAGAATGATGTAACGGGTGATTAAGCTCTTCCGTTTGTTGTTGCTGTCCGTCAAACGGGATCCCAACCGATCGATACCGGCTCGGCCGTTCACTGCCTCACCGCCGCACCTGATTGAGACGGCTCTGGTGCAAAAATAACGTGCTATGGCACTCTGTGACGGCGGGTTGAGGCAAGGCGGAACGATGGCTGGGTTCGTGAGCTTGGACGGGCTGTTTGCGGGCCGGCATTTCGACCGCGAGATCATCATCCTGTGCGTGCGCTGGTATTTGCGCTTCAAACTCAGCTTCCGGGATTTGGTGGAGATGATGGCCGAGCGCGGCCTGCCTCTGGCCCACACCACGATCATGCGCTGGGTGCGGCATTATGCGCCCGAATTCGAGCGGCGCTGGAACCGTTTTGCCCGGGTTGTTGGGGCGTCGTGGCGGATGGATGAGACCTATATCAAGGTCCGGGGCGAATGGGTCTATCTGTACCGGGCGGTTGATCGTGAAGGCCGAACGGTGGATTTCCGGCTGAGCCGCAGGCGTGATGTGGCGGCGGCCAAGGCGTTTTTCCGCAAGGCCCTCAAGACCCAGGGGTCGGCGCCGCGCGTGATCACGTTGGATGGCTACGCTGCTTCGCATCGGGCGGTGCGGGAAATGAAAGCGGCGGGCGCATTGCCTGAGGTGGTGAAACTGCGGTCATCCAAATATTTAAACAACACGATTGAACAAGACCATCGCGGCGTGAAAGCGCGCACGGGGCCGATGCTTGGCTTCAAGAGGTTCTGTCAGTCCTCGCGCCACGACGGGGAAGGTTTGGATGCCTTCACCAAACGGGTAAACTGAGCGTTGGACGATAGGTAGGGACGCCGGGAATGGATTGCGTTGGCTGTGGCTCGTCGGCGGTAAATGAACGCCGGGAGGTCACGGCCCGAGGCTACCGGCGATACCGATGCCGCGATTGCGGACGGCAGTTCAACGAGCGCAGCGGTGGGGTGCTGAACCGGGCCTGCCTGCCGAGCGACATCATCGCCTTCGTGGTGTTCTGCAGGCTGCGCTACCGGCTGACGCTGCGGGACCTGAGCGAGATTATGGCGCTGCGCGGGATCGAGATAAGCCACGAGACCGTCCGCGACTGGGAGGTGAAGCTGTTGCCCATCATGGGTAACGCGCTGCGCAAACGGCGTCACGGGACCCGGCGCGCAGCGGGCGTCAGCTGGTATGTTGACGAAACCTATCTGAAGGTCCGCGGCCGGTGGTGCTACCTCTACCGGGCAATCGACCGGGACGGAAACTTGATCGACGCGATGCTGAGCGAGCATCGCGACATGCAGGCGGCCAAGGCCTTCTTCCGCTCGGCGCGGGCGACCATGGGCATTCGGCCGGACCGGGTTACGACAGACGGTCATGGCTCCTACCCGAGAGCGATCCGCATCGTGCTGGGCAAGACCGTGCAGCACCGGACCAGTGTCTATCTGAATAATCGCCTTGAACAGGACCATCGCGGGATCAAGGGCAGGATCCGATGTATGCGGGGCTTCAAGAGCCACGAGGCTGCCGATCGCTTCTGCCGAGAACATGGGGAACTCCGCAATCTTCTTCGCCCGCGCCGTCGTCACAACCAGATCGTCCCCGCCTCTCTCCGCCGCTCCCGCTTCGCCAAAGCAACCTCCATTGCGCTTAACATCATGCAGAACGCCTAGATCCTCGTGCGAGCCGCGTAGAACTTCAGAATGCCGGCGCGACATCTGACAGAACCCGCGACAGTGATGTCCTTCATCGTCATGACGCGATCGACGAGTTCGCGCGTGACGACAGGCTGGGCAGCGTCTCGCAGCACGTCATAGATCAGTCGCAGGGATTCACCAGGACGAAACCAGGCTCTCTGTCTTCGTTGCCGCTCGGGACGAGCCGTCTCTGACTGGATACTCGGATCAAACAGACGCAGAACTCCCTCAAGATGCGTCAGGCCGGCGCGATGCTCGACTAACTGTCGTTTCAGACGCGCTATCGATCCAATTACTTCGGACTGTTTGCCGCGCAACGCGCAAATGACATCCGGCTCGATCATCGCCCGCACTCCCGAAATCGACTGTCAGGATGGTAAACGATGCATCTCCATATTCGAACGGACGAGTGGTGGCGGTTGATACATAATACCGGATCAAAGCATGACGCGCCTCTTCCGCTGGCCGCCTCCGAGATTCACGGGCACCAAGCCTCCGCCTAAGCCGCCAGTGCCGCCGAAGTAGCCCAGGAGCCCCGCCTAACCCGGTGGAGTTTCCTACGGTTCCAACCCATTACCCGCAAGGGCGTCCACGCCGTGGACGCCCTTGCCACCGTCCGGACCGCTTACCGCGCTTGAAACGCGGACAAAAGCGATTGCCATCGACCAATACAGGCCGGTCTCGGCCACCCAGATGGTCATTCCAAGTTAGCCAACTAGAGCTTGGCAGCGCAGGGTCGGAAACTACTCATGGGGACCTTGGTATCTGCTCAAGCGCCCTGACGGGGGGGCGTGAACAGGAAGCAATTGGACCAGCCGATGCGATATTGGCGTGGCAGCCGCATAGTCCCACATGCTTCCTGGCGTCGCGATTATTGATTGTGCCAAATGCGATTCGGCGATTTCCCTGGAAAGACTTACTAAATATTCAGCTTCTAAGACCGGGTCTAATCCCAGGTGGGCGAGCGTCAAACTGACGGTCAGTCTTTCGCCACTGGCCCCTTTGCCAACCTCTGCTGAAAGAAAATACTTCACCGCATGCGCTGTGGAGATGCCACTGCCGTTTTGTTCCATGTTGAGACTCCCACGGTCTTAATCGCGAGACCGTTATGGCCGAGAGTAGGCTAAGTTACCTGACGATAGCAGGGTCGGAAACTACCTATGCCTCGCCTCTTGCTCACGTTCCGCAAAACATTCTGGCTCTCCACCAAGCGGTCAAAGCTGTCAGCGAATTGCTTGCGTAGGCCCGCGATGCTCTTGCGGCTATTGCGAATCATCTCCCGCGCGGCAGGAGGCTGGGTGTCTAAGGCTGCCGCCTCAAGCGCCGCTCGCCATGTCAAATCGCTTGGAAACACGACCCCCAGGGTCAGTTCTTCTCAGCTTGAACAGAAGCCAAGCGGGCTTGGCCATGCAGGGTTAGGCGTCGGTGAGTTGAGACTGCCAAACCGACAGAGATCTCATGCGTAGACCCCGGAATAGCGGGCCCGCACCTCACCCAGGGGGGGCCACCGTATTCATTTTTGATTATATTGAAGACGAGTAAGCAAGGAGGATGCCTTGACCCGCCAGACCACGATGACTGTCCGCCTGAGTGGAGCCCTTCATGATTTCGTGCAGGCGAACGTCGGCGAAGATGGCGTCTACGAGAACGTCAGCGAGTATATCCGCGACCTGATCCGGCGGGATAAGGAGCGCATGGAGCAGGAAGCGTTCGATCGTCTCAAAGCCGAGCTGACGCATGCGTTCGCGGCAGCGGACACGTCGTATCGACCTCTGACCGCGGCTGAGGTCATCGCGCGCAACCGACGCTGATCAGGATATGGCCGTCCTGGTTCAAGAGGCGGCGTCTCATCGCCTCGACGAAATTTATCGCTATACGCGCGACCACTGGGGCCATGAGCAAGCAGACCGTTACATCGCAGGCCTCTTCGAGGCGTTCGAGCACATCGATTCCCACGCGGTGATGTCGCGGCCGGTTCCGGCGGCATTTGATGTCGATGGTTTCATGTTCCGCTACGAGCGGCATGTTGTGTATTGGCGCCGGCTCTCGAACGGAGACATCGGTATCGTCACGATCTTACATGAGCGCATGCACCAGATCGCGAGGTTTCGTGAGGATTTTGGACTATGACTCACCACCACTGTCAAGGCAGCCAAGCCTCTGGGGCGGCCCGGGTCGCGGCGAATTCAGGACCGGGACCATCGACGCACATAAAGTCATCGAGAGGCATTTCGCTGGTGGCTCCGCTAGACAAAATATTCGACCCATGTCGGATCAGAACCTGCTGCTCCGAGGGATCGCTCACCAACTGCCACCGGTCTCCGTTGGAACTGCGATAGACCTCCTCAGGTGTCAGTTTCCGCTGAAGCCCGGATTCGACAGTAAACAAGATCAATATGTTAAGTCAGGTGGATTTCCGCTTAATTTGCGTTCTTTTCGCTAAAGTCTGGACTCAGACCGTTTGTGTAAAATGCGTGAGATCAACACGTTGTCCCTCTACGACACTCTGTAAAGCGGCCATAAGTCCGGCCTTTACCGGAAATCGTCCGAGTCCGGTCTTCAACGGAAACTCACACACGTCCTGATCTGGAATCCCCACTACGCGATCCGTCACCATCGCAACTCGAACACGCCGGGCCTGATCGAAGGCAATTTCAACGCTTTGCTGGAGCGTGCCTTGGAAGTGGGCGCAAAGGATATGCTCGAAGAGCTACCTGCGAGCGTTGCCGCGCCGCAGCCACCAATTGCGCCGGTCGCAGCAGACAAGTCAGCCCCGCCATCTTCGCCACCGGCTGAATCGGCCGCACCCGCCGAGGCGGCAGAATGATAACTGCACGCCCTAAGACCGAACAGCGAGTGCCCAGATGAGCTATGAACTGATTTCTGACGAAGAATACTCCAGCCTGCCAGACGAGGACGACCGCTGCTTTGTAGAGTTCGAGAGCATCTGCCGCCGCAACATGACGCGGATAATCGGCGAAGACACGTCGAACGAGTTAGATCGAGTTGTTCGTGAGCAATATATGGCTGCGGTATCTGCCGTCGCGCAGGCATGCCAAATCTCGAACGTCGCATACGAACCTGATGGCTCGAACCACCTCAACGAGGCCTTCGGACGGTTCAGTTTGGCGGTGCAGGGGGAAGTTGCTCGCATTCGTATCCGATCACGGGGCATGCGCCATCCTTATTCCGTGCTGCTGATTGGCAGCACGCGCACCAGAATCGAGCACTATGTTTCCCGCATTCGCGACATTGTAGAGCGGTCCGATCTCGATCACGACCGCAAGAAGCGCTTACGAAACCGGCTCGACCAACTCGCGGCGGAACTCAGCAGCCCTCGTCTGAGTTTTGCAAAAACAATGGGAATTTTGGCAGCTGTCGTGGCGACTACCGCCTGTTCCGTCACGATTGCGGCCGATGGCCAAAGCGCTGTCGCTCATATCATGCAGCTGATCGGCCAAGATAAAGAAACCGAGGAAGCAGCCGCGCAGCGCCTCGCGCCACCTCCGAAGGCTCTGCCCGCACCAACTGTGAAGCCGGCGGCCGCTAGACCACAGCCGACTTGGGAGGCCGCAACAGACTTGGACGATGAAATTCCCTTTTGACACGCGATCATTGTTTCCTCCTAGCAGTTCCAGCGGATTGAGTCGGGCCGGGGATGCGGGCAGGGTAGCGGCATGATCGAGATCACCCGCCGCAAGCTGCTGGCCGTTGCCGCTGCCCTCTTGCCGCTGCTGACGTTCCGTCGCGCTGCGGCACAGCCATCGCCACGCATCGATCCGACGCCCCCGCTGCAAACCGAACCCGCTCAGGTGCCGCCCGAGGTCTGCGAGACGGGCGTGTGGGTGGATCGAAGCGGCTGGATTTATCATCAGCAATTGGGCTGGATGCACCGCTTTCCGTATAGCGGCATGAAGGACATGGGACAGGCGAATTGGTATGGCCCGCCGCCGCCTCGTGCGCCTATGATTCCCTTCGACTGGGGCGAGGCGCTGAGGCAATCGGAAAAGGCCCTCATTGCCCAGGCCTCTGCCGGCAAAGCCAGCGTTCACCGCAAAAATATTCTCCGACCAATGATGGGATAGGGTGGCAACATAGTGAGGCCATGGCCTTGTATCATCAAGGGCCGTTTCCAACAGCTTCGACCATGAATGCGAGATTCTGGAACCGTCGCTGATTTCCTGTCATAGTTGGGGATGGCTAAAACCTCTCCACCCCGTCAGCAAGCCGCGCCGCCCGCCTCTGTGGCTGAGGGGGCCGCTCTGGTCCGTGGATTCACGGTGAAGTTGTATGATCGGCAAAACGGGGAAGGCGTCGATAAGCGGGTGATCGCTGAAACCCTGTTCCGCGCCGCGTTTGACGTGCTGGACACTCTGCCAGACGATCTCCGGCAAGCAATCGCCCGCCGCGTCCACGCCGGGTCTTATGAGCGCACATCCGACCAGATTAAGGCAGGTTCTCCGACGAAGGCACAAACAGCGGCCGGCCCCTCTGACGGCGCTGCCTTACATGCCGTCGCACCTCGGCCGCCGCACTGATTTCACCGCAGCCAGCTGTGCTGCGGTGATTCATGAGGTCTCAAAGCGCCCGTGAGGCTAAAAGTGATAATAGCCATTCCGTAAATCACGATTTCTGCGTGGCGAGGTGCCCGGGAGCACGGCTGAACACGCGAAACATGGTGACCGCCAGGGCAAAGTTAGTGGCGGCGACCAGCATCAGCGTGATCAGCGTGCCGTTGCTCCCATAGATGCTGAGGAGGACAGCCCCGATAGAGGGCGCAGCGGCTTGAACGATCAGGCTTGGCATCGCCAGCCGGCCCATCATCACCGCATAGTCCGCCCCGCCAAAAAGGGCGAGCGGCAAGGTTCCACGCGCAATGGATTCCAGGCCGATGCCCGCGCCGTAGAGCACCAGGGGCGCGGCGAGGAAAAGCGGAGACGCCCAGAGGACGGTGACGCCAGCCAGGACCAGCATGGTCGAGACAATCTTGGTCCAGATCGGATGGTGATGACGGGCGATGAACAGCTCGATTGTCCGTGCGCCGACCTGGGACGGCCCGACCAATGCGCCAAGCGCGACCGCCACGGCCAGGGGCACGCCGCGCGATTGCAGGATGGTCAGCAGGTGCACGGCCAGAAGCGTTGAGATCATCGCGCTCAGCGTGATGGTCGTCGCCAGCAGCACGAACAGGGTGCGGCTTCGCCGGACAACAGGGGCGGCCGTCGCCTTGGGGGCAACGACGTTGACGGCCCGTTCAGCCTCGCTCGGGAGAGCCCAGAGGTAGATCGGCAGCACCACAAGCAAATGGAGACCGGCATAAGCCAAGCAGGCGCCGCGCCATCCGAGATGCGTCACGAGGAAGGCCGAGAGAGGCCAGCACACGGTGCTGGCGAACCCACCGAACAGCGTCAGCGTGGTGATTGCGGGACGCGCGGCCTCCCCGTAAATCCGCCCGAGCGTGGCGAAAGCCGGATCGTAGAGACCGCCGCCCATCCCCATGCCAATGACCACCCAGGCCGCAAGATAGACGGGGATCGACTGAGCGAGGGCCAGCAACCCCAGACCGGCCGCCAGCACGACGGCGCTCATCGCCAACACCGGCCGCCCCCCGATGCGTCCGATCATGCGGCCGACCCGTGGAGAAACCACACCAGCCGCCAGCAAACCAAGCGAGACACCGCCGACGACCCAGGTCAGCGGCCATCCCGTGCTGCGCGTGATCGGACCCGCGAGAACCGCCAGCAGATAGTAGGACGAGCCCCAGGCAAAGATTTGCCCGATGCCGAGCGCCGGGATGATTAGACCGAAGCCGGGCGGTTTCACGCTAGGTCACGCTGCTTGTCCCCGCTCATACCAGCCACGGGACCGGCGAACGATTGAGACGACCGACAGCATGACAGGCACTTCCACCAGCACGCCGACGACCGTTGAGAGTGCCGCGCCCGATTGAAAGCCGAACAGGGCAATGGCGGTTGCGACGGCCAGCTCGAAGAAGTTGCTGGCCCCGATCAGCGCGGAGGGTCCGGCGACGCACCATTCGACACCGAGGCGGCGATTGACCAGGTAGGCAAGCCCCGCGTTGAAATAGACCTGGATCAAAATCGGCACCGCCAGCATGGCGATGACGGCGGGCTGGCGCATGATCTGCTGGCCTTGCAGGCCGAACAGCAGCACGAGCGTCAACAGCAACGCCGACAGCGACAGCGGGGCCAGGCTGCGCAGCGTCCGGCCGAGCGCCGCCACACCCTCGCCTGGCCCGCTATGGGACAGCAGCATGCGCCGCCAGAGCTGGGCGATGATGACCGGCACGATGATGTAGAGGCAGACCGACAGGATCAGCGTATTCCAAGGCACCGTGATCGAGGACAGGCCGAGCAGCAACGCCACGAGCGGCGCGAAGGCGAACACCATGATCGTGTCGTTGAGCGCGACCTGGCTCAGCGTGAAATGCGGTTCGCCGTCCACGAGGTTCGACCACACGAACACCATGGCCGTGCAGGGTGCCGCCGCCAGCAGGATCAGCCCGGCCATATAGCCGTCGATCATGCTGGCCGGGAGGTAGGGCCGGAACACCACGCCGATGAACAGCCAGCCTAGCAGCGCCATCGAGAACGGCTTGACCAGCCAGTTAATCCCGACCGTCGTTGCGATCCCGCGCCAGTGGCTTTTGACCTGCCCGAGTGCCGCCAGGTCGATCTTCAGCAGCATGGGAATCACCATCAGCCAGACCAGCACTGCAACCGGCAGATTGACATGCGCGACCGTGGCCGCGCCGAGGGCATGGAACACGCCCGGCAGGGCCTGCCCGAGGCCGATGCCGACAACAATGCAGAGCGCGACCCACAGCGTCAGGTATCGCTCGAATATTCCCATGGACGGCGCTTTGCCGGGTGATACCGCGACCGCCTCGCTCATGGCGCGGGACTCGCGACACGCTTGCCGCCAGCATCCACGACCGCCTCGCCATCCTCTTTCGAGAACGCGCCGCGTTGCGGATTGGGAAGAATGTCCAGCACCGTTTCAGACGGGCGGCACAGCTTCACGGCATCGGGGGTCACGACAATCGGGCGGTTGATGAGGACCGGGTGCGCCATCATCGCGTCAAGCAACTGGCCGTCCGTCAGG
Source organism: Acidisoma sp. PAMC 29798 (assembly GCF_030252425.1). GTDB lineage: Bacteria > Pseudomonadota > Alphaproteobacteria > Acetobacterales > Acetobacteraceae > Acidisoma > Acidisoma cladoniae. The sequence goes on along the minus strand of NZ_CP126994.1, from coordinate 2,383,111 downwards.
GTGGAATCGTCCAGCTTCAGTTCATCGTAGGGCGTCCCTTTCCGGCGCAGCAATTCGCGCACCGGGATTCCCATGCGGGCGATCAGCTCCACCAGTTCGGCGCGGCTGGGCGGGGTTTTCATATACTCGATGACGTGCGGTTCCTCGCCGCTGTTGCGGATCAGGGCGAGGACGTTCCGCGACGTGCCGCAGGCTGGGTTATGATAAATGGTGACTGTCATGCAGCCGCCCCGCAGCAGGGGGCAGTGGCGGCCAGGTCCGGCTTCGGAGCGCAGCATGCGCCCTGCGAAGTTTCAGGGACGCAGCAGGCTTCGTCGACCACATCGCCGGCTGCATAAATCTGCGCGTCTTCCATGGTGTGGTAGGCTTCCCAGGCAATGCCGTTCGGGTCCTCCACCCAGGATTTTCTGACTTCGCGTAACAACAGGTTGTCTCCCCATCGCTATGGGTCGATATATTCGCAGCCGACATCTGATCGCGCAGCCCGTTCAGCTCCCCGGCATCCTCAACTTGCAGGCCCATATGATCGAGACCGATTGCCTTGCCCCGCGTTGAAATTGCAAAGTTCAGGTGCGGGTCTTCCAGCATCCATTTCGCGTAGTCGGATTTGAGCTTGGCGGGTTCAGTACCGAACAGAGCGCTATAAAAACGGACGCTTTCTTCGATGTTCTTCACACCGACATGGATGTGCATGCGCTTCATTGGCGGGTTCCTTCCTTGGTGGCGATGAGCGTGGAGCCGTCGCAGGCACCGATGCCGCAGCCCGCAGGATCGCCCTGGCAACAGTTTTCGGTCAGGTAGCCGAGCAGGGCATTCATGGCATCGTATTCGGCCATGTAGATCAGGGACCGCCCCTCACGCCGGAAGGTGACGAGGCCCGCCTGCTTGAGCTGGTTCAGGTGAAACGACAGGGTTGCCGAGGGCAGGCCCAGCCGTTCGCCGATCTGACCGGCAGGCAGCCCGTCGGTCCCCGCCTGCACGAGTAGGCGGAACACATCGAGGCGGGAATCCTGTGCGAGTGCCGCCAAGGCGGCTATGGCGTCTGATTTCTCCATATTTCTAAAAGTATGGAGAAATAGGGGTTTGTCAAGGTGCTTCGGTCATTCTTGTCCGTCTTTGGCATCCTTCACTCGGTGTTTTTGGCCTGCCAGCTTTTCATTTCACCGATTTCCTTTTCCTGCGCCGTGACGATGTCGGCGGCCATTTTGCGCAGCATCGGGTCCTTGCCGTATTCAAGCTCCACCTTCGCCATGTCGATAGCGCCCTGATGGTGGGGCATCATCATCGAGACAAAGTCCTTGTCCGTGTTGCCTGTGGGCTTCACGTCCATGTTCTTCATCATCGTCTGCATGGACGACATGAAGGCCTTGTCGGCCGGGCTGGCGTTGGCTCCCATATTCATCGCCTGTGCCATCGCCACGGACGGGGATGCCGCAAGGGCCAGAACGGCCAGGGTTGTCAAAAGTTTCATCGTGCGTTCTCCTTTGTAGACGCGGCTTTGCCGCTTTCGTTACGGGCACGGACCATCCGGGCCTGAATTTCGGGGCTACGTTCTCGCTCGCCGAGCGCTACAGCTGCGCGCTGCGCAGGCGCAGCGCATTCCCGATCACCGAGACCGAGCTGAGCGACATGGCGAGGGCGGCGATGATCGGGCTGAGCAGGATGCCGAAGGCGGGGTAGAGAACCCCGGCCGCGACCGGGATGCCGATCACGTTGTAGGCAAAGGCGAAGATCAGGTTCTGGCGGATGTTGCGCATCGTCATACGGCTGAGGACGCGGGCGCGGGCGATGCCCATGAGATCGCCCTTCACCAGGGTGATTCCGGCGCTCTGGATCGCCACTTCCGTGCCAGTGCCCATGGCGATGCCGACATCCGCTTCCGCGAGGGCGGGCGCGTCGTTCACGCCGTCGCCGGCCATGGCGACGGTGCGGCCCTCGGTTTTCAGTTGCCGGACGATGCGGTGCTTGTCTTCGGGTAGCACGTCGCCCTGAACCTCCTTGATGCCGAGCGTCCGGCCGACCGCTTCCGCCGTCCTCGCATTGTCTCCCGTCAGCATGACGATGCGAATGCCGTCAGCGTGCAGCTTTTTGAGCGCGGCTGGCGTGCTGGCCTTGATGGGGTCGGCAATGGCGATGACAGCGCCGGGCTTACCGTCAATCGCCATGAACAGGGCTGTAGCGCCGTTACTGCGCAAACCGTCGGCCTGACCGTTCAGGTCGGCAAACGGAATGCCGAGACTATCCATTAAGGCTCTGTTGCCGAGCGCCACGATGCGGCCCCCGACTTTGCCGGTAACGCCTTTACCCGTGACAGAAGCGAAGTTCGTGGGGTCTGCGATCGTCAGGCCGCGCTCGCGCGAAGCCGCCACGATGGCAGCCGCCAGTGGATGCTCGCTTGACCGCTCCAGACTGGCGGCCATGGTCAGAATATCGTTCTCCGCGAACCCGCTTGCCGGCACCACGGCCGTGACCTTCGGCTTGCCCTCGGTCAGGGTCCCGGTCTTGTCCACAACCAGTGTGTCCACCTTTTCCATGCGCTCAAGCGCCTCGGCGGATTTGATCAGGACACCAGCTCCGGCCCCTTTGCCGACGCCAACCCCGATGCTCATGGGCGTGGCCAGTCCAAGTGCGCAGGGGCAGGCAATGATGAGAACCGAGACGGCGGCGATCAGAGCATAGGCCAGTGCGGGCGCCGGACCCCACACAGCCCAGGCGATGAAGGACAGCACGGCGATGACCAGCACGGCAGGGACAAAATAACTGGCGACAATATCGGCCATGCGCTGAATGGGGGCGCGGCTGCGCTGCGCCTCGGCAACCATCTGGACGATACGGGCCAGCATCGTATCTGAGCCGATCTTGTCGGCCCGCATAACCAGGGAGCCGGTGCCGTTGACCGTGCCGCCGATCAGTTTTGCGCCGGCCTCCTTCGCGGCCGGCATGGACTCGCCCGTCACCATGGATTCATCGACGGCGCTCTTGCCGTCGGTCACGACACCATCGACCGGCACGCCGCTTCCCGGACGCACCCTCAGCATGTCGCCGACATGCACCTGATCGAGCGGGATTTCCTGATCGTCGCTGCCGGCCTTCACCCGCAGCGCGGTTTTCGGCGCGAGGTTCAGGAGGGCGCGGATCGCGCCGCCGGTCTGGTCGCGGGCGCGCAGCTCCAGCACCTGGCCGAGCAGCACCAGCACGACGATGACGGCGGCCGGCTCGAAATAGACCGGGACCATGCCACCCATGTCATGGAAGCCGGCAGGGAAAACGCCAGGCGCGAACGCCGCGACCAGGCTGTAGAGGTAAGACGCCCCGGTTCCGAGCGCGATCAGGCTGAACATGTTGAGGCTGCGGTTGATGACAGAGGCCCCGCCGCGCACGAAAAAGGGCCAGCCCGCCCATAGAACGACGGGCGTGGAGAGAGCAAACTGCACCCACGTCGAGATGTGGGGCGGAACAAGCGCGTTCAGGCCAAGGGCGGGTATGTGGCCCCCCATTTCCAGCACGAAAACAGGCAGCGTCAGGGCAAGGCCGATCCAGAACCGGCGCGACATGTTCGCCAGCTCGTGGTTGGGTGGCGCATCGGCGGTAACCGTGACCGGCTCCAGGGTCATCCCGCAGATGGGACAGCTTCCCGGCCCAACCTGCCGGATTTGCGGGTGCATCGGGCATGTGTACATCGCGCCGGCCGGCACTTTTTCCGCCTGGCGTGGTTCCAGGTTCAGGTATTTCGCGGGGTCGGCCATGAACTTGGTGCGACAGCCGGCCGAGCAGAAGAAATAAGTCTTCCCGTCATGCTCCGCCTTGTGGTCCGTCTTGAGCGGATCGACCATCATTCCGCAAACCGGGTCCTTGACCCGCTGCGCCTGAGAATCCGCTGGCGTAGATGTGCTGTGGCTGCCGCCGCAACAGCTATGCCGCCCGGTGTGAGAGTCGTGAGCGTGATCGTCCATGGGTCTACCTCTCCCATTGTTGTGGACCTTCCCATGATGGTAAGGTCAAGCACAATCGAAAGGTAGGGTTTATGCAAATCGGCCAAGCCGCTAAGGCGTCCGGGGTCACGGCAAAGATGATCCGGCACTACGAGGTGATCGACCTCATTCCTTCCGCAGCCCGGCAGGACAGCAATTACCGCAGCTACTCAATGACAGATGTTCACCGGCTGAAATTCATCCGGCACGCCCGCGATCTTGGGTTTTCGATAGTCCGTATTCGCGACCTTCTGAAGCTGTGGAGCGACCGGAACCGGAGTAGTTCCGAGGTGAAGGCTATCGCCCTGGCTCATATTGCCGAGCTGGAAACGAAAATCGAGCACATGCGCGAAATGGCAGACGTGCTGCACAACCTCGCCGAGGCCTGTGAAGGCAACGACAGGCCGGAATGCCCCATCATGAATAGCCTTGGCGGCAGTTCATTTCAGGTACGCTCGCACAATCCCTTATCACTCAAAAAGGAATCGTTTGAGTGATCCATGGCTGACTAAGTATCTAGCAAGGCATGAGCTGGATTGCGTAAGTGCAAAACTCAAGAATTACGTATCGCTCGCCGGGGAGGATTTGGTGCTATTCGCCCGCCATGACGGCTTGCGGCAAGTGTTTGCTTCTTAGCTCACCGCGTGCCTGACTGACAATCTGCCAGCCTCCCCACAAGCCCAGCCCGCCCATGATGGCCGCAACGATCACATCGGGCCAGCCCGTGCCAGTGCCGAACACACCCATTGCGGCAAGGACAACGGCGAGATTGCCGAGTGCATCATTGCGCGAACAAATCCACACCGACCGCATATTCGCGTCGCCAGTGCGGAAGCGATAGAGCATGACCGCGACGCCGCCATTTGCGATCAAGGCGGCGATGCCGACCACGCCCATAACTTCGGCACGCGGCAACGTGCCATGTAGGGCGTGCCACGCCGTGTTGCCGAGCACCCATAGCGCAAAGACGATCATAGTCCCGCCTTTGGCAATGGCGGCGCGAGAGCGCCATTGCAGGGCCATGCCGGTGACGCCAAGGCTGATGGCGTAATTGGTAGCGTCTCCGAAGAAGTCGAGCGCGTCAGCCTGTAATGAGGCAGAGCCAGCAGCCGCCCCGGCCACAATTTCAGCAACGAAGAAACTAGCGTTGATGAATAGCGCCAGCCAGAGCGCCCGCCGCCATTTTGGGCTGTTGAGTGCATCGGGGTTGGCGGTGGCTGAGCAGGCGGAATCGTGACAACAGGGCATTCAAGCGCCTCGGCGGTTCGCGTTGGCCTATGCTATAAACCTTGTAGTCACTACAGGGTCAAGGGCAGGTTATGAACATCGGAGAGCTTGCGTGGGCGGCTGACACCAAGGCGGAAACGATCCGATATTATGAGCGCATCGGCCTCTTTCCCTCCCCACCCCGCACGGCAGGCAACTACCGCGACTATTCAGCCGAGCATGTCAGCCGCCTTACCTTCACGCGCCGCGCGCGCAACCTCGGCTTTTCCATCGAGCAGGTTAGAACACTGCTCACCCTTGCCGACGACAAAGGGCAATCGTGCGAAGCGGTGGACGCGATAGCCCGCGAGCACCTTGCAGACGTGAAGCGCAAGCTGGCCGACCTTTTGGCGCTGCGGCGAGAACTGGATTCCCTCATCGGGCAATGCCGTCATGGCACCGTAGCTGATTGCCGCATCATTGAGGCTCTGGCTCCGGCCAGCGCATAAATCAAGACTTTTGCAAATGTCGCTGGGCCGAACCGTTTCAATAGGTTGGGCTTTGCAAAAGATATGTGCGAAATCAACCCTGAAGATTCAGGCCTCGTTTAGAGGTCGCGGGGTGTGAAATCGCCCTCCGTAGGCATATCGGTCTCAAGTCCACATCCGGCTGGCGATGTCCTTTTCCTCTGCGCCCACGGCGTCGGCATAGATCGCCGTGGTGGAAAGCTGGGCATGGCCCAGCCATTTCTGCACCAGGTTAAGAGGAATGCCTTTAGAGACAGCCGCTACCCCAAAGCCATGCCGCAACCCTTTCGGCGAAGCGTGCGGTCCCGAAAGGCCGGCACTCTCCATGACAGCGTGCACCTGACGCCAGGCGGTCATCCGGCTCCAGGACCAGAGGCGGATGCCGCGCCCCTTGTCGCGCTTGCCCTGAAGCTCACGAATGCCGTGCACCATATCGAGGGCCTCAAGGAGAGCCGGCGGCACGGGCACAGCGCGATAAATGCCGGGTCGCCGCTTCTTAAGGCTCTCGAACACCAGGACGCCAGCGGCGAGATCGATGCGATCAACGGTCAAGGCCAGTCCTTCGGACAGCCGGCACCCGGCATAAGCGAGGGTCATGCAGAGGGTGCGGATATCGCGGTCGCTTTTCTCGGCCGCCTTCAGGAAGGCCTCCCGCTCGCCTGCGGTCAGATATTTCCTGGCACCGTCGATCGTATGCAGCTGCATTCCGGTGGGCCGGGCCAGCGGGGACTTTAGAGGGCCGTTCGCCCGGCCGGCCGGTTTGGTGGACGCGGGTTTGACGGGCGCAGTCTTTCTAGTGACACGCGGCGGTGCAGGCGGAGGGCTCATCGCAACCGGTCCTGATAGCCGCGACGCCGTTTGGCGTGCAGGATCGCAGCCAGGGCGTTGCCGGCCGCGCCGCCGTCAGGATAGGGATCAAGGCGGCGGTGTCCCTCCGTGCCGATGCGCCCCCACTGGCGCATGAGGAGGGCGCGCCCGAACAGATCAGGCCAAATCTCCATTCGGTAATAGCGCCACTCGTTGCGCTCCGGCCGGACGCGGACAAGCGATGCTTCCACTGGAAACAGTGGAAGCTGGATAGGTTCTACAGAGTGTGTTTTTGCGCGTTTGGGCATGTTTCCACGATAAGTGTAACAGTTCGGTAAACCTGCGCCGAGCGAAAAGGCTCGTTGGACCCGCTTTATCGCCTGAATGTGTTACAGTATTATCTATAGTGTAACACGCGGCCGAAACTCAGTCTGTTTATGCGCTCTTTGTCGTTTAGCTAGAACCTCTTATCGTAATGCGGTGGATGTTTCGGGCCCATCATGGCTGCTAGAATCTTTCTTTATCCTGTAAGGACGCGGCAATGCTCAAAGATGAGATCGAGAAAGCCAAAAGATCAGTCATCACCGACACCGTTCAAGCCACGATTGGCGAGATCGCAACTATGTACACCTCTTCCGAGCTGAACATCCTTCCCGAGTTCCAACGCTTATTCAGATGGAGTGGAGAGCGTAAATCGAATTTTGTCGAGTCTATATTGATCGGAATTCCGATTCCCCCAGTCTTCGTCTTTGAAAACCCAGATGGAACCTGGGAGCTGATCGACGGTCTGCAAAGAATCTCGACGATTCTAGAGTTCATGGGAGTATTGAGGGACCCAGATTCAGACAACTTTCGTCGCTCGAAGCTGCTTGATACAAAATATCTGCCGTCTCTAGCTGGGGTTGTCTGGAATAAAGAGACCGATGAAGAAACGGGGCTAGACAAATCATTACAACTGTTCTTTCGCCGACACCGAGTGGATTTCCAGATTCTGAAGCATCCAAGTGACCCAAAAACGAAATTCGATCTGTTTCAACGCCTAAATCGAGGAGGCGCCTATGCGAATGAACAGGAGGTCAGAACTTGTTCGATGGTACTCGCAAACCCGGCGTTCACGAAAAGGCTCCGCCTATTCTCAGATCAGGAGGAGTTCCAAAAACTCTTTAGAATCACATCAGATCAAAAACTTAAGCAAGATGGATTGGAATATGCTGTTCGTCTGGTTGTCCATACTTACGAAGATTTTTCAAAAGGAACCGACGTACAAGAGTTCTTGGACCAAGCCATTCTGAGGGTCATAGATGGGCATTCCGAGGAAGAGGTGATGGAAAGGCTCGGTTGGACAATAGATATCCTTTGGCGTCTACTGGGAGCCGACGCGCTGATCCCTCCCGAAGAAAGAGCCGCGGGTATTGCAGCTCGTTTCTCCCTGCGTGCGCTTGAAGGAATCGTGGTGGGTTTAGCTCGCAACAAAGACAGCATCCTCGCGCTCCCGTCTCCTGAAACATTTATAAGGGAAAAGATTGGTGAGTTCTGGAAGCAGCCGGAGGTTTCGTGGATGAGCACTCCCGGCCTCCGTGGCACTGTCAGGTTGCAGCGTACACTGCCATTTGGTGCAAAGTGGTTCAATCCAAATGCCTAATTTGGAACGCTACTTTGATGAAATTGACCTCGCGAGGATACGACGTGTCAAAGAACTGTCAGACATAAAAGTCCGGTTCACAACATATGCCGGGCCCGACCCGTCTAATATCAGTTCGCGCGCAGCAATTGTTCTAACATACGCGAGTTGGGAGGGGTTCTATAACGAATGTGCCTTTGTCTATGTCCGTTTTTTAAAAGAGTTAGGGAAGAGAGTACGTGAAACGGATTGGATGCTTCTGCTGGGCACGTTCAAGTCGGAATTTGATGCGTTGCGAGATAAGTATCATTCTGATGCCGCTCGAATACAATTCGTCGGTAACCTTCAACTTCTGATCGAGTGCAATTTTGAGGACTTTGACAGCGGCGTCATAGCAGCTAAATCAAATCTTAATTTCACTCGCCTCTCCCAAAATTTTCACCTCCTAAGCTTTGATCTCGCCCCAATGCAACGTTTTCGGATTAGGTTAGACCAAGAGCTGGTTAAATGGCGCCATAGCGTCGCACACGGTGACCCTCCAGACCTTTCAAACCTTGATATCCGCGGCCACGTCGATTTCGCTGCTGATTTGTTGATCGTGCTTGCTGACGGATTTCAAGAGGCAATGCTGAAACGGGTCTGAAAGAGAAAGCGGCGGCTGTCCCAAAAGGGAACCCTTCTGGGACGAATGCGCTCCTCGCGGATGATAAAGGACGTTATCATGCGGGATATACCTAGAACCTCGGAACCTCGGCAATGCCCCCACACCAAGCAAACTTCGTCCAAATTCTGATCGACGCACCACAGCCAAGTTCGGTGGATAGCGGTCTGTCTGCTGTTCGGGGCACTTCCTGAAAGGCCGACGCGTCCTGTATTCGGCTGAAATTGGCCGATGGACGAACCCGCTATCGCGGGAGTAGCGCTCTGCGTGTGACGTCGCTCGGCTTTCATGACGATCGTGGATTGAGATTGAACGGGCTGCGGCCGGCTTCGACGATGAGGGCTCCTTCAACCCGAGGAGCTCATCGTGAACCAACTCTCTCCGGCAACGCCTGGCACCCTGCGCGAACGCTTCTTCCAGGACATGACGGTCCGCGGATTCACCGACAAGACCCGGCACGACTACATCCGAACCGTCGCCGGTTTCGCTGTCTTCCTCGAGCGCTCACCCAGCACTGCCAGCGCCGAGGATATCCGGCGCTTTCAGATCCACCAGTCCGAGCACGGCATGAATGCACCGGCCATGAACAGCGCCGTGGCCGCTCTGCGCTTCTTCTTCAACCATACCGCCGATCGGCCGGACCTCGCCCGCAAGCTCATTCGGTTGCGATATCCGCGTAAACTGCCGAACGTGTTGAGCCCCGACGAGGCCGCGCGCCTGATTGCGGCCACGACCTGCCTCAAGCATCGGGCCGCGCTCTGCGTCGCCTACGGGGCCGGGTTGCGGGTAGCCGAGGTTGCCTCGCTCAAGGTCGGCGACATCGACAGCGAGCGCATGCTGATCCGCGTCGAACGCGGCAAGGGGGGCCGAGGCCGTCACGCTCTGCTCTCGCCCGACCTGCTCGCGCTGCTCCGGGCCTGGTGGCAGCAGGGCAAGCGCGAGGGGGTCATGCTGCCCGCTGGCTGGTTGTTCCCCGGCCAGGACCCGGCCAAGCCCAGCACCACCCGCCAGCTCAGCCGCGTCGTCGAGGCAGCGGCCGAGACGGCAGGTCTGACCAAGCGCGTCAGTCCGCACACGCTGCGGCACAGCTTTGCCACGCACCTGCTTGAGGACGGCGTGGACATTCGCGTCATCCAGGTCCTGCTCGGTCATGCCAAGCTCGACAACACCGCGCTCTACACCCGCGTGGCCACCAAGGTCGTGCGCACCGTAACCAGTCCGCTCGACAAGATCACCCCGCAGATCGGCATTCCAATCTGGGAGAGAACCAGCCCCGGCAGCTGAGCGCCGTGCGACCCGCGCTCGAGATCGCCGATATCTTCCGCCGACACGGGCCAGCCTGGCGGGCGGCCCATGCCGGGCACGTCAGCCTCGGCCAGCTCAAAGTCATGTCGGCGATCGAGACCTGCCGCACTGCAGCCCTCGGCGGCCACATCGAGGGCTGCGAGGACTGCGGACACCGCCGCATCGCCTACAACAGCTGCCGCAACCGCCACTGCCCGAAGTGCCAAGGGGCGGCCGCACGCGAGTGGCTGGAGGCGCGCGAGGCCGACCTCCTGCCGGTCGGCTACTTCCACGTCGTGTTCACGCTGCCGGCCGAGATCGCCGACATCGCTGCCCAGAACAAGGCGGTGACCTACGACCTGCTGTTCCGCGCGGCCTCGCAGACCATGCTCACTATCGCCGCCGATCCGCACCATCTCGGAGCGCGCATCGGCATCACCGCCGTGCTCCACACCTGGGGCTCGGCGCTGACCCACCACCCGCACATCCACATGATCGTGCCCGGCGGCGGCCTCTCGCTCGACGGCCAGCGCTGGGTCTCGTCCCGGCCGGCATTCCTATTGCCGGTGCGGGTGCTCGGCGCGCTGTTCCGGCGCCTGTTCCTGACCCGGCTGCTCGAGCTTCACACCGCCGGAAAGCTACAGTTCTTCGTCAAGCAGGCCAAACTCGCCGACGCGACGGCGTTCCGGCAGCGCGTCGCGCTCGTGCGCAAGAAGACCTGGGTGGTCTACGCCAAGCCGCCGTTTGCGGGTCCAGCGGCGGTGCTGACCTATCTGTCGCGCTACACGCACCGGGTCGCGATTTCCAACCGTCGGTTGATTGCGATGGACGAGACCGGTGTCACGTTCCGCTTCAAGGACTACCGACGCGACGGCGCCGAACGGTATGGCACCATGACGCTGGCTACGGGCGAGTTTATCCGGCGGTTTCTGCTGCACGTCCTGCCGCGCGGGTTCCACCGCATCCGCCATTACGGTCTGCTCGCCAGCGGCGGCCGTCGCGACAACCTTGACCGCGCCCGAGAACTTCTTGCCGCACCACCGCCACCTGCTGAACCGAACGCGACGGTCGAGCCGCCCGACTATCGCCCGCCGTGTCCCTGCTGCGGTGGCCACATGATCGTCATCGAGACCTTCATGCGCTTCACCCAGCCCCGGGCGCCACCCGGGCCGCCGCAATCAGCCGGAAGGACGCCGTCGTGATCCGGCGCGGCACGATCTGCCTGCAAATCGTAGCCCTGCTGCGGTCAGCGACACCGCTTGCGCCCAATTCTACAAAGGCTGTGCAGGACGCCATCCATCGACACCAGAGACGCCTAGTCCCTGGTGTCCGGCATCATCAGACTCGCGTCGACGCTCGATCTGAGCGCATGATCCCGCCCCCGAGCACGACCGCTCTGGCGTCGTCCAAACCCTAAATCCCCATACCCAACACCGGCCCGCGGGATTCGTCCTTCGGAGACTTTCGTACGCCAAGCGGCGTCCGAAACTCATCACGAAAGCGGTCCTTCCGCTTTGGAGAAGCCTACCAAGGACAGCGGACATTCGGCTGCCCCCTATCACGCCATTAGTACTGCGCTCAGACGCACGGGCGTATTCCACCTGCTCGCGAGAGTTTCGTTCCTTGCCGCCGAGAGGAAAGCGCAAGCACCGCAAAAGGTGACACCCACTCCTAAACTGTGCTGCTATGGAACGATGGCAGCCAAACATACCCTCCACGTCGCTTTGACCGAACCGCTCGTCAGTTACGTTGATCAAAAGGTGTCTGCGGGGCATTACGCGACAGCCAGCGAAGTGGTCCGGGCCGGCCTACGTCTGTTAATCGAACAAGAGGACGAGAAGGAAAGCGGGAGGCTCACCCGGCCGAAAACGATCGGAGGTGCCAGACCTTCCGATCCACCGCTTGGAGGGACGATTGACCGGTAACACTCGGTCGGAGCACGACGAGCAGCTTCGCCAGCAAACAATCCTTGCGCGGTTCGGCGAACTCGCGCTGCGATCCGACGATCTCGACGAAATCCTTACCGAAGCCTGCCGCCTGGCGGGTGAGGCTTTGGGTACAGACCTCGCCAAGGTTGTTGAACTTCAAAAAGATGGCACGACCCTGCTCGTGCGGGCGGGCGTCGGCTGGAAGCCTGGCGTCGTCGGTGTGGCGACCATCATCGCGGCGGACGACACCTCCGAAGGCCATGCCCTGAGAACCGGCGAGCCGATGATCTCACCGGACATTTCGAAGGAGACGCGGTTCAAATATCCTGCATTTCTCATCGAGCATGAGGTTCGGGCCGTCGCCAACGTGATCATCATCGGCGGCACGGGCAGGCCGCCATTTGGCATCTTCCAGGTCGACAGCCGTGAGCCCCGGTTGTTCACCGACAACGACACCGCGTTCTTGCGCACCTATGCAAATTTGCTGGCGGCTGCGGTGGATCGCCTGCGCGCAATGGAGAACAAACTGGCCGAAGAGGCCAAGCTGCGCAGTGCACTGGAGAAACTGGTCGTGGAACGGACACACGAGTTGGGCCGGTCCAATGCCCAATTGGACGCCTTCGCCTATACGGTCAGCCATGACCTGCGGGCGCCGCTACGGGCCATGGAAGGCTTCGCCCGTATCCTTCTCGACGATTACGCCCCACAACTGGGCGGCAAGGGCGGCGGCTATGCCACGCGCATCGTGGCCGCCTCCGAGCGCATGGAACAGCTGATCAACGACCTCCTCGCCTACAGTCGTTTGCAGCGTTACGAGGCAGCACTCCGGGTTGTCGATATGACCGCCCTTGCATTGAAGGCGGCTGACGAGGCCCGGGCCGAACAGGGGCGAGCGGTAACAATAGACGTCGATGCGCCGCTGCCTCCAGTGCTTGCCGAGCCGGTTGTCCTTGGCCAAGTGCTGTCAAACCTAATTGGGAACGCCGCGAAATTCACGAAGCCACACTCGCCCAGCCTTGTTCGTGTATGGGCAGAACGGACTGCAGACCGGGTAAAGCTATGGGTCGAGGACAACGGGATCGGAATCGCTCCTGAGCACCAACTCGGTATATTTAATGTGTTTGAGCGACTGCATAGCCAGGACGCTTACCCGGGCACCGGCATCGGGCTAGCAATTGTGCAGAAGGGTATGGAGTGCATGGGTGGTAGCTGCGGCGTTGACTCGACGCTGGGGAAAGGCAGCCGCTTTTGGATTGATCTTGAAACGGCAGAAAATAGCGCCGAATGGGCGGAACGCACCAAGACGGGGCGAAAGCAGTGACTGATCTAGACACCATCCTTCTTGTCGAGGACACCCCCGATGATCTGGAACTGCTTAAATATGCTTTCGGCAAGGCCGGCATTACCAACCCCCTCATGAGCGTGAGGGATGGTGACGAAGCGATATCCTTTATCGGCGGCAACGGCGCCTATACAAATCGCGCGCAGTACCCCTTGCCGAGCCTTGTTCTTTTAGACCTGAAGCTCCCAAAGCGGTCTGGCTTTGAGGTGCTCCGTTTCATTCGCGCCCAGGATGAAACCAAACACATTCCTGTCGTGGTTCTGACTTCCTCCAATCAAAGGGAGGATGTGGGCAGGTCATACGAGCTTGGCGCGAATTCCTATCTCGTGAAGCCTGTCCGCCGCGACGGCTTGCTTGAGATGGTGAAGGCTATTGACGTTTATTGGATTAAACTTAATCGGGTGCCTGGGCTATGACAGAGCAGGATGCTCTAACTCGCATTCTCGTTGTCGATGACAACCCGGATGACCGCGCCCTCGTGCGTCGTGAACTGGACGTACTGTTTTCAACATCTGAGATTATTGAGCCCAACGACACGGCCGAATTTGACGCGGCTCTTGAAGCGGCAGTTCCGGACCTAGTCGTAACAGACCTGGACATTCGTTGGTCGAACGGAGCCGCGGTCCTCTCTGCTGTGAAGGCGCGCTATCCGGCTTGTCCCGTGGTTATGTTTACCGGCACGGGCAACGAGACGATCGCGGTTGAGCTTATGAAGTCCGGCCTGGACGACTATGTCGTTAAGTCACCGCGGCAGCTTCCAAGACTCCGGGCCTCCCTGAAACTTGCATTCGACGTTGCTCGATCCCGTTCCACTCTTACCGCAAGAGAGGCACAGCTTGTTGCGATGGTTGCGCAGCGAGATACCATCGTCCGCGAGCTTCACCACAGGGTGAAGAACAACCTTCAAACGATGATGAGCTTACTTCGTGTACGCGGACGGCAGGTAGATGCGGCGACGCGCGCGCATTTCGATGAGATTGAAGGGCGTATCAATGCGCTCGGTGCGGTCCAAGCACGAATTTACGCGGTCGGGTCGCTCGATAATGTCGATTTCGGCGCCGCGCTCTCCGATATCTCCGAGACGCTCACCCGCGTGTACAACCATACCACCTTGGATCGGGACTTCGGCGGGCCGTTGAGTTTAGACGTTGGCAGGGCAATGCCGCTCGCGTTGCTTTGCTATGAAATCATTCTAAATGCGCTGAAACACGCATGGCCGGAAACTAAACGAGGCCGGCTTACCTTGCGCATTCGGATTGGATCCGATTTCCCGGAGATTCGAATAGAGGACGACGGAATGGGTTTTGACACCGGTTCAGTGGTGAAAGGGCTGGGTACTCGGCTTGTTCGATCGCTTGCTCAGGAGGCGCGCGTAGAAATCGAGACGCTATCCAAGCCGGGTGACGGAACGACAGTGACGCTACGGCTGATTTGAGTCCATGGACTTGGAAAGTGCATCTATTGTCAGGCGGGTCGTTCTTGTGGTCGAGGATGAGGCAATGATACGTATGATGTTGGTTGATGCGATCGAGGACGCTGGTCTTGGCGTTGTGGAGGCCACCAACGCTGACGACGCAATTACAGCATTTGCACAACGGAAGGACATTGGCGTCGTCGTCACTGATGTAAGGATGCCAGGGTCCATGGACGGCATAGGGCTAGCAGGTTGGATGCGGGAGCATGAGCCCGCAATTCCTGTTGTCATCTGTTCGGGTATGGACACGCGGGTTGATCTTCGTGCCATCAACCCAGCAATTACCAACGTCGTTTCGAAGCCTTATCTGCCGGATGATCTCGCAGAGATCGTTGCCGTCCTTATGCGGGGAACTCTCCGCTGATCGTGGTGGTTCATTGCAGAAGTGATCGAAAATTGACCGGCTGAGATATGGCTGAACGACGGTCTATGTGGCCATTTCGCCGCGATCATAGGGTTGGACTACGAATTGCGAATGAGCCAAAAGGCTCCAGGAACGTCCGCTTCAGAGCACCGGCACATCTTCGCTATATGACCGGAATGGGCGCTAAGCGGCCGGGACCACGCCACCGTCAATGCCCGCTTTCGGAACCGCCGAACTGTCGGAATGCCGATCGGATTTGGTGGATAGCGGAGTGAGCGATCCTCAGAGCACGCGGCGCCTGATAAGGGGGATTATCACGTGCTAACCGAGGCGCCGGTGACCCGGCGGAGGCGGGCTAGGCGTCCCTGCGGGGAAACAACCGCGTCACCGTGCTTCGCGCTGGAAGCGGCGTCCAACCAGCGATGGTCCGGGCGCATGCGCGCGCCTTCATGTTGTCGATGACCCCTGGAAACCGCCGGCGCAATTCGATCGCCGCCGACAGCTCTCCCTCCTCATCGAAGATGGCGCGGATCGCAGCAGCATCAGCCTCGGTAATGACGAACATCGCCTCAGCATGGCAATGCATGCTGCGGCTGGCAAGCCGGGATGCGTCGTCCTGCTATATGTGAGAGAGGACATTATCACATATAGCTCCGCCCTAACGCCTCCAGGGGACGCACCGCTGAACCCCGATCCACAATCAGTCACGGCATTTGCGGTGGACGTCACGCCTCTGAGTCAGTGATACTATCCGTAGGAGGGCTGCCAATGAATGTTGAGACATCGAGACTGCTTCTGCGGCGGCCGCATTTAGCGGACGTGCCGGCACTGTTTGAGTTCCTGGGTGACGTCATGGCCATGCAGCACACCCACGCCGATGGGTCCCTGCAAGAATGCCGCCGCCGAGTGGCCGTCCACGAGTGGCGCCGCCGCCATAATGGCTATGCGCCGTGGACCATCATGGCCAAATCAGAGGGCCGGATCATCGGTTGGGGCGGGCTTTATGATGACCCTTTCGATCCAGGCTGGGGAACCGAGGTGGCCTATTTCTTTCATCCATCGGTCTGGGGCCATGGCTACGCGTCAGAGATGGTAGCCGCCTGCATGGGCGTCGCCGACTATCCCCTGCGGCCACCCGAGGTCCGAGCCTTCGCACATCCGGCCAATGCAGGCTCACAACGCGTCCTGAAGAAGGCCGGTTTTGAGCTCGTGCGGTTCGTACCGGAAATGGACCGCTTTCTTTATCGCCGCGTTTGGCAGGACTTGAGGTTGGCAACGTGAACTCTTGGTCCTTATGTTTTTGGAATTGCGTAGCCGACCGATGGTTGATCTGTTACATGAGTCCTAAAAACCTCCAACACTCGGAATCGACCAAAGTCAAACACTAGCGGCCCGACAAAATGGTCCAGGGAACACACCTGCAGCGTGTGGCAGTTCATCGGCTTCGCGCCCCTACCCGCGGCGATCCCCTCGCCTGCCCTAGGTTCCCAGTCGAATGCACTGTTGTTCTCGAACGGCGATAGACCTCGGTGCAGCAGCTCTTGCAGTGAGGTCGCCTAATCCGATATATTTCGCCCGGGCCACCACAGGTTGGCCTTCGGTCCGCGAGAAGGGCTTAGCCCAATCCTCATCGTCACTGGTCATAACCCCTGACTTCCAGCCCGAAAATGCGGACAACGGGCCTTATGGAAGGAAGGACATATGAGTGACCTGCCAAAGGTCGGTTCCGCGTCTGTTCGGAAGCTCCCGGAACGGGCAAGTCTTGAACATCTCAGGACCGAAGCGAAAGCCTGCCTGAAAAAGATGCTGACGAGCAATTCAGCCGCGAAGCTTGCTGCTGCTCAGCGTGCTGTCGCGCGCGCATATGGCTTCACGGGTTGGCGACAGCTTCGAACTTATATTTCGGAACATCCGCCCGCCAAACCTCTTGATGAAGCACCTACCGAAATCCGAGCCCGTTTATTACTTCAACAAGCTGCGCCAAGAGAAGAAGTGCCCATCGATCCGGCCTTGCTTGATTGCTATGTCGGTTTCTACCAACTAACGCCTGATTTGATCTTTACCGTCCTGCGAGACAGCGAACGGCTGGTTGATCAATTGACCGGGCAACGGTTCTTTTCGCTCTATCCCGAAAGCAGAATAAAGTTCTTCTATAAGACTGTTAACGCTCAGATTACGTTCATCGCAGAACCGGGAGGAGTCGCAACCGAGTTGATTTTGCATCAGAATGGCCAAGAACGCCGAGCTTCACGGACGGATGCGTCAGTGGCAAAGCGCGCCCAGGCATCTTGGGAACGGAGCAGAAGTCGAAAGCTACCAATTGAAGGTAGTGAGGCCGCGATACGGCGGCTGATCGACGAAGTGAGGGGCGGGCACGCAAATTATGATCTAATGAGTGAAGGTTTGGCCGCGAAATTCCGCGACCAGTTGGAAGATAACAGGCAATATTTTTCGGGTCTCGGTGATTTAAAGGCCCTTTCCTTTAGGGGACCCGCTCGCGGGGACGGGGCGGATGTCTTCCATGCGCAGTTTGGTACCTGCTGCCTCGAATTTAGAATCGTTCTGGAATCGGAAGAGAAAGTCCGCTCAATAAATTTCAGAGAGTATCCCTAATCATGATGTTCTCCGTTTCTATAAACCCATCACGATAGGCTTGGACGTTTGATTTAAGAGAGCGCTAAGCTGGCGTTGCACCAGTACTTCGTTCCCTTTCCAACCACCTACAACATGGGCGTCGCACTTGTCGTGAAACTCGCGACAGTAAGCCGAGTGAGCAGTTTCCTCGATTTCTTTTGTCGCGTATCTTTGTCGCTGATTATTTTATTGCGCGACAAAGATACGCGACAAGGCCCCCTAATGGGTGAAAAGTCGTCTTGTGCTGTTGCCGCAGCCAGGATGCGGCGTAGCATCGCTTGGGCTTCAGGGGCGGGCGCATGGTGTGGATCGATGCCGAGTTACAAGCGGCCCTGGCGGTCGCATGGGACTACATGCGCTTTACCCACCCTCCAGTGGAGGCGGATGCCATACTGGCCCTGGGAAGCTTCGACCCAGAGGTGGCAACCTGCGCGGCTGGCCTTTGGAAAGCAGGCTTTGCGCCCCTCTGTGTTTCGGCATGGAAAAAGGGCTCTGACTCACATTTGGTGGATGTTGAGCTCATAGGGGCCAATAACGCGCGCCTGAAGGAGATCGAGCTTCCCTCGGCCATACATCTGGCGTTTGACGAGCTTCAGCTTTGTGATCTGACCCTCGGTCTGTCCGTTTGACCAGGCCGATGTGATCGCAGCGGTGACAGCCGCTTTGTCCCTAAGGACGCCGTTGGCGAACGACATGACGAGGCTCGGTTGCGCTCGCTCTAACCATGGGTCGAGCATGTCCAGGCATCCCTTGCGCACCATCGCTTGAAAACCGGCAACGATCTCGCGTGCTTGCACGAGGAGCGGCACACCGGCCTCGATGGCGGCCACCGTGACCACTTCGGACCGCGACAGCTGATCGCGACTGACGGTCAGCAACCGCGCAATGGTTCGTGCCGCAGGTGTTCGGCTCGGCGCGTTATCTGTTTTGTCCCCTTGGCGCCGACGCGTGGCCCATTCGCTGACGACGCGCATGCAACCGCGAAAACCCTTCTGCTTCAGCAGCCGCCAAAGTGCAGCTGCGTTGCGATCACCAGCGGCCCAGCGCTCGTCAAGCCAAGGCAGATACAGCTCGAGCGAGCTCTCCCGCATGCGGAAGATATCGGAGCGCTGTCCACGCAAGATCCGCCGGACGAGGCCGCGGCTGTATCCGGTTCGGCGCATGATCTCCTTGATCGCGATCCCGTCCTTGGCCAGGCAGAGAATGGCGGCGTTGTCTTCTTCTCGGCGGAGATAGCCTTCGTATTGGATCCGTTCGGCAGCGGTGAGCAGGCTGGGGTTGATCGTGGCCGCGCCGATCACAGAGCGGATCTGACGTATCGACTTTCGGACCGCATCGAGAAAGGCGCGGCTCGCATTTTCCATAAGGTGCCAGCGGTCGGCAACCTGGGTCGCATCGGGCAACGCTTTGGCCGTGGCGAGGGCGTATGCCCCGCCACGATCGCGCGCAACCACTGCGATCTGCGGCTGCTGCGACAGCCATTCCCTTGCTGTCGCGGGCTCACGATCAGGCAGAAGCGCGATCGTTCGCCGCCGCTCCAAATCACAGATCAGCGTTCCGTAGCGGTGATTGCGCCGCCACGCCCAGTCGTCGATCCCGATGACGGTCGGCCGCACAAAAGGCGGACTGCCGCGTCGGCGGATGACCCGCAGCAACGTATCCCTGCTGACCGGCACCATGAGCCGACGCGCAAAGCTGGCCGCCGGTCGGCCGCCCAGTGCCAGACCAAGATGATGGACAATATGATCGAGACGCGCCGTTCTGCGTGCCCACGGGACTAGCACGTCATCGTCGAAGCGCTCGGCGAACACACGCCGCCCGCATAGAACGGTCCGACAATAGAACCGACGCGCTCGCACCCTGAGGCGAACAGGACGCCCAGCGATCGGCAGGTCCGCCAAGCACCGATGATATCGGCTATGAACTCGGCCGGATTGGGTTCCGCACCCAGGACAGACGCTCGCGGTTTGAACGGAGCGCACGGTGATCAGCGCGCTCGCGCCATCGCTCGTGACCTCATCGACGACGAAACCGCGTGGAACGAGAGCAGTGGCGCGAAAAGATTGGGGCATGGTAGCGAACTCCCTCGATGATCCGAGCCACACAGCACCCCAATTCCATCAAAAGTGAGTCAGAGCCAGTATTGCAAGCGAATTCACATTCCGTATGCGTCAAAGCTCCCTGGACCCTTACCTGCCCGTGCTGGATGTCGAGTGGGCGTCGGGTTGTCGCAACGGCGCCGAACTCTGGCGCAGGCTCGGCGATCAGGGCTTTCGAGGGTCGCTGCGCGTTGTCAGCGAATGGACAACCCGGCGTCGGCCCGCGGATCAGATGCGGGTACAGGGCCTCCGGAAGGCGGCCTCTGCCCGCACCTTGGCCCGATTGATGGGCATAGGGCGCGATCACCTGACCAAGGCAGACACCGTCATTGTTGCCGCCGTCGAGGCGAGAGTACCGGGCTTGGCTGATGCAAGGGCTTTGGTGGAGCGGTTCCAGGCCATGATCCGGACCAAGGCGGCTGCCAACTTGGACGGCTGGATCAAGCACGCCCGTACCAGCCTTATCGCTCCGCTCGCACGCGGCGTCGCCAAAGATATGGCCGCGATGCGGGCCGCTATCATCGAGCCCTGGTCGAACGGCCAAACCGAAGGTCAGATCACCAAGCTCAAGCTCGTGAAGCGGCAGATGTATGGCCGCGCAAATCTCGATCTGCTTGAAGCACGGCTGATCGGCGCTGCATGACACTGTCCATCAGCGAAATTGCGTCAGAGCCCTTTCCATGCCGGAACACAATTTAAGATTAGGCCGGAACTTCGAGGGCTCGTCGCATTGCTTGCAAAAGGCCCTTTTCAAGAAAAGGCTTTCGCAGAACGACGACGCCAGTTGCTTCGGTTCGCAGTGCTGCACCACTCATGAAGAGATGAGGGACCTGCCCAGTCTCCAGAACCCTTGCGATGGCCGCCGGGCCACTTCCTTCCCGAAGCTGGACATCTACAATCATGAGGTCCGGTTGGTGATGCGCGGCAGCGGCGACCGCATCGTCCTCCGTCGCGACGACCGCGACAACGTCATGGCCCATCCCCTCAAGCATCGCGCCCAGCAGGATGCCGATCAGGTCGTCATCCTCCACCAGCACGATACGAAGCGATGTCATGTCAGATAACCCCGTTTCGATGGTTCCGGGACAAGCAGTCGGGTGTGTCTACAGGACAAGAATGTCGTTCTCCACACTGACGACGCCGGGTGCGGCCCAGGCGGTCGCGAAGGCGACGTCGCGGTCTTGTGGCGAGTAGGCCGCGCCCGATAGACGTACCGCTCCACCCTCTGCGGTCACCTTGATCTCATTGGTGTCCACGAGCCATGAGCGATGCAAAGCCTGCGCGATGTGGGTACTGATATCCGCCGCATCGACGGCCGGCTTGACCAGGATGAGGTTGGAGACGCCGACAACGCCAGTAAGTCGCCGCACATCCTGTTCCGCGGCCTCCTTCTGGTAATACCAGTTCACCTGACCCGTGAGGGCAATCCAGCCTTGTTCCACCTTGACGGTGATTGCGTTTGGCGGAATGGTGACGTCCCATGCAAGCCGCTCGAGTACAGCAGCCGCAATGTCGTCGTCGCCGCGCTTGCGCTCGAACGGGAGTAGAACCTCAAGTTCTTCGGCGACCGCCTTTACGCCCTTTACGCGCCGGGCGGCGGTCTCCGCCGCGTGCTTCTCGGCGTAAGTCTCGACATGACCTGTAAGGGTCACGATACCAGCGTTTGCGGTGACGCCGATATGGCCTGCGGTGACGCTCGGTTCCCAGGCCAGTTCTGCCAGGACTGCGAGTTGCAGCAAACTATCTTGTGACATGGAGTTGCTCCGAATCTCGGTGATTGGACGGTGTTGTCCATTGCCCAAATCATAGAGAGCCGGCGCGCGCGGCGGGTAGCCTCGGAAACTACCTAGCTTCGAAGAACGAACGCCACCATCACCACCCCAGCCCCCCGCGCAGGAGACGTGATAGGTAGTTTCCGAGGCTACTACTTCCTGGCGAAATGTGGTGAACCTACGAAGAGGCTGCGAAATTGCTACCGCTCTTCCGAGCGGCCTCATTAGGAGCCTCAATCTTGCCGACCCGTTACGATACAGGACTTCCAACCCCGGCCCCCAGCGGCGCCACTCGCGACGACGCGAAGGTTTATCTGGTCGGTGGCGGCATCGCCTCCCTGGCGGCTGCAGCCTTCATGATCCGCGATGGTGATGTCCTCGGCCGGAATGTCATCATACTGGAAGAGATGGACAAGCTCGGCGGCAGCCTCGACGGCGCAGGATCACCGCAGGCGGGGTATGTGCTGCGCGGTGGCCGGATGCTTGAGAGCAAGTACCTGTGCACCCTTGAGCTTTTTGATTCAATTCCGACGCTGGATGGCAGCAAGACGGTCACGCAGGAGACACTGGCTTGGAACGACACTCTCAAGACGTCGTCGAAGTCCCGGCTTTTCCATGACGGACATCGCCATACGGCGCCGGAGTTCGGTCTCAGCGAGCGCCATATCCTGGCGATCGAGCGATTGGCGCTGGAACCGGAGCGGTTGCTGGGTCGCACGAGTATTTCAGACCAATTCGAGCCCGAGTTCTTCAAGACCAATTTCTGGCTTATGTGGTGCACGACCTTCGCTTTCCAGCCATGGCACAGCGCCGTTGAGTTCAAGCGATATTTGCTGCGGTTCTCACACATGATCGGCGGCTTCAACCGTCTCGAGGGCATCATGCGAACCGTTTACAACCAGTATGATTCAATGGTGCGGCCGCTGCAGGCCTGGCTTCAGAAACGTGGCGTTACTTTCGAGATCAATACGAGGGTCACCGACCTTGCGTTTGCGGAGCAGGACGGCGCAAGAGCCGTGGCAGGCATCATCTTCGAACAAGATGGCGAGCCAGGAGAGATCGTTGTCAAGACCGGCGACTACGTTCTGGTCACGCTTGGCTCGATGACGGCAGCGTCAAGCCTCGGCACCAACGAAACTGCGCCGCTCGTCGACGTCCGCGACCACGGCGGAGCATGGCAGCTCTGGAAGACGATCGCTACGGGTCGGCCTGAATTCGGACGCCCGTCCGTCTTCGCGGACCATGTGGAGGAATCGCGCTGGGTATCCTTCACCACCACCTTCCATGATCCGGCCTTCCTCCACGCAGTCGCGGACATGACCGGAAATGTGCCAGGGGAGGGGGGGTTAATCACCTTCTCACAGTCCAGCTGGCTGGCCTCGATCGTTATTCCGTTCCAGCCGCATTTCATCGGCCAGTCCGACGATGTCAGCGTCGTCTGGGGGTACGGATTAGCGGTCGATAAGCTGGGCGACTTCGTTAAAAAACCGATGTCCGCCTGTAGCGGACAGGAGATCATGACCGAAATTCTTGGTCATCTCCGTATCGAGGCCGAGGCTGAAGGAATTCTGAAGAGCAGCATCTGCATTCCCTGCATGATGCCCTTCATCACGAGCCAGTTTCTCCGTCGCGAGAAGGGTGACCGACCTGAGGTCGTACCGGCCGGATCCACCAACCTTGGCTTTATCGGCCAGTTTTGCGAATTGCCTGACGACGTCGTCTTCACCGTCGAGTATTCGATCCGCTCCGCACAGACGGCCGTCTATGCGCTGTTGGACCTGAAGCGGAAACCGCCGGCCGTATATCAGGGTAAATTCGAGCCGCGTGTTCTCTATAAGGCGTTCATGGCTTTGCACGACAATCAAGCGTGATGGACGGGTCAGGGCACGAGAACGGCGGCCCCTTCGAAGCGGCCGGCCCGAAGGTCGGCGAGTGCTTCATTCGCCTTCACAAGCGGGTAGGGCATCGTTTCCATGATGATGCCGATCTTCGGCACGAGGCTCAGAAATTCTAGGCCGTCCTGGCGCGTAAGATTGGCGACGGAGACGAGTTGGCGCTCTTCCCAAAGCAGGCTGTAGGGGAAGGACGGGATATCGCTCATGTGGATGCCGGCACAAACGACGCGACCGCCTTTCCGCACCGCCTTCAGTGCCATGGGCACCAGGTCTCCGACAGTGGCAAAGATGATCGCCGCATCGAGAGGTTCCGGGGGCATCTTGTCCGAGCCGCCTGCCCAGCGGGCGCCGAGGCTCCGGGCGAAGGCCTGGTTTGCGACGTCGCCGGGTTTGGTGAAGGCATAGACGGATCGACCCTGCCAAGCGGCAACCTGCGCAAGGATATGCGCCGCCGCTCCGAACCCATACAGACCGAGTTTGTGACCCTCGCCCGCGATGACCAGTGATCGCCAGCCGATCAGTCCGGCGCAGAGCAGAGGTGCGACTTCGACGTCCATTCCCGCGTCCCCGAGCGGGAATGCGAAGCGAGCGTCGGCGACCGTGGCTGTCGCAAAGCCGCCATCCCGCGGGTTCTGTTGCAAATGCTGGCGGAAGACGCACCAATCCGGTAGACGGCCTGAGGCCGACGATCTCAAGCTGCGACTTGAAAGAGGTTTGCGACGAACGCGGTCTGCGCCTGCATGTCGCGACCGCCGATGTTGTGAACCTGCCCCTTTCGGATCATCGCCATTGCTTCGTAGCCGGCCAGCGTTCGTCGGGCCGTTGGCAGGCTTCCAAAGCCGAGCCCAGGCCTCACCAACCGCTTTATTCTTCGATGATCTTGCTCAACAATGTTGTTGAGGTATTTGCACTGTCGCAGCTGCGCGAAACGCCACAGCTCACCTCCACGCTTCATGTCTGCGGTGGCACGTGGGTAGGCCGGGTTCTTGTCGACGGTGATCGTGCGCGGGTTACCAGTATGGACCTGCGCCAGTGCCTTACGGAAGAAACGCTTAGCCGAAGCTGCGTCCCGCCGCGGCGACAGCAGGAAGTCGATCGTCTGGCCAAGGATATCCACAGCCCGATAGAGATGGGTCCAGGCTCCCTTGACCTTGATATAGGTCTCGTCCACCCGCCAGGAGCCGGTGTTGCGCCGCAGATGACGTCGGAGCCGCTTCTCCAGCGACGCCGCATAGGCCTGCACCCAGCGGAAGATCGTGGTGTGATCGACTTCCACGCCGCGATCAGACAGCATCAACGAGAGGTCGCGATAGCTGACGGGGAACGCGAGATACCACCGGAGAGCCCATAGGATGACATTCGCCGCGAAGTGCCGCCCTTTTAATGCGCCACCTTGGTCCTCGTTCATCACCCACCCGCCGTTCGCCCGGGCATAGCTTGCCACGTCCCGGGCGCAGCGGGCAGCCTTGCAACAGAACCGGGTTAGGCATGATCTGGAGGGTCATTCTTCATTTTATAGAAACGTCTCGCGACGCGTTCAATCGTCAAGCCTTGCACAACAATCGTAAACACAACCACACCGTAGCATACCGCCAGCAAGGCGCCGCGCTCGGGGCCCGGGGGCAGTCCTAGCGCCAGGGCGACTGAAATGCCGCCACGCAGTCCTCCCCATGTCAATACGATGAGCGCGCGGCCACGATCGGCACCGCGTAGACGCGTGAGCAGTGTGGCAAGAAAGACGCTAATCGCGCGCACGACGACTGAGAGTGGAATCGCAAGCAGGGCGGCTAAAATGTGGGACATATGAAAGGCGATGGCGACGATTTCGAATCCGATCAGGAGAAAGAGCAGCACATTCAGGACTTCGTCGATAAGGGACCAAAAAGTCTTCAGTTCCTTACGCCCATTTTGTGAGATAGCCGCTAAACCTTGACGAGATCCGAGCGTAAGGCCAGCGACAACGACTGCGATTGGGCCGGACATGCCCAACGCGTTCGCCAGGCTGAAAGTTCCCGTTGCCAAGGCCAGCGAAATGGTAAGCTCAAGGTGAGCATCATCGACCAGGCGCAAGAGTTGAACCGTCAGCCATCCTAAGATCAAGCCGAGGAGGCCCCCACCCACGGCTTGGAGCAAAAAGAGCGAAATAATCGTGGTCCCGCCCGATACCGAGCCATCCCCAGTGGCGACACCCAGAGCGACACCGAAGATCACTACGCCGACCCCATCGTTGAAGAGTGCTTCGCCCGCAAACACGGCTTGTAGAGAGGGTGGCAAACCAATCCGTCGCAACATGCCAACGACGGAGACGGGGTCGGTCGGCGCGAGGATGGCACCGAGGACAACGCACCAGATCAGGGGAACCGGTTGGCCGAGGAGTGGGAATACCAACCACATCCCGCCTCCAAACAACGCGACGGCAAGCAGAGTGCCGACGACGGCCAATGCCAGCACGGTAAGTTTGCGGGCCCACAACTGCCCGAGATCAACATGCAGCGAACCGGCAAACAAGAGAAACGACAAGACACCATTAAGCAGCGCTTGTGGGAGGTTGATCGTGCCGAGTAGCGACCGTGAGAGCGCTTTGAGATTGTAGCCCGGGGTAAGCTGATCGGCAGCGAGCATGACCATTGAGACCAGGAGGGCGATGATCAACACGCCAATCGTATTGGGTAGCCGCAACGTGCGATGATTGACCACTCCGAACAGTGACGCGAGGGTCAACAATATCGCAAAGAAGGCAAGAGGTGTCATCTTGGAGCAGTCATTCCCATGATTTGAACGACAAAGGAGATGCGTTCTCGGAAGGCGATGCTACTTAGCTTCAACCAATCTTTATTTACAGATCGAGACAAGTGATAAGTCAAGGCGACGTTTCATCCTAAACATAAACAGGACTAAACGTCATATAAATGACGGTGTGCCAAGAACACGTTGCGCCGAGCAAGAGGACGCAGTGAACGCGTTCGACTAAACTGCCTCGTTCTACGACAGGTGAAGACCAATGGTCACACACTGAACGGGTTCGCCGCAGATCGAACGCCGGTGCCGATTGCGTCGTGGGGCCGGGGCGGAAGCGCCTCCGAACTTTGCGATCCAGCGGAAATCGTTTGCTTGTTCCACATGTCAATCGACCGCCGTGCGGCGCTGCTTCGGCCCAGCCCGCAGTTCCAGCCAGAGCATCCGCTGCGTGAGTAGTTTCCGAGCCTGTGTTTCGCGGTCCAACTAGGCCACATTGTATGCAGTGATACGCTCCGATCCCGGCGCGGCAAAAGAACCAGCTTCCTAATAGGCCGGCCATCAGACGAATGAGCACCGGGCCCCGACCGACGCCGTGGATGATGATTGCAAGCGAAGGGACCATGCCATGCTGGACGCTGTATCGTCATTCAAGGGAAACGAGATCCAGGCCAAGGATGGCAGCCTTGGAACGGTCAGCGACTTTCTTTTCGATGACAGCACCTGGAAGGTGCGTTGGATAGCCCTCGACACCGGACGCTGGCTGACCGAGCGCAAGGTCCTGATCAACCCGTCGGTCGTCATCTCCGCTGAAATTGGAGCGAGATACCTCAACGTCGCGCTGACGAAGGCCCAGGTGGAGGATAGTCCCGATATTCTGCAGGACCGCCCGATCTCACGGCAGATGCAGAACAATCTCTACGGCTACTATGGCGGGGATCCGTTCTGGGGCGGCGCAATGTTCGGCGGCGGCAGCAGGATGTATGGCGGGTCCATCTACGGCGGGGGGATGGGCGCGTTTGCTGCGCCCGCAGAAGCACCCGCGTATTTAGGCGCGTCGGCCGTGCGGGAGGCCGAGCGGGGCGGAGCCGGCTCCGATGACGGTGACCCTCATCTACGCAGCGTCGCAGAGGTCACGGGCTACCACGTGCATGCAACCGACGGCGACGTCGGGCATGTTCAGGACGTCCTGATCGACAATGGGAGCTCGGGCATTCGTTATCTCGTCGTCGATACGTCGAACTGGTGGTTTGGGCAGCATGTTTTGATCTCGCCCTATGCGGTGAAGAGAGTCGACTGGCACGACCGCTATGTCCGGGTCGACATCGGAACGGAGCAGGTCAAGTCCTGCCCGCCTTGGAACCCAGCTGATGCTATCAAAACCGAATATGAGCAGCGGCTGCACAAGTATGACGACTGGCCTGGCTATGGCTGGTGAGGGGTAGGCTGGCCAGGAAGCGACGGTGCGAGCTCACGCCCCGATGCACTTGTCCTGATCGGCTGCGACGACGCTGTAACCCGCCGAATAACCGGCTGCATAGGGAGAAGCAGATGAAGATCCACACCAAGGGATACCGTGTCCGCGAGGGCGAGGAGGTCGACCTCAAGAAGCGGCCGACGACCGTCGATCCCGTGTGCGAATCGAAGTCCGGCTACCAAGAGATCCTCGCCAAACACGTCGAGCAGCTGAGCGCATTGCAGCAGCTTCATTACGCATCCAGCCGCCACGCCGTCCTACTTATCTTCCAAGCGATGGACGCCGCCGGCAAGGACGGGGCGATCCGCCACGTGATGTCCGGCGTGAACCCGCAAGGATGTCAGGTATTCAGCTTCAAGCATCCCAGCGCCACCGAGCTCGAGCATGACTTCCTGTGGCGGACGACGCGGGACCTGCCGGAACGGGGGCGGATCGGCATCTTCAACCGGTCCTATTACGAGGAAGTCCTCGTCGTCCGCGTCCATCGCGACATCCTTCTCAGCGAGGACATCCCCGATCCGCCCGGTCACGACAAAAAGCTCTGGCACGACCGCTACCGTTCGATCGTGGATCTCGAACGCCACCTCCACGCCAACGGCACGCGCGTGGTCAAGTTCTTCCTCCACCTCTCGAAGGAGGAGCAGCGGCAACGTTTCCTGGCGCGGATCGACCAACCCGACAAGAACTGGAAGGTCAGCCCGGCCGACATCGAGGAGCGCAAGTTCTGGAAGCAATACAGGACGGCCTATGAAGAGTGCCTGAGTGCCACCAGCTCAGATGCCTCGCCCTGGTACGTGGTGCCGGCGGACGACAAGGAAAGCGCCCGGCTGATCATCTCCCAGATCGTTGTCGATACACTGGAAGGGCTTGGCATGAGCTATCCCGAGGTGACAGCGAAGCGTTCCCTAGAGCTGCAATCGATCAAAGATGGGCTCGCGGCCTGAGGCGCGGCGGCGTGTGTCGTTTTCAAGCCTTCCGCGATCGTCCGGGCATCAGCTACGGACAACGCATGCGGGATGGGTTGCGGCCATCGCAGCGTCGGGTCGCTCTCCTGCAACGGCACAAACCGGTGGATCCACGATGAAGGTTCGAATAGCCGCCCCCGAGGCACCTCCTATCCCGGCTGCTCGTCCGCCGTCCGGAGCGGCGCAATCGGCCGGCCAGACGGTTACGCCTTGGCTGATGGTCGTGCTCGCGGTGATCCTGTTCTCCGGCGGGTTGTTCGGATACGACCAGGGCGTCATCTCAGGCGCGCTGCACGGGATCAAAGCGACATTCTCGCTCAGTGCGCTCTTGGTGGAGGTGGTCACGAGTTGGGTGACGCTTGGTGCCCTGTTCGGTGCGCTAGCGGGGGGCGAGCTTGCGGACCGGATCGGACGCAAGAGCACGGTGCTGATCGCCGGCGCGATGTTCACGGGTGGCGCCCTCGTCCAGGCGCTGGCGCCGGATACGGTGATCCTCGTGGCAGGGCGACTGATCGTCGGTGGCGGTGTCGGCGTTGCGGCCGTCGCCGCACCGCTCTACGCCGCCGAGCTGGCGCCGACGACGCTGCGGGGCCGCTTTGTCTCTGCCTATCAGTTGGCGATCACCGCCGGTATCTTCCTGGCCTATCTGGTCGATGGCTGGCTGTCGCAAGGCGATGCCTGGCGTTGGATGCTCGGCGCCTCCGCAGTGCCGGGTCTGCTGTTGTTCGCGGTGGCGCTGTTGGCCCCGGAATCGCCGCGCTGGCTGATGAAGGTGGGATGGCGGAGCGAGGCCGCGGCGCAGCTTCAGAAGATCCGGCCCGGGGTCGACTTCAAGCCGCGCCTGGACGCCGTTGCGGCCAGCCTTCGCCGTGAGGCCGGCCGCGCCTCGTGGGCCGAGGTGTTCCACAAGGAATGGCGGCGCCCGCTGTTGATCGGCGTCGGGCTGGCGGTGTTCCAGCAGGTCACCGGCATCAACGCCATCATCTACTATGCCGACCAGATCTTCGCCTCCGCCGGCTTCACCTCACAATCCTCGCAGACGATGGTCACCACGTGGGCGGTCGGCGGCGTGAACATGCTTGCCACGCTGATCGCCATCGCCTTCATCGACCGCCTTGGACGCCGCAAGCTGCTGCTGGCTGGGTTGCTCGGGATGGGCCTCAGCCTATGCGTGGTTGGCATCGCCTTCCGGTTCATCAGTACGGTTCCCGCGGGCGTCGCTGCCGCGGGGCCGAGCGGCGCCGGCATCGTGACCCTGCTGGCGTTGGTCGCCTTCATCATCTGCTTCGCCTTCTCCATGGGCCCCGTCGTCTGGACGGTGATCAACGAGATTTTCCCGGGGCACATCCGGGGCCGTGCCGTGGCGGTCGCGACCGCGGCAAACTGGGGCTCGGCGTTCCTGGTCAGCCAGGGCTTCCTGTCGCTGATCGGGGTGATCGGCAATTCCTTCACCTTCTGGCTATTCGCGCTGTTCTGTGGCGCCGGATGGGTATGGATCTACCGCGCCGTGCCGGAGACGAAGGGACGCTCGCTGGAACAGATCCAGGATCTCTGGAACGGGAGGGGCTTGTGATGCTGCTTGCGGGCGATATAGGCGCGACTACGACCCGGCTGGCCCTCGTCTCGGCGGAAGCCGGGCCGCGGCTCTTCGTGGCCGAGCAGGAGTTCCACAGCGTCGATTTCAAAGGCTTGCAACCGATCGTCGAGGCCTTCCTGGCGAATACCGGCAAACAGCCCACCTCCGCCTGCTTCGACGTGGCAGGACCGGTGATCGCGGGCCGCGCGCACCTGACGAACCTACGGTGGGATCTGGAAGAGGCAGCGTTGTGCCGCGACCTCGGACTAGACCACATCACCCTGCTCAACGACCTGGAGGCGATCGCCCATGCGGTGCCACATCTGCAGCCCGGGGAGACGGCCGAGGTCAATGCCGGTACAGCGGTCGCGCATTCCCCAATCGCGGTGCTGGCCCCCGGCACCGGACTCGGCGAAGCCTTCCTGATCTGGAGCGGGCAAGACTACATCGCCTGCGCCTCCGAAGGCGGCCACGCCGATTTTGCACCGACCAACCAGGTCCAGGCCGATCTATGGACGTTCCTCACTGAGCGGTTCCGCCACGCGGCCTACGAACGGGTCTGCGCCGGCTCCGGCCTACCGAACGTCTACGACTACGTGCGGTCCCGCGACCCGGCCTCGGAGAGCGCGGCGTTCCGAGCGGTTCTGGACGCCGCCCACGACCGCACGCCGCCCATCATGCAGGCGGCGCTACACGATGCCGACAACAACCCGCTCGCCGCCGAGACGCTGCGCATCGTGATCGACGTCTGGGGCGCAGAAGCCGGAAACCTCGCCCTGAAGGTCATGGCGACCGGCGGACTCTACTTGGCCGGCGGCCTGCCGCCCAGGCTGGTGCCGCAGCTTCAGGACGGCGCGTTTATGCGCACCTTCGCCGCTAAAGGCCGCTTTGCCAATCTCCTGCGCGCCATTCCGGTCAACATCATCACGATCAATGCCGCCCTGCTCGGCGCGGCGCTGTACGGGCTGGACCACGCAGCCGGTCGCCGTTTGCCGAGAACCCCGCTCGGTAGCCGGCTCGGATCGACAGCCGGTCCTCGCACCCCAGCAACCAGCCAAGCCAAACCCGAAAACGAAAGAGCGCAACGATGCAGCTAGGAATGATTGGCCTCGGCCGGATGGGCGGCAACATGGCGGTTCGGCTGGTCAAGGCCGGCCATGACTGCGTGGTCTATGACACGCATCGGGAGGCCGTCGAGGCGCTCGTCCATCAGGGCACCGAGGGAGCTACCGACTTACCCGGGTTCGTCAGGATGCTCAGCACGCCCCGGGTGATATGGCTGATGGTTCCGGCCGGTGCGGTCGATGCGGTGATTGGCTCGCTGCTACCGTTGCTGGCAGCTGGCGATATCCTGATTGACGGCGGCAACTCGTACT
The DNA here is from genome assembly GCF_030252425.1 of Acidisoma sp. PAMC 29798. Classification (GTDB taxonomy): domain Bacteria; phylum Pseudomonadota; class Alphaproteobacteria; order Acetobacterales; family Acetobacteraceae; genus Acidisoma; species Acidisoma cladoniae. Next base: position 2,351,396 of record NZ_CP126994.1, on the reverse strand, counting down.
ACCATGACGATATCCGCCGTGCCGAGGCGCTGCGGGGCAAGGGCGTGCACTATGTCGACGTGGGCGTCAGCGGCGGCGTGTGGGGTCTCGATCGCGGCTTCTGCCATATGATCGGAGGCGAACCCGACATCGTGGAGCATCTCGACCCGATCTTCCGTGCGCTGGCGCCTGGCGTCGGCGCCGCAGCGCGCACGGCAGGCGCGGACGGCGAGCCGAGCAGCGCGGAACTTGGCTACCTGCACTGTGGTCCAAACGGCGCCGGCCACTTCGTGAAGATGGTCCATAACGGCATCGAGTACGGGATGATGGCGTCTTACGCCGAAGGGCTGAACATCCTCAAGCACGCCAATATCGGCAAGACAAAGCAAACGACCGATGCCGAGACCACGCCACTGCGGCACCCCGAACTTTACCAGTACGACATCGACATCGCACAGGTCGCCGAAGTCTGGCGCCGCGGCAGCGTGATCTCGTCCTGGTTGCTCGACCTGGCTGCCTCCGCGCTGCGGAAAAGCCCGGATCTCGCCGACTTTGCCGGGCGCGTGTCCGACTCTGGCGAAGGCCGCTGGACGCTGGAGGCGGCTATCGACGAGAGCGTGCCGGCTCCGGTGATTTCGGCGGCGTTGTTCGCGCGCTTCGGTTCGCGCGGGGAGGCCGATTATGCGGACCGTCTGCTATCGGCGCTACGTTTCGGCTTCGGCGGCCACCTCGAAAAGCCTAACACCGATCACTGACAGCCCGTCTGCCCAACTCCCAAGGAGTCGCATCATGGCCTCAGACGCACCAAAGACACTGAACCGCCTGGGTCAGAGCCTCTGGCTCGATAACATCACCCGCGACCTGCTCGATCGCGGAACGCTGCAGCATTACATTGACACGCTGTCGATCACTGGGCTCACCTCGAATCCGACGATCTTCGATCACACAATCTCGGGCAGCGCGTCGTATGATGCCGAAATCCATCGTCAACTCGACGCTGGCCGGTCGGGCGAAGCGCTGTTTTTCAACCTGGCTGTGCAGGACCTCACCGGATCTGTTCGCCCCCATCCACGCCCGGACCGCCACTGTGTACGGGTTCGTGTCGCTTGAAGTGTCGCCGCTGCTCGCCTATGACACCCAGGCCACGGTGAAGCAGGCGAAGGCGCTGCACGCGCAGGCGAACCGCCCCAATCTGTTCATCAAGATCCCCGGCACCAGGGAAGGCCTGCCTGCTATCGAGGAGGCGATCTTCGCCGGCGTTCCGGTCAACGTCACCCTGCTGTTCTCCACCGAACAATACCAGGCGGCCGCCGATGCCTACCTGAAGGGTTTGGAACGCCGGGTCGCAGCCGGGCTCTTGCCCGATATTCGGTCTGTCGCGTCGCTGTTCGTCAGCCGGTGGGACAAGGCCGTCATGGACAAGGTCCCGTCGGCCTTACGCAACACGCTGGGCCTCGCGGTCAGCCAACAGGCCTACAGAGCGTATCGCGACGTGATGGACAGCAACCGCTTTCAGCGCTTGGCGAGCCTCGGCGCACGGTCGCAGAGGCTGCTGTTCGCGAGCACCGGCAACTAAGGACGAGACCGCCTCGGACTGGCTGTACATCGCGGGTCTCGCCGCGCCGAACACGGTCAACACCATGCCGGAGGAAACGTTACTGGCCTTCGCCGATCATGGCACCGCGCCGGACGCCTTGCCGCGGGACGGCGGCGATGCCGAAGCAGCGCTCGCCGCCCACACCCGCGCTGGCATCGACCTGGCTGCCCTGGCCGCCCAATTGCAGTCGGATGGTGCCAAAGGGTTCGTGAACTCATGGAAGGAATTGCTGGCTGCAATCGATGCAAAGAGCAAGGTGCTAGCGTGATGGATGAACAGGACCGGATTCCAATGGCCCTCACGGACTCGTCTGCGTGGCGCGCCCTCACCGCTCATCATGCCCAGATCAACGATTTGCACCTGCGCACGCTGTTCGCCGACGATCCCGGGCGAGCGGAGCGCTTCTGCGCCGAAGGGGCGGGCCTGTTCCTCGACTACTCGAAGAACCGCATCAACGGCGAGACGATGCGGCTCCTCCTAGCGCTGGCCGAGGACCGCGGAGTGGCCGCGCGGCGTGACGCAATGTTCGCCGGCGAGGCGATCAACATCACGGAGCGCCGCGCCGCGCCGTACTGCACGTTGCACTGCGCGCACCGCGCGGCACCCACATCGACTCGGGTGGCGCCGATGTAGTTCCGGACGTGCATCACGTGCTCGACGCGATGGCCAGTTTCGCCACCCGCCTGCGAAGCGGCGCTCTCACCGGCCATACCGGCAAGTGTATCCGCAATGTGGTGAACATCGGCATCGGCGGCTCCTATCTGGGGCCGGAGATGGCCTACCTCGCGCTGCGGGACTTCAGCGACAGGTCGATGAACTTCCGCTTTGTCGCCAACGTGGATGGCGCGGCCTTGACCGAGGCCATCCTAGATCTGGACGCCGCCGAGACGTTGTTCATTATCTCTTCAAAGACGTTCACGACGCTGGAGACAATGACCAACGCGGCCGCGGCCCGCACATGGCTGCGGCAGCAGCTCGGCCCGGATGCAGCGGTCGCCAATCATTTCGCCGCAGTCTCCACCAACATTGAGGCGGCGACGAAATTTGGGATCGATCCTGCCCATATCTTCGGCTTTCGGGATTGGGTCGGCGGCCGTTACTCGATGGACAGCGCGATCGGCCTGTACACGATGGTGGCGATCGGGCCCGAGAACTTCCAGGCGATGCTGGACGGCTTCCATGCCATGGACGAGCACTTCCGCACCGCGCCACCCGCCAGCAACCTGCCGAAGCTACTGGGGCTGCTGACCGTATGGTACAACAACTTCTTCGGCGCCCAGACGATCGGCGTCATGCCTTATGCCGCAAACCTGGCCCGCTTCCCCGCCTACCTCCAGCAGCTGCAGATGGAGAGCAACGGCAAACACGTGGCCCTCGATGGTCGTGTCGTCGACTATCAGACCGGCCCGGTGATCTGGGGCGAACCCGGCACCGACGGCCAGCACTCCTTCTACCAGCTGCTCCACCAGGGGACGAAGCTGGTTCCCTGCGACATGATCGGGTTCTGCAGGCCACTCAGCCCGCTCGCCGGGCAGCACGACCTGCTGATGGCTAACCTGTTCGCGCAGGCCGAGGCGCTCGGCTTCGGCAAGACGGCCGACGAGCTGACAGCGGAGGGATCGCCCGGTTTCCAGACTCCGTTCCGTGTGACCGAAGGCAACCGGCCGACCAACACGATTCTCGCCGAGCGTCTCGATCCCCACACACTCGGTAGCCTGGTGGCGCTTTACGAGCACAGCGTGTTCACGCAGGGGGCGATCTGGGCGATCGACAGTTTCGACCAATGGGGAGTCCAGTTGGGCAAGGTGCTGGCTAGCCGCATCATCCCCGAGCTGGACCGCGGCCCGGAGCCCAAGTTGAGCCACGACGCGTCCACCAACGCGCTGATCGAGCGCTACCGGCGCCTGCGCGGATGACCGATGCCGCGACTGGATTCAAACAGCAGGCCGGAGAGCAGGCGGCTTCGCTGGGGTATGCGCTGTTGGACCTGAAGCGGAAACCGCCGGCCGTATATCAGGGTAAATTCGAGCCGCGTGTTCTCTATAAGGCGTTCATGGCTTTGCACGACAATCAAGCGTGATGGACGGGTCAGGGCACGAGAACGGCGGCCCCTTCGAAGCGGCCGGCCCGAAGGTCGGCGAGTGCTTCATTCGCCTTCACAAGCGGGTAGGGCATCGTTTCCATGATGATGCCGATCTTCGGCACGAGGCTCAGAAATTCTAGGCCGTCCTGGCGCGTAAGATTGGCGACGGAGACGAGTTGGCGCTCTTCCCAAAGCAGGCTGTAGGGGAAGGACGGGATATCGCTCATGTGGATGCCGGCACAAACGACGCGACCGCCTTTCCGCACCGCCTTCAGTGCCATGGGCACCAGGTCTCCGACAGTGGCAAAGATGATCGCCGCATCGAGAGGTTCCGGGGGCATCTTGTCCGAGCCGCCTGCCCAGCGGGCGCCGAGGCTCCGGGCGAAGGCCTGGTTTGCGACGTCGCCGGGTTTGGTGAAGGCATAGACGGATCGACCCTGCCAAGCGGCAACCTGCGCAAGGATATGCGCCGCCGCTCCGAACCCATACAGACCGAGTTTGTGACCCTCGCCCGCGATGACCAGTGATCGCCAGCCGATCAGTCCGGCGCAGAGCAGAGGTGCGACTTCGACGTCCGTTCCCGCGTCCCCGAGCGGGAATGCGAAGCGAGCGTCGGCGACCGTGGCTGTCGCAAAGCCGCCATCCCGCGTGTAGCCGGTGAAGAGGGGGCGGTCGCACAAATTCTCATGTTGGCTCAGGCAGTATGGGCAGACTCCGCAGGTGTGACCGAGCCATGGAATGCCAACCCTTTGGCCAAGGTGGAGCCCCTCTACCCCGGCACCGATCGCGTCGATCCGACCGACGATCTCGTGACCGGGGATGATGGGGACCTCCGGCTCCGGCAATTCGCCATCGACGACATGGAGATCAGTTCTGCAGACGCCGCAAGCGGCAACCTTCAGCCGAATTTCACCGGCTCCCGGCGTCCGGTCCGGAAGCTCCGTCCATTCGAGTGGCGATCTCAGCGCCTTCAAAACCATAGCGTGCAAAGTGACGACCTACTCTGCCACGACCGGGATCGACGCGGAACCGTGGTGAACAAGCAGTTCCGCGCTACCCGAAGCGGCGGCGAGTGCGGTGCGGGCGAGCTCGGGCAGAGAGTGCGAACTGGTGCGCTTCATGATGGAGGCCCGATGGTTTTCAACGGTCCTCTGGCTTATGCCAAGGTCGGCTGCGATGTTCTTGCTCGGATGCCCGGCGAGAACGAGATCCATGATCTGTCGTTGCCGTCCAGTTAGCCCGGCAACCTGATCGGTGGCGATCTGTCGCCACGCGGATTGCTTGCTCGAATCTCGCGCTTGTTCGAGCGCCCGGTGGATACCTGCGAGAAGTTCATGAGCGCTGACAGGCTTCTCAATGAAGTCGGATGCTCCGGCCTTCATGGCCTCGACAACCATATGCACGTCGCTCGTGCCGGTGATCATGATGGCAGGCAGATGGCTGTCGTCGGCGCTTAGCTTTTGAAGCAGTTCGAGTCCCTGCATGCCGGGGAGGTAGGCGTCTATCACAAGACAAGCGGCGTGGTCGCTGGGTTGATAGGCGCCCACGAAGTCTTCGCAGCTCTCATAGGTCTCGACGACAAAGCCTTCATTTTCCAGAACACGCTGCATCATCTCTTGTATATGGCGATCGTCATCGACCACGTATATGGTTGCGGGAGTCGTGGCATCCTTTACGCCCGGGGGCTCCGACTTCTGCCAGCGCAGCTCGGCTTGGGGCGGGGGCAGGAGGCGCTGAATAGTCTCTGCAAGTTCCTCTGGCTTAGTAGGCTTGCTAAGTTGGACGCAGTCCAGAGCCGCGACATCTTGCAGGGTTTTTGTTGAAATGTCTCCCGTCAGGATGATGACGGGAACATGTCGATGAAGTCTAGCACGAATGCGGTCGCAAGCCTGAAGGCCGTCCATGCCGTTAGGAAGATTGTAATCAGAGAGGATCAGGGCAGGGCGGACGGCGCCGCGCGCTACAAGATCAAGCGCCGCGACGCCGTCGGGCGCAGTCACAACATGATGGCCCTCAGCAGAAAGCAGCAGATCAAGAAGTTCTCTGAGCTCTCCATCGTCTTCGATGACGAGAATGGTCCCGGTTCGGCGCCGGTTCATCGCTGCTTCGTCGGTAACTCCCTCGTCCCGCCTGGGGCTATTCAATAAATCGATGATTGCCGTCTCACGCGCGACTTCGATGGCAAATACCGAACCACGCCCAAGATTGGACCGAACGGTGATATGATGACCTAATAGTTCGGCAAGTCTTTGGACGATTGGCAGACCGAGCCCTAGCCCTCGGCTTCTGTCGCGGGCCGGATTGTCGACTTGATGATACTCATTGAAGATCGATTCGAGTTCGCGGTCAGGTATTCCGATCCCGGTATCCCAGACCTCGATGCTCAGCGTCTTCCGGTACCGGCGCACGCCCAGCAGGATCTTTCCGTATCGCGTGTATTTCAGCGCATTGGCCAGAAGGTTCCGGATCATCTGCTCAAGAAGATGAGGATCCGTATGAATTGCTAGGCTACACGGAATAACGATCAGCTCAAGCCCCTGCGCCTCGACGTGATAAGCAAATTCATCCCGCATCCGGTCGAAAATCATCGCGATTGGGAAGGTGCTCGGTTTGGCGTTGACCGTGCCCGCGTCGATTTGGTTGATGTCCAAGAGTGTGTTCAGCATGCCGGACATTGCGGTCAATGTCGGGCTGAGCATGGCGACCAGCTTGTGCGCATTGTCGCTAAGCACTTTTCGGGCAAGCAGCCCTTGAATCAGTGACAGCGTCTGCAAAGGCTGCCGAAGATCGTGGCTTGCAGCCGCTAGGAAGCGGGATTTGGCGATATTGGCTGTCTCTGCGCGGCGCGTGGCATCCTCCAGAGCCTTGGCCGCAGTCTTGCGAGCGGTGATGTCCATGAAGGTTATGACCACACCCCCGACGCCGTTATCATGGGTCCGATACGGAGAGACCCGGCGGAGATACCAAGCGCCGGATTTTGCCTCAATTTCGCGTTGAATAGGGGCAAGGGTATCTAGAGTCGATCGAGCGTCTGCGAGCAGATCTGTGTCAGACGACAAAGCGTTGAGATCGGCCAGGGGGCGACCGATGTCACTCGTGATGACGCTGAACAGTGAGCGGGTAGCTGGGGTGAAGAAACGGATGTTGAGCTGCGAATCAAGAAAGAGTGTGGCGACATCCGTACTGTAGAGGATGTTCTTTAGATCGTTGGATGTTGTGCGCTGACTGTCGAGTGTTTCTTGCAACTGCCCATTGAGGGCCGTCAGTTCTTCGTTCAAAGATTGGAGCTCCTCCTTCGAGGTGAGGAGTTCCTCATTGGTCGACTGATATTCTTCGTTTACGGAAAGTGCCTCTTCATTAATTGCATTTTGCTCTTCATTAGAGATTTCGAGGCTATGGATGGCGCCGCGCAATTCAGCTCGCGTTGCCTCAAGCTCCTGTTCGAGTTCAGCCACCCGCGGCGCGTCGTGCGGTGCCAGAGGACGTCCACGTTTCTTCTCGTAGGTCTGGTCGTCGAGGAAGCAAATGAGCAGAAGCGACTCCCCGTCGTTCTCGACCGGCTCTATGGCGATGTTGAACGAAGGCCCGTTGGCGCCGCGGTCCAGACGTCCGCCGGGCACCAGAATGCGCGTGCGTTGTTCGTTGGCGCGATGAATCGCGGAGCGGAGCTTGGTCCGCATGCTTGGCCGTGCCATCGCAAGGAGATCATGGGTCGGATGGCCGGAGGGCACACTGAGGTAGCGGTCGGTCGGCCCAAGCGAATAGATGCACTCGTTCTTGCCATTGATCAAAAGGGCCGCCGGCGCGTAGCTCTCCATCACCTGCTTGCGGCAGAGTTCGGCCAGGGCCGCCTGCCTCGACAAACCAGAGCTCTGCCGCGGCCGGATCGACAGCCGGGCTCCATCGGCACTGCTGATGGCGAAGCCGATTTCCCCGGGCCGCGTGTGACCGATGCGTCGGTAAAGGCGCGCCGGCTTAGAGATGACCTCGAATCGCTCACCGGCATTTCCAGCTGTTTCGGACGAGCCGAGGAGAAGGATCCCGCCCGGGCGCAGCGCGAAATGGAACATGGACAGGACCCGCACTTGTGCTTCCAAGTCCAGATAGATCAGAAGATTGCGACAGGAAACCAGATCGAGCCGTGAGAAGGGCGGATCGGCCATGACGTCCTGCACGGTGAAGACGACCATGGCACGGAGCTCGGGCAGTATGCGGTAGCCATGGTCTTCCTTGGTGAAGAACCGGCTTAGACGTTGTGGGGACACGTCAGATTCGATTGCAATCGGGTAAAAGCCTTCCCGAGCACTCGCGATAGCTTCGGAATCCACATCGGAAGCGAAGACTTGTAGCTTGATAGAAAGATTTGCTGCCACGATCTCCTCACGGAAGAGGATGGCGAGAGAATAAGGTTCCTCACCCGTGCTACAGCCAGCAACCCATACGCGAAGAGCACGATCGAGAGGATGCTTGCGTACCAATTCGGGAATGATGGTTTTGGCGAGAAGGTCGAAGACTTTGGGGTCTCGGAAGAACTTTGTGACGTTGATTAAAAGATCCTTGGCAAGAAGCTCGACTTCAGGCGTATCGCTGTCCAACATCGCGTGATATTTCTGCATCTCGTCCGCTTCGATCCCGGCAAGGCTCATGCGTCGACGGATCCGACGCTGCAGGGTTCCTTGCTTGTAGTAGGTAAAGTCATGTGCAGTCTTGAGGCGCAGAAGGTCTATGATCTCGGTCAGCCCTGCGCCTGACCGGGGCGACGCACGGGTCGGCGCTGGTAGTATCTTCTGCTGAAGCCGATGAGCGAGGGCGGCCGGAATCTCCCTTACCCGGAGCACCTGATCGACCAGCCCGGTCATGATGGCGCTCCGCGGCATGCCATCGTAACCGGCCTCCTCGGGGTCTTGAGCAAGGACCAGTCCGCCGTGCTTCTTTATCGCGGCGAGTCCAACGCTGCCATCGGCGCCTGACCCAGAGAGGACGATGCAGCAGGCGTGCCCGCCGTAGGCTGTGGCGAGAGACTTCAGAAGGAAATCGAAGGGTAAGCGGGCGCCATGATGGGCGGTCGGGCGTGAGAGGTGCAGCGTGCCTTCGGTGACGGAAAGGTACATGCCTGGGGGAATGACATAAAGGTGCTCGACCTCGATCTTCATACCCTCGGTCGCCTGTCGCACGGTCAACGCGGTATGGTTGCCGAGCAGTTCCACCATCATGCTTTCATGGGATGGATCGAGATGCTGCACCAGGATGAAGGCTAAGCCAGTCTCGGCGGGCAGCAGCGCCTTTATGAATTCACGGCAGGCCTCTAGACCGCCCGCAGAGGCGCCAATGCCCACAACCGTCAGGTCGGCAGGGTCTCTGGTGCCGCGCGGTCGGCTCTCTGGCATGGGTGCGATACGCCTCAACAGGAAGGCCTTTAGCAGGCGTAGGAGCGACACTAGCACAAAGTTGAGAATGAGCGAGCGTGTTCGTCTGGACGGTTTGCAACACACCCTCGGGTCTCGTCGGGATTATCTTGATCAATTTGCTCGATCGACTTGGGTGTTTGAGTAGTTTCCGAGCCTGCCCAGCTAGGCGAAGACCCTTTACGGTCTGTGTTTCAAACGGAACCGCGTTATCCGCTTGCAAGCAGGCGGCCTCATCATGCCGTTATTTTGGAAAGGACCGTTCGCCATGCTTGTCGTCGTTGCTGCTTTCAGGGGTTACGCCATCGTGGCATCGGATGGTCGCATGGGGACCGTCTCGGATTGCCTCTATGATGACAGAAGTTGGAAGATCCGCTGGTTGGTTGTCGATACCGGAAGTTGGCTGACGGGCCGCAAGGTGCTGGTGCATCCGTCGGCCGTCGCCAAGCCGGACTATGAACACCATGAGTTAGCGGTGGCTCTGACGAGAGCGCAGGTGGAGGAAAGCCCGGATATTCGGAGCGATCAGCCGGTATCCCGAAAGGCAGAGCTGAACCTCAAGGACTACTACGGTTGGGACCCACTTTGGGGCGGGGGTGACTACTTCGGAGGCGGTTTTGGGATTGGTGCCGGCGGGATCGGCAAGCCGTTGTCGACGCCCTCATTCTTCGCCGCCGCGTCACATGACACGGACGAGGTCGAAGCGTCGCTCGCTGACAATGAGGCAGATCCCCATCTTCGCAGTACGACGGAGATTATTGGGTATCATGTTCACGCCACAGACGGATCGATCGGCCATATGGAGAACCTGCTCATCGACGACACCAGCTGGAGTATTCGCTACTTTATTCTAGATACAAAGAACTGGTGGATCGGTCGACATGTTCTGATTTCGCCCTATGCCGTGACGAAAACTAGCTGGGAAGACCACGACATCCAACTCAACGTTACCCGGGAAAAGGTCAAGAGCAGCCCGGCTTGGGATCCACTCGCTATGGTCGACCAGGTCTATGAGAAGGAACTGCATCATTATTACAATTGGCCGGGCTACGGTTTCCACTGACCGATTGGTAAGCACTGCGTAGAAAATTCGCATTCCTGATCCGGACGCATCTTGGGGGATATCGTCAGACCGGATGTTTGATCATCTCATACTTCTCAGCCTGAAATCGGCCTTACCAGACGCAAGAAGTGTTCCCCTGTGGTGGACCGGCAGTGAACTCCCTGGGCCACTAGAGCCATCGCGGCAAAGGATGGTTGACGCGTCTAGGAGCGAAGCAGTTCTCACTGACTGACGCCGCTCACGATGAGCTAAGTAGATTCCGATCCTGCCCTGGCCCTTTTGGGGGCGCTATAGATCGAGTGTGCCCAGATGCAGACTCGTCCAGTTCAAAGACGCCTTTCCGCCGCCTCAATCAAAGGAACCCTCTTAGGGATATCATGAAGCTTCAAATCGCCTTGAGTCCTGGAATAGGTGCTGGCAGCGGACACACCGCCGTAGGAGAGCCTCACCAAACTCCTTCAAGCGCCGCGCGTGACGCACGATGCGAGCAGAGAAGAGCGTCAAAGACCTTGCTTGATGCTGGAAAGCGTTCGCCAATCGCCTTTGGACCTATGCTCGATCGCCCGGAATCTGGCCAAAAGAGGCTCACGGCGACGAATCGATCCGGCGATTAGAGAAGCGGGCATGAGTGATGGCTCACCCTCCGACGGTCAGGCATCAAGAGAATCAAAGGCAGGTATTCGAACTTTCGATAGATCAACCCGCCGGATCAATGAGTCGCGTTCCTATCGTTTCCTGAATTCGTAGAGGCCGCAAGACGCCAAGTTACTAATTGCCGCGCTGCAGCCGAGAATTCACCAGTTTCAGGACATTCCACACGACGGGAAGATACCTAGTCCGAGCTTCACTGCATCGGCAGTGGTTGACGCTATGCACCCCGGCGTAGGGCTATTCCGTATCGCTGTTTTGTCAGAGAGGATCTTCGTGATGCTTGTCGTTTTAGCCGCTTTCAAAGGCTATGCCATTGAGGCCACCGACGGCAGCATGGGTACCGTGTCAGATTTTCTTTTCGACGATATGACTTGGAAGGTCCGTTGGTTGGTCGTCGATACCGGGACTTGGCTGAAGTCCCGCCGGGTGGTTGTGCATCCGGCGGCCATTCGGAAGGTTGATTACGAGCGGCGGGAGCTTCTCGTCACCCTAAAGATGGCCCAGGTGGAAGCAAGCCCGGGGATCGGTCACGATCAGCCGGTAAGTCGACAGGCGGAGCTAGACCTCTACGAATACTATGGCTGGGATCCGATTTGGGGTGGCGGAGGCTACTTCGGCGCGAGGAACGAAAGTGGTGCCGGTGGCGTCAAAGCGCCCCTGTCGCGGCCGCTTTTCAGAGCTCCGCCGCACCAACCCGGCGATGCGTCCCTCCTTGAAGTTGAGCAGGATCCCCACCTTCGCAGCGCAGCGGCCATGAACGGATACCATGTTCATGCAACGGAGGGGACGATCGGCCACATCGAAAATTTGTTAGTCGACGATACCAATTGGGATATCCGCTACGTCATCATAGACACCAGAGACTGGTGGCCAGGTAGCCACGTGCTGATCTCACCTTACGCCGTGACAGCGATTAGATGGGAGGACCATGACGTGCGCCTCAATGTTACCATTGCCGAGGTGAAGAGCAGCCCGGAATGGGACCCGTTCGCGATGGTGACGCAGGTGTACGAGAAAGAACTGCATCATCACTACAATTGGCCCGGCTATGGCTCCTACTGACCGGTCGGGGTCACATCGTCTAGGTATTTTCCGATACTGTTCGCTTTGAATCACACGGCGCTACTCTTTGAACGTGCCTCCGGCCGATCAAGCGGGAACTGCCTTCTATGGGTTTGGGAAAGTCCTATGAAGCGCCAATGACTTAAAGGATCAAACCTATGGACCATCCCGCCCCGAAGCTATCTCCGCCGGAGCCCGCCGTTGGTGACGTGACTGGCCCGGGCACGCGAACACTCACGGACAGCGAACTGCTGCGGATCAACGCCTATTGGCGCGCCGCCAATTATCTGTCGGTGGGACAACTCTACCTTTATGACAATCCGCTACTGCGTGAGGCGCTGACCATGGGCCATGTAAAGCCTCTGGTCGTTGGCCACTGGGGAACGACACCAGGCCAAAACTTCATCTACGTTCATCTCAATCGCGTCATCAAAGCCTATGACCTCGATATGATCTATATCGCAGGCCCGGGCCACGGTGGCCCCGCGCTGGTCGCCAACACCTATCTTGAAGGCAGCTATAGCGAAATCTACCCCAATATCAGCCAGGATGAAGCTGGTCTGAAGAGCCTGTTTACGCAGTTCTCCTTCCCCGGCGGCATCTCGAGTCATGTTGCACCAACAACCCCAGGTTCCATCCATGAAGGCGGCGAGCTCGGCTACTCGCTTAGCCATGCTTTTGGCGCCGCCTTTGACAATCCCGATCTGATCGTCGCCTGCATCGTGGGCGACGGAGAAGCGGAAACTGGCCCTCTCGCGACGGCATGGCAATCGAACAAGTTCCTGAGTCCCGTTCGCGACGGCGCGGTCCTACCGATCCTGCATCTTAATGGATTCAAAATTAGCAATCCGACGATCCTTGCGCGGATCGACCATGATGAACTGGAGCATTTCTTCCTTGGCTGCGGTTGGACACCCTATTTCGTGGAGGGCTCCGATCCGGAGACGATGCACGAACTGATGGCGACAACTCTCGCCAAGGCCATCGACCACATCAAACAGATTCAGACAGAGGCACGCGACGGCGGAAATAAGGGCCGGCCACGCTGGCCGATGATCGTGCTGCGGTCGCCGAAAGGCTGGACCGGCCCGGTCGAGGTCGACGGTCTCAAGATCGAAGGCACGTTCCGGGCCCATCAGGTGCCGCTGCTCGTCGACCCGGCACATCCGGAGCATGTCGCTCTTCTGGAGGCCTGGATGAAGAGCTACAAGCCCGAGGAACTGTTCGACATTGACGGAAAGCTAATCCCAGAACTCGCCGAATTGGCCCCACTGGGCGATCGGCGTATGGGCGCCAATCCGCACGCCAATGGTGGCATGTTGTTGCGCGACTTGCATATGCCGGACTTCCGCCGTCACGCCGTCGCGGTGCCCTCACCAGGGGCCGTCTCTGCCCAGGATACACTCGTGCTAGGTAACTTTTTTCGGGACATTGTGAAACTTAACCCGGACAATTTCCGTGTCTTCGGACCTGACGAAACCCTTTCCAACCTGCTTGGGGCGGTGTTCGAGGTTACGAACCGCCAATGGGAGGCAGTCGAGGTCTCTGGCGACGAATTCTTGTCGTCCGAAGGTCGCGTTCTCGACTCCATGTTGAGCGAGCATCAGTGCGAGGGTTGGCTTGAAGGTTATCTTCTGACCGGACGGCATGGTTTGTTCAATAGCTATGAGGCTTTCATACGCATCGTGGATTCGATGTTCAGCCAGCATGCGAAATGGCTGAAGGTCACGCGCGAACTGCCCTGGCGCAGAAACATCGCTTCGCTGAACTATCTTCTCGCGTCACATGTCTGGCAGCAGGACCACAACGGTTTCACGCATCAGGATCCAGGCTTTCTGGATCACGTCATCAACAAGAAGGCGGACATTGTCCGGGTCTACCTACCGCCGGATGCGAACTGCCTTTTGTCGACCTTCGACCATTGCCTGCGCAGCCGCCACTACGTGAACGTGGTCGTCGCCGGAAAGCACGCCCTTCCGCAATGGCTCTCGATGGAAGCGGCGATCGTCCATTGCACAGAAGGCATCGGCATCTGGCAGTGGGCCAGCAACGATCAGGCCAGCGAGCCTGATGTGGTCATGGCCTGCTGCGGCGATACGCCCACGCTAGAGGTGTTGGCGGCGGTTTCCATCCTCCGCGAGTATATGCCAGCATTGAGGATTCGCGTCGTCAACGTAGTCGATTTGATGAAGATACAATCTGCGAGTGAGCACCCGCATGGCCTCAGGGAAACAGACTACGATGCCCTGTTCACCCGCGACAAACCCATCATCTTCGCTTTCCACGGCTACCCGTCGCTGATCTACGGATTGACCTATCGCAGGGCCAACCGTCAGCTGCATGTGCGCGGCTATATGGAAGAAGGCACCATCACGACCGCCTTCGACATGCGCGTTCAAAACAAAATTGATCGCTTCCATCTCGTGCAGGATGTGTTGGACAATCTGCCGCGGCAAAGCACGGAAGGCAGTTATCTCAAGCAGGTCATCCAGGACAAGCTGATCGAACACAAAATCTACATCGACAAGCATGGTGAGGACCTGCCCGAGGTCCGGAACTGGAGATGGGGCCAACCCTCGTGAATGCGCGACAGCTGGTCGACACCGCCCACGCGCTGGTAGGCAGCGGCAAGGGTCTGCTGGCAATGGATGAGAGCAATGGGACCTGCAACAAGCGCTTTGCCGCCGAAGACATCGCACAGACGGAACCAATGCGGCGCGCTTACCGAGAGCTGCTTGTAACGACACCGAATCTTGGCTCCTGCATCAGCGGTGCCATCCTCTATGACGAGACCATCCGGCAGAGCACGGCCAGCGGCGTGCCCTTCGCCACCGTCCTAACCGAAGCGGGGATCGTTCCCGGAATCAAGGTCGATATCGGTGCGAAGGCGCTAGCCGGGCGGGCGGGTGAGACGATCACCCGCGGCCTGGACGGCCTGCGGGAACGCCTGTCGGACTATGCGGCGATGGGTGCGCGCTTTGCCAAATGGCGGGCGGTCATCGCCTTGGGTAAGGGGTTGCCGAGCCGGGCATGTCTCGCCGCGAATGCAGAGGCTCTCGCTGGCTATGCGGCCCTCTGTCAGGAGGCCGGGCTTGTTCCAATCGTCGAGCCTGAAGTGCTCATGGCGGGCGACCACGATTTGGATCGGTGCCGTCTGGTCACGGAAGAGGCACTGCATGCGGTGTTCGCAGCCCTCTACGAGCAGGGGGTCTTGCTGGAGGGCCTGATCCTCAAGCCAAACATGATTCTGCCGGGACTAGACAGTCGGCTCCAGCCAAGCGCTGACGTTGTTGCCGCCGCCACCATTTCAACCTTGCAACGCGTGGTGCCTGCCGCCGTCGCGGGGATTGCCTTCCTCTCTGGTGGCCAATCAGCCGAACTGGCTTCTGAGCGTCTCAACGCGATGAACGTCATGGGGAAAGCTATGGCCACGCGCGTGCCTTGGCCTCTCGTCTTCTCCTTCGCGCGTGCCATTCAGCGCCCCGCCCTGCACATTTGGAACGGCGAAGGCGACAACGCGGCGCGTGCGCAGGAGGCCCTCTTCCATCGCGCCAATTGCAACCGCGCCGCTCTGCGGGGCGACTATAGCGCCGCGATGGAGGCCGGCTGACCATGCAATCGAAGGATCCTGGCGTGTATGTGTTACGCCACGGGGAGACAGCGTGGTCCCTCTCCGGGCAGCATACGGGACGAACCGACATCCCCCTCACCGAGCGCGGGGAAGCTGAGGCGGAGGCATTGGTGCCTTGGCTGCGCGGCATCGACTTCACGCATGTGCGGGCAAGTCCGATGCGACGAGCGCGACGCACCTGTGAGCTGGCGGGCCTGGGACGTTCGGTCGAGGTCGATGATGACCTGTCAGAATGGAACTACGGTGACTATGAGGGCTTGACCTCCGCCCAAATTCACAAGAGCCGCCCCGATTGGGCCGTTTATCGGGATGGCGTGCCAGGTGGAGAGACGCCCGATGCCATCTCTGTCCGCGCCGATCGCGTGATCCAGCACCTTGGCGCACTGAAGGGCAGTGTCGCGCTCTTTACGCATGGCCAGTTCGCAAGCGCGCTCGCGGCCCGGTGGATCGGATTGCCCGTCATCAGTGCTCAGCATTTCATGCTGAGTACGGCGTCGCTTAGCATCCTGGCCTATAACCCGAGCCACCCAGACACCCGCGTGATCGCGTTGTGGAACGGGGTTCCATCAGTGCTCAGAGACGTCAAATGACCGCTGGCAACCGAATCCTGGAGGCGACCTCCACATGCAGCAGTTGATCGCGGGAAACTGGAAGATGCATGGTCTGACCGGTCAGCTACCGTTGATAGAAGCGATCTGTCGGGCGTCCGCCCGGTCTCCGGCCGACATCCTGATTTGCCCGCCGTTTACACTGATTGCGCGGGCAGCCGAGATTGCGGCTGGCCGCATCGCAATTGGCGGCCAGGACTGCGCCATCACCGAGACCGGTCCGTGCACGGGTGACGTGAGCGCCGAGATGCTCAAAGATGCGGGTGCCACCGCCGTTATCCTCGGTCATTCGGAGCGTCGCCATCACCACGGCGAAACCAACGCCGTGGTATTCGCCAAGGCGCAAGCTGCCGCTGAACAGGGCCTGTCAACGATCATCTGCATCGGTGAGACGCAAGGTCAACGCATCGCCGGTGCTGCCTTGACCGTCTGCGCAGAGCAGATCGCGGGGAGCGTCCCATCTCAAAGCCATTCGTCGCGGCTGGTGATCGGTTATGAGCCGCTGTGGGCGATCGGTTCCGGGGTTGTACCCTCTGCCGACGAGATCGTCGAAGTCCATCGGCATATACGGGCTTGTCTGATCGCTCATATTGGTGCCGAGGCGCTGAATGTTCGCATTCTTTATGGCGGCTCCGTCAACCCATCCAACGCCGCGTCTATCCTACGACTGCCAGAGGTAGGGGGAGCCCTCGTGGGCGGAGCGAGCCTGGCAGTGACGGAGTTCGCATCCGTCATCCAGGCGGTGCCATGCCAGCAGAACAGGAGTTGATTGTGTCTCATCCCGACCACGCTGCTCTGCAAAATTCTGATCTCAATCCCTTTCTTTTTGCCGATGTCGGTACCGAACTGAATGGCTCGACCTTGACCATGCTTTCGGTGTTGGCGCGTCTGGGCCAAGACCCCTGGGTTCAGGCCGCTCGTTGGTCGAAGCTGCCTAAGGCTATGGCGATTGATCGCCTGGTCGCCGCGATCACCGATATTCCGTTTTCCTCCGGAAGCGCTTTCGAGACGAAGACGGTGGCGGCCCGCCTCGTGATGCTGCTGCCGGCCCAGCAAGGGCTGTCGGGCCTAAAAAATACGCCCTTTGCTGACAAGACGGCAATGCGTGTGTTCGGAACCTCGCGCGGTGCCGATATGCCGCGATGGCTGCCAATGGCTCTGCTGGTCTTCTCATTGCTTCTGGGATTCGGATTCAATCTCATACATGCATCGAGCGGGGGCGCCGCTTCGCCCGAGATTAGCCAGACCAAGGCTCAAACTGCCGCTCCCGCTCCCTTGGACGAAGAGCACTGAGCGGGCTCAGTGCCGACATCCAACCCATGTCACAAGATTGGGTAACAGAATGACTGCTAAAGCTGACGCCCCCGCTAGCCCGATCCCGATACCCGCGTGGAATGCTTGCAAAGCCGCGTGGACGCGGCTGCCGATGGCCGATCGGGAAAAGCAATTGAAGTCGTCTCCCGGCGGCTTCACGCAGGGCAAAGAATGACAACGGAACCGGCCATGGATCCGGCTGGGTCGCGCGTCCCGACGATCAATGGGGGCTCGTCCAGCATCAAGTTCGGGCTGTTCAAGGCGAGCGGCACGCTCCGACGTATCCTGGGAGGCGAGCTTGAGCCGATCGGAACCCCGCATGCCAGCTTGAGCGTGAAAGCCAAGACGCAAAGCGATAGTTTCTCGCGGCCGGTGGCGGCGGCTAATCACACCGCGGCGGTGGACGTACTGCTAGCGTGGATCGGTGAACACAGCGGACGCCAAGCATTGGCCGCGGTGGGACATCGTGTGGTCATGGCGGCCCGACCTACGGCGAGCCGCAGCAAGTCACCGCAGAAATGGTCAAAGAACTCCACCGGCTCAGCCCCTTCGATCCTGAGCATCTGCCGCTTGAAATCGAATTGCTGGAGGCGTTCACCCAGCGTCACCCGGAACTACCCCATGTGGCCTGCTTTGACACCGCGTTTCATCGCACCATGCCGCGCGTTGCCACTGTTTTGCCGATCCCGCGGCGCTATGAAGCGGCCGGGGTCCGACGTTACGGGTTTCACGGGCTGTCCTACGAATTCCTCATGGCGGAACTCGCACGTCTCGGGGACCCGGCGGCACTTAAGGGGCGTGTGATTCTTGCGCATTTAGGCAATGGCGCAAGCCTGGCCGCGGTCCTAGATGGCAGGAGCGTCGATACGAGCATGAGCTTCACGCCGACGGCGGGATTGGTTATGAGCACCCGCTCGGGCGATCTGGATCCGGGCTTGATCTCGTACTTCGCACGAACCGACCAAATGAGTCAGGCCTCGTTTCAGAAAATGGTACCTCATGAATCCGGCCCGCTTGGCGTGTCGGAGACTAGAGGGTGTTATGAACCTGCGGCGATGGCTGCGGCTTGTCTGAGCATGAGACAAGCAAAGGCCACGATGTGCAGGCTGGCCAGCGTTGTTGCGTATCGCTCATAATCCTTGACGAGCCTCCGGCAGCGCGTTGCCCAGGCGAATGAGCGCTCCACGACCCAGCGTCGTGGCAATAGGACGAAACCGCGCTTGGCTTCGGAGAGCTTGATCACCTCCAATGCCATGCCTTCCGCCTGCGCCGCGGCTGCAGGCTTGGGTCCGGTGTAGCCCTGGTCAACGTAAGCCAGTTCGACGGTTTGCCCCGTCGCTTCCTGCACGGCCTGAGCCAAACGACCGACTTCGGCACGGTCATCGACGTTGGCAGGCGTCACGTGCAACGCCAGCATGTGGCCCAGCGTATCAACGGCCAGATGCAGCTTGGAACCCTTCTTGCGCTTGGCGCCGTCATAGGCTGCCCGCGTTCCGCTCTCCGGCGTAGACCGCAGCGTGCGGCTGTCAAAGATCGCCGCTGTCGGCTCGGCATTGCGCCCGGCCGCCATCCGCAGCACAGCGCGGAGATCCTGCGCCAACGCCTCGAAGCATTCCGCCGCCATCCAACGCTGCGTCTGCTGATAGACTGCCGCCCATGGTGGCAGGTCATTCGGCATGGCGCGCCAGGCGATCCCGTAGCGGATCAGATAGCGCAGGCCGTTGAATAACTCCCGCAGGGAATGCTGACGTTGGGCGGCATCCTCCCGCATCAGCGCCAGGTAGGGAGCAACGAGGCTCCACTCCTCATCAGAAACGTCAGAGGGATACGGCTTGCGAGCGGGCGTCATCCATCATGACTGCACCAGACCCGTTCAAAAGTACATAACACCCTCTAGTTCCGACACGCGCGACCTGCTCGACCGCGAAACCGACGACGTGCGGGCGGCCGAGGCGGTCGCGCTGTTCTGCTACCAGACCAAGAAATGGATCGGCTCATTCGCAGCCGCGATGGGCGGAGTCGATACGCTGGTCTTCGCCGGTGGGATCGGCGAGAACGCGCCCCCTGTCCGTAAGCGGGTCTGCGAGGGTCTTGGCTTCCTCGGCATCGAACTTGACCTGGAATCCAACGCGAACAGTGGGCCGCTGATCTCGTCGGCCAGTAGTCCGGTCAAGGTACGGGTGATCCGTACCGATGAGGAGCTCATGATCGCGAAATCCGTTGCTCGCGTTCTCGATCTGGGTCAACGAGCGAAACCATAGAGCATCGCGCTCGCCAGGAGCAGCTCTTTCGCATTCACGCCTGTGCGGGCGGGTCAGTCGACTAGTCAAAGCGGCGTGCCTCAGTTTAAATTTCGCGTTGGCATACAATTCCGAGACGATGCGCTGGAAGGTCTTTCCCAGTTTGAAGCCTGATTAATTGAGTTTCCGATCCAGAAGATTGTGTTCTGGAGAAGACGATACGCTCACGCGACAGGATGTGACTTTCTAGCGTTGCAGGTAGAGCCAGAATGTTCGCAAAACACTCTAGCGAGACAAAAATGACCCTCGTCGGCAACTTTGCAGCCCTTTAGGACGATGCCCTTCGCGGGGGAAAGAGACGCCTATGACGCTCGCGTGTACACCGAGCCGGCAGAGCTGCCGCACGATGTGGCTTAGGCCTGCCCAAAGCCTTTGCATACATCCCATCGCCGGGGAGCGGCCGCGTGAGTAGTTTCCGAATCTCCCGTTGGCGACGTGTGACCATTAAGGTCTGGTTAACCGAACGCTGCACCAGCCCTCGTGCCCATGTCGCCGGAGGACAACCAATAGCCCAGCGGGCGGTCGGCGAGTTTCAGTTTAAGCGAAAGCGGGATCATCCACGGAGTCGCGAGCTTGAATACAGTCGTTGCGACATCAGGCCCGCCAGGGGGTTCGTGCTCAACCAGGCTTTGAATAAGCAGGCGACGCTCGCCGCCTGCTGTCACGCGGCCAGCTGCGGCAATTACATCATCGCGACGGAGGGTGCCGAAGATCCTCTCCCGGTGTTGGACACTGCAACCTGGCGCATAGCAAAAGAAAGAAAGGGCAGCCATGACCGAACCCAAGGCCAAACCTGAGGCGGATACGGCTGCCACGCCCAAGGCAAAACCGGCACCCGACGCGAGAAATGATCTGAAAACTCTGCCGATGGCGGAAGTCGAAAAGAAATTGGGTTCGTCGCCCGAGGGCCTTACCCAAGCTGAGGCGCAGAAACGGCTGAAGCAATACGGGCCGAACGAGATCGAGGAGAAGAAGACCAATCCGGTCCTGAAATTCCTCTCTTATTTCTGGGGCCCAATCCCATGGATGATTGAGGTTGCGGTGGTGCTGTCCGGTGTCGTTCGGCATTGGCCAGACTTTTTCATCATTCTGCTGTTGTTGATGGCCAATGCCGTCGTTGGATTCTGGGAAGAACGCCAGGCCGGCAATGCCATCGATGCATTAAAAGCCAAACTAGCGATCAAAGCCCGCGTAAAACGCGATGGCAAGTGGGTCACGCCGTCGGCGCGGGAATTAGTGCCAGGTGACGTCATACGGTTGCGTTTGGGGGACATCGTGCCCGCGGACGCGCGCCTCCTGGAAGGCGACGAAGTATCTGTCGACCAATCGGCGCTCACGGGTGAGTCCTTGCCGAAGACCAGCAAGCCGGGCGATGCGATCTTCTCGGGGTCGATCATCCGCCGCGGCGAGATCGGGGCCTTGGTCTATGCGACGGGTGGGAAAACCTATTTTGGCAAGACGGCTGAGCTCGTGCAGTCGGCCGTCACCGTCAGTCATTTCCAGAAAGCGGTACTGAGGATCGGCAATTACCTCATTATGCTGGCGGTGGTCATGGTGGCGATCATCATCGGCATGGGCCTCTACCGCGGCGACCCGATTCTCACGACGTTGCAATTCGCCCTCGTGCTGACTGTGGCGGCAATCCCGGTGGCAATGCCGACAGTGCTATCCGTCACGATGGCGGTCGGGGCGCGACTGCTCGCGAAGAAGCAGGCGATCGTCAGCAAGCTGGTTGCAATCGAGGAACTGGCCGGTGTGGACGTTCTTTGTGCCGACAAGACCGGCACCTTAACGCAGAACAAGCTGACCCTGGGTGAGCCGTTCTGTTTGGATAAGATCACGGCCGACCAGGTCATCCTTGCCGGCGCCCTGGCCTCGCGAGCGGAAAACGACGACACGATCGATCTCGCCGTCCTCGGCGGCCTCAAAGACAAAGCGGTTCTAAAGCCTTATCAAGTTACGCATTTCCAACCTTTTGATCCAGTGCATAAGCGCACCGAGGCGACCGTCAAGCACAAGGATGGTAAGACGTTCAAGGTGACGAAGGGGGCGCCGCAGGTCATCGTGGCCTTGTCGGACAATGCGTCTGCCGTGAAACCTGCCATCGACAAGGCCGTCAACGACTTTGCCGCGCGCGGCTTTCGTGCTCTCGGTGTCGCCCGGGCGGATGGCGATGGGAAGTGGCAGCTTTTAGGTGTGCTCCCGCTGTTCGATCCACCGCGTGAAGATGCCAAGGCCACGATCGCGACCGCGGCCGCGATGGGCGTGAAGATCAAGATGGTGACGGGCGATGCGCTGGCAATCGCAAAGGAGACTGCGAAGACCTTAGGAATGGGGACAAACATCCTCGACGGTGCAACACTTGGTGATGCGAAGACCGAGGAAACTGCGGCGATAGCGAAATCCATCGAAGATGCTGACGGCTTCGCGCAGGTGTTCCCCGAGCACAAATTCCATATCGTCGACGTCCTCCAGAAGCATGGCCACATCGTGGGCATGACGGGCGACGGAGTGAATGATGCCCCGGCGCTCAAGAAGGCGGATTGCGGTTTCGCGGTTTCTGGGGCGACGGATGCGGCCCGTGCAGCGGCCTCCATCGTGCTGGTCGCCCCTGGGTTATCGGTGATTATCGAAGCGCTCAAGGAGAGCCGGAAGATCTTTCAGCGGATGAACAGTTACGCGATGTACCGCATCGCCGAGACACTGCGCGTCCTCCTGTTTATGACACTCGCGATCGTGATCTTCAATTTCTACCCGCTGACGGCGATTATGATCGTGATGCTGGCGTTGCTGAATGACGGCGCAATTCTGTCCATCGCCTATGACAACGTCACCTACAGGAATCAGCCTGAAGCATGGAACATGCGTCTGGTTCTTGGCATCGCCACTGTGCTGGGACTCGTCGGTCCGATCGCCGCGTTCGGACTGTTCTTCCTCGGTGACCGCGTCTTTCATCTTGGCCATCCGCAACTCCAAACGATGATGTATCTCATGCTATCCGTCGCCGGGCATTTGACGATCTTCCAGACCCGCACGCGTGGCCCCTGGTGGTCAACTCGCCCCGCCTGGATTCTGCTAGCGGCGGTAGTCGGAACCCAGACGGTGGCCACGCTTGTTGCGGTGTATGGCGCCTGGCTCGTGACGCCGCTTGGCTGGAAGTATGCGGCGATGGTTTGGGCATACGCCTTCGCTTGGTTCCTCTTGACCGACCCGGTGAAGCTGCTCGCATATAAGTTCTTTGATACGGGCAAAGCGACGCCAAAGCACGAAGCAAAGGCCCAGACCAAGCCCGAAAACAAAGCCGAAGCGAAGCCCGACGCAAAATCCGACGCAAAACCCGAGGCGGAGTCAGAAGCCAAAGCGACGTCCAAGCCAGACGGCAAGACCGAATCCAAGGCAAACTCTAGGCAAGAGACCACAGCCGACGCGAAGCCCAAAGCGTCGGGCCCGTCTAAGCCGGACCAAAAGCCCGAGGCCGCCCCCGAAGCAGATCCTGCGCCCAAGCCAGATGTCGGGTCCGATATCAAGGTCAAGGCCGAACCCGACACACATGCAGAACCCACTTCCGAGGTAAAGGTCGAGGACGCGCCCGCAGCTGCCATTGTACCCAAGCCCAACGCAAAGGCCGGGTCGAAAGCTGCGGTTGGTCCGAAGCCGGACACAGGACCCGACGACGCATCCGTGCTCGAAAGGACCCTCGGTGACCTTCTTCTCTCCGGTATAGCCAAAGATCCCGGGGATGCAGGGCGTCTCATAGCCGCAGCTATCGCCAAAGTCGAACCGGCCGTCGCTGTCGCGAAGACGGCTGGCGCCGAAGCCAAACCCGAGCAGGGAGGCGCGTCCATAACTAAGCCCGAAGACGGAACCGAGAAGCCGCCGGCGGCAACGCCAAGGGCTGCAGAATAAGTCAATGCACTTGGGTGGCCGTCCGCTAATAGAACGAACGACATACGTTGCACTCGGAAGATTGTCTCGGACTGGAGCATGTTGGTAATGGAAGTGAAAGCTATGACACGTGCCTCGGTCTGCCCTACACGAAACGCCGTCGCCCAGTGCGGTGAATTGCACGCAGTCCAGGTCGCCTCGTGACTTGCGCAAGTGAGGGCCGGAAGGAATATGCAGGCCCTGCAACGACATTGGAGGAGCGGGTCGGCCGGCCCCCACAAGTGATCAACCGTTTCGTCTACATCGCTGTAGGCATTGCGGCCCTGGGCGGTCTACTGTTCGGCTATGACACGGGTGTCATCTCGGGCGCCATCTTATTTATCAAAGCCGAGTTTTCCCTCTCACCCACGATGGAAGAGCTCGTTGTCAGCGCCGTCCTGCTGGGTGCGGCGCTCGGCGCCGCCGCCGGAGGCGCTCTGACAGGCCGGTTTGGGCGTCGCAAGATGATCATCCTTTCCGGCATTATCTTCACGCTCAGCGCGATTGGCACGGCATTGGCGCCATCCGTCGGCTATCTGATCGGCGCGATGGTGGCGAGTGGCATAGGCATCGGGATCGCTTCGTTTATCTCGCCCATGTACATAGCCGAACTCGCCCCGGCAGAAGCGCGCGGTTCCTTGGTGGCTGTCAACATGCTGGCTATTACGACTGGCATCCTAACGGCCTATCTGGTGGACTACGCATTTTCGGCGAGTCATGGGTGGCGCTACATGTTTGCTCTCGCCGTGGCGCCGTCCGTCGGCCTCGTCATCGGCATGTGGTGGCTGCCCGACAGTCCACGCTGGCTGATCAGCAAGTCGAAGATCGACGAGGCGCGAAAAATCTTACAGCGTGCGCGGACGACATCGGACGTAGACCCAGAGATCAAGAATATCCAGAAGAGTATGGCGGAGCAAGACGAAGGCGGGATGGCCGGGCTGTTGCAGCCGTCGTTGCGGATGCCGATGATCGTCGGCCTTGGTCTGGCAACGTTTCAGCAGATCACCGGCATCAACACGGTCATCTACTACGCCCCGACCATCTTTAAGTTCGTTGGCATTAGCGCTGCGGGGCCGGCCATTCTGGCGGGTGCGGGTTTGGCCGCCGTCATGTGGTGCTTTCACGTGCTGGCGATCTTTCTGCTGGACCGGATTGGCCGTCGGCCCCTGCTGTTGACGGGCGTGGCCGGCCAGATCGTCGGCTTGGGCGTCCTGGGCGCCGCATTCCAATTTCCGCAATTGGTGAGCTTCAAGAGCGACGTGGCCATCACAGGGCTGGTGATCTACGTCGCTTGCTTTGCTTTTGGGCTCGGGCCAATCTTTTGGCTCCTGATCTCTGAGATTTATCCACTGAAGAATCGCGGCATTGCCATGAGCGCCGTCACCGTCACCAACTGGGTCATGAATCTCTTGGTCGCTGTGACGTTCCTGAGTCTGGTCGCGGTCCTGGGGCATGCCCACACGTTCTGGTTCTATGGCCTCGTCGCGGTCGGCGCATGGACTTTCTTCTACCGGCTGGTGCCGGAAACGAAGGGGAAAACCCTGGAGCAGATCGAAGCGCACTGGCGGTCCGGCAAAGCACCTCGCAAACTATGACAGCAAGGGTCGAATAGCATGAAGCATCCGCAATTCTCATGCAGTCTGTCGGACGAGACCACCGCATTGCCCCATTTCTGGGAGCACACCGTCGGCAGCGGCCACGCCCCGCTGGCGCTGCGCGGAGATTGGCAGCGCCAGTTGCAGGAGTGCCGCACGCAGCTTGGCTTTCGACACACCCGCTTTCACGGGTTGCTGTGCGATGAGATGGGCACGCTAATGAACGAGAAGAAGGAGCTGCTCTATTCCTTCTTCAACGCCGACCAGATCTGCGACTTCCTTCTGTCAATCGGCATGAAGCCATTTGTGGAATTGAGCTTCATGCCGAGCGCCCTGGCGACCGGCGACAAGACGGTCTTCCACTACGGCGCCAATGTCACGCCACCGAAGGATCTCGAGCAATGGGCTACGCTGGTGTTTAGGCTGGCGACCCATTGGGTGGAGCGCTACGGCCTCGATGAGGTCGCCAGCTGGTTCTTTGAAGTCTGGAACGAGCCGAACCTGCCGGCCTTCTGGACCGGCACCCAGTCAGACTATTTTGCATTTTATCGTGCTACTGCACTCGCACTCAAGGCCGTTGACGCGCGGCTCCAGGTCGGCGGACCAGCGACTGCGAACAACGAATGGATCACCGAGTTCGTCGACTTCTGCGAGCAACGGGGCGTGCCGCTCGATTTCGTCAGCACGCACCATTATCCCACTGACGCCCTGGGCTCAATTGGCGAAGATACTGAAACGCAACTGGCCCACAGCAGACGGAGCATCCTGCGCGAGTGGGCAGAGGAAACTCGTCGCAAGGCGCGCGGAAGGCCCGTCTACTACACGGAATGGAGTTCGTCGTCCAACCCACGCGATCACCTGCACGACGAGCCCTATACTGCGGCCGTCATCGTCAAGACCATGATGGAGGCCGTCGGGCTCGTTCAGGGATACAGTTTCTGGACCTTCACCGACATTTTCGAAGAGAATTACATGCCCGCGACCGCCTTCCAGGGCGGCTTTGGCCTGCTTACGCTGCAGGGTGTTCCCAAACCATCCTTTCGCGCTTTCGAGCTATTGCATCGTCTGGGCAACGCAGCTTTGCCCGTCTCGGGTGCGCATGACACCATCGACGTCTGGGTGGTGCGCAACCGCGACTCGCTTACGGTCCTTCTGACGAACCATGTATTGCCGCGGCATCCGATCCAGGCCGAGTCTGTACGTATTCAGTTAACCGGCCTGCTGCCGCCGCGCGGCGTTTACGTCGAGCGGATCGACGACGATCACGCGAATGCTAAAAGACTCTGGATCGAAATGGGCAGCCCGGTCCTGCCCAAGCCGCGCGAAGTCGAGCAACTGCGCACGGCGTCGCAGATCGTGCGCAAGCCCGTGAACTGGAGGCACGAGGGGGACACGCTTCTTTTGGACGTGAGGATGCCGGCACACTCCATTGCCGCCGTCACAGTGGAACTCACACCGCAGCAAGGGCACACAGATCAAAGACAGCCCCGGTCACATCCTTGAACAGCAGTGCCGGAACACTGTGCGCGTGATTGACCCACGGATCGGCTCCGCGCGGTTCGATAGCCTGCAGCGGGAGACGTTTGAATACTTCGTCAAGGAAGTGAACCCGAGCAACGGCCTGATAGCTGACAAGACCCAGCCAGGCGCGCCGGCCAGCATCGCGGCTGTTGGCTTGGCCTTGTCATCCTATCCCATCGGCGTTGAGCGCAACTTCATCGATCGTGCAGACGCCGTGCAGCGAACCCTCATGACTCTCCGCTTTTTTAATGACAGCAGCCAAGGCGTCGGAGCCGACGTCACCGGCTACAAGGGCTTCTACTACCACTTTCTGGACATGAGAAGCGGAAGGCGCGTCTGGGAATGCGAACTGTCCACCATCGATACAGCGTTTCTGCTTGCGGGCATGTTAGCCGCGGCGGCTTATTTTCTTGGCGACACCGATGACGAGCGTGAAATCCGCCTGCTTGCCGACATTCTCTATCGGCGCACCGATTGGCAATGGGCTCAAAACGGCGGCCTGACGGTCAGTCAGGGCTGGAAGCCCGAGAGCCATTTCCTGCCCTATCGCTGGCAAGGCTACGACGAGGCAATGTTTCTCTATGTCCTCGGACTTGGCTCGCCGACTTATCCGTTGCCGAGGGATAGCTATGTCGCCTGGACATCGACTTACCGATGGCGGCGGATTTTCGGGCATGACTTGTTGTACGCAGGACCGTTCTTTACCCACCAAATATCGCATCTCTGGTTGGACCTACGAGGACTACGTGATGAGTACATGCGCGGCAAAGGAAGTGACTACTTTGAGAACAGTCGTCGCGCGACCTATGTCCAGCAGCGCTACGCGATCGAAAATCCTCTTGGGTTCACCGATTACGGTGAAACGTGCTGGGGGATCACCGCGAGCGACGGTCCTGGGCCCAGCACCATCGAGATCGGCGGCCGAAAGCGGCAATTCTTTGACTATCGGGCACGCGGCGTGCCCGAAGGACCCGATGATGGCACACTCGCGCCCTGGGCGGTGGTCGCGTCGCTGCCGTTCGCGCCCGAGATCGTTTTGCCTACCCTCGACAATTTTATTAACCACATCGACCTGAAGACCGGTGATCGGCTCGGCTTCAAGGCGACGTTCAATCCAACCCATCCGGACAGAACCCAGAACCCCTACGGCTGGGTATCACCTTGGCAGTTCGGATTGAATCAGGGTCCGATCGTGCTCATGATAGAGAACTATCGAAGCGGTTTGCCATGGCAATTGATGCGAAGCTCGCCTTACGTGATTAGCGGGTTATTGCGCGCCGGCTTCACGGGAGGTTGGCTCGAAGCCCATTGTCATGCTGCCGGCAAATAGGCTCTGCTTCAATATTAGAACTTGAGATTGTCTTTGGAAGGGAGACATGCCGGAACGGAGCAAGTGACGTCCTGTGCGCTCGAGCCACACTGCGTTTCGCGATGTATTTCATTTCATTGGCACGCATGGATCGAGCCCGGCGTAAGTCCTCAGCGTGAGGAGTCTCGAGATGGATCGGGTTGAGAACGGAGAAACGAAACTCGATGCTTGACATCGACAATCAGCGAAACTTTTCACGAGATGCGACGCGAACGATTGTGCGCGCTATATCCTCGGGTCCGAGGATATAGTCAATACAGCCACTTGCTATGGCACTATCCGGCATATCCGGCTGAGACGCCGTGTTCGGTGCTTGCGCGATTGTGACACCTCCAATGTCTCTAATCTCACAAAGTGCTTCAGCGCCGTCGCCGTCGAATCCAGATACAATGACGGCGATGAGCCGACCATCCCAATGTTGAGCCAATGAACGAAGAAAAACCGTTATTACATCGGGCCAACCATGCGGTTTCGAGATTGGCTTCAGCCTGAACTCGCCGTTCAAGACATGTAAATCCCGCTTTTCCGGGATAATAAAGACGCAATTTGGCCGAACTTCGAGCCGCTCATTTATCAATTCCACGGGCATTGACGTGTATCGCGGTAGAATCTCATGAAGCTGCGTCGCAACGACTCTGAGATGGTTAACGATAACGATGGCGACGCCCATGTCGCTGGGAAGGTTGCTTAGCAGCCTTATATACGCATCTAATCCGCCGGCCGAACCACCAACACAAACGATCGGAAAGTCCCGCAGCTCGTGATCGAATGTCATTAGGCAACTCTTTCTCACTGAGCCTCCGCAGAGTTATGTCGAACCATAGATTAGAAACTGACAGTGGATGGAATCTTGTGGCGATCTGGCGTGCTTAACCGTGCGAGGGTCTAGGTGTCCTCTTTGTCCAACCTCTTGGGGGCGCACCGTCTCATTTGATGGAGCCGCTTCTAATATCCGTGCATGCAGGCAAGACGCGGATGAGGCAAAGAGTCCTCTTCACGCCCTCGGTTTGGCTGCCTAAGGAGAATCCGACAGTAGTATGATGCTGTCACAACCGACCACCCTTTCAAAAGGCCGCAGTCATGGATCTCTGGGCGCCTTTCTATGCGACCTTTGCAGCATACGGCGGCATGAGAAGCAAAGGGGCGTCCCGGCCTCGTTATTATCTTTTCCTCAAACTCACGTCGTTCCCCGACGTCTTTTGATGCTCACTTGCGGTACACGATGCCAACGGACCTCTGTAGGATCGGAAACTACTCAGACCGACATTGCCATCGACTACGGCGAGGGTAACTCATACCAGCTGAGCCCCGCGGATTGCCTTGTCTAACTCTTGGGACAAGCTTCAGCAGATGCCCGGTCGTGTCGGGGTTGATGGTGTAGGTGCTGTGGGTAAGTCGCCCGACGAGGCGACTATATAGGGGTGGTGGTGGACCCGCACCACCCGTTTATAGCGGCGTTCAACACGGGTCTTCTGTGAGATAGAAATTACAAGTCTCGAGGCGGAGAGGACATGCAGAAAGTGGAAAGACTCTTGCGAACCACGACGAAGGAGGTAAACGTGCGGCACGCGGGTGAGTAGTTTCCGAGCCTGGCAGGTCGGTCGCGGTCGGACTAGGAGTCCCTCTCAACAAGGGCGATGACATCGCGCCGCTCGTAGTTCGGTCAGTCATCTTTAGGGAGCAATCAAATGATCCGCACGATCCTGTTTACCTCCGCTACTGCCGTCTGCGTTGCCCTTGCGGGGCCGTCGTTCTCAGCAGAACCTGCCACCAGCAACATTGAGAGCACCTCGCCTTCGGCTACGGGAACTGCATCAGCCACCACCTCGAACTCAGACTGCGCTAGCGACATCCGGACTTTCTCTAAGACGATGCAGAAGGGCGGCTACTGGATGGGCGGATCCGATTATGGTTACGGATATCCAGTCGAAGGCTACGG
This sequence comes from Acidisoma sp. PAMC 29798, assembly GCF_030252425.1. GTDB lineage: Bacteria > Pseudomonadota > Alphaproteobacteria > Acetobacterales > Acetobacteraceae > Acidisoma > Acidisoma cladoniae. The sequence continues at coordinate 2,321,355 of NZ_CP126994.1, read as the reverse complement.
AAACCAATCCCCGATCAAGGGTCATGCCGCTGGTGTGTCGCCTGATTACAGGAATGTACGGCCAGGCTATGAGATTCGAAATCTCATCACCACAGCCAATATCCTCGCTCAGAATGGCAAGCCGCAAGCCTGCGAGGAAGTGCTCGCAACCACGCGGACAATCTATAAAAGCTACACGGCAAACTCAGAGGGTCGACGAGGTCCAATGATTTACGGTGCCGACTGGCGCATGCAGCAGATCGGTTCTGCGTTGCCGGTCACAGACACGACCGCCGCGCTTCGTTCGGATCAGCTCATCGACACGGACGTGCGCAACGCAAAGGGGGAGGCGCTCGGCAGCGTCTACGACTTGGTCATTGATCCTAAAACAGGGAAGATCGCCTATTTGGTCGTGGCCCGCGGCGGCCTGTTTGGGTTTGACGAGAAGTTTGTCCCGATTCCATGGCATGATTTCAAAGTCACGCGGAGCGCCGACCTACTCGTGCTCGACACAACCAAGGCGGTTGTCGCAGCCGCGCCCATGGCGACCGATGCGCAGTTCAGAGCTGCGGGGCAGTTTGCCGCCCAAAGCAAGAAGGTAGACGCATATTGGACGGCGAGCCTGCCCAGAAAGACTGCCAGCAGATAGACAGTCGACCCGCCGGCTTGCTGAAGTCTGCTTCACAATTTTGTCGCATGGCTTCTGCACCCGCGACCTGAAGGCCGAGGGTGCAGAATCTCTCTAACGGCGAGCTCTCAGCCTGTCGACGCGGTGAGAGAGCGTATGCGAGGCTATTGTGGCAGGGGTTTATGGCGAACGTTTAGAAATGCAAGGGGCCTGCCGCTCCTTGTGGTCGCCCCCGCATAGTCCAATTTTGCGAAACGACAGGAGTTGCCGAGACGGACGATGACTATGTGGCGCGCGGTCTCCGCACGCTCGGGATCGTCCGGACCAAAGGATCCGGGGGACAAACGGTCGCCGCGCTTGTCGCTATCTAATGTGTCGGTTGGGCTCGCCGCCGGGTGGGCCCCAGGGCATTCGCCCTAAGTGTCCTCTCTGATTGGGGTTGTCAGGGTCTCTTGCCTCAGGCCATTCCCGTAGGTCACTCGCTTCTCTTCGCGGTCGCCGCATGATGGGGTGATGGGGTCAGGAGGGCGAGGCGTCTCAATCTGTCCCGCGACCTTCGGGGTATTGCGGCCCTCCGGCTCCGGACACACACCGAGATCACCTCGCCCATCGTCCCCACGGGAACGACGCGGCATCCGCCCTGGTTAGGCGGAAACTCGAACTCTTCTCGTCACGCCGCGGCGGTGAGAGCCAAGGCATGCTTGCCCCAGCGGAACTCACTGTCATCGGCCCACATGCGATGCAGGATGACCGCCAGCTTGCGTGCCACTGCGACACGAGCCCGCGCCATGCCGCGACGCTTGGCAACGTTCATGCCCCACGCCCGCAGCGCCGACCATTTCTTGCTGCGGATCAGCAGCGAATGGGCCGCCTCGTAAAGCGCGGTGCGCGCCAGTTCGTCGCCGCACCCGAGATGCGCGCCAACGTCGCGCGATCTCCGAAAGCGATCCGGCCGGTCGATCGTGGCGCGGAACGCCAAGGCTGTGAGCGGACCTACGCCTGGGACCGTCATCAGCCGCCGACACTTTGGCTCGATGCGCACCTCGTCGATCACACGCTTGGTGAGGCGCTCGACCTCCCGGGTCATCACCTCGACAACGGCCAGCAACGACTCAGCCAGGCTGGTCAGAACCGGGTCGTCGGCGGCCAACGCGCGAATGCGGGCCGGAAAGTCCTTGCGGTTTGGCGTGCCGACCTTCAGTCCGACCTCCCGCACTAGCGCGCAAATTCCGTTCTCCACGTCGCGGCGTTTGTTGAGCACCATCCGCCGTGCGGTCAGCAGCGCTCGCCGGGAACGGCAGGACGGGCTCTTCACATGCACCGCGCGATACCAGCCGGTGCGCATGATCTGTGCGATCCCACTCGCGTCATTGCGGTCAGTCCTGTTTGGCATCGCCCCCATCGCCGCCTTGGCCTGACGCGTCTCGATGCAGATCGCCGGGATGCCGGCCTCCGTGAGCCCAGCGTGCAGCCACGCTGTCAGCGAACAAGCCTCCAGGCCGACCCGGTCCATCTCCATCCCAGATGCCCTGAAGAACGCAACCAGCACCTCCGGCTCGCCGGCCGCACGCGCCTCGCGCACGATATGACCCGCCCCATCAATGATGCAGATTGCGGTCTCTTCCAAAGACACGTCCAACCCGGCAAAGTAACCCACGGCTGCTCCTCCTTGATGCTCGTGGCCGATCCACACCCCAGACCACGTTCGATCATCCTAAGAGGAGCGGCTACCGGATCACCGGGGAAAGACCCCAATCACCCCATCTGTCCAAGATCATCTTGAGCCTGTGAAGCAGTTGTGACTGGAAATTCAGTGCGGCTGATATTGCCGGGCGGAATTCTGGAAATCGTATATGACCGCCTATAGTGAGTGCCTCAGCCACGGCAGTACGAAGGCAGCCCCCTTGGTATGTCGTGCCGGCGGACGAAGGAGACGGCGCGGCTCATCGTGTCGCAGATCCTTTTAGACAACATGCGTGATTTGAACATGGAATATCCATCAAGCCGCATGAGTGGAAACTCGAGCTTGAGAACATCCGCAAGGGCCTGGCGACATGGCGAGCGGCGATGGTTCCTTGCACACGGAACCGGCACCGCTAGGTAGATTCCGAAGCTACCGCGGCCGAGCATCTCGCTCTAGACAGGTTGTCATCGGCCTGAGTGTGGCTTGTTCTCTGCGCCCACATAGCTGATCCAATGTTGTCAAGCACATCTTTTAGCAAGGAGCGGCTATGACTGAGAAATCAGAGGGCGCCAAGAGTGAAGACGGCACCGTCCCTTTCGGTGTCGAAGGTGTCGAGGAAAAAGACGAAACCACTCTATCAGGACAGGCCAAAGGTCCACTCGAGGGTCAGGATCTTGGCTCTGAATCTCGGTCCCAGCCGCGTCTCTCATCGGGGCGCAGGCCACTTTTCAGAAATTGATGAGGAGAGCGCCAACGCACAGGAAGACGCTCGGCTATATTGCCACTAGAGGGACCAGATGCGGTCGCCATGACCGCTACGGCAACCACATAATCTCTTTCGGAGGTAGCCGAACTCGATCGAGCGGCCTTCACCCCCTTCCGAGGCTGAAGCAGCAAAGCAACGGCAGCGCTCCAGCCGGTCTGGTGCGAAGCGCCGACACCACGGCCGCTGTCCCCGTGATAGTATTCGTGAAAGAGTAAAAGGTCCCGGCTTCAGGGTCACCCTGAAGTTGCGGATAGGCTGACATGACGGGGCGCTTACCATCAGCTCCAAACGTCGACATTTTGATCAGGCGCTGGCTCAGCGACGTCGCGACCGGGAGCGGTACGCCGCAGTTGGTCACGATGAGAGATCTTTCGGAGGGTTTGCTCCGGATGTTGCGACTTCAGTTGGAAACAGGGAGGTCAGAAGCAAACCGAGCCCGAAACCGGCGGCTATGTGGACGTCGGTGTCGCCGGCACCGTGAGGATGGGCGAGCGTCCAGATGTGTTGTCCAACCCTCCGACGAAGGCCGCGCCACCGGCCGCTCAGGCGAGTCCTATCCGGGCAACAGCGCCAGCCATGAAAAGATGCAACGCCTCCTTTAGAAATGGGAGAGTGCTGGTGATGACCTCCATCGTATTCGGATAAAAAGCCGCCAGGCGCGGCCGTTGCGCTTCTGGGCGTCTACCAAATCCTTCGCAGAGCCTTAGCAGGGCGAAGCAGTCATGGGTTCGTCACTATGGAGGGCATCTGGAGGGAAGAACCTTTCTAACCGATCTGCTCATTCGGGCTCGATGGATCGGCTGTAGGACCCCGTCCCGGTTAGATTGGCTTTCGCCTCTGGGCCCTTGACGGAATCTGTCTCTGGTCTTTAGAATCAGAGGCACTCCGAAAAAAGTCGCCGATGTTGGCGCTATTTAGGGTTCTGTTGCAAGGCTGCCCGCTGCGCCCGGGACGTGGCAAGCTATGCCCGGGCGAACGGCGGGTGGGTGATGAACGAGGACCAAGGTGGCGCATTAAAAGGGCGGCACTTCGCGGCGAATGTCATCCTATGGGCTCTCCGGTGGTATCTCGCGTTCCCCGTCAGCTATCGCGACCTCTCGTTGATGCTGTCTGATCGCGGCGTGGAAGTCGATCACACCACGATCTTCCGCTGGGTGCAGGCCTATGCGGCGTCGCTGGAGAAGCGGCTCCGACGTCATCTGCGGCGCAACACCGGCTCCTGGCGGGTGGACGAGACCTATATCAAGGTCAAGGGAGCCTGGACCCATCTCTATCGGGCTGTGGATATCCTTGGCCAGACGATCGACTTCCTGCTGTCGCCGCGGCGGGACGCAGCTTCGGCTAAGCGTTTCTTCCGTAAGGCACTGGCGCAGGTCCATACTGGTAACCCGCGCACGATCACCGTCGACAAGAACCCGGCCTACCCACGTGCCACCGCAGACATGAAGCGTGGAGGTGAGCTGTGGCGTTTCGCGCAGCTGCGACAGTGCAAATACCTCAACAACATTGTTGAGCAAGATCATCGAAGAATAAAGCGGTTGGTGAGGCCTGGGCTCGGCTTTGGAAGCCTGCCAACGGCCCGACGAACGCTGGCCGGCTACGAAGCAATGGCGATGATCCGAAAGGGGCAGGTTCACAACATCGGCGGTCGCGACATGCAGGCGCAGACCGCGTTCGTCGCAAACCTCTTTCAAGTCGCAGCTTGAGATCGTCGGCCTCAGGCCGTCTACCGGATTGGTGCGTCTTCCGCCAGCATTTGCAACAGAACCCTATAGTCGCCGGTTCCCCCCGACGTCTCTTCCAGCATTCTCCGAGCACAGCGCTGCAGTAGCGGTCTGGGTGACGCGTTGGAGTTGTTGAACGTGAAGGAAGGCTACAAACCCTGGGATGAGCCCCTTCTCCCAGGCGCTGATGAAATCTTCGTCACTACCCGCGACGCGCTCTGAGGGGAGGCCACGGCCTCTCGAAATGGAGAGGGTTGATCGTTCAGGGGATCCGGGTTGTCGTGACATTGCTCACTGGCTTCCAATAACTCTCAAGGATCATGTGTTCAAAGAAATCAACATCTCAGTTAGACAGCTTTTTAAGGAGGTCCGGTAACTTCGGCGTGGTGGTGGCGTCGGAGCCTTCTTGCCATAAGTTGGCATTCGGCGAGAATTATAGGTGTTTCGGTGCGGCCGCAGCGGCAAGCCACCCATCAGTCCAGAGCGTATGCTCCTCAGATACGACGCTCCAAGGATTTGCTGACAAGCTTTCTGCGAACGCGTGGGCATCGCCGCCTTCCAGAAAGGGAAGGACCGATTGAGAACAGTTGGCATCATCCCATCCGTCTGACCACTGATCGTGTTCCTCACTTCCAGCTTCCCACGGGTTCGTCTGCTGCGACCATCCGGCGCAAAAGGCGCTCTTCCCCGACATATAGACGTCTGTAGGTATAAATTGTTGCGGCAGGCTCATTATGATCATCGTCCCTTCCTACAATCGTTCTTACCGGCTCTGGTCTCGTTATCGCGATGACCCAGGCCTTGAGCGGTCGAAGTAGCAAGCGACTAAGGCCGTGGCATAGACTCGGAAAGTACCTATGCCATCAAGTGGCAGCTCGTAGTTGAGGTGCTCAGTTACTACAATGAGGTTCGCCCGCACGGGGCGATTGGTAATATGGCGCCGATTTCACTGCATTATCACGATGACGGCCCCAGCCCGTCATCGTGAAACCAGGCCCAAGACTCTACCCTGGGGCGGTCCAAAGATGGGGTGCAGAGCAACGGAGAACGGATTCTGCGTATGAGTGAGGGCAAGTTGGGGCAGGGTCACGGACGTAGGCCGCTTTCAGCACCGAGCGGGTAATTGTCAGAGCGGAAGCCGATCAGGGCGCGCGCCGGCGCGAAGATCAGCGGCAACGCCACCATGATCGCCACCGGCCGGGCCGAGACACCGAGTTCCGCGATCATCACCAGATTGAGCGTGCCGACGAGGAGCGAGACCGTCACGTCGACCGAAACCTGGAACAGCGGCAGAATTTGACACGGAGAGACCACACGCGACTCCGACCGGTGGCGTGGCGACTGGGATACTCACATCACAGTCCGCCAGATCGCCGATGCCCTATTGTGGCAAGGACTCTTCCTTGGGGACCGCACCGTTCATTCCTACAATTGGGACGGAGGGTTTGCCAGATTTCTCGAGCAGTTCGAGAAACGGCCTGATGATGTCGATCGGCATTGGGAAGACGACTGTGGAATTCTGTTCTGCCCCGATCTCGGTAAGCGTCTGCAGATACCGGAGCTGCATTGCCGCAGGCACGCTTCCTAGGATTTTGGCCGCATTGACAAGCGTTTGCGATGCCTGGAATTCCGCTTCTGCGTGAATGATCTTGGCCCGCCGGTCGCGTTCCGCTTCTGCCTGCTTCGCAATGGCGCGCACCATGTTCTCCGTCAGTTCGACGGTTCTGATTTCGACGTTGCTAACCTTGATGCCCCAAATTTCCGTCTGCGCATCGAGAATACTCTGAACGTCGCTGCTGAGCTTCTTGCGTTCCGAAAGCATCTCGTCGAGGTCATGTTGGCCCAGAACTGCGCGCAGCGTTGTTTGGGCGAGCATATTGGTCGCAGGGAGATAGGACTGCACCTGAATGATCGCGTGCTCGGGATTGGTGACCTTGAAGTAGAGAACGGCATCGACCTTCATGGACACATTGTCGCGGGAGATAACGTCCTGCGTCGGGATCTCGATTACCTGGATGCGCAAGTCCACCCGCACCATTTGCTGCAGGAACGGAATCAGAAGGACGAGACCCGGCCCCTTCACCTTTTGAAATCGGCCAAGCGTGAAGACGACGGCCCGTTCATATTCCCGCAAGACCTTTACCGCGGAGAAGAGAATGACGAAGGCGAGGATAAGGATAAGCGGGAGAAGAACGATGGGTAACCCAGTCATCACGGTCAACCTTTTCAAAAGGATTCCATCGCAAGAGATGGAAGGTCCGAGAACTCATGGAGGTTCTTCGAACGTCGCATCTTCCACATGAAGCAGGAAGATTCGGAAACTACCTAGAGGTGAGGGGTGGTGTGAGTAGTTTCCGAACCTCACGAGCCGATGCGCTCTTCGAGTAAGGTCGTTGGCGTTGTAGGGGAGGGGCGTTGTCGACCAAAGGCGCGCGTAACCCGGATCAAAAACTGACACGCAATCGTCAAACCTCTCGGCGGCGACGCCGGCATCCATTTTTGCGTCACCTTTCAATACAGCGTTGGCTAAAAAGCGGCCTAAAAAGCGAGGTTCAATTGGCAGCCCTTTTGTTTCGCAGCCTCGTATGGCGCCGTGCGCCCTCGTTTTGGGATACACCTACTCCTATCCGCGAGGAGCTTTTCAGTCTCGAGCGCCTTGAAGGGCACGGGAGAAGCTTGGCGGCGGCTCAGCCTGTGACGATGCGCGCGGTGAGGGGCCATCCCCTCGGGCGCAGGCTTTCCGAAAACGTTCCCGTTCTCTTCGCGGCCTACCAAAGCATGGTTCAATCTCTCAATCAGGGCCACGCTATTACGCCGGCGGCCGAGTGGCTGATCGACAACTATCATCTCGTCGAGCAGCAGTTCCGTGAAATTCGCACGGACCTGCCTCCGAGCTTCTACCGAAAGCTGCCCAAGCTGGCCGCGGGGCCATTCGTCGGATATCCACGAGTATTTGGGCTGGCGTGGGCTTTCGTTGCACATACAGACAGTTCATTCGATGCAACGGTGCTGCAACACTATATACGCGCGTATCAGGAAGTGCAGCTTCTGGAAATTGCTGAGTTGTGGGCACTTCCAGTGACCCTGCGCATCGTCCTGATCGAAAATCTAAGGCGGCTTTCGGTGCTAATCGTGCAAAATCGCGCGGAACGTCTGGAAGCCGACGATCTCGCCGACCGTCTGTTGGGGGCCGCCGGTCGCCCGATTGAGCCCGTCTCTGTCGTCCTGACCCACCGAATGCATGATAAGCTGCCCGACGCCTTTACAGTCCAGTTGATGCATAGACTACGCGATCAAGATCCCAAGGTAACGCCAGCATTAGCATGGCTCGATGAGCGTCTGGCGGCACAAGGCAAGACGGCGGATGTCGTGGTTCGCGACGTCCATCGGGAGCAAGGCGCCACCAACGTGTCGGTGCGCAACGTGATCACCAGCCTTCACCTGATCGCGGATGCCGATTGGAACGAGGGTTTTGAGGGCATGAGTCTTGTCAACGACACGCTGTTGGCGGGCAACAACTTCAAGGACATGGATTTCGAAACTCGCGATCTCTACCGGACCTGCGTCGAGCAGCTCGCCCGAGGCTCGGATCACAGCGAAATCGAGATCGCGCGGATGGCGGTGGCGACGGCCGACGATGCTCAGCATCTATCCGGCGCTGAAACGGAAACGCGTCACCGGGATCCAGGATACTATCTCGTATCGGGAGGCCGACTAGGCTTCGAGTCCCAGGTCGGTTATCGCCTGCCGATCCGTAAATGGGTCGCGCGCCTCAACCGTAAGGTGGGAATCGGCGGATATACGGCCGGCGTTGCCGTCGTTACGGCAGGCGTGCTGGCGGTTCCCCTGGTCGTTTTGGCGGATGAACGGCTCGGTCATGGCTGGCTGGTTCTTCTTGGGTTCCTGGGCTTGGTTCCGTCGATTGATCTTGCGGTCGCCTTGCTCAATCGCGCCGTCAGCATGGGCTTCGGCGCCGGACGACTGCCAGCCCTCGAACTCCGTGGCGGCGTTCCTCCGCAGTTGCGGACCCTGGTGGCGGTTCCGACACTGCTAACGACAATCGCGGCCATCAAGCAACAGGTCGAGAGGCTCGAAATTCACCACCTCGCTAGCGGGCATGGCGATCTTCATTTCGCACTGGTGTCGGATTGGGAGGATTCCAAAGACGAGCATGAGGCCGGTGACGGCGCTCTCCTGGAGGCCGCGGCGGATGGGATTGCCGGTCTCAATCGCCAATATGGACCGGCACCTGCCGGTGCCCGTTTTCTGCTCCTGCACCGCAGGCGGAGTTGGAACGAGGGGGAGGCGCGATGGATCGGTTGGGAACGCAAGCGAGGCAAGCTCCACGAGTTGAACCGTCTCCTCCGTGCCGCCACGGATACCAGCTTCATCGCGATCGATGGCCAGATGCCGCTGCCGCCCCCAGGCGTTCGGTACGTCCTGACCTTGGACACTGATACCCGATTGCCGCGCGATACGGTGCGCCGACTGATCGGGAAAATGGCCCATCCGCTCAATCAGCCAAGGTTCGATGCGGCTGGCGGCCGCGTTGTGGAAGGCTATGCCATCCTGCAGCCGAGGGTCACACCATCGCTGCCGGTCAGCCGCGAAGGCTCGCGTTTCCAACGCATCTTCTCGAGCCTGAGCGGCATCGACCCCTATGCCGCAGCCGTGTCCGATGTTTACCAGGACCTGTTTGGAGAGGGATCTTATGCGGGCAAAGGCATCTATGATGTGGATGCATTCGAGGCGTCTTTGGCCGGACGCATTCCGGAATCAACGGTGCTGAGTCACGATCTTTTCGAGGGCGTCTTCGCCCGTGCCGGTCTTGCGTCCGACGTCGAAGTCGTGGAGGCTTTTCCGACCCGCTACGATGTCGGTGCGAGACGGCACCATCGCTGGACCCGCGGAGACTGGCAGCTCCTGCCATGGATCTTCGGTTTCGGACGGGTTACGGGGCATTTGAAGTCGCGGACTGGACATGTTCCGGCGCTCGGTCGCTCCAAGATGCTGGACAATCTGCGGCGCAGTCTATCGGCTCCCGCCGCAGTCCTCGCCTTGCTCGCGGGCTGGGCATTGCCTCTTCATCAGGCGCTGATCTGGACGGGCCTTGTCATTGCAACACTGGTCGTGCCGACCGCTATTCCTGTCGTTGCGGCCATTCGGCCGCGTCGAGCGGGTATAACGCTCTCAAGTCACGTCCGGGGATTAGGCGTGGATCTCCGTCTAGCCACGTCGCTATCCGCTTTGAACATCATCTTCCTGGCGCATCAGGCGTGGCTGATGGGGGACGCCATTATCCGCACGCTGTGGCGTCTTCTCGTCAGCCGCCGGCATTTGTTGGAATGGACACCCGCCGCCGCATCGACGACTGCCCCGCGCCTCGACCTCGTCGGCTTCTACCGAAGGATGGCGGGCGTCGCGATCGTCGCCGGCGTAGCGGCAGGAGTCGTGTGCGGCACGGGAAACCGGACATGGGTGATCGCCGCACCGTTCCTGCTGCTCTGGCTTCTCTCCCCGGCCGTGGCGCTTTGGGTGAGCCTATCGCCCCAGCGCCATGACCTTTTGTCTGATCTTCCGGCAGATCGCCGCAGCTTGCGGCTGACGGCTCGGCGCACCTGGCGCTTCTTCGAGACCTTTGTGACTGCGGCCGAAAACAGCCTGCCCCCGGACAACTTCCAGGAGCAACCGACGCCGGAAGTTGCCCACCGGACCTCGCCTACCAATCTTGGTCTTTATCTTCTGTCCATCCTCTCCGCCCGCGATCTGGGTTGGGCGGGCACTGTGGACGCTGCCACTCGCCTTGAAGCGACGCTGGCCACCATGGCGGGCCTCGCGCGCTTTCGAGGACATTTCTACAACTGGTACGACACGACAGATCTACGTCCGCTTGATCCTCAATATATTTCTTCGGTTGATAGCGGAAATCTCGCCGGTCATCTCATCGCGCTCGCGAACGCCTGCGGTGAATGGCGGGCGACGCCTGTTTCGGCGGCCGCGCGCTTCGCCGGCATCGCGGACGCGCTCTCTCTAACGCAGGAGGAAGTAGGGCGCTTGCGCGGCGGCCCGCAAACCCAGACGGTCACTTGGGGTCAGCTCGATGAGGCGCTTCTTGGTCTCATCAAAGCGGTGCGGCCTAATTCCGCGTATGGGAGCGACGTCGGGCGGCAGCTGAAAGACTTGGCAGCCCAGTGCGCCACCATGATCGACATTGCCCACGTGCTTGCGGAGGAGCGCGGTGATGACACTGGGACGGACCTGCTATACTGGGCCCAGGCAAGCGCGATTGCGATCGAAAGTCACCGCCGCGATCTCAAACTTCTGGCGCTCGCGGACGGATCGATGGACGCACGCCTTGCGACGATCGAAGAGAAGGCCAGAACCTTTGCACTCGAAATGGACTTCACGTTTCTGTTCGACGAGAAGCGAAAGCTTCTATCAATCGGCTTTGTCGCTGCAGACGCATCGCTCGACTCGAATTGCTATGATCTTCTGGCGTCCGAGGCGCGGCTGGCGAGCTTTTTCGCGATTGCTAAAGGGGATATTCCCGCGCGCCATTGGTTCCGGCTCGGTCGCACGGTTACTCCGATCGGTCACCGGGCCGCGCTGATCTCATGGTCGGGTTCGATGTTCGAATATCTGATGCCATCTTTGGTGATGCGCGCACCGATGGGGAGCCTGATTGAGCAGACAAGCCGGCTGATCGTCGCCCGGCAGATCGCCTATGCCGCCGAGCTCGACTTGCCTTGGGGTATTTCGGAATCCGCATACAATGCTCGGGACCTCGAGTTCACCTACCAGTATTCCAATTTCGGAGTTCCCGGCCTCGGCCTGAAGCGTGGGCTCGGACAGAGCCGCGTCATTGCCCCCTATGCCACTGCTTTGGCGGCGATGGTCGATCCGAAAGCCGCATCCGGGAACCTCGGTCGTTTGACGGCGGCGGGCGCGCTCGGTCGCTACGGCTTCTATGAAGCACTCGATTACACGCCGATCCGCGTGCGGGAGGGCGAGACCGTCGCCATCGTGCGCGCCTTCATGGCCCATCATCAGGGGATGACGATCGTCGCGATCGCCGATGCGCTACTGGACGGCGTGATGAGGACCCGCTTCCATGCCGAGCCGATTGTCCAGGCGACGGAACTTCTGTTGCAGGAGCGGCCGCCGCGGGAGATCTCGGTCGCCCCCCCGCGCGAGGCCGAGATACAGGCCAGAGCTGGAGAGGTAGAGGCGCCAGGTGGACGCCGCTTTGACTCGGCCCATCAGGCGACGCCGGCGACTCATCTTCTTTCGAATGGCCACTATACTACCATGCTCACGGTCGCCGGCTCCGGCTATAGTCGCTGGGGCGGCCTTGCGATCACGCGGTGGCGCGAAGACGCGACATGCGATGATTCCGGCTCCTACATCTATATCAGGGATGTGCGCAGCGGCGCGGTTTGGTCTGCGACCTATCAGCCCACCGGTGTGGAACCCGATGATTATCAGGTCATCTTTAATGAGGATCGGGCTGAATTCACGCGGCGCGACGGGCGGCTGACGACGACTGTGCAAGTGCTCGTGTCGTCCGAAGACGATGCGGAGGTGCGGCGGGTCTCGATCTCCAACACGAGCCTCCACGGGCGTGAGATCGAGATCACGTCCTATGCGGAACTCGTGTTGGCGCCACAGGCGACAGATGTCGCTCATCCGGCTTTCGCAAAACTTTTCGTGGAAACCGAGTTTCTCGAAGACGTGGGGGCGATCCTGGCGACCCGGCGCCGACGCACATCGGAAGAGGCCGAGGTTTGGGCCGCGCATCTGGCCGTGGTCGACGGCGAAGCGGTCGGCCCGATCGAGATAGAGACCGATCGCGCGCGCTTTCTCGGGCGCGGACATGGAGCGCGCACGCCGATCGCGATGATCGACGGGCAATCTCTTTCCAATACGGTCGGAACCGTTCTCGATCCAATCTTCGCCTTGCGTCGCCGCGTCATCATTCCGCCGTCGGGCCTCGTGCATGTCGATTTCTGGACGGTCGTCGCGGCGACACGGCAAGAGCTGCTGGATAGCGTGGACAAGCATCGTGACACCGCCGCCTTCACGCGGGCAACGACGCTCACCTGGACCCAGGCGCAGGTGCAGCTCCATCATTTCAGTATCACGTCGGGCGAGGCCGGTCTCTTCCAGCGTCTCGCGGGTTACGCGATTTATGCGACGCCGGACTTGCGCCCGGCATCGACCGCGATCTCGCGGGGGGCAGGGGCACAATCAGGTCTCTGGGGGCAAGGAATCTCCGGCGATCTCCCTATCATTCTCCTGCGGATCAGCGATCTTGGCAGCCTCGACATCGCCCGACAGCTGCTGCAGGCGCATGAATACTGGCGTATGAAGCGGCTTGCGGTCGACCTGGTCATTCTGAATGAGCGCCAGTCATCCTACGTTCAGGATCTGCAGATCGCGATCGAGGCGCAGCTTCGGACCAGTCAATCCCGTTGGCGAACCGGTGGAGACGCACCGTCTGGGCGCGTCTTCGTGCTCCGCGCCGATCTCATTCCGGCGGAGACCAGCGCCCTTCTAGTTTCCGTGGCCCGCGTCGTACTCGTCGCCCAACACGGCAGCCTGTTCGATCAACTCGAACGCATTTCCGAAAAGGGCGTATCCGCTCGTAAGACCGCGAAAGGGCACCGTACGCCTCCGGAGAGGCAGGCATCACCGACCACGCCCGATCTTGAGTTCTTTAATGGGCTCGGGGGCTTCGCCCGCGGCGGAAAGGAATACGTGACCGTGATCGGTCCAGGCCAATCCACCCCGGCACCCTGGATCAACGTCATTGCAAATCCTGCTTTCGGCTTCCAGGTGGCGACCGAGGGCAGCGGCTATAGCTGGTCGGTCAATAGCCGCGAGTATCAACTTACGCCGTGGTCGAACGACCCCGTCACGGATCGCGCCGGCGAGGCGTTCTACCTCCGTGACGAGGAAAGCGGTGACGTCTGGTGTCCGACTGCGTTCCCCAAGCGCGACGATCACGCGACTTATGTGGCGCGTCACGGACACGGCTATTCCCGTTTCGAGCATACGGCGAGCGGTATTGGCAGCGAGCTTCTCCAATACGTGCCGATGGATGCGTCAATCAAAATATCTCGCCTTGTGCTGCGGAATCGTTCCGGCCGCGCTCGGCATCTGAGCATCACCGCCTATGCGGAATGGGTTCTTGCGCCACAGCGCTCGGCCTCCTTGCCGTTCGTTGCCACGGAAATCGACTCTGTGACCGGCGCAATGCTTGCGCGCAATTCCTGGAATATGGCCTTCCCGTCGCGGGTGGCGTTTGCGGATATGCATGGCGGCCAGACGGAGTGGACGGGCGATCGGCGAGAATTCGTTGGACGCCACGGAACGCTCGCGGACCCGCTGGCGCTCCGCGACGGCACGCCTTTGTCCAACCGAGTAGGGGCCGGCCTCGACCCTTGCTGTGCCATGCGACGGAAGGTCGTGGTGCCGGCGAACGGCACTGTAGAGATCGTCTTCTTTCTGGGTGACGCGCCGAGTGCTGATGAAGCACGGCGACTGATCAGTCAGTATCGAACAGCCGACCTTGATGGAATCTTGGCGACCGTTAAGGACTATTGGGACGACGCCCTCGGTCGGATCGAGGTCAAGACCCCCGACCGGTCCATGGACATCATGGTCAATGGTTGGCTTTTGTATCAGGCGCTCGCTTGCCGTGTCTGGGCGCGATCGGCCTTCTATCAGGCGAGTGGCGCTTACGGCTTTCGTGATCAACTTCAGGATGGAATGGCTCTGACGGTATCGCGGCCGGCTCTGACGCGTGCGCATCTTCTGGAATCCGCCTCGCGTCAGTTTATCGAAGGAGATGTACAGCATTGGTGGCTGCCGCATTCGGGGCAAGGCGTGCGAACCCGTATCTCCGACGATCGTGCGTGGCTCGCCTATGCCGTCAGCCAATATGTGTCCGCCACGGCCGACGTCGGGGTGCTTGACGAGTCGCTCGCCTTTCTGGAAGGCCAATCATTGGCGCCGGGTGAGCACGACAACTTCTTCTTGCCGACCGTCTCAGATCAACATGCCACCTTGTTCGAGCACTGCGCCCGCGCTTTGGATCACAGCCTCGCGGTCGGCCAGCACGGGCTCCCACTGATGGGCACGGGCGATTGGAATGACGGCATGAACCGGGTCGGCGAGAAGGGGCAGGGCGAGAGCGTTTGGCTCGGATGGTTCCTCTATGCCGCGCTGGAAGCTTTTGTTCCCTTCGCGAAGTCGCGCGGCGACACCGACCATGTGACGAGCTGGGAGGGGCATATGGCGTCTCTGAAGGTCGCACTCGGCAGCGAGGCCTGGGATGGCGACTGGTATCGACGGGGATTCTTCGATGACGGAACGCCCCTGGGATCGGCCACCAATGATGAGTGCCGGATCGACTCCATTGCGCAGTCTTGGGCCGTGCTCTCAGGGGCATCCACGCCGGAAAAGGCCGCTCTCGCGATGGCTGCCGTGACGCGTCACCTCATCCGGCCCGAGCAGGGCCTAGCGCTCCTGTTTGAGCCACCTTTTGACAAAACCGCGCTCGATCCTGGCTATATCAAGGGCTATCCGCCCGGTATACGCGAAAACGGTGGCCAATATACGCATGCGGCGCTCTGGTCCGTGATGGCTTTCGCGGCGCTGGGCGATGGGGACGCGGCGGCATCTCTCTTCGCACTTCTTAATCCCATCAACCACGCGCGTACGCGCGCGGATGTGCATCGCTACAAGGTGGAACCTTATGTCGTGGCGGCGGATATTTACGCCGTCGCGCCGCATGTCGGGCGTGGCGGCTGGACCTGGTACACGGGGTCGGCGGGTTGGATGCAACGCGCGGCCACCGAGGGCATTCTAGGTCTACGCCTGCTCGGAGACGTGCTGTGCCTTGATCCTCGCATCCCGAAAGCCTGGCCCGGCTTCGAGATCGTGCTTCGTCACCGTTCCAGCCATTACGAGATCCATGTTCGCAATCCGCATCAATCCGGCTTGGGGATTGCGTCCGCTAGGATTGATGGAAGGGTGATACTGGAGCGGCCACTGCGGGTGACGCTGATCGATGACGGCGCGACACACCGCTTGGAGGTTGAGCTTGGACAAACCGAGCTTGATGCCGTTCACACGCCCGCGGCGGCGTAATTTGAAGGGAAGACATCATGACCTCTCACATCAGCCCGCTGGCGGGGAAGACCCTCGATCCGTCACTCCTGGTCAACATCCCACGCCTGATGACGGCTTATTTTACCGCCAAACCGGATCCCGCGGTGGCGGCGCAACGCGTGACCTTCGGTACCTCCGGCCATCGCGGGTCCGCCTTCGATCATTCCTTCAACGAGGCTCATATCCTCGCGATCAGCCAGGCGATCTGCCAATTCCGCGCGGGGGAGGGCACGGAGGGCCCACTCTTTATCGGGATCGACACGCACGGTTTGTCCGAAGCCGCCTTGGCGACGGCCATCGAGGTGTTCGCTGCCAACGAGGTGGACGTGATGATAGACGAGAAGGGTGGCTATACCCCAACCCCCGTGATCTCTCACGCGATCCTCTCCTACAACAGGGGCCGCACGGCGGGCTTCGCGGACGGCATCGTCATCACGCCCTCCCACAACCCGCCGGAGGATGGCGGCTTCAAATACAACCCGCCCTCGGGTGGTCCCGCCGATACGAAGGCGACGGGCACGATTGCGAAGATCGCGAATACATTGCTGGAGAGCGCGCTGAATGGCGTGCGCCGGATCCCTTATGACCGCGCCATCCACTCGCCTAGGGTTCACCGCTATGACTATATCGGCCCCTATGTCGCGGATCTGGCCAATGTCGTGGATATGGATGCGATCCGTGCATCTGGCGTGACGATCGGCATTGATCCCCTGGGCGGTGCGAGCGTCGGGTATTGGCAGCCGATCATCGAGCGCTATGGCATCGCGGCCACCATCGTGAGCGACGTGGTCGATCCCACATTTCGCTTCATGTCTGCCGATTGGGACGGCAAAATCAGAATGGATTGCTCTTCCTCCTACGCCATGACGCGGTTGATCGGGATGCGGGAGAGTTTCGATATCGCTTTCGCGAACGATACCGATGCAGATCGCCATGGCATCGTGACGAAGTCGCATGGTCTGATGAAGCCCAATCATTACCTCGCCGCCGCGATTTCTTATCTTTTCGGCAGCCGAAGCGACTGGGGCGGCAAGGCTGGCATCGGAAAGACCATGGTCAGCAGCGGAATCATCGACAGGGTTGCGGGCAAGCTCAATCGGCCGCTCGTCGAAGTACCAGTCGGCTTCAAATGGTTCGTCGATGGGTTGACCGACGGATCACTGGGATTCGGTGGCGAGGAGAGTGCCGGCGCTTCCTTCCTGAGGCGGGACGGATCGGTGTGGTCTACCGACAAGGATGGCCTCATTCTTGGGCTCCTGGCGGCAGAAATCATGGCGCAAGCCAAGCGTGATCCGGGCGAGATTTATGACGGTCTGACCGGAGAGCTTGGTACATCGTTCTATGAACGGACAGACGCGCCGGCGACAGCGGAGCAAAGGAAGCGTCTCGCTGCGCTTGCACCCGATCAGTTCACCAGGACGTCTCTTGCGGGGGAGGCAGTCGAGGCAAAGCTGAATACGGCGCCCGGAAATGACGCGCCTCTCGGTGGACTGAAGGTCGTGACGGCTGGCGGCTGGTTCGCGGCGCGGCCGTCAGGCACCGAAGACGTCTACAAAATCTACGCGGAGAGCTTTCGCAGCGACGAACATCTGCGTCAGATCCAGAGGGAAGCAGTGGAGAGCACCGACGAGATGCTTGGGAGCAAAAACCACTAAAAAAGGGCCGCCGCGGCCGCCGTGTGACGGCGCTCGCACATCGGGCTGCCCGATCTCGACGGCAATCCACTCGATTTCCATCTGACCGGGGGCGAGGTCAGCGACAGCACACAGTTCGAGACGTCGCTCGACGTCGGTCCAGACATCCGCTCGCGCATCGCGATGACGTATAAAGGATGCGATGGTCACGCCAACCGAGCAGCCGCACTCTCACGCGGCATCACGCCGTTCATCCCGCGCCGCGAAAACTCGAAGAAGCAAGCGTGCGGGCTAATGCTGGTCAAATCCGTCCACGCTACCTAGTAATTTTCATATTTGTCGGATGCCCAGCGTCAGAGGTGGGCAGCCCGCAGGCGCAAGGCATTGCCAATGACGGAGACCGAACTCAGAGACATCGCCAGTGCCGCTACCACTGGACTGAGTAGGATGCCGAAGGTCGGATAGAGCACGCCAGCCGCCACAGGAATGCCGATCGCGTTATAGGCGAAGGCAAATACCAGGTTCTGACGGATATTGCGCATGGTCATGCGGCTCAGGGCCCGGGCGCGCGCGATCCCGGCCAGGTCACCCTTCACCAGCGTAACGCTGGCGCTTTGAATTGCTACCTCAGTGCCCGTCCCCATTGCAATTCCCACGTCGGCCTCGGCCAGCGCAGGTGCATCGTTCACGCCGTCGCCTGCCATCGCGACGATCTTACCGGCGGCACGTAGCTTCTTCACGATACGGCTCTTGTCTTCGGGCAGCACGTCCGCCTCGACGTCCTCGATGCCGAGCTGGTTGGCAACAGCCTGTGCTGTCGTCCTGTTGTCACCCGTCAGCATGACGACGTGGATACCATCAGATCGCAGGCTGTCGAGCGCGGACCGAGTAGTTGCCTTGATCGGGTCGGCGATCGCGATGATGCCCCCCGCCTTGCCATCGATGGCTACGAAGAGAACGGTGGCGCCGGAGCCGCGAAGCAAGTCTGCCTTCCTAGCGAGGTCGCCTACGTCAACATTCTGTCCCGCCATCAGTTTGGCGTTGCCGAGCGCCACCAGCCGGCCTCCGACCTTGCCAGTGACACCCTTGCCCGTCACCGAACTGAAGTCGGTCGACTCTTCGGCCGCGATGTTCTTCTCCTTGGCCGCGGCCATGACAGCGGTCGCAAGCGGGTGCTCGCTCGACCGCTCAAGGCTCACAGCCAGTCGCAGCACGTCGTCTTCGGTCAACCCAGAGGCGGGAATGATCGAGGTGACACGGGGCTTGCCCTCGGTCAGCGTGCCGGTTTTGTCCACAACCAACGTGTCGACCTTCTCCATGCGCTCCAGGCTCTCCGCCGACTTGATGAGCACGCCCGCCCCGGCACCCTTGCCCATCGCGACCATGATCGACATCGGCGTGGCCAGTCCCAGCGCACAGGGGCAAGCGATGATGACGACCGAAACAGCCGCGACCAGCGCGAAGGCAAGGGCAGGCGCTGGTCCCACCACCGCCCAGGCTATGAAAGCGATGACGGCGATGCCGAGGACCGCGGGGACGAAATAGCCCGCCACCGTGTCGGCCAGCTTCTGGATCGGTGCCCGGCTGCGCTGCGCATCGGCGACCATGGCGACGATGCGGGACAGCATGCCGCCTGCGCCGACCGCCTCGGCGCGCATGACCAGCGACCCGGAGCCGTTTACTGTGCCGCCAATGACTTTGTCCCCAGCCTCCTTGGGTGACGGCATGGACTCGCCCGTGACCATCGATTCGTCGACGGCGCTTTTGCCTTCCTGGACCGTTCCGTCCACGGGTACGCCGTCACCGGGTCGCACGCGCAGGCGGTCGCCGACCTGCACCTGGTCAAGGGCAATTTCCTCATCATCCGCACCCTCGCGCAGCCTTCGCGCGGTCTTAGGCGCAAGGTTGAGCAGCGCGCGAATGGCGCCCCCGGTCTGGTCGCGCGCCCGCAACTCCAACACCTGGCCGAGGAGCACGAGAACGGTAATGACCGCGGCGGCCTCGTAGTAGACGGCAACCGTTCCCCCCATCACCCGGAACCCGGCCGGGAACAGATCAGGCGCGAAGGTCGCGACTAAACTGTAGAGGTAAGCGGACCCCGCACCGAGTGCGACCAACGTGAACATGTTCAGATGCCCGGACCGCAGCGACGCCCACCCGCGCTGGAAGAACGGCCATCCGGCCCAGAATACGACTGGTGTCGCCAGGACGAACTGGATCCAGATCGACCATTGCTCGGGCACGAGGCGGGGGAGGCCCAACCTCGGAATATGGCTGCCCATCTCCAAGATGAACACGGGTAGGGTCAGCACCAGGCCAATCCAGAAGCGCCGCGTCATGTCGCGCAGTTCAAGATTAGGGGCCGCCTCGCTGGTCACAACGACGGGCTCCAACGTCATGCCGCAGATTGGGCAGTTGCCCGGCCCATTGTGGCGTATCTGCGGATGCATGGGGCAGGTGTAGATCGCATTGGCAGCGGTCGACGCTGTCGCCTTTCCTGCTAGGTTGGGATGGTGCTGCTGGCTGAGAATCGCGCCTTTGGTCATGACCTGTCCTTTCCTGCCTGATCCGCCGACCCTGCCTTCATCGTGCCCGCATGGTGGCGATGGATCATGTGGCTTCGACGTCCGGCAATACGCGTGCCGACCGGTCGCCGCGCTTCACCAGCTCAAAGACCGTGTCGTTCGCAAAACTAGGCTTCAGCACAAGCCTGACTTCAGTGCGGCCTTCAGGCGGCCGGGCTGGCCCGAGGCCATCATCGGATGCCTCGTGACACCAGCAATCCCAATGCGCAGGAGGCTAGTCGTGTGGCGGCATTGTCGGCGCGGCTGGTCAGGACGATGGGCACCGTCGCGCCTAGCACGACGCCCGCCGCGGCCGCGCCCGAGAGAAATGTAAACTCTTTCGCCAGCATATTGCCGGCGTTGAGGTCAGGAACAACCAGAATCTCGGCTCGGCCGGCGACTTCGGAGACGATACCTTTCTCGGCCGCCGCCTCAGGGCTGATTGCGTTGTCGAAGCCCAGGGGACCGTCCACGATCCCGCCGGTGATCTGGCCGCGATCCGCCATCTTGCATAGGGCTGCAGCATCCACGGTCGCCTGCAGGCGTGGGTTCACCACCTCGACCGGGGCCAGGATCGCCACGCGCGGCCGCTCGATGCCGATGACATGCGCACAGTCGATGGCGTTCTGAACGATGCCCACCTTTTCCGCCAGGATCGGTGAGATGTTGATCGCCATGTCCGTCAACAGCAGCAGGCGTGGGTAGTCGGGCACGTCGAGGACGAAGACGTGGCTGATCTGCTTGGCCGTGCGCAGCCCGGTCAGAGACGACATAACTGGGTGCATGAGCACATCGGTGTGCAAATCGCCCTTCATCAGCATGGCCACCTCTCCAGCACGGGCCATTGCAACCGCCGCTGCAGCTGCTGCTGCCGCATCCGCTGCCTCGACGAGGCGGTAGTCCGAAATGTCCACGGCTTCGGCCGCCGCCACCGCCTTGATGCGCACGGTCGGGCCAATCAGTATCGGCACAATGAACCCGGCCTTCGCGGCTTCCACCGCCGCGACCAGCGACATCGCGTCGACGGGATGCACCACGGCCGTCATGACGGCCGCCTCCGCCGAGGCTCGGGTCAGCAGCGCCCGCATCCCGTCATGCCGCGCCACGCGTACATAGGGCAGGGTGATCCGCTCCACCCTTACCTTCTCGCGCGGTGCATGCGTCTCGGCGGTTCCGGTGATGACGACCTGACCATCCTGATTGGTGCAGACACAGTCGAAGGTCACGTTGCCTTTGTCGGCCTGCTTTTCCGTGACTTTGAGAGTGGCCGTGATGGTGTCACCGATGCTGACCGGATGTCTGAACCGCAACGTCTGACCAAGGTAAATCGTTCCCGGTCCGGGCAACTTGGTGCCAAGCACGGCGGAGATCAGGCCGCCGCCCCATAGGCCGTGGATGATGATGTGGTGGAACATGTCGGTGGCCGCATAGGCAGGGTCTACGTGCGCTGGATTGACGTCGCCGGTGGCCGTGGCGAACAGGTCGACGTCGCGTTGTGTCACACGATGTGAAAGGCTCGCGCTGTCGCCGACCGCAATCTCGTCGAACGGGCGGTTTTCGAGGAATTCGTCAAGGCCGGCATCCGGCATGATTCAAAACCCTCATTCCTTAGGAGAAGGGCATGTCCTGCCCGCGAATTCCAAATGCTGAGCCATTCGCGGCCACCGGGGCAGGCTCGGAAAATACCCACGAAACAATATCGCGAAGCCTCCGGATCCCAGCGCGTGTGAGTAGTTTCCGATGCTGCCGCGGCCATGCTCTTGCCGGCTAACCTTCGGTATCAGATTAGGGAGGCGGTAATGTCGGCGACTGCGGTAACCGTATCACCGGTGCGTTCCAATCCTTCCGGCTTCATTGTCGCCTGGGGCTTCTGCCTCGTGTTCTACTTCGGGCAATATGCCTTGCGGTCCGCGCCCGGGGTCATGGTTCCTGAATTGACCAGCACGTTTGGCCTCTCGACGCTGGGTGTCAGCTCGCTGCTGGGGCTGTATTACTATACCTATTCGACCTTCTCGATCGTGGCCGGCGCTTCGCTCGACCGTCTCGGCGCCAAATACGTTATTCCTGCCGGCATCGTCGTCACCGCGATTGGCAGTATCCTGTTTGGGCTGGGCGGCTATCAAATCGCCGAAGTGGGGCGTCTTCTGCAGGGAATGGGCGCCGCCTTCGCATTCACCGGCGCGGTCTATCTCGCAAGCCACGGTTTCAGCGCCGGCTACTTGGCGACGGCGATCGGCTTCACCCAAATGTTCGGAATGCTCGGCGGCTCCGCTGGGCAATTCGCTGTCGGCCCGATGATCCACGACCTGATCACGTGGCAGCAGTTCTGGCTCATCGCGGGCGTCGCACTGTTGGTGGTCGCCGTCATCGTGCTGGTCACGACGCCGTCCGGCCGAGATGCGAGGCCCGTTTCCGGCGGGGAGTCGTGGCTCTCGATGTTCAAACCCTACCAGACTGTGCTGTCGAACCCCCAATCTTACCTCTGTGGTTTCACCGCCGGCTTGCTGTTCCTGCCGACGACCATCGGCGACATGATCTGGGGTGTTCCGTTCCTACGCGATGGGCTCGGCGTCGGTTATGCCGAAGCGGTCGACCCGTGCGTCCATGGTGCCGCTCGGCTGGGTGATCGGATGTCCGCTGCTCGGCTACCTGGCGGACCGGATCGGGCGGCGTAAGCCGGTGCTCATCGCCGGCGCGTTGCTCATGCTGGTAGCGACAAGTTGCTTCGTCTACCTGCCCGGCGTCCTGCCGCCTTACATGCTCGGTCTATTGCTCGGCATCGGCTCGGGCGCCGCGATGGTGCCCTACAGCATCATCAAGGAAGTGAACCCGGACCGGGTGAAAGGCAGTGCCACCGGCGCGATCAACTTCCTCGTCTTCACGCTCAGCGCTCTGCTGGCGCCCGCTTATGGGTGGCTGCTCGGCCGCTTGTCGGGTGGCGGGAAGCTCACGCTGGGGGTGTTCCAGCATGCGAGTTCCATCGGCATCGCGGGCATCGTGCTGGCGATCGTGCTGGCCTTCTTCCTCCGTGAAACCGGGCACAAGGCCTCCTCCGTCCCCGTTGCCGCAAAGGTCTTGTCATGAGCGATGGCCATGCCGACATGAGCCCACCGGTCGATATGACGCGGCGTCGCGTCACCGGTCCGGCGCGCGCAGCCCACCCGGTCTATGTCGACCTGCTGCCGCCCTGCAACAATGCCTGCCCAGCGGGCGAGGACGTACAGGGCTGGCTCGCCCTGGCGCAGGCGGGGAAGGACCGCAAAGCCTGGGAACATCTGGTGCGCGACAACCCGATGCCCAGTGTGCATGGCCGCGTCTGCTACCACCCGTGCGAAACCTCCTGCAATCGTGCCGAGCTTGATAGCAGCGTCAGCATCCACAGCGTGGAACGCTATCTGGGGGACTGCGCAACCGCCGCGAAGTGGCCGTTGCCGATCACCGGTCAACCGAGCTCCAAGCGCGTGCTGGTCGTGGGCGCGGGTCCCAGCGGGCTGTCTGCTGCCTATCATCTCGCGCGGCTCGGACATCAGGTCGAGGTGCATGAAGCGGGTCCGTTGCCCGGCGGCATGCTGCATTTCGGGATTCCCGCCTACCGCCTGCCGCGCGGCGTCCTGATGCAGGAGATCGGGCGGATAGAGGCGATGGGCGTCAAGATCGTGCTGAACCACAAGGTCGAGGATCTGCTGGCGGAGGAAGCGGCCGGCGGCTTCGATGCCGTGTTCGTGGCGATCGGTGCGCAGGCCGGCCGTCATATCGGTATTCCGGCGCGCGATGCCGCCCATGTCGTGACAGCCGTCAGCCTTCTGCATGACGTGGGCGCCGGGCTCAGTCCCAAGATCGGCCGCCGTGTGGTGATCTACGGTGCCGGCGACACGGCGATGGATGCCGCCCGCACCGCGAAGCGCCTTGGTGCCACCGAAGCACTGATCGTCTTCTTCAGTGACCGCGCGCATATGGAGGCGCATAGTTTCGAGGCCGCGGAAGCATTGGCCGAAGGCGTCAAGATCAAGTGGCTCAGCAGTATCCGCGACATCGATACGGAGGCACTGACGGTCGAGCTGATGGCGCTCGACGACAAGGGCATCCCGCAGCCGACGGGAACCTTCGAGACACTGCAGGCCGATAGCGTGATCCTCGCCCTCGGTCAGCAGGCGGAAAGCGGCTTCCTCGCCGGCATCCCCGGTATCGTGGTCAAACCGGACGGAACCGTCATCGTCGGTCCCGACATGATGACCGGTCATCCCGGCATCTTCGCCGGTGGCGACATGGTGCCGAGCACGCGCACCGTTACGACCGCGACCGGGCACGGCAAGAAGGCGGCGCACCATATCGACGGCTGGCTGCGCGGCAAGGCGCTTGTGCCGGCACCCAAGCATGCCGGCGTTACCTTCGCGGATCTGAATTTGCCGATCTATAGCGACGCCATTCCCTCACATGAAGTCGACGTGCCACCGGCCGAGCGCGAAGGCTTCGCCGAGGTGACCGCTGGGTTGAGCCAGAAGGATGCGTTGCACGAAGCCAAGCGCTGTCTGTCCTGCGGCAATTGCTTCGAATGCGACAATTGCTTCGCCGCCTGTCCAGAAACGGCGATCGTCAAACTGGGCCCGACCCATGGCTACACCGTTGATCTCGCACTCTGCACGGGCTGCTCGGTCTGCGTCGACCAATGTCCCTGCCATGCGATGGAAATGGTGCCTGAACCGGCCACGATCTTGGCTAAGGAGTTTGCGCTGTGAGTACGCGGATCACGCTGGACGGCAACACCGCAGTCGCACATGTCGCCTACCGCACCAACGAAGTCTGCGCGATCTTCCCGATCACCCCGTCTTCGGGCATGGCGGACTCCGCAGACCAATGGATGTCCGAGGGGCTGAAGAATATTTGGGGCAACATTCCCGCCGTGCAGGAGATGCAGGCGGAGGGTGGCGCCGCGGGTGCCGTACATGGCTCGCTGCAATCCGGTGCCCTGACAACCACTTTCACCGCCTCGCAGGGGCTGATGCTGATGGTGCCCAATATGTTCAAGATCGCGGGCGAACTGACCTCCACGGTCTTCCACGTCGCATCGCGTTCGCTCGCGACCTCCGCGCTGTCGATTTTCGGCGACCATGCCGACGTCATGACAGTACGGCCGACCGGCTTCGCGCTGTTCTGTTCGGGTTCGGTCCAGGAAGCGCATGACAGCGCGCTGATCGCGCAGATGGCGACGCTGGAGGCCCGCGTCCCCTTCGTGCATTTCTTCGACGGATTTCGTACCTCGCATGAACTCAACACGCTGGATCTGTTGAGCGATGCCGAGATCCGCTCGATGATCGATGACGATTTGGTGCGCGCCCATCGTGCACGCGGCTTGAGCCCGGAGAACCCCTTCATTCGCGGCACTGCACAGAACCCGGACACGTTCTTCCAGGCGCGGGAAGCGGTGAACGTCTATTACGACCGGGTTCCCGGCATCGTCGACGTTGCAATGCTGCGGTTCGGCGCAATGACCGGCCGGAACTACCACTTGTTCGACTATGAAGGTCCGGCGGACGCGGATCGGCTCATGATCCTGATGGGCTCGGGCGCCGAAACGGCGCGCGCCGCCGCCGCCGCCTTGCGCGAACAGGGCCAAAAGGTCGGCGTGCTGCAGGTGAGGCTCTATCGGCCGTTCTCCGTAGCCCATCTGCTGGCGGCTTTGCCGGCCACGGTGCGCGGCATCGTCGTGCTTGACCGCACGAAGGAGCCGGGTGGCATCGGCGAGCCGCTGTTCCTTGACGTGGTCGCGGCCCTGGCTGGCGCCGTGGCCAGCGGTGAGCGGGCCGTGATGCCCCGCATCATCGGCGGCCGGTACGGCCTATCGTCCAAGGACTTCACCCCAGCCATGGCCAAGGCCGCCCTCGACGAGTTGCTGGCCGCCAAACCCCGGAACGGCTTCACCCTCGGCATCATTGATGACGTGACGCATACAAGTCTGGCGATCGACGCAAGCTTCATGATCGAGCAGCCGAACGTCACTCGCGCCGTGTTCTATGGGCTGGGGGCGGACGGCACCGTGGGCGCCAACAAGAACAGCGTGAAGATCATCGCGGAAGATGCGGGACTCTACGCCCAAGGCTACTTCGTCTATGACAGCCACAAGTCCGGCGCGCAGACGGTGTCGCATCTGCGGTTCGGACCCGAACCGATCCATGCGCCCTATCAAATCGCCCAGGCCAGCTTCGTTGCCTGCCACCAATTCGCGGCGCTTGAGCGGCAGGACCTGCTGCGCCTCGCAGCCCCCGGCGCTACCCTGTTGCTGAACGCACCGTTCCCGGCGAACGAGGTGTGGGCGCAGCTGCCACGCCCGGTGCAGCGTACGATCATCGACCGCAAGCTGCGTCTATTCGCGATCGATGCTTCGGCGGTTGCGCGGGAAGTCGGGCTTGGAGGTCGCACAAACACCATCCTGCAAACCTGCTTCTTCGCCATTTCAGGCGTCTTGCCGCGCGACAAGGCAATCGAACACATCAAGGCGTCCATCCTCAAATCTTATGGCCGCAAGGGCCAGAGCGTGGTGGACAAGAACTTCGCCGCCGTGGATGGCACCTTGGCGCGGTTGAGCGAGGTCACGGTCCCCGCCCAGGTAACCAGCACGCGGGAGCTTGCCGTGCAGGTCCGGGCCGATGCACCGGATTTCATCCGCAACTTCACCGCTCGCATGTTTGAGGGTCTGGGTGATGAAATCCCCGTCAGCCTCGTGCCCGCCGACGGCACCTTTCCCTCCGGCACCAGTGCGTATGAGAAGCGCAACGTGTCGGAGATCGTGCCGGAATGGCGCGAGGACCTTTGCGTCCAATGCGGCCAGTGCAGCTTCGTCTGCCCGCATAGCGTGATCCGCGCCAAATACTATAACGAGGACAAGCTCGTGGACGCGCCGGACAGTTTCAAATCCGCGCCGGTCAACGCCCGCGGCTATCCGGAGGCACGCTTCACGCTGCAATTCTACGTCGAGGACTGCACCGGCTGCGGCCTCTGCGTTGAGGCCTGCCCTGCGCTGAGCCCGCGCAAGCCCGATACCCGCGCTATCAACATGGTGGACAAGGCCCCGTTGCTGGAAGCCGAACGAGAGAACATCGCCTTCTTCGAGACCCTGCCGGTCAATGATCGCGCGCGCGTGGATTTCGCCGATGTCCGCGGCGTACAGTTCCTGCAGCCCCTGTTCGAGTTCTCCGGTGCCTGCGGCGGATGCGGCGAGACGCCGTACCTCAAGTTGCTCAGCCAGTTGTTCGGCGATCGGCTGCAGATCGCCAACGCAACCGGCTGCTCGTCGATCTATGGCGGCAACCTGCCGGTGACGCCCTGGACGAAGAATGCCGAGGGTCGGGGGCCTGCCTGGTCCAACTCCCTGTTCGAGGACAATGCCGAATTCGGCCTCGGCTTCCGCCTGGCGGCCGATAAGCACCTCGAGATCGCGCTCACCCAGCTCGCCGCCTTGGCGCCGATTGTCGGCACCGAGCTGACCGAGGCCATCGCCAAGGCACCGCAGATCGCGGAGTCCGAAATCCGCGCCCAGCGCATTCGGGTGGCGCAACTCAAAACGCGGCTCTTGTCGATGCAGGATGACCCGGCGGCGCTCAATATGCTGTCGGTGATTGACAGCCTCGTGCGCCGCAGCATTTGGATCGTGGGTGGCGACGGCTGGTCCTATGACATCGGCTATGGCGGCCTCGACCATGTTCTGGCGACCGGCCGCGACGTCAACGTGTTGGTGCTCGACACGGAGGTCTATTCTAACACCGGTGGCCAGGCCTCGAAGGCCACGCCGCTTGGAGCAGTGGCGAAATTCGCCGCCTCCGGCAAACGGACCCCCCGCAAGGATCTTGGGCTACAGATGATCGCCTACGGCAATGTCTACGTCGCACAGGTCGCGATGGGGGCCAACCCACAGCACACGCTGCAGGCGTTCCGCGAAGCTGAGGCCTATCCCGGACCATCCATCATCCTCGCCTATAGCCATTGCATCGCGCACGGCATCGACATGCGCCTTGGGATGCAGCAGCAGGATCTGGCCACGGCCAGTGGCTATTGGCCGCTATTCCGGTTCAATCCGGAAATGCGGACCGTGGGCGAAAACCCCTTCCGCCTCGACAGCCCGCGCCCACGCATTCCGTTGAAATCCTACGCCTATAACGAGTTGCGCTATCGATCCCTTGCCACTACGCGGCCGGCCGAGGCCGAGGAGGTCATGGCCGCGGCGCAGGCGGCGGTGACGGCGAAATACAGCCAATACGAGGAACTCGCCGGCTATGATGGCACCCGATTCCGCGCCGATTCCCTGCGTGCGGCGGGGGCCGTCTGATGACCCTATCCCTGGCGACGAGCTACCTTGGCCTTGCCCTGAAGAATCCCGTCGTGGCCTCGGCCTCGCCGTTGAACAGCAAGCTCGACAATATCCGGAGGCTGGAGGACGCCGGTGCGGCGGCGGTCGTGTTGCCGTCGTTGTTTCAGGAACAGATCGAGGCCGAGGCGGAGGCGCATGACACGCTGATGGGCGCCTATGCGAATAGTTCACCCGAGGCGCAGAGCTATTTCCCGTCCTCCATCAGCAGTCCCTACGGCCTTGGCCCGGAGCATTACCTGAATTTCGTGCGCCGTGCCCGTGACGCCGTCGCGATCCCTGTCATCGCCAGCCTCAACGGGTCGTCCAGGGCTGGCTGGATCGACTATGCCAAACGAATCGAACAGGCGGGCGCGGCGGCGATCGAGCTAAACATGTACCATGTGCCCACCGACCTGTTGGAATCCGGGCACGACGTCGAGGCGCGTTACATCGACATCGTGGGGGCCGTCTGCGTGTCCGTGGCACTCCCTATAGCCATCAAGCTGACACCCTATCTGAGTTCCATCGGCCACTTCGCCAACAGGCTGGTCGAGCGGGGGGCGGCCGGCCTTGTGTTGTTCAACCGGCTGTTACAACCCGATTTCGATTTGGTGGGCCTGCGGCTGACTGACACGCTGGAACTTAGCACCCCGGCGGAGCTTCGATTGCCGCTGCTATGGACCGCGATCCTCGCCGGCCGGACGGAGGCGAGCCTCGCCGCCTCAAGCGGCGTGGCAAGCTCGGCTGATGTCGTGAAATGTATTCTCGCGGGCGCGGATGTGGCGATGACGACATCCGCCGTTCTGCACGGCGGGATCGACACTGTGGGCACTCTTGTGACTGGACTCGAGGCTTGGATGGAGGCGCGGGACTTCGCCAACCTCAATGAAATGCGTGGGCTGTTGAGTTGGGTGCACAGTAAAGACCGCAGCATCTATACACGCGCCAACTATCTGCGCATTCTCGAGCGGTATTCCGCCGGCTGACGGCTTTCCGCCCTTAAAGTATTCCGTGAATCGTGGGGTTCTTCAGCCGTGGCGTAAGATAGCGCCATCGTGCTCGCGCCGCATCATTAGGAAAGACGTGCATTGGGGACACCCAGCCACTCTACCGATCCAGAACGTGCGCTCACGCCCGAAGATTTGAGCCGCTCGAAGGACCGCCTGCGCGTTCTCGATGCCCGCCGTAAGGGGCGGGCCCCAATGCTGCTTTGGTTGCTGACAGGACCCGGGGTGCTCGCGATGCTTGGCGAGAACGACGGACCCAGCATGCTGTCCTATGCCGCGACCGGGGCGACCTATGGCATCGGCTTTTTTCTTCCCTTTATCGCCCTGACGTTCTTCGCCGCCTATGTCGTGCAGGAAATGGCGATGCGGTTGGGTGCCGTGACCCATCGTGGCTACGGGGAGCTGATTTTTCAGCGGTTCGGACCGTTCTGGGGGTGGCTGTCGGCGGGTGATCTCGTCGTCACCAACCTGGTCACCTTGATCACGGAGATCATAGCGATCCGGGTCGGCATGGCGTATTTTGGCATCCCTCCGATCCTGTCGGTCGCCTTCGCCGTTCTGCTGGTCGCGGTTAGCACGTGCGGCGGCCGCTACTGGCGATGGGAGCGGTTCACCATGGGGCTGGTTCTGTTCAATCTAGTTTTCGTGGTGGTGGCGGTCATGGCGCATCCCTCCGTTGGCTCGATCGCCGGTGCCATGGTGACCTGGACGCCCTTTCCCCATGGTTCGTTGCAGACGTTCCTGCTCATTCTCGCCTCCAACATCGGCGCGACGGTGACGCCATGGATGCTGTTCTTTCAGCAGAGCGCGTCGGTAGACAAGGGTCTCACGCCGCGCGATATCGGTCAGGGCCGTCTGGACACATTCATCGGCACGATCCTGGCGGCTATCGCAGGATGTGCCGCCGTCATCGCTGCCTCGGTGCTGTTCACCCACCATATAGACACGAGCGCACTTCTGAGTGGCACAGGATATGCTGAGGCTTTGCGGCCGCTGATCGGGCCGCCCGGGGCCGCGTTGTTTGCCCTCGGGCTGATAGAAGCAGGAGCCGTAGCTATGCTGACGATATCGGCGAGCACGGCCTATGCCGTAGGTGAGGTTGTCGGCGGCGCTGGGCACAGCTTCAATCGGTCGATCCAGTCTGCCCCATTGTTCTATGCGGCGAACCTTGGAATGGCTCTGGCGGCTGGGGCGATCGTGCTGATCCCAGGCGTGCCGCTTCTCGCGATCGCCCTGAATGCCAATCTTCTGGCCACCGTGCTGATGCCGCCGGCGCTGATCTTTCTGCTCATGATGGCGAATGACCGTGATCTCATGGGCGCTCGGGTGAACGCGCGCACCACAAACTTTGTGGCCGTGCTGATCACGATTCTCGTGACGCTGGCGGGCGTGGGCTATGCGATCGTGGCCTTCGTCAACTCGTTGACCGGCTGGGGCGGCTGAACTTTGGCAGACACGAAACTCCAGAAGATGACCGAGGGGCATCCGGACGAGGAGTTGCTCTTCGCGCTTGAGCCGGATCAAATTGTCGCCGCCTCGTCTCAACCGCTGCCGCGTTACGTCATAGGGAGAGGGACCAACGCGGCGCTGTGGGTGCTCCGCGTCTGCGTCCTGATCGTCTCCGGTCTGGTCGTCTATACATTCGTGGTGTCACTGCGGTAAGGCGGCGAACGCGGTGGTTCGCCGCCGCCTGAGGCTGGCTGCTACGCCGATCGCTTCTGATCACCAATCTCTTCGTATTCCGCGTCCATCACTTTATCGTCCGGCTTTTGGCCAGATGCGCCCTCAGATCCGGGAGTTGCCGAAGCGCCGGCCTGTGCAGCGGTATCGATCTTGATGGCCACTTGCGTCAGGTGTTCGCTCGCCTGCTTGACGCCCTTTTCGTCATCGCCGGCGATGGCGGCTCGTAAGCCAACGATGGCGGCCTCGGCCTCGGCCTTTTCCTGGGCGCCAAGCGTCGCCGCATGCTCCGTCAGCGTCTTCTCTACCTGATGCGCCAGCGCTTCCCCGTGGTTCTTGGCCTCGACAAAAGCCCGACGCTGTTTGTCAGCGACCGCATTGATCTCCGCCTCCTCGACCATCTTCTGGATCTCGCCATCCGACAATCCACCGGTCGATTGGATCTTGATCTGCTGCTCCTTGCCTGTGGCCTTATCCTTGGCCTGCACGGCGACGATCCCATTGGCGTCGATGTCGAAGGTGACCTCAATCTGCGGCACCCCGCGCGGCGCAGGGGGAATCCCCATGAGGTCGAACTGCCCGAGCACCTTGTTGTCCGACGCCATCTCGCGCTCGCCCTGGAAGACCTTGATGGTCACAGCACTTTGGTTGTTGTCGGCGGTCGAGAAGACTTGGCTCTTCTTGGTCGGAATTGTCGTGTTTCGGTCGATCAAGCGGGTGAACACCCCCCCGAGCGTCTCGATGCCAAGAGACAGCGGAGTGACGTCCAGCAGCAGCACGTCCTTGACATCACCGCGGAGTACGCCGCCCTGAACGGCCGCACCGATAGCGACGACTTCATCAGGGTTGACGTTGCGGGCCGGCTCCTTGCCGAAGAACTGCTTAACAGCTTCGATGACCTTAGGCATACGGGTCATGCCACCGACCAGGATCACTTCATCGATCTCACTCGCCGTGATGCCGGCATCCTTCAGCGCAGCGCGACAGGGCTCCATCGTCCGATCAACAAGATCGTCGACCAGGCTCTCAAGCTTGGCGCGTGTCAGCTTCACCACGAGGTGCTTGGGGCCTGAGGCGTCGGCAGTAATGAAGGGCAGGTTGATCTCGGTCTCTTTTGCCGAGGAAAGCTCGATCTTGGCCTTTTCCGCCGCCTCCTTCAAACGCTGCAGGGCGAGCTTGTCGATGCGCAGATCAATGCCTTGTGCGCGCTTGAATTCCTCGGCGAGATAGTCAACGACGCGGGCATCGAAGTCTTCGCCGCCAAGGAAGGTATCTCCGTTGGTGCTCTTCACTTCAAAGACACCATCGCCGATTTCCAGCACCGAGATGTCGAAGGTGCCGCCGCCTAGGTCGTAGACGGCAACCTTTCCGGCATGTTTCTTGTCCATGCCGTAGGCCAGCGCAGCCGCTGTCGGCTCGTTGATGATGCGCAAAACCTCCAGGCCGGCAATACGGCCAGCATCCTTGGTCGCCTGTCGCTGGCTATCGTTGAAATAGGCGGGAACGGTGATCACCGCCTGCGTCACCTTCTCTCCCAGATAGGCTTCGGCGGTCTCTTTCATCTTGATGAGAATGAAGGCGCTAATCTGGCTCGGCGAATATTCCTCACCGCGTGCCTCGACCCAGGCGTCTCCATTGTCACCGCAAACAATGGCGTAAGGGACCAAGGTCTTGTCCTTGCCAACCAGAGGGTCGTCGTAGCGACGACCGATCAGACGCTTGATGGCGTATAGGGTATTGGTCGGGTTCGTGATGCCCTGCCGCTTGGCAGCCTGACCCACCAGACGCTCGCCATTATCCGCGAAGGCAACCATGCTGGGCGTGGTCCGCGCGCCCTCGCTATTCTCGATCACCTTGCTTTCCCGCCCTTCGAGGATGGCGACGCAAGAGTTGGTGGTGCCGAGGTCGATGCCGATGACTTTGCTCATGGTGCGTACCTTTTGATTTGCTACGGACACGACGGGCGTCCGCTTACGCTAAGGGGTTTTCCCCTGCGGTGTCGTTGTGGAGGATGGAGCCTTCGCCACAACGACCATCGCTGGTCGTAAAAGGCGCCCATGCAACATCCAGCCCGAGGAGAGCACCTTGATGACCGTCCCGGGAGATGCGGCGCTGGTTTCCTGTTCAACCATCGCCTGATGCAGGTGAGGATTGAAAACGGCCCCCAACGCTTCCTTTCGGGTAACGCCATGGCGCTTCAGCAAAGCTACAAAGCTGCGGTCGATGTCGGCGAAGCCGTCGCGAAGGACCGTCGTAATCGCCTGCTCGCCTCCACTGATTGGCGGAAGACTATCGAGTCCGCGCTTGAGGTTCTCGACCCCTTCGACGACATCGATGGCGAACTTTTGGACCGCATGTTGACGGGCATCGTCGACGTCCCGTCTGGCACGATTTCGCACATTTGCGATTTCGGCTTCGGCCCGCAGCCAACGGTCGCGCAGGTCCGCGACGTCGTCGGTCCCTTCGGGAATGATGTCGCTCATGCCGCTGTCGCGATTGTCGTGGGGTAATCCGTGTAGCCGTGGGCACCACCACCATACCAGAGAGAGGTATCGATAGAGGGCGCAAGGGGGCTTCCCGATCGTAGCCGCTCCACCAGATCGGGGTTGGTAATAAAGGCTCTTCCAAATGCGATGAGGTCGGCCCTGCCGGAAGCGAGTGCAGTCACGGCGAGTTGCAGGTCATAGCCATTGTTGGCCATGTAAAGACCGCGGAACTTGGCCTTGAGCGCGGCGTAGTCGAATGCAATGTTGTCCCTAGGACCCTGCGTCGCGCCCTCTATGATGTGCATATAGCCGAGCTTCAGATGGTCTATACCGTTTGCGACATGCTCATAAAGCGCCTGCGCGTCATCGGCGGCTCCCTCCATATCATTGGCGGGACTAACGGGGGAAAGCCGGATACCAACCTGGTCGCCACCCCACACCTGGGCCACCGCGCGGGTAACTTCCAGCGTCAATCGCGCCCGGTTCTCGATGCTACCGCCGTAGTTATCCGTACGAAGATTGGTCTTGCGTCGCATGAACTGCTCTAGGAGGTAGCCATTGGCCGCGTGCACCTCCACGCCGTCGAAGCCAGCGGCCTTGGCGCTTTCGGCCGCATGCACGTAGTCGGCAATCAGCCCAGGTATCTCGCTTGTCTCAAGCGCGCGCGGTGTGACGAGCGGGGCAAAGCCGCTCTCTGTATAGGCTTGGCCGATCGGCTTGACGGCCGAGGGCGCGACCGGCAACCCACCATCAGGCTGAAGAGTCGGATGACTGATGCGGCCGACGTGCCAAAGCTGGCAGAAGATGCGACCGCCGGCGGCGTGCACGGCTTGCGTCACGGAATGCCACCCGTAGACCTGCGCTTGCGTATAGATGCCTGGCGTGAAGGCATAACCCTTGCCTTGCTGAGTAATATTTGTGGCTTCGCTGATAATGAGTCCTGCGCTTGCCCGTTGCGCGTAATACTCTGCGTTTAATGGACCCGGAACGTCGTGCTTCCCGGCGCGGCTGCGGGTCAACGGCGCCATCACCACGCGGTTTCGCAAGATGATGTTGCCAAGATCAATACGGAAAAATAAAGCACTTTGATCGATCATGGGCATTTCTCCTTAGGACCAGCCCAGTTGGAATCTTCCTCCACCCAAGCTCGCCACTATGACTAATGACCACACGACGTTTATGGCAGCATCGGAAACTACCTATGCTGCCGACCTGCGACATCAGTGGCGGCCGAACGGGCCGCGCGGCGAGTTTCTTTCGCCTGTCATCAACGAATTAAAGTCGTGGTCACGACCGCTGCCACTAATTTGAAACAAACCCTTGACGGGTCGTGTCGTCCCGCCACATGTCATATCGTCAAAAGCGGACATAGGCTGATAAGGAAACAAACAGATGCATCGCCGCTTGATCCTTCTCGCTTTGGCATCGGCGCTCAGTGCCCCGCTGGCAGTGGCTGCTGCGCAGTTCGAACCGAGTTACATCGTCTTCTTTGAAGAGTGGTCGGGTGCGATTGGTCCCTCGGCCACGATCGTCATCATGGCGGCTGCCAAGGCGGCAGCTCCAAATTCAAATGCGCGGATCGTCGTCACCGGCTTTTCGGATGTCCTTGGGAGTGCGCTAGCAGACCAGGACCTCAGTCAGCTCCGAGCGCAAAGGGTGACGGATAGATTGATCGCTGACGGGATATCGCGTCAACGAATCGAAATAAAGATCGGCGGACCGACATTATCGAAGGGCGTAATGGGACGACGCGTGGAACTCCAAATCCAGCAAACGCAGTGACGCGGCCTCTGGTTGAGGCTGCGTTAGGGGCCTTCCACGCGTCTACAGCTCGTCGACGCACATGTCGATCAGGGCGCGCTCTGCGGTAAGGCGACCGAGACAGACCAAGGAGGCTTTTCAGACGGGATGCAAGCATATCCGCGGGCGTCGTGTCGTGTTCGCGGCCATCGGCGCGTTGCTTAATCCGCGATTGTGCAACGGCGTCTCGTCTGACGGCCAGCTGCTCGAGTTCGAGAGCGATCGCCGGCCTCTCGATCATTAGCTGCTCAATTTAGCGATTGTGGTCTGATTCGACAGTTTCCATCGACGACGCAAACTTCCTGCGGGCTATCCTCGCCACAGACCTCAAATCCCATCGCGGAGCGAGTCGCTCTTCCGGCGCCCTTAGCGGATGAGGCAGCCGCATGGGTAGATTCCGAACCTGCCTTAACGCGCTGCCGTGTGCCACTTACTAATTGCGGCCGCATGCGCTTTGGGTAAGCGACATAATTGTGATGCGGACGCAGACCAGACGCTTTGGACAAGCCAGGGCGCTCACAGTCGTGGCCAGCTTTCTGCAGATCTTGAACCATATTCACGTTTAGGAGACCAGTCGTGCCGGTTCAAGAGCATCGCGCGTTAGCGACGAGACGGGATGTCCGGTCCGCGGGGGCCCCCGCTGCCGGATTTCTTCGTCACTATCGACAGGGTCGCTGCATCTATGACGAGGGTGACGAAGCCCACTTCTTCTATGAAGTTCGCTCCGGCGTTGTGCGCATGTCCAGCGTCTTGCAGGACGGCCGCCGTCTAGTTGATAGCTTCCATACGGAGGGGCAGCTGTTTGGTCTCGAGCCTGCACGATCGCATACACTGTGTGCGGAGACCCTGTCGGATTGTAATATCGTCTCATACCGCTGGAATGGCGTTGAAGCGAAGATGTCGACGGACACGATGACCTCCAACTGGCTGTTCTCCTACGCGATGCAGACAGTTACGACAGCCCGGAATCACGCAATTCTCCTCGGCCGCAAGACTGCGACCGAACGAGTTGCGGCCTTCCTGATGGAGTGGGTGGGACGTTCACCGGACCCTACGGTCATCGTGCTCGCCATGAGCCGACAAGACATTGCGGACTACCTGGGCCTGACGGTGGAAACGATCTCGAGAACCTTCTCTAAGCTTGAAAGGGAGTCACTCATACAAATGACGACATCTCGCTTAATAGAGGTGAGGAATCGATCTGCTCTTCGTCGCCTCAGCGCCTAAGGGCCTGGACGTTGCTCGTGACGCAAGGACGCTCGCCGATGGAACTGAATACGGCATCAATGCTTATGCGATATTCCTAAGAGTCTGTTTGAGAAAGGTCGGCTATGGGCGATCCGCCGCTAGAACAGGCTGCCTATGGCGACGTGGATTATGGCTTCGGATACATCGAGGCGAGTCTCGTAATCGCGCACGAGCCTGCGCCAGCGTGTCATCCAGCCGAAAGTGCGTTCTACGACCCAGCGCCGCGGCAACACTTTGAAGCCCGGGTCTTTGTCGGTTCGACGTACGATCTCCAGCACGAAGTCCCGAAACATAGCTTTGTCGAGCAGCTTGGTGCGGTCATAGGCGCCATCGGCAGACAGATGCTTGAGCCAAGACCAGCGCTTGCGGACAGCGTCGAGGATGGCCTGTGCTCCGGCGCTGTCGGAGATGTCCGCCGTGGTCAGATTGACTATCAGCAAACGTCCGTCGGTATCGACGGCGATGTGGCGCTTGCGACCAACGATCTTCTTGTTGGCGTCATAGCCTCGCGCTTGAGCGTGGGGCGCTTTCACCGTCTGGCTGTCGAGCACGCCGCCCGTGGGGCTGGCTTCACGTCCGACACGTTCGCGGTCGAGCATGAGCGACACGTCGTGAATGGTCTGGAACTACATGCGCCGGACGAACCGCCGGAACCACCAGTAGACGGTTTGCCACGGGCCGAAATTGATCGGCAGCATGCGCCAGCCACCGCCACTGCGCGCCAGATAGCGGATCGCATTCAGCATCTCGCGCAAGTCAACGCTGATTTTGCGGCCGCGCTTGGGCGGCTTGGGCAACAGCGGCTGGATACGCTCCCACTCGGCGTCAGTCAGGTCAGTCGGATACCGCTTGGTCTTGCGGGCGATGTCGGCCATCCGGCCTCGATTCTCTCGGGTCCACATTCCAAGCTTGAATCACACCGGACCGGGCCGCCACAACCATTCTCAAACGGTCTCTGAGGCGTCACAAGTGACGTCGGGACCGTCAATACGCGATAAGCGTCATTATCGCGTGTTGTCTTTAGAGATGTCGATGGGCAAGCTACTGTCAAAATACGACCCGTGGCTTAGCCATCACCGTCGAGCCTTTCCATATGAGTGCGGGCGCAGACGCCGAGCCGGCAAAACTGGAGAATTTACTTCGGCACTTTTGAGGAATCTTAAACGGCGTTGACAGCACTGATGGTGCGCCCCCTACGCCGTTCCATAGCCAGATCATCACGGCGGATGCCCAGCGCGTGCTTCGGCGCTGCAACGACGATACGGCCGGCGTTCGCGGTCGGGGACTCTTCGGCATCTGTTTCGCTGGCGCGCCTCGCGCCGCTCGGATCTGATTGGGCTCGATATGGAGCATCTCAACCAAACGAAGACGGCCTTCGCTTGCTTTCATGCGCTCCGAGACTGCAAAGTTCGTGAGACCGCCTAGATCAAGTGATCGCGTGCTCGCGGCACCCACATTTAGTACATCGCGGTGCTTAAAACGCTGGCTTGACGAAGCTAAGCCCAACATACGATTTCCAAAAGGCCCTCAGTACCCAACGGCTAGGGTGCACTACCCGCCGGGTTCTTCGCTTAAAGGGTCTTGGGCAGGATCGGCTTGGGGGTCATGACCGACGATCCTGGTAGCCGCGACGGCGCTTGGCCCGCAGGATCGCAGCCAAGGCGTTGATGGCGGCGCCAGGATCGGGATAGGGGTCGAGGCGTTGGCGACCGCGCGTGCCAAGCCGCCCCCAATGGCGGACCAGCACAGCCCGGCCGAAAAGATCGCGGGAAACCTCCATGCGGTAGAACCGTTGCATGTTCCGCTCGGGTTGGATGCGGACGAGGGCGGCTTCCTCCGCGAAGAGCGCGAGCTGGATGGGGGTCGGCCGCGGTAATTTCGGCTGTTGGGGCATAGTCACGGGAGAAGTGTAACGCATTTGGCAGGCGGGTACCAGGGAAAACGACGTTTCGAGGTGGGTTTGGGGGGATAAACGGTCCAGGGCGTTACACTATTCACCGGAAGCAGGTCACCGACATTGACGCCGCCGATGATGACGTCGACTTCGCTGATCGCCTCATGCCCCGCGCTCATCCGCAGCGTGCTGGTCTTGCCGCAGCCCGATGGCCCGAGCAGGCAGCAGTAGGAGCCTTTGGGAATGCGCAGCGAAATGTCCGAGACCGCCGCCGTGGTGCCGTAGCGCTTCGTGACCGAGACGAGTTCGACATTCGAGGAAGCCGATTCCATGTCCACTCCATCCCCGGTCGTGCCGCGTTGCCCAGGACACGACGCAAACGGCGTGCCATTTGTGACCGAACCGTATCGAGGTAGCCCGCTCAGACGAAGTAGTCGGGATGCGCCCCTCGCAGCCGTTGGAGATCGGGCAGAACGGCGCTGAGGTGCCGCGTCATGGCATCCTGCGCTGCCTTGGGATCGCGCAGGGCGATGACATCACGGATCGTGCGATGCTCCTCCACGACCTGG
The DNA here is from genome assembly GCF_030252425.1 of Acidisoma sp. PAMC 29798. GTDB lineage: Bacteria > Pseudomonadota > Alphaproteobacteria > Acetobacterales > Acetobacteraceae > Acidisoma > Acidisoma cladoniae. Next base: position 2,282,176 of record NZ_CP126994.1, on the reverse strand, counting down.
AGCATTCGCCCAGGGACGGGCAGGGTCAGCCGGCGGGTGCGGTCGATCTGCACCTTGACCTGCCTGAGCAGGCGCCAGATGCCGGGGAGGCCCGACAGGGCGGCGATGGTTTCATGGAAGACTTCATCCGCCTGATGGAAGGCCGCTGTATCGCCGCGATGGGCGACGAAGATCTGGTCGCCGATCACCGCGTCCAGCCGCGCGAGGGCGGCCGGGTTCGCGTTTTCCGCCAAGCGTGACGCGGTGACGCCTTCCAGCGCCTGACGGATCACCAGCGCCTCGGGCACGGCGGCGCCGTCGATGCGGGACACGAAGGTGCCAGACTGGGGAAAGATATCCACCAGCCCATCCTCGCCCAGGCGAATCAACGCCTCCCGCACCGGCGTGCGGCTGACCGCGAAGCGCGCGGACAGGACCTTGTCCTGAAGCGGGGTGCCCGGCAGCAACTCCATCCCCACGATTGCCCCACGCAATTGCTTGTAGATGGCGGTCGCCGTGGTGACGCGCGCCACGCGTTCGATATCGCCCAGGGCTCCGGCTTCCATGCTGCGGGGAATCTCCATGCTTGACATATTAATATATCAGTTTCACGGTGCGGCAAGCGCATAAGAGACGATCCCAACCGGGAGCATCATGGCTCTTCATCCTGACAGGCTCTTTCCGATCGAGGCCGAGGCCCGCGCTATCGCGCGGCGGCTGTATGACGGTGTGGCCAAACTCCCAATCCTTTCGCCCCATGGGCATACCGACCCGCGCTGGTATGCGGAGGATACCCCTTTCGGCGATCCGGCGACGCTCTTCGTCAAGCCCGACCATTACGTCACCCGCATGCTTTATTCCCAGGGGGTGTCACTGGAGGCGCTGGGCATCGCGCGGCAGGATGATGGCCCAACCGAGGCCGATAGCCGGGCCGTATGGCGGGTCTTCGCACAGCACTTCCCGCTGTTTCGCGGCACGCCGACGCGGCTGTGGTTCGAACAGGCGCTTGAGGATATCTTTGGCGTCACCGAGCGCCTGGACGAGGCGAATGCCGATCGACTGTACGATCGCATCGCGGACTGCTTGCCGCGACCGGAATTTCGCCCGCGCGCCCTGTATGACGCCTTCAATATCGAGGTCATCGCCACCACGGACGGCGCCCTCAGCGATCTGGCCGCGCATCGCGCCATCAAAACCTCGGGCTGGTCGGGGCGGGTGATCCCGGCCTACCGGCCGGACTTCGTCGTCGATCCCGAGCGCGCGGGCTTCCTGGATAATCTCGCGCTCCTTGCCAGCGTCACCGCCACGCCCATGACCTGGGATGGCTATCTGGACGCCCATCGGATCCGTCGTGGCGTGTTCAAGACCCTGGGCGCAACCGCGACCGACCATGGGCACCCGACGGCGGCCACCGCCGATATCGGCCACGCCGACGCTGTGCGGCTGTACGACACGGTGGCACGCGGCGGCGCAACCCCGGCCGAGGCGGAGCTGTTTCGCGCCCAGATGCTGACCGAGATCGCGCGGATGAGCACGGAGGATGGGCTGGTGATGCAGATCCATCCCGGTTCCTATCGCAATCACAATCCGCAGCTTTTCGCGCGCTTCGGCACCGACATGGGCGCGGATATTCCAACCGCGACGGATTACGTGCATGCGCTGAAACCGCTGCTCGATGCCGTCGGCAATGATCGGCGCCTGACCCTCATTCTGTTCACGCTGGACGAGACCAGCTACGGCCGCGAATTGGCGCCGCTGGCCGGGCATTACCCGGCCCTTCGCCTGGGGCCGCCCTGGTGGTTCTTCGACAGCCCCGAAGGCATGAGGCGTTTCCGGGAGTTCACGACGGAGACAGCGGGATTCGCGAATACTGTGGGCTTCAACGACGATACGCGCGCCTATTTGTCCATTCCCGCGCGCCACGACATGGCGCGGCGCTGCGACTGCGCCTTCCTCGCCCGCCTCGTCGCCGACCATCGGCTGGAGGAGGAGGAGGCGCATGAGATCGCCCACGACCTCGCCTATCGCTTGGTGAAGACCGCCTACAAACTCTGACTGTCGATGAACAAGACGCCGCCAAGGCGCGTGGCCGGAACGGCAGAAACCAGGAGGAACGCAGCATGGTCTATCGGAGAGACATTCTCGGCGGGCTTGGCGGGGTCGCGGTTGCGGCGGCTTTGTCGGGAAAAGCCAGGGCGGCCTTGCCGCTCCCGAAAAGCCCCGTGACGATCACCATCGTCGATGTCGCGGGCAATCTGGCTTTGACGCAGAAGGCCTTCCAGTCCTATCGCAGCGCGCGGCCGGGCGCCGTATCCCGCTTCGTTTTCACCAAGGCGCCGGCGCCGGAACTTCCTGCCAAGATCAAGGCGCAGCAGCAGGCAGGACAGATGGATATCGATCTGGTGCTCACCGGCACGGATGCGCTGTCCGCCGGCATCGGCCAGGACATCTGGATGGATCTGACGCCTTATCTGGGTGAACTTCCCAATCTGCAGGCCATCCTTTTGCCGCAGGCCTGGAAGATGCAGGCGATTGCGAAGAATCACGGGGTCGTCGTCAGCTATTATCCCTCCGGTCCTTTGCTGGAATATACGCCCGATGCGGTCAAGACACCGCCGGCCACGACGCAGGACTTGCTGGATTGGACGGGGCAGAACAAGAACAAGTTCATGTATGCGCGCCCCGCCAATTCGGGGCCGGGCCGCACCTGGCTGATGGGCCTGCCCTATCTTCTGGGCGACAGCGATCCGCGCGACCCGGTCAAAGGCTGGGAAAAGACCTGGAGCTATCTCAAGGCCCTGGGCGAGAACATCGAATATTATCCGGGCGGCACGTCCCAGACCATGAAGGAGCTGAGCGACGGCACGCGCGACATCATCGTCTCCACCACAGGATGGGACATCAATCCCCGCGCCCTCGGGATCGTGCCGGCGGAGGCCAAAATTGCGGCGCTGAAGGGATTCCACTGGGTGACCGACGCCCATTACATGGTGATTCCCAAAGGCGTGTCGGACGAAAAGCGGGATGTGCTGATCAACCTCATGGGCTTCATGCTGGGCAAGACGCAGCAGGCCTATGCCTATGATCAGGGCTATTTCTATCCCGGCCCGGCGGTCGCCGGCGTCACCCTCGCCATGGCACCTGCGGAGTCGCAAGACGCCATCAAGACCTTCGGACGACCGGAGTATGACTCCTGGATCGCGAGCAATCCGATGGACGTGCCGCTGGACGCGGAGCACATGGTCACGGCCTTTCAGTTGTGGGATCAGCGCATCGGCGCGGGCAAAGGCTAGATGGCCGGCGTCGGCACGCTCCGGCTCGACGGTTTGCGGCGGGATTTCGGCGGCTATGCCGCGCTCCGGGGCATCGATCTCGCGATCGAGCCGGGCGAGTTCCTCGCGCTCCTCGGTCCTTCCGGCTGCGGCAAGACCACGGCGCTCAACTGCATCGCCGGGCTGATGCCGCTGACCGCCGGCAGCATCCAGCTCGGCGACCGTCGCATCGACCAGCTGCCGCCGGAAGAGCGTGGCTTCGGCATGGTGTTCCAGAGCTACGCGCTGTTTCCGCATATGAGTGCGCGGAAGAACATCGGCTTCGGCCTCGCGATGCGGAAAGTGCCGAAGGGCGAGGCCGCCATCCGGATCGATGAGGCGCTGGCCCTCGTGCGCCTCGATGCCCAGGCCGAGAAACTGCCCGGCCAGATGTCGGGCGGCCAGCAGCAGCGTGTGGCGATTGCCCGCGCGGTGGTGGTGCGGCCACCCGTGGTGCTGATGGATGAGCCGCTCTCCAACCTCGACGCCAAGCTGCGGCTGGAGATGCGGGCCGAAATCCGCCGCATCCATGAGGCCATCGGCTCGACCACCATCTATGTCACCCACGACCAGGATGAGGCGCTGTCCATGGCCGACCGCGTGGTGGTGATGCGGGAGGGGTTGATCCGCCAGACCGGCTCGCCCGAGGATCTCTATGAGCGCCCGCTGCATGGCGACGTTGCCGAGTTCATGGGGTTTCGCACGCGCATCACCGGCCGCGCGGTCGCGGTTCAGGATGGGCGCGTGAGTGTGGAGGCCGCCGGTGGCCGGATCGAAGTGCTGTCGCGCCATCCGGTGGTGCCTGGCCAGACCCTGACATTGATGGTGCGGCCGGAGGATTTCGTGGTGGTGGCGAAGGGCCTGCCCGCAACGGTCAAGATCATCGAATACCGTGGCCGCGCGTTCTTCGGCACCGCGACCACAGCCGACGGAACCGATGTCTTCTTTCGCAGCGATACGCGCGTCGCCCCGGGGCAGCCCGTGGCGCTCGGCGCCTTGCCGCATCAGATCCTGGTTTTCGATGAGACTGCCGCATGACGGGGACGGCGTTTCGTCTTCGCCTCGCGGCACGCGGGGTCGATGGCATCACGCTTCTCGTGCTGCCGGCGCTGCTCGCGCTGGTGGCCCTGTTCGTCTACCCCTTCGCCTTCGGGCTCGCGGTCTCGCTCGCGCCCAAGGCTGGCCGCTTCTATGCCAATTACCAGACATTCTTCGCCGATCCTTTCCTGCGCGAAACCATCTGGAACACCCTCAAGCTCGCCCTGCCGACGACGCTGCTCACTCTCCTCATCGCCGTGCCGGTCGCCTTCCGGGTGCGGCTGATGCGCCGGCAGCGCTGGCTGACGACGATCCTGCTGCTGCCGATGACGCTCGGCACCGTGCTGGTGGCGCAGGGGCTGCTCACCTATCTCGGGCCGCGCGGCTGGTTCAATCGCGGGCTGATGCTGCTGCACCTCACCGCCCATCCGATCGTGCTGACCAATAATTACTGGGGCGTCTTCGCCTCCCTGCTGCTCACCGGGTTTCCCTTCACCTTCCTGCTCACCCTCTCCTATGTCAGTGGTATCGACCCGGCGCTGGAACATGCGGCGGCGACGCTGGGGGGCGGGGCGCGGGCGCGCTTCATGCGCATTTTCCTGCCGCTGCTGGCGCCGGGTCTGGCCGTCACCTTCTGCCTGTCCTTCGTCCAGGCCTTCGCGGTCTTCCCTTCGGCCGTTCTGCTCGGCGCACCTGCGGGCAGCACGCATGTGATCTCGATCGCCGCCTATCAGGCGGCCTTCGAGCGCTACGATTATTCCCTCGGCTCGGCGATCGCGATGATCATGGGCGCGGTGCAATTGGTGATCGTGGTCGCGGTCCTCGCCAGCCGCAGCCTGTTTTATCGTGGCCCCGTCGGGGGGACGAAAGGATGATCCGCGACAATGGCCTCGGCGGCCGACTATGGCGCATGGCGGTCTGGGCCGTGGTGGTGGTCTTCATCCTCAACCTGCTGGCGCTGATCGCCGTCGTGGTGGTGGACTCCTTCTCCACGCGCTGGTTCGGCACCTGGCTGCCGGCCGGTTTCACCACGCATTGGTATAGCGATGCCTGGGATGAGTTTCAGCTCACCGATATCCTGGTCGCGACTTTCGAGGTCGTGGGCGCCGTGGTCCTGATCTCCGGCCTGCTGGGTGTCACCGCCGCCTATGCGATGGCGCGGCGGGAGTTTCCCGGCAAGCGCGCCGCGATGCTGGTCTTTCTGATGCCGCTGCTGGTGCCGCCACTGACCTATGGCATTCCACTCGCGACGCTGCTCTACCGCGTCGGCCTCGGCGGCACCCTGGCGGGTGTGATCCTCGCCAATCTGGTGCCGGCGATTCCCTTCGTGATCCTGGTGATGATCCCCTTCATCGAGCAGATCGATCCGCGGATCGAGGCGGCGGCGCGGGTCTTCGGCGCCTCCACCACCAGCCTGTTCCTGCGCATCCTGGCGCCCTTGCTGCTGCCCGGCGTGCTGGCCGCGCTGCTGCTGGTGCTGGTACGCACCATCGCGATGTTCGAGCTGACCTTTCTGACCTCGGGGCCGACCAGCCAGACGCTGGTGGTGGCGCTCTATTACGCCGTCTTCGCCTCGGGCGTTCGCGCCGGGCAGGAGGTGGACGTCATGGCCGTGGTCTATATGGTGACCACGCTCATCTGGCTGCTGATCGCGCTTCGCTTTGTCAGCCCCACCCAGATCGTGAGCCGGGCGAAGCAGCAGAGCACCTAAAGGGTTCTGTCAGCTCTCGCGCCAGGGATCTTGTCTTTGGCAAGGGGCACGTCGGGATTTACGCGTTCTGCATGATGTTGAGCGCAATGCTTGTTGCCTTGGCGAAGCGGGCGCGGCGCAGAGAGGCGGAGACGATCTGGTTGTGACGCCGACGGGGGCGAAGAAGATTGCGGAGTTCCCCGTGTTCTCGGCAGAAACGCTCGGCAGCGTCATGGTTCTCCTCCGAACTACGGCTTTTGGTGCGCGCCACCGCCTTTATTTACCATTTGCTCGGAAACATTTACAGGCACGAAAATTATGCTCAGAAAGGCCTGTGCGATGCGGTGGCAAGGGCGGTATCACCCCTTGACCGCGCCCGCGCTCAATCCCTCGACAAGGTATCGCTGAAGCAGCAGGAAGAAGAGGCAGGCCGGCACAAGTCCCAGCATGGAGGCCGCCATCATCTGCCCCCAATCGACGTCGAATTTGCCGATGAAGGAGAGCAGCCCGACGGCAAAGGTCATGCGGCTGGGATCGTCGATCAGCATCAGCGCAAAAAGGAGTTCGCTCCAGGCCGCCGTAAACACGAACCCGATCGTCGCCATCATACCTGGCAAAGTGAGCGGCAGGATAACGCGCGTCAAAGCCTGCAAGCGTGTGCCGCCGTCTATTAGCACGGCATCCTCCAGATCACGCGGCACGCCGTCGCAGAAGGTCTGCATGAGGAAGGTCGCGAAGGGGATATTGAAGGCGACATAGATGATCACGAGTCCGCCGAGACTATTGGTGAGATGCAGGCTGCCCATGATGCGGTAAATGGGCGGGATGACCATGACCAAAGGAAAGGTCTGGGTTAGCAGGAGGAGAAAGGCCACCGCCTGTTTGCCGCGAAAGCGAAAGCGCGACAGGGCGTAGCCTGCGGCAGACGCGAGCACGGTCACAATCAGCGAGGTCGCGCCCGAGACCAGGATGCTGTTGAGAAAGAAACGCGGAAAGTCCGTGGTCAGAAGCACCGCGACATAGTTGTGGAACGTGGTCCGAGCGGGCCAGATCGTCGCGCCTTGCGTATAGAGTAGCGCTGTCGGCGTCACCGAAATCTTGAGTGTCCAGAATATCGGAAACAGCGCGAAGACGACATAGGCCGCGACGGCGAGGTAAAGGCCCGCGCCGCTTGATAGACGCCTGTAACGCAATGGAACCGATTTGATCATTGTGGGAGCAACCGCCGGCGCATGCCAATCAACACAAGAGCATAGGCAACCAGGAGAAGCAGCAGAAGAACAGCCACGGCGGCTGCGTAGCCTTTGTCCATGGCGCGGAATGCACTGACATAGATGTATGTGGCGACCGTGTTGGTGGAGCCTGCCGGCCCCCCGCCCGTCATGACGAAAATCAAATCTGCGAAGGTTGCGATCCATATCGTTCGCAGCATGACGGTGATCGCAATCGTCGGCGCCAGGAACGGCACCGTCAGGCGCGTGAAGCGCTGCCAGACAGTCGCCCCATCCAGGGCCGCCGCTTCGTAGAGGTCCCCCGGGATCGATTTTAGGGCGGCGAGCAAGGTGATCGTAAAGAATGGCACGCCAAACCAGATATTCGCGATGATTGGCCCCCACATGGCAAGATGGGGGTTGGCGAGAATATTGCGCGGCTGAGCCTGAAGGCCGAGGTGGTATAGCCAATGCGGAATTGGTCCGATGATGGGATTGAACAGCCAGGCCCAGGTCAACCCCGCGAGAAAGCTTGGCACGGCCCAAGGCAGAAAGACGATCGCCTGGACTACGGAACGCCCGGCGAAGCGCCGGTTCAGCACGAGGGCAAGACCAAGGCCGAGCAGGAACTGGAAGACCAGACTCCCGGCTGTCCACCACACCGTGTTGATCAGAGCCTGGCCGAGTGCTGGGTCGTGCAGCATGGTGCGATATTGGCCGAGCCCGACATAGCTCGACCGGAAGGCCGTGAAGCGGCGGAAAGAATAGCTGATGCCGATGATGAGCGGCACAAACAGGACAAGGACGAGGATGACGAGGGCCGGGCTCAGATAGAGCCAAGGCTCTGCCGTCCGTCTCAGGGATCGGGCAGCGAGGCCCGATCCCAACGGATTATGCGCGACGGCCGGCTGCATTGCCGTTCAGTTCGCGCTCTGATGCGCTTTATAGGCTTTGAGCTGGTCCGTCAGATAAGACGCCCATTGATCGGCAACATCCTTTGCCGTGCGCTGCCCCAGCAGAACCTGCTGGAAGGTCTTGATCGAGATATTGTCGTAGAGATCGCCAAAACCTTCCAGATAGGTGGGCGGCGTCACCAGCACATATTTCGACGAGTCGCTCAACTCAGTGAACCAGCCCTTGAACTTGTCCGATTGAAAGTGAGGGTTCTGTTCGGCGTCCTTATAGATCGGCAGTGTGCCGACGACTTTGGACCAGGCGAGATTGTTATCGAGCGAGACCATGAAGGAGAGCAACTGCCAAGCCGCATCCTTATGCGGAGAATTGGCGAAGATTGACCAACCACCATATCCGAGCGTGGGGTAAGCCTTGCCGCCAGGCCCGACCGGGATGGGAGCCACGGCAAAATCATCCGCATTCATCTTGCCGGCGATGCCGATCAGGGCGTCGGGGTCTTGGTCAAGCATCGCGCAGGTGCCGGAATCGAAGCCGGCCACAATCTCGTTAAAGCCCCAGTTCACGCTGTCGGGCGGTGCGGAGCCGTCCTTGTACATGGTCGCGAGGAGCTGGAGACCCTGGATTGAGCCGGGATCGCTCATGGTCGAGGTCCCGTCAGGGTGGAAATAGCCCGGCTGTCCGTCCATCGTATTCATGAACATCGTGATGCCGGAAAATCCGCCTGGCCCACCGCGCATGCAATAGCCGTATTTGCCGGGCAAGGCCGAGACCTTCTTGGCGTCGGAAATAAAGTCGGCAAGCGTCGCCGGTGGTGCAGAAAGACCTGCCTGGGCGAAGAGATTCTTGTTCCAGAATAGGCCACGCACGTAAAAACCATAGGGAATTTCGTAGAGCTTGTCATGCACCGCAGAACCGAACTGCAGGGCACGGCTACTCAGATTGGCAAGAGCGGGCGTATTTTTGAAATCAGCTGTCAGGTCGAGCAACTGGTCGTTGTTGGCATAGAGACCAAGCCAGCGATCCGGCATCTCCACAATGTCCGGCGTGTCCCCGGCCTGTACCATATTGAGAAACTTCTCGAAGGCCTCTGCCCAAGGCAGAGATATCAGCTGAATCTTGATCCCCGGGTGGCTTTTCTCGAAGGATGCAAACTCCTGCTGGAGCAGCGCGGTGCGCGCCGGACTGGGGATGACCTCAACGACCTTGATCGTGGTGTCGGCCCAGACCGGTCGCGAGAGCACGCCAAGAATCAAAGATGCAGTCGCTACCTTCAAGAGCCCCTTCAGTCGGCAACCGGGTGTTTTCTTCATGAAGTTCCTCGTTTTTATAGGGTTGCTTGTGTCAACGCCTGTTCGAGATCGGACCAAAGACTCTCGACGTCCTCGAGACCGACGTGCAGCCGGATCAGTCGCGGACTCACCGAAAACCGGGCAAGCGCGTTATAGTCGGGCGTCTGGTGCAGGCTAGCCATGGCCGGGACGACAAGGCTTTCATGGCCGCCCCAACTCACGCCGATACGAAACAGCTTCAAGGCGTCGATGAATCCCGGCACGTCGACGCTCTCGTCGACTTCGAAGGAGAACAGGCCGGTCGAACCGAGCAGAGTTGCCCGGCCTGGGTGGTTGGAGAAGGTAGGATGATGGATGCGGTCAACCAGAGGGTGCTGGCGCAGGCGATCCGCAATTGCGAGGGCGCTGGCTTCGTGGCGCGGCAGGCGCAGGGTCAGTGTCCGCAGCCCGCGCAGCAGCAACCAAGCCTCGAAGGGGGAGAGCTTGGCGCCAAACATCGAATAGGTCGTCTGATTGATCTGCTGGATCAATGCGGCGCTGCCGGAGACCACGCCAGCAACAGTATCCGAATGGCCGCCAATATATTTCGAAGCGGAGTGTAGAACGAGATCAACTCCGTGCAGTAGAGGCTGCTGGAACACGGGCGTTGCCCATGAATTGTCAAGAACCGTGACCACACCCTGCGCCCGCGCGGCGGCGGCCAATTTGGGCAGATCCTGCAGTTCGAAGACCATCGAGGTTGGACTTTCGAGGAAGAGCATGCTGGCGGTAGGCAGGCTGCGTATCACCGCCTCGGTATCGGTCCCGTCCACATAGTCCACCATGATGCCGAATTTTGGTAGCAGGCGTTGAAACAGGCGGAACGTATCACTGTAGATGTGACGCACCGCCAAGAGGCGGTCCCCGGAACGGAGCAGCGCCAGAACCGTTGCACTGATGGCGCCCATGCCAGAGGAGAAGGCGCGCGATTCTTCCGCGCCCTCCAACTGCGCGATGCGTTTTTCGAATTCCATGGTCGTTGGATTATCACCACGGCTGTAGACCGGGCGCCGCACCTGACCGCTGAAGGCTTCCTCCATGTCCTGATAGCGACGAAACGTGAACAGAGAGGTTTGGTAGATGGGAGGAACGACCGGGTCGAGCGGCAGGTCTTCATCATGCGCCAGCAAGGTCGCGACCTCGGCGAGCCGCTTGGCACGGGCGGGATGCGCCGGCACCGCGAAGCTTGGAGGCGATTCAAACATTTGTCGCAACCTCTCGCGCCACCGCCCCGCGCAGCAGGTCCGCGCGCACCGTTTCGAGAAGATTCATCGTCTGCTCACGTGCGGCCCGCGCATCCCGCTGCGCGATGGCATCGAAGACCGCGCGATGAAAGGGGAAACTGGCATGACCAAAATTGACAATGCCCAGGGGTTGTTCCCAGAAGCGGTGCATGAGGCTCCGCAGACCGTCGACGATCTGTGTGATCAGCGGATTGTTGGCGGTGTCGATGATCGAACGATGAAAAGCCCAATCGGCTTCAGCGGAAATATCAACCGGGCCGAAAAAGACTGGCTCCATTGCCTCGAGGTGCGATTGGATGGTCCCGATCTCCGCCGCCGTGGCGCGTTCCGCGCAAATAGCAGCAGCCTCCGCCTCGAGGGCTCGGCGCACATCCAGCATATGCAGGAGGGTGGCGATGTCCCGCCCCTCCACGGTCAGTGGCATGTGCAGGCTTTGCGGCGAGACCGGGCGCAGCAGGTAGCTGCCGGAGCCCTTTCGCATCTCGACGATGCCAAGGCTCTCCCAGCATTTGAGCGCTTCGCGGATCGTCCCGCGACTGACGGCGAGTTTTTCCGCAAGCATGCGTTCCGTCGGCAAGCGGTCACCGGGTTGGAGCCCGCTCTCCATGGAGAAGGCGGCAAGGGTCTTGAGGACAGCGAAATAGCGCGTCTCGGTCTGAATGGGGCTCAGCGTCAAGTGCGGTTCCTGCGAATTGGTCCGACAGCCCTACCAAAGCATAGGGGAGGGAACCGGTCAACGCTGTTCCGCCGTCCCCTGCCGTTCCGGTTCTGATGGGGTGGACGCCCCCCGACGGCATCGATGTGCCAAAGTGGAGGTGTTGATCAACCACTTGAAGGAGGCGTCCGTGTCGGAGGTTAGCACGATCGGTTTGGATATAGCGAAGCAGGTGTTCCAGGCTCACGGGGCGGATGCGTCGGGGCATGTCTTGTTCCGCAAGAGGCTCACCAGGACGAAGCTGATCGAGTTCTTTCAGTCTCAACCTCGGTGCCTGGTCGCAATGGAGGCTTGCGGTGGCGCGCATCATTGGGGGCGAGAGATCGCGAAGCTAGGCCATACAGTCCGATTAATACCGCCGATCTACGTCAAACCGTTTGTGAAGCGGCAAAAGAATGACGCCGCCGACGCCGAGGCGATTTGCGAGGCGGCCCAACGGCCGAGCATGCGTTTCGTTGCGGTCAAGGACGAAGCGCAACAGGCTAGTGGCGTCGTGTTTCGAGCGCGGGACGTGCTGGTGCGCCAGCGCACGCAATGCATCAACGCTCTACGGGGGCACCTGACGGAGTACGGCTGGGTAGTGGCCAAAGGAGCAACGCATATGCCGACGCTGATCGACCAGATCGAGGACCCGAACTGCCATTTGCCTGAGAGTGCACGCGCCGTTTTAAAGGTCCTCATTGCAACCCTGAGGTCGCTGGAGGAGAACATTGCCGTCCTGGACAGCGAGATCGGTCTACGTTCCAAGGAAGACCCCGTCGCGCGCCGATTGATGACGATACCAGGCGTTGGCCCTATTACGGCTACAGCGATCGTGGCGCTCGCGCCGCCGGTTGAGACGTTCAGAACCGGCCGCGACTTTGCTGCCTGGCTCGGTCTGACGCCGTTGCAGAGATCGACCGGCGGCAAACAGCGCCTAGGCGCGACCTCGAAGATGGGTGAGCGAACGATACGCCGCCTGCTCATCATCGGAGGTAGCGCCGTCGTGCGCCAAGCCTGCATGAGGGGCGCTGCGGAAGGGTCGTGGCTCGCGCGAATGCTGGCGCGCAAGCCACGGATGCTAGTGACTGTGGCATTGGCCAACAAGACAGCCCGGATCGTTTGGGCGCTGTTGGCAAAGGGCGGGGTCTACAGAGCTCCGGTCGCGGCGGTGTAACTTGCCCGCGATCGTGGGGGCGTCGAGGGCGTAGGGGCGGTCGGAAGGAATGTATGGCGCAAGGGTCGAGAGACGGGATCAGGAAGCCAGTTTGCAACAATGTGCCTCGAGCACGCGGTTCTGATTTGGACCTGGTTCGCGAACTCCCATACGGGCCCGCGGCAGATGAATGGCCGCATCAGAGGCCGGACAGATGTCAGCACCCAACCTACGCGCAACTCATTCCAAACGATTTTCCTTGCTCCCGTGGGGGCGTCCACAGATGTTGCAAATTTGACGGACCGATTCGCCTGGCACATGTTTGCCTGCTGGTGTTATCAGCGGCGAGCATGTGATGATCGAGTTCAAGGGCAGTCAAATCGAGCGGGACGTGATCCTATTGGCTCTGTTCCAATCTTTGGCGACGGGCGCGTTAAGCGGCCAATCGGGTCAGTTGGCTTGTTACGCTGCCGTTAGATCAAGCTGTTCGCGGACAAGCTGGAACACCTCGGCGAGGGCCGAGGCGCCAAGACCGAAGGCGCGCTCGACAATGCGGGCTTCGCCGCGAATGTCGCGCGTGATGTTGAAGGCCGATGCTTGTCCCTTGCGGAGCGCCCGCATCACCTCGAAGTCCTTGATCGTTGCATAAGCCGTCTTCCGCGTCTTGAAGCCGCGGACCGGCCGAATCAGCTGCTTGAGCTTGCCGTGGTCAGCATCGATGACGTTGTTCAGATACTTGACCTGTCGATGCAGCGTCGCATCCGGGCATTTGCCTTCCTTCTTCAGCGCGGCCAAGGCGATGGCGTAGGTCGGCGCCTTGTCGGTGTTGATGACCGTGGGCCTCTCCCAGTCTTTCAAGCCGTTCATCGCCTTGCCTAGGAAGCGCTTCACCGCCGCAGTATTGGGTGTCGGCGAGAGATAGAAGTCGATCGTGTTCCCGTGCTTGTCGACGGCCCGGTACAGGTAGGCCCACTGGCCTCTGACCTTCACGTAGGGCTCATCGACGCGCCAGCTTGTCGAGCGCGGCGTCGGCCACTGCCAGCGCAGCCGTTTCTCCATCTCAGGCGCATAACTTTGAACCCAGCGGTAGATCGTCGAATGATCGACCGAGACGCCGCGCTCGCCCATCATCTGCTCGAGATCGCGATAGCTCACCCCATAGCGGCAATACCACCGGACCGCCCAGAGCACGATCTCACCCTCAAAATGACGCCCCTTGAAGTCCGACATGGCAGACCTCGCTCCCTTGCTCGAACCCCATCCCGACGGACAAAGCCAAAGTCTGCAACAGAGCCTTAGAAAGATACATAAACCCCCCGAAGCGCATACAGTCGACCACTGCTGCTACGCTGGAACAAGCTCACCGACCAAACCTGGACAACTATCTCGATCGACTCCCGGGAATGGGCGTTGCGATCGCGGTCAAAGGAGCTTTGGTATAACGCTCTGTTCGTGTCGTTAGGTTTTCTTACAACCATCGTACAAGTCTTCTGCACGTGAAGCCGATGAGACGGGATTCATCCAGAGGATATAGTTTCCAGTATCCAAAGAAAGAGTAGAGGATCCGTCGAAATCGTCAAGGAAGATCAGCTCTTCGAATATAACGTCGATCCGGTATTCCGCGTAGACGGCCTCTTCGACATCCGCTTGAAAATCGGGTTCCAGGCCATCCAGATTGATCCTCATCGCGTGAATGCGGTAACTCGTACCTCCGATCTCGGCTGCGCCGCCCAGCAAAATCGAAGGATCTTGATTCGGGCCTTCTTCCTGAAGCTCTTTTGGCCAATGTACCTGCGGCATCAGAACCGGCATTCGTACTCTCCTAATGCAAATTTCCTTGCAGCCTCAACTAGGATAGATTTCGATACTCCGCATTACTGTGTCTGCAACGTGCTCCTTGGTGATAACTCCTAGCACGCGCTGCGGCTCATGATCATGTACCTGGCTAATGACGATGGCCATACTTGCATGCTTTCTTCCCATCATGGTGATCACATCGAAGGCGACATTGGTCTCTCTAACGATCGTGAAGCTCTTTTGCATAAGTTCCTTCAGCGTGACGTCGGGAGGCGTAGTCTGGAGTGCGAGACGAAGATCGACGCCCACATGCAATCCTCCAACGATGACGCCCTCACGTGTCACTACGACATGCTGCAAACCGCCTTGTGAAGCCGCCATTGCGGCAAAGGTCGCAAAAGGGACGGTCTCCTCGAGGACGAGTAAGTCTCGTTCCATAATGTCGGCAGCACTATGCACAAGGAACATATTGGCATGCAGCGCTTTCGGTATCGGATGGCCGCGCCGAACGAGCTTCAATGTATAGAGGTTTTCACGTGACACCATCCGCCGCACACCGAGGGCGAGAGCGACGGCCAGGATCATCGGCAGAACGATGTTATAGTCCCGCGTCATCTCGAAAATCATCGTTACGGCGGTCATTGCCGCACCTGTGCCGCCTCCGACCATGGCGCCCATGCCTACCATCGCGAAGGCTGGCAGGCTCACGGGAGCGCCGGGAAACAGCATCGTCACAATGGAGGCAAAGGCAGCGCCGAGCGTCGCACCAATGTAGAGAGATGGGGAAAATACACCGCCGGACGAACCCGAACCCAAGCTAATCGAAGTGGCCAAAAGCTTACAGACGCAAAGGAGTATAAGAAACGGTGCCGACGTGATGTGGCCATACAGTGTGGCCTGTATAGTCGAGTAGCCAACTCCTTCTGTGTAGTAGTGTCCAGCCGTGAGCCAGAGGATGTACATCATGATCCCGACGACCAGCATTCCTAGGGCATGGCGGGTATAGCGCCCGGGAATCCTGTCAAAGCCGTCTTCGACCCAGTGCAGACCACGAATGAAGCACGCCGCCGACAAGCCGATGAAAGCACCCAAGAGGGCATACAACGCGAGGGTCAACACGCTGCTGGGCTCGTTCGGAATTGCCGCAAGACTTGTAGGAACACTGAACGCGGGCTGGGATCCGAAGAAGAGTCGGCCAATGAAAGTGGCGGTACCTGTTGCGACCGCGACCGGCAAAAACGTATTTACACTGATTTCGGGTAGCATCAATTCCGTTGCAAACAGGACGCCGCCAATCGGCGTGTTGAACGTGGCGGCGATACCGGCGCCCGCGCCCGCAGCGACAAGCGTGATGCGTTGGCCAGCCTGCATACGGATCATTTGCCCAAGGGTAGAGCCGAGCGCGGAGCCTATTTGAATAATCGGTCCCTCTCGTCCTACGGCGCTCCCACTCCCGATGGCGAGTGCCGACGCGATTGATTTAACGAGCGCCACGACCGGCCGTATGATGCCACGTTTATAGTAGATAGCGTCCATTACCTCAGGCACGCCGTGGCCCTTGGCTTCTGGCGCGAAGTTTGAGACGATCCAGGTAACACCCATACCGCCAATCACTGGGACGAGGATCACCCAAGGCCCCCAGGGACTTGCAGGTGTAAAAAGACTAGCGTTGTAGGCAAAGTCAAAGTGTCCAAGGAACATGACGTTGTGGACCAGCCCGATGAGACCACGGAAAACAACGGCGCCAACACCAGTGATTACACCGACGATGAGGGCGAGAAGGGAGAGTGGTAGGAGACTGAGCCGGTTCGCCTCGGGCTCCTCCCGACCGGGAAGTGCCTTAGGTGGGCGGGTGGATGTTTCGACGGACGATGCCATGTGGTCAGGTAAGTCTCGCACAGTGGAGTTATCGGTCATTGCATTGTCCCACATTCAAGGCTAGCCAAAGGGCAGCGAGCGGATCGTCGGCTCGTGCCGGAGTAATTGAAGACTTAATCGAGATCCAAGAAAGGATCACGTCCGTAACGCAGCCGTGAAATCATTTATCTTCAGAAAGAATCGGCTTCGTCACGACAGTTCACGCCAGCTAAATTATAACCCGGTCAGTTTCCACGTCTTCTACTACGCGGACAGTATTCTCGGCATTGAAGGTGGAACCCCAAGTTTCGGCCAGTTGAAGGCGATCCCTGATCATAATCCGCAACCATGTTTAATGCTTTGTAGGCTTTACGAAATCCGCGCGAGCTATCAAACCTGCACTCGGCTATCATTGTCACAGGGCCAGGGAATGAACACCCTATTTCAGGCATTGACAATGCCGCTTCGCAGGATGCGCATGCGCGGCACAGTCAAACTCGTGGATCCTGTAGAGACATATCGCCCTTCGAGTCTTAAGAAGAAAAGCGATCAGAAAATGTAAACAAAAGGGAGGTATGCGGGTTCTGTCGCAAATTTGGCCGACCGATCCGCTTGGCGCATGTTTGCCGGCGAGGGTTTCAGCGGCGAGCATGTGATGATCGAGTTCAAGGGCAGTCACTTCGAGCGGGACGTGATCCTATTGGCGGTCCGCTGATATGTCGCGTATCCGATCGGTTCTGTCAGTCCTCGCGCCACGAGCGGAAATGTTGGATGTCTCTACCAAACGGGTAAACTGAGCGTTGGACGATAGGTAGGGGCGCCGGGATGGATTGCGTTGGCTGTGGCTCGTCGGCGGTAAATGAACGCCGGGAGGTCACGGCACGAGGCTACCGGCGATACCGATGCCGCGATTGCGGGCGGCAGTTCAACGAGCGCAGCGGTGGGGTGCTGAACCGGGCCTGCCTGCCGAGCGACATCATCGCCTTCGTGGGGTTCTGCCGGCTGCGCTACCGGCTGACGCTGCGGGACCTGAGCGAGATTATGGCGTCGCGCGGGATCGAGATAAGCCACGAGACCGTCCGCGACTGGGAGGTGAAGCTGTTGCCCATCATGGGTAACGCGCTGCGCAAACGGCGTCACGGGACCCGGCGCGCAGCCGGCGTCAGCTGGTATGTTGACGAAACCTATCTGAAGGTCCGCGGCCGGTGGTGCTACCTCTACCGGGCAATCGACCGGGACGGAAACTTGATCGACGCGATGCTGAGCGAGCATCGCGACATGCAGGCGGCCAAGGCCTTCTTCCGCTCGGCGCGGGCGACCATGGGCATTCGGCCGGATCTGGTTACGACAGACGGTCATGGCTCCTACCCGAGAGCGATCCGCATCGTGCTGGGCAAGACCGTGCAGCACCGGACCAGTGTCTATCTGAATAATCGCCTTGAACAGGACCATCGCGAGATCAAAGGTAGGATCCGATGTATGCGGGGGCTTAAAAAGCCACGAGGCTGCCGATCGCTTCTGCCGAGGACAATGGGACTCCGCACTCTTCTTCGCCCTCGTCGCCGTCACAACCAGATCGTCTCCGCCTCTCTCCGCCGCGCCCGCTTCGCCAAAGCAACCTTCATTGCGCTCAACATTATGCAGAACGCGTAAATCCCGACGTGCCCCTTGCCAAAGACAAGATCTCTGGCGCGAGAGCTGACAGAACCCATCCAGTGATCGGTAAAGTCGATATCACAATGTTGTTATAGAAAAATAAAAATGGCCAGCACCGTTATCGGTAAACTCTAATATATTGTAAGATCCTTCTCTTTATGCTGAGTTAATTTGCAATTTTGCTTAAATAACATTCTGTGAAATAATGGACGAAGAAAAACGGCGAGAGATCGCCTTGCAACGTTACGATATTATCGATACGCTTCCCGAGCCGAATTTCGATCGCATAACCAAACTAGTGGCATCCATTTTTGGGTTGCCGGTCTGCACGCTTTCATTCGTTGATCATGATCGATTTTGGTTCAAATCGAAGTTCGGAGTCGATGCAACCGAAATGCCGCGTAGCACGGCGTTTTGTAATGAAACAATCCGCAGTAATGAAGTTTTTGTGGTAGCTAATGCGTCAAGGGATCCACGCTTCCTGAACGCGCCCGTTGTTGCCATGCCCCCACATTTTCGATTCTATGCTGGAGCTCCCCTGGTTGCTCCATCAGGTGCATGCGTCGGGTCGTTATGCGTTCTCGATACAGAATCGCACCAGGAGTTTTCGATAAATGATAGGTCTATTCTAGCGGCCTTGGCAGCAACGGTGGTCGAGCTTCTCGAGGCCCGCACGCGCCAAATTGCGCTAGCGGAGCGGAATGCCCAGATCGAGTTTCTGGCCAAGCACGATCCACTCACTGGTCTTGGTAACCGTCGACGCCTGCAGGAAATGCTGGAGGAGACGCGCGATGAATCCCATATCGCTCTGTTCTATCTTGATCTCGATGGCTTTAAGAATATCAACGATCGACTTGGGCATGCCGTTGGAGATACCTTGCTTAAGCAAGTCGCCGATCGTATTCAAATCAGCCTACCCGCGGCAGCCCATGTAGCTCGGCTCGGGGGAGATGAGTTCGCCGTCGTTCTACGTGATGGCATTAGCATCATGTCGACGGCCGAAAACCTGGCCCGCGATCTTGTTATGGCGATTGGACGTCCTTATCAAATTGACGATCATTCTCCCGAAATCGGTGTTAGCATCGGGGTTGCAATAGTTCGTGGAGATTACGGTCTCGACGCCAGTTTGCTCACTGCGGACAACGCTTTGTATGTGGCTAAAGTGACAGGTCGCGGGCGCTATCATATCGTCGATATGAGGGTTTCAGCAGTTGCTAAACCAGCAAGAACGTGATACCAGGGCGAACAAAGTTGATAGATCAAAACATTAGCTAAGAGCGCCTTTCAAAACCCTTGTACGCGAGAGCTGAATGAGGGATGAAGCTGTATGGCTTCTCCTGTTGTTTCTGACGATCTGTGGGCGCTGATAGAACCGCTCGTTCCTTTGCATCCGAAAGGCGGTCGCCCGCGTGTTTCCGATCGCGCCGCCCTGACTGGGATCATGTTCGTTCTGCTGAGCGGCATTCCCTGGGAGATGCTGCCTCAAGAGATGGGGCGCGGGTCTGGCGTGACCTGCTGGCGACGTCTTCGGGACTGGCAGATGGCCGGCATATGGGACGGTCTGCATCGTGAGTTGCTGCCGTGCCTGCATGGATAGCGCGTCCATTGCCGAAAAAAGGGGGGTGAAACGACAGGGCCAAGCCCCACGGAACGCGGGCGCCCCGGCACAAAACGGCACATCGTCACGGATCGACAGGGTATTCCACTCGCCGTCCTGCTGAGTGGCGCTAATCTTCACGACAGCCGGATGCTCGAGCCACCCCTTGACGCCATTCCGACCATCAGCGGCAAGCGGGGACGCCCACGACGCCGCCCGAGCAAACTCCACGCTGACAAAGCATACGATTACATGCGCTATCGCCGAGCCTGCACTCAACGCGGCATCAAACGTCGCATCGCTAGAAAAGGCATCGAGAGCGGCGCTCATCTGGGAAAACACCGATGGGTCGTCGATCGGACTTTCGCCTGGATCTCTCGGTTTCGCCGTCTCACGGTCCGTTACGAACGCAGTACCGATATTTATCTCGCCTTCACCTTGCTCGCGTGCTCTATCATCTGTAGTCGCTTACTCACATCATGGTTTTGAACGGCACTCTGAGTATGAGCCGCGTGTCCTGATAACAAACAAGCTAAAGAGCTACGGTGTGGCAAAGCGTGAACTGCTCCCGAACGTCGAGCATCGAGCGAGCCGCTACCTGAACAACCGCGCTGAGAACTCGCATCGGCCGACCCGAAGGCGAGAGCGGCAGATGCAGCGATTCAAGTCGATGCGCCAGGCACAGCGTTTCCTGACCGTTCACGCTTTCATCTCTGGGAACTTCCGCCCAAGGCGCCATCTGATGACAGCGAGCCGCTATCGTGCTGCGTGTGCAACAGCCTTCAAGAAGTGGACACAGGACACGAGCGCGCAAAGCGTTGGGTGATCGCTCCCCTATACCTGCGCTCGGGCTACGCCTGGGCTTCCCCAGTTAACGTGACAATGCCTCGTCAAGGCTTGGAATTCTTCCATCCTAGAGCGCCGATAGACGAAGTTACGGCCGAGCAGAATGCCAACATCGACCGATTGCTGGCTGATATCAGCTTGTAGCTGACCTTGGCCCCCGGATCGTCCTGGTAAGGCTCCGGGAGCCTATGGGTATCGGTATGACCCGCGGTTTGCGCTGCAAGCGCTAGCGTGACGCGCGCCTGCTCCAAGCGGTCTCACGCCGTGAGCTCCACCGTATCACATTGGAAGAGGTTTGTGACGGAAGTGGTCTGGTCATTCCTAGTCATGGCCACAGTGGAAGCCGTACCTAAAGGTAACGCCATGGCGCCGATGCCAAAATTCCAGCCATCTTGTGGACAGCGGGCAAATGCCTCGATATGGCATATTACTCAGATGATTTTTATGCTTTCCTGCATTCATCGCTCTCTTGCGCATTGGAGGCGGGCTGAAAGCATTTAGGGAGGCTAGACGTGGTCGGGCGTATGACGTTGTGAACCCTTGGAACCGGGTCGATCCATCGCATCCTTTGCTCTGCCTATTCCATGGACGTTGAGGCACGCCGCATTGTCATTGTGGGTGGCGGGATCGCATCCTTGGCCGCTGGCATCGCACTCAAAGAGCGTTCCCCAAGATTAGACGTGGACCTTTATACAGCGGCTGACGATAAATTACTCGGTGGGCAACTCGCGAGTTGGGATGAAAATGGCTATCCGATAGAGCACGGTCTTCACTCTCTCTTTGACTTTTACGAATCTATTCTGCCGCTCCTCAAAAGGGCCGATGCCCTAAGCAACTTTACCCGCGCTCCAAAGCATATCTTTGTCTTCGAGCGGGGAGCAATCCGTAAATTTCATCCAAGAACGTTTTTTCTGACGTATAGCGGCTTTAGTACCTCCGAAAAGATCTCTCTACGCCAAGTACTCCCCGCTATTGCCAGGATCATCTATGACGTGAAATTGCGAGGATTCAGTTCGCTGGATAAATATGACGCGCTCGACCTCCGCGAGTATGGGCGGTTGATCGGTTTGCCCGAATCCATACTGCAAAGTAACTTCGTGCAGCAATTCTATGACGCCGGCTTCAATGAGCCACATCATCTCTCCGCGACGGTGGGCATCAGTTCCCTATATCGCATATTCAAGAGACCTGGTCTCCTGTTTTTCAATTTCCCGTCGCGGGATGCGATCATAATGCCACTCGTGGAGTATTTTCAGAAACTGGGCGGAAGACTTCATCTTAAGCATCGACTGACGGATGTGCAGCCCACGCCCGCCGGAGACCGGATCAGTCACGTCCTCATGGAGAATACGGAAACGGGCGAAGTCCTCACTGAGAACGGCGACAGTTTCATCCTTGCCCTCGGGTTGGAGGACTTCAAATCGCTTAAGCTGGGCGGCCTTGAAGCGCTGCCCTATTTCAAGCAGATTCATAGCCTGACCACTGTATCGAGCATGTCGATCCAGGCCTGGTTCAAGGAAGACCCGATTCCGGCTTACATAGATACAATCGTCAACGGCTTACCTCCGCCGTTCAGTATCTTAGGGCCGATGACCCGCGTGCGCGGGAAGGCCGGCAATCGGCCGCTGCCATTTGAGATCATGGCCACGGGACCCCAATCAGGTTATGAGAGCTGGAGCGATGATGATCTGAAAGATAAGTTCTTCCAAGATCTACGCACTGTTGGATTTACTATTTCCCACGATCCGGCAGAGCAGCACGTCGTGATACGCAGAAATGACGCGGCGGTCCATCGCTACCCGTTGACCATTCCGGGTCAGCTCGCCCTCAGGCCCACCGTGCAGAGTCCCATTTCAAATCTGTTTCTTGCGGGGGCATGGATTAAAAACTCGTTTCCATTGCCGTGCGTCGATGCGGCGACCGAATCGGGTCTCAAAGCGGCGCAGCTTATTTGCGATGGCGCTACAGAAAAGTCCATTCTGGCTGCTGCACCTATGCGCCGAGCGATGCCGCGGACTCATTCTCTTGTTTTGCCTCCGCCATACCGCTTTAAAAGCGTGGTCGCTTCAGCGTTCCTGCTGCCAAGCCATTGTTCGCGCGTACAAGCCGAACTCCCCCCTGGATTGATCCTGCTGCCCCGTTTTGAAAATCAGGTCCTACTGAGCGTGTTCCATCACGGCCATGTCAGCGCCGACCATGACACGACCGGAGCCGTTTATGCCTACAACGAGTGTGTCATAGCCGCTCTTGTGCGCGAAGCTGACATCTCGATGATATCCGGCCGTAAACCGAGATTCGGCATATTCCCGCTTGCGATTTATCTCGACAACGACGTAGCCACCGCCGCCGGCCGGGAGGTTTACGGATTTCCGAAGAAATTCGCTGCCGTCAACCTGGGTTCCGAGGAGGTTCAGGTCACAAGACCTGGACTTCCGTCGGGTGAACACGGCGTCGCCGTCAGACCACTACCTCTGATAGCGGGAAGTTGGAGGATCTCGACCGAACGTCTTTCGCCAAGGCAGGCGGGTCTGAGCTTGCTCACGGCGGCCTTGGATTTCGTTTCAGGGCTGCCGAAGAACGAGACTGTCGAGACACTCGCGAGCCTTGCCGTCTATAACATGATCGGTCTTGTCGGCTCGCCGGAAACCGCTATTACACGCGTAGGCGTGACGGATTTGAGAATTAAGCGGTCCTGGCACATTGCCGATGCCAGATTCACCTTTGGGAACTCCCTCACCGACCCAATCTACGAGTATTTTGCCACCGGCATTGAAACCCACGAAGGATTAGGACTCAATCTCGAGTTTTCGTTGAAGGAAGCCAGTAGGATTTGACCTTGGGGCAGCGGGAGGAAGCCCTCGATCTTCCCCCAATTGCGTGGACACAGGTTCAGGCTGCCATCTGCTCGGCTTGGTCGGGAGTGAGGTATCCGAAGGCGGAATGGATCCTCTGGAGATTGTAGTAGCCCTCAATATAGGCGAACAGATCGCGCCGCGCTTCGTCGTGGGTGTTCCACCGTCGGTACCGTACGAGCTCAACCTTGAGCGTATGAAAGACGCTCTCCGTTGGCGCATTATCGTAGCCGCAGCCCGTCCGGCTCATGGACGCGATGGCACCGAGAGCGGCCAATCGACTGCCATAGGGCTTCTGGAAGGCACTCGACGAGGTGTCGCCGACCACGCGGCATCAGTAAGCGACCGGTGATGGCCGCCTTGTCCGAATGAAGGGTTTTCGCTCTCTTCTGTTGTATGGACAGCGAGAGAATCTCAACCACTGAAGCTGCGACTGTGGCAGCCACTGTGGCAACTTCTGAGTCTCGGATCGAGATCGTCTCTGAACGACGGCCAGCTTATAGCGCGGCCTTTCGCGCACGGGTCGTGGCGGAATCATCTGGCCCAGGGGTCCGGGCTCCAGACTTAGCGCATCGCTACGGTATCCACGTCAGCCTCATCTATCGATGGCGCCGGATGGCGAAGGCACAAACGATGGTGACATCCTCTGTCCCATCGCGGCGCAGGCGGCCGGACACCGTAGAGGCGGCCCCCGTGGAGGTGCCGGTCACCTTCATCCCGCTCGGGATTGTCGGACCTCCAAAGCCCAAGGTTCAGCCATCTACCGAGGCCCGCGGCACATCGACGCTCGGCATGGACATTGCCAAGGTTTCGCGGCGGCCCCGGGGGGCCGTTCCGCGGCGCGACAGGGATGAGCGACCGAGCATCATCGAGATCGACATGGCGGGCGGCACGACACTGCGGGTGGATGCGACCGTCGATGATGGGGCGCTCCGCCGCGTGCTGGCCGTGCTGCGGAGCCTATCGTGATCCAGGTTGCCGCGGGCACGCGGGTCTACCTGGCGTGTCGTCCTGTCAGCATGCGCTATGGGTTCGATGGTCTCGCGGCCCAGGTGGCACCGATCCTGGGCGTCGATCCCTTCTCGGGCCATGTCTTCATCTTCCGCGGCAAGCGAGCCGACTACCTGAAGATCCTCTACTACGATGGCTCGGGCCTGTGCCTCTTTGCCAAGCGGCTGGAACGCGGCCGCTTCATCTGGCCGCCGATCGTCGATGGCGGGATGGTTCTGACGCCCGCCCAGATGGCTCTCCTGATCGAGGCGATTGACTGGCGCCGGACGGTCGCACCGGAGGCGCCACGCACGCCGGTCGCGGTTTAGCGGAAACTGCCTTCGCCGCGCTGAAAAGGCTGTACCCGAGTGGCCGGGTCCGGTACAATGGTGGCATGTCCCTGGCGAGTGATCCTCTCCCGACAGATCCAGATGCGTTGCGGGTTTTTGCTGAAACCCTGCAGGCGGAATTGGCGCGCAAGGACGTCGAGATCGCTGCCAACGCGGCAGAAATCCATGCGAAGGCGCTCCATATCGAGAAGCTGAAGATGCAGCTCGCCAAGCTCCGGCGGGCACGGTTCGGACAGTCTTCCGAGAAGCTTGACCGAGACATCGAGCAGCTCGAACTCCTGATCGGCGACCTCGAAGAGGATGCGGGCGAAAGTGAAGCCCGGGCCAGAGCGGCTGTCACGGCCCTGCATGGTCGACCTGGTGCCGCCGAGCGCAGACATCCGGTGCGCAAGCCGCTGCCCGAGCATCTACCCCGTGAAATCGTCACCCACGACCCAGTCGGGGTTTGCCCGGGCTGCGGCGGCACCGTGTTCAGCCGCATCGGGCAGGACGAGCGTGATGTGCTGGAATACGTCCCATCCAGCTTCAAGGTCATTCGGCATCTTCGCCCCAAGCTGAGCTGCAGGTCTTGCGAGACGATTGTCCAGGCGCCGATGCCCACGCTGCCGATCGAGCGCGGGCGCCCGGGGCCGGGACTGATCACCCATGTCGTCGTGTCGAAATACTGCGACCACATCCCACTGCACCGCCAGGCGGGGATCAGCCTCCGTGAAGGGGTGGAACTGGACCGCTCGACACTCGCCGACTGGATAGGACAGGCGTTGTTCCTGCTGGCGCCTCTTGCCGAAGCCATCGGTCGTCATGTCCGTGCGGGCGTCGCTGTCCATGCCGATGACACTACGGTTCCGGTGCTCTCGCCGGGTCTGGGCAAGACCAGGACGGGACGGCTCTGGGTCGCGGTGCGGGACGAGCGGCCCTGGGGATCGGATGTGCCGCCCGCGGCATTCTACCACTACTCGGCAGACCGGAAGGGCGTCCATGTGGAAGCGTTGCTCGGCTCCTATCGTGGGTTCCTGCATGCCGACGGCTACGGCGGATTTACCCGGTTCTACAAGCCGACGACCCCACTGGGTGACGCCCCGCTGGTCGAGGTCGCATGCTGGAGCCATGCCCGGCGGCACTTCTACGACGTGCACCATCAAACGGGGTCGCCGATCGCCCTTGAAGCTCTTCACCGGATCGCGGCTCTGTTCGCCGTCGAAGGGCACATCCGCGGAAAGCCGCCCGACCAGCGCGCCTTCGCAAGGCGAGAACACGCCGAGCCACTGTTGGAGCAGCTCAAGCAATTCCTCGAAACAGAGCTCCTCCGGATCAGCGGCAAGAGCTCTCTCGCCGAGGCAATCCGCTACACCCTGTCACGCTGGAAAGCGCTGACCCGCTACGTCACGGATGGCAGGCTCGAGATCAGCAATAACGCCGCTGAACGCGCCATGAAACCTCCGGTCCTCGGAAGAAAGAATTACCTGTTCTGCGGCTCTGACGCTGGCGGACAGCGCGCCGCCTGCATGTACACGATCGTCGAGACGGCCAAGATGAACGGCATCAACCCTCAGGCCTATTTAACCGATATCATCGGAAGGATCGCCGACCATCCTATTCACAGGATCGATGAGCTTCTGCCATGGCGATGGAAACCATAATCCAACGCTGAAGCCGATCAAACCGCTACGACCGCGGCCATTGGCCGACGCTTACCGGCATCAGCGCTGCACGGTGCACAAAACGGCCAACGTACTCGTCAAGCTGTGCATCGGCTCCCAAGTGGGGCTCTGACGCAATTTCGCTGATGGACAGTGTCATGCAGCGCCGATCAGCCGTGCTTCGAGCAGATCGAGATTTGCGCGGCCATACATCTGGCGCTTCACGAGCTTGAGCTTGGTGATCTGACCTTCGGTTTGGCCGTTCGACCAGGGCTCGATGATGGCGGCCCGGATCGCGGCCATTGAGCTGCTGCCGGTTTGGTGGACACGCACCTTAGCCTGACGCTTTGTTCCGCTCGAATTCCATAGGGCTGAGATAGCCGATGGTCGAGTGGCGTCGGCGTAAATTATAGAACCGTTCGATGTAGTCGAATACGTCGGCTCGAGCCTGGTCCCTCGTGCGATATACCTTGCGGGCTGTTCGCTCAGTTTTCAGCGAGGAGAAGAAGCTCTCCATTGCCGCATTGTCCCAGACATTCCCTGACCGACTCATGCTGCAACTAACGTTATGATCTGCCAAGAGCTTCTGGAACTGTTCACTGCTGTATTGGCTTCCCTGGTCCGAATGATGCATCAACGCATCTGGTTTGCCGCGGCGCCAGATCGCCATCATTAACGCGTCGGCCACCAACTGAGCTGTCATCGTGACGCTCATCGACCAGCCCACGACACGACGCGAGAAAAGGTCAATGACGGCAGCCACGTAGAGCCAACCTTCTGCCGTCCAAAGATAGGTGAAGTCGGCGATCCACTTCTGGTTCGGTGCTGTAGCTACGAATTGGCGGTCCAGCACGTTGGCAGCCGCCTCGTTCCGCTCGCCCTTGTCGGATGGCAGGCCTCTGCGGCGCGGTCGGGCCCGTAAGGCTTGCTCGCGCATGAGCCGCTCAATGCGGTGCAAGCCACACACGTCACCCTCGGCCAGGACGTCATGCCAGACGCGCCGGGCGCCATAGGTCCGGTCGCTGCCGACGAAGCTGGCCTTGACGTGCGCGCCGAGAATTTCGTCGCTGCGTGCCCGAGCGCTGGGCGATCGGGTGAGCCAGGCGTGGAATCCACTGCGTGAGACACCGAGCGCCTCGCAAAGCCACCGCACCGGCCAAATCCCTCGATGCTTCGCCACGAAGCCGAATTTCATATCGACTCCCTCGCGAAGTAGGCCGCGGCTTTTTTTAGGATATCGCGCTCCGCCTTGAGCTTTGCGACCTCACGCCGCAGACGATCTATCTCCTGCTGATCCGGCTTGAGCTGGCCCTGGCCCGGAAATGCCTGCCCAGGATCCGAGGTAACCTCCTTGATCCATCGTCGCAGAATGCTTTCGCCCACATCCAGGTCCCGGCTGGCCTGCACCAATGAAATCCCACGTTCATTAACTAGCCGGACCGCCTCCAGCTTGAACTCCCGGCTGAACTGTCGTCGCGTCATTTGCATCCTCCAATCTCGCGAAACACCTTAATCTCGGTGTCCACCAAACCGGCAGCAGCTCAGTGCTGCATAGACCCGCTCTTCCGTTAGAAGGCCGTCGGGCAATGGTTTGCGCTTCGGCTTCTCGGATGCGCCGTCCAGCTCCGGCAAAGGGAGCTTTCCAGAACGCGCCTCACCCTCGGCGCGGGAAGCCTCGATCTCCTCTAGCATCAGTTCGAACTGCTCGATCTGCCGGTCTATTTTCTCCGAAGACGCGCCGTGCTGCCGATGACGGAGCAGTTCCAACTGTGCGCGCAGAAGCCCAATAATTGAGTCGCGCTTGCTGACTTCAGCTTCTTGCTCGCTGAGTTTCGCCGCCAGATCAGCGACGAGCATGCGCAATGCTAATAGCTCGGGCTGACTGTCCAGCGGCGTCGTTTCCATGCCCGCAAACCTAGCCGATTTGCACTTGGAGTACCAGTATTTTGGCTGGATTTCCCCGCAAATAAGGCTTCATCCGGTTCGAGCGGGAGCCGAAGTCCATGCCGGACGACGCCAATCGATCCCTTCAATAAGCATGGACATCTGAGCCTGCGTCAGATGGGCAACGCCGTCTTTAGCCGTCGGCCAAGGAAAATATCCACGCTCAAGAACCTTGTAGAACAGGCAGAAGCCTTGGCCATCCCACCACAAAAGCTTGATCCGATCAGCACGTTTCCCGCGGAAGCCAAAGACGGCGCCGGACCCCGGCGCTTCATTCATCACCGCCTTGACCATCGCAGAAAGCCCATCAATGCCACGCCGCATATCGGTCACGCCGCAGGCCAGATAAACCGGCACATTCCCAGAAAGTCCGATCATGCTGCCTCCACACAAGCAACAAGCGACGACAGCACCTCGAGATCCATGTCCGCTGCAATTCTGAGTAGGCGACCATTCTTCAGGACGATCTCAACGTCTTTGCATCTCGACCGGCCACCACTTCGCTTGGAGCCCTCGCTGGAGCTTTCCAACGCTCCGATGAGCGAAACGGGGATGAACGATGCGATTTCCGGAGACTTTAATTTGGGCCGCGAGAACTTCCTTCGCCATGCGTATATCTGCTGCGGAAGAACGTCGTGCCGGCGCGCAACATCAGAAACGGTGCCATCTGCGCAAAATGCTTCCTGCAATATCGAAAGCTTCAGTTCTGTCGACCATCGACGTTGTCGCTCGGCGCCCGTCAGGATCTCAACCTTGGCCATTCGTACCCTGTTACGTCACAAATGAATCATCTGTGACGTAACTTGTGCTAATTTCGCACCTAAACAAAACCAGCTCACCGGACGCTCACGGTACTCCCGCCTCGACGGCGGCAACAATGACGGTGTCTGCCTTGGTCAGGTGATCGCGCCCTATGCCCATCAATCGGGCCAAGGTGCGGGCAGAGGGCGCCTTCCGGAGGCCCTGTACCTGCATCTGATCCGCGCGCCGACGCCGGGTTGTCCATTCGCTGACGACGCGCAGCGACCCGCGAAAGCCCTGATCCACGAGCCTGCGCCAGAGTTCGGCGCCATTGCGACAGCCCGACGCCCACTCGACATCCATCACAGGCAGGTAAGGCTCCAGGGAGCTTTGACGAATACGGAAGACGTCACCGTGGCCACCCCGGAGGGTCTGGCGCACCAGCTTGCGGCTATGCCGCGTGCGACGAACGATTTCTTTGATCGAGGACCCGGCCTTTTTGAGCTCCAGGATCTGCCGCAGGGTGTCCTCGCGCCGCAGAAAACCCTCATACTGGAGCCGTTCGGCTGCGGTCAGCAGGGCCGGATCAATCGTCGCCGCGCCCAAGGCATGTCGGACGGCGCGCATCGACAGGCGCACCGTGTCCAGGAATGCGGCGCTGGCGTTCTCCATCAGGTGCCAGCGATCAGCAACTTGAATGGCAGCGCTGGAACCCGGCGCGTAGTGCCGCACCCAACGCATGATCGTGGTGTGCGCCAGCGGCAGCCCACGCTCTGCCATCATCTCAACTACCTAGGTCGCGAAAGCTAAGCTTGAAGCGGAGATAACAACGAACGCATAGGATGATGATCTCTCGATCACAATGCCGACCCTTAAACAGCGTGTCCAAGCCCAGACACTAGCCACCGTTCCACCTTGCCTCAACCGCGACGCAAGACAATGCCACGCCAGAGAATCTTTGCACCAGAGCCGGGCGCCTCACCCCGCCCAGGCCGACCCGCGGATCACGCTGCAGAAATTGCCGCGCTTGAACGTCGGCTCCTTGTCGGCGATGACGTCGGCTTTCACATTGCCGAACGTCGTGTCCGGCTTATGCTTGATGCCGTCGTAGAACGCCTGGATGATGTGCTCCTTGAAATGCGTCGTGCGCGGATGGGCATGGACCACCGCATGGCGTTCGGCCTCGTCATACTCAGGATAGGTCAGGCCGAGCACATCCATCTCGACGCCGGCGGTGACGAGGGCGACGACGGGGTGCATGTGCTTGGGAATACCCGGCGTCGTATGCAGGGCGATGGCCGTCCAGACGGTGTCAATGTCGGACTGAGCAATCCCGTAGCCACGTAGGAAGTCCCGCGCCGCATTCGCGCCATCCACCTCGAACCGCTCGTCATGGCTGCTGTGCTGATGCACCAACCCCATGTCATGAAACATTGCGCCCGCATAAAGAAGCTCCAGATCGAAGGCTAGGCCCCGATGTTTTCCGGACAGCGCACCCCAGTAGAAGACACGGCTGGAATGATGGAACAGCAGCGGCGATTCCGTATCCCTCACTACCTCCGTGATGGCGCGCGCCAGCCCGCTGTCCGGGATGCTGACGCCTTCTATAATCAACGACATGTCCGTCTCTCCGATGAATTTAGCTGAACCAGAATCTAACCGCGCCCGGTTCCGGCAGCAATTGACGTGATCCGACGATATCTGCCAAAGTGACGCCGATCCAGACGCCGGGAAGCCTATGGCCAGGACCATCGCCATCGTTGCCATGCCGGACGTCCAGTTGCTTGACGTTTCGGGCCCGGTCGACGTCTTCGCTGAGGCGAACGTGCAGGCGGGCAGGGGCGTGTACCGTCTTCTCATCGTGGCAAGCGCGCCCGGCTATATCCGCAGCTCGTCCTCGACGCGGCTGGTGCCCGATTACGTTATCGGCGATCCGCTGGCCGAGAAGATCGACACGCTCCTCGTCGCCGGCGGCCCGCATGCCGCCGTCGTCACGCCCGATGCCACCGTCGTGGACTGGCTACGCAGCACCGCGCCCGCAACGCGGCGCTACGGTTCGGTCTGCGCTGGCGCCTTCCTGCTCGCGGAAACTGGCCTGCTCGACGGGCGGCGCGTGACGACGCATTGGGCCGTCGCCGCGGAACTTTCCCGACGATACCCCGCCGTCACAGTCGAAGAAGACGCGATCCATGTCAGGGACGGCCGTCTCCGCACCGCCGCCGGCGTGACCGCCGGGCTCGATCTGGCGCTCGCCCTTGTCGAGGAGGATGTCGGCCGCGACATTGCCATGAAGGTCGCTGGCCAACTCGTCATGTTCTTCAAACGGCCCGGCGGCCAGATGCAGTTCAGTCGCAAGGAGGAAGCGGCGCCGGTCGGGCGCTCGGCCCTGCAGGAAGTACAGCGCTGGGTCGCCGCCAACCCGGCGGCCGACCACAGCGTCGCCGCTCTCGCCTATCGCATGGGTCTCAGTCCGCGCCATTTCGCGCGGCTGTTTCGGAGCGAACTTGGCGTCACGCCCGCCGTCTGGGTCGAAACGACGCGCATCGCCGTCGCGCGGCGGCTGCTGGAGGAAGGGCGCGAAACCCCAAAGCAGGTCGCGGCCCATTGTGGCTTCACCGACGCGGACACTCTGCGACGCGCCTTCGTGCGTCAGGTCGGCGTGACGCCCGCCGATTATCGCAGGCGGCACGCGCATCTGGCGGTGTGACGGCTCAATCGATTCGGTCCTGCGCCGCCCAATCCTCCGCCAACGCGCCACCCTCTTCCTGCCAGAACTCCCGATCGGCGAGCAGCACGCGCGTCGCCGCGTTTTCGACATGGCGATGCGCCGCTGCCCGCGCCGCGTCCGAATTCTGCTCCAGGATCGCCTCATAGATACGCTGATGCTCCACCGCCACCGCTGAGGCGAAATCGACGCGCCGCGCCTCGTTCGCCCGCGTCAGCCGGATCGCCGCGCGCATCGGCTCCGCAAAGAGACCCACGAACTGGTTCCAATAGGCGTTGGACGTCGCACGGCCGATCGCGAGATGAAGCTGCAAATCCTCTTCGACGCCCGTGCCCGATTCCTGCTGGGCGCGATCAATGGCAAGCAGGGCCGCTTCGATGGCCGCACATTGTGCCTCCGTCCGCCGCTCCGCCGCCAGCGCCGCCATCTCCGCCTCGATTGGCCGCCGTACCTCCAGGAAGCCCAAAAGGCCGTCGATCGACCGCGGCAAGGAAACGCCACTGTCGGAGGTCGGGCTCGCGGCCCTTACACGCGCGGCGGTACCCTTGCGGGTCTCGATCAGCCCGTCCGCCTTCAGCCGCGTCACCGCTTCGCGCACAACGGTGCGGCTGACCTGGAACTTCAGCCCAATCGCCTGCTCGGACGGCAGCTTCGAGCCGACTGGAAACAATCCCCGCCCGATCCGCGCGCGCAGCGCCTCGGTGAGGTGATCAGTCCGGCTGCGAGGGCTCTTGGCCATGTCCATCCTCCGCTGTCGGGCGACCATAGCTGCTTTGCTAGAGCAGTAAAATTTGCCTTGCGCTCATCCGCGAAGCCGGTAAAGGTGTTATACAGCTTGAAGGCGACATAGACCGGTTCGGAGAAAATTGGGATGCGTCTTGTCGTTACCGGAGCCGCCGGCCTTCTTGGGCAGCGGCTCATCGCCGCCGTTCTGAAGCGTGGCCATTTGACCGGCTCCGACGGCGTGTCGGGTCCGATTACGCAGATCTTCGCCTTCGACAGGGCGGAGCCGAGCGGCTTTCAGGATGAGCGTGTCATTGCCGTAACCGGCGATGTCAGCGACCCCGCGCAGATCGCAAAGCTGATCGACGGTGACACATCAAGCGTTGTGCATCTCGCCGCCATCGTCTCCGGTCAGGCCGAGCAGGATTTTGATCTCGGCATGCGCATCAACGTCGATGCGACGCGCGTGGTGATGGAGCGGATCCGAAACGCCGCTCCCGGCGCCAAGCTCGTCATCACCAGTTCTGTCGCGGTCTTCGGCGGTTCCATGCCGGCCGTCGTGCCGGACAGCTACGTGTGGAAGCCGCAAAGCTCCTACGGAACTCAGAAAGCGATCAATGATCTGCTGCTCGCCGACTACAGCAGGCGGGGTTACCTCGACGGCCGCAGCCTGCGGATGCCGACCATCGTCGTGCGTCCGGGAGAGCCCAATAGCGCCGCGCCGAGTTTCGCGAGCGGCATCATCCGCGAACCACTCAACGGCTTGGACGCCGATTGCCCGGTTTCGCCCGACACCGTGCTGTGGCTGATGTCGCCGGAGCAGGCCATCCAGAACATCCTGCACGGCCACGAATTGCCGGCGTCTGACCTTGGCGGCGACCGTGTCATCAACATGCCCGGCCTGTCCATCACGGTCGCCGAGATGCTGCGCGCGCTGCGCG
This sequence comes from Acidisoma sp. PAMC 29798, assembly GCF_030252425.1. Taxonomy (GTDB): domain Bacteria; phylum Pseudomonadota; class Alphaproteobacteria; order Acetobacterales; family Acetobacteraceae; genus Acidisoma; species Acidisoma cladoniae. Next base: position 2,248,951 of record NZ_CP126994.1, on the reverse strand, counting down.
TCGTCGGCGGAGACGCCGTCGCAGACCGCGTCCATATGCGGCCAGACCCGAGGGTGGAAAACATCGTCAATTCCTGGCCCGGAGATTTTTCCGCGGATCTCGCGCACCGTCTCGGCTTCACGCACGACGTTGACTTCAATGGCGTGATCGAGGCTTTCGTCAAACACAATGCCACGCAGACGAGAGCCCACTAGATGACCGGCCATTCCTTCGGCAACCCCGCATCCCTGCCGCTCGGGCCGCTGACCGGTTGGGCGGATCCGGCGGAAGACGGCGTACGCTGCTACGCGCCCGACGGCGACTTGATTGGGAAAATCCATTTGCCGGAACGCTGCGCGAACTTGTGTTTCGGCGGCAAGAAAGGCGATCGACTCTTCATGACGGCCAGCACATCCGTCTATTCACTCTATCTGAATACGGCGGGCGCTATGCGGCCATGAGGCGACGTTGACGGTGCCGTAAGGTGCTGTCTAAGCTATCAAAGCCTGCATTAGAAAAACAAAAGTCAATGCCTAGGGGAAATGCCATGATGACGTTCAAACAAAAGCTTGCGGCGGCGCTGTCCGTCTCCTGTCTTGCATTCGCCATACCGGCCGCACATGCCGCCGACTACACCATCGGCCTCAGCGTCGCGACTCTCGCCAACCCCTTCTTTCAGGGCATGACGGCGGGCGTGAAGGCGGGGATCGCGAAGCATCCCAACCTTCATCTCATCAACACCAGCGCGAATGGCGATGCGAATACGCAGACCAACCAGGTCACCGACCTCATTAACCAGCATGTCGCGGCCCTGATCCTCAATCCGATCAACGCGAACTCCATCGTGCCGGTTGTCAAGGAAGCCAATAAGAAAGGCATCCCCGTCTTCACGCTCGATCGCGGCGCTGCCTGCGGCGGCTGCCAGGTGAACTTCCTCGAGACCGACAACGAGGCGCTCGGCAAGGAGGGTGCTGACTTCATCGCGGCGCAGCTCAAGCAGCGGTATGGCTCGATCAAGGGCAATGTCGTCGATCTCGAAGGCCTGCTCGGCACCACTGCCGGCGACGAGCGCGAGAAAGGCTTCGCGACCGAGTTCGAGTTGCTACAGAAGACTAACCCCGACCTCAAGCTCGTCTCCCGCCAGGCCGCCGACTTCGACGCCGACAAGGGCTTCAACATCACCACGCAACTTCTCGCCGCGCACAACGATATCGATGCGATTTTCAACGGCAATGACGACAACGCCGTCGGCGCCGTTCGCGCCATCCATCAGGCCAACCGCTTCGTGCCCATCGGCAACCCCAAGCACATCGTCGTTATCGGCATCGACGGCACCGAGCAGGGGCTGACGCTGATCCGTAAGGGCCAGATGGACGCTACGATGTCGCAGAACCCACTCACAATGGCCGAACAGTCGGTCGCCTATGTCGAAGCCTATCTGCACGGCGACAAGGCGAGCATCCCGGCGCATCAGTTCTGGCCGCATATGCTGCTGACCAAGGCCAATATCGATAGCCCGGAAGCCAAGGCCTACGGCCTCTGGGGCGATCAGGTCAGCCAGTGATCCGGAACCGCCTCACACAGGGCTCGTAGCATCGTGTTACGTCTTCTGGAGATGCAAGACATCTCCAAGGGATTTCCCGGCGTCAAGGCACTGTCCGATGTTAGCATCTTCCTCGACAAGGGGGAGGTACTGGGCATCGTCGGTGAGAATGGCGCCGGCAAGTCCACGCTCATGAAGATCCTGGCGGGCGTGTTCCCGGCGGACGCAGGCAATCTGCGTCTGGAAGGTGTGCCCTTCGTACCGCGCAATCCGCGCGATGCGCTCGACGCCGGCATCATCGTCATCCACCAGGAACTCAGCCTGATTCCTGATCGGTCGGTCGCCGAGAACATCTTCCTCGGTAATTTGCCCAGCGGCCGCCTGGGCGGCGTGCGTCGCGCGGCGCTGAACCGCGACGCCAAGCGGCTGCTGGAGCGTGTCGGCCTCGCCATCGCGCCGCAGACCCGCGTGCGCCATCTCGGTATCGCCCAGCAGCAACTCGTGGAAATCGCCCGCGCCTTGTCGCGGGAAGCGCGGGTCATCGTCATGGACGAGCCGACCGCGACGCTGACCACGGCCGAGCAGCGTATCCTCTTCGCGACCATCAAGACCTTGCGGGACGCGGGCGTCGGCCTCGTCTTCATCAGCCATCATCTTGAAGAGGTCTTCGAAATCTGCGACCGCGTGACCGTCCTGCGGGATGGTGCGGCCGTCGAGACCCGCCCGGCCAAGGATTGGACCGAGGCGAACCTCATCCAGGCGATGGTCAACCGGCCGATCGACGCGCTCTTTCCCGCCCGGGTTGCCACCCTCGGGAAGGTGCTGCTGGAAGTGGAAAACCTTACCTCCGAAGGCCGCTTCGAGGATGTCTCCTTCGAGGTCCGTGCCGGCGAGGTCGTCGGTCTCGGCGGCCTGATCGGCGCCGGCCGGACGGAGGTGCTCAAGACCATCTACGGCGCCCTCGCAACGACCAAAGGCCGCGTCCGCGTTCTGTCACGCGAAGCCCGCATCCGCTCCCCGCGCGACGCCATCGCCGCCGGCGTTGCGCTCGTGCCCGAGGACCGGAAAGGGGAGGGCCTGGTGATGCCCTTTACAGTCCGCAGCAATGTCGCATTGTCGACGCTCACGAAACTCTCCTGGTTACGGACCATTCTTGCCCAGGGCCGTATCGACAAGCTGGCCGAAAAGTCGGTCGCGGACCTCCGCATCCGCACGCCGAGCATCCGCCAGCGCGTGCAGTCACTCTCCGGTGGCAATCAGCAGAAGGTCGTGCTCGGCCGGGCGCTGACCACGCATCCAAAGGTCTTTCTCCTCGACGAACCGACGCGCGGCATCGATGTCGGCGCGAAGGTCGAGGTCTACCGTCTCATCAATGAACTGGCCGAGCAGGGCGCTGCGATCCTGGTCGTGTCCTCGGACATGATCGAGTTGCTCGGTGTCTGCGACCGGATTCTCGTCATGCGCGCCGGTCGCCTCGTCGGCGCCGTGCCGAAGGCGGAATTCAGCCAGGAGCGGATCATGCAGCTCGCGGCCCTCGGCTAGCGAACGGCTCCAGAACAGAAGGCTTCCGATGACATCCGCGCAAACGCCCGACACCCCCAACCGCCGCTTCGGGCTGACCTCGCTCACCCGCGCGGTCAATGAACTCACCATTGTCGTGGGTTTCGTGGCGATCTCCCTCTATCTCGCGATCACGACGCCTTCGTTCCTGACCTCGGCCAATCTGCTCTCCATCCTGCTCGCCAGCTCGCTGATCGGCATCGTCGCGGTGGGCGAGACTTTCGTCATCGTCACCGGCGGCATCGACCTTTCAGTCGGTTCGGTCGTGGCCTTCACGGGCGTCATGGCGGGCCTTGCGTTGAATGCGCATGTGCCCGTGCCGATTGCCGTGCTCATCGGCATCGGCATCGGCGCCCTGTCCGGCGGCTTCATCGCCTTCGCGGTGACGACCTTGAACATGAGCCCCTTTATCGTCAGCCTCGCGGTACTGGCTATGGCGCGCGGTCTCGCCTTCATCGTCACCAACGGCAACACGATCTTTTCCTTCCCGGACGCGTTCGACAATATCGGCGGCGGCAATATCGGGCCGTTTCCGGTCGCGGCCCTCATCACGCTCGGACTCTTCCTCGTGGCGGGTCTTGTGCTGGCGCGCAGCGTCTTCGGCGCGGAGGTCTACGCCGTCGGCGGCAACCGCGATGCAGCGCGGTTGGCGGGCATTCCCGTCATCCGCACACTCTCCATCGTCTACATCATCAGCGGCGCCTGCGCGGGGCTCGGCGGCGTCATCCTGGCCGGGCGGCTCGATAGCGCGCAGCCGATCGCGGCCACTGGCCTCGAACTCAACGCCATCGCCGCCGTCGTCATTGGCGGCGCGTCGCTCTTCGGCGGCAAGGGCAGCATTCTCGGCACGCTGCTGGGCGTGCTCATCATCGGCCTGATCAACAACGGCCTGACGCTCAAGAACGTTCAGCCCTTCTGGGTGCAGTTCATCCAGGGTGCCGTCATCTTCGGCGCCGTGCTGATCGACAGCCTCAACCAAAAACGTCGCAAATCCTAACGGGGAATCCAAGACCATGTGCGCAGATAAGGTTTCCCCCGGTCTCGGCCGCCTGAAGAACAAGGCAGCACTCGTCACCGGCGCCTCCAACGGCATCGGCCGCGCGACCGCCGTGCTATTCGCGGCCGAAGGTGCACGGCTCATCATTAACGATATCGACGCGGCACGCTTGGAGGAATTGCGTGCCACCCTCGCAGCCTCCGGCGCCGATGTCCGCACCGTCGTCGGCGATGTTTCCAAAACGGAGGACGCCCGCGCCATGGTCGCGGCCTCGGTGGAGGCGTATGGCCGCATCGACATCCTCGTCGCCAATGCCGGCATCATTCCCGAACTTGACCTGCTGACGGCCACGGCGGAAGACTTCGACCATGTCATGGCGATCGATGGGCGCGGCATGTTCCTGACCTGCAAATACGCAGCCGAGGCGATGCTCGCCTCCGGCGGTGGATCGATCGTCTGCCTTTCCTCCATCTCCGGCGAGGCCGGGCAGAAGAGCCAGGCGGTCTACGGCCCGGCGAAATTCGTCGCCTCCGGCATCACCAAGCATCTCGCGGTCGAACTGGCTTCGCGCAATATCCGCGTCAATGCCGTGGCACCGGGCACCATCGCGACGGAAGCGGTGAAGAAGCTGTCAGAAGCCTATATTGCCGGCGTCAAGGCGATGCACCCCATCGGCCGCCTCGGCCAGCCGGAGGAGGTTGCGCGCGTGATCCTGTTCCTGGCCTCCGATGAAGCGTCCTTCGTCACCGGCGTCGTCCTGCCTGTCGACGGCGGCTATCTGGCGCAATGACGGATAAGCCGATTCCTGCGCCCTTTCGGGCAGACGGTCTCGTTGCGGCCGTCACCGGCGGCGCCAACGGCATCGGCCTTGCTGCCGCGAAACTCCTCGTCACCATGGGCTGCCGTGTCGTCGTCACGGACCGGGACGGAGCGGCGGCGATTGAGGCCGCAACGGCTATCGGGCCGGACGTCGCCTTCGGCCTTGAGTTGGATGTCGCGAAGGAAGCGAGCGTCGACGCCGCCTTCGCGCAAATCGACGCAAAGGTAGGCCGGCTCGATATCCTCATCAACAACGCCGGCCGCGCGATCCGCAAACCGTCGCTTGAGCTCTCCCTCGCGGATTGGGATGCGGTGGTCGCCGTCAACATGACCGGCGCCTTCCTCTGCGCGCGGGCGGCGGCCACCCTCATGATCCGGGGTGGGGCAGGGGGCGTCATCGTCAACACCGCATCGATCATGGGCTTGTCCGGCGGTGGCCTTTATCCGAACATTTCCTACCAGACCACCAAAGGCGCCATCGTGAACATGACGCGCGCACTCGCCGTCGAGTGGGCGCCCCACAACGTCCGCGTCAACGCCGTCGCACCCATCTGGACGCGCACGGGTTTCATCGGCCAGCTTGAGGAAAGCCCCGAACTCATGGCCCGCATCCAGGCCGTCACGCCCCTCGGTCGCCTCGCGGAAGCGGAGGACGTCGCCTACGCCATCGCCTTCCTCGCCAGCCCCGCTGCCGGCATGATCACTGGCCACACGCTCGCCGTCGACGGCGGCTTCCTGGCGCAGTAGCGGCGCTACGCGCAGAAAATCGTCATGCTATGCGAAGGCATAGAATCTACGTCTTCCTCCCGTCCCGAAGGCGAGACGTGGCTGGCATGCCTTCGTAAGCCATGACGATCAGATGGGAATGCCGATCGATCAAAGACCGATTCCATCCCATTCAGGGTTCCGGAACAACAACACGAAGTTGTCCGCCTCACCCACCGCCGTATAGCGCGCATGATCCTGGGCGCCGAGTGCGAAGACCGGCGGCATGTGTTTCAGAATCGAAGCGGGACCGTCTCTGAATTTAACATAACATGTTGAAATCGCAATGGCTTATCCCTTGGGGTGGGGTCCCACTCGGCTCCTACGAGAACCCACCCATGGAGCAAAGATGGGCACCTTATCAGGGCTGTAGCCCCGATTTACATGGGGGTACGACTTCGGCTCTTGCGAATTTTTGATGCAGCTCGCCAGGAAATCCCACTGACAAAGGCGTGCTCGAAGCAGATCCAGGTTTGCGGGCCCATACCTTTGCCGTTTGATCATCTTGAGTTTTGTGGTCGATGATCCGAAGATCGCGGAGCGCAATTCAACGGGTATGTCGCTTTTGCTATTTGGCATGGCGAGCGATCTCGTGTCAGATGTCTAGATGTCTCAAATCCTCCAGCAATATGCGGCGCTGCCCGTGACAGGACGTGAAGGACGTTTCCAGGTCCTGTTGATCACCTCGCGCGGCACTGGTCGATGGATCATCCCCAAAGGTCATCCTGAAAAAAAGATGACGCCCTCCTCGGTTGCGGCACTTGAGGCTTTGGAGGAAGCGGGCGTGTCCGGCACGATCGCAGACGTGCCGCTCGGACGCTATCGATCGACTAAGCGACTGCCGTCAGGGCAGGTGGTGCCATGTGACGTCACGGTGTTCCGCTTGGATGTCTCGCAGCACCATGGCTCTTGGAAGGAGGACACTGAGCGTAAACGGCTCTGGGTGCCTCTCACCCAAGCAACGCAGTTCGTCGATGACGGCGGTCTGGGGAGCTTCCTCGAAGAATTAAGCTTGTTGGCGTCGAGCGAGCAGGCCCTCCTGGTGCCATTATCTTGAGACTGGCACCGCCAGACTGAACACGCAGCCGTCGAGCTGAGACGCAACCAAGGTCTACTAGACTGCTTGCAAGACGACCTAATCACCTTCCAGATCCACCCTTCCACTGCCCCTGCGTGGTCAACCCAAGAGGACCGAAAGCCAATCATGACGACCGACGCACAACCAGCCATGATTGTCTTGGTGACCAACGTCGTCTCGGCCTACGTCTCGGGAAATACCCTCTCCTCGGAAATGCTGCCGGAACTGATCCGGACCGTCTACACGACCTTCGGCAATCTTGGTCAGAACGTCCCAACAGCTGTCGAGGGGCGTCCAGCACCGGCCGTGCCAATCAAGAAGTCGGTCTTTCCTGACTACATCATCTGTCTGGAAGACGGGCTGAAACTGACGATGCTCAAGCGGCATTTGCGGACGGCCTATGGCATGACGCCGAATGAGTATCGCAAGCGCTGGCACCTGCCTGCCACCTACCCCATGGTGGCTCCCAGTTACTCGGCGCGGCGTTCGGATTTAGCGAAAACCAGCGGCCTGGGGACGAAAGAGCTGCACAACAAACAGGCTGTTCCAGGGGCGGCCACACCCGCAGAGATCGAGGCGGCGGAAACCCAACCTGAGGCAAAGCCGGAAGTGACAGTCTTCAAGGCCCATCAACGAGGCAGAAAGAAAGCGGTTCCCGCAGGTTAACACGAGTGAAGGATCTTTCGCTCTGCGCGATGGAGCGCCTGTCCAGCCCTCTCTCTGGGAGAAACTTGCCTCGGTGGCGCACCGGCCGAACTCGGTAGGCTATTGCTCGCCTCAATCTGGGAGAACAGACGACTGCACCGGGTGATGATCAACTGTGCTTGCAACAGCGGTGTCGGGATGCTGTCCCGATTCCAGCCAGAGGTCATCTCCCTCCAGGAGCAATTTCTTAAGCACGTCATGTTCCGGGCCGTGGCTGCTCTGGCTCATGAAGTCCAGCACGTCCATGTCGGTGGCAACTCCACCGGAAGGCAGGTTCGCCTGGTGCCTGACGATCCATAGACCGTCACCGACTTCATGAAGCAGATGCCACACGTCGCCATTGGAACTTCTGTACAATTCGATCGAGCTGAGCATGACGCCTCCTTTGCCAGCATTATCTTGCTGGTCAACTTGTATATGGGTGGTGCTCATCCGAATTGGAGCCGGGGCAAATCCGAGTAGCCGATCATGAGTTGCGATCTCGACGATGGTCTTTGAACCAAAGGCGGCCGGACAAAGAGTAAATCAGGTATATTGCCGGCGCCTAATGCCCAGATCAGGAACGGCTCATAGGAAGACCGCTAACCACAATAGGGAGGCGCAAACGTCCAAACTGCATCTACGGCGAAGTTCAGGAGAAACCTGATCTTCGACCATCTCCGTCCGATCCCGAACTCCCAGACGGCCCGAGAACATCGCCGAAATCACGCAGAGGGCAACGATCAATTCATCGACAGTTAGCCGTTCGACCGAAGTAACGCCGCCGAGATGCGCGGCGATCTTCGGAAACGTCGTCTAAGACTGGTTGGTGTCCGCTACGGCTGTCCACACGGTCGAAGAATAGAGAAGCCACTTAGCAGAGTTCACCGCATCTATGTCGTCAGTTTCGCTGCTCACCCAAACATGTCGCGTATTCACCTAAAGTGTCGCGGTTGGCCAGTCAGCGGGAGAGAATGCTCTTAGTACTAACCACTAATCTCAGGCTGGTTTTGCTCCCGGCATCGAACACTTCACGAACTTCCCTGAGTGGTCTCGGCAATGGACAACCTTGCTCATGGGCGGCGGGCACTTCATGAACTTGCCTGCGCTGTCGCGGCACTGGGCGGCATAGGCGCTGGACGTGGCCAGGCCCAGGATCAGTGCAGCGGTCAGTAGATGGCGCATATCGCTCTCCTAGTCGAAGCCATTCATGTTGAGGCTGATGGATCGGAGCGCAAGGGAGCAAGCGGTCCTGATGCTTCGTCGTTCTTAGAAAACAGCCATTGGCGATCATGCTGTCCTTTGGTGGCACCTTGTCTCAAAAGGTCGTGTCCGTATCGCGGGCGGCACCGAGGGGCGTGCAAGCGGCGGCCGTCGCACGCGCCAGCAATATCATTCGCCGGGCCGCGACGCCTGCGCCTGCCATATCGCCTATGGCATGGGCCAGCAGAGGATTTGAGAGCACGGCATGAGCGGCGGCATTGATTGCGGCCTCCGAACCGGCCACGAGGCCTGCGGCCAGCATCGTGCGGTGGAGCAGGCCCAAGGTGCCCAACAGCCCTGGGCGCATCCCGTGCAGCGCCGCCACCTGGCGCACCAGCCGCACGCCGCGCCAGGCGACCAGGAGCACGACGAGCGCGGGCGACGGGGTGGCTGCAATTCCGACCGTCGTCTGGAAGGCGGCGTTGCGCCCTAGCGCATCGCTGCGGGCGCGCATTGCGGCGACTGGCCCGGCCCGCAACAAGGCCAGAATGGCGTCGGGATCGTTCGCGGCATCGATGGCCGGTATCAGGGTCGCGGCTTCCGGCATAGTCGCGGCCCAAAGACGTGCCGCCGCATGAATGCGACGCGCATCGCCACTCCCCAATGCGTTCCTCAATCGATCGACGCGGCCCAGGGCAAAAAGGCCGCTCAGCTCCCGCCAAGCCGCCGCCAGCAGAAGGCCAAAGCCCAATACAGCAACCGCAAGCGTCAGCCAGCCCAGCCAAGCGGCGCGGTCGAATTGGGTCGCGACGAAATTGCCGGTTTGCAGCCCCGCCAGACCGATTGCCAGAACTGCCACACCGGACAGGGCAAGGGTCAGACCGGAGGCGCGCGGCGTCGGATCGGTGGTCACCTCCACGACAGGCATCATCGGATCCAGTCGCGGCCCTGTGGGATCCTCGATCAGAAGGCGGGGCGGTCGAGTCACAACACGTCGTCCAGCAGGAAGGCAAGCAGCGCGTCGAGCTCGATCTGAGGCATGCCGACCCGCCGCGCATCAGGCAGGCGAGTCGGCTCGAATTCAGGCAGCGCGAAGAACGTATGCGACCAAAAGGCGTTATCCGGCGGCTGGTCAGGGACCTCGCCCGGATACGAAAGGGCGACGCCCTGACCTGCCACTCGACCGCGTACCGCCGACACGCTGCGGCCGCCCAACTGCCAGATCGCATCCTCCGTGCACCGGATCGAGGCGAGGGCGAAATAGTCTGAGGCCATCTCCGTCTCCCGTCCTGTGAGCACCTTCATCAGGTTGCGGAGGTTGCCCCGTTGCCGTGCGGCGACGTGATCGGCTTTAGTCGCGGCATAGGCGACGCGACGGATCACCGGCGGTGGCCAGCGCAGGGAGAGGAGCGCCGTCACACTTTCCATCCAGGAAGACTGCCAGCGCAGGGCGCCGGCAGCTGCGGACAGCGCCGCCTGCGTGTCCGCGAAGCCGTCATGCCCTGAAGCGAGAGCCGTCAACAGATCAGCCATGATCACCAGACGATCGAGCTTGCCGAAGAGTGGCGAAACCAGATCCTGCCGTGCCGCATTGGCATAAGCGCTGTAGCGCTCCTCAAGAAGGCCGACCAGACCACCCGTTCCGCGCAGGGGAAAGAACTGGACCCAAGGCGGCTCTGGACCCGGCGCGGGCATCAGGAACCGCCCAGGTTGGAGATAGGCCAAGCCGGCCTCGTCCCTCAGCCGGTGCAACATGCTGCGATAGAGGCGGTGGCCCGTAGCCGCCAACGCCTCGTCCCGCCGAGCGCCCGAGGGAAGTGCCATGGAGAACGCAAGGAAGTCCTGCGCCAAGGGTTGATTTTCCAAACGGCGAAGCGCGCTTTCCGACCAATCAGAAAAGCTCGTGCGCAATAGTGGCAGATCCAGCAGCCACTCGCCGGGATAGTCCAAAAACTCCAGTCTTAGGCGCCGCGCCGGAAATTGCCCAGCGAGCCCCGCACGAGGCACGGACAGATCCAGTGCCAGCAAAGACACCGCTCCGGTGCGCGCGGGCCAAGCGGCCGGCTCGGCTGCCAGCGCGTCGAGATGGGCGCCATAATCGAAGCGTGGGATTGCGGAAGCACCGGTTTCGGCCAATGACACGCTCAGGCGGCGACCACCCAACCGAGCCGCGAGCGCGGGCAGAGTGGGCTGGCCCGCTCCCATAGCCAGGAGGTTCGCCGCCAGCGATGTCAGGAACGCGGTCTTTCCCGCCCGCGCGAGGCCGGTCACACCAATGCTAACCGTGCCGCCGGTCCAACCGGCAAGGGAGGGTATCAGGCCCGTCGGACCATCTGGAAAGGCGTGCTGCTCATCCTGCGCACATAGCGCTTATCGCCAAAGGTGCAAGCAGCGCTCGGCTCAACTGAGCGGCTTGGTCCAGGTTCCGGTCGATCTAAGTAGGGTTGGGAGGAGAAGCAGCGCACTCGTTCGCAAACGACGGCTATCACTGATTCGATGAGCGGGTGATCGCTGCCTAGCTAAAGTTGCGGGAGATGAGCCGCAATCTAATGGCTGACGAAATGGGCACATTTTCGCAGCGTGCGGAAGCTCATTGTTGGCGTTGCACTTGCCAGGAGACATCACGACTAAGGACAACATCTAAGCTTGGGCAGGGGCTCCAAGTATCGAGCCGGCGATCTTGGACGGTACCGACCGCCGGCTACTCCGTCTGATAAGAACATCCATCGAGGCTCGTACCCGCGACCAGGAGTGCCCATAGATCGGGATGGCCGGGGCGAAGGGTGTCCGAACCATCGCGTTTGAATAGTAGGGCGGCCGTCGCGGAGGCATCATCTGCTGCCTGGCTCGCGATCGGCTCTCGGCCTGCAGCCACCAAACGCGCTGCACTTACCATCGGGGTGGCTTCGACTCGAGTCTCGACTGATCGCATCGGCAGCTTCGGCGGCGCTATTTCAACCCTGCCGCCGGGAGCATCGGGGTCAATACGATAAAGAACTCCATTCCACATACCCATGAGATGGGAAGTGTTCTGTTCGGTATGCGCGCTCACCGGGGTGTCCTTCGCTCAGAGTGATTACACCACGAACCGTAGGTTGTACCACCGTAACGCAGGTAGCCTCACTTGAGGCTTAGACTGGAGTTGCCCGTTTTGTGATCAGGCTGCTTTGAGGCCTGCCCGCCCCGCTCCACGGGAGGGCTAACTCAACCAAAACTTTAATTGCTCCTACTCGATAATCATTGCTCAACGATGCTCGAGAAGCCAAGGATTTCACCGTTTGGCCATACACTAGCCCGCCAGCGCTCCTATTCGGTGCCGCCATTATGCCGATAGGAAGACAAATGTCTGGACGCTACGACGTCACGCGCAAACGCGAAGCGGAGCGACTCTTTGCACTGCTGGCAGATTAGTTGGCGCAGCGATCTGTCGCACGCTTCCCATGACCGGAGGGTTTCAACAACGCGCAAACTGTACTAGCGCTCCACGCGAGAGCGGCTCTTACCAGTTCGTTGGCCGCTCATCGCAACCCGACTTGATGCCGGCGCCTTCGCTGTTCCACCAAAGTTACGCCGATCGATCGCCACATCTGGCAATAGTGGGGCTGCATCAGCGTGGGTTTGAGGGTCAAAGTCTCGGGCGACACGAAAGTCGCCTTGTCGCCTTCTCACTGTGCCCTGTCACGGCCCAACCAACGAGAGATAGGTATTCGGACACAACCTCGGGTGGTCACGCCCGGTTAGATGAATTGCTCGCTGGCAACCAAACTCTTGAGCTCCGGTTCGAATTCGTAACAGATAGTGGAATTATTAGTTGCCTCCAAATCTTGCTGGTCGTTCTAGTCTTGGCGCTACTGCTGGCAACGTTCGCCTTGGCGCAGGTGACACGAGCCGACACTATCGCCGACGGTCGGGTCGAGGTCCACAGCCCGACCAAGCATCCCAAGAGCCGCTACGGCCACGAGACTGCCATCTGCGAAAACGGCGGCCACAGCTACAGTGGCGGCCAGAGTTGAACTGGCTGGGTTCGACCTTTGCGGTTACGGCTTGCCTTGATCATTCGCTGGCTATCCTTGCATCGCAGCGGCAGTCAGCCGATGTCCATGTCGAGTCAGGAGTTCATCGCATGGCCGTCCGGTTGCCTTTCGACAATAGCTATGCGCGCTTGCCGCCACGCTTCTTCGCGCCGCTCGCGCCGACGCCAGTGGCCGCACCCCGGCTCGTGCGGCTGAATGTCGCCTTGGCCAAGGACCTCGGGCTGGATGCGGCGGAACTCGCGAGCGCCGAAGGCGTCGAGATCCTCGCCGGCAACCGCGTGGCGGAGGGGTCGCAACCCCTAGCCCAGGCCTATGCCGGTCATCAATTCGGCAATTTCGTACCCCAGCTCGGCGACGGTCGCGCCATTCTGCTCGGTGAGATCGTGACCCCGGTCGGGCAGCGGCGGGACATCCAGTTGAAGGGTGCGGGCCGCACGCCCTTTTCGCGGGGTGGTGACGGCCGGGCGGCGCTCGGGCCGGTATTGCGCGAATATCTGGTGAGTGAGGCGATGGCCGCCCTTGGCCTGCCGACAACACGAGCGCTCGCCGCCGTCACGACCGGCGAGACGGTGCGGCGCGAGGGAATGCCGCCGGGTGCCATCCTGACCCGGGTTGCCGCCAGCCATCTCCGCGTCGGCACCTTCCAGTATTTCGCGGCGCAGGGTGACACGGATGCGGTGAAGACGCTGTCGGATTATGCCATCGCCCGTCACTATCCCGAGGCGGCGGTGGCGGCGAACCCCTATCGCGCTTTGTTGGACGGGGTGGTCGCGCGTCAGGCAGACTTGGTGGCGGGTTGGCTGCTCATCGGCTTTATCCACGGCGTCATGAATACAGACAATACCTCGATCTCCGGTGAGACGATCGATTTCGGCCCCTGTGCCTTCATGGATGCCTATGATCCTGCAACGGTCTTCAGCTCCATCGATTTGCACGGGCGCTATGCCTATGACAGCCAGCCCGGCGTTGCCTACTGGAACATGGCACGGCTGGCCGAGACCTTGCTGCCCTTGCTCGCCTCCGATGAGGATGCGGCGCTCGCTTCAGGGAAAGAAGCGATCGCCGGTTTCGCGCCGCGTTTCGAGGCGGCCTATCGTGGCGGGTTGCGCCGCAAGGCGGGGCTGCTGTCGCCACGCGACGGAGACGTTGCGCTAATTCAGGATCTTCTCACGCGCATGGCCGAGAACAAGGCCGATTTCACGCTTACCTTTCGCCATCTGGCCGGCGCCGCCCTGGGCCCAGAGAATGACGAGGCGATACGGGCCCTCTTCGCCGATCCAACATCCTATGATGACTGGGCAAGCCGCTGGCGCATACGGTTGCTGGACGAGGCGGCATCGCCGGACGAGCGGCATGCTGCCATGCAGATGGTCAACCCGGCCTATATTCCGCGCAATCACTTGGTTGAGGCAGCGTTGGAGGCCGCGACAGAGGCCGGGGACTTCAGACCTTTCGAGACCCTGATGGATGTGCTCTCGAAACCCTACGAGGCGCGCCCTGGCCTGGAACCCTTCGCCAAAGCGCCTGATCCAACGACGCGAATTTATCAGACGTTCTGTGGGACTTAGGCACCGCTCTCGGTTAGACGTCAGAGTCGGCTCGCTTGCCGGTTTCCCACGCGGCGTGTCGCCTCCGAGGCGCGGCACTCGGGCACCGAATGCCGCGCCTCGGCATGCTCAGCGACAAATATGCACAGCACGTTCACGCTGGCGGCGCTGTCCGCCACGGACACGAGGAACTTCTTTCTCGCTACGGGCCGACGTGCGGCTAATGGTGTTAAAAGGTGGCGGCCGCCTCGAAAACCGGGTGCAAGCTGAAGGGAAAACATCTCCCAGCCGAAAGGATTGAGGCAAACCGGGTAGTATGGATCACGGAACTACAGTTGCAGCCGATCGAGCGACGATTGTTGCAGCGTTGCGAAAACTGTTTGACCTGACTGATCGGACCGGACGGATGTCCTGAATCCGCGAGCACTATCGGACGGCGTCCTCGTACTACGGTGGACCAGTGTGTTGCATACGTCGTCAACCGACCAAAGTCTGGCCACCCTAAGTTGCTTTTGCGCGAGACGGACATACTCGGAAGCCCAAGCTGCTTAGGAATATGGTGACGGCGGTCAGAATTGGTTTTGAACGGCACGGCGTCTACCCCCACAGTGATGAAGAACATGCCCCCAGCGTCGCTCTAACTCAGGGCATGCGGCTATGATCTATGCACCATGGTCACGGCCGGTGAGCCTGACACTTCCGACTTTAGTCCGCCGCTGCAACCGCCTGTTGATCCATGGTACGCCGATGACTTGCTTCTGCGTGTACCTCAATCGCTCATATTCGCCTGTTGTTGGAATGACCAAAACTTTAAGCGCGGACTTCATGCGTCACCTTCAATTATAGTAGTCAGGAAATGGCCATTGCGTATACATTACCGATGAGTGGTGGCCCAGGAGCATATTGAACTCCCTGACTGGCCGATATCATACCTGGAGTAATGGATGCGTGCCAAGGTTCCTGCCACACGTGTATCGGCGTGAAAAAGGTCTTGATGGAAAGCTTGCGCGCCTCTGCGAAGAACTCAGCAGACTTCGTTCAGCATTTATGTCAGCGCCAATCGCCCTCTGCCTCGTTGATCAAGATCTGCGTTATGTGGAAGTCAATGAGCAGATGGCAATGCTCAATCGACGCCCGATTGAGGCGCATCTCGGTCGAACCTTGAGAGAGGTCGTTCCCGAAATTGCCGATGCCATCGAGCCCGTGTATCGGCAGATTTTCAAAGACGGTCTTCCTGTTGAGCGCCGCTTGATCTCGGAGGACACGAATGACGGAGAACGGTTTGTCCTCGTAAACTACAATCCGGTCAAGGATGGGGCTGGGATGACAATCCTTGTCAGTGTTTCTGTGCTTGATGTGACGATGGAGAAGAGAGCGCGTGATCAGGCCGATGCCGCCGCGCAGAAGCTTCATGATGTCCTTGAGAGTACTTCCGATAACATCATCCTGCTTTCTGGGGACTTGCGCGTAACCTATGTCAACGGACAAGCCAAGCGCCTGTTTGAGACGAATGAGCTTGCGCTTGGATCGACTCTGCCGCAGCTCATACCCGGTTGGGCTGAGAGCGGCGCTGATCAAAAGTTGGCGGCTGTAGGGGGCGTTCGCGAGGCACAACATTTTGAAGCCTATTTTGCGTCCCTCGACCGATGGCTTCAATTTGATCTGTTCCCCACGAATGAAGGTCTGTCGATGTTTCTTCGTGATGTCTCAGACCGACGGAGAGCGGAGGAGGGTGAGCAGCGTGCTCGAGAAAAGATAATTTTCCTTGCAACGCACGATGGCCTCACAGGCTTGGCAAATCGATCAACATTTTACCACGCACTCGAGCGAATGTTAGGAGAAATAGAAACCCATCGAGAGATCGTTGTGCTCTATCTTGATCTTGATGGATTCAAGACTGTGAACGATACAAAGGGCCATCCCATCGGTGACGCTGTTTTGATCGCGGTCTCGGAGCGTCTTCGCCGCTGCACGGAGAAAACCGCACTGGTTTGCCGCATCGGGGGCGACGAGTTTGTAATCGCTAAAACCGATCCTGGTAGTGCGTCCGATATCGCAGCCCTTGCCGAGGCGATTTTGGGCTCTCTCTCCTGCGAATATGAGGTGGCCGGGGAAGTGATCGCCATTGGGGCCAGTATAGGCATCGCTCTTACAAAGAGCCGCTTAACAAGCGACGAGCTTGTACGTCGAGCCGATGTGGCACTCTATGCGGCGAAAGCAGCTGGGCGCGGGAATTATCGTTTCTTCGAACCCGGGATGGGCAACGAGTTCTTCCTGCGGGAACTACGCAAGCGCGAACTCGCGCAGGCGTTGCACCGGAACGAACTCGCTCTGGAATTTCAGCCTATTTTTGATTTGAAAACGGGGCGAGTTGCGACTTTCGAGGCTCTTCTTCGTTGGCGGCATCCAGACTTCGCTTCTGTTCCCATCGATAGCGTTATTGCGATTGCGGAAGACACAGGTATGATACACTCGATTGGCGAGTGGGTTTTGCGGGAGGCATGCAACGAGGTCTCCGGTTGGCCCAATGCTGTTCGTATTGCCGTCAATGTCTCTGTACTGCAGATTCAAAGTCGGAGTTTCGGCGATAAGGTGAAACGTATACTAGCGGAGGCTGGGGTGAAGCCGAGCCGTCTCACCCTCGAAATTACGGAGACCGTCATTTTCGTTGGCGAAAGACAGGCTACCGACACGCTTGACGATCTGCGGCAACATGGTGTGCAGATAAGTCTCGACGACTTCGGCAAAGGCTATGCTTCGCTCCAATACTTGAAGAAGTTCAAGGTTGATATGATCAAGATCGACCAGAGCTTTGTGCTCGATTCACATTCAAGCTTCGCATCGGTAGCCATTCTTCGGGCCGTCGTTACGTTGGCCCGAGCGTTTGGGGTCGCGACCGTCGCGGAGGGGATCGAATTAGCGAGTCAACATGAGTTGTTGCTGCAGGAAGGATGCGACTTTGGACAAGGGTATTTTCTCGGCAGGCCGATGTCCTCCAGCGATTGCCATCAGCTGATTCAACAGCAGCTGGGTCTCGGCCTTATATAACGGTGTCATTTCGAGACCTCCCGCCGATGGGGTGGACGGCTCCTGATCGTAATCATCACCAGCACTTAATCGGGACTACCGGCCATCTATCTAATGCAGCAAAAATCCGAGTTGCGAGGACTCGTGTGCATCGCACGTGCCGAGTTATCACTCCATGGAATCTGCTATAATAGAGCTTCAGGCCTGTAGGACGCCGTAATATGGCTTCTATCTGAAAATTGCACTGTCCCTCCGTGGGATGCACAGACCTCAAATATGTTTGCGTGGTGCTTCTACAATGACCGTGGGGACAGAAGAAACGTCGTTTCACTAATTCCTAAGCATGTAAACCAACGCACAGAACACGACCATAGATAAGAAGATCCGGGCACCTATAAGGCTCGCGGACGGCTGTTTTTTGCTGGAGCCTCGCTGGCGCATTGGGATAACGTTTGGACCGAGACCTCTTCGCTTCCCTGCGCGCGGCGTTCGTATCTGTGGGAACCAGTTCATTGGAGATTTATCCCGAGTTGTGCCGATCCACGATTGGTGCATTGTGGACCCTACTTTGTTAAACCGACCTCTGCTAGCCTACGACTGCGGTGCGGCGGGTTAACTTTGGCTAGCCGGAGTATTTTAAGGATTCACAATGAAAATCTTTAAGATTGGACGACGAGCGCGGCGGTCTCTAGTTGCTAGAAAGGAGACGGACACGGAGCCAAGATCGGAAGCAAGAATGATGGAACTTGCCGCGATTGTTCAAAAGGCTCTCAGGGTCGGCGCTGCTATCGAGGCGCGAGACGCAGGCCGTAAAGCATTTGCAGAACTCACGAAGTTCCTAAGTTATTCCACCCAACGTGAGGCGCCTTCCACGCTCGTCGAGGTCGTCGATATCGAAAAGACGGCACGTGTATCAGGTTTGCGGACTGCCATGCGGCGGCTCCGCAAAGGCACACCACCATCACAAAGCGCTTAAGCCACGACTGTCTCAGTCCGCTGGAGTTGCGCTGAACAGTAAAATACTAGGCCCACCTATACTTGAATGTTCTCCTCGTCCGCTTTCTCCGTGTGACGGAGGGAGCCACTCTTCAACTCCGGCAGCGCCGGCGATCGCCGCCGTTCCGAACGGACTCTCGCACGGCCTTCCGCTGCCCGATGAGCACAACCAGCCGCTTGCTCCGGGTGACGCCGGTATAGAGGAGGTTACGGTCCAGCCTTGTGTAATGCTGGGGTTGTTTCAGGGATCACCACCACGGGTATTCCAAGCCCTACGCCTTGTTCTGGATCGTCAAGGCCGGGACCAGATCATGAAGCTCGCCGAAGCTGTATTCCACCTCGCCCTTCAAAGATGACGGTGAGGGTAGCACCAGCGCGCAAGCATAGATCGGGTAGACGTCGCGGATTGTCCCCGAGCCAAGGGATCTTTCGATTGCTCTCCCGAGTTGTCGGCTGGGTGGCAGTGATGTGGGTCGTCTCAAGTTGTGGCCCATGCTCTCGGTCGTTGACCCAGCTGCCGGCAGCGCTGATGAACTCCCCTGCCTGATGCTCGCCGCGTAGCCCGTGGCGACGACAAGTCTGCGATGGCCCTACGCCTTGGCCCGAAGGATGCGACGTCGTTCTCCGAGTTATGGTAGGTCACGCGCTCCAGCCGTCCGGAGAGGGTCGGTACCGTCGATGCGTTGCCGCAACCTCTCTCAGGCCGGGCATTCCGCGTCCAGGCACCGCATTGCGCGCCGTGATAGAGGCGCTGTGCATCCGCGCCACCATGATCACTGACGGGAGGGCGCAATGCCCCTACAACGCGGGTGAAGCGGACAAGTCCAAAGACGTTGATCGCTTTCGAGCGACCATCGCCCTATCGAACGACCTTGGGCTAGACGCTCTCCTTTGCGCGTAAGAGGCGCATCGAGGCCAGCCAACGCTCCGTTCGCCCGACCCGTTCGCAGATGACCTTCGTGGACAGGCCCTTCTCGAGCAGCCGAATGGCCCGGGCCTTCACAAATTCTTCATCTACACTCATGATCGGTTTTCGCGGCGTCACAGCCGAAAGGATGGCGACGGCTCGGTGCCCGGCTCTGTCTCTTTTAGCCCTCTCCTCCGCAAGCATTTCGTAAAGTCGTGCCATTTGTATACCCAAGCGTTTTGCTGCTTGCTTCGCGGGAAGCCGTTGCTCGTGGATAAGGTCCCACGCCTCAGCCGCTGTCGTCATCTGTCATCAACCCATCGAATTCCGAGACGAATGTGGTGCCATGTTGCCCGACGGCCGACAATAGAACTTCCGGATCACGAAGAGACGCCGATGCAGGATGGCGAGGGTCGTCTCTACTTCTGATCAACGTCTGGGGTCGACAACATCCATACAACCATGGCGGTCCGCGGCGGATACCAACGCAGCTGGTCACTGCATGGCAGACGTTTGAAAACGGAAGTCGAAGCGCTCAACACTCGATAATATTCCTTCTCGCGTGTTGACATACCTCTCAGAGATGTTTGTTGCGACGCCGTGTGCCGAGTTTTGGCCGAAAGCAGCCGTTCCGCTCTCAAGTTAAAATTCGCGATATTGGACTTGGGGCCAATGGTATGCGGGACAGGCTGTACAAACCAAGTAGCCAAGCAGCGTGGCCTTCGCCGTATCCAGCGACCAGACCTCGAGCCAACAATTTATCGAGCCTGACGCGTTCCGGCTGGTCCTGCGGCAATGAGCTGGTCGAGCCCGGCGAGGAAGGTCTTCAGCACCGGCGAAGAATTGTCGGCTCTGTAGCCGACGGCAAGGTCGATGGTCAGCGCTTCGCCTTTGAGGGGTCGGCTTACGACCGACCAAGGAAGCAGCGCCTCAACGTAAGCGGGCATGAGTGCCACACCACGGAGCGAGGCAACCAGCGATAAGACCGTCGCGACGTTTTCGACACGATGGCTTGGCGTGAGCGCAATTCCCTTTTGCGCCAAGTAGCCCTCAACCACCCTCGCAGGACCATCGCGAAGTCGGAGAACCCAACGAGGGTCTCGCCCTTCAGCGCTGTGGGATCAATCGCGCTGTCCTCGGCCAGTGGATGGTCGCTGGGGAGAATCACGACGATGGGCTCCTTCGCGATCACAACGAAGGTCACATCCGGCTTCGGCTCGACGCGCAGGAAACCGAGGTCGATCTCACCGTTCTGCAGCGCTTCGGCAAGATCGGGCGAGAACATGCTCATCACCTTGAATTCTATCTTCGGCAGCTCTGCCCTGAGACTACGCGTGACATGCGGCAGCCAGTCGATCTCCTGTCCCGTCAGGAAGCCCACGGAGAAGACCGCTCTCGCCGGGCGGGCTGCGCGCCGCGCGGCCTCGGTGGCCTGGCTGACTGCGAGGTGCGCATGGACAAGAAAGGCGCGCCCGGCGTGCGTCAGCGCAACGCCGCGCGCCCCCCGGGTGAAGAGCGGCGCGTCCACCTCGGTCTCCAGATCACGGAGCTGGCGGCTGAGAGAGGGCTGCGCGGTGTGCAGCCTCTTCTCGGCGGCGACGGTCACGCTTCCCGCCTCGGCCACGGCGATGAAGTAGCGGAGATGCCTCAGCTCCATGTCAACCCATGCCTGAGAGATATGGGTAACAACCTTACAAAGTCTTTCTCGACCGCGCAACGAATGCCTAGTTTCTTGGTCAACGAGGCGAGCCCACGCGGCGCACGACCGACCCGAAGGCCTCAACGCCGCGCGTCGTTAAGCCTCATCGCCATACGCCGAGGAGATGCAATTGAACGAGCACGTCATTCTGATCACGGGAGCCCTGGCCGGCATCGGCCGCGCCACCACGCTCGCAGCTGCCCGCGAGGGCTACAAGATCGTTGTTTCGGGCCGAAACTCCCAGACCGGCGCGGCATTGGAGACCGAACTTTGCGCCCTCGGCACGGAGGCCCAATTCATCAAGGCGGATATTCGCAATGAGAGCGAGGTCGCCGCCTTGATCGAGGAAACAATCGCCCGCTTTGGCCGCATCGACGTCGCGGTCAACAACGCCGGAACGGAGGGGAGCCCCGGTCCCATCGTCGATCAGACGCCCCAAGCTTACGCTGCGACCTTCGAGACGAATGTGCTCGGCGTTCTCCTCTGCATGAAGCACGAGTTGCGCGTCATGCAGACCCAAGGATTCGGCAGTATCGTCAATATTTCGTCGACGATGGGCAGTCGTGGCGCTGCGAACGCAGCACTCTACGTAGCGAGCAAGCATGCCGTCGAAGGCCTGACCAAATCCGGCGCGTTGGAGGCGGCTGCCTTCGGCGTCCGCGTGAATGCGGTTGCGCCCGGTCCGGTCGAGACCGCCATGCTCGACCGCTTCACCGGTTCGCAGGACCGCAAGGCCGGGTTGCTCGCCTCGATCCCGCTTCGCCGGGCGGGCAGGCCGGAAGAGCTGGCGGAGGCGATCCTGTTCGTCGCCTCCGACAAGGCCTCCTTCGTCACCGGCCAGATCATCAACGTCAACGGCGGCAGGACCGCCAGTTAATCGTTCATCTCAACCAGGACTCTCACCATGACCATGCATACCCATGAGACCGCCCCAACCCAGTTCGTTGAGGCGGGCGGAATCCGCTTCGCCTATCGCCGTTTCGGCAAGACGGGCGGAGTCCCGCTCGTGTTCAACCAGCACTATACCGGCACGATGGATCACTGGGATCCCGCCGTGACCGACGGCCTGGCGAAAGATCGCGACGTAATCCTGTTCAACAACGCCGGCGTCTCCAGTTCGTCCGGCGAGACCCCATCCAGCTTCCAGGAGATGGGCGCCAACGCAATCGCGTTCATCCATGCGCTGGGCCTCGAGCAGGTCGACGTCCTCGGCATCTCAATCGGCGGCTTCGTCGCCCAGGAGATCGCGCTGCAGGGAGGTGATCTGGTGCGCAAGGTCATCCTCGTCGGCACCGGGCATCGCGGCAACGACATGACTGCCAGCCGCTCGGCCGAGATCTTCGCCACAAGCTATGATCCGCCCGAGCATCTCTGGCTTGCGGTCCACTTCAAGCCGACCGCGACCAGCCAGAGGGCCGGGCTCGCCTTCCTCGAGCGCAAACTGCGCCGTCATGACCGTGACCCGGACGTGACGCAGCAGACGATCGCTGCGCAAGGCGAGGCCATCGGCAAGTGGATCACGCCCGACGAGAACGCTCTCGCCTACCTGAAGTCGATCAAGCAACCCACGCTCATCGCCCAGGGCAGCGACGACATGATTATCCCGACCGCGCACTCGCTGACGCTGCAGCAGAACCTGCCCACCGCGCAGCTCATCGTCTATCCGGACTCGGCTCACGGCTCCATCTACCAGTATCCGCAGCTTTTCGTGGCCCACGCATCTCTGTTCCTGGATGCGTGACGCGACCTGAAATTGCGAGCCGGTCGGTCGCTTTTCTGGCGTTCCGATCGGCGCCTCTGCGTTCACCCCAAAGGAAGGTCGATCATGACACCGTGCACCGGAAAGACTGCGCTCGTCACGGGCGCTTCGCGCGGCATCGGGCGCGCCGCAGCCCTGGCGCTCGCCAAGGCCGGCGCGCAGGTTCTCATCCATTACGGCCGCAACGCTGCCGAAGCGCGCTCCGTCGTTGACCAGATCAAGGCTGCGGGCGGGCGGGCGGAAGCCATCGGGTCCGACCTGTCCGATCCGCACGGCGCGCATAAGCTCGCGTCCAAGGTGCGGGAGATCGTCGGCGACCGTCTGGACATCCTGGTTGCCAACGCGGGCGTCTCCAAGGCCGCAACGATCGAGGAGACGACAATCGAGGATTTCGACACGCTGTTCGCCGTTAACGTCCGCGCTCCTTACTTCCTCGTTCAGCAACTGCTGCCGATTCTGAAAGAGGGGTCGAGCGTCATCTTCATTTCCTCGCTCGCGGCGCATGCCGCGGTGGGCAACCTATCAGCCTATGCGGCCACCAAGGGGGCGATCGATACCCTGGTCAAACACTTTGCTCTGATCCTTGGACCCCGCGGCGTGCGGGTGAATGCCGTAGCACCCGGGGTGGTGGAGACGGACATGTCGAACTTCGCCAAGACCGATTCCGGTCGTGAGTTCACTCTCGGCTTGCAAGCGCTGAAGCGCGTGGCCCAGCCCGACGACATCGCCGGTGCCATCGCCTTCCTCGCCTCCGACGCCGCGCGCTGGGTCTCTGGCGACACCCTGCGCGTCGATGGCGGCTCCAAACTCTAACCGCCTAACCCTTTAACAGGAGACCCTCATGACTGGGCGCACCATCAAGATCCCCGGGCCCGACCATCCGATCACCATCGAGCCGAACCAGGGTCGCGTAATCGTCACCCTAGGCGGGCACGTGATTGCGGATACGCGCGAAGCGCTCACCCTGCGCGAGGCGAGCTATCCGCCTGTCCAGTACATACCGCGGAAGGACGTGGACATGGCGGCGCTGAGCCGCTCCGACACGGCAACCTACTGCCCGTACAAGGGCGAGGCCGCCTACTTCAGCATCCCGGCTGGCGGTGAGCGGTCGATTAACGCGGTCTGGACCTACGAAGCACCTTACGACGCTGTAGCCGAGATCAAGGATCATCTCGCCTTCTACCCCGACCGCGTCGACGCGATCGAGCAACGCGCCGCCTGAACGGCGGCTTCAAAGGAGTCCTTTCCATCATATCAAAGCTCACGGGCAAGGTTGCCATCGTCACCGGTGCGTCCAAAGGCATCGGCGCGGCCATCGCCAAGACACTGCCTGCGCGTCGCGCTGCCGTCGTCGCCAACTACGCCTCGAGCAAATCCGGCGCTGACCTGGTGGTCGAAGCCATCACCAGTGCTGGCGGAAGAGCCGTCGCGGTGCATGGCGATGTGTCGAAACCCGCCGAGGCCAAGGACCTGATCGACGCCGCCATCGCCACCTACGGTCGCCTCGACATTCTGGTTAACAACGCGGGCGTCTATGAGTTCGGCCCCCTCGAAGCGATCACCGAGGCGCAGTTCCACACGATGTTCGACATCAATGTGCTGGGCTTGCTTCTGGTCACCCAAGCAGCCGTGGCGCATCTCAGCGAAGGGAGCAGCGTCATCAATATTGGTTCTGGCGTCACCGCGATCACGCCTCCGCAAACGGCGGTCTACACCGCCACCAAAGGTGCGGTCGATGTCATCACCGGCGTCCTGGCCAAGGACCTCGGCCCGCGCAAGATCCGCGTCAATTCGGTGAACCCGAGCCTCACTGAGGCGGAAGGGACCCACTCTGCGGGGATGCTTGCTTCAAAATTCGAGGCTGGGATCTTTTCCGCGAAGGTCGTAGCATCCAGAACATCGACATAGTTCTCGCCACGCACGGTGATCCAGACTTCCTTGCCGTCCGGTGTGAAAAAGGCTTCGTGTGGCGCACGGCCGACATAGTTCGTGTGCTTCACGGCATTGGTCGCCGTGTCGATGAAACTGACGGAGTTCGAGCCGATGGAAACGACGGCGAGCGTGCGGTGGTCAGGCGAGAAGCCCATACCGTGCACCAGGACCTGGCCCTTGTAGAGTGGGCTGAAGTTCATTGGGCTCGGGTCGCCAAGGCGAATGACACCCAGCAGCGTATTGCTGGCGGGATCAATGATCTCTTCCCCGACGATGGGAATAAAGCCGCGCCTTCAGTGTCATTATCAGCAAGAGGTCGAAGGCGACGAGAGCAATTGCACCGTCGGCGACCTCGTGAAGGTTAACCGACGAGTGGAAGGTACTGTGCTATGAAGATCATGAAAGTTTTTGCTTTTGCGATTACCGTGTCGATGCTCGGAGGCGGAATTGCATCGGCGCATACTGTGGTGGCGCCTCAAAGTGCTGTGTCGTCGCAGGTTAATGATAGCGGTGCCTTCGCCGCAAAGATCCCGGACATGTCGCATGACGGCAAGACCTCTGTGATGTTCAAGGCGGAGCCGCTCGCCTTCGCGAACTTTGGTCAGTCGGATGAGTCTGGTACGGAGAACTAGGGGCGGCCGCCCCGGTGACTGATATCGACACCTTTACCGGCCAGCGCCTGGGGGTCTTCGTTGGCGCTGGCGATGAAGAAAGTATCCGCGCCGGTGACGATCTTCAGCGCCGCGTCATCGAGGCGGGCTGATCGCACAACCGGCGTCTCAACCGGCAGGGCCGGATCCCGAATGAAGTGCGCCACCCGGGTCTGGATATATTGAGGGCAATTGCCGAAGCTTTGTCTCACCTGAACGGTGAAGCCGTCACCCGACAGCTCGCTCACCACACCGTTCAGGCGGTTCCGTCGCCGCGTCGGTAACTCGATCCCCAGAAGACCGATATCTCCGCCCTCCGCGAGCGTGCCGGCAAAGGGATCGCCCAGCAGAGGCCGCGCGTGCAATCGCAGCCGGGATGGGTCGGGTGACGTGGCAAAGCCCGGTTGACCGACCAGGATGGAAGCCCAGGGTTGGCCGGACCCATCGACCGCCGCCGCCAGAAGGAACGGCAATTGCGCGAAGAATTGGCGGTGTTGATCGGGCATGACACTGCGGATGGAACTTCGCCCCTGGCGATCCATCTTCTCCGCGGCACCGAGCCGCCGCTGGATCGCGCGTTCCCCTTCGTGAAAAGGCGACTCACTCCCTGGCCATCCCAACGCCTGCATGACGTTTACCTTTGCTTGGATTGATCGGCGGCAGTCATCAGTCGACGCGGCTCCGCGGCATCGGGATGAAGCCTGGCAAAGCTTCGATGCGTTGCAGCCACATCCGAATGGCCGGGAAAGGCTCCAGGAAGATGCCGCCTTCCGGCGCGTGCGCGATATAGCTGTAGCAAGCAATATCGGCGATTGTCGCGCGCTCGCCGACCAGAAAGCGCCGGTCTAGAAGATAGGTTTCCATGACCTTGAACAATGACCCGGCGATAGCCGATGCGCGCTGATGGTCGAGCGGGGCTCCGAAAAGGGTAATGAGGCGGGCGTCGCACGGCCCATGTTTGACCGGACCGGCGGCGACCGAAAGCCAACGCTGCACATCGGCTGCGCCGACGGCGTCGCGCGGCAGCCATTGTCCGTCGTCATAGCGGGTCGCGAGGTAGATCAGAATAGCGTTGGAATCCGCAACAATGATGCCGTCATCGTTCAGCACAGGAACCTGGCCAAAAGGGTTCAGTGCCAGGAACTCGGGCGTCTTGTTGGCGCCACCCGCCAAATCGACTGCGACGAGTTCGTACGGCAGGTCCAGCAGCGACATAAACAGCCGAGCCCGATGAGAATGGCCCGACAAGGTGACATCATAAAGACATAGCGGGCGGGCCGGCTGTGAAGCCATCGTAAACCTCTTATGAAAAATGACGAAATTGCTGCACTAGCATCTTGGAATGCTCTGCATGTCAGCAAAGCGCGACAGCATTGCATTGATCTGGTCAGGAACTTCAACTGTCGAGAAGTGCCCGGATCCAAGCGTCTGAGCAATGTGAATATCCGGTCGTCTCGTCCGCAACTGCGTCAGGTCGCTGAGCACCATGGCCGAGGACGCCACGTAAGCTTTCGGGACCTCGCAGCCGTCAAGTGCCGACCCTGCATCGTAGTTAAAGAGGTGATGTGTGAAAGCCGAAGCTGCTACATGAGGGGGCACAGTCAACATCCCCGCAATGAGCCGATGTCGTAGCGCCGCATCATCGCTCTCGATAAACAGTTTCGAGGCGACTGCCTGCATAGTCTCGGCGTGCAGGGGACCACCAAGCAAAGCTGCAGCAGGTTTAAGGGAATCAAGAAAGCCCTCTGGCGGTAGCAAGACGGAGTCGATCATCATCAAGCCCGACACAAGATCCGGCCTGAGTCGTGCGACCTCCAGCCCTACGAGCCCGCCCATACTATGCCCAACCAGAATGGCGCCTCTCAATCCGAGGTGCCCGAGAAGGCATGCAACATCATCTGCGAAGATTTCCACGGTGTACGCTTGATCTGGAGCCGCACTAGCGCCATGCCCGCGGAGATCAACGGCAATGGTCCGGTGGCGGTCGTGAAAACGCTGAAGTTGCGGCAGAAAGACAGAGTGGTCACCTGCCCAGCCATGTAAGAAAATAATCGGCTGGCCTTGAGCTTTAGGAGGTTTGTGATCGGCGAAGGCGAGCGTGACGCCGTCCCGGTTTATGCTAAACACGTTCGTCGTTCTCCTCGTCATTGGCTAGAAACGTGAGGCGGCCGCCTGATGGAGACGGATGTGTCCTGCCGCCGTTCGTACACCGGAGGGCAACTTCGGCCAGAAGCTGCGTCAGCGCGCTCGCCGGCATTTCCCGCGCGAGGGATACTGCTTCACCGGCCCAAAATGCTGAGAAATCGGTGCGGCCCTGTAGCTCGGCTTCGGCGCGCAGTGGCGCCAGGGCAGGCATGGCTAACGGGAAGGCCGGAACGCCAGAGAACGATTCAACTTCCCGCGTCAGTCGGTTGGCGAAGGCGCGGGCGGGTCGCCCGGTGAACACGTCCGTCACCACGGTCGGGCCCGCACTCCGCAGTGCGGCGCGATACGAGGGCGGGGTTGCCGCTTCGGGACACAGCAAGAATGCCGTCCCCATCTGCACCCCGGCAGCGCCGAGCGCGAAGGCTGCAGCGATCCCGCGTCCGTCGCCGATGCCGCCGGCGGCGATCACGGGAACCCGAACAGCGTCGACCACCGCTGGAAGCAGGGCCAGCGTGCCCGGCTGCGCAGCGTCCCTGTCCAGGAACGTGGCCCTGTGGCCGCCTGCCTGTCAATCAGCGTTGAATAGTTACCAGGCAACAGCGTCCAAAAGTTTCCACTTTCTCAGCTGTTTTTCGGCTGTTTCTTTCGCTGCTTGAAGCGGAACGAGTCGTTGCCGGTCTCCAGGATGTCGCAGTGGTGGGTGACCCGGTCCAGCAGTGCGGTTGTCATCTTTGGGTCACCGAAGACACCCACCCATTCGGCAAAAGAGAGGTTGGTTGTGAAGATCAGCGAGGTCTTTTCGTAGAGCTGGCTGATCAGGTGGAACAGCAGAGCGCCGCCCGAGGCTGGGAACGGCAGATAGCCGAGTTCGTCGATGATCACGGCGTCGGTCTGCACCAGCTGACGGGCGAGATTGCCGGCGCGTCCCTGCTGTTTCTCCCGCTCCAGCTGGTTGACCAGGTCGACGGCGTTGTAGAAGCGCACGCGTTTGCCCTGGTGGATGGCAGCGACACCCAGCGCCGTCGCGATGTGGGTCTTTCCGGTGCCGGTGCCGCCGACCAGGATCAGATTGTGCGCGGTTGCCATGAAGGCGGCGGTCGCCAGTTGTTCGATTTGCGCCTGCGGCAATGGGGTTTCGGCCCATTCGATACCGGTCAGGTCGCGATGAACAGGGAAGCGCGCGGCCTTGAGCTGGTAGCGCAGGCTGCGGACCTGGCGATCGGCAAGCTCGGCTTCGATTAACCGGTCCAGCCATGCCTCGGGCTGCATCGGCCGACGTGGGCCTTCCGCCAGCAACTCGCTCCAGGCGGTAGCCATGCCGTAGAGATGTAGCGCACTGAGTTGGCCGAGGCGGTCTACGCCGGAAGCAACCAAGGCAAGAGGCTTAACAGCAAGATCAGTGGATGACATGGCTCACCTCGCGCAGGTGGTCGTAGCGGCCGCAATCGGCGCGCGGCTCGGTTTGGAGCTTCAGCATGTCGGGCACGTTCAGCATGGCGGGCGTGCTGGGTGCGACAAGCCGGCGCATCTCGTTCAGCACCACGGCGGCAGTGATGACATTGCCGTCCAATACCAATTCGCAGGCGACCTGCAGCGGCTCCAGGCCGAACTCGCGTGCCATCATCAGCAACTCGACAAAAGCACGATCGCCTTTCGGCTGCTTGAGAATGCGGTCGCGCACCAGCCGGATGGGCGTGGGCAAATCCCATTGCTGGAACGGCACACCGTTGCGCAATGCGCCAGGTTTGCGTTCCAGGATCGGCAGATAATGCCACGGATCGCAGATCAGTTGATCACGCCCATACCGCCGGGCATGGTCGGCGACGATTGCGCCGTCGGCCACGATGCGCACGCCGGCGGCTGAGGTGCGCACCGAGACAGCGCGGCCGGCGAAGGCGGCTGGCACGCTGTATCGGTTGCGATCCACCGCCACCAGGCAGGTGCTCGACACGCGCAGCATATGTTCGACATAGCCGTCGAATGTCGCGGTGATCTGCCGCAGCGACGGCTGCTCCTCGGCAAAGCACGCGGCAATCGAGCGCTCCGGCGTTACCGGGTGTTTGCGCTGCGCCAGCTCCCGGCAGCGCGTGGCCAGCCAGACGTTCAGCGCATCGAAGCTGATAAAACGGGCCAGCGGCGTGAATAGCCATTCGCGGATGTTGCCAACCTGGTTCTCGACCTGCCCCTTCTCCCATCCAGAGGCGGGGGTACAGGCGACGGGCTCAAACAGATAGTGGTTGGCCAGCACCATGAAGCGCCGATTGAACTGCCGCTCCTTGCCGGTAAATATCGTCTCCACAACGGACTTGAGGTTGTCGTAGACCATGCGCTGGGGCACCCCGCCGAAGAAGGCGAAAGCGCGGTTATGCGCGTCGAAGACCATCTCCTGGGTCTCGCGTGGGTAGGCCACCACGAACATCTGCCGGCTGAAGGTCAGCCGGAAATGCGCAACCTTGATGGTCTGCATGACGCCGCCGAGTTCGACATGCTCATGGCTCCAGTCGAACTGGCACACCTCGCCGGGTGCGAAGGCCAGCGGGATAAAGGCGTGCGCCAGCGCCGGGCCCGACTTGTCCGCCTTCCAGCGCCGCACGAAACGTTGCACGCTGTCGTAGGCGCCGCGGTAGCCCTCCGCCTGCAAACCTTCGAATAGCCGCTGGGCCGTGCGGCGCTGGGCTTTCGGGAGAAGCCCTTCGGTCCGCAGCCACGTCTCCAGCGTCTGCTGGACCGCTCCCAGCATCGGCGTTGGCTGCCGGCTGCGCTGGTAGGACGGCTGGGCTTCGGTCCGGCAATGCCGGCGGACGGTCTGCCGGCACAGCTTAAGGTCCCGCGCGATCGAGCTGATGCTCTCGTGGCGGACCAGATGGCGGCGCCGGATCTCGGCAATCAAGTCCATGAGCAGCACCCCAGATTCCCCAGCAAAAATGCCGGATGATCGCACGACCAGGGTGGAAACTATTGGACGCTGTTTACCCCTGGAATCTGGGAACTTTTGCACGCTGTTTTACACGGGGACGTCGCGGGTGCGGTAGTCGATCATGCCGGTGCGCTCCCTTTGCTGGATTGTTCCGCCAGGTCACGGAGGACCATCCCCTGCAAGCGCTCGTTGATGAAGGTCGAGGCAACCAAGGCCTCGATGTCGAACTCCTGGTCTTCCAGCACCATCGACCGAATGCGAACCAGATGGCCGTCGAGAGTGGTGGCCCGCATCTCCGTCAGCTTGTCGAGCAGAAGCCGTTGCCTCTCGCAGATGGGTCGCGTGGCTCTCTCGTATTCGTCGTCGTAGGAGATGGCGTTTGGCCCGTCATAAAGCGCGAGCTTCTGCCGCTCCAGAGCATCGAACTCCGCGCAGGTGGCGATGAGATCCGCATCCGGGTGGCTGGCCACGATTGCCGGTGTGACTGCAAGGATCGTTGCGGCCACACCAGATTGCAGGATGGTGCGTCGTGAGTGGCTCATCCGACTTTCCTCTCCAGCAGGTCAGCAATCAGCGATAGGTTCAACCGATGCTCATCGGTCAGACAGTCGTTCTCGATCTCCATCTTCTGGCGACGACGTGTGACGACATCGGCTACAAGGGCTTTGGCCCGCAGTCCCTCCGGCGTCTTAGCGCGGAGGTCGGTGATGACCACCAAGATGTCGTCTTGCTGGTCCCAGAGGGCCTCCAGCGCCTCCCACAGCGAAGCGTGCTGCTCCCGGCTGGCGGCACGAATCTGCGCGTTGATCGGGCTTTCTTGGCTGTGGAGGTGGTGATACTGACGGCAAGCGGCCAGCAGCTCGCCGTCCAACTCCTCAGCCTTCGCGACCCCCGCCTCGGAGCGCTAGTTGCATCGCCAACCGGGCCCGTCCGGGGCTTCGGCATGCCGCTCGCCTCTCTCACATTCGGGCTTCTCGTCTTCCCTGCAGTTTGGGATTGGTATGTGCAATGGCGAGAGCGCCGTCGCGGATTCTATACCAAATGGGAAGTGGATATGTTGAGTGTGGCGCTTGCTCTAACCCGTAAGGAGACGGGCTGGCTGCGACAAACACCGACTCTCGCGCCCAGGCTCCAACCGATCGAAGGCTTGGTAACAGCCGAGGATATCGAACGTGTTGGGGCAGACTGGCCGGCGGCCTGCGATGACTTCCACAAGTATGCGCTGGCCCGAGTGAAGGAAATCGAACGTATAGCACGAGTTCATCGTGACCCGTTCGAGCCCATTATGCCGATATTGGAAGCTGAGAGCCCCGTCGGCGAATACCGCAAGATCACTGAAGAAATCCTTAGACTCATGCCAGACCATCGGCGCTACCCAAAGGCCGCAGCGGAGTCAGTGCGGGCATTCCTCATGCTGCGCCTGGGCCTGCATCTTGGCTTACGACAAAAGAATCTCCGGCAATTGCTTGTCAGCCCCCGTGGATCTGCACCCACGCCTGAGCGCCGGCTGGAGGACATGAAATGTGGTGAGTTACGATGGAGCGAGCGGCAGAACGGCTGGGAAGTTCTTATGCCCTCGGTAGCCTTCAAGAATGCTTCCTCGTCGTTCTTCGGTGGGAAGCCTTTCAGACTGATCCTTCCCCAGCTCGGTGATCTTTATCGCTACATCGACGACTACATCGAGCGCCATAGGGGTATTCTGCTGGGACCTGCCACCGACCCGAGGACATTCTTCGTCAAGACCGCCAAGGCAACCAGCACGAACGCCGCTTATGACCAGACAACGTTCTACGAAGCGTGGAGGTGGGCCATCCAGCGGTATGGCATCTTCAATCCCTATACCGGGCGCGGCGCAATCAAAGGGTTACTCCCTCATGGGCCCCACAACATCCGCGACGTACTAGCAACGCACATCCTGAAGAGGACGGGCTCCTACGAGCAGGCCACTTAAGCGATACAGGACACACCTGAGATGGTGGCGCAGCACTACGGCCGATTCCTGCCTCAGGACAAGGCGGCGCTAGCGGCTCAGATCCTAAATCAGGTGTGGGAAGCAGCGTAATAAATTGCATCACAGTCGCACTCTTCCCAACGCTGGGCGACATCCCGTTACTGCGCGGCTCGCCGTCTACACGGAGGCGTAGCCGTGTTCAAGCTTAGGGCGCGACCGACGCGACGATCTATGCAATCCATGGGAGTGCCCGTGGTGCGCGTTGAGGGCACCTTCGCATCGATTCCGATTACGATACGCGGCCAACGAACTAGGCTCAGGACTCATTGATCAGAGCCAGAAGATGACGGCGGCGGCGATGCAGATTGCCGACATGAAGGTGTGGGCGCAGCGATCGTAGCGAGTGTGGATGCGCCGCCAATCCTTGAGCCTGCCGAACATGTTCTCGATACGATGACGCTGGCGATAGAGGGTTCGGTCGTGCGGGATCGGGATTTTGCGGTTGGCTTTGGACGGGATGCACGGCGTGATGCCGCGTGTTGTCAGGGCTTGGCGGAACCAGTCGGCATCGTAACCTCTATCGGCCAATAAGGCTTTGGCCTTGGGGAGCGCGTCCATCATCAGCGCCGCGCCCTTGTATTCGCTCATTTTGCCTTCGCTGAGCAGCATGACCAGCGGCCGTCCTTGGCCGTCGCAGACAGCGTGAAGTTTTGAGTTCAGGCCGCCTTTGGTGCGCCCGATACGTCGGGGAACAGGCCCTTTTTTAAAAGACTGGCAGCCGTCCGATGCGCCTTCAGATGGGTGGCATCGATCATCAACCGATCAGGCTTGCCCCCCTTGGCCGCCAGCGCCGCGAAGATGCGGTTGAAGACGCCGAGGCGGCTCCAGCGGATGAACCGGTTATAGATTGTCTTGTGAGGGCCGTAGTCCTTCGGAGCGTCGCGCCAGCGTAGGCCATTGCGGATCACGAAGATTATGCCGCTGATCACGCGTCGGTCATCGACCCGCGGCACGCCATGCGATTGCGGAAAATGCGGCTCTATCCGACGCATCTGCGCCTCGGACAACCAGATCACATCACTCATGGCGGCACCTCCCGATGCAACCATTGAATCAACCGGTTGCTTCCTCTGCAAGCAATTTAATAGGTCCTGATCCTAGCCAGAGATGCCCTTGCACGCAGCACTTTGATCGTCTGCACGTTGTTGAGCCCCTCGGGCCATGAAAAGTGTGAGACATCTCGCAGAACTAAAGCTTCTGTCAGCGCTGCAAACAGTCGTTGCGCTTCGCTTCTGCGCGTAATGTCGTGGAAATAGGCCATTCGTATTCCTAATCAGCAATGATACGGGCGCCGAATAGAAATGCGGGCTGGCCGGAGTATGGCCAAATAGTGAGCATCACTGCTTTGTGATTTTTGTTGTAGAATGGTAATGAGCAGATCTGCCCCGACAGGATCCCCGGTGGCTTCGTGATGGGCCGGGTGGGACGAACTGAGGGTGGGCGAATCACCCATCCCGTAGCAGCTTCGACCGGGGTGACCCACCTAGTCAGATTGGCTTAATGCTGCATTATAATCCGTGACAATGCTGTGGGGTGGGGATCGGAAGAAAATGCGGAATAGCACAGCGTTCGCTATCGCCGGCGCCATCGTTGGTGCCGCAGCGATTTCCGGCGGGAGCTTTTCCCCTACGCCCGCCCATCCGACGACAGCAGTCTGGTACGCGCGGCTGCGGAAATCGCCGCTGACACCGCCCGGTCCTGTTTTCGCCGGGGCCTGGACTGCGATCGAGGTATTTCTGTGATACGGGGGCGCGCGGTTGATGGCGCAAGGGCCTAGTCCCAAGCGCAATGCGGCTCTTGGCTTTTGGGGCCTGAGCATCCTGGGTGTTGGCGGCTTTTCCTGGGTGCTGTTTGGCCGCAAACGCCTGGATGAGGCATTGGGCGTGACCGCCGGGATGGTCGGCGCATCTGTCGGCCTTGTAGCCACGGCCGGTATGGTTGACCGCAAGGCGGCCATTGCGAGCCGGCCACTGGCCGGTTGGGTGGTCTTTGCTTCTTTTCTTCAGGAAGAGGTGTGGCGGCGAAACCGCTAAAATCCATCGCACCGAGAGCCCATAGCACTGCGGACGGGGTTAGCGGCTCGGAGAGCTACAAACCCCGCTCCCACCGGAGAGTAGGCCGACGACTTACGATAGTCAGTGGCGCCGCCGCAGCAGCTGGATGGTAACCGGCGGACGGGACATCTGGAAGTGCTGCGTGCCGGATTCGGGACCGGCTATTGGAGACGATCAACGCGCTGATTTCGGACCAGCATCGCGATTCGCGTGTCCACTCCACGCCGAATCCTCCTAGGCGCCGAACGACAGATATTGCAGCTTCTTGTGCCGACCTTCTTGTAGCATGGAGGACATTTTCTGCTCCGTTCTAACATCCTCGCAATATTGGCATTTACCTCGGATCGGATTGGGGATAATCGCCGCCATCAGTTTCAAGCTCCCTTTGAAGGTCGCCATGGAAACGCTGCAAAATCTTGAGTCCTTTGTGCGGAGCGCTGAGGAGGGAAGTTTCTCCGCCGCCGGACGCCGGATGTCGATCACGGCTGCCGCGGTAAGCCGCAACGTAGCTGTGCTCGAACAGAACCTCGGAGTGCGATTGTTTCAAAGGTCCACCCGAAAACTCACACTGACAGAAGGTGGCGAGCGTTTGCTCACGGGCGTGAAAGGCAAGCTAGAAGAACTAAGTGAAGCAATCTCTGACGTGACCGCTGGCGGACAGGAGCCTTCTGGAACTTTGAAAGTTAGCCTGCCGACTACGGTTGGCATGGACTATATTCTACCATTGCTTCCCGCGTTTCTGGCCCGCTATCCAGCCGTCACGGTTGACTGGCGCTTTACAAACCGCCAGGTTGATTTGGTGGGTGAAGGATTCGAAGTCGCCATCGGCGGCGGCTTCGAGCTCTCGCCAAGTATAACGGCACGAATACTGACCCCGTTACACATCGTCGCTGTGGCCTCGCCATCATATATGGAAGGCCGGCCTTCCCCCGTGACCCCGGACGATCTGTTCGCTCTCAGCGGGATCCTTATGCGCTCCGACACCAACGGTCGGATACGGAACTGGATGATGCGCAACCGTCAGGGGCGAGAAGTCGCGGCGCGGATGAACCCGGTCACAGTCGTCAATGATCCCGCTCCCATGGTGAAGGCTGCGATATTGGGAATGGGGACAGCGTTAGTCGCGGTTCCCGATGTCGCGCACCATCTGGAGAGCGGAGCACTGGTGAGACTACTGCCTCAATGGTATGCGGACGCTGGCGCTATCAGCCTCTATCATTCCGGACGCGCTCTTCGACCGGCGAAGATAACTGCGTTCGTTGAACATGTATTCGAGCACTTCAAACGCCAACGTTTGGCCGAAAAGTTCGCAGGCAGCCGCGCGTAGAGACCTTTGGGCCTACCCTTAAAACGGTTCACGAAGCAGATGCTGAGAGCATGCAACCACTTTGGCGCTCAGCAAAACCAACTCAAGATTGCGGATTGTCGATACTGATCTTCAAAGGACATTTGAAACTGATGATACGGATCACCGCCTAATAAGACTCGGCCTGAGATGCAACATGACAGCAATAGGAAAACGGAGCGTGTCATGGACCACCAACAGAGTCAGGCGAGGGGCCACCTCATGAGGGCCGTATGCTTCCATGCTTTAGGCGGCCCGGAGGTTTTGCAGATCGAGGAAAAGGCTGTGCCGGAGCCCGGGCCGGGTGAAATCCGCCTGCAGATCGAGGCCGTGGGTTTGAACCATTCAGAAGGCGCCTACGTGCGTGGGACGTACGTGGAACAACCGCGGCTGCCTTCTAAGCTCGGATATGAGGCGGTGGGAATTGTGAACTCGGTCGGCGAAGGGGTGGATTCAAGTTTGATGGGGAAGCGGTTGTCGTCGATTCCTGGGTTTTCCATGAACGACTACGGCGTGCTTTCTGAACAAGCAATTCTTCCTATCCACGCCCTAACAGAAGCTCCCGCTAATCTTACACCAACCCAGGGCGCTGCGGTCTGGACAAGCTATCTGACCGCGTACGGAGCGCTAGTCAGGTTTGGCGAAGTGCGTCCCAACGACTTTGTCATCATTCGCGCGGCATCGAGCAGCGTAGGTGTTGCGGCCATTCAGACCGCGAAGGCCGAGGGTGCAGTTTCAATCGCGGCAACACGGACTTCGGTCAAGCGGGACGAGTTGCTGCGTCTCGGAGCAGATTATGTGATTGCATCGGATGAGGAAGATCTCCCGGCACGCGTGAAGGAGATCACCGCAGGAAAAGGTGCGCGCTTGATCTTGGATCCTGTAGGTGGACCCGACTTGGAAAAGCTGGGTGAAGCAGCGGCTCACGACGCCACAATCTTCCTGTTCGGATCCCTTTCGGAACAACCCAATGCCTACCCGGCGGCTGGATGGGGCAAAGGCCTATCCGTAAGGGCTTACACGATGATGGAATTGTGGGCGACTCCCGAACGAATGGAGAAAGCTAAGAGCTTTATCTACGAACGACTCAAAGATGGTCGGTTTTCTCCCAAAATCGCAAGGGAGTTCAGATTCGAGAACGTCCGACAAGCCTTCGAATTTCAGGCACGGGCACAACACGTTGGTAAGATCGTAATCACGTTTTGATACGTGCGCACCGTCTCTGCTGGGTTGTTTGCGTCAACCAAGACTGGAGAAAGCATTACAGCAACGTTCCATGAACCCTTTCTGCTTCGCAAGTCGGTTGACGGAACATGGCATCTTGCCAGTAATAGTCTTCCCCGACCGCCGAGCTGCTATACATTTAAATCGCTCAATGAGCTTTCCAGTTCCATGCTGATTTACAACCTTCACGCGCCCCGGCCGACTGCGCCGGTTCGCAAATAACGGAAAGACACCAAAATGACTGTAAACACCCGAGAACGCGCCGCTATCGAAGTAACCGTCTTTGCATATTTCCAGGCGCTGAACGATGCCAACATCGACGCTATACTTGATCTTTATTCCAAAGATCCGGTGATGTTGCCGTTTTTCCAACCCGCGGTCGTAGGGGCCGACGCCGTTCGCGCAAACTACGAAAGCACTTTCCAACTTATCCGCTTTGACATGCAAACCACAATCCAGGAAGTTGTGGAGATGTCGCCGGAGTGGGCCTACGTGCGCACCGATACCAGCGGGATTTTCACACCAACCAGGACGGGTGAGGGCGCTCCTTCTGCCTTCCATGAACTCTTTCTTCTGCGAAAGGCGAGCGACGAACGTTGGCAAATCGCTCGATATAGTTTTTCCCCGGCCAGCGCCCTCCCACTCATCTAGGATCAGGACGTATTAAATTGCTTGCAGAGGAAGCAATCGGTTGATCCAATGGTTGCATCGGGAGGTGCCGCCATGAGTGATCTGATCTGGTTGTCCGAGGCGCGGATGCGTCGGATAGAGCCGCATTTTCCGCAATCGCATGGCGTGCCGCGGGTCTATGACCGACGCGTGATCAGCGGCATAATCTTCGTGATCCGCAATGGCCTACGCTGGCGCGACGCTCCGAAGGACTACAGCCCTCACAAGACCATCTATAACCGGTTCATCCGCTGGAGCCGCCTCGGCGTCTTCAACCACATCTTCGCGGCGCTGGCGGTCAAGGGCGGCAAGCCTGATCGGCTGATGATCGATGCCACTCATCTGAAGGCGCATCGGACGGCTGCCAGCCTTTTAAAAAAAGGCCTGTTCCCCGACGTATCGGGCGCTCCAAAGGCGGCCTGAACTCAAAACTCCACGCTGTCTGCGACGGCCAAGGACGGCCGCTGGTCATGCTGCTCAGCGAAAGCCAAATGAGTGATTATAAGCGCGCGCTGCTTCGATGGACTTGATCAAAGCGCTGTACCCAGGCAAGTGACGAGCCCCTGGGTCTGCCATTTCCCCCAATCGATTGGCGCACGCCGCCCCCCATCGTTCCGCTAGTCAATCCGCAGCACCTCGGGCCAGATAGCCCTTCTCCCGTAGCCACTTGGTGAGATTTCTCTCGACCAGGGACTACAGGGACCGCAGATCATCCTTTTTGCGGCCGTGTCGGCAGCGGTGTCTGGGGTTGGCCGCAAGTTGCAGGTCCGCTGGCCCAGAACTGCACGCGTTCGGTTCTGGATGATAGAGCGGCCCGAAGCCACCCAAGTCGGTAGCTATCTGGTAGCTAGGCTGCTTACATCCGTATTGAATGAAACAGCTAACTCATTGATTTTCTTGGCGGACCCGACGCGATTCGAACGCGGTGCTTGACGAATGACCATCAGCAGACGGTAAGGTGGGTTCTAAGTTGGGTGCGATTTGAGAGCAGTGTCCATATCAAGCGATATCAAAGCTTTATCGCGCACTTATGGCGTCCCGTACGGGATTCGAACCCGTGTTACCAACGTGAAAGGCTGGTGTCCTAGGCCTCTAGACGAACAGGACAGACGTTAGCGCCCAAACCAAACCGCCCAAGAAGGGGCAGAACCGGCCGGGGGGTGCTGGGTAGCCGAGCGCCGCCGCCGAATCAAGCCCAACACCCGCGCCCGTTACGCCCAGCAGATGTCCTGCACCATGAAACTCGGCGTCACCGTGCCGTTCCAGGCCTCCGCCCGCAAATAACCGGCGATATGCATGGGCCGACGGCCCGGATCGAGCATCCCCTCCGCCAAAGGCCCGGTCTTGGCGCGGAACAGCACCGCCTTCAGCCGGCCGCCGCCCTCGCCCTCGATGAAGGCGCGAATCGTCGCACCATCCTTGCCGACCCGCTCCGCCTTGGTGATGCGGGCGTGGCTGAGCACCAGAAGCGGCTCGTCATTGCCCTGGCCGAAAGGGGCGAGGCGGCCGAGATGCCCGGCCACCTCCACCGTTGCGCCCCGCACATGCAGAACGCCCTCGATCGTCAGGGCAGCGGTGCGCGGCATGCTGGCACCTGCCGCCAGTCGCGCGTTCAGGAAGGCGTGGAGCGCCGCAATGCCGCTCTCCGGCAGGCCGAAGCCCGCCGCCATGGCATGGCCGCCGCCACGCTCCAGCAAGCCGCTCTGCCGCGCCGCGAGCACTGCGGCGCCGAGGTCGAGGCCCAGCACGGAGCGGCCGGAACCGACCGCCTGGCCAGCGGTGATGGACAGCACGCAGGCCGGCCGGTTGAACTTCTCCTTCAGCCGCCCTGCGACGATGCCGACCACGCCATTGTGCCAGCCCTCGCCGCCCACCAGCAGCACGGCATGGCCCAGCGCCACCTGCGCCTCTGCCAACCGCATCGCTTCTTCCAGGACCGAGGTTTCGATCTGCTGGCGCTGGCGGTTCACGCTGTCGAGCAGTTCGGCGATTTCCGTCGCCTCCTCCGCGTCCTCGGTGAGCAGCAGCCGCAGGCCGAGGCCCGAATCGGCGACGCGTCCACCGGCATTGATGCGCGGGCCGAGGGCGAAGCCGCAGGTGAAGGTGGTCGGCACACCCTTGACCTGCGCCACCTCGATCAGCGCCGCGATCCCCAGACGCTGGCCGCGCGCCATGATGCGCAGGCCCTGGCCCACGAAGGCGCGGTTGAGGCCGGTGAGGGGCATGACGTCGCAGACCGTCGCGAGCGCCACGAGGTCGAGCAGGGCGATGAGATCCGGTTCGGCCGTACCCTCCGCAAAAAATCCGTCGCGGCGCAGATGGCGCAGCAGGGCGACGGCGGTGAGGAAGGCGATGCCGGTGGCGCAGAGCATGCCCTGGCCGGAAGCGCAGTCGAGCCGATTGGGATTGACGGTGGCGAGGATCTGCGGCGGTGGCCCCTCGGCCTTATGGTGGTCCAGCACGATGACCTCGGCCTCCCCCGCGAGGCAGGCGAGCGTCTCGCCCGAGGTCGTGCCGCAATCGACGCAAATGACCAGGCTGGCGCCCTTCGCGCGGAGGGCGAGAAGGGCAGGGACATTGGGGCCATACCCCTCGGTCGTGCGGTCGGGGATATGGGTATGCACCACGCAGCCGAGGCCGCGCAGCAGTTGCGTCACCAGGGCGGTAGAGCAGGCACCATCGACGTCATAATCGCCGAAGACGCCGACCGTCTCCCCCACGCGCACGGCCGCCGCAATACGCGCCGCCGCGACATCCATATCGGCGAGCGTCGAGGGGTCGGGCAGCAGCGCGCGCAGCGTTGGCGTGAGGTAATGCACCGCCTCTTCCATGCCGATGCCGCGCATGGCGAGCAGCCGCCCGACGATTTCGGGCACATCCAGACGCTGGGCGATGCCCAGGCCGAGATGCTCGGCAGTGTCCAGCGCCGATCGCCGCCACAGCCAGGGCCTCCCGGTCAAACTGACCTGAACCCCGAGAACCGCGTCCGGAGAGTCCGGCGCCTGAGGGTCCGGCGCCTGCGGCAAGACGGCGATGAGGGCGCTCAGCGGATCAGGCCCGCGACCAGGTCTTCATGGAAAAGTCGTGATGGGCTTCCACGAAGCGCACGGTGCCGGATTTGCTGCGCATGATCACCGAATGCGTCACAGCGCCCATGCCCTCGCGCAGCACGCCGCGCAGCATCGGGCCGGTGGTGACGCCAGTTGCCGCAAACATCACATCCCCGCCGGCGATTTCATGAATGCCGTATTTGCGATGGGGATCGGTGATGCCCATGCTCAGCGCCCGCGCGATCTGATCCTCATCCTCGAACAACAGCCGGCACTGCATCTGCGCATTGACGCAGCGCAGCGCAGCGGCGGCGATGACGCCTTCAGGCGCGCCGCCGGAGCCGAGATAGATGTCCACGCCGCCTTCGGGCCGGCTGGTGGCGATGCAGCCTGCGACGTCTCCCGCTTCGATCAGCATGATGCGCGCGCCGGCCTCGCGGCAATCGGCGATGATCTGCTCATGGCGGGGCCGGTCGAGCAGACAGACCACGAGGTCCGAGACATCGACCTTCTTGGCGCGGGCGAGGTTGCGTAGATTCTCATTGGTCGGCGCGTCGATATCGACCACGCCCTGCGGCAGGCCCGGGCCGACCGCGATCTTCTGCATGTAGATATCGGGCGCGTGCAGGAAGCGGCCCTTATCGGCCAGCGCAATCACCGCCATGCCGTTGGCAGCGCCCTTGGCGACGATTTCGGTGCCTTCCAGCGGATCGACGGCGATATCCATTTCCGGGCCGCCCTGGCCGACCTTTTCGCCGATGTAGAGCATCGGCGCCTCATCCATCTCGCCCTCGCCGATCACCACCGTGCCGCTGATGGCGACGCTGTCGAAGGCGTGGCGCATGGCTTCCACGGCCGCACCGTCCGCCGAATTCTTGTCGCCGCGCCCGGTCCATTGCGCGGCGGCAATGGCGGCGGCTTCGGTCACACGGACGAGTTCAAGCGCCATGTTGCGGTCGGAATGCTGCGGGGTTTGAAGAGCCATGGCCGTTTCCCTTTGTTTTGGCGTCGGGACGACGTGCCCGAGCCTATTACGCCGTCTCGATTCGGATCAAAGCCGGCGGCTCCAGCACGCTTTCCAGCCCGGCGATGCGCGCGAGCGCCTGCATCATA
This sequence comes from Acidisoma sp. PAMC 29798, assembly GCF_030252425.1. Classification (GTDB taxonomy): domain Bacteria; phylum Pseudomonadota; class Alphaproteobacteria; order Acetobacterales; family Acetobacteraceae; genus Acidisoma; species Acidisoma cladoniae. The sequence continues at coordinate 2,207,244 of NZ_CP126994.1, read as the reverse complement.
TCCGCCTCGCGCGTCTCATGCGTCACCAGCACGATCGGCACCGCCTCACCGGGGGCGCGGCCGTGTTGCAGCATGGATTGCAGCGAGACGCCGGCATCGCGCAGCACGGCGGTGACGTCCGCGATCACGCCGGGGCGGTCCAGCACCATCAGCCGCAGGTAATAGGCGCCGTGATGGTCGGCCATGGGCGAGGCGGGCAGGGTGCCCTGGGCATGGCCCTCAACACCCCAGATCGGCGTCAACCGCCCGCGCGCGATGTCGATGAGGTCGGCGACCACGGCCGAGGCGGTGGGTCCGGCGCCGGCGCCGCGCCCCATCAGCATGACGCGGCCGGAGAAATCGCCCTCCGCCACCACGGCATTGAAGACGCCATCCACCTGGGCGATGGGCTCCGCCTCCGGCACCATGGCGGGATGCACGCGCATTTCGATGCCGCCATCCTGGCGTTTGGCAATGCCGAGCAGCTTGATGCGAAAGCCGAGTTCCTTGGCGAAGGCGATGTCGAGCGCCGAGACGCCGCGAATGCCCTCGACATGAATAGCCCCGAATTCCACCGGCCGGCCGAAGGCGAGCGCCGCCAGGATGGCGAGCTTATGGGCCGCGTCCACGCCGTCGATGTCGAAGGCGGGGTCGGCCTCGGCATAGCCCAGCTTTTGGGCGTCACTGAGTACATCCGCGAAGTCGCGGCCCTGCTCGCGCATCACCGTCAGGATGTAATTGCAGGTGCCGTTGAGGATGCCGGAGATGGCGAGCAGGTTATTGCCCGCGAGGCCTTCGCGCAGGGCTTTGATGGCGGGAATGCCGCCGGCGACCGCCGCCTCAAAGGCGAGCGGCACGCCCTGCGCCTCCGCCTGGGCGGCGAGTTCCGCGCCATGCAGGGCCAGCAGCGCCTTGTTGGCGGTCACCACCGGTTTGCCGGCGGCGATGGCGGCGCGGACCACATCGGCGGCTGGTCCCTCACTGCCGCCAATAACCTCGACGACCACATCGACGGTCGGGTCGGCGGCGAGGTCGGTCGGGTCCTCGTGCCAGGCAAGGCCGTCGAGATCGACCCCACGGTCCCGCGTGCGGTCGCGTGCCGATACGGCGGTGACGGTGAGGGGGCGTCCGGCGCGGGCGGCGACGATGGTCGCGTTGTCGCGCAGCAGGCGCAGCGTGCCGATGCCGACGGTGCCGAGCCCCGCGAGGCCGATGCGCAGCGGCTGGCTCATGCGGGCACTTTCAGGGGATTGGTCGGGTCAGTGGCGACGTTGCTGTCATTGCCGAGGAAGGTGCGGATATTGCGCACCGCCTGTCGCAGCCGCTGGGTATTCTCGACCAGGGCGATTCGCACATGGCCGTCGCCATGCTCACCGAAGCCGATGCCCGGGGCGACCGCCACCTGGGCGCGCTCCAGCAGCAATTGGGAGAAGTCGAGGCTGCCGAGATGGGCAAAGCGCGGCGGAATTGGCGCCCAGGCGAACATCGAGCCGCGTGGGCTGGGAATATCCCAGCCGGCGGCGGCAAGGCCGGGCACCAGAACATCCCGCCGCTCACGATACAGGTCGCGCATCTGGGCGACGCAATCCTGCGGCCCGTTGAGGGCAGCGACGGAGGCGACCTGGATTGGCGTGAAGGCGCCGTAATCGAGGTAGGATTTCATGCGGGTGAGGGCGGTCACCAGCCGCTGGTTGCCGGCGGCGAAGCCCATCCGCCAGCCGGGCATGGAATAGGTTTTCGATAGGCTGGTGAATTCCACCGTGACATCGCGCGCACCCTCGACCTGCAGCACGGAGGGCGGCGGCTCACCCTCGAAATACAGCTCGGCATAGGCGAGATCGGACAGGATGTAGAACTCATGCTGGCGCGCGAGCTTCACCAGCTCCTTGTAGAAATCGAGCGTGGCGAGATGGGCGGTGGGGTTGGACGGGAAGTTCACGATCAGCGCCGTGGGCTTGGGCACGGAATGGCGCACCGCGCGGTCGATGGCGCGCAGCATCTCGTCATCCGGGGTCGCGGGAATGCTGCGCACGGCGGCGCCGGCGATGATGAAGCCGAACTGATGGATCGGGTAGCTGGGGTTCGGCACCATGATGGTGTCGCCCGGACTGGTGATTGCGGCGGCGAGATTGGCGAGCCCTTCCTTCGAGCCGAGGGTCGCGATGACCTCCGTCTCGGGGTTCAGCGTCACGCCGAAGCGGCGCTGGTAATAGCCCGCGAGCGCCCGGCGCAGGCCGGGAATGCCCCGGCTGGTGGAATAGCGATGGGTGCGCGGATCCTGCACCGCCTCGATCAGCTTGGCCACGATATGCGGTGGCGTTGGGCTATCCGGATTGCCCATGCCGAGATCGATGATATCCGCGCCGGCAGCCCGGGCCGTGGCCTTGGCCTTATTGACCTCCGCAAAGACATAGGGCGGCAAGCGGCGGATACGGTGGAATTCTTCGGTCATGGCAGGCGATCCGGCTGGAGTTAAAGCGAGGGCGAAAGCGGGGGTGCAGCGGTTACGCTCAATCGATCAGCCGGGCCAGCCCGCCGCTGCCCAAAGCGCGCGCATCCGTGGCGACCTGCTTGGGGGCCACACCATCGGCCAGCAATTGCACGGTGATGGCGCGTGCACGCTCCAGCGCCAGCGGCATCACCGCCGCCTGCGCGTCGAGCGCCGTGCCGCCGGCATCGCCGAAGCCGGTGACGGCGATGCGTGCCGTCTGGCGGGCATCCGCGAAGGTCTTCAGACGAACTTGCATCCGCGCCGTGAGGATGGCTGAACCGGGCGCGAAGGCGATCAGCAAGGGCGGGATGTTCGGCAGGGGCGCCGGCGCCACATAGGCCACCGGCTGGGGCAGGGGGACCGGCTGCACATAGGGCGTGGGTATCTGCGGCACATCGAAGCCCGGCACGCTGGGCGGCAAGGGCATGGTGGCGGGCACCGGCGGCAGTGCCGCCTCCTCCGGCAAGGCCGGCGGCGGCACCAGGGCGCCGGGAACGGTGAGCTGGTTGTTCGGCGCGAAGAATTTCGTTGTCGTGTCGGCGCCCGTGGTGGCGCCGGGAATGGCGACAATCTTCGGGCCGGCGGTCTTGGGCGTCGCGGTCGGCCCGTCGAAGGTCATGGCGGAGCCGGCATCGTCGCTATCCGTCGTGGTCGCGGCGGCGGCCGTGGTCGCAGGGACGGCAGGCGCGACTGGGGCAGGCGGCGCGGCCGCGACCGGCGGCGCCTTGGGCAGCGTCGGGATCGGGTTCGCGGCGGCATAGCCCTTCGCCTGCGCGCGCTGCTGCGCCAGCGTCGTGCTCATCGCCTGCCATTCCCAATCCGGTATGCCGGCGGGCTTCTGAGGCGCATCCGCCAAATTCGGATAGGGGTCGGTGTCCTTGGGCGGTGGCGGGCGGTCCTGCGCGATGGCACCACCCTCCATGCTATGCCACCACGACACCGGGTTGACACTGTTCGGCACATCCGAACAGGCCGACACGCTCAGCGTGAAGCAAAGCCCGGCCAGGGCCATGCTTTTCGAACCCCATCCGGCTTTCGGCACGGGTTGAACCCGCGCCTTCCGGGCCTTACCCTCTGAATCGGCTAGCAACATCCCGCGCATGTCCTTGAAGACGGCGCTTGATCTAGCCCAAGCATAGAAAGCCGGAAAGGACAGCTTCATGGCCGACCAAGAAAAACCGGAGGTACCGGACATCCGGCTACCCGATCCGGAGCTTGTCCGACGGACCATGACGGACATCGCCGAGCGGTCCCAGCGCATCCTGCTCGGCTGGCTGAAGCGCCAGGGTCAGTCCAAGACCGAGGCCGGTCTGCCTTCCGCCTCCGCCGCCGACCCGCTCAATATCGGGGGCGCCTTCCTGGAAATGACCACCAAGCTGATGTCCAACCCGGCGCGGCTGATGCAGGCGCAGCTCGGCCTGTGGCAGGATTACATGACGCTGTGGCAGAACACGACGCGGCGCATGATGGGCATCGACTCCGAACCGGTGATCGAGGTCGATCCGAAGGACCGCCGCTTCAAGGACGGCGCCTGGCGCGACAATGAAATCTTCGATTTCATCAAGCAGAGCTATCTGCTGTCCGCCCGTTTCGTGCAGGAAGTGGTGCGTGACGTCGATGGGCTCGACCCCAAGGTCGCCCAGAAGGTGGATTTCTATTCCCGCCAATTCGTCGATGCGCTGAGCCCGAGCAACTTCGTTCTGACCAACCCCGAAGTGCTGCGCCGCACGGTGGAGACGGGCGGCGAGAACCTGCTCAAGGGCCTGACCAATCTGCTGACGGATCTGGAACGCGGGCGCGGCAATCTGCGCATTCGCATGAGCGATGCCGAGGCCTTCCGCATGGGGGAGACCATCGCCACCACGCCCGGCCAGGTGGTGTGGCAAACGCCGCTGATGCAGCTCATTCAATATGACCCCTCAACACCCCAGGTGCTGAAGCGGCCGCTGCTGATCATTCCGCCCTGGATCAACAAATATTACATCCTCGATCTGCGGGCGAAGAACAGTTTCGTGCGCTGGGCGGTGGCCCAGGGCCACACCGTGTTCATGGTCAGCTGGGTCAATCCGGACGAGGATCTCGCGACCAAGGATTTCGAGGACTACATGAGCGAAGGCATTTTGCCGGCGCTCGATGCCATCGAAAAGGCGACCGGCGAAAAAGCCATCAATGCCATCGGCTATTGCCTCGGCGGCACGCTGCTGACTGCGACGCTCGCCTGGATGGCCGTGAAGAAGGACAAGCGCATCAAATCCGCCACCTTCCTGGTGACGCTGATCGATTTCTCGGAAGCGGGTGAACTCGGCGTCTTCATTGATGAGCAGCAGATCCAGGCGCTGGAAGAGAAGATGAGCAAGCGCGGCTATCTCGAAGGGTCGGAGATGGCGCAGACTTTCAATATGCTGCGGGCGAACGACCTCATCTGGTCCTTCGTGGTCAATAACTACTTGCTCGGCAACGAGGCCTTTCCCTTCGATCTGCTCTATTGGAACAGTGACAGCACGCGCATGCCGGCGGCGATGCATAGTTTCTATCTGCGTAATATGTATCAGCAGAACCGCCTAGTGGAACCTGGCGGCGTGACGCTGAAGGGCGTGCCGATCGACATTTCGCTCGTCAATCTGCCGATCTATATGCTGGCGGCGCGGGAAGACCATATCACGCCCTGGAAATCGACCTATCGCGGCTTGAAGAGCCTCAAGGGCAGCAAGCGTTTCGTGCTCGCGGCTTCGGGCCATATCGCGGGCGTGGTGAATTCCCCCGAGTCCGGCAAATACAGCCACTGGGTGGCCTCCTCAACGCCGGAGGAGGCCGATGACTGGGAAGCGGGTGCCACGGAAATGGCGGGGTCTTGGTGGCCGGATTGGCAGCGCTGGGTGTCCCGCCTCGCGCCTGAAACGGTGCCCGGCCGCACACCTGGGTCTGACGCCGCACCGGTGATCGAAGCGGCACCGGGTTCCTATGTGAAGGTTTGCGCTTGACCCTGTCGCTTCTGCTCACCCTCGTCCTCGGCCTGATTGCCGTGGCGCTGGGGATTATCGCGGTGCTGACCGCCCGCAGTGGCGTGGCAGGCCGAGAGGCTGCGGGCGAACGGCTGCGCATCCAGGGTGAGCAGATCCTCGCCGGCCTGCGTTCGGAGGCGGAGACGACGCGCGCGCATATGGCGGCGAGCGAGCGCGGCCTGACCGGCGCCATCCAGACCGGCACCACGGGCGCCCTGTCCAAAGCCTTCGAGCAGATCACCAACGCCACCACCACGGTCGCGACGGCGATTGACGCCATGCGTCTGGCCTCGGCCGAGGAGCAGCGCCGCATCAGCACGACTTTGGAGACGCAACTCACCGTGCTGCGTGAAAGCAATGAGAAGCGGCTGGGGGAGATTCAGAAGACCGTCAATGAACAGCTTCATGCGGCGGTCGAGAAGCAGATGGAGCAGAGCTTCGCCCGGGTGATCGATCAATTCGCGGCGGTGCAGAAGGCGTTGGGCGATGTTCAGGCGGTGACGGCACAGATTGGCGACATCAAGCGCCTGTTCACCAATGTGAAGACGCGCGGCGGCTGGGGTGAGGCGCAATTGCGCGCCATGCTGGAAGACGTTTTGCCGATGGGCAGTTTCGAGGCCAATCGCAAGCTGCGAGACGATACCGACGACATGGTGGATTTCGCGGTCGCCATGCCGATGCGCGGCGGCCCGCGTGTCTGGCTGCCGGTGGATGCGAAATTCCCTGTGGAGGACTATGAGCGTTTGATCGCGGCGGCCGAAGCGGGCGATGCCGAGGGCGAGAAGCAGGCGCGTCGTGGTTTGGAACGGCGTCTGCGGGACGAGAGCCGCAAGATCCACGAAAAATACATCAACCCACCCGTGACGGTGGAATTCGGTGTGCTCTATCTCGCGACCGATGGCTTGTATGCCGAGGTCGCGCGGGTGCCGGGATTGCTGGAGGAAATGAGCCGCGAATACCGCGTCATGATCCTCGGGCCGAGCCTGTTTCCGGCGTTATTGCGCACGGTGCAGCTCGGCCACGTCACGCTGGCGCTGGAGGAGAAGGCGGACCAGATTCGCGCGCTGCTGGGCGCCACGAAGACTGAGATGATGAAGATGGACGTGGTGCTGGGCAAACTCGCCAAGAACGCTTCGGCGATGACGAATACGATCGAAACCGCACGCACACGGGCCCGGGCGGTGGGGCGCAAGCTGCGGACGCTGGAAGCGGTCGAGGGCGCGCGGGCGGACGAGTTGCTGGAGATCGAAGCCGAGATCGCGGAAGCGTTGGAACCCGACGAGGTGTAGGGGAGGGCGAGGGCGCGGGTTGTCGATCATTACCTGGCGCTACTGGACCGATCTAACGATCCTGAAAGCGGACATCGAGCCTCGCCTCGTCCCGGCGGCTATGCGCCAGAATCCGCCGCAAACCGAATGTCTGATTCTGCACAAGGCAGCCCGAAAGCGGTCGTGAGGGGTGAGGTGCCGGCTCATGGCAAGGCTCAATGATCTTGAAGTCGCGGTTCTTCGACGCATCGCGGCGGCCTATCTCGACTATCCCAGCCTGACGCCAGAGATTGAAACCTTTTTCAGCTTTGCGAGGCGGCCAAAAGGCCAAATTCTGGCTTTGGGTTCTTCACTGACCTGGTGGCACACGCACGAATCTGGTTGCCAGACGGTCTTCGATCCCCGCTTGGGGACGCCTGGATCAGCAGTAATGGAATGCGGTATGGGATTTCTTGCCTCGTGTTCCTGGCCGATGGATATCCCACCCTCCTGGAGGGCTATAGCCTTGGCGGCGAAGATACATCGCACATAGACTTTGGCTCCTGTGCATTTGAAATCCGGGATGCTTCACCTGGATAAAAGTCATTTCATAGGCGAACGCCAGCCAGCTCTCGTAGACAGCCGTGGTCAAGACGTCTAGCCCATGCGTGATTGGCGGATAACGCTTCGCTCATCCGCCCTACGACGACGCGGTGGTAGGGCGGAAAAGCGGAGCGTATTCCGCCGGAATTGCGCAATGGTGGCCTTGGCCCAATATACACGGCGCGCGGCGTCGATGTACGCCGCGCCATACACTTCGCAACGGAGGGATGGCCGATTCCCACAGGCGCCGTCTGTTCCAGAGAAGACGTCTGGCTCATGCGTTGTTGGCGGATAACGCTGCGCTCATCCGCCCTACGACGATGCGGTGGTGGAATTACGCGACGGTCGCCGTAGCCACAGAGACACCGCGCAGGGCTTCGAAATCATACGCCGCGCCATAGACGACGCACGTGGCGCGGAGGTGACGGATCAAGCGGAACCGCATGCCCGGTTGGTCGCGCATGCGGGCGCGGGCGGTCGGGCGCAAGTTGCGGATGCTGGAACCGGACGAGGGGCCATAGCTTCGGAAGAGCAAAAACAATCTCTATGGTCTGTGCTTGTTTGATCGAGGCAGCATATCCTGACACGACGGCCCGATCGGGCACAGGACGTGCCGGCCCTTTGGAGATAGCATGGACAACCCCACCCGTTCGCTACGATCGAGAAACGCGGTCCTTGAGGCCGCGCTTGCCATCATTGCGCGGGACGGGCCCGCACGGCTGACGCTGGACGCCATCGCCCGCGAGGCAGGCATCAGCAAGGGCGGCCTGATGCATCAGTTCGCCACGAAGGAAGCGGTGCTCAAGGCTTTGCTCCAACGCCAGACGGAGTATTTTGAAGACTTCTCCCGCAACTATCTGGCCGCGTCCGGCGTGCAGCAGTCGCAGCCAGTCCTCGAGGCACAGATCGCCACGATCCGGGAGGCGATGTCGACTCCAAGCTCAATCGTCTTTGCCATTCTGGGCGCCGCCGCGCATGACCCCGCTCTGCACACGGGGACGCGAGAGGCCGATGTCGAAAAGATCAAAGCGATCAGGGCCGAAGCCTCCGACCCCGACTTGGCGCTCCTGCGCTGGGTCGCCGCCTGGGGACTGACCCTGACCTCGATGCTGGGGCTATCGGCGCTTTCCGAGGAAGACCGGCAACGGCTTTTCGATCGCCTTCTTGACGAGGCGCAATGGTCGGCAGCGTCCAAGGCCAAACCGCGGGACGACCCGAGCCCGCCAAAGCGGGCACCCAGGAAGACGGCCAAAAGCGCTTAGAAAAGTCGATAGCGCGCCTCGCTCATAAAAACCAACCAGACGGCTTGTAATCTGTCATCAGGCCGCTAGACTGACGCCATTGTTGACGAGGGTCAGGGCGTGGCAGGGTCGGTCTCACTATCAAGCTGGACAAGCGGCGCGCATGCGGCGGTGCGGGTTTCGGACCATGGCGCCAGCCCGCGCCTCTGTGACGACTGCGGCCTGTTGCAGAGCCTGCCAGCACGGATGGCGGACGTAGATTACCGCTGCCCGCGTTGCGATGCCCTGCTCCGCCGCGATTGGCAGAGCACGATGGCCGTGCCGATGGCGCTTGCTCTCACCAGTTTAGTGTTCGGTGGCGTCACCTTGAGCATGCCCTTCCTGACAATCCAGGTTCTGGACCAGGCGCAGGGTTTTACGGTCAGATCGGGCGCTTCGGCCTTCCTGAGCGGGGGCTGGTGGCTGCTCTCGTTTCTCATGATAGCGGCGGTCGTTTTTGTGCCGCTGCTGCGTCTCATGTGTCTTCTTGTCGTCCTGGGTGGTTTGGCCATGAGGCGGCCGCCAGCTTGGCTCTACAGGCTGTTATGCTGGTGCGACCGTCTGAAGACCTGGAGCATGCTGGAGATTATCGTCTTCGGCGCCCTCATCGCTTACACGCACCTCACATCGCTCGCAGATGTCCAACTGGGGCCTGAAATCTTCGGTCTTGGCGCCCTCGTGGTGACGATGATTGCGACCGACGTTTCGTTTGAGCCGCAGACGGCATGGGATGCGATAGAGGCTCATGGTGTGACCGCCGCACCAATTTCGGCGGCACCCGCATCGATCTTGGGGGCCCACCTGTCGTGTCCTGTCGCTGCTGCGGACGTGTTGTCGCCGCCAGGCCAGGCCAGTACTGCGCGCGCTGCGGCACGATCTTTCGACGCGGCAAATCTGGCAGCGGGTACCGGACCTCGGTCCTGATTGCCGCAGCCACAATCTTCTACCTCCCTGCGACCATGTTTCCGATCATGACGATCCACACTCATGGCGGGGATGTTTCCCTCACCATCCCAGGCTGCGTCATGGCCTTCGCCAGCAGCGGGCTCTGGCCCCTTGCAGCGATCATATTTCTGACCGCCGTCGTCGTGCCGCTACTGAAAATGGCGGCTCTTGCCCAGATGGTGAGAACGCACGGCGGTTCCGCGCGTGTATTGCGACGACTCACCAAGTTCTACCGCCTGATCGAGATGTCCGGGCGATGGTCTGTCGTCAACATCTTAACCGTCGCATCAATCGCTGGCCTCATCAAGTTCGGCCTCCTATCGCCGGTCACCGCTGAGGCAGGCGCGGCATTCTTTGGTGCCGTCGTGGTTCTGATCACGCTGGCCGTGCTGAGCTTCGATCCACGCAGCATGTGGGACGCGGACAACTTTGGCGACGATGTCTCAACAACCCAATCCTACAGGAAATGACATGCAATTCCCCATGAAGACAAACGCACTGATCGCGCTCGCGCTTTGCGTGGCGGTGGCAGGATGTGGAACAGCGAAGCCCGTTGACTACACTGGCCTCGCGTCCTCGGCCCAACTTGCCCCTAACACCCAGGACGATGCCGGGCGAGTGCCGTATCGTTTCTCCACTCCGGTCGACTGGCGACATTACGACAGTGTCGTCATCGACCCGGTTGTGATTTACCGTGGGTCGGAGAGTCAGTTCGGTACCATGTCGGATGCGAGCAAGACCGAGCTGGCGAATTACTTGCAGGCCAAGTTCGAGAAAGCGCTGACGAAGCGCTTCACGCTTATCAATGGGCCTGCGCCGAACGCACTCCGTGTGAGGTTGACCCTGACGGGTGCGGCGGCCAGCACACCCGTGCTGTCGACTTTGACGCGCTTCGACATCTCCGGCGGGCTTTACAACGGCGTTCAAACCGTGGCCGGCGGCGAAGGTATGTTCACGGGCTCCGTCATCTTCGTGACTGAAATCTTTGACTCTGAGACGAACCGGCTGTTGAGGGCCGATATCACGAAGCAATACCCGAGCCCGATGAACATCATGGCCACAATGGGTTCTTTGGCTGCGGCGAAAACGGGCATCGACAAGGGGGCAGATGCGATGGTCGCCAGCCTGAAGTAGTGCCGAAATCGCAACGAAACATGGGTGAGGTGGCGTCTCGACGAGCCCATCCATAGATGAACGGAACTTGACATGTATAAAGTTGGGATGTGGAGAACGCTCTCCGCGCCGATATGCTATCCTGAGGCATTCATCGGGTTTTCGGCAGCGTTAGAAGAGTTGATCGATCGTTTAAAGTCCGATGCGCTTGAGCAGGGACTCAGCCTGAAGATTCGCGTGTCCTCGGAAGGCGCCGTCCCTCAGAGCTACGCTCGCACGGTGCTGCGCGTGATCGACGAACTCTTATGCAATGCAATCGAACACGGTTTCTACAAATGCCGTCGTGGACAGATTCTTCTTGAAATTATGAGCTGTACCGAAAAGATTTATATTGTCGCGCATGACGATGGCTGGGGTTTCGGACGGGCGAAGACCGTGGACGGGAATGGTTTCCTCCTTCTCAAACAAATCGGTGACGTTAAAGTCAGTCACGGCGAGCATCCCTTCAAGGCCTGTGTCGGCGTCGTCCTGCCCTTGGTCCTGCGCACTCCGAACGGGGCCGGCCGTTGGCCGCAGCCGCCTCCCGACGAGGACGGACCTCCCATTCCGCGGTCGTCCCGGCCTCGCCTCGATCAGGACCCAGAAGGCGGAAGCATCGCTCCTGGCTTGCACCGTCTTTCGAGCTGGATGTCGTCATGGTGGCGTGCCCCGGCCAGACACCTTTCTTTCGTAGGCCTGGGCCAGGTTCATATCGGCGGCGGCGCAGGATGATGATATCAGGGCTGCATCGTCTGGCCCATGCGTGGGTGGCGGATAACGCTTCGCTCATCCGACCTACGACGATGCGGTGGTGGACTTACGCGACGGTGGCCATCGCCACAAACACACCGCGCGCGGCGTCGAAATCATACTCTGCGCCACAGACGACGCACGTGGCGCGGAGGTGACGGATCAAACGGAACCGTATGCCCGGTCGGTCCCGCATTAAGGTCGCGACATGCTCCGCCCAGACCTCATCAGCCCGCTGCAACGACGCGCTGCCCAGGATCGCGCCGCAGCTTCCGCAATGCGCTTGGTTGGCCGCCTTCCGCAAGCGCCGTCGGTCCAGCCGATGCAACACGATGGCGACGGGGATCAGAAACGGGATCGCGACCACGACGCCCATCATCTTCAAGAGGAAGACCACGCTCTTCATGACTGCATGGTAGCATCGGATGCCAGCCTGATCACGTGCCATCACCAGCCATCGGAGCGACCCGTATGAACCCCACACCGCAGCGATGGGCTTTGGTCACCGGTGCCTCCAGCGGTCTCGGCGTCGCCTTCGCGCGCGCCCTGGCGGCCCAAGATATCAACCTCGTTCTCGCGGCGCGGCGGGAGGCGGAGATGCAGGCCCTCGCCACAGACCTCCGGCAAGCCCATGGCATCGAGATCATCGTCGAACCCATAGACCTTTCGGTCTCGGGCAGCGCCGCAGACCTCCACCATCGGCTCGACCAGCGGGGTATCGCGCCCGATATCCTCATCAACAATGCCGCCTTCGGTCTCAGCGCCGATTTCGTCGATCATGACGCGGATCGTCTGCGCGCCATGCTCCAGCTCGATATCGTCACTTTCACGGAACTGACACAGCTTTATGCGAAACGCATGGCGGCGGCCGGGCGCGGCCATATCTTGCTCGTGGCGAGCCTCGCGGCCTATCAACCTTGCCCCATCTCGCGGCCTATGCGGCGGCGAAAGCCTATGTCCTGTCCCTCGGCGAGGCGCTGCATGTCGAACTGGCGCCCAAGGTCGGCATTACCGTGCTGTGCCCCGGCTTGATGGACACGGGCTTCCTGGCAGTCGCCGATTTCAAACCGACGCCCGCGATGAAACGCAGCATGACGACCCCGGCCCATGCGGTCTCCGTCGGCCTCGCGGCCCTATTCGCCGGAAAGGCGACCGCCATGCCCGGCGGGATCAACAAGGTGATGGCCTTCGGCACGCGCTTCCTGTCGCGCCAGTTCACGGCGAAAATGGCTTATCGCATGTCCAAGGGGTGACCCTTAACCTCGCGCCCTAATCCCCGTATGGATGGCGCCATCGGATCGGGAGGCAGGCTCTGACGATGGATGCGCTGCCGCTCACGGATGTTGAGGCGCTGCTCTTCGACCCTGTCTTCTACCGGTTCACCTATCCCGATGTGCGGGAGTCCGGTGTCGATCCGCTGGATCATTTCACCCGCTGGGGTCGGTTCGAGGGCAGGAACCCCAATCCGTTCTTTGACGCGCTGTGGTACCTGACGCAGCATCCTGACGTGCAGGAGGCGGGGATCAACCCGCTGCGCCATTACGTGCAGTTCGGCGCGCGGGAATTGCGCAACCCGAACCCGCGCTTCGACGCCGCCTTCTATGTCAACCAATCGCCGGAAGCCCTCGGCAATCCGCTGCTCTACCACGTCACCATCGGCCGGGGCTTGGGCCTGCCAACGGAACGGCTCTTCCGCATGGCGGACTGCCTGCCCTCGGGGCGGGTCTCGCCTGCGCCGCCGCAGGGCCTCGCCGTCGATGTCGTGGTCCCTGTCTATCGTGGCCTTGCGGAGAACATGCGCTGCTTGCGCAGCCTGCTGCGCGATGCGGCGCCGGGCATGGGGCTGCTGCACCGGATCATCGTCATCGATGATGCTTCGCCGGACCCGAGGCTGTCCCGGTATCTCGATCGTCTGGCGGTGCGGCGGATGATCCATCTGCTGCGCAACCCGAGCAACCTGGGCTTCGTCGCCTCGGCCAATCGCGGGATCGCCGAAGCCGGCACGCGGGATGTCGTGCTGCTCAATAGCGATACCGAGGTGCCGACCGGATGGCTCGGCCGGCTCGCGGGCCATGCCTATAGCAATCCGCGCGTGGCGTCGGTGTCACCCTTCTCCAATAACGCGACCATCTGCTCCTACCCCGCCATCGAAGGCGGGCCGCTGCCCTTCGGGGAGAGCCTTGCCCGCATCGATGCCGCCTGCCAGACGGCGAATGCCGGCCGCGCCGTCACGGTGCCGACCACCGTGGGCTTTTGCATGTATCTGCGGCGGGCGGCGCTGGATGCCGTAGGCGCTTTCGACGAAGCACGTTTCGGCCGTGGTTATGGCGAGGAGAACGACTTCTGCATGCGCGCGGCCATGGCGGGCTGGCGCCATCTGCTCGCCTGCGACGTCTTTGTGTTTCACCAGGGCAGCGTGAGCTTCGGGGCGGCCGCGCCGGAGTTTTCGGCCGGCTTCCTGGCGCTCACGGACCGCTGGCCGGATTATGAGCGGCGCGTGGATGTGCACGTGCGCCTGAATGAGGCCGCGCCCTTCCGCATGGCGGCGACTTTGCAGCTTTTCGCGACCAATGGTCTGCCGACCATCCTCGCGGTACGCAATGCGCATGACGGCGGCATCGGCCAGCATGTGCGGATGCTGGCGGAGCAATGCCTCGGCACCGCCAATCTGCTCGTGCTGCGCGCGACCATGAGCGGTGGCGGCATCACGCTGGGTGCGCCCGGCGCCTATAAGCATCCCGAATTGCTGATTCCTGACATCCAGGGCCGCGACCTCTTCGCGGACGTGCTAGCCATTCTGCGCGGCGTGCGCGTCACCCGTGTCCATATCCATCACTGGGTTGGCCTGGCGATCGACCCGCGCGCCCTGATCCGCGCGCTGGATGTGCCGTTCGACATCACCATCCATGACTGGTTCCCCATCTGCCCGCGCATCAATCTGCTGCCCGTCGCGGATGGCCCCTATTGCGGCGAGCCCGGGCCCGAGATCTGCGACCGCTGCATCCATGCCCGCGAGGACACGGATGCGAACGACATCACTGGTTGGCGGGCGGAGAATGCCTGGCTGCTGCGCCTCGCGGATCGGGTATTCTGCGCCACGCAGGATACGATCCGGCGGCTGGAAAGGTATGGCCTCGCGGCGCGCGCGGTGCTGGCGCCGCTGGAGGCTGTCCCTGCCGGTTTAAGTCGTCGGACTAAACCGAGAACCCCCTTGCGCATCGCTATGCTCGGCGTTTTGGCCGGGCATAAGGGCGCCGCGAGTGTCGAGGCGGTGGCGGAGTTCGCGCCGCCGGGGCAGCTCGCCATCACGCTTATTGGCCAGACCGAACGGCCGTTCGCGCCCGGCACGGCGCATTGCCTGAGTGAGACGGGCGCCTATGCGCCAGAGGCCTTGCCGGCGCTGATCGAAAGCGTCGATCCCGACGTGATCTGGTTTCCCGCAACCTGGCCGGAAACCTGGAGCTATACGCTGACGGCGGCGATGCAGTCCGGGCGAGCGATCGTCGCTTCCGACATCGGTGCCTTGCGGGAGCGACTGGTGGGTTACGGGCGGTGCCGGCTCGTGCCGCCGGACGCGCGGCCTGAGGTTTGGGTCGCGGCGCTGATGGCCGCGCCGGCATCGCCGCTTTTGCCGTCGCAGCCCGCAGCGATAGGCTTCTATCCTGACCAGTATCTGCGGCCCCTATCCGCGCCGGCGGTGCGTGGCGGCACTGGCATCCGGGATCTGCGCGCACCAGGCCGCTTGGCGGTGGTGCTGGTGCCGGAACGGCTCGATATCGGCGTGCTCAGCCCCTGCGCTTTCATTCGCATGCTGCTTCCCCTCTCTCATCCAAGGGCGGGTGAGGGGATCGAGGTGACGATGGCGACGGCGGCCGAGGTGCCGCAGTTGCGCGCCGACCTGATCGTGACGCATCGCTACGGCGTGCCGGATGAGCGATCGGCCAATCTCCTGCGCCGCCATGCCACCCAGACCGGCACGCCGCTGCTGTTCGACCTCGATGACAATCTCGTCGAATTGCCGGCCGATCATCCCGATGCCGGGCGGTTGACGCCCAAGACGGCGGGCGTGCTCGCTCTTTTGCGTGGCGCGGATCACGTTCATGTCTCGACAACCCATCTCGCCGAGAGCCTGGCGCCGCTGCGGCGTGGCCGGCCGATCACGGTGGTCGAGAATGCTTTAGACGAGCGGCTATGGTCCATGGCGCCCGCACCGGAGGCCGAGGTCGGCCCGGCGCGCGTGCGCCTGCTGTATATGGGCACGGCGACCCATGGCGCCGATCTCGACCTCGTTCTGCCAGCGCTCACGCGGCTGCATGAGACGTTTGGGGCGCGGATGGCGATCGACATCGTCGGCATCGTCGGGCAGCGAGATCTGCCGCCCTTCATCACGCGCGTCGATGTGCCGCATCGCGCCGGCCTGTCCTATCCCGCCTTCGTCGCCTGGCTGACGGAACGCCAGCGGCGGCAGCCCTGGGCCATCGGCATCGCGCCCTTGGTCAATACGCCCTTCAACCGCTGCAAATCGCCGATCAAGATGCTCGATTATGCGGCGCTTGGCTTGGCCACCGTCGCGTCGGATATGCCGGCCTATCGCGGCGGCTTTTCCGTGCCGCTGTCGCAGGAGACGGGGGCTGTTGCGGGCGGCTATCTGGCGGCGGATGACGCGCAGTGGTTTCATGCCTTGGCGCGGCTCATCCGCGACCCCGCCCAGCGGGTCGGGATGGCGCGGGCCGGTCGGGCGGCCTTGCTTGACCGCCATAGCTTGGCCGCGCAGGCTCATGTCCGGCGGGCAGCGATGGCAACGACGTGCGTTGTCGAAGCAACGGGCAAAGTGGCGCGGAAACTCAAGACCGTGGCGATCCCAATTTAGGAGACGGCTCGTGCCGATCGACATCGCGGTGATCAAGGACTTTCACGCCCATATCTATTACGAACCGGGCGTGACGGAGGCGGCGGCGGTGCGGCTTCGGGCGCAGGTGGAGGCACTTTTCCCGACAGCACTGCTGGGGCGCTGGCATGCCGAGCCGATCGGCCCGCATACGCGGGCGATGTTTCAGATCGCCTTTCCCGTCGATCTCTTTCCGACGCTCGCGCCCTGGCTGATGCTCAATCGGGATGGTCTGGATATTCTGCTCCATCCCGAAACGGGGGATGATCCAGCCGACCACACGGTTCACGCGGCGTGGTTGGGCGAGAAGTTGTCATTGCGGATGGAGGCTTTCGCGACGGGCGACGATGACGACTGAGTTTTCTGGGAAGCCAGTGATGTGCGGTAGATTTTCTTCTCAAGTCGTTTCGTCATGGCACGCGAAGGCGTGCCTTCCACGGCTTTGGGCCACCAGTAAGCGGTGGATGCTCGGCCTTCGCCGAGCATGACGCGTGGGTGGAACGTGACATCGCCAAGACCCAGCGCGTTCTACCGTACGCGGAGGCGGGCCGCGCGGAAATGGTCGTGAAACATCGATCGATTGCGGCCAAGATACTTGGCGTCATACAGCCGCTCGTCCGCCAGCAGCATGCGCGCCGCCGCATTGGCGCCCTCGTCTGACATCGCAAGGCCGACGCTCGCGGTAATCGCAAGGCCCGGCGATATGATTGACCAGTCATGCTCCGCGATGGTCTGACGCAGGGTCTCGCAAATCTCGCGTGCTTCGCCTGGATGCGGGGTCACCACCACGATCACGAATTCTTCGCCGCCAAGCCGGGCCACCAGGTCGGGGCTCGCTTCGGTCATCACGACCGACCGCAGGATCACGCCCACCTCACGCAGCACCACGTCTCCGATGACATGGGAAAACCGATCATTGACCTGCTTAAAGTGGTCGATATCCACAAGAAGGATGGCGTGTCGCGTGGCATCCGCCTCCAGCGCCGCAAAGAGCAGGTCGAGTTGCCGGCGATTGGCGAGGCCGGTGAGCGGATCTTCCAAAGTTTCTTTCGCCAACCGCTCCTTTTCCTGAGCAAGGCTGCGGTTGAGTGCCTCCAGCCGCTCGGCACGCGCCCATTCGGTATCGATCAGCCGTCGCATCTCCGCGAGATGGTCGAGGATGATGGAGGACTGCATATGCCGGCTATCGGCTTCGCTGTTCTGCTCACAAAACAGGGTGTGGAAGCGCTTGTGCTCACGATACGCTGCCTCGACATCGCCGCCATCGGCGAGTGCCTGCGACAACCGTTCTGATGCAAACAGCGCGAGTTCTCGGAAGGGATAGGTGAGGCAGCGATCGACACTCTCCCGCAAGGCAGTGATCGCGCCCTCCCGATCATGCTGCTCCAGAAGAAGCATGGCGTGAACATGGCCGCGCTGCACCTCGCTGCGGCGCGACCGCGTTCCGATGGCGGCATCGGTGGCGCGCATCGCGGCCTCGGCGCCCTCCAGATCCTTCGCCAGCAGCAGAAACTCCACAAGATTATAGCCGGAGAGGCGCTGCATCTCCGCGTCTTCTTGGTCGCGGGCATAGTCGCTCGCGAGGCGGCTATGCGCGATGGCGATGTCGAGATAGGTGCGCTTGGTGTCGGGCGGCACCATGGCGTAGCGATACAGGTAATCGGCATGCAGCGAGCCATAATTGGACATTGCATGGGCGATTGCCTCCGCGTCCCCGGACAAGCGGGCCTGTTTCACCGCCTCATCCGCCATTTCGACACAGGCGTCGTAGAGGCCGAGGCGCGAGCACAGGATGGCCGGCACCACGAGGGCGGTCGAGAGCGCGAGCGGATCACTCACGCTGCGCGCCAGCCGCAGAGCCGCGATCACCTCATCGGCGGCGTCAGACACTGAGTCGATTTCGCAAAGAAGGCGGGCATGATAGGCGCGCGCAAGAGATTCCCGTGCCGGGTCGCGAAGGGCGATCGCCTCTTGAATGGCGGCGGAGGCCGTCTGTCCCGCTTCGCTATGTTGCCCATTCTGGAATTGAATCCAGATCAACCGGATGCGGGCATCGACCCGCAGATGCGGGGAGCGTCCTGGCCCCTGGCCATCGATCAACTGCTGCGCGGCGTCGGCTGCCCGTTCCATGAAGCCCAACCGCGAGTCCCGCAGGCATTGCGATAGGAGAGCCTCGTCAGCGGAGTGGGCAGTTGGGGCCACACAGCCTCCTCTGATCTTAGATTTGTGCCAGGCTAGTCGATGAATGGTGAAATTGCGAAATCCCCCTGCCCCTATGTGGGTCGAAACCCAAACGATTTTAGGGGTGGCCGACCTTCGGGCGATTTGATGGTGCGCGCGCGGGTCTGTAGAACCCGCCCGACGGACCGGCATAGGATGAACGATGCAGCTTGAATGGACCCACTCCGCCGAGGATTTCGCGGCGCATGCGGCGGCGCGGGTCGTTGCCTGCCTGGCGCGCAAGCC
Source organism: Acidisoma sp. PAMC 29798 (assembly GCF_030252425.1). GTDB lineage: Bacteria > Pseudomonadota > Alphaproteobacteria > Acetobacterales > Acetobacteraceae > Acidisoma > Acidisoma cladoniae. The sequence continues at coordinate 2,188,441 of NZ_CP126994.1, read as the reverse complement.
CGGGGCCGCGGTCGCTCTGCCGACGGGCACGACGCCGATCGGGCTGTATGACCGGCTGCTGGCGCTGGCAGCGACGGAGCAGACGGATCTGCGGCGCGGGCGGTATTTCAACCTTGATGAGTATGTGGGTGTGCCGCCCGAGGATGCGCATAGCTTCGCGGCCTTCCTGCGCCGCCACTTCATTGACCGCGCTGGGCTGGACCCCGCGCAGGTCCGGCTGCTGCGGGGGGATGCGTCGGATATAAACGCCGAGGCGGCGGCGCATGATGCCGCTGTTGCGGCCCTGGGCGGCCTCGATCTCGCCATCCTAGGTCTGGGCGGCAATGGCCATATCGCCTTCAACGAGCCGGGCGCGGATTGGAACAGTGGCACCCATGTCGTGCCGCTGACGGAAGAGACGCGTGCGGCCAACCAGGCCTATTTCGCGGATGGCTATGTGGTGCCGAGCCATGGGCTGACCATGGGCATCGGCATGCTGCGCCGCGCCAAGACGGTGCTTCTCATGGTGTCCGGCGCCGCAAAGGCCGAGGCGCTCGGCATGCTGCTGGCCGAGAGCCCCGACCCCGCTTGGCCGGTGACGGCGCTGTGCGGCCACCCTGATCTCATCGTCGTCGCCGACAGCGCCTTGCGACCAACATGAACGGAGACGACGCGTGATGGCCGACGATGACGACGCGCTTGAGATCGACCAGTGGGACAATACTGTCGGCGATGATGATGAGCTGGACACGCTTTGGGGGAACCTGACCACGGCGGCCGGACCCGGAAAGTCGGCGGAGATCGAGCAGCGGCTCGGCACGCATCTGGCAGGCCTGGGCGCCCGCTGGCGACGCATAGCCGAGGGCCTGATCCTCGCGGCGCCGGAGGCAAGCCTGCAACCGCCCGATCCTGCCAAGGATTGGCGCGTGACGCTGCATCGCCATTTCATCCGCGATCGCCCTTTGCCGGTGAATGAGGCAGCGGCGGCGCTCATCGCCTTTCAGACGACCGGCCGCAGCCCGAACTGGCATGGTATGGCGGCGCAGACCTCGCTCCGACTGCTGATTTCCTATGTCCGGGATATGCGGGCGGCGGTTGTGGCGATGGAGGCCTCCGGCCCGTCCGGCGCCGATGCCGCCACGCTGTATGCTTTGTCGAGTGAGCTGTTCGACTTCTCGATGGTGTTGCCGCCGGAGGATGGGGACGCGTTTCGGGACGATCCGGCGATCGCCGGCATGATGGCCGATATCCTGCGCGCTATCACTGACGCGGTGTTACGCGGCAAAGCCGGCCGGGCGACCGACGCTGAAAAGGCGCGGGCTTTGGTGGAGGTCACCATCCGTCAGCTCGGCCTCGCCAGCGACGTCATTCATTAGACGCCGTTAGGCCGCAGGGTTATGCCGCCTCAAAATTGCATGTGCGATGCCAATGGTCATCGCACTGGCCTTCCGGGCAGCCTTCCATCTCCCAAAGCTTGTACGCACGTTCCCGAAGATGCTGCTCTCGCGCCTGATGCCAGATGGCGTCAGCCTCACCTTCGGGGCGGCCGGCCGCTTCCCAAAGCTGATAGGCGCGCGCGCGCACCGCTTGCTCCAAAGCTGCCTTCGTCTCGGTACGGAAATCTTTCGGGTCGCCATAGGGCACGACCTGCCCGCCACGGCTTACGTGCATGCGGGCCGATAGTTCATCGACATCCGGCTTCGGCATAAGCTCCGAAAACTTGGCAGCATCCAAGGCTTTTGCCTCGAATTCGGCGTCAGGCGGAGCGCTGTCCCCATCCGGCACGGAAACCGGGAAGGTGTGAACCACACCTTTTTTCGGACTGACTACGTCAACCAAGCGTTCAACCATCGCTCAATCCTCATTCCGAATGTGAATGTTTCGAGAGATGAGATTAGGACAAGTCTTTGCGCCGGAAGTATGAACTTTTTCTCCTCGGGCGATCACGAGGTTGGGAGGCTTCTAGAGGACCCCTCGATCCGCGAGTGCGGTGATCTCAGCGTCATCCAAGCCCAGTCGATCAGTCAACACCCGGCGCGTGTGCTCGCCCAAAAGCGGGGGCGCGGTGCGGTATTCCACCGGCGTTTCGGACATGCGAATGGGATTGGCCACCAGCCGGGCCTCGGCGCCGCTGCCATGGGGCATGCGCACGGCCAAGCCGCGCGCCACCACCTGCGGATCCGCGAAGACTTCGGCCAGGGTATTGACCGGGCCGCAAGGCACGCCCGCCGGCTCCAACACCGCCATCCATGCCTTCGTCGTTCGCGTGACGGACACGGCGGAGAAGGCCGCCGCAAACGCATCCCGGTTCGCCACCCGCGCCTGGTTGGTGGCGAACAAGGGCGAGGCCGCCCATTCGGCATGGCCCGCCGCCGTCGCGAGGCGCGCGAACTGCCCGTCATTCCCCACCGCCAGGATCATCGCCCCATCGGCCGTCGGGTAATCCTGATAGGGCACGATATTGGGATGCGCGTTGCCCATCCGCACCGGCGATTGACCTGTCGTCAGATAGTTCATCGTCTGATTGGCGAGGCTCGCGACCTGCACGTCCAGCAAGGCGAGATCGATATATTGGCCGAGGCCGGACACCTCACGATGGGCGAGGGCGGCCAGGATGGCGTTGGAGGCATAGAGCCCGGTCAGGATATCCGTCACCGCCACGCCCACCTTCTGCGGCCCGGCGCCGGGCTCACCGTCCCGCCGGCCGGTGATGCTCATCAAGCCGCCCATGCCTTGAATGAGGAAGTCATAGCCCGCGCGCTCGGCATAGGGTCCGGTCTGGCCGAAGCCGGTGATGGAGCAATAGATCAGCCGGGGGTTCTCGGCCCGTAGCGTCTCATAATCCAGGCCGTATTGGGCGAGGCCGCCGACCTTGAAGTTCTCGATCAGGATGTCGGAGGAGCGGGCGAGGGCGGTGACGAGTGCCTGCCCCTCCGGCTTGGTAAAGTCGATCGTCACCGACTGCTTGTTGCGATTGGCGCAGAGGAAATAGGCGGCATCGCGCGTATCCTGGCCGTCGGCGTCCTTTAGGAAAGGCGGTCCCCAACTGCGCGTGTCGTCGCCGCTGCCAGGCCGCTCCACCTTCACGACCTCGGCGCCGAGGTCGCCCAGAAGCTGCCCGGCCCAGGGCCCCGCCAAGACGCGGGACAGGTCGAGCACCCGAATATGTGAAAGCGCGCCAGCCATCGAATCGTCCTCATCGTCGTGCCGGCACAGTAGGCAGGCGCGGACGGCCGGGGTATCCGTGGTCACCATGACACAGTCGTATTTCTACGAGATCGCGCGCGGCCATGGGCTGCCGCATGACCCGCTGAAGGCGATCATCGCCCCCCGGCCGATCGGCTGGATCACCAGCATGAGCCGCGCGGGCGTGGTGAACCTGGCGCCCTATAGCTTCTTCAACATGGTGTCGGACGAGCCGCCCATGGTGATGTTCAGCAGCAATTCCTGGAAGGACAGCATCCGCAACGTGGAGGAGACGGGCGAGTTCGTCGCCAATCTCGCCGTGCGGCCATTGGCGGAGGTGATGAACATCAGCAGCCGCGCGGTGGGCCCCGAGGTGAATGAGATGGAACTGGCCGGGATCGCGGCCGCACCCTCCACGATGGTCAAGCCGCCGCGCGTCGCGGCGTCCCCCGCCGCCCTCGAATGCAAGCTCGTCGAGATCAAGCATCTCGTCGGTCTCGATGGCCGTCCGGGTTCGAACTTCATGGTCATCGGCCAGATTGTGGGCGTGCATATCGACCCGGCTTTCCTGACGGACGGCAAGTTCGACACGGCGGCCGCGCGTCCCATAGGGCGATGCGGCTACCGGGGCGATTATGCGGAAGTCACGAGCCTGTTCGAGATGATCCGGCCGCGGGATTGAGTTGAGGTCACACAACGTAGGGCGGAAGAGCGCAGCGTATTCCGCCGAACCACGGACGCACGATGGATAACGCTGCGCTCATCCACCCTACGAGTGTGAGATCTTAACCGACTTGCCCGTCTTGAGGCTTTCCAACGCCGCATCCGCGAGGCGGAGCGCCTCGGCGCCATCCCGAAAGCTTGTCAGCGGCGCCTTGCCGGTCGCGACGCTATCCACAAAATTCGCAATCTCATTGGCATAGGCATCGGCGTAACGCTCAATGAAGAAGGGCAGCACCACGTCTGCCGCGCCGGTGCGCTCGGCTGAATAGGCCTGCACCGTCGTCGCCGTCTTATTTCCGGCGATGAGCATGCCCTTCTCGCCGAACACCTCCAGCCGCTGGTCATACCCATAGCTCGCACGACGGCTGTTGTTGATATGAATGAGCGCGCCGGACGCGGCCCGCATCGTCACCATGGCGGCATCGATATCCCCTGCCGCCGCGATGGCGGGATCGACGAGGTTACCGCCAAAAGCATGCACCTCCACGATGTCCCCGGCGAAATATCGCGCAAGGTCGAAGTCATGGATGGTCATGTCGCGGAATAGCCCGCCAGAGACCTTGATATAGCCGATCGGCGGCGGGCCGGGATCGCGGCTGGTGATGATCACCTGCTCCAGCTTGCCGATTTCGCCCGCCGTCATGCGGTCATGCACGGCGCGGAAGGACGGATCGAACCGGCGGTTGAAGCCGATCATGATGGTTGCGCCGAGGTCGCGAATCTCGCCCCAGCATTGATCCACCTTCGCCATGTCCAGGGCGATCGGCTTCTCGCAAAGAATCGCCTTGCCGGCGCGGGCGGCGGCGGTGATCAGCTCGACATGCGTATCCGTGCTGGTCGCGATCAGCACCGCGTCCACATCCTGATCCGCGAGCACTTCCGCGACCGACGCGGCGGCCTTCACGCCCAATTCCTGCGCCATCGCGTCAGACGCGGCGGTCACCACGTCGAAGACCGACACCAGGCGCGCCTTCGGATGCCGCGTCAGGTTGCGCGCATGCATGCTGCCGATGCGGCCACAGCCGAGGACGGAGAAACGGATCATTCTATCGTTCTTTCTCAAGGGGTCGGCAGGAACGCTTGGAGCGTTTTTATTTGTTTGTCGTAGATATGGAAGAGATATTCCATTTGGTCTATGGGTTGTCAACGGGAGAAGAAACGCATGGATGCTGAGGAGAGTGGCTTCGCGCCGCATTCCCCCAAGACCGACGACCCGCCACGGGATTTCCGCAGCTTGCGTGCCGTGATCCTCGATCGGCGGGACCGCATGCCCAAGCGCCTTGTTCAGGTCGCGGATTTCGCCATTCAGCACCCGCAGGAAATTGCCTTCGGGCGCGTGGCCGAACTCGCCCGCCAGGCGCGGGTCCAACCCTCGACCATGATCCGCTTCGCCCAGGCGCTGGGCTATTCAGGTTTTTCGGATCTGCAACTGGTGTTCCAGTCTCATGCGCGGGATCGCTGGCCCGATTACAACGCCCGGCTGGAGGCGCTGCATGACGGCGCGCATGGCGGGGATGTCATGGGATTGCTGGATGGGCTGGTCGAAGCTTCCTGCGCCTCGACGCGGGATTTCCGCCAAGGCGTTGATGTCCAGGCCCTTGAGCAGGCGGTCGCGCGGCTGGCGGCGGCGAATACGATTTATATCGTGGGCGTGCGTCGTGCTTTTCCCGTCGCGGTCTATCTCGCCTATGCCCTCCAAAAGCTCGGCGCTCGCTGTGACCTCGTCGATCAACTCGGCGGTCTCGGTGCGCGGCAGGTCGATCTCATTCGCGCCGATGACGCGCTTCTGGCGATCAGCTTCACGCCCTACGCGGGGGAGACTTTGGCGACGGTCCGTGCGGCCTTCGAGCGTGGTGTGCCGGTGGTGGGGATCACCGATTCACCTTTCTCGCCGCTCGTGCAATCGGCCCATGTCTGGCTGGAGGTCGCCGAAGCGGACTATGCGGGTTTCCGCTCTCTCGCCGCGACTTTCGCCCTCGCCACCACTCTGGCGGTCGCATTGGTGAGCCGACGAGCGGAGAATGGTGCGTGAGAACATACGAACCATCTTGACCAAATTTTGGAACGGTGGTTTTATCCGTGCCTAAGAAAGCGCGGCAAAAGCCGCTTTGGAAACGCTGCCGCTTCCCGTCTACCGATAAGACAAGAGGTTCCCGATGGCCGACCCGCAACTCGACCTCATCGCGATCGGACGGTCCTCGCTCGACCTTTACGGCCAGCAGATCGGCGGCCGGCTGGAAGACATGGGAAGCTTCACCAAGGCCGTGGGCGGTTGCCCGGCCAATATCGCCATCGGAACGTCTCGCCTCGGCCTGCGCTCGGGCCTGATCACCCGCGTGGGTGACGAGCAGATCGGCCGTTTCTTGCTGGAGCAACTCGCCCGCGAAGGTGTTGAGACGGCCGGCGTCGTCACGGACAAGACCCGGCTGACCGCCCTGGTGATCCTCGGCGTGCGGGACAGCGAAACCTTTCCGCTGGTCTTCTACCGCGACAATTGCGCAGACATGGCGCTGTGCGAGGACGATATCGACGAGGCCTTCATCGCCTCCTCGGCCTCGGTGGTGGTGACCGGCACGCATTTCGCCCAAGCCGGCACGGCGGCGGCGCAGAACAAGGCGATACGCATCGCCCGCGCCAATGGCCGCAAGGTCATCTTCGACGTCGATTATCGCCCGAACCTTTGGGGCCTTGCGGGGCATGACGCGGGTGAGGCGCGCTACATCCGCTCTGACGCGGTGACTGCGCATCTGGCGCCGGTGCTGATGCAATGCGACCTCATCGTCGGCACGGAGGAGGAGCTGCATGTCGCGGGCGGATCGGAAGATACGCTGCAAGCGATCCGCAACATTCGGGCCAAATCCGCCGCCGCCATCGTCTGCAAACGCGGGCCGATGGGCTGCGTGGTCTTCCCCGATGCCATCCCCGACAGCCTGGATGACGGGGTGAGGGGGCCGGGATTCCCCGTGGAAGTCTATAACGTTCTCGGTGCGGGCGATTCCTTTATGTCCGGCTTCCTGCGTGGCTGGCTGCGGAATGAGGCATTGGAAACCTGCTGCGCCTATGCCAATGCCTGCGGCGCCTTCGCCGTATCGCGCCTCTTGTGCTCACCGGAAATCCCGACCTTTCCGGAATTGCGCGCCTTCCTCGACCATGGCAGCCCGCATCGCGCCCTGCGGCATGATCGCGCCATCAACCACATCCATTGGGCGACGACGCGGCCCGCGAGTCCGCCGGGCATCATGGCGCTGGCGATCGACCATCGCATCCAGTTGGAAGCGGTCGCGACGGAGGTTGGCGCCCCTTTCGCACGGATCAATGACTTCAAGGTGCTCGCTGTGCAGGCGGCCGCGCGTGTGGCGGATGGTCGGCCGGGCTTCGGCATGTTCATCGACGGGCGTTATGGGCGGGAAGCGCTGTTCCGCGCCGCCGACCACAAGCTTTGGGTGGCGCGGCCTGTGGAATTGACGGGCTCGCGTCCGCTCGACTTCGAATATGGCGGCAGCCTGGGCACGCATCTCATCGAATGGCCGACCAGCCAGGTCATCAAATGCCTGTGCTTCTATCACCCCGATGATCCGGAGGAGCTGCGCCTGCGGCAGGAACGCGAATTGCAACGCGTCTACGACGCCTGTCGCACCTTGGGTCGCGATCTGCTGATCGAAATCATCGCTGGCAAGCATGGCCCGTTGCTGGATGACACAATTCCCCGCGTCATTCAGCGCATTTACGATATCGGCATCAAGCCCGACTGGTGGAAGCTGGAACCGCAGAAGAGTGCGAAGGCTTGGGACGCGATCAGCCGTACCATCGGCCAGAGTGACGCGTATTGTCGCGGTGTGATGGTGCTCGGGCTGGAAGCACCCTTCGATGATCTGATTGAAACCTTCAAGGCCTGTGCCGAGGTGCCTTTGGTGAAGGGCTTCGCCGTGGGCCGCACCATCCATATCGAGCCGGCGCGTGCCTGGCTGTCGGGCACGATCACGGATGCCCAGGCAGTCGACCAGATGGCCGAGCGTTTCGGCCGGCTGGTGACGGCCTGGGGCGATACGCGACGGTCGAAGGCCGCCTGAGGAAAGGATGCTCGCGATGCGCAAAATCCGGTTGACGATGGCTCAGGCCTTGGTCCGCGCCATGGCGGCGCAGAAGACGGTGATCGAGGCGGCCTCTGGTGAAACGCAGATCCTGCCGTTCTTCGGCGGCGTCTGGGCGATTTTTGGCCACGGCAATGTCGCGGGCATGGGGGAGGCGCTACACGGCGTGCGCGATGTGTTGCCAACCTTCCGCGCGCATAACGAGCAGGCGATGGCCCATGCGGCCACCGCCTATGCCAAGGCGCTGCGTCGCCGCCGCGTCATGGCCTGCACGACGTCGATCGGGCCGGGCGCGCTCAACCTCGTCACCGCGGCGGCCGTCGCGCATGTCAATCGGCTGCCGCTTCTGCTGCTGCCGGGCGATGTCTTCGCCAGCCGTCGACCTGACCCCGTGTTGCAGCAGGTCGAGGATTGGCAGGATGGGACGATCACGGCGAATGATGCCTTCCGCCCGGTATCGCGCTATTTCGATCGTATCACGCGGCCCGAGCAGATCATGCCGGCCTTCGCCCGCACCATGCAGGTTTTGACCGATCCTGCCGAATGCGGCCCCGTGACACTGGGTCTTTGCCAGGACGTGCAGACGGAAGCATTCGACTTCCCGGCCCATTTCTTCGACGAACGCATCTGGACGCCGCGCCGCCCACGCCCTGATGCACGCGAACTGGGCGAGGCGATCCGTCTGCTGAAATCTGCGCGGCGGCCCTTCATCGTTTGCGGTGGTGGCACGCTTTATTCCGAAGCGGAGCGCGAACTCGCGGCTTTCGCGCAGGCGCATGGCATTCCTGTGGGCGAAACCCAGGCCGGAAAATCCTCTCTCGCGACCGCGCATCCCATGAACATGGGCGCCATTGGCGTCACCGGTACCGGCGCCGCGAATGAGTTCGCCGCAGAGGCCGATGTCGTGCTCGCGGTCGGCACGCGGTTGCAGGATTTCACGACAGGATCCTGGGCGCTGTTCCAGGGTGAGGGGCGCCGCATCATCGGCTTGAACACGCAAGCCTTTGACGCAGGCAAGCACAATGCGCAGCCGCTGGTGGCGGATGCGCGCGCTGGGTTGGTCGAACTCGGTGCGGCGCTGGGCGATTGGACAGCGGACACGGCCTGGACCCCGCGCGCGGTATCCAGCAAAACCGCGTGGTATACGCAGGCGGAAAGCTACACTGAAGCGCCGGCCGAACCGGGCAATGCCTTGCCGTCTGATGCGCAGGTGGTGGGCATGGTGCAGCGCTGGTCGCAGCCGACGGATGTGGTTGTCTGCGCGGCGGGTGGTCTACCAGGCGAATTGCATAAGCTGTGGCAGGCGCAGAGGCCGGGCGGCTATCACATGGAATACGGCTTCTCCTGCATGGGTTACGAAATCGCCGGCGGCCTGGGCGTGAAGATGGCGCAGCCCGAGCGCGAGGTCATCGTCATGATCGGCGACGGGTCCTACCTGATGTTGAATTCTGAGATCGCGACCTCGGTCATGCTCGGCCGCAAGCTGGTGCTCGTGATTCTCGACAATCGTGGCTATGGCTGCATCAATCGCCTGCAACATGCGACGGGCGGTGCGGGATTCAACAACCTGTTGCAGGATAGTTTCCACGAAGTTCTGCCCGAGGTAGATTTCGCCATGCATGCCCGCAGCCTGGGGGCCACGAGCGAAAAGGTATCGTCCCTGGCAGAGCTTGGTCCGGCTTTGGCGCGTGCGCGCGCGAGCACGAAGACCTATGCGGTTGTGATCGACACCGATGCCTTGATCAGTACGGATGCCGGTGGCCATTGGTGGGATGTCGCGGTGCCGGAAGTGTCTGAGCGCGCGGAGGTGCGGGCGGCGCGGAAGGCGTACGAGACGGCGATCGAACGCCAGTTTGTAGGGAATTAGGTATGGTGCCTTTTACCAACCCGTCATGCTCGGCGAAGGCCGAGCATCCACGCCTTGCTTCGGGGCAAAAGGCAAGGCGTGGATGGCACGCCTTCGCGTGCCATGACGGGTTAAATAATGGAGTCGTACAGGTCATTCCAGTTCGCATTGCCCCGTTCGATCAGGCGTACCTTCCAGGCCCTGGGCCAGCGTTTCAGTGCCTTCTCGCGCGCAATGGCTTGCAGGATGGTCTCGTGAGACTCGGCATGAACGAGACGGTGCAGCCCATAACGATGCGTGAAATCCGAACCGAAGCCCTCGCGATGCTGCCAGACCCGGCGCGCAAGATCGGCGGTCACGCCGATATACAGGACGCCGTTGGGCCGATCGGTGATGATATAGACTCAGCCGCTTTTCATAATTTTAACGTAATGAATAATGCGAAACGACGCTACCTATACCGTCATGCTCGGCGAAGGCCGAGCATCCACGCCTTGCTTGAGGGGCGCGTAACAAAGACCGCAGCGCAGGAGACGCCTCTCACATGACGATCCGGATCGGGGCTAATCCCATCTGCTGGTCCAATGACGACATGCCCGAATTGGGCGGCGATACGCCCTTGGAAACCTGCCTGTCCGAAGCAAGCCAAATCGGCTTCGAGGGCATGGAACTCGGCAAGAAGTTTCCGCGCACACCGGATGCGCTGAAGGCGGCGCTCGCGCCCTTCGGCCTCGCCTGCATTTCGGGTTGGCACTCGGCGAAGCTCCTCGCACGCGACGCGGATGCGGAATACGCCGCCATGGGCAAGCATCTCGCCTTGCTCAAAGCCATGGGCAGCACCGTCATGGTTGTGTGCGAAACCTCCAATACGATCCAAGGAGAAATCGATACGCCCCTGTCGCGCCGGCCGCGCCTGAAGGGCGAGGACTGGAAGGCCTTCGGCGACCGGATGACGGCGGTGGGCGACCGCCTGCTGACTGACGGTGTGCGCATCGTCTATCACCACCACATGGGCAGCGTCGTGCAGAGTGACGACGATATCCATGCCTTCATGGCCCATACCGGGCCATCGGTGCATCTGCTGCTCGATACTGGCCATGCCGTTTGGGGCGGATCGGATCCGGCAGCGCTCGCTCGCCGTTACCGCGATCGCATCAGCCATGTGCATACCAAAGATATCCGGGCTGAAGTGCGCGCCAAAAGTGAAGCCGAAGACTGGAGCTTCCTCAAAAGCGTTCTTAACGGCGTCTATACCGTGCCGGGTGATGGCATGATCGATTTCGTGTCGATCTTCCGCGAATTGCCGGGCTATGCGGGATGGGTGGTGCTGGAAGCCGAACAGGACCCGGCCGTCGCGAACCCGTTCCAATATGCCTCCCTGGGCATGGCCAATCTCAAAACATACCTTCACGAAGGGGGGCTTCTGTAATGGCGTCCCGGTTGCTTGTTCATCCGTCACCGCCGGATCGGGATGGCTTCATCCAGCACATTACCCCGGCTTCGGCGGATTGGAGCTATGTCGGCTTCTCGGCGCTCGAACTGCCGCCGGGCAAGGTCGTCACCCGCCCGACCGATGGCCATGAGGTTTGCCTCGTCATCCTCACCGGGCGGGTTCGCATCGCCGTCGGCGCCGTCGATTTCGGCGTGCTGGGCGAACGCGAGTCGGTGTTCGACGGCAGTCCCTGGTCGGTCTATGTGCCGGCGCACTCGTCCTGGACGATCGAGGCGCAGACGGCGGCCGAAGTCGGCGTCTGTTCCTCCCCCGCAAAAGGCACCTTGCCCGCCCGCATCATTCCGCCCTCCGAAGTGGGGGAGGAAGTGCGCGGCAAGGGCACCAATACACGGTATGTGCGCAACATCCTGCCCGATACCGGCCTTGCGGAATCGCTCCTGGTGGTGGAAGTCGTGACGCCCGGCGGCAATTGGTCGAGCTATCCGCCGCATAAGCATGACGTAAACGATCCGCCGCGCGAAACCTATCTTGAGGAAACCTATTTCCATCGCCTCAAACGGGGCTCCGGCTTCGCTCTCCAGCGCGTCTATACCGATGACCGATCATTGGATGAGACCATGGCGATTTCGGACAAGGACGTGGTTCTAGTGCCGCGCGGCTACCACCCCGTGGGTGCGCCGCATGGCTTTGACCTCTATTATCTCAATGTGATGGCCGGCCCGGTAAGGGAGTGGCGCTTCACCATGTCACCCGACCACGCCTTTCTGACTTGGTAAGCTTTTTTTGGAGATGATCATGGATACCATCCAGCATTATATCGGGGGCAAACGCACCTCCGGCACCTCGACACGAACGGCGAATGTCTACCAGCCGGCAGACGGTTCCATTGCCCGCCAGGTGCCTCTCGGCACGGCGGCAGATGTCGATGAGGCCGTGCGGGCCGCGACCGCTGCCTTTCCGAAATGGGCTGCGACCACGCCGCTAGCGCGCGCCCGCGTCATGTTCCGCTTTCGCGATCTCATTGAGCAGAACGCCAAGAAACTCGCCGCTATCATCACCGATGAGCATGGCAAGGTGCTGTCCGATGCCTTGGGCGAAGTGACGCGCGGCATGGAAGTGGTGGAATACGCCACGGGTGCGCCGGAACTGCTGAAGGGTGAGTTCACCGAACAGGCCGGCCGCGACATCGATGCCTATTCCATGCGCCAGCCGCTGGGCGTTTGCGCCGGCATCACGCCGTTCAATTTTCCCGTCATGGTGCCGCTCTGGATGCTGCCGATGGCCATCGCCTGCGGCAATTGCTTCATCCTTAAGCCGTCAGAGCGTGATCCGTCCGCTTCGCTCATGATCGCCGATCTGCTCCAGCAGGCCGGTTTGCCGGACGGCGTCTTCGGCGTCGTTCATGGCGACAAGGAAGTGGTGGACGCAATCCTGGAACATCCCGGCATCGCGGCCGTGAGTTTCGTGGGCTCCACGCCGATTGCCGAATATATCTACAATACCGGCATCAAGCACGGTAAGCGCGTGCAGGCGCTGGGCGGCGCCAAGAACCACGCCGTCATCATGCCCGATTGCGATCTCGACAAGACCTGCGATGCGCTGATGGGCGCCGCCTACGGTTCTGCCGGTGAGCGCTGCATGGCGATTTCCGTGGCCGTTGCCGTGGGTGGCATCGGTGACAAGCTGATCGATGCGCTCGCGCCGCGCGTGCGTGCCCTGAAGATCGGGCCAGGCACGGATGATACGAATGAGATGGGTCCGCTCGTCACTAAGGTGCATCTCGACAAGGTGAGCGGCTATATCGATGCCGGTGAGGCGGAAGGCGCGACCCTCGTCGTCGATGGTCGCGGCCTGAAGTTGCAGGGCTATGAGAATGGCCATTTCATCGGCGGCACCTTGTTCGACAACGTCACGTCCGAGATGAAGATCTACAAGGAAGAGATCTTCGGTCCGGTTTTGGCCGTGGTGCGTGCTGATGATTTTGAGACGGCGCTAAAGCTCGTCAATGATCATGAGTTCGGCAATGGAACGGCGATCTTCACGCGCGACGGTGATTCGGCGCGGGAATACGCGCATCGGGTGCAAGCTGGCATGATCGGCATCAACGTGCCGATTCCGGTGCCGATGGCCTATCACAGTTTCGGCGGGTGGAAGCGCTCGCTGTTCGGCGATCATCACATGCATGGTCCCGAAGGCGTGCGCTTTTTCACGCGCTATAAAGCGGTGACCTCGCGCTGGCCGACCGGCATTCGCGCCGGTGCCGAGTTCGTCATGCCGACGCTCGGCTAGCAGATCGCATTAATTCGCCATCCTTGATGTCTTTCGCATCCGGGCCGCTTGACTTTCGCGGCCCGAATGCGAAACCTCTGCACAGATAAGGGCACGACAATTGCCCATGGAGTACAGGGAATGAACGGATCGGAAAGCGTGCCGCATGGCGTCCAGGTTACCGCAAAAGCGGTCGCGCTGGAGATGCGCGGCATCAGCAAAACCTTCGGCGCCGTTCGTGCCCTGACAGACGTTTCCCTCACCGCCTATGCCGGCGAAATCCACGCCCTGATGGGCGAGAACGGTGCCGGCAAATCGACCCTCATGAAGATCCTGTCGGGTGCCTATCATGCCGATCCCGGCGGTGAGATCCGTATCGACGGCAAGCCGCTCGAAATCGGCAATCCGCAAGCCGGCCGGCGCAGCGGCATCGCCGTCATCTACCAGGAACTGGCGCTGGCGCCGAACCTTACAGTCGCTGAGAACATGTTCCTCGGTGAGGAAAAGAAGCGCAACGGCATGATCGACCGAAAGGCGATGAATGCGGCCGCGCAACCCTACCTCGATCGTCTGTCGGCGCCCTTCAGCCCATCGGCGAAAGTCATTTCTCTGTCCATTGCCGAGCGGCAGCTGGTGGAAATCGCCCGCGCCCTCGCAGGCCACCCGCATATCCTGGTGATGGATGAGCCGACGACCGCGCTTTCGGCGCGTGAGGCCGATAAGCTTTTCGCCATCATTCGCACGCTGAAAGCGGAAGGCATCGCCATCATCTATATCAGCCACCGCATGGGGGAGGTTTATGACCTGTCCGATCGCGTCAGTGTGCTGCGGGATGGTGCGATGGTCGGAACGCTGATGCGGTCTGAGCTGAGTGCGCAAACTCTGGTGCGCATGATGGTTGGGCGTGACCAGTCATCCTTCTACACCAAGGAGCATCGGCCGCCTGAAGGCGACCGCAAGATCGCCCTCGATGTCCGGAACATGGATGACGGCCGGCGCGTTCATGATTGTTCCCTCGTCGTGCGGGAAGGGGAGGTGCTGGGCATTGCGGGTCTCGTGGGCTCCGGTCGCACCGAACTCGCACGCCTCATCTACGGCGCCGATGCCCGCAAACACGGCCAGGTTTTCGTGGACGGTATCGAGCGGCACATCTCCAATCCGCGCCAAGCGATCGATGCAGGCATCGTCTACCTGACGGAGGATCGTAAGATCCTCGGTCTGTTCCTCGACATGAGTATCAGCGGCAACCTCAATATGAACGTGATCGGCGAGGATTCCTTCGGCGGCGGCATCCTCAATCGCGCGGCGGCACGCAGACGCGCGGCTGCCGCGATCAAGAAGCTCGCGGTGCGTGCGCCCAATGCCGATATCAATGTCGGCAGTCTGTCCGGTGGCAATCAGCAGAAGGTGCTGCTGTCCCGCCTGCTGGAGAGCAAGCCGCGCGTGCTGATTCTGGATGAGCCGACGCGCGGTGTGGATGTTGGCGCGAAATCCGAAATCTATCGCATCATCGATGACCTTGCACGCGGTGGCGCCGCCATCATCGTCATATCCAGCGAATTGCCGGAAGTAATCGGCGTGTCGGACCGCGTTGTGGTTATGCGAGACGGCCGGTTGGTGGGTGTGGTCGAGGGCAAGCCTGGCGCGCCGATCACCCAGGAAGCGGTGATGGAATTGGCGACCGACGTTGCGGCAGCCGCCGCCTGATGATGACGAGGACAGAGCAAAATGGCTGATAGTGTGAGCGAACCGACGGTGGCGGCGCGGCAGGAAACCATCAGCAACAAACAGCGGGTGCGAACCGCCATTCAGGTTCTCGGCATGTTGCCGGTGCTCGTGGTTCTCTGCATCGGCTTTGGTCTGGAGAATGAGCGCTTCGTCTCCCTCACCAATGCCTCCATCGTCTTGCAGCAGGCGGCGATCAATACCGTGCTCGCGGCCGGCATGACCTTCGTCATCCTGACCGCGGGTATTGACCTGTCAGTCGGTTCCATCCTCGCCGCCTCCGCCATGGGCGCGCTGCTCATGTCCAAGGTCGCGGGCTTCGGCATGCTCGGCATCCTCGCCGGCCTCGGCACCGGCCTCGGCTTTGGGTTGATCAACGGCCTGCTGATTTCGGTGGTGCGGCTGCCGCCCTTCATCGTGACGCTCGGTTCGCTCACGGCGGTGCGCGGCATCGCGCGTCTGATGGGCAGCGACACCACGATCTTCAACCCCGATCTGCCCTTCGCTTTCATCGGCAATGGCACCTTGTTCGGCGTCTCTTGGCTGGTCATTATCGCGCTCGTCGTGGTGCTGGTGTCGTGGTTCATTCTGAGACGCACCGTGCTCGGCACACGCATCTATGCGGTCGGCGGCAATCCGGACGCGGCACGGCTGACCGGTATCAAGGTCGGTGGCATCCTTCTGTTCGTTTATGCCACATCGGGCTTTCTCGCAGGTCTCGGCGGCGTGATGTCAGCCGCGCGCCTTTATGCCGCGAATGGCTTGCAGCTCGGGCAGAGCTATGAGCTGGACGCGATCGCCGCCGTCATCTTGGGCGGCACCAGCTTCACGGGTGGCATCGGGTCCATATGGGGCACGCTGATCGGCGCGTTGATCATCGCCATTCTCACCAACGGTCTTGTGCTGTCAGGCGTCTCCGACATTTGGCAGTTCATCGTCAAAGGTCTGGTGATCATCGGCGCGGTCGCACTTGATCGCTATCGCCTCTCCCAGAACGGGCGCACCTAGTCGATCGCACAAAATTCGCATGCGGGGATCAACCCCGCATGTGGGGGCGCGTAGCTCGCCCAAGGCTTTCAACACGATCCGGAGGACCACGACTATGAAGAATTCGCGTTTTGGCTTGTCTCAGATTGCATTGGGGGCGGCGCTTTTCGCCGGCCTCTCGACCGCGGCGATGGCGGCCGACGTCAAGACCGTCGGTATCACCGTCGGTTCACTCGGTAACCCCTATTTCGCCGCCACCGATAAGGGCATCGAGGCCAAGGCGAAGGAAATTACGCCGGACGCCCATATCGTCGCCGTATCCTCGGACTATGACCTCAACAAGCAGTTCACCCAGATCGACAACTTCATCGCGGCCGGCGCCAGCATCATCATGATCAACGCCGCCGATCCGGTGGCGATTCTGCCCGCGCTGAAGAAGGCCAAGGCCGCCGGCATCGTCTCCGCCGCTTTCGACGTCGCGGCCCAGGGCGCCGATGTCACGGTCATGACCGATAACGTCAAGGCCGGCTCTATCTCCTGCCAGTACATCGTCGATCATCTGCCCGGCAAGAAGGGCAATGTCATCATCATCAACGGGCCGCAGGTCTCCTCCATCGTTGATCGCGTGAAGGGCTGCGAGGCGGTTCTGAAGGCTGAACCTGGCATCACTATCCTCTCCGACAGCCAGAACGCCATGGGTTCGCGCGACGGTGGTTTTGCCTCGGGCCAGAGCCTGCTGACGCGCTTTCCCAAGATCGATGCGGCTTTCGCCATCAATGACCCGACGGCGATCGGCCTTGAACTCGCCGCCAAGCAGCAGAACCGCCACGATTTCTTCATTACCTCCGTCGATGGCGCGCCGGACGTGGTGCCTGAAATCCAGAACAAGGACGGGATGATCAAGGCGACTGCCGCGCAGGACCCCTATGGCATGGCCGCCCAGGCCTATGCCTATGCGGTCGATATCGTGAACGGCAAGATGCCGCCGTCCAAGATCGTGTTGCTCAACCCGACCCTGATCACCATTGACAATATCGGCAGCTACAAGGGCTGGGATCCGACCCACGCTCAGTAAGCGTCACGACTTTCTGCGCAGCCATTGAGGGCCGGACGGTTCTGGAGCTATTAGCTCCGGGGCCGTCCGGCTTTTTACGTTCTGGCTCTGGCATGGGGAGGAGGGATTGATCAGGTTCTTTGCGATGCAAGACAATCTTCATCCGATGACCAATTTCCTCAATGAATGGGCGCCTGATCTTCAAGACCTTGTTGCCATTACACCCTATGAAAGCCTGAGCGATATCGAGCGCTTGCCCGATGGCGCCTGTATCTTCGCCGATGTGGATCGGCTTCCCGGCAGCCTGTTGCCCGCAGCGATCAAGGTCTGGGAGACGCTCTCCGCACGGGGTCGCAGCATTCTGCTCAACCGGCCCGGCCATTCTTTGGGTCGTCGGCACTTGCTGACGAGGCTGCACGCGACCGGACGCAACCAGTTTCGCGTCGGCGGCGTGGAGGAACCGGTCGCGTCCTGGCGCTTTCCGGTTTTCATCCGACACAGCACCGAGCATGCCGGATCCCTCACCGGCCTGATCGCTACACCGCAACACCTGACGGCGGAGATCGCTCGTCTCATTGACGCCGGCCATGACCCCACAACCCTGCTCGTGGTGGAATTCGCCGATGTCTCCGATGATGGATTGTTCCGCAAATACGCGGCATTTCGCATCGGTGATACCATTCTGGCTCATCACGTCATGATTGCGCAGAGCTGGGAAGTGAAGGGACCCAGCCTGGTGTCAGCGCAATTTGTAGACGAGGAGCGTGCGTTTCAGCGCAGCAACCCGCATGAAGCCGATGTTCGCGCGGCCTTCGATCTCGGCGGGATTCAGTTCGGCCGCATGGACTATGGGCTTGTGGATGGCAAGGTGCAGGTTTGGGAGATCAATACGAACCCGACGTTTCTTTATCCGCCGGATCGCTACGATGCCATCCAGATGCCATCGAAGACGTGGTTTAACACGGAGGTTCATCGCCTGCTGCGCCAACTCGCCCAAGCAGAGCGGGGAAAGGCTGCCGCATTGACCCATTGGGCGCGGCGCCTGTTCGCGCGCCGATGACAGCCGCTGGTCATTGGGACAGGCACGCCGCGCAATGGTCCCTGGTGGGTCAGCCGCTGCGGCCAGGCCCGGACGACATTCGTTTGTTTAAGCATCTGGCTCGAACACTCGGCGGACCGGATGACGGCCTCGGCCACCTTCTGCTGGGCGTGACGCCCGAGATCGTCGCGATGCGATGGCCCGATCACGCGCGGCTGATCGCGGTTGATCGGTCACCGGTGATGATCGCGGCATTGTGGCGGCCGCCGTCCGCGCCCAAATCAGCTTGGGCTGTTCAGGGCGATTGGGCGACGCTTCCGCTACCATCGGGATCAATGCGGCTGGTGCTGGCCGATGGCGCCTTGAATATGTGCGAGGGGCGGGCAGGGTGGCACAGCGTCGCGCAAGAACTGGCCCGCGTGCTGAAGCCAAGCGGACACGGCATCATGCGGATTTTCGTGCGGCCGGAGGAGGCCGAACCCTGCGAGGCGGTGTTTCGCGATCTGCATGCGGGCAAGGTCCCCAATCCGCATATCTTCAAATGGCGCCTCGCCATGGCGTTGCACGGAGATATGGAGCAGGGCGTTCGCTTGGCGGATGTTTGGGATGCGTGCTCATCGGCCATCGCCGATCCTGGCGATCTGGCCGCGCGGCTCGGCTGGTCCGAAGCGGAATTGCGGACCATCGATGTCTACCGTGATGTCGCGACGCGCTACACCTTCCCCAAGGAGAGCGAACTCGCGGATCTCCTGCGGCCCGGCTTCCGCATTCTGCACACCCATCGCCTGTCCTATGCGTTGGGGGAGCGCTGCCCCGTTCTGGTTCTCGACGCCACGTAATAGAAGAGTCGATCTTACAGCGTCACCCAGCGTTGTTCGCGTGACGACAGCAGCGCGCCAGCGATCACGCGCTGCACCTCATAGGCTTCGCGGAAATCCGCGAAGGGGCGAGGGCCGCCAGCGAGCGCATCCAGAAAGCCGCGAATTTCGATCGTCTTGAGGTCGTTGAAGCCGATCTGATGGCCGCCGGCGACGCAGAAGGCGCCATACGGCGGATGTTCCGGCCCCGCCATGATGGTGCGGAAACCGTTGCGCGACGAATCCTTCTCGACCTTGTAGTAGCGCAGCTCGTTGAACCGTTCTTGCGTGAAGACGAGCGCACCCTTTTCACCGACCACTTCGAAATCGAGCTGCATCTTGCGCCCGGAGGAGAGCCAGCTCGTTTCGATCGTGCCCCGGCAGCCGCTGCCGAAGCGCACCAGCAGCCTTGCGGCATCATCGACTTCCACGGCCCGGATTTCCTCGGGCTTGCCGGCCATGGGCCGGCGATCGATCACCGTTTCCACATCGGCACAGAGCGAGGCGATCGGTCCCAGCAGAAAGCGCGCCATGCCGATGATATGGCTGCCGATATCGGCAATGGCGCCGGCCCCGCCGGAGGGGTCGAGGCGCCAGGTCCAGGGCGTCTGGCGGTCGATCATGAAGCCCTCGGCATGAATGCCGCGAAAGGACCAGATCTGGCCGAGTTCCCCGCTCTCGATCATCTGTTTGGCGAGGATCAGCATCGGATTGCCGATGTAATTGAAACCGACTTGGGTCACGACGCCGGCGCGCTCGGCCGCCTGCACCATCTCCAAAGCCTCCGGCGCGGTCGGCGCCAGCGGCTTTTCGCAATAGACCGGCTTGCCCGCCGCCAGCGCCGCGAGGGCGATGGGCTTGTGCAGGGCGTTGGGGGCGGTGATGTCCACGACATCAACCAGCGGGTCCGCGACCAAAGCGCGCCAGTCACCCACCGAACGCGCGAAGCCGAGTGCCTGCGCGGCGTCGCGGGCGAGGGTTTCGGTGGCGTCGGCCAGCAGTTCCAGCACCGGTTCGACCGGAAGATCGAAGACGCCGCCGACACTGCGGAAGCCTAAGGCATGGGTGCGCCCCATGAAGCCCGAGCCCACAAGGCCAAGGTGGATCTGTTTTTTCTTCATGGTCGTGTCTCCCGGCGCTGTGCGCTCTGCGACGGAAAATCGCACGGAATCCGGCAGGCGTCATGCTGAGTTTGGGCAATGGCAGCCCCCGTGCGAAACTCGCCCCTGGTCTGATGGAGGTATGGCGTGGCGGACGGAACTAAGGGTGCCTGGAACTTCGGCAGCGACAATGTCGCGCCCATCTCACCCGAAATCATGGCGGCCATCGCGGCGGCCAATAGCGGCAATGTCGGCTCCTACGGCGCAGATGCCTTGACGGCGCAGGTGACCGCCAAGCTGCGCGACATTTTCGAGACCGATCTGGTGGCCTTCCCGGTCGCGACCGGCACTGCGGCGAATGCCCTCGCTCTGTCGGTACTCGTGCCCCCGTACGGTGCCGTGCTCTGTGCCGAGGATGCGCATATCAGCACCGACGAATGCGGCGCGCCGGAGTTCTTCACGGGTGGCGCGAAGCTGGTTTGTTTGCCAACGCCGGACGGTCGCATTGCGGCCGCTCAAATCGCGGAGCCTTTGGCCCATGCTGCCGCGCTCGGGGTTCATTTCATGCAACCCGCCGCCATCAGCATCACGCAATCCACCGAGTGGGGCGCGGTCTATAGCCGCGATGAGCTGTCAGCGCTTGGTGCTGCGGCAGCGGCGCATCGGTTGCCGCTGCATATGGATGGTGCGCGTTTCGCCAATGCCCTGGTGCATCTCGGTTGTTCGCCCGCAGAAATGACCTGGAAAGCCGGCGTGAAGGTCTTGTCCTTCGGGGCCACCAAGAACGGCGCCATGGCGGCCGAGGCGGTCGTGTTTTTCGATCCGGCGCTGGCCCGCGGCTTCGAGCAGCGGCGCAAGCGTGGCGCGCATCTGTGGTCGAAGATGCGCTACATGAGCGCCCAGCTCGTGGCCTATCTGGAGCAGGATTTGTGGCTGCGTAACGCCCGTGCGGCCAACGGACTCGCGACGCGATTGGCGGAGGGGCTTTCCGCAATCCCAGGCGTGAGCCTTCTACATCCCGTGCAAGCCAATGAGCTGTTCGTGATCATGCCTGAGGGGATGGTGGCGGCCCTGCTGGCGGAGGGTTTCGGTTTCTATCGCTGGTCGAGCCGGGTGGAGGGTGACAACACGGTCATTCGGTTGGTGACCTCATACGCGAGCGATCCTCATGCGGCCGAGGCGTTGATCGCCGCTGCCGCGCGGTTGGGCAATCAACCGCCGGGGTAACGCGGCGCGCGCTGGGCGAGCCATGCGGTTCGTCCGCCCGCCTGCGGGTCCTTGACCACATGAGCAACGACGGTGAAGCCCGAGCGGGACAGCAACGCTTCGTATTCGGTCGGGTCCAGGCTCGCATGATAGAGCGGATCGCCTTTATAGGCGCCGATGGATTCGCTAGTGGATAGAACCTGACGGAAGAGTCCGTTTAGAGATTCCAACGGCGGCTGGGACGTGCGAGTCTGGCACGATGCGCCCAGGCATCGTCGTCGAAGTTAACCCAGCTGACCAGGCCCGGCTTCAGTTGATCGTGACAGACCGCAATAGCCCACAGAAACATGTTTGGCGGGCTCAGATCGTCCTTCTGACAGCAGCGGGTCACGGCACGGCCGAGATCATGCGGCAAACAGGCAAGGCCAAAACGGCGGTGTGGCGCTGGCAGGAGCGGTTCATGCAGGCTGGCGTGGACGGGCTCCTGCGGGACAAGACC
Organism: Acidisoma sp. PAMC 29798; assembly: GCF_030252425.1. Taxonomy (GTDB): domain Bacteria; phylum Pseudomonadota; class Alphaproteobacteria; order Acetobacterales; family Acetobacteraceae; genus Acidisoma; species Acidisoma cladoniae. The sequence goes on along the minus strand of NZ_CP126994.1, from coordinate 2,166,428 downwards.
CGGCCTTCGCGCGTCCCAGCACTGGGATCGAATGTCGCTGACCGGGTTGTGGCGCTGACGCTGACGACCCCGCCCGGCGAGGTGACGCATTGGACCGGGCGAGCCATGGCCAAGACCGCCAAGATCAGTCTGAGCGCCACGCAACGCATCTGGCGCACCCACGGTCTGCAACCGCATCGGCTCCGCCAATTCAAGCTCTCCAACGATCCGCAGTTTGCCGCCAAGCTTCGCGACATCGTCGGTCTCTACGTCGACCCGCCCGCCCACGCCGTCGTCCTCTCGGTCGACGAAAAGAGCCAAATCCAAGCGCTCGACCGCACCCAGCCGGGGTTGCCTCTGAAGAAGGGGCGCTGCGGCACCATGACACACGATTACATCCGGAACGGTACGACCACGTTGTTTGCGGCCTTGAACGTTTTGGAGGGCGGCGTGATCGGCCGATGCATGCAGCACCATCGGCACCAGGAGTTCATCCGTTTCCTCAATGCTGTCGAAGCGGAGGTCCCTGCGGGGAAACTTGTCCATGCCATCATGGATAATTACGCCACCCACAAGCACCCGAAGGTTATCGCTTGGCTGGAGCGCCATCCACGCTGGACCTTCCATTTCACGCCGACCTCGGCCTCGTGGCTCAATGCCGTCGAGGGCTTTTTTGCCAAGCTCGCTAAACGGCGCCTCAAACGTGGCGTGTTCCACTCCCTCGTCTCACTGCAGGCTGCGATCAACCGCTTCGTCGCCGATACCAACGCCGATCCGCACCCCTTCCATTGGACCAAAGACCCAGAAAAGATCATCGCCGCGGTCAGGCGTGGGCACCAAGCGTTAGATTCAATCCACTAGCGGCATGTCCTGTATTGAACATGAGGAAAGCGGACGGCGCCGCGTGGTCGGCAAAGATGGCGAACATGCGGCGCTGATCATCCGGCTTCAGGTGGAAGAAGCTGTCCCAGGCGAGGACGCCGTCGAAGAGACGACCGAGCGAGAGTGCGCGCATATCGGCGACGATCCATTCCTGGTCCGGCATGCGTTCGCGGCAGAGGGCAGTGAGTGTTGGCGAGGCATCGACCCCGGTGACGCGAAGTCCACCGGCCTCCATGTTCAGCGCCACCGGATCACCGCCGCCACATCCGAGGTCGAGCACGGTTCCACCTTTTGGCAGAGCCGCGATGAAGCGGTCGTGCCAGGGTTTGTCGCTCCATCGCAGTGCGCGGCGATCTGCCTCCCAATCGCGACCATGACGCTCGTAGTGAGGGATGATCCGGTCCGCGAGTTCGGTGGTTTGGTGGGGATCGTTCATGTCGTTCTCCCGGCCTGGGAACGGTGCGATAAGCAATAAAGATCTGCGAAGGAGCCTGATGATGTCTGAACCTGAATGGCGGCGTCTTAATCGCGCAAATTGGGACGAGCGCGTCGCCATCCACATGGCGCCGGAGTCCGATTATGACACGCATTTGCTGCGCCAGGGCAACTACATCCTGCATGCGATAGAGGAGCGGGAGCTTGGCCCCGTGGCGGGCCTGCGGCTGTTGCATCTGCAATGCCATTTTGGCGTCGATACGCTGGCCTTGGCGCAGAAGGGCGCCCAGGTGACGGGGCTGGATTTCTCCGCGCCCGCCATCGCGGCGGCGCGAAGTCTAGCCGCGGAAATCGGGATCGAGGCGCATTTCGTGCAATCGGACATCTACGAGGCGAGGGCCGCGTTGGAGGGTGAATTCGATCGCGTCTTCACCACGTGGGGCACGATCGGCTGGCTTCCGGACATTCAAGGCTGGGCCGAGGTCGTTGCCAGCCTGTTGCGGGTGGGGGGAGAGGTCTACTTTGCGGATATGCATCCGGCGGCGCTGATCTTTGATGATGACGTGCCCGGAACGCATGGCATGCCCGGCTGGTTCGCGCCCTATTTTCATCAAGGAGAGATCGTGGTGGACGACGCGCGAGACTATGCCAATCCCGTCGCACGAATCTCAAACATCCGCACGCACCAGTTCATGCATCCGGTCGCGGATGTTGTACAGGCGCTGCTGGATGCCGGCTTGCGACTAACGATGTTGCACGAGCACGACACCCTGGCCTGGAAGCAGTTCGGCTGCATGGTCGAAGCCGAGGGTGGGCTTTATCGATTGCCCGACAAGCCTTGGCTGCCGCTGTCTTACTCGCTGAAGGCGATCAAGCCGTGAGAGCGATGATCGTGATGGCGGAATACGCTTCGCTTTTCCGCCCTACGAGACTTCAACTTTCGTAGGGTGGATAGGCGCAGCGTCATCCACCAACCACCCTAGAACTCGATCCCTTCCTGCGCCTTCACGCCTGCCTTGAAGTGGTGCTTGGTCGCCTGCATCTCGGTCACGAGATCCGCCGCCTCGACCAAACCCGCCGGCGCATTGCGCCCCGTCACGATCACATGCAATCCCGGCCGCCGCGCAACCAAAGCGGCCACAACTTCATCGACCGCGAGATAGTCGTAGCGTAATGCGATGCACAGCTCATCCAGCACCACCAGCGCCACATCCGGCCGCGCCATCTGAACCAGTGCCTCGTCCCAGGCGCGGCGGCAGGCCGCGGTATCGCGCGCCTTGTCCTGCGTCTCCCAGGTGAAACCCTCACCCATGCTGTGCCAGGTCAGCAGATCGCCGAAGCGGGAGAAGCCGGCTCGTTCCCCGGTACTCCAGGCGCCCTTGATGAATTGCACGATGGCGACCGGCCGGTCGCGGCCCAGCATGCGCAGCGCCAGCCCCATCGCCGCCGTGGTCTTGCCCTTGCCAGGACCGGTATTGACCATGAGCAGACCCTTCTCGATGGTCTTGCCCGCGACCTCTGCGTCCTGCACGGCCTTGCGACGGACCATCTTTTCGCGCCAGCGGTCGGCCTCGGTCTCGTCACTCATTTCACCACCATCGGCAGGCCCGCCACCATGAACAGTACCCGATCGGCCCGCGCTGCCAACTGCTGATGCAACACGCCCGCCGCGTCCCGAAAGTCCCGGCCGAGCCGATGCTCCGGCACGATGCCGAGCCCCACCTCATTGGCGATCAGCACTGTGGCAGGGGTGCGGGCCGCCAAAGCCTCTAGCAGAGCCTCGGTCTCCGCCGCGAGATCCCGCTCGGCGAGCATGAGGTTGGTCAGCCACAGCGTCAGGCAATCAACCAGCACCGGAGTCTCGGCCGCGTCTATCAGCGCCGACGCCAGCGCCAGCGGCGCCTCCACCGTCCGCCACGGCGCGTCCCGGCGCGTGCGATGCAGGGCGATGCGCGCCGCCATCTCCGCGTCCCAGGCCTCGGCCGTCGCAATATAGGTCCAGGGGCCGGGCAGGGCGGTGATCAGCCCCTCGCCATAGCGGCTCTTGCCGGAACGGGCACCGCCTAAGATCAATGTTATATCCAATTGACTGGCCATGGCTCCGGCTTCTAGATCATCCCCGATGGTTCCACCAACGCGTGTCGGTGGATGAAAAGGGAATGCGGTGCGGGGCTCAACCCCCAATGCCGCGGCTGCCCCCGCAACTGTAAGCGGAAAGCATCCGGTCATTTTCCACTGGGCCTCATGGGCCTGGGAAGGACGATCGGGCGCGTTCGATCCGCGAGCCAGGAGACCTGCCATCGCACGACCAAAAGTTCCGACCGGGCGGGGTGCCTCGGTGGGAATCCTCCGCTTCACGCCGTGGGCCCGTGCCTGCGGCGGCATCCCCGTTTTCCGCCCGGCGTTTGGGGCGCATGATCGGAGTTGGATGTGGCGTCCTCTGAAATCGTGATCCAGACCCTGCATGTATGCGTGACCTGCGGCTATCCCGATGAGCCGCGTCCCGGCCAGCGTCTGCATGATCGTATCGCGGGCCTGATGACGGCGGAGGAGCCCTTCGCCCTGCAACCCGTCACCTGCCTGTCGCATTGCGGCCAGGGGTGTTCCGTCGCCGCCACCGCGCCAGGCAAATGGGGTTATCTTCTCGGTCGCCTCTCGCCCGATCACGCCGAAGACCTCATCGCCTATGCCCGCACCTATGCGGCCTCCGGCAGCGGGTCGGTGCTGCCCTCCCGCCGTCCCGCAAGCCTCAAGGACGTCGTCATCGGCCGCATTCCCCCGTTAGGAGCCGCCGCATGAGCGCCCGCATTCCCGCCACCATAATCACCGGCTTTCTCGGCGCCGGGAAAACAACGCTCGTTCGGCATATGCTTCAAAATGCCCAAGGTCGGCGCATCGCCGTCATCGTCAATGAATTCGGCTCCCTCGGAATCGATGCCGCGCTGCTGGAAGGCTGCGGCATCGCCGGCTGTGACGAGGATACCATCGTCGAGCTGTCGAATGGCTGCCTGTGCTGCACCGTGGCGGATGAATTCCTGCCGGCGATGGAGGCCTTGCTGGATCGCCCGAACCCGCCCGATCATATCGTGATCGAGACGTCGGGACTCGCGCTGCCGAAGCCGCTCTTGAAGGCCTTCTCCTGGCCATCGATCCGCGCGCGTGTCACGGTCGATGGCGTCATCGCCGTGGTCGACGGTCCCGCCGTGGCGGCCGGCCGCTTCGCCGACGACCCGGAGGAAGTAGCCCGCCAGATGGCGGCGGACCCATCGCTCGACCATGATAATCCCTTGGCCGAAGTCTATGAGGACCAGCTTGGCGCGGCGGATCTCGTGCTGCTCAACAAGACCGATCTGATGGACGGGACCGACCTCGCGCGCGTCTCGGCCGAGATCGGCGCCGCCCTGCCGCGCGCCGTGAAGGTGATGCCGGCGCATGAGGGTAAAATCGACCTCGCGGTGCTGCTCGGCCTGGATGCCCGCGCGGAGGACGATCTGGCGTCCCGACCCTCTCACCACGATGCCGTGGACGGCGAACATGAGCATGACGATTGGGAGAGTTTCGTGGTGGATGTGCCGGAGCAGGCGGCGCCCGAGCCGCTGGTTGCCCGTCTTCGCGCAGCCGCCGAGGCGCATGATGTGCTGCGCATGAAGGGCTTCGCGAGCGTTCTGGGCAAACCGCTGCGCCTGGTCATTCAAGGCGTCGGCAGCCGCTTCCGCCATGAATATGACCGCGCCTGGAAGGCCGACGAGCCGCGCGGCGGGCATATCGTGGTCATCGGCCGCACCGGCCTTGATCGCGCGTCGATCGAGCGGATCATCCTGGGCTAGCCATGCATCTCCTCCTCCGTGAGACGCATGGGCTGGAGGAAGGCGAGGCGGCCGTAGAGCCGGGCGGTGAACCCGCGCCGATTCTGTTTCTGTCCTTCTCGGACAGTGATCTTGCGGCGGCCGCAGCGGCGGCACTTCCGGCGGACTTTCCCTCCGTTCGGATCGAGCGGATCGGTCGCTTCCTGCATCCGCTTTCGGTGGATCTGCTCTGTGAGCAACTGGTTATACCGGCGCGCGTTGTGGTGCTGCGGCTGCTCGGCGGCCTCGACTATTGGCGCTATGGCGCCGAGGAAATTGCCGCGACCTGCGCGGCGCAGGGCATTCCCTTGGCGGTCTTGCCGGGCGATGGGCCGGACGATCCGCGTCTCGCTGCGCTCTCCACCATGGCGGCCGAACCGCGTGCCGCGATCGACGCCTGCCTGAGGCAAGGCGGGGCCGAGAATTTCGCCCGCATGCTGCGAGGCGCGGCGCATGCGGCGGGGCTCTGGGCGGATCTTCCCCCGGTCGCGGAAACGCTGCCTGATTTCGGTGTTTTCACCACCCACCCAGGACCATCCGAGGCCGCGATCGTTTTCTACCGCTCGCATCTTCTGGCCGGTGAAACCGCGACAATCGAGTCACTGATCGCGGCCCTCGCCCTCCGCGGTCTTGGCGCTAAAGCGGTCTTCGTGGATAGCCTCAAGAACCCAGCCGCCATCGCGTTTCTGCACGATCGGTTGGCGGAGTGGGCGCCGGCCGTGGTCCTCAATCTCACCGGGTTTGCGGCGGAGATCGGCGCGGGCGTGCCCGTGTTGCAGCTCATTCAGGCGGGTAGCACGCAAGCGGCGTGGGAATTGTCATCGCGCGGCCTGTCCCAGGCCGATCTCGCCATGCAGGTGGTGCTGCCCGAGAGCGATGGCCGACTGCTGACGACGGCGGTGTCTTTCAAGGAGCGGGATGCCCAGGGCCTTGCGCGGCTGGTGCCGCATGAGGCGGGCATAGCGCTGGCCGCCGACCGCGCGGCCGGCTGGGCGCGCCTCGCCGCGACCCCTGCGGCCGAGCGCCGCATCGCCATCGTGCTGTCCGATTATCCCGGCGCGGCTGCCACGCGTCATGAAATCGGCAATGCCGTCGGTCTCGACAGCTTCGCCAGCGTCACGGCTATTCTCCGGCGGCTCCAGGACGCCGGCTACGACACCGGCCCGGTCGATCTCGCCCGTCTGGCTAAGGGCGAGACCCTCCGCTGCGGCAAGATCGTCATTGCCGTGCAGCCCGATCGTGGCGGCGTGGATCGCAAGGCGGGATACCACGATCCCGTGGCCCCGCCGGCCGAGGCCTATATCGCTTTCTATCGCGGGCTGATCGACGACATCGGCATCCACGCCATGGTCCATCTCGGCACCCATGGCACGCTGGAATGGCTGCCGGGCAAGTCGGCAGCGCTGTCCGCCGCTTGTTGGCCGGCGGCGCTGACCGGCGGTCTGCCGATCATCTACCCCTTCATCGTGAACAATCCGGGGGAGGCGGCGCCCGCCAAGCGGCGCCTCGGCGCGGTCACCATCGGTCATCTCACACCGCCCTTGCAACGTGCCGGCCTGCATGGCCGCGCGGCGGAACTGGAACGCATCATCGACGAGTTTGCCGCCGCCGACGGGCTCGATCGTCGTCGGGCGACGAGCCTGCGAAGGGAGATTCTGGTGGAAGCCGAAGCCTCCGGCCTGCTCGCCGAAAGCGGCGCCAAGCCTGAGACGGAGGGCGAGGATGCGGTGCTTGCCAAGCTCGACGCCTATCTGTGCGACGTGAAGGACATGCAGATCCGCGATGGGCTGCATATCTTCGGCGTCGCGCCCGCGCCGGCGCAGCGAAATGCGCTGCTAGCCGCAATGACCGATGGCCCGGATCTGGCCGAGCGGTTGGACGCGTGCGCGGAGGCCGAGGGTGCGGCGCTGCTCGCGGCGCTCGATGGGCGTTTCGTGCCGCCCGGTCCCGCCGGCGCGCCGACCCGGGGCCGCGCCGATGTTTTGCCGACGGGCCGCAACCTCACCACCCTCGATCCGCGCGCCATCCCGACGCGCTCGGCCGTGGGCCTTGCCGAAAAGGCCGCAAAGGCCCTGCTGGCGCGTCATCGGCAGGAGCAAGGGGATTGGCCGCGCGCCCTGGTGATCGACCTCTGGGGTAGTGCCACCATGCGCACCGGCGGTGAGGATTTCGCCCTCGCCCTGATCCTGATGGGGGTGAAACCGCTCTGGGACGGTGGATCGAGCCGCGTGGGCGGCTTCGAGGTGCTGCCGATCGCCTTGCTCGATCGTCCGCGCGTCGATGTCTCCCTCCGCATTTCCGGCCTGTTCCGGGATGCCTTCGCGGCGCAAATCGCGCTGTTCGACCAGGCGGCGCGGGCGGTGGTCGCGCGGGACGAGGATGCCGAGTGGAACCCGCTGGCGGGCAAGGACGGCGCCCGCGTCTTCGGCCCGTCGGCTGGCGCCTATGGCAGCGGGGTCGATCTGGATGGCACACGGCAAGATGCGGCGCGGTCCTATCTCGCGGGTTCGGACACGGCCTGGGACGATGGCGAGGGGGATTTCGCGGCGCGGATCGCGGTGGCGGATGGCTTCGTCCATACCCAGGATCATGCCGAGACCGATCTGCTCGAAAGCCCCGACTATGCGGCGCATGAGGGCGGTTTCGCCGCCGCCGCCGCCATGCTCGGCGGCACGCCGGCCCTCTATCACCTCGACACCAGCAAGCCGGAGTCTCCCCAGCCGCGTCTGGTGGCCGAGGAGGTGCGCCGCATCGTACGCGCCCGCGCCGCCAATCCGCGCTGGATCGCCGGCATGATGCGCCACGGCTATCGCGGGGCCGCGGAGATCGTGCGCGGCGCCGAAAGCCTCACCGGCTTCGCCGCCACCCTGCCGACGCGCTTCGATGCGCAGTTCGATATGCTGTTCGACGCGACGCTCGGGGAACCCGCGGTGGACGCATTCCTGCGTGATGAAAGCCCGGCCGCCCATGCGGTGCTGACGGAGCGGTTTCGGACCGCCATGGCGCGCGACCTCTGGCGGCCTCGTCGCAACAGCGTCTTCGTGCCACGATGAAACGCGGCTGGTGCCCGAGCCTGTTCCGACCGATGGAGTCCGGGGATGGCTGGCTGGTACGGGTGCGCCCGCGCGATGCGGTGCTGACGGCCGAGGTTCTGCAGGCCGTCGCGGACGCCTCCGCTCGCTATGGCAATGGCCTGATCGAAATCACCAACCGCGCCAATCTCCAGATTCGCGGGCTTCGGCGCGACACGATTCTGCCCTTCACGGACGCGATGCGGGCCGTGGGGATCGATGAGGCGGATGAACGGCGGAACTTGCTCGTCTCGCCGCTCCTCAGTGCCGATGCCACTATCGCGCCGGAGACGGCGGCCATCGCAGGCACCATTGCCGAGGGTTTGGCGGAGGACGCTTTCGCTACTCTGCCCGGCAAATTCGGTTTCCTGATCGATGGCGGTGGTCTGCTGCCGCTGACCGGCATGAGTCTGGACGTGACGCTGCGCGCGACAGTCGGTGGCTGGACCTTGCAGGGCGAGGCGGTGCCGAGCGCGGACGCGGCGCGGCTTGCGCTCGATTTGGCGCGGCAGGCGGGTCATGTCTCTCCGCGCCGAACAGCGCCGCCGCCGGCCCTGGGGCGATACGGCACCGCACAGCTTTTCGCGCCGCAGTTTGGCCAGATCCGGGCCGAGACGCTGTCGAAGCTCGTCGATATTTGCGTCCGAGAGGGCGATGGCGCGCTGCGGCCGACGCCGTGGAAGAGCTTTGCGATAGCCGGCATCAGATGCCCCCTGTCGGCGCAACCTGCTTTGGAGGCTCTCGGTCTCATCACAGATCCCGCCGATCCGCGCCTCGGCATCGTCACCTGTGCCGGCGCGCCGGCCTGCCTGCGGGGGGAGCTTCTGACGCATGAAACGGCGGCGGCGCTGGCAGCGGGCCGTCGCCCTCATGATCCGCTGTGGCATGTCTCCGGCTGCGTGAAGGGCTGCGCCCATCCGGGGCCGGCGGCGGTCACGCTGGTCGGGAATTACCGGCTGCTGAACCTGGTGCGTGACGGCGCGGCAGGCGATATGCCCGAACGCCGCGCTCTGACCCTGGCGGAAACACTCCAGCTCATGCAGAGCGTGCCCGCATGACACGCCGTTACGACTATATCCACGACGGGGCCGCGATCTATGCGCGGTCCTTCGCGATCATCCGGTCCGAATCCGACCTCTCTCGCTTCTCGGTGGAGGAGGCGCGGATCGCCGTGCGCATGATCCATGGCAGCGGCATGGTGGAGATCGCCGAGGCCATCCACTTCGGCGGAGACTTCGCGCGTGCCGGCCGCGCGGCGCTGCTGGCCGGGGCGCCGATCCTGTGTGACTCGAAGATGGTCGCCAATGGCATCACCCGCCCCCGGTTGCCGGCGAAGAACGAGATCATCTGCCTGCTCGATGCGCCGGAGGTGCCGGGCATTGCCGCCCGCATCTGCAATACGCGCTCGGCCGCTGCGCTCGATCTTTGGGGCGACAGGCTCGCGGGGGCCGTCGTCGCCATCGGCAATGCGCCCACGGCCCTGTTCCACTTGCTGGAACTGATCGATGCCGGCGCGCCCATGCCCGCCGCCGTGATCGGCCTGCCCGTGGGCTTTGTGGGCGCGGCGGAATCCAAGGCGGCCTTGGCGGCGGACGGTCGGCTGCCTTTCGTGATTGTGGAGGGTCGGCGCGGCGGCAGCGCCATGGCCGTTTCGGCCGTCAATGCCCTCGCGAGCGAAGCGGAATGACCGGTACCCTTTTTACCCTAGGCATGGGGCCGGGCGACCCCGAGCTGATCACGGTCAAGGCGGCGCGCATCCTGGCCGCCGCACCGGTGGTCGCCTTCTTCGCCAAGGCCGGCCAGCGCGGCCATGCGCGCAGCATCGCCGACAGCCATATCGCCGCGACGGCTGAGGAACTGCGCTTCGACTATCCGATAACGACCGAGATGTCGCACCGCGACGGTCGTTACGTCGATGCCATGGCCGGATGTTACGCGGCGGCGACCGAGACCATCGCCGCGCGCCTGGAACGGGGCGAGAATGTCGCGCTGCTCTGTGAGGGCGATCCGTTCTTCTACGGCTCCTCGATGTATCTGTTCGACCGGTTGCGGGACCGGTTTCCGATGGAGATCGTGCCCGGCGTGCTGGGCATGAGCGGCTGCTGGGCGGAGGCGCGTCTGCCGATGACCTATGGTGACGATGTGCTCGCCGTCCTGCCCGGCACGATGGCCGAGGCCGATCTGCGCCGGCATCTCGAAGGTGCGGATGCGGCGGTGATCATGAAGCTGGGGCGCAATCTGCCGAAGGTACGGGCTGTGCTGACGGCCCTGGGTCGGGCCGAGCGCGCTGTTTATTGCGAGCGCGGCACCATGGTGGGATCGCGCATCTTGCCCCTCGCGGAAATCGCCGATGACGGTGCGCCATATTTTTCGATGATCCTGGTGCCGGGTCGGCAGAGGGTGCGTTGACCAAGTCTCTCGTAGGGCGGAAGAGTGCAGCGAAATCCGCCGGCCCCCTGATTCGGCGGAATACGCTTCGCTTTTCCGCCCTACGATATCGAGCAGAGCTTTGACCGGCCGGGTCTTCGTCATTGGGCTTGGTCCCGGCGATCCGTCGCTGCTGACCGGCGAGGCGCGGGCGGCGCTGGATCTCTGCACCGACCTCTTCGGCTATTTTCCCTACATCGACCGCATCCCGGAACGGGCCGGCGTGACACGCCATGCCTCGGACAATCGCGAGGAACTGGCCCGCGCCGGCACCGCGTTGGCGCTGGCCCTGACGGGCAAGATCGTCGGCATCGTGTCCGGCGGCGATCCCGGCGTCTTCGCCATGGCGAGCGCGGTGTTCGAGGCGATCGATACCGGGCCGCCCGAATGGCGGGCGCTCGACATCACCGTCGTGCCCGGCATTTCGGCGATGCTCGCCGCCGCCGCCCGGCTGGGCGCGCCGCTGGGGCATGATTTCGCGGTCGTCTCGCTGTCCGATAATCTGAAACCCTGGGCGCTGGTGCTGAGCCGCATCGGTGCGGCGGCGACTGCCGGCTTCGCCCTCGCGCTCTACAACCCCATTTCCCGCGCGCGGCCCTGGCAATTGGGCGCCGCGCTCGACCATCTGCGGACGATCCTGCCTGGGGAAACGCCGGTCGTTTTCGCCACCGCTGTCAGCCGGCCCGACGAGCGTCTCGACATCCTGAGCCTCGCCGAGGCCGACTCGGCCCGTGCCGATATGCGGACCCTGGTGCTCATCGGCACGGCCGAGACGCGACGGATCGCGCGCCGCGAGGGCAGGGACTGGCTCTATGCGCCCCGTGCCGCCGCCAAGGTTTCGGCATGAGCGCGCAGCCAGATCAGCGCCTCGGCCGGCGTCGCCACCCGCTCACCCATGGGCGCGGCGGGCCGTTCCACCAGGATGACCGGCAGGCCGAGGGCGCGCGCAGCGCGGAGCTTGGCATCGTCCCCGCCGGAATTCTTGGTCACGAGCACGTCGATATCGTGCAGCAGCGCGCGCTCCGCCGCCTCATCGAAGGGCCCACGCCCGGTGATGATCTCGGCATGCGGCGGCAGCAAAGCGGCGTCGGGCGCATCGACGCTGCGGATGAGATAACGGTGATGGGCAGCGGCCTGGAAGGGCAGCAGGTCCTGCCGCCCGATGGTCAGGAACACGCGGCGCGGCGCGGCACCCAAAGCCTCGGCGGCATCGGCCACGCTCGCCACCATGCGCCAGTTATCGCCGGGACCGGCGGTCCAGCCCGGCCGTTGCAGCACCAACCTCGGCACACCCACCGCCGCGCAGGCGATTTCGGCATTGGCGGAGATACGGGCGGCGAAGGGATGGGTGGCATCGATCAGCACATCGATGGGCGTGGCGCCGAGATAGGCGGCGAGGCCCTCGGCACCGCCGAAACCGCCGATGCGGCTGGGGATCGGCGGCAGCACCGGCGCGCGCGTTCGCCCGGCGAGGGAGAGGATCGGCGCCAGCCACGCCTGATCCACCAGCAGCCGCGAGAGGCCAGCGGCTTCGGTCGTGCCGCCCAGAATGAGCAGGCGCAATGATGGGGGATCGGCCATGGCTGACGATTGTCGGCATCGGGGAGGATGGTGTCGAGGGCCTGTCCCCCCTTGCTTGCTCCGCCATCGTCGCGGCGGACCTCGTGGTCGGCGGTCACCGGCATCTGGCGCTGGCTGACAGCCTGATCCAGAGCGAGCGTTTGGCCTGGCCGATACCCTTGGTCGAGGCGATCCCGGTGATCCTGGCGCGGCGCGGCAGCGCGGTTGCGGTGCTCGCCTCAGGCGATCCCTTCTGCTTCGGCATCGGCAGCACCCTCGCGCGGCATGTGCTGATGGGGGAGTATGTTGTGATTCCAGCACCTTCGGCCTTTTCCCTCGCCTGCGCCCGGCTCGGCTGGTCGTTTCAGGATGTCGAGACGATCTCCTTCTGTGGTCGTCCGCTGGAGGCGCTGCGTCCGCTGTTGCAGCCCGGTGCGCAGATTCTGGCCCTGTCGGCTGATGCCACCACGCCCGCCGCCGTCGCGCTCCTGCTCGCATCCTGGGGTTTCTCGGAAACCCGCATGACTGTGTTGGAATCCCTCGGCGGTCCTGCAGAAAAAGTATCGACTTTCAAAGGCATACAGCCGGATCCGCTCAACCTGATGGCTTTGGAAGTCGTCGGCGGCCCGGCAATGTCACTGTCTGCCGGGCTCGATGAGGATTGGTTCGAAACCGATGGCCAGATCACCAAGCAGGAAATCCGGGCGCTGACGATCGCGGCGCTGGCCCCCAAGCGCGGCGAGGTCTTGTGGGACATCGGCGCGGGGTCGGGCTCGGTGGGCATCGAATGGATGCTGCGCCACCCGGCCAACCGCACCATCGCCATTGAGGCCCGACCGGATCGCGCGGAGCGCGTGATGCGCAATGCGCTTGCCTTGGGTGTGCCGGCGCTTGTGGTGAAGCAGGGACGAGCGCCGGAGGTGCTGGACGGTCTCACGCCGCCGGACGCGATCTTCATCGGCGGGGGTTCCTCTAATCCTGCACTATCAATGCAGTGCTGGTCGGTCTTACGGCCCGGCGGTCGGCTGGTCATCAACGCGGTGACACTTCCGACGGAGCGGGTGATGATGCAGCGGCAGGCTGAATGGGGCGGTCGGTTGACGCGCATAGGCATCGAACGGCTTGAGCCGATCGGCCCGATGCAGGGCTTCGCTCCGGCGCGCACAGTGCTGCAATATCGGGCTGTAAAACCTTGATAGTAGCGGGTATCGGTTGCCGCACCGGCGTCTCGTCGGAGGCTGTCGTCGCCCTTGTCACGCATGCTGCGGAGGGCAGGCGGATCGACGCGCTGGCCGTGCCGGTCTTCCGGCAGCACGAGTCGGGTATCGCCGAAGCGGCGCGAGCACTCGACCTCCCGATCACCTGGATCGACCATGCGGCGCTGAAGGGCGAGCAAGGCCGTTGCCAGACCCGCTCCGCCCGCGCCGAGACCGAAGTCGGATTGTCCTGCGTCGCTGAGGCGGCGGCGCTTTTCGCGGCTGGCCCGCAGTCACGGCTGGTTCTGCCGCGCATCGTCGGCGGCGGCGTCACCTGCGCTCTGGCGGCCTCGGCATGACCGTCCATTTCATCGGCGCCGGACCCGGTGCCGCCGACCTGCTGACGATCCGGGGGCGGGACATTCTCGCCCGCTGCCCGGTCTGCCTCTATGCCGGGTCGATCGTGCCGACCGCCATGCTCGCCCATTGCCCCGAGGGCACCCGACTGGTGGATACGGCGTCCTTCAGCCTCGACCAGATCGAGGCGGAATACATCACCGCGCATCGCGCCGGGCAGGATGTCGCGCGGCTGCATTCCGGCGATCTCTCGATCTATAGCGCGGTGGCGGAGCAGACGCGGCGGCTCGACCGCCGCGGCATTGCCTGGACCATGACCCCCGGCGTGCCGGCCTTTTCCGCCGCCGCCGCCCTCCTCGGCCGCGAACTGACGGTGCCCGGTCTCGCCCAGAGCGTGGTGCTGACGCGCATCGATGGCCGCGCCTCGCCCATGCCGCCGGGCGAAACCCTGGCGGCCTTCGCCGCGACGGGCGCGACGCTCGCGATCCATCTCGCCATTCATCGGCTGGAGGAGGTGGCTGCGGCCCTGCTGCCGCATTACGGTGCGGATTGCCCGGTGGCGATCGTCGCACGGGCAAGCTGGCCGGACGAGCAGATCATCACCGGCACGTTGCACACCATCGTCATGCTGCATGCGGCGGCGCCCGTCGCCCGCACAGCGCTAATTTTTGTCGGCGCCGCGCTGGGACCAGAGGATTTCCGCGAAAGCGCCCTTTATGACGCGGACTATCTTCGCCGCTTCAGGGGGCTGGATGACCGGCGATAACATGACCGTCGCGGTCGATCATCAGAACGTCGAGTGCGATGGGCGCCTCGCCCAGAACCTCCATCGCGACCGCATGAGCGCGCGCGGCAATGGTGGCGGCGAGAGGAATCTTGCCCGCAAATTCAAACGCCAGTGCGGTGGTATTCGCCTCGGCGATCCGCTGCGCCAGGTCTGCATCTGCGCCGAGTTCGGCAGCGAGCTCTGCCAACGCGGCGCTATCCACGCCGCCGCGCTTGGAATGCAGATCGAGCCGGCCCTGGGCCAGCTTGGTCATTTTCGCCAATCCGCCCGCGAGGGTGACGCGCGCCACCGGATGCCGCCGCAGATATTTCAGCGTGCCGCCGGCGAAATCCCCCATGTCGATCAGGGACAGATCCGGCAGGCCGTATCGGGCTTGAGCCGCCAGTTCCGACGTGCGGCCGGTCGCAGCGATGACGTGGGCGAGGCCGGTGGCGCGCGCGACGTCGATCCCGCGACAGATGCTGTCGATCCAGGCAGCGCAGGAGAACGGAATCACAATCCCCGTCGTGCCGAGAATGGACAAGCCTCCGCGAATGCCGAGGCGCCCGTTCAAGGTCTGTTCGGCCAGCGCCTCGCCGCCGGGAATGGACACTTCCACCACCCAATCGCCGCCGGCGCCAAAGACTTCGGCCAGCGCATCGGCGATCATGCGGCGTGGCACGGGATTGATGGCCGGCTCGCCCGGCGGGATCGGCAGACCGGGCAGGGTGACGGTGCCGACGCCTTCGCCCGCCCGGAACACAAGGCCGGATTGCGCCGCGCCCGCTGCCACGGTCACGCGAATCAGCGCCCCATGCGTGACGTCTGGGTCGTCACCCGCGTCCTTGACGATGGCGGCCATGGCATGACCATCCCGCAACGACGTTTCGGCCAGGGCGAAGGCGACGCTGCTGCCACCGGGCAGACGGATCGTCACCGGATCGGGGAAGATGCCGCTGCGCAGCGCTTCGGCGGCGGCGCGGACGGCGGCGGCGGCACAGGCGCCTGTGGTCCAGCCGCGACGAAGGGGGGAGGTTTCCACCCGCTAGAAACTAGAGAGGCTCGGCGCGCGAGTCACGGTGAAGACGGATGATGACGGTCGAGGACGCGCTGACGCGCCTGATGGGAGAGGTGCCGGTCTTCGCAGGCGGCCATGTTTGGCTGGCCGGCGCGGGCCCAGGCGATGCCGGTCACCTGACCCTCCATGCCATTGCCGGCCTCGCCCAGGCCGAAGTCGTGCTGCATGACGCGCTGGTGAGTGACAGCGTCTTGGCCCTGGCCAAACCGGGCACGGAGCTGATCCATGCCGGCAAGCGATGCGGCCGGCCATCTTCCGAGCAAACCAGCATTTCCAATGAGTTGATCGCCCAGGCGCGCGCGGGACGGCGGGTGCTGCGCTTGAAGGGTGGCGATCCCTTCGTCTTCGGGCGAGGTGGGGAGGAAATTCTCGCCCTGGCCGAAGCCGGGATTCCGTTTCGAGTCATTCCGGGCATGACGGCGGGCGTTGCGGGCCTCGCCGCCGCGCTGATTCCGGCGACGATGCGCGGCATCAACCAGGCCGTGATCTTCGCCACCGGTCATGGCGCGGAATCGCAGCATGCGAGCCTGAACTGGGAGGCGATGGCGAGCCTCGGCCAGCCCATTGTCCTCTACATGGGCGCCCGCCGCATCGGCACCATCGCCCGTCGACTGATGGCGGGCGGCATGGCGAGCGGGCTTCCGGCGGCTCTGATCCTTAATGCGACGACGCCCGAGCAGCATGTGACGGTGACCGATCTCGGCCATATCGCCGAGGTCGTCGGCACGGCGGATGAGGAATCGCCCGCCCTGATCGTAATCGGCGGCATCGTCGCGATGCGGCGCCGCATTTACGACCTCATCGCCCAGCTCCAACCGGAACTGCGATGAAGGGCCTCATCCTCGCCGCACCGCGTTCGGGATCGGGAAAGACGACCGTCACGCTGGCGCTCGCCGCCGCCTATCGCCGGCGGGGCGTCGCGGTGGCAGTGATGAAGTCCGGCCCCGACTATATCGATCCTGCCTTCCACGCAGCGGCGACGGGGCGCCCGGCCTTCAACCTCGACAGCTGGGCGATGCCGCCGGCGGTGCTGGATGGGCTGATCGGGTCGGTCGCCGAAACCGCCGACCTTGTGCTGATCGAGGCCTCCATGGGGTTGTTCGACGGCGTGGGTGCGCCTGGGCAGGCGGGGCGTGCGGCGGACCTCGCGGCGCGGTGGGGCCTTCCTGTGGTGCTCGTGATGGACGTCTCCGGCCAGTCACAAACCGCAGCCGCGACCGCGCGCGGCTTCATGGAGTTCGAGCCGGGCGTGACCATCGCCGGCACCATCCTCAATCGCCTCGGCAGTCCCAAGCATGAGGCCGGTATCCGCCCCGCCATGGCCGCCATCGGCCTGCCCGTGCTCGGCGCCCTTCTGCGCGACCCGAGCGTTTCGCTGCCCGAACGCCACCTCGGCCTGGTCCAGGCCGGCGAATTCTCCGACCTCGCGGCGCGGTTCGACCATCTCGCTGATCTCGCCGAGGCGCGTCTCGAACTCACGGCGATTCAGGCCATGGCGGCGCCGATCACGGTCGCCGCCGCCAAAGCCACGGCGGTTCCGCCACCGGGCCAGCGCGTGGCGGTGGCACGGGACGACGCGTTTTCCTTCCTCTATCCGCATCTGCTGGAGGGTTGGCGCCGAGCTGGGGCCGAGATTTCATACTTCTCGCCCCTGGCCGACGAAGCCCCGGCCGAAGATGCCGACGCCTGCTGGCTGCCGGGTGGATATCCGGAGTTGCACGGTCCCGCGCTCGCCGCCGCCGAGGGGTTTCGGCGCGGCGTGCGGCATTTCGCCGAAACGCGCGCCGTGCATGGGGAGTGCGGCGGCTATATGATGCTCGGCCGCGCTCTGACGGATGCCGCCGGACACTCGCATGAGATGCTGAACCTTCTCGACCATGAGACGAGTTTCGCGCGCCGCAAACTGCATCTAGGCTACCGCCGTGCTCGGCTGATCGAGACGGACGCCATCCTGCGCGGCCATGAATTCCATTACGCCACCGTCTCCCACGCCGGGACCGATGCGCCCTTCGCCCATCTGGCCGACGGCGTCGGCGCCGATCTCGGCCCGGCCGGCAGCCGGCGTGGCCGCGTGTCCGGCAGCTTCTTCCACCTGATCGCCCAAGAGGACGCCGCCTGATGACCACGCTCCGCTTCAATCACCTCTCCGATCTGCTCCACGGCCTGCCCGGTGCTGATGAGGCGGCGGCCGATGCCGTGGCGCAGCGGCAGGCGCGGCTGACCAAGCCGCCCGGCAGCCTCGGCCGGCTGGAGGAGGTGGTCGGTTGGCTGGCCCGCTGGCAGCGGCGCGACATGCCGCGGCTCGACCAGGTCGATGTCGTCATTTTTGCCGGCAATCATGGCGTGACGGCGCAGGGCGTTTCGTCCTTTCCCGTCGAGGTCACCGTGCAGATGGTGGCGAATTTCCAGACCGGCGGTGCCGCCATCAACCAGATCGCGGCCATCGCCGGAGCCAAGCTCTCCGTCGTGCCGCTGTCCCTCGACCAGCCGACCGCCGACTTCACGCAAGAGCCGGCGATGACCGAGGGCGAGTTCCTCAAGGCGGTTAATGCCGGGTTCGATGCCGTGGTGCCGGGCACCGATCTGCTGTGCCTCGGTGAAATGGGGATCGGCAATACCACGGCGGCGGCGGCGCTGGCCGCCGCGCTGTTCGGTGGCACGGGGGCCGATTGGGCCGGGCGCGGCACCGGCCTGGATGCCGAAGGCGTCGCTCGCAAGGCGGCGGTGGTGGACCGGGCGCTCGCCCTGCATGCCGATCACCTCGCCGATCCTTGGCAAGTCGCCCGCCGCCTGGGTGGGCGGGAGACGGCGGCCATTCTGGGCGCCACCATCGCTGCGCGGCGCCACAGCATTCCCGTGCTGCTCGATGGTTTCGTTTGCTCCGCCGCGGCCGCGGCGCTTGCCAAGCTGATGCCGGGTGGCTTGGATCACACCCTCATCGGCCATGTTTCGGCCGAGGCCGGGCATCGGCGCCTTGTTCGCATTCTCGACCGCCCCGCGCTTCTCGACCTCGACATGCGCCTGGGGGAGGGCTCGGGCGCGACGCTCGCCGTCAATCTCCTGCGTTCCGCACTCGCCTGTCACGCGGGCATGGCGACATTCGCCGAAGCCGGCGTGGCAGACGGCTCATGATCCGCTGGCAGGAGGCGCGGGCCGATCTGATCGCGGGCTTCGGCCTGCTGACGCGACTGCCGATGCCGCGCGGCATTCAGGGCTCGCCGCTGGGCCGTTCCATCTGGGTCTGGCCGCTGGTCGGCCTGGTGGTCGGTGCCATCGGTGCCGGCGTCTACGCCCTCGCCCTGCGCTGCCATCTCTGGCCCCTGATCGGCGCCTTGCTGGCCGTCTTGGCGATGACCGCGATCACCGGGGCGCTGCATGAGGACGGCTTGGCCGATACCGCCGATGGCATCGGCGGTGGCGCCACGCCCGAGCGGCGGCTCGCCATCATGAAGGACAGCCGCATCGGCAGCTTTGGCGCCTTGGCGCTGATCGGCTCCGTCGGCCTGCGCGTCTTCACGATCACGCAAATCGCCGAGCCCCGCGTGGTGGCGGCGATCCTGATCACGGCGGCCGTTCTGGGCCGCGCCGCCATGCCCGGCGTGCTGCTGCTGTCAGCCGCCGCGCGGGCGAACGGATTGGCCGCGAGCCTCGGCGTGCCCGATCGCGCGCGCATCGGCGCCGGCTGGCTGATCGCCGCCCTGGTCTGCCTCCTGCTCGTGACGCCGCATCATGCTCTCGCGGCGGTCATCGGGGCGGTGGTGGTGGTCTTCGGCATGGCCGCCCTCGGGCGGCGGATGCTCGGCGGCTATACGGGCGACACCCTCGGCGCGGCTGAGCAGCTCACGGAATGCGTGGTGCTGCTCGTTCTTGTGGCGATGGTGTTTTAGCGACGAGACGATACGCCAGGCGACTTTCGCTCATCTGTGCGCGTCCCCGAATTTTGTTCTGTTTACTCTGACCGGCCGCTTCATTGTTACGGGCTTGCCGCCATCCGTTCTGCCGCTATACCGTGATGCATACCGTGGCGCAGTTCGCGGACTGAAGAAATCCACCGTGGGATGAAACCCCGGGCAGTACAGAGTGACGGGGAGGGGTTTCATTGACGAAGAATAGTCGCACACCGAGCCAAGACGGCGGCGGGATCGCATGAGTGCGGTTCAGCCCAGTGGTGGCCGGGTTCAACGGTCCTTCGTGAGCCGCGTCTTCCGCTCGCGCGAGACCGGTATCGTCATGGCATTGCTGATCATGGTCGTGGGGCTTTCGATCTTCGCGCCAGACTTTGCGACGCCGAACAACCTGCTCAACGATTCGCGCAACTTCTCCTTTGTCGGCATCGTCGTGCTCGGCCAGGCGATGGTGATGATCACCGGCGGCATCGACCTTTCGGTCGGCAGCGTCTGGGGCCTCACGGCGGTCGCCTCGGCCGCGCTGATGAACACCGGCATGGGCACCATTCCGGCCTGCGCCATCGCCCTGGTCATTGCGGGCTTGTTCGGCCTGTTCAACGGCCTGTGCGTGACGAAGCTGCGCATGCCGCCGTTCGTGCCGACGCTTGCGACCATGAGCATCGCGCGTGCCCTCGCCCTCGTCATCACGCGCGGCCATTCCATCGACGGCTTCCGGCCCGATGACAGCCCTTTCTTCAACCTCGGCGGCGGCCAGACTTTCGGCCTGCCCAATCCCTTCATCGTCTTTCTGGTGCTCTCGGTGATCGCGAGTCTGGTGCTGACCCGCAGCGTGTACGGCCGCCAGCTTTATGCCATCGGCGGCAATGAACGCGCCGCGCGGCTGACCGGACTTGAAGTCGATCGCCTGAAGATCAGCGTCTATGTGATTTCGGCCGTGCTCGCCGGTCTCGCGGGCATCATCGAAGTCAGTTACCTCTCCTCCGCGATTTCCAACCAAGGGCTCGGCAAGGAGCTGAGTGTCATCGCGGCGGCGGTCATCGGGGGCACCAATCTCACGGGCGGCGAGGGCACCATCCTCGGCGTCTTCATCGGTGCGGTGATCCTCGAGGTTTTGCGCAACGGCCTCGTGCTGCTCGGCACGGATGCCTATTGGCAAGGCGTGTTCGTCGGCTCCGTCATCGTGCTGGCGGTGTTCATCGATCAGCTCAGGAAAGGGTTCTGGCGAACGCGCTAACCGTGCCTGCACACGAAACTTCCATTCGACAACATCCCCAAGGGAGAACTATCCATGAAAAAGATCCTGCTGACGACTGCGGCCGTCATGACCATGGGCCTAGGCCTGATGAGCGTCGGCGCGATGCATGCCCGCGCCGCAGAAAAGACCTTCGCCCTGGTACCCAAGGCGCTCGGCATTCCCTTCTATGCAGATGCCGAGACGGGCTGTGAGGCTGAAGCCGCCAAGATTGGCGCCAAATGCGAATTCACCGGCCCGTCGCAGCTCGACGATGCCGCGCAGATCAGCATCATGCGTGACCTCATCACCAAGCATGTCGCCGGCATTTCGGTCGCGCCGAACAACCCGGACTCGATCAAGAACGTGATCGCCGCCGCGCTGAAGGCCGGCATTCCGGTCATCACCTTCGATTCCGATGCCCCGACCTCCAAGCGCATCGCCTTCGTCGGCACCAATAACGCGAGCGCCGGCGCCACGGCAGGGGACGCTTTCGCCAAGGCCCTGCCGAATGGCGGCACCTATGCCGTGCTGACGGGCGGCCTGTCTGCGGCCAACCTCAATGACCGCATTTCCGGCTTCAAGTCCAAGCTTGGCGCCAGCTTCAAGGAAGTCTCGGGTTCGCCCTATTCCTGCAATGACGATTCCAACCAGGCGGTGCAGGTGATCCAGGACATCCTGTCCAAATACCCGCATCTGGACGGCATCTTCTACTCCGGCGGCTGGCCGATGTTCGCGCCCGCAGCCTATGCCCGCGCGCTGAAGAGCCGCAAGGCCGATATCCAAAGCGGCAAGTTTGTCGTCGTGTCCTTTGACACGCTGCTGCCGCAGTTGAAGCTGCTCAAGGAAGGCTATGCGACGACGCTCGTCGGCCAGCGCCCCTACGCCATGGGCACCGGCTCGATCGATGAGCTGAACACGCTGACGCAGGGCGGCACGGTTCCGCCGATCACCGACACCGGCACCGACGTTGTGAGCGCATCGAATGTCGATGCGTTCATGGCGAAGAAGTGACGTGATAGCCCGCGGAATCGCGGCCTTGCTATCACGTCATCCGCGGGCTTGATCCGCGGATCCACACTTTGGGCGCCCATGGATCCCCGGATCAAGTCCGGGGATGACGGTGTGTTACTCGTAGAGGACCTCGCATGACCGTTCTGCTCACCGTGGAATCCATCTCGAAGGGCTTCCCCGGTGTGCAGGCGCTGCGGGATGTGACCTTCCATGTCGAGGCCGGGACCGTCCATGCCATCATGGGCGAGAACGGCGCCGGCAAATCGACCTTGATGCAGGTGATCGCGGGCGCGCTGCGCCCCGATTCCGGCCGGCTGATCTTCGATGGGAATGTGCTGACCCTGTCGGGCACGCGCGATGCCGCCGCCAAGGGCATTTCCATCGTCTTTCAGGAACTGATGCTGGCGCCGAATATGTCGGTCGCCGAAAATGTCTTTCTCGGTGTCGAGCCCCGGCTCGGCGGCGTGTTGGTGGATCGCGCAACCCTGCGCGCCAAGACCACGGCGGCACTGAGCCGCATGGGCATTGCCATCGATCCCGACCAGCGGCTGGGTGAACTCACCATCGCCCAACAGCAACTGATCGAAATCTGCAAATCTCTTGTGCATGAGCCGCGCCTGCTCATTCTCGATGAGCCGACATCGAGCCTGTCGGAGACCGAGACGCTGCTGCTGTTCCGCGTGGTGCATGACTTGCGGGCGAGCGGCGTGACCATCCTCTATATCTCCCACCGCATGCGCGAGGTTTTCGCGAATTGCGATTACGTGACCGTGCTGCGGGACGGGCGACACGTGCGCACCATGCGCCTGGACGAAACCGATCAGGATGAGGTCGTGCGCCTCATGGTCGGGCGCGATCTCGCCGGTGTGCAGCGCGTGAAACCCAATTCCGCCGGCCGACCTGTGGTGTTTTCCGTGCGCGGCTTGACGGACAATAAACGCTACCACGACATTTCCTTCGATCTGCGCGAGGGAGAGATCGTGGGTCTCGCCGGTCTCATCGGCGCGGGTCGGTCTGAGACTGCGCTGGGCATCTTCGGCGCGCCGCCAGCGGCCAGCGGCACCATCAGCATCGCCGGCCAGGAGGTGCGCATCCGCAAGCCCAAGGACGCCATGCGCCTCGGCCTCGGCCTGGTGCCGGAAGACCGCAAACTGCAAGGCCTCGTGCTTGGCATGGGCGTTGGCGCCAATGTCTCCCTCGCCGCACTGGGCCTCGGCCAATTGTCGAATGCGAATGTCGTGAGGCCCCGCGCGGAGGCGCGCATGATCGACACCTATGTCGACCGCTTCCGCATCAAGACGCCCTCGATCGAGCAGCTCGTCGGGTTATTGTCGGGTGGCAATCAGCAGAAGGTTGTGCTGGCAAAGTGGCTGGCGACGAAGCCGCGTGTGCTGATCGTGGACGAGCCAACGCGCGGCGTGGACGTGGGCACCAAGGCCGAGATCTACGCCCTCATGCGCGAATTGGCGCGGGACGGGCTGGCCATCCTCGTCATTTCCAGCGACCTGCCCGAGGTGCTGACGATTTCCGACCGCATCCTGGTCATGCGGTCCGGCATGATGGCGGGGGAAATCGCCTTCGAAGATGCGTCCGAGGAGCGGATCATGGCCCTCGCGGCTTTGGAGCATGTTGATGCGGACACGCCCCCGCCCGGCACGTATGGCGAGGCGGAAGCGCGGAGTTAAGTCTTGCCGCGCCGCTTTAATGACACTACATTAAATAGTGGAGATCACCTTCGATTCCGCGAAACGTCTAAGGACGCTTCTGGAGCGAGGGCTGGATTTCGCCGATGCCGTGGAGGTTTTCGCCGGGGATTACGCGGTCGAGCGCGATCTGAAGCGGGATTACGGTGAGCCTCGATTTATCACGGCGGGCGTTTTGCGTGGCCGTATGGTGGTCGTGGTTTGGACGCCGCGGGATGGGACCCGGCGCATTATTTCAATGAGGACGTGTCATGAGCGAGAAGCCTCAGAATGGCGAAAGCGACTGGGTTGATCCGGATGACGCTCCGGAATTGACGGCGGATTATTTTGATCATGCCGATTGGTACAACGGCGAAACCTTGATCCGCCGTGGCCGGCCTCGGCTTGAGGTGACGAAGCAACAGGTGACGGTGCGTCTCGATGCCGATGTCCTGACGGCGCTGCGTGGCAGCGGTGAGGGTTGGCAGAGCCGGATGAACGCGGCTTTGCGGGACTGGCTGAAGCTCGGGAGCAAGAGCTAGCCGCTTCATGGCCAGAACGCTGGATCACATCGTGCTCTGCGTGGACGATCTGGAGCGGGCGCGGCAGAGTTACCGAGACCTCGGCTTTACACTGACGCCGCCGGCCATCCACCCCTTCGGCACGCGCAATTCCCTGGTGCAATTCGCGGGGCGAAATTTTCTGGAACTCCTCGCGCTGAACGATGCGGCGGCCATTCCGCCGCATGACTTTCCTGAACGGTTTAGCTTCGCGGCCGAAAGTGCCGCGTTTATGCGGCGCCATGGCGAGGGGATGTCGATGCTCGTTTTCGCGGGAGATGACGCGCGCGCCGATGTCGCGGAATTCCGCGCCAAGGGGCTCACGACCTACGCGCCCGTCGATTTCGGCCGGGATGCGACACTGCCGGATGGAAGTATCGCACGGGTAGGGTTCTCGCTGGCCTTCGTGACCGATGTGGCGATGCCTGATGTGTCGTTCTTTACTTGCCAGCAACGGCATGCCCCAGAGCTGTTCTGGAAGAGCGACTATCAGGCGCATGCGAACGGGGCGGTGCGGTTGACCGAAATTGTGCTGTCAGCGGAAGTGCCGCGTGCGCATGAAGCGTTTCTCGCGCGGCTGACGGGTGGTGTTGTGGGCGGCGACGAGGCGGTGATGACGGTGGGCGATGCCTCGGACCGGATCACGGTGATGACGCCTTCGCGCTTGGCGGAACGGTTTCCCGAGTTGGCGGGATCGGGTGCTGGGGAGTTGCCTCGGTTCCGGGCGTATCGGGTGGAGGTCGGTGATCTCGCCGTGGCGGAGGCTGTGTTGCGCGCGAACAGGGTGGCGTATCGGAAGGTGGAGACGTCGCTCGTTGTGGCACCCACCGCCGCGCATGGAGTGGTGGTGGAGTTTGCAGAGGCGTAGTTTCAGAATGCGTGTCAGCCCTGGAACAGGTAGCATAGGTTATGAGTGTTGCCGCGTCGCTGTTGGTAATGCTTTCAGTCGATAGCGACCGACGGGTATGGACACAAGCAAATTGAGACTAACTACAAGGTGAGACCATTTCCAAGGTGTGCCTTATGCGTAGAGGAACCGTCAGATTACATTGGAAATTTTCATGGTCAAGTTGCGGGATGAGATGTATCAATGCCTTCATAACAGACATTTGAATGAATCGAATGCCAGTCCCCGTGTCTGTTACATTTCGTGATCAGATAACCGGCCGTATAAATGACTTGCTAATAGACGAGGACAAACCTTGTGCTCACTCTCAGAATCTTATCGGCTATCTTGCCGGCGCTTTGTTGAACTATAAAGACGAAGGCATCGAATTTACCCCTTCTGTCGTTTTGTGCGATGAGATTGAGTCCGTAATAAGATCATTTCCAGGCGCTGTCGCCCACACGATTGGCCGGGCGCCTCTGGATCCGGCGTCCGGTCCTCGAATTCTAAAGGACTGTGGTCCATTGTCGGGTCATAATTGGTTCATGTTTATCGAGAGGAACGCGGACGGGTATGTAAGCTATGGCGTTTTCACGTATTATCGTCTGCCAACAACGATACCTCTTCACGAGGGCATCGCAATTGACGCAACGCAATTTTGCGTGCTGCTTAGAAAAATAAGCACTAACACAATTGAGATTACGGGAGCAAAAGGAAGCAAACTAACGCTCATTTTCTCGACCATGCGAGAACCAGTCCCGTTAGGCAACCCCGTTGAGAATTTTGCAAGGGCGTGCTGCAGCCAATTGACCAAGGTAGACCGAGTTGACGAGTTTCTCGTATATTTCAGTCAACTGTTAGAATCAGCGCTAGCATTGTCGCATGGCACGATATTGATTTGCTCAAGTAATGCGCCTCAGACATTTTCAGTTGAACTTAAGGACGCAATACCTGTATCGCCTTTGTTAGACTTCTATGCAGCGTTTTCCGAGTTTGCTGCTACCAATACCGCAGGATCAATTCTTACGCTCCAGCGTTGTGAAGAGTTGCTAGAAGGCTTTCTGAGATGTGACGGCATGATAGTTTTCGATCGCGTAGGTAGAGTTACAGCATATCGGGTGTTCTATAGACCTGTAAGCAGTGGACCGGTTGTGTCGGGCATCGTTGGAGGTGCTCGTCGCCGAGCCTTCGAAGGTCTTGAGGAGCTTATGAATGCTCAAACGCCCTCCGTCCTCTTCCGATCGCATGATGGACTAACGCTTTATCATGGAGTCAGTGCGTGACCAGAACGACCGTGCAGCTTTGGACGCCCGCGCCGCCACCGGCGGTGTTGGATACCGTGTCTGATCCCGCTACGATCGCATCTCATGCTTTTCAACTACGGGACCGCGAGCGCAACCAAATAGCGACAAACTTTCAAGCTGAAAACTATGAGCTCGCAGCGAGCTTCGTCTGGCTTCGAACCATGGCGCTCCTGAGGAAGCAACTCGCGTCGCTTGGCATGGAGTTCATCGGCGAGCTTCTACAACGCCCAGATATTGACGAGTTTAGCGA
Source organism: Acidisoma sp. PAMC 29798 (assembly GCF_030252425.1). Taxonomy (GTDB): domain Bacteria; phylum Pseudomonadota; class Alphaproteobacteria; order Acetobacterales; family Acetobacteraceae; genus Acidisoma; species Acidisoma cladoniae. Next base: position 2,139,997 of record NZ_CP126994.1, on the reverse strand, counting down.
CATCCGCACGGCCGTATCTGAGACCGAAGCCATCTCATTAGCACGGGATCTTGGAATGATCACGCCACTCCAGACGATTCGATTGCTTCAGTCGCAAGCGATCGTCAATCATTTTGTCGGATTGGAGAATGACCCTTCGTCAAATCAAGACGAAGTTATGACAAAAGAGGAGGCGATTTCTTGTCTAAGGGTATGTGTTCAAGGCGTTCTTGGTCACGAACAAGTCGCTGTCGCAGACGACTTCAAGAGCTTCCGTCACAGACTAGAATCTGAGACTCTCGCTCCTGATGCGCCTGAAGTTAATAAGCTAAAGTCGTCACCGTATTTTTTTGTCCGCACAGCAATCAGTATTCTGTTGTCACTATTTAAAACGGCTAAAGGTGCGCAACTCGAACATGCAGCTCGAAACTCTCTTCTTCTTATTCCGCAGTTTTGGCCTCAACTGAAGGCACCAGAGCGGTGGCAAATTGGACAGGCGTATGCTGTTGAGTTTAGCGAAGGCCGAAAGGAATCAGTTAAGGGACTGCATGCAGTCTTGCTCGCTGTGGCGGGATTTGATTATGTCCCTGAAAATCTGCGTTCTATGACGTTTGTGCAGGTTGCAAGTAGCGTTATTGCGGCACACCAGGGCACTAACAATTTCTACAATGAGCCTGCACCCATGCGTGAGCTAGCAAGTCTTGGAACGTCAATTCCAGGCCCCGCATTGGCTGCGTGTATAACGGCTGTTCTTTGCGTCAAACTTGGAAATGTCTACGGCACATCTTGGGCCGCCCAAGCGCCAGCTGACGAAATCATTCAACGACTCTCAAAAGATCGTTGGATATACTATGTAAACGAGCGGCTCGAAAGTGACCGTATTATCCTATCAAAGCTTAGTGAAAGTGGCCCGTGTGCTAATTGGATCGAACTATTTATTGCTCTAGACATTGAAAATTCGAATTTTGTCGGACAGAGAATAAAGGCATTGGTGAATGCCACCCAAAAAAGGGATGGCGTCTCTGTAAAGTCCCTCGCCTTAAGAATGTTTACTGCATCAGTCACGTAATTTTCGGCTTAGCCGTGAAACACGGAGGCAGGTTCGACGGAAAGCGCTAAACGTGCCAGCACTACTGGTCCATGGACCATAGTTAACGAACTCCTAACCTATTGGTAACACCTCACCAACCCAACCCTCTCCCCTTGCAAGGCGGATCAACCACCACCGCCCAATTTATCCACCACGAAGGGTGATCATCCGACCCAAGATACGCTAGGAAGACCTCGCCGAATCGCTTCGAGGTTGCATATCCGTGTCGTCTAGCCTGCCGCCCAAGCCGCCCCGCCAGGAGATCGCGCCGCGATCGCCCCTCCAGAACAGGGCCGCGCGGTCCGACTCGGTCCATTGGATCTTCGATGCCGATGCGCCGCCTCGGGAGATGAACGCCGTCCCCCTCAGGCAGCGCATCAGCGGGCGCGGCGTGCTCGTGAGCGCCGCCGTCGTGCTTCTGGTCGCCATTTGCGGGGCAGGGGCGGTCCTGTCCTGGCCCGAAACCAACACGCGCGGCGCGAAACCCAAGGCAAGCGTGGCGTCCCCCCAAACGCCGCTGGTCGTCATGGTCCCCGTGGCAGCACCGCCAGTCGCTACACCATCAGTCGCTACACCATCAGTCGCCGCACCACCCGTCGCCACGCCGAAACCGACTCCGCCAGCGCCGCCGCCAGTGAAGATCGCCATTGCCCCGCCCGCGCCACAGCCGGCTCCGGCGCCGCCGCCGCCCGTGGTGACCAAGCCGCCGGCGCCCGTCGTCGTCGCACAACCCCCACCTCAGCCTGCACCACCCCAGCCGGTCGCACCTCAGCCGGTCGCACCACCACCGCCCAAACCGGTCGTCGTCGCGCCCGCGACGGTGGTGGCGCCGCCCGCTGCAAAACCCGCTCCGGCCGCGCCTTTCACCATCCGGCTGAGCTACGACGCCGATGAAGCGGTGCCGGGTGCCGCCTTCGCCAAAAAACTCCGGCAGCAGGGGTTCACCGTGGTGACCCTCATCATTCCCGAGACGCCCGGCCGCTGGCCCGGTGTCGCTTTCTTCTTCGACGGCGACCGCGAGAAGGCGCGGGTGATCGCGCAACAATTGTCGGCGGTGACGGGACGGACCGAGCATTCGCGCCTCAGCAATCGTCATCCTTATCCGAATGCGGGCACGGTCGAGGTGTCGCTGCTGAAGAACGCGCCGTCGAAATCGCGCGCCCATCATCCATGATGCATCGCTTCTGGCAGGATTTCGCCGCCACGCCTGCCAGCGGGCCGCCCTATGCCGATCGTTACTCGGTCGAACTTGCGCCAAGCCGCTACCTTGACCTTCCCATTCGCCCTTTGCCGGACCCCACGACTGCCGTCGCGTCCTTCATCGCCAATCAGGCGGGTTTCACGGTCGTGGAATTCCTCACGGCCCGCATGGTCGAGCTGGCAAAACCCTTCGCGCCGGACATCATCGTGGGGCTGCCGACGCTCGGCCTCGCCTTCGCGCCGGGTGTGGCGAAGGGGCTGGGGCATAGAAATTTCGTGCCGCTCGGCTATTCGCGGAAGTTTTGGTATCGGGACGATCATTCCGTCGCCATCAGCTCCATCACAACGCCCGATGCGGGTAAGCGCTTGTTCATCGATCCGCTGATTCTGCAGAGGCTCGCGGGCAAACGTGTCGTCGTGGTCGATGATGTGGTGAGCACCGGGAGTTCGCTGCGCGCCGTTACGGCGCTGCTAAGCGGCTTGGGTGTCGCGATCAGTGGGTATGTGGTGGCGATGACGCAGGGACGCGGTGCGGAGGGTTTGGATGTGGCGAGCGTGTTCCGCTCGCCGCGGTTTGTAAGGGGTGAAGGTGGCGGTTGGGTGGTGAGTGAGTGAGGCGGGTACGGTATCTTTGATTAGCGCCCGGATGCGGACCAAGTCCGCGGCTGACGGTACCTTTTGTTAACGGGCAAACACCGTCACGCTTCCCAACCTCGGCGCGGAGTTTGCCAAGTCAACCGGCCGCCCCTCGGCGAGGGCGATCAACACCCGCAGCGGGCCGCCATGGCTCACCACGATATGCGACCCCTCCCCAAGATCCCGCCAGAACGCCGTCACGCGGGCGATGAGCGACGCCCCAGTCTCTCCACCCGGCGCCGCAAAGCCGTAAAGGTCTAAAGCCCAACGATCGAGATCGGCTCGGGGAACATCGTCCCACAACACACCTTCCCAATCGCCGAAACTCAACTCCAGCAACCGATCGTCGAGAATCGGGTGCGGGGTCAAAGCCTCGGCGAGCCGGCGACAGCGGGTGAGGGGGCTGCTCCACACCCTCGCTCCCCGAAACGCCGAAAGCTCAGCCACAATCGTCGAGAAGTCCAAGGACGCGAGGGGAAGATCCATCCGCCCGTAGCATCGTCCGTCACCGCCGGAGACCGCCGGATGACGAACGAGTGCAACACGAAAAGGACTCAGACCAGCTTCACCCAAGTGGATTTCTGCTGCGTATAGGCCAGAACGGTATCGAAACACTTGTCGCGCGCACTGCCTGATTGCTTGTAGCCGCCGAAGGGCTGCGTCATATCGCCCTCGTCGAAGCAATTCACCCAGACCGTGCCGGCTTCGATCTCCCGCGCCAGGCGATGCGCCGTGGTGAGGTTGGATGTCCAGATTCCGGCGGCGAGGCCATAGATGGTGTCGTTGGCAACCTCGATCGCATTCTCGATGCCATCGATGGGAATGATCGCCGCGACGGGCCCAAAAATCTCTTCCCGCGCAATGCGCATGTCGCTGTTGACGCCGGTGAACAAAGCCGGCGCGACATAGGCGCCTTTTTCCAGGCCCTGCGGTACATTGCCGCCAAAGGCCAAGGACGCGCCTTCATTCTTGCCGATGTCGATATAACCCAGCACGCGCTTCTGCTGCTCGAACGTCACCAGCGGCCCCATATTGGTCTCTTCGTTCAGCGGGTCGCCGGGCACGAAATTCTCGCTCTCGCGCATGAAGCTATACAGGAACTCGTCATGGATCTTGCGGTCCACCAACAGGCGGGACCCCGCATTGCAGACCTCGCCCATATTGCCATAGATGCCGAAGGCGGCGGTCTTGGCAGCGGTCGCGAGGTCGGGAAGATCGGCCATCAGCACTTGCGGCGTCTTGCCACCGCATTCCAGGGCCACCTTCTTCATGTTGGACTGCCCGGCATATTGCAGCATCAACTTGCCGACTTCAGTCGAGCCCGTGAAGCTCACTTTGGCGACGTCATTATGCAGCGCGAGCGCGCGGCCCACCGTCTCACCGGGGCCATTGACCACGTTGAAGACGCCGGCGGGGCCGCCCGCTTCCACGAACAGCCGGGCGAGATGCACGGCGGAGAGGGGGGATTGCTCGGCCGGTTTCAGCACCACGGAATTGCCGGCGGCGAGCGCGGGCGCCACCTTCCAGATTGCCATCATCAGCGGATAGTTCCAGGGCACGATGGCGCCGACCACGCCCAGCGGCTCGCGCGTGGTGTAATGCAGCACATTGTCGGGCGTCGCCGTGGTGGTGCCGGTCATCTTGTCGATGACTTCCGTCGTGTAGCGAATGCAATGGACCGAGCCAGGCACATCGATGTTGATCATGTCGCTGATCGGCTTGCCCATATCCAGCGTATCGAGCAGGGCGAACAGCTCGGTATTCGCCTCCACCAGATCGGCGAACTTGTACAGCACGGTCATGCGGTCGCGCGGCGCCATGCGCGACCACGCACCCGACTTATAGGCCTTGAGGCCATCGGCCACGGCGCGGTCGATATCCGCAGGCGTGCCCTGGCTGACGGCCGCCAGCACCAGGCCATTGGCAGGGTTGATGGTCTCGAAATGGCCGCCGGTGCCCTCCACCAAGTCACCGCCGATGAAGAACCGCGTCTCCAAGGCCAGTCCGGCCGCCTTCTCATGCCAATTCGTCGCGCTCATCGGAAGCTCCACTGTGTTCGGGGCCAGCCTAGCATGAGGGCGGAAGGGCCACGCAATGCTCGCATTTCGCAAGGAAAGGAGTAGCGTGGCTGTGGCGCGCCCGCCCAGACTCGTCCAAGACGCGCGTCAGTAATCGCGGAAATAACGATCCGGGCCGCAAAGACGTCCCGGGCAAACGGGAGGCTGCAATGTATAAACTCGCCAATCCGGCCCCGCTCGGGCTCGCAGGATTCGCCCTGACAACCTGGATGCTGAGCATGGTCAATGCCGGGTGGTATCTGCCCACCGGCGTGCCGCTGGTGCTGGCCCTCGCCTTCGCCTTCGGCGGCGCCGCGCAGTTTTGCGCCGGGCTGCTGGAATTGCCGCGCGGCAATACCTTCGGCTTCGTGGCCTTTTGCAGCTACGGCGCCTTCTGGTGGTCCTTCGCCCTCTTCGTGCTGTTCTTCTCGGCGCATGTGCCGGGCGCCTTCGTCGGCTGGTATCTGTTCATGTGGGGCGTCTTCACCTTCTACATGTGGATCGGCAGCCTCGCCCTGACGCGGGCGGTCAGCTACGTCTTCCTCGCGCTCTGGATCACCTTCCTGCTGCTGGCGCTGGGCGCCTGGGGCATTACGGAGGCGACGATGATCGGCGGCTATACCGGTCTCGTCACCGCCTTCATCGCCTTTTATGTCTCGGCGGCGGAGATCATCAATGAAACCCATGGGCATGTCGTTCTGCCCCTTGGCGTTCGCCTGCCGCCGAACGACATTAGAAACGCACAAGTGATCTGAGATCGAAGGAGACAGCATGAGCGAGCCAGCCTTGAAGGAACGCGTCGGATTTGCGGGTCTTGGCCTGATGGGCCAGGGCATGGCGCGAAATATCCTGAAGAAGGGCTGGCCGCTGACGGTGCTGGCGCATCGCAGCCGCACGGCGGTCGAGGCGCTGGTCGCCGAGGGCGCCACAGAAGCCAAAACGGCCCGCGCCCTCGCGGAGGCGAGCGACGTGGTCGTGCTGTGCGTCACCGGCTCGCCGGAGGTATCGGCCCTCGTCGAAGGGCCGGACGGCTTGGCGGCGACGGGCAAGCCGATCGTGATCATCGATTGCTCGACCTCCGATCCGTCCCAGACCCTGCGGTTGGCTGAAAGCCTGCGCGAGCGGGGGATCACGCTGATCGATGCGCCCTTGAGCCGCACGCCGAAGGATGCGGCGGCCGGCACTTTGGATGTGATGGTCGGCGGGGATGACGCCGTGGTCGCGCGGGTGCTCCCGATTCTGGAAGCTTTTGCCGGTCGCGTCATGCCGACGGGGCCGACGGGCACGGGCCATACCATGAAGCTGCTGAACAACTTCCTCGCGATGGGTTATGCGGCGCTTTATGCCGAGGCCTTGGCCCTCGGGGCGAAGGCGGGTCTGACGCCGAAGGTCTTCGACAGCGTCATTCGCGGCGGCCGGATGGATGGCCCCTTCTATCAGACCTTCATGACCTATGTGCTGGAGCGGGACCGCAACGCCCATCAATTCGCGTTGCGGAATGCGCTCAAGGACATGAGCTATCTGGCAGGTTTCGCGAGCGCGGCCAGTTTCGCCAATCCGATGGGGGCCGCCGTGCGCAACAGCTTCGCCCTCGCCGTGGGCGCAGGCCGTGGCGAGGATTATGTGCCGATGCTGTCAGACATCGTCGCGGAGATGAACGGGGTCAGCCTGGTGCCGAAGGGCTAAATCCCATCTGGCTCTAGACCACCGTCGCCGAGGGACGCACGACGATCTCGTTCACATCGACATCGCCGGGTTGTTCAATGGCAAACAGGATGGCACGTCCAATCGCATCCGGTTGGATGGCCGTCTTGCGATAGGTGATCATGCGGTCGCGCGCGGTCGCATCGCTGATCGTATCCGCAAGTTCGGATTCGACGACGCCGGGATAGACACAGGTGCAGCGGATTTTGTCATGTTCCTTGCGCAGGCCTTCTGAAATCGCGCGCACCGCGAACTTCGTCGCGGCATAAACGGCGGCGGTTGGTTGTGCCACGAAGCCGCCGATCGAGGAGACGTTGATGATCTGGCCCGCACCTTGGGCTTCCATCTTCGGCAGAACGGCCGCGATGCCGTGCAAGACGCCACGGATGTTCACGTCGATCATCCAGTTCCACTCATCAACCTTCAAGGCGGCCAGGGGCGACAGCGGCATCACGCCGGCATTATTGACCAGCACGTCAACGCGGCCGAATGCGCTCTCGGCGAAGGCGACGAAGGCCTGCATCTCCACCAGACTCGTAACGTCGAGGGTCCGAAACCGCACCTGCGCGCCCTGCGCCGTCAGGTCCTCGGCCAGCGCCTGCAGGCGATCCGTGCGGCGGGCGCCGAGCACAAGCCGCGCCCCGGCGGCAGCCAGCACGCGCGCCGTGCCTTCACCGATGCCGCTCGATGCGCCGGTGATCAGCACGACCTTGTCGTTCAATTGGGACATAAAACCACCCCTTGGGATGTGTGCCTGAAGACATAGAGGCTGACGCATCATCCCACTATCCGCTAAGATCGCGATGGCAGGTTGAGCGGAATGGGATGATGATGCGCGGCACTCTGGACGATCTTGCGGCTTTCGCGGTTGTCGCGCGCACCCGCAGCTTCACCCGGGCGGCGGCGGAGTTGCGGCTCTCTACCTCCGCGCTCAGCCACCTCATCAAGGGGCTTGAGGCGCGGCTCGATGTGCGGCTTCTTCAACGCAACAGCCGGAGCGTCGCCGCGACGGCGGCGGGGGCGCAGTTGCTTCGCGCGCTGGAGCCTGCGCTCGTGGAGATTGGCGGCGCCCTTGAACAGCTGGGGCAGGACCGCGGGGCCTTGTCCGGCACCGTGCGCATCACCGCGACACGCCATGCCTACGAGACGGTGATCCGGCCTGTGCTGCCGGCCTTTCACGCGGCGCATCGGCAGGCAAAGGTCGAGGTGCTGATCGACACCCAGTTCCGTGACATCATCGCTGATCGGCTCGATGCGGGGATCCGCCTGGGCGAGAAGCTCGACAAGGACATGATCGCGGTCAGCGTCGGTCTCGACTTGCGGATGGCCGTGGTGGCCTCGCCCGGCTATCTCGCCCGCCACACCGCGCCGGCAATGCCGCAGGATCTGACGCAGCATGACTGCATCAATTACCGCATCACGCCCGCAAGCCCGATCATGGCCTGGGATTTCGAAGCGGACGGCCGCACATTGGAGATCAAGGTCGATGGGCCTCTGACCTTTAACGCGCCCGAACTCATGCTCGGCGCCGCGATGGATGGTCTCGGGATCGCCTATGTGCTGGCGGATCAAGCGGCGCCGGATCTCGCGGCTGGCCGGCTGGTGCGGCTGCTGGAGGAATGGACGCCCCCGTTTGCGGGCTACTTTCTCTACTATCCCAGCCGCAAACAGGTGCCGCCGACCCTGGCGGCCTTTATTGCGGCGCTGCGGGCAGCCAGGCCTCGTCACGCAGGTGGCGCTCGGCACGACGCAGGTCCGCCTCCGTCGTGATCTTGAAGGCATCCTCGGACCCCAGGATCACGCGCACCGGCAGGCCGGCGGCTTCGGCCACGGCGGCGTCATCCGTCATTGGCGGAAGGTCAGTGCGCAGACGGGCGGCGCGATGGGCGGCGACGATCTCGGGATAGGTGAAGCCCTGTGGCGTCTGTGCCCGCCACAGCGGCGCACGGTCGATGGTGCCGGTAATGACGCCGCCCTGGCAGGATTTGATGGTGTCGAAGACCGGCATAGCGGCGATCGCCGCTGGCCCTTCGTTCAAGGCGGCAATCACGGCGGTGATGGTCTCAGCGGTCACGAAAGGCCGCACACCGTCATGGATCAGCACCAGATCGGGCGACGTCTCGGCCAGCGCCTCCAGTCCCAGGCGCACCGACTCGTCACGCGTTGCCCCGCCGAAGATCGGGGGTAGCAAATCCATGCCCTCGGTCGCCGCGTCATACAGGACGCGGTCATCGGGATGGATGACCACGGCGATGGCGGTGATCGCGGCATGGCGGCTGAAGGCGAGGGCGGTGTGGCGCAGCACCGCCATGCCGCCCAAGGCACGATATTGCTTGGGCGAGCCGGGGCCCATGCGCGTCCCACGCCCCGCGCAGACGAGCAGGGCCGTGACCTTCACCCGATCAGTCATGGGACTCAGCCAAAGACAGCGGCATGGATCAGTGCGCCGTGCCCCAAGACTGGCCGCCCGCGCCGTTGGAGCAGTAGCAAGCGGCGCCGGGCGCGCGCGGCACTTCCATCGGGCAGTTATTGGTTGGCGTAAAGCAGGTCCGTGCCGGTCCTGGGTAGCTCGCAGCCGGCGGATAATAGACCGGTGGCGGCACATAGACCGGCGGTGCGTAATAGACGGGCGGTGGCGGATAATAGACCGGCGGCGGCGCGTAGTAGGGCCGGGGGCCATAATAGGGTCGCGGCCCGTAGAAGCGCGGCCCGCCATACCAGACGCCGCCGCGCCACCAGGCATGCGCCGGCGTTGGAGTCAGGACCCCGCCGGCCCCGAGTAACGTGACGGTTCCGAGGGCGGCCAGAGCGATGCCTCGCAGGCTCTTGGTGACGAATGAACAGGTCATGCGGTCCTCCCTTCTTTTATCTTAGACGAGTGGATGGCGCCCAGGCATGGCAAATTCGGGGCGCCCGTGTGACGACCGTCAGACGTGATTGAGCTGCAGCCAGTCTCCGTCCATCCGCGCTTGAAGGCCCGAGAGATCGGGTACCCAAAGCTCACCCTTGCGGTCCAATCCTTCGGCGGATTGGGTGGAGGCCACCGCCACAATCTGCGCGCCGGCGGCACGGCCGGCGGCGAGGCCCGCATCCGCATCCTCGAACACGATGCAGTCGGCGGGATCCAAGCCCAGTCCCTCGGCGCCAAGCTGGTAGCAGCGCGGATCGGGCTTGCCGCGCTCGACCGATTCGGCGGTGATGAAGACGCGCGGCACGGGTAGGCCGCAGGCGGCGAGGCGAGAGCGCGCCAGCGCGGCGTCGGCCGAGGTGACCAGCGCCCAACGCTCCGGCGGCAGGGATGCGATGAGGGCGCGGGCGCCGGGGATTTCGACCAGACCTTCCAGATCCAGTCGCTCCGCGTCTTCCAAAATTCTCGCTTCGGCTTCGGGGTCGCGCACCGAGGGCGCGAACATGCGGATGGTTTCGATGGCGCGCCGTCCGTGGGCCACCGGCAGCAGCCCGACGGGATCGAGCCCGTGGCGGATCGCCCAGGCACCCCAGACACGCTCGACGACGGCGCCCGAATCGACGAGAGTCCCGTCCATGTCGAACAGGAAGCCACGCGCCGTGAGTTGCCGACCGCTTTCGAACCGCATGCTGGACCTCTATCAAGGGGCGGCGTGTGACCGCGTGGAACGCACACCCCGCCGCGTGATCCTGGCGGGCCTGGCGGGACTCGCTGCGGCGTTTACGACGCGGGCATCGGGAGCGCAAACCGTGGGTGAGGCTGCGCCTGTCACGGTCGGGCCGGACTATCTCTCTCCCTATTCCCTGGCCTTCTCGATCGACACAACCTTGCTGAATACCGGCTTCGATCGGGCACCCTGGAACGATCCGGATGCCGAGGCCGCAGAGTCCGTCCCCGCGTGGGAGACCGCATATCGGGGGGCGCGCGGCGCAGCCTGGGGTCCGCCGGCGCGGCAATACCCTCAGCCCACTTTGGCGCGGCAGGATGAGGATTATCGTCGCCAGAGGGTGATCTCGGTCGCCGCCCGCCATATCGGCCTCCCCTATCAGCACCATCATGTGCCGTCCTGGGGGCCACCGGCGGGATGGCCCTGGCTGCCAGTCGAGGCCGGTTCCAATGGGCCGGGCCTCGATTGCAGCAACTTCGTCTCCTTCGCCTATAACTATGCCCTCGGCCTCAAACTTCCGACGGGCATCGCCCTCCAGGGCCATACGGTCGATCTTCCGGGACCCGGCGACGTCGGGGTGCTGCGGGCCCGGCGCATCGATGTGCGTCGCTACGACGATCTCCGCGCGGTTTTGGCGCCCGCCGATCTACTGTACATCCGCAACAGGCAGGATCGGGTGTCGCATGTCGTCATGTGGCTGGGGGTGGTGGGGCAGTCACCCACGGCCACACCTCTCATCCTCGATTGCACCCAGACTCTGCACCGGGATGCCAGTGGGGCGACGATCCCGATCGGTGTCAGGCTGAGGCCCTTCCGCGAGGATGGCTGGTATTGGCGCCGCTTCTCGCATGCACATCGCCTGATCGGCGCCGAGGTCGTGATGCGCCCGGGTACCGTGGACCCGCTGCCGGAAGGTGACGATCAGGCCTGAGACCGCGTCGCTTGATCGCCCCGCCGCGAGGTGCGATCTGGGCTGCGACACACTCCTAAGGACTCACGTTATGACCATTCAACTCGGGCAGATCGCCCCCGATTTCGAGCAGGACAGCAGCCGTGGCCCGATCAAGCTGCATGATTATCTGGGGGCGTACTGGGGCATTCTGTTCAGCCATCCAAAGGATTTCACTCCGGTCTGCACCACGGAACTCGCCGCCGTCGCGCGCCTCGCGCCTGAATGGGACAAGCGACAGGTGAAGCCGGTCGGCCTTTCGGTCGACAGCACCGAGAACCACGCCGCCTGGGAGACGGACATCCTGGAGACGCAGGGCCAGGCCCTCAACTTCCCGGTGATCGCGGATAAGGACCGTACGGTCGCCCACCTCTACGGCATGGTCCATCCGGAATCCGACCCCAGCCTGACAGTGCGCAGCGTCTTTATCATCGACCCGAACAAGAAGGTGCGCCTGATCCTCACCTATCCGCCGGCCACGGGTCGCAACTTTCACGAGATCCTGCGGGTGATCGACAGCCTGCAACTCACTGACAGCACCAAGGTCGCGACGCCGGCCGATTGGACGCCTGGCGAAAAGGTCATCATCGTGCCGAGCCTGTCAGACGAGGATGCCAAGGCGCGCTTCCCCCAGGGTTGGACGACGCTGCGCCCCTATCTGCGGATCGTGGACCTCAACGCAGCACCGAAGGCCGCCGAATAGCGTCTTTTTTCGGCCTGCGGATGCCGTCGCAGGCCGCCCTAGGCCTCTTGGGGCCGTCATCAAAGCTTCACGCAGCGGCCATAGTGCCTCGGCACCCAACCCGCTATTCCCCAGCACATGGAGCCGGACTAAGTATCAGAGTCGGTCAGTGGGGTAGGTGGATGAATATGGCGGTGATTGAAAAGGCCAGTCCGGCCGTGGTCGATGCCACGCCCGTGGACGCGCAACCCCGCATTTCGATCCGTTCGCTCGATTTCTATTACGGCAAGAACCACGCTCTCAAGTCGATCAACCTGGAAGTCATCGACCGTCAGGTGGTGGCGATGATCGGGCCGTCGGGCTGCGGCAAGTCCACCCTGCTGCGCGTCATCAACCGGATGTATGACCTTTATCCCGGCCAACGCGCGACCGGTGAGGTGCTGCTCGATGGCACAAACATCATCGCGTCCGACGTGGACCTGAATGATCTGCGCAGCCGGGTTGGCATGGTCTTCCAGAAGCCGACACCCTTTCAGATGTCGATCTACGACAACGTCGCCTTTGGCGTGCGCCTCCATGAAAAGCTGTCCCGCGCCGAGATGGATGAGCGCGTGCAGTGGTCGCTGACGCGCGCGGCGCTGTGGGATGAGGTCAAAGACCGGTTGAAGACATCCGCCGCCGGGATGTCGGGCGGACAGCAGCAGCGCCTGTGCATCGCCCGCAGCATCGCGGTGAAGCCCTCGGTCCTGCTGCTCGATGAGCCGACCAGTGCCCTTGACCCGATCAGCACTGCCAAGGTCGAGGAGCTGATCGACGAGCTCAAGAAAGATTTCACCATCGTCATCGTCACGCACAATATGCAGCAGGCCGCGCGCTGCGCCGACCGGGTCGCCTTCTTCTACCTGGGCGAATTGGTGGAAGTGGACGCCGCTGCGCAGATGTTCACCAGCCCACGTGAACGGCGCACCCAAGAATACATCACCGGCCGGTTTGGGTGATCTAGAGGACATGGTCATCGGATCAGAACCGGAGCATCTCGTGAAAAGCTACGAACAGGAATTGAGCCGGCTTCGTGGCATGGTGACGCAGATGGGCGGCATGGTGGAAGCGCAAGCCGCCAATGCCACGCGTGCCGTGATGGAGCACAACACCACGGCCGCGACCTATGCCGTTCAGGACGATCCCAAGGTCGATGCGCTGGAGCGTGAGATCGAGCAATTCGCCATTCGGCTGCTGGCGCTGCGCCAGCCCGTGGCGGCTGACCTGCGGCTGATCGTCGCGAGCCTCAAGATCAGCGGCGATCTAGAACGGATCGGCGATTATGCCGCCAATGTCGCGAAACGCAGCCTGATCCTCAACGAGACCGCGCATCCCTATACGCTGAGCGGCATCGGCCATATGGCGCGCCTGGTTCAGGACAACCTCAAGCTCACCGTCGATGCGGTGGGTGAGGGCAATGCGGAGCGTGCGGTTGAGGTCTGGCGGTCGGATAGCATGATCGACGACGTCTATTCCGGCATCTTCCGCGAGCAGATCACCTATATGATGGAAGATCCGCGCAACATCACGCCGTGTACGCATGTGCTGGCGATCGCCAAGAACCTTGAGCGTATGGGCGACCACGCGACCAATATCGCCGAAACCATCTACTATGCCATCACCGGCGAGGCATTGCCGTCCGAGCGGCCGCGCGGTGAAAGCCCCTATGCCACCCCGGGCCGTCAGCTCGGCGAGGATTGATCGCGTGATTCCAGACGGCGCTGCCATTTCCAACAAGCCCCTCGTTCTCATCGTCGAGGACGAGGCAGCTCTCATGACCATGCTTCGCTACAACCTTGAAAAGCAGGGTTTTCGGGTCGAGGAAGCCGGGGACGGGGAGGAGGCGCTGACGCGCATTGCCGAGCTGAAGCCGGATATGGTTCTGCTGGACTGGATGCTGCCGCATCTGTCCGGCATTGAGGTTTGCCGCCAAATCCGTCGCAAGCCTGCAACCCGCGAATTGCCGGTGATCATGATCACCGCACGCAGCGAGGACCAGGATGCTGTGCGCGGACTCAATACCGGTGCGGACGATTATGTCACCAAGCCCTTCAGCACCGAGGCGCTGGTCGCCCGCATGCGCGCGCTGATGCGCCGGTCCAATACCGTGCCAGCCAAGGGTGAGCTGCGCTTCCATGACATCGTGCTCGATCTCGGTGCGCATCGGATAAGCCGCAACGGCCGCGCGCTGCATCTTGGGCCGACCGAATACCGGCTGATGGAATTCCTCATGCAGCGCCCGCGCCGCGTTTTCTCGCGGGAGGAACTGCTCGACGCCATCTGGGGTCCGAACATCCATGTCGAGCCACGTACGGTCGATGTGCATATCCGCCGGCTGCGCAAGGCGATCAATGGGCCGGACGAGCTGGATGTCGTCCGCACCGTGCGCGCCGCCGGCTACGCTCTGGACACCGAGCCGGCGTAGTTTGGTTTGCGATGGAATGCGCTGCGCTTTTCGACCCTACAGACGCGGGACCGTAGGGCGGAAAAGCGAAGCGCCTTCCGCCAAACCACCCTACAAAATCGATCCGGCCAATGGATCGATCTCCTTCTCAGCCGTGATACCAACCCGGGCGCGCTGAGCGGCGTAGAAGGCGGCGGCTTCCGCTTCGGTCAGCGGCAAAGGCAATACGCGGCCCTCAGCGGCTGACTGCATCCCGGTCTCCAGCGCCGCCATGACGGCCACCGCCTCGGCGGGCGTCACGGGATTGGGTGCCGCGCCGCGAATGGCCTCCACAACCGCCCCGTAATAGCGCCGATAGTCCCCGTCGTTTGCGGCCAGAGTCTCGGTATCGCCGGTCGCACCGTCAAAAAGGGTGGCGGCGTCGAGGTCGATCCCCCAGTCGAGATCGCCCGGCACCACGCCGGCACGGAGCTGCGACTCCTGGACATCGACATTGCCCTTCACCAGGCTCGCGACCGTCCCGTGCAGGGTGAAGCGCGCGCTGCCACCGGAGACGAGCATGCCGCCTTGCAGCACGGCCCGCAGACGCGGGTAGCTCAGCACGGCATGGAACCAGTCCGGCGCCATCGCACCCGCGCGCTGCTGCGCGATGGACACGGCCATGGTGTCGGGCAGGCCAAACAACTGGAACGCCTGGTCGAGCAGATGCGGTCCGAGGTCGAACCACAGGCCGGCGCCCGGTCCTGGACGCTCGCGCCACCGGTCGAGCACCACAGGCCGGAAGCGGTCGATATGCGAATCGAACTGCACGATCTCCCCAAGGCGGCCGCTCTCGATGGCGCTTTTGACGGTGAGGAAGTCACTGTCCCAGCGACGATTCTGAAAGGCCGACAGCACTCTGCCGGAGGCTGCGGCGGCGTCCGCCAATCTTCGCGCCTCCGCGAGCGTGACCGTGAAGGGCTTGTCCACCACGACATGCTTGCCCGCGGCCAGCGCCGCCTCGGCGAGCGCGGCATGGCTGTCATTGGGCGTTGCGATGACGATGAGGTCGGCACCCTCCCAGGTCGCGGCGGCATGCGGATCGGCGATGACGGTGATGCCCGGCGCGGTGTCCTGCACCTCCGCGGCCGGCTGGCGTGACCCGACCGCCACCAGGTCGAGCCCCGCCACGGCGCGGATAAGCGGGGCATGGAAGGTCCGCCCGGCATAGCCATAGCCGATCAGGGCGGTGCGGATGGGACTGGCGGGCATGGCGGCCTCATGAGCGTCGAGTGTCATCCTGCCATGGTCGGCCGGGTAGCGGGGATTTTCAACGCCTCAATGCGCAAGTGCAGCGTGTTGTGAAGGGTCTCGCCGGCCGCGTATTCCCATGGCGGCGGCCGATGGCCTGAGCTAGACAGTTGACATGACTGGTTGCCAAGAAGAATGCGCCCTGTCAGCCTGCACCATTGGTGTTCGCTGACAATACAGCGCGCGAAGGAAGAGGAACGATGGCTCAGGTTTCGATCAGGACGCTCAAGAAGACGTACGACAATAGCGATGCCTTGGCGGTGAAGGGAATTAACCTCGAAATCGCCGATGGTGAATTCGTGGTCCTCGTCGGGCCGTCCGGCTGCGGCAAGTCCACCACCCTGCGCATGATCGCGGGCCTGGAAGACATCTCCTCGGGCGAGATCGATATCGACGGCCGTGTCGTCAATGACGTGCCGCCCCGCGACCGCGACATTGCGATGGTGTTCCAAAACTACGCCCTCTATCCGCATATGAGCGTCTACGACAACATGGCCTTCGGCCTGAAGCTGCGGAAGTTTCCCAAGGCCGACATCAAGAAGCGCGTGGAAGACGCCGCGCGGATCCTGCATCTCACGCCGCTGCTGCAGCGCAAGCCGCGCGCCCTTTCGGGCGGCCAGCGCCAGCGCGTCGCCATGGGCCGCGCGATCGTGCGGAACCCGAAGGTGTTTCTGTTCGACGAGCCGCTGTCCAACCTCGACGCCAAGCTGCGTGTGCAAATGCGGACCGAGATCAAGAAGGTCCATAACGCCGTTCGGACAACGACCGTCTATGTGACGCATGATCAGGTCGAGGCGATGACATTGGCCGACCGTGTGGTGGTGATGAACCAGGGGCTGATCGAGCAGGTCGGGCCCCCGCAGCACCTGTATCACCACCCTGAGACGCGCTTTGTCGCGGGCTTCATCGGCAGCCCGGGCATGAACTTCATTCCCTGCCGCGTCGTGAAGGGTGCTGCTGGCTTGGCGATCGAGCTGGCGAACGGCGTTTCTCTGCCGGTGCCGGCTGAGCGTGCGCCGCGCTACGAGGCCTATGCCGGGAAGGAGATGCTGTTCGGCATCCGTCCGGAGCATATGCCGGCCTTCACGGGCGACAATCGGCCTGGTTTCGTGACGGTCGATGTGGATGTGGATATCACCGAACCGATGGGCATGGAGACGGTGATCTACTTCAACCTCGCCGGCACTACGATGAGCGAGGACGTCACGGCGGCGCCGCTCTGCGCGCGCATCGATCCTGACGTTGCCGCAAAGCCCGGCAGCCGGATGCAGCTTGCGATCGACATGAACAACATGCACCTGATCGACCCGACGACCGACAAGGTGGTCTGACGTTTAAGCCGGCGGCGTCTCGCCGCCGGCCTCTTCAAGTCCGTCATCATCGCGAAGCTCGGCCGGATTCCCCAGCCGCAACAACAATGCTTTTGCGCGCGCTGGTGTGGTGCGTGATCCACGGGCAGAAAAGTAGCGCTCCGCCTCGGCCTGCGCGCCGATCCTCGCCGCTACAGCCGTTGCGACAAATAAATTCATGCTGATGCCTGAGATGGCCGCCTGGCGTATGGCCGCGTCCTTCAAATCCTCCGGCAGCCGAAGCTGAATCTTTGTGTTGCTCATGATCTTGTCCTTTGTAGCACTGCGCCTGGTCGCTGGGCGCGAAACCCAAACGTATCACCGGCGTGCCTCATGTCTTTCAAGTTGAACGTCGCCAGCGCATCTGCGTGGCCGTTGATCGCAGTCTCGATGACCAGTTCGTCGTCCGGGTGGGCTCCGGTCGGCCGCCATCTATAGTCGAATGCGACCGGGACGCAGAGACCAGCAAGCGCGTCCAGAATTTCGCTCACCACGGCGTCGGTCGCACCCGCACGGTCGAGGTGCTCGGGCCGACGGAGAACTGACTCGTATTCGACGAGCAGCGGCGTCGAGAGAAGAAGCGCAAACTTTCCATCAAGGGCGTCGAGCAAAAGCTGTCTGGACGCACCGCCGGGCGAAATAAAGCCCGATACGAGAACATCTGTATCAAGGACGACCCTCATAGTGACATCATAGGTGGCGTCACTAAGGGCGACAAGGATATTCAGTCGCTCAGGGCCACCGTCGTGGCAGGGGGATGTGGCTTGAGCCAGGATGCGGAACTATCCACCACAATGACCGCGTCACCCGCGATCGGCGTCGGGTCGGCGGAGGCCGGCAGCAGCGCCCGGTAGCCGATATTGTCGGCGGCGAGCTTTTCCAGATCCGCATCGATGATGCCGTGGTGGTCGAGGAACTTGTTCACCGCGTCCGGCACGCGAATGCAGCCCTCCGAGTCCGCACGACCGATCCGCTGCTCCAGCACCGAGGGATCCGTCGCATGCATCTCGACGCGTATTTGTGTGGTGGCACCCGGCGTCTTCCAGTCATCGGTCGTCTGCCAGCCGAAATCCCACACCCGCATACCCTTCACGCCAAGGCCACGGATATGGTTCTGGTTGTAAGTGCCTTGGGCGCGATAGCCGAGTTCGGAGCCGTCATTCACCAACACGCCCACCGGCGTTTTGTAGTGTTCCTTCCGTCCCGGCTTTCCGGTCGAGACGTGGGTCGTGCCCAGAATCTCCCACGCTCCATCCGGCCGCGCGAGCGTCATGGCCATGAGTTGCGCATTATTGGCGCGGTCCACGATCAACACGAGCTGCGGCCGGCGCACGAAGAAGTTGCCATCCGCGGCCATCTGCTGCGCCAAGGTGATCAATGCCTGTCGTCGCGCCGCACTCAACGGCACGGCGGCGCGAACCTCCCGCGCCATATCGCTGCTGATCCGGTTGGCGTCTTCGGCCACTGTGGCCGCTTCTGGCACAGGCTGCACGACGGGCGGGACATAAGACACGTCTAAGACTTTGGCGGTTCCCAGGCTTACCGGCTGGCCGATCGGGCTCGACAGAATGGCGGGCGGCGGGGCCGACATCGGCGCCACCTGGGGATCGTAAGTCGGAATGGACATTGGGGCCGACGGCACTGGGCTGGAGACCTGGACCGCCGCAGGGGGCGGCGTATTCACCAGCCCCTCGACACGCGCATTGGGCGTGCCGATGGCGCCATCGTCGTCGCCGGCGCAGCCCGACAGGGCCAGCACCACCGCGCAGACGCTGGCCAGCGGGAGACCGTGAAACGCTCTACGACTTTTGATCAAGGGAGACCCATCGATGACACGATTAACGTCTTGATAGGTATAGTATTCGGTGGGGACTTCCAGATTGATTACGTGCTCAAACCGGCCGCTTTGCGATCACGATATCGACAGGGACTCCAGCGGCCAACGCGGCAGAGGTCGGTGGTTCATCCCGTCCTCGGCCAATCCGGCGCGACGGCGCTCAATCGCTGCCCAGGCGATCATGACCGCATTGTCTCCGCAATAGCGCAGCGGCGGTGCGACCAAAGCAAGCCCATGCCGTGCCGCGACGCGCGCGATGGATTGGCGAATGGTCTGGTTCGCGGCCACGCCGCCTGCCACGACGAGCACAGTGGCCTCTGGCATCGCGCCCAGGGCATGCGCCGCGCGGTCAGCGAGGACATCCGCCACCGCGCGCTGAAAGCTCGCCGCAATATCCGCGACGGTGAACGCCGCGATGGGCCCTTCGGGAAGCTGGGCGATGACCTGGGCGACGGCGGTCTTCAGGCCGGAGAAGCTGAAATCGCATCCTGCGCGGCCGTGCAGCGGTCGCGGGAAGGCGTAGCGGTTTGCGTCGCCCGTTAGTGCCAAGCGTTCCAGCGCTGGTCCGCCGGGGATAGGCAGGCCGAGCAGCTTCGCCACCTTGTCGAACGCCTCCCCCACCGCATCATCGATCGTGCCGCCCAGGCGGCGGTAGCGGCCAACGCCCTCCACCGCCACGCATTGGCAATGGCCACCCGATAGCAGCAGCAGCAGGTAGGGGAAGCGGACAGGCTCCGCCACCAGGCCGGGCAGCCGGGCAGTGAGGGCGTGCCCCTCCAAATGGTTGATCGCCAGGAATGGCCGACCGGCTGCGAGGGCGAGGCCTTTGCCGAAGCCGGCGCCCACAAGAAGGCCGCCGATGAGGCCTGGGCCGGACGTGGCGGCGATCGCACCGAGATCCTCGGCTCGCAAGCCGGCAGCGCTGAGTGCGGCGCGCGTCATCGCCGGCAGATGACGCAGATGGGCGCGGGCCGCAATTTCGGGCACCACGCCGCCGAAGGGCGCATGGTCCGCGAATTGGCTCAGCACCCGCTCCACCAGCACGCGTCCTTGCGCGTCCAGAATGGCCACGGCGGTTTCATCGCAGGAGGTTTCGATCGCCAAAACTGGGGCCAGAATGGGACCTTCCGACGCAGAGATTGCGTCAGAGCCGATCTGCGTCACAGCGGTCTTTTCTTCGATGAAGTCAGGCATTAACACGCGCCCATGAGGTCTTCCGACATCCTATCGCATCAGCCGCGTGTGAGACCCCATGCACGCGCGCTGCCCCTGCGCGTCGGAACCCGGGGGTCGCCGCTGGCCCTAGCTCAGACCCGCGCCTTTCAGGCCCAGTTGAGCCGGTTCTGCCCCGTGCTCGATTCCATGAGCGTCTTCGAAGAGCATGTGATTACGACCTCCGGCGATCGCATCCAGGATCGGCGGCTGGCGGATATTGGCGGCAAGGGATTGTTCTCGAAAGAGATCCATGAGGCTTTGGACGATGGCCGCATCGATTTCGCGGTGCATAGTCTGAAGGATCTCGAAACCGACCTCCCGCCCGGCATCGTGCTCGCCTGTACTTTGAAGCGGGAAGACGCGCGGGATGCGCTGATCCTGCGTGACGGGTTGGAGAAGCCGGACCCGGAAGCACCCTTCAGCACCTTGCCGCCGCATGCGATCGTCGGCTCGGCATCCGTCAGGCGTCAGGCGCAACTGCTGCATCAGCGCCCGGACATCGAAATCCGGACCATTCGCGGGAATGTTCAGACCCGTCTCAGTCGGGTCAAGGGCGGTGAGTTCGACGGTAGCCTGCTGGCGCTTGCCGGCCTGCGTCGGCTCGGCATCGCCGCTGAGGCCGCCGTGATCATCGCGCCGGAAATCATGGTGCCGGCCGCCGGGCAGGGGATCGTCGGTGTGACGGTGCGTGAGGATGATGTCGAATTGCGTGAGTTGCTGGCGGCGATCGAGGACCCGGAGGCGCGTGCCGTCTCCATGGCCGAGCGTGGCCTGCTGGCGGCGCTCGATGGGTCCTGCCGGACGCCAATCGGCGGCTATGCGCGCCTCGTTGACGGTGAGCTGCGCTTGACCGGCCTGGTGGCGCGGGAAGACGGCACCTTCCTGCTGAAGTCCGAAATTCGCGGGAGCGCGCGGGAGGCGGAAGCGCTCGGCCGCGCGCTGGGGGATGAACTGCGCGGACAATCCCCGTCCGACATCTTTCTCGACTGACGCCCGTCCTCATCACGCGGCCCGAGCCCGGCGCTGCCGCCACGGCGGCGCAGCTCGTCGCTATGGGCTATCACCCGGTCGTGGCGCCACTGCTCACGATCCATGCCGTGGCTGCCGAGTTGCCGGCCCCCGATACCGTCCAGGCGATCCTGGTCACCAGCCGACAGGCAATCCCTCGGCTTCCCCATGCTTACGCCCATTGTCCTTTGCTTGCCGTCGGCGACGCGACCGCCGGGTCGGCCCGTGCGCATGGCTTCACGCAGGTGTCGAGCGCGGACGGTGACGCCAAGGCGCTCGCCGTGCTGGCCGCACGGTCGCTCGCCCCCAACGGCGCTCCTCTGCTGCTGGCCTCGGGTGTCGGGCAGGGGCATCATCTCGAACGCCTGCTGACGCGGCGCGGCTTCACGGTCCTGCGACGAGAGGTCTATGCCGCGCAGCCGGTGGAGGCGCTTCCGGCGCCCGCACGCGACATGTTGGCGTCGTCGCACGCGGGTTGGGTCTTGCTCTTCTCGCGCGAGACCGCATTTTGCTTTCATCGGCTGGTGCGGCATGGCGACCTGCTGGCCGGTCTTCGACCGCTTAGGCTCGCCGCCATCAGCCACCCCGTGGCCGATTCCGTGCGGGACTTGCCCTGGCGGAGTATCCATGTGGCAATGACGCCCACAGAAAACGCGGTATTGGCCCTAATAGATGAGCGATGAGCCCAACCCGGACCGTTTGCCCGAAACCGAACCGGTCCGCGATCCGGTCGTGGAGACGCCGCCCGCGCTGGTGACCCCCGTGCAGGCGCGCCGGCCTATCCTGCCGATCCTGTGCCTGATCGGTTTCGTCATCCTCGCGGTCGCGATCGGTTATGTCTACGAGCGTCAGCAGCAGATGCTGACCGCCCAGGCGCCTGCGGTACAGGACCAAAGCGGCGCCGTCGCCGCGTTACGCGCCGATCTCAATGCCTTGAAGGCGCGCGTGGCCGGCATCGACGGTCAGGAAAAGCAGGACGCCGCACAGTGGCAGGCGGCAAGCGCGACGCAAACGCCCACCGCGCCCGCACCCGCGCCTGTTGTCGCGCCGCCTGCGGTCGATACCGGTCTCGCCCAACAGGTGGCGGCGCTGTCAGATCGGCTGGACAAAATCGCTTCCAGCCAGTCGCAGCAGGCCCAATCCGCCCCTTCGGCTCAGGATATGTCCGCGCTCTCGACCCATCTCGACAGCCTGACGAAGCAGCAGAGCCAGGACAGCCAGGCATTGCGGCAGGACATGAGCGCGGTGCGTCAGCAAGTCGCGGCCGTGACGAGCCAGATTCAGGGCCTCACGAAGGATACCAGCGGGCTGCCGAAGCTCGCTGCGCAATCGGCGCATCTGGGGCAGATCCTGCACGCGCAGGAGGCTTTGCGCGCCGGCATGCCGCTCGGGCCGATCGATGGCGCGCCGCCGGCGCTGGCAAAGTTCGACACGGTGTCGCCGCCGACCGAAGCCGCCTTGCGTCTGAGTTTTTCCGCCGCCGCCAAGACAGCGGATGCCGCCGGCCAACCGCTGCCAAGTGACGGAAAATTTTGGCACCGCGTCTGGCTTCGCGTGCAGAACCTCGTCGTGGTGCGCAGGGGCGATCAGGTGCTGGTCGGTGATCCTACGGCCGGCGTGCTGGCTCATGCCGAGCGGCTGCTCGACGCCGGTGATCTGCCGGGCGCGCTCGGTGTGCTCTCCACCTTGTCCGATCCGGCGCGGGCCGCGATGACCCCGTGGATGGCACAGGCCAAGTCACTCGTCGATGCGCGGCAGGCCTTGGCCCAGATGGCCGCCGGCTGATGGCCCGCGTTCTCGGCTTCCTGGTTCTGGCGGTCATTCTGATCGCCATCGCCTTCGGCCTGGGCGCGTTGCCAGGCCAGATTGAGGCGACCATCGGCACGCTCACCATCCAGGCGCCCTTGCCTTTGGTAGTGGTCGCCTTCTTGGCGATCGTCCTGGTGCTCTATGTCCTGATCCGGCTGTTCAGCCTCATCTTCGCCGCACCCGGCCGCTTGGGCCGCAACCGGCATGAACGCCAGCTGCGTCAGGGTGACCGCGCCGTGACGCGCGCCTTCGCGGCCATCGCCGCCGCCGACCCCAAAGCCGCGATGCGGGAAGCGCAGCGCGCCAAGCGTCTGCTGCCGAACGCGCCGCTCGCCCTGCTGGCCTCGGCCGAAGCGTCACGGCTCGCGGGTAAGCCCGGCGACAGTGAGGCTGATTGGCGCGCGCTCGCCGAGCAGCCGGACGCCGCCTTCCTCGGCTTGCGGGGCCTGTTGCGCCAAGCGCTCGATGCCCAGGATTGGACGCTGGCGGCCGACCTCGCGCGGCGGGCGGAACTCGCCCATCCCGGTGCGCCCTGGCTGAAGGCTGAGCGCGCGCGCCTCGCCTTGCGGACCGGAAGCTGGGCGGAAGCCTTGGCGCTTGCCGGACCCGAAGCGCCGCGCGCCGTGATGGCGACCGCCGCCGCAGAGGCTTCGACCGATCCGTTGCAGGCCTTGCGCCTCGCGAAGGAGGCTTTCGCGGCCGATCCCGCTTTGCCGCCGGCGGCGCTCGCCTATGCCAGCCGTTTGCGGCTCGGCAATGATGAGCGTCGGGCTGAAAAGGTGATGCAACAGGCCTGGGCCGCCTATCCGCATCCCGATCTCGCGGCCTTCTACCTGGCGCCGGAGCCTGACCCGCTGGCCCGCGTGAAGCGGGCCGAGCGTCTTGCCACGTTCAATCCGCAGAGCGGCGAAAGCCATTTCATGATGGCGCAGGCGGCGCTCGCGGCGCAGTTGACGGGCGAAGCCCGGCGCCATGCGAATGACGCGCTGGCCGCCGGCATGGATCAGCGGCGGCTGTGGCTGTTGAAGGCGGATATCGAGGAGGCTGACGCGCCTGCCGGCGGCGAGGCGGCGGGGTCCGCCATTCGTGAGGCGTTGCGACGCATTTCGACCGCACGTCCCGATCCGCGCTGGCGTTGCGAGGCCTGTGGTGCGGAGCATGCGGTCTGGCATCCGGCCTGTTCCGTCTGCGGTACCGTCGGCCGCATCGCCTGGACGGATAAGACGACACCTTCGACGGCTTTGATCGCGAGTACCCCGATTTAAGGGTAACAAGATTGATCCTCTATGGACCAGTCTGTAGACTGGCCTGTAGGAGATCAATCATGACTGAGATTGGCGCCTTCGAGGCGAAGACTCAGTTTTCTCGGCTTCTGGACCGCGCCAAGAACGGCGAGGCTTTCACCATCACCCATCGCGGCGTGCCGATCGCGCGACTTGGACCAGTAAGTCAGGGGCCGGACGTCGCCAAGGTGCGTGAAGTATTGGCGAGACTGCGGCGCCACGCGCGCGATCATGGTGGCGCTCCTATATCAACGGACGACATCCTCGAATGGAAGGCAGCCGACCAGCGCTGACGGATGAGCCTCGTGCTCGACACTTCCTATACGAGCGCTCTCGTCTTAGACGAGGGTGATGTGCCCGACGTTGCGGAGGTGACGGAGCAGATTGCGACCGAGGGCGCTCACGTCCCGGCGTTGTGGCGCTTCGAGGTCGCGAATGTGCTGTTGATGGCGGTGCGGCGGAAGCGGATCGCTCCGACGCTTCCGGCCTTGATTGTCGCCGACCTCGAAGCCTTGCCGATCTCGATCGACAACGCTGCAACATCTCGGGCCTGGACCACGACCTATACCTTGGCGGAACGTCATGGGCTGACGCTGTATGACGGGGCCTATCTCGAATTGGCAATCCGATTGGAGTTGCCTATCGCCTCACGGGATGGCGACCTCATCCTTGCCGCGCGCAGGGAAAAAATCCGCGTTCTCGGCGGATAACGCTTCGCTCATCCGCCCTACAGCGCCGATCGTAGGGTGGATCAGCGAAGCGCAATCCACCATCTTCGCGCGGCCGAAGCCTAATCCGCCGCCAGCGCCTCGATCGCCTCGGTCGGCGTCATCCGCCCATCGTACAACGCGCGGCCGACGATCACGCCCTCGATGCCATTCGCGGACATGGCGGTTTCGCGCAGCGCATGCAGATCGGCGAGCGAGCCGACGCCGCCCGAAGCGATCACCGGCGTCGTCAAAGCGCGGGCGAGGGCCGCCGTCGCGTCGAGGTTGAGACCCGCCAACATGCCGTCTCGCCCAATATCGGTGAAAATGATCGCCGAAGCGCCCGCATCCTCGAAGCGGAACCCGAGTTCCTCCGCCGCGATGGAGGAGGTTTCGGCCCAGCCCTCGGTCGCGACCAAACCATCCCGCGCATCGATGCCGACCACGATGCTGCCCGGGAACTGGCGGCAGGCCTCCCGCACCAGATCGGGGTTCTTGGCGGCGATACTGCCCAGGATGACGCGGCTGACGCCTTCATTCAGCCAGGCCTCGATACCGTCCATGTCCCGAATCCCGCCGCCGAGCTGCACTGGAACGTTGGCGGCGGCGAGGATGGAACGCACCGCAGCCGTATTAACCGAATGCCCGGCGAAGGCGCCGTCCAGATCCACTACATGCAGCCAGGTGCAGCCTGAATCCTGCCACAGCTGGGCCTGGGCGCCGGGATCGTCGGCATAGACCGTCGCATGCGCCATGTCGCCGCGTTGGAGGCGCACGCAGGCGCCGCCCTTGAGGTCGATCGCCGGATAGAGGGTGAGGGGCTTCATGATTTCCGCTGGAGCAGCTTGTGATAGAAGGCGCCCGCAATCATTTGGCCGCCGACGCGGGCATAGGCGGGGTGTGTACCCCACCGGATATAGCCGAGGCCCTCATACAGGGCGATCGCCCCGGTATGAGTTTCCCGCACATCGAGATTGAGCACCTGATAGCCCATGCCCCGCGCCCGTTCCTCGACCCGCATCGCCAGCATCCGCGCGAGGCCGAGGCGGCGCGCATAGGGCGCAACAAAAGCCTGGGTGATGGTGGCGGCCATGGCCTGGGCCTCGTTGTTGCGCGACGGCCGCACGAGCTGCGTGGAGCCGACGATGACGCCATCGACGCGGCCGACATAGATCTCGCGTTCCGGCACCATGAGCAGACCGCGGAAATAGCTTTCGATCACCTGGCGACCCGGCGGTGTCACCCAACCGAAACCGCCGCCATCGATGATCGCAGCGTCCGTCGCTTCACACAAAGCGAGCAGATCCTCGTCCGTGAAGGTCGTGACGCGATCGACGGCGAGCTTCGCCCGGGCCTGCGGTCCACGGGGCGCCGGCCGGTCTTCGCCCGGAACGCCCTCAAGCGCGATCATGGTGTCCACTTCAGAAAATTGCCCATGATGGTGAGGCCCACCTCCTGGCTTTTCTCAGGGTGAAACTGCGTGCCGGCGCGGTTGCCGCGCGCCACCATGGCAACGACAGGACCGCCATAATCGGTCGTCGCGAGGCATTCGGCGGCGTCGCCGTCTGTCAGCGCGTAGCTATGGGTGAAATAGACATGGTCGCCGGGCACCAATCCCGCCAGCAGCGGATGGGCGTCGGCTGCGAAATCGAGCGCGTTCCAGCCCATCTGCGGCAGGCGAAGCCCTTCGGCCGGCATGCGGGTGATTTCGCCTGCGATCCAGTTCAACCCGTCCGTCGCGCCATATTCCAACCCGCGTGCCGCCATCAGCTGCATACCGACGCAAATGCCCAGGAAGGGCGCGCCGCCCTCCACCGCCTGGTCCAGCGCATCGCGCAGGCCGGGCACGGACTCGAGGCCCGACATGCAGTCGGCGAAGGCGCCCTGGCCAGGCAGCACGATGCGGTCGGCGCTGCGAATTTCCACCGGTTCGCTGGTGACAAGCACCTGCACGGGCAGACCCGCGCGCTCGGCGGCGAGCTGCACGGCGCGGGAGGCCGAGGCGAGATTGCCGGAGCCGTAATCGACGACGGCGATCTTCATCGACCGGCCGCCTGTGGAATGAGCGCGGGATCGCGCGTCAGCAGCCGCGCGAAGGCCGCGTCGGCGTTGCGGGCGGCAATCACGTAGCTCGTGGTGAAGCCGCGCCGGGACAGCGACCAGCGGCAGAGGTCGCGGCCGTTCCAGCCGGTCAGCGCCGCGAGGCCCAGCATCAGGACAGCGGGGATGGCAGAGCCGGGCAGGGCGCGCCCCAACGCGAGAAGGACGACGATGGCCGCGATATCCAGAACTGCCGCCAGCCAGGCACGATGCGCCAGCAGCCAGATCGGCCCGAACAGGAAGGCGCCGAGGCTGAACCCCTCCCGCACCAGGCGCGGCGCGCGATCCGGCCGGGTATGGGCGGTGTAGATCCTCATCCCGCCAGCGAGCCCTTGGTGGAGGGGATGGCGCCACGTTGGCGCGGATCGGGCTCCACCGCCATGCGTAGCGCCCGCGCGGTCGCCTTGAAGCAGCCTTCGGCGATGTGGTGATCGTTGCGCCCAGCCTTTTGGATCAGGTGCAGGGCGAAAAGCCCGTTGCCGGACAGGGCACGGAAGAATTCCTCGAATAACTCGGTATCCATCTCGCCGATCTTCGGTCGTGTGAAGGCGACCTGCCAGCCGAGGGTCGCGCGGCCCGATAGATCGACCGCCGCTTCGATCAGCGCCTCATCCATCGGCACGATCGCCTGGCCGTAGCGGCCGATGCCGCGCTTGTCGCCGAGCGTCTTCAGCAGAAGCTGGCCGAGCACGATGCCGACATCCTCCACCGTGTGGTGGAAATCGACATGCAGGTCGCCGCGCGCCACGACATCGAGGTCGAACAGCGCGTGGCGGCCGAGGGCCGTCAGCATATGGTCGAAGAAGCCGATGCCGGTCTCGGCCCGCACCTGCCCGCTTCCATCGAGGTCAAGGTGAATGGTCACCTCGGTCTCGGAGGTTTTGCGCGTCAGACTGGCTGCGCGCTGCGCGTCTGTAAGAGACGCGGGGGGCGCGTCCGTAAGAGCAGAGGCGGGTGAGGAAGGCGGGGGCACATCCATGTCTGCTTGATAGACCATCGGCGCCGCGCGTTACACCTGTGGCCTGGGAAGAAATCCGACCAGGGCTTGTGCTTCGGCCACGATCGGATCGGCGATGGCACTGGCGCGGGCAGCACCCGCGAACAGAACCCGGTCGATATGGCCGGGATCGGCGAGCAGGCGGCGCATTTCGGCAGCGATCGGGGCCAGCTTATCCACCGTCAGGGCGGCCAGCGCATCCTTGAAGCCGGCAAAGCCCTGCCCGCCATATTCCGCCAAAACCTCGGCCTGGGAGATGCCCGAGAGCGCCGAATAGATGCCGACGAGGTTGCGCGCCTCGGCGCGGCCTTCGAGGCCTGCAATCTCGCTCGGCAGCGGCTCGGCATCCGTACGAGCGCGGCGAATCTTACTGGCGATGACGTCGGTTTCGTCGGTGAGGTTGATCCGGCTCTGATCAGACGGATCGGACTTGGACATCTTCTTGGTGCCGTCCCGCAAGGACATGACGCGCGCGGCTTCGCCGATGATCAGCGGCTCGATCACCGGGAAGAATGTCGTCTCATAGTCATGGTTGAATTTTTGGGCGATGTCGTTGGCAAGTTCCAGGTGCTGGCGCTGGTCATCCCCCACCGGCACGCGCGTCGCGTGATAGGCAAGGACGTCCGCTGCCATAAGGTTGGGATAGACGTACAGGCCGGCCGAAGCGGCCTCCCGGTCCTTCCCCGCCTTGTCCTTGAACTGTGTCATACGGTTCAGCCAGCCAAGGCGCGCGACGCAATTGAAGATCCAGGCGAGGCGCGCATGCGCACTGACGGCGGATTGGTGGAAGACGATATGCCGCTCAGGATCGACGCCGCAGGCGATGATCGCCGCCGCCATTTCCCGCGTCTGCTGGCGCAGCGTCGCGGGGTCTTGCCACACGGTGATGGCATGCAGATCGACGACGCAGTAGAGGCATTCATGGTCCGCCTGAAGGGCGACCCAGTTCCGCATGGCGCCGAGGTAATTGCCCAGTGTCGGCACGCCGGACGGCTGGATTCCGGAAAAGACGCGTTGCATCGCAAGCCTCATATGGTCATCGGGCGGCTTTTCCGCGCATCGGGGCGCGGCGTCAACGTGCCGTGCCTGGTTCCGACCATGCTGCGTCGCGTCACGGTGGTTGACCGCTCGGTCAGCAGAACCCTAAAGATAATGGATAATCCGCAAGCTTCTCCCGCCCGGGGACGCTCCACACATCGGCGTGGGCGCCCGCTCGGACGATACGGCTCAAATCCGGGGACATTCTGATGAGGCTCCGCTTCTCCGCGACCGTTTTCGCTGTCACGCTGTTGAGCGGCGTCTCTGCCGCAGAGGCCCAGATGGGCGGGCCGCCCACCGTGGGCGTATCCAAGGCGACCCTGACCCCGATCTACAAGACGAGCCAATATGTCGGCCGCGTCGAAGCCATCAATCACATCACCCTGCAAGCACGTGTCACCGGCTTTCTGCAGCAGCGCAACTTCGCGGAAGGCAGCGACGTCAAGAAGGGCCAGGTCCTGTTCGTGATCGAGCAGCCGCCCTATCAGGCTGCGGTCTTGAGCGCGCAGGGCGCCGTCTCCCAGGCGCAAGCGCAGCTCCGCAACTCCCAGCTGACCTTGGGGCGGTCACGGACGCTGCTGAATACGCCTGCGGGACAGCAGTCGAACGTGGATACCGCCGTCGCCTCCGCCGGAAGCAACCAGGGCCAATTGCTGACCGCTGAGGCGCAGCTTCAGCAGGCGGAGATCAATCTCGGCTACACGACGATCGCCTCCCCCATCGATGGCCGCATCGGCCTCGCGACCGATCCTGGCAACGTCGTGTCGCCCACCAGCGGCGCCCTCGCGAAGATCGTCAGCCAGGATCCGGAATACATCACCTTCCCAGTGTCGGAATCCGAAGCGTCCCAGCTTGAGGATGAGTATTCGGGCCATGGCGGCCTCGCATCGCTTACCGTGAAGGTGCAGCTGCCGGACGGCCATATGTACGACAAGACCGGCAAGATCGACTTCACGGATATTTCGGTCAGTTCCTCGACCGATACGCTCACGCTGCGCGCCACATTGCCGAACCCCGCGCGCGGTGCGGAGGGTGCCACCGAAGGCAACCGGACCCTGATCGATGGCGGCTTCGTCACGGTCATTCTGCAATCGCAATCGGCTCAGCAGGAGGTGACGATACCGCGGGCGGCCGTGCTGGCCGATCAGCAGGGCAACTACGTCTATGTGCTTGGACCAGACTCGAAGGTCAGCCGGCAGAACATCGCCATCGGCGACGCGGATGGTGTCCTAGCCGTCGTGACCTCCGGCCTGAAGGCGGGCGATACCGTCGTCGCAGACGGTGTGCAACGCGTGAAGCCTGGTGCGGTGGTCAAGACAGTGCCCTATACGCCGCCCAATTACGGCGACGGTACCGGGACGAACGGTTAGGTCGACTTAAATGATCTCCTCGATCTTCATCGACCGGCCACGGCTTGCCGTCGTCATCGCCGTTCTGATCACGCTCGCGGGCGTGCTCGGCCTGATGAGCATTCCGGTGGCGCAGTTCCCCGACATCGTGCCGCCGCAGGTCTCCGTCTCGACCAGCTATCCGGGCGCATCCGCCGCCGTCGTTGAAGCGACCGTCGCGCAGCCTTTGGAGGCGCAGATCGTGGGCGCCGACAAGATGCTGTACATGCGCTCGTACAGCGGCAATGACGGCAGCTACAGCCTGACGGTGAGCTTCGCCCTCGGCACCGACCCGAACATCGATGTCGTGAACGTCGAAAACCGGGTGTCGCAAGCGCTGTCCCAATTGCCCAGTCAGGTGCAGCTCGAAGGCGTGCAGCTGCGCCAGAAGTCCTCCGCCGTGCTGCAATTCGTCATCTTCTCAAGTCCGAAGAAGACGCTGAAGCCGCTGTTCATCAGCAATTATATCACCATCAATGTGCTGGATGTGCTGTCGCGCACGCCCGGCGTCGGCCAGGCATTTTTGTTCGGCGCGCAAAACTATTCGATGCGCATCTGGATGAACACGGCGCGGCTGACCCAGCTTGGCCTGGCCCCGACCGATATCATCAACGCCGTTCAGTCGCAGAACGTGCAGGCGGCCGTTGGCACCATCGGCGCCAAGCCGATCGGGCCCGAGCAACAGTTCCAGCTCAGTATCACCACGCAGGGGCGGTTGATTACGCCGAAACAGTTCGGCGACATCGTCATCCGCGCCAATCCGGATGGGTCGATCCTGCGCGTGAAGGATGTCGCGCGGATGGAACTCGGGGCGCAGAGCCAATCGACGCAGGATCAGCTCGACGGCGCACCGGCGCTCGGCATCGGCATCTATCTCGAGCCCGGCGCCAATGCGGTCGCCACCTCGCAGCGCGTGCAAAACGCCATCGCCGATCTGTCGAAGCGCTTTCCACCGGATCTGAAGGCGCAGGTCATCTACGACACCAGCACCTTCGTGAACGACACCATCCATGAGGTGGTGAAGACGATTATCGAAGCCTTCTGCCTTGTCGTGCTGGTGGTGTTCCTGTTCCTCGGCGGCAATATTCGGGCGACCATCATCCCAGCCGTGGCCGTGCCGGTCAGTCTCATCGGCGCCTTCGCCTTCCTTCTGGTGCTCGGCTATTCGGCCAATACGATTTCGATGCTGGCGTTGGTCGTGGCGATCGGCGTAGTCGTCGATGACGCGATCGTCGTGGTCGAGAACGTTGAACGCGTGATGGAGGAGAGGCCGGATCTCACTCCGGCCCAGGCGACAAAACTCGCGATGCGGCAAATCTTCGGCCCCATCATCGCCATCTCGCTGGTGCTGCTGTCGGTGTTCGTGCCGGTCGGCTTCATTCCCGGCCTGTCCGGCCAGCTGTTCAAGCAGTTCGCCGTGACCATCAGCGTGACCATGCTGATCTCGGCGACCAATGCGCTGACGCTGTCACCGGCGCTCTGCGCGCTGTTCCTGCGTCCGGTGAGGAACAAGGAGACGCGGAAGGGACCCTTCTCGCGCCTCAGCCGTGGCATCGACCGTGTGCGCAACGGCTATGGCAATGTCGTCGGCCGGTTGGTGCGCGTCGCCCTGCTCGTCGTGCCGATCGTCGCAATCTGCGCCTTCGTCGTCATCTTCCTGGCGGGTCGAACCCCGGGCGGCTTCTTGCCCGAGGAAGATCAGGGCGCCTTCTTCACAGCTGTCGAATTGCCGGACGGCGCTTCCATCAACCGCACCCAGGCGGTGGTCGATCGGGTCGCCGGCATGCTGCGCGCCGAAGATGGCGTGGCCCATACCATCTCGATCGTCGGCTATTCGATCCTCGATGGCGCGGCGGAACCGAACGCCGCCTTCGTTGTCGCGCGTCTGAAACCCTTCGCGGATCGCACCAAGCCGGCGCAGGCGGTGAACGCGCTGATCGGCCAGATGTTCGGCCGCTCTCAGGGTATCCTCGGCGCCAGCGTCTTCCCGTTCAACCTGCCGCCGATCATTGGCCTATCGACCGGTGGCGGCTTCGAATATCAGCTTCAGGCGCTGAACGGGCAGGATCCGCAGGATATGGCTTCGGTCCTCGGCAGCATGCTGGTGGCCGCCAATACCGATCCGCGTCTGTCGCGTGTCTTCTCGACCTTCTCAGCTAACAACCCGTCCGTGTTTCTCAACATCGATCGCTACAAGGCGCAGGCCCTGGGCGTGAACATCAATGACATCTTCACCACGCTTCAGGCGACGATGGGCGGCTACTATATCAACGACTTCAACCTGTTCGGCCGCGTCTGGCAGGTGAATATCGAAGGCGAGGAAGCCGACCGCAACGACTTCTCCTCCCTGTGGAAAATCTATGTCCGCAACGCGAACGGGGAGATGGTGCCGCTGCGCGCGCTCGCGACCATGAGCATCGTCACGGGCCCGCAGGTCATCACGCGTTATAACAACGTGCGCTCGGTCACCATCGACGGATCACCCGCGCCGGGCCAATCCTCGTCCCAAGCTCTGACCGCAATGGCCGAGCTGTCGGACAAGACGCTGCCGAACGGCTATGGCTATGAGTGGACCGGCACCGCCTATCAGGAAGTCCAGGCCGGCGGCCAGACCGGCGTCGTGCTCGCCCTGGCTGTGTTGTTCGCCTACCTCTTCCTCGTCGCGCTCTATGAGAGCTGGACGATTCCGATGTCGGTGTTGATCTCTGTGGTGGTGGCCGCCGTCGGCGCCTTCCTGGGGCTCATGCTGACGGGTCTGGCGCTTAATCTCTATGCCCAGATCGGCTTGGTGACGCTGATTGCCTTGTCGGCCAAGAACGGGATTCTGATCGTCGAATTCGCGAAGGAGCAGCGCGAGCAGGGCATGTCGATCCGCGATGCCGCCGTGGCCGGCGCCACGCTGCGGTTCCGCGCCGTGATGATGACGTCCTTCGCCTTCATCCTCGGTCTTCTGCCGCTGGTGATCGCGACGGGGGCCGCCATGATCAGCCGGCGCTCGGTCGGCACCCCGGTGTTCTTCGGCATGATCGCCGCGAGCTTCGTGGGCATCTTCGTGATCCCGATGCTCTACGCCTGCTTCCAGACGATGCGGGAATGGTCGCGCATTCACATCTTCCGTCTGCCGCCGATGCAGTTCCACGCGGCGCGGGGCGAACTTCCGCCACCCACCGAGCATCACTAGATGGCGGCATACGCTTCGCTTTTCCGCCCTACACCGCACAATGTCGTAGGGCGGAAAAGCGCAGCGTATTCAGCCGTTAGACGCGTTACAGCGTCGCGAGCGCCTGCTGGAAGATGACCGGATCGACATTGCCGCCGCTCAATACGATCGCCGTGACACGGTCGCGGCCGTCGAAAGCGCCGGACAGCAGCGCCGCCAAGGTCGCGGAACCGCTTGGCTCCACCACAAGCTTCAAATGGATGAAGGCGAAGGCCATGGCCTTCAGCACCGCCTCATCCGTCACCACGATGCCGCCCGCAACCCGACGACGATTGATCGCGAAAGTCAGCTCGCCCTGCGTGGGAGACATCAGCCCGTCACACAAAACGGAACCGCCGGGGCCATTGACCTCCCGCACGCCGGAGATCAGCGACCGCCGCATATCGTCCCGTCCTTCGGGTTCGACCGCATAGATCTGCGTGCCGGGCGACATCTCTTCCATCGCCAATGCACAGCCGGCGATCATGCCGCCGCCACTTACCGGCACCAGCATCGCATCCGCCTTCAGGCCTAAGGCTGCGGCGTCCTCCGCGAGTTCGATCGCCAGCGTTCCCTGGCCCGCGATGACACGGGCATCGTCGTACGGGGGAATAAGCGCCGCGCCCGTGCGGGCCGCCTCGGCGCGGGCCAATGCCTCACGGTCGTCATGCAGCCGGTCGAAAGGCACCACCGTTGCACCCCAGGCGCGGGTCGCGCGGGTTTTGATGGCGGGGGCATCGGCCGGCATGAAGATGGTCGCGGGCAAGCCAGCATGCGACGCGGCATAGGACGTCGCCTGGGCGTGGTTGCCGGAGGAGAAGGCGACGATGCCGCCGGTATGGCCGTTCTCGACCAGGGACAGCACGGCGTTCATCGCGCCGCGCAGCTTGAAGCTGTGGGTGTGCTGCAAGGGCTCCGGCTTGATCAGAACTTTGCCGCCGATGGCGCGGTCGAGCATCTCGCTCCGCAGCAGCGGCGTGTGGACCACATGGCCTGCCATGCGGCGGCGCGCGGCAAGCTGGTCTTGATAGGTCGGCAGAGTGATCTTCACGGCGTGACTCCAGAGGGCAGGCGGGTCAGGATTTGGCCGGCTTCGGGGTCGGCCGTGACGGAGGAGAGCGTATAGGTTTCGCCGATTCGGCCATATCGCCCGCGGCCCACGTCGCCAATCGTATACAGCGATCCCCAGGCGGTGGCGTCAGGCGGGGTTCGCCTACGATCGGTGCGGACCAACAGCCCGCGCGTGCCGGCCGTCACTGCCGCACCGGCACGGGGCAGGCGGAACAGCGCCCAGCGCGGGTCCTGTGCCAGAACCGGCAGCGATGCCGGCAAGCGCAAGGCAAGTTCCGAGCCCAGGCCGTATTCGTCGATGACCACAAACTGGGCGCCGATGGCCTGGGCGCGGGCGGTGACCGTGGCGGCCAGCGGCGCCCAGCCTCCGAGCACGCGGATGGTGGGGTCGCCCACGCCGCCGAGGGGGATCGGGCTCGCCCAGGCCTGGACATAGACGATCAGCGTCATGACGAACCCGACGCTGAGCGCCGGCCGCAGCAGGCGGGTGGTAAGAGGAAGGCTGGCGGCAGCGATCACCGCCGCCGGATACAGGATGCCGGGCCAATTGCCCTGGACGCGATCCCCCAGGGCGTGTTGCAGGAACACTAAAGCGGGCAGCACGCCCAGCGCGACCAGAAGCCCCGCCGCCGGGTCGCGCCGCTGCCAGGCGACGCGGGACACCGCGATGAGGCCCGCGACGCAAAGCACGAAGATGATCGGTGTGGCGAGGCCGAGCTGTCCGCCGATCAACTCACCCAGGAATTGCACGGCGCGCGCCGGATGCCAGGCGCCGGTGCGGCCGCCTTGCTTGAGGAAACTCACCCAATGGTGGCCGGCGTTCCACAGGATGACGGGCAGGAACAGCAGCACCGCGACGACAAGGCCGAGCCAGGGGCGCGGATCGCGCAGCCAGCGCTGGCCAGCGGGAAGCAGCAGCAGCCAGAGACCGATGCCGACCAGCAGCAGCGCGGCGGTGTATTTGCTGTCGAGGGCGAGGCCGGCGGCGATGCCGACGACAAGCCACCACCAGCCCGAACCGCCGGAAACGATGCGCGCCATCGACCAGAGGGTCATGATCCAGAACAGCATCAACGGCGTGTCGGGTGTCATCAGGATGCCGCCCGCGCCGAATAACAGGGTCGCGTTTAGAAGCAGGACGGCGACATAGCCGCGTCCGGCGCCGAGCCGCCGCGCGGCATGGAGTAGGAAGACGGAACCGAGGAGGGCTGAGAGTGGCGCCAGCAGGCGGATGCCCAGCGCGCTATGGCCGAGCAGCAGGGTGCCGGCGCGGATCCAGAGCGCCACCATGGGCGGATGATCGAGGTATCCCGGCGCCAGTGCGCGCGACCAGACCCAGTAATAGGCCTCGTCGGGGGAAATTGGCGTGACACCCGCGACCAGCAGGCGCAGCGCCGTCAGGCCGAGAAGCGCGGCCCAAAATACGGCGGGGGAGAGGGACATGATGGCCGAACCCGGTGAGAAGATTGGCGGAAGACGCTGCGCTTTCCCGCCCTAAGTCCAATTACCGTCATTCGCGCACTTGATGCGCGAACCTACCCGTTTGGGCGCCATGACGGTGTTTAGGTGCCGGAACGGGTAGGTCCCCGGGTCAAGCCCGGGGATGACGATCGTTTGGGTGTTTATCCCCTAAACCGTGCGCCAGACCAAGGTGGACGACACCGCGTAATTCCACACCACGCTGATCGCAGCGCCGATGGCGGCAGCGGCGAGGCCCATATGACTGCCGCCTGAAAACAGCGCCGTCGCGATGCCGACATTGGCCACGGCGCCGAGGCCGCAGACCAGCATGAACAGCGCAATACCGCGCAGCAGGCGCGGCCCGCGCAGGCGATGCGTGCGGTAGGTCAGCCGGTTATTGAGCTGGAAATTGAACAGCATGGCAATGACCGTAGCGACGATCTCCGCCGCCATGAAGTCGAGCCCGAGCCTGCGCCCGATCACCAGGGCCGCCAGGTTCACAAGGATGCCTATGGCGCCGACAAGGGCGAAGGCGATGAAGCGCATCGGCACCACGCCGCCGAGACCCTTGTCGAGCAGCAGGGACGCGAATTGCACCATGACCAGCGCATCCAGCTTGCTCTCACCCGCTTCCCGCCGATGGAACTGGCAGGGGATTTCGAGCACGCGCAGCGGCTCGGCGGAGGATAGGATGAGGTCGAGGAGGATTTTGAACCCCTGGCCGGAAAGGCGCGGCGCGATCCCTTCGAAGCGCGCCCGGGGCATCATGAAGAAGCCGCTCATCGGGTCTGTAACCCGCATGGGCAGGAAATACTGCGCGGCACTGATGCCGGCGTTGGAGATGCGATGGCGCATCGCCGAGGACAGGCCTTCGGACGACCCACCCAAGACATGCCGGCTGCCGATCACCATGTCTGCCGTATTGGCGCGCAATTGGCCCAGCATCGTCGGCAGCACCGTTTGATCATGCTGGAGGTCGCCATCCATGACGGCGACGAATTCGGCGGAGGAGGAGAGCGCGCCTTCGATGACGGCGGAGGAGAGGCCGCGACGGCCGATCCGGCGGATGCAGCGCACGCGGGGATCGGTGCGGGCAATGGCGCGTGCGGCTTCTGCCGTGCCGTCCGGGCTGTCGTCATCGACGAAGATGATTTCCCAGGCGACGCCGGGCAGGGCGGCCGCCACACGATCGACCATCGGCCGGACGTTCGGCCGTTCCTTGTAGCAGGGAACGACGATGGAGAGTTCGGGGCTGATCGCAGCAGGGGCGATGCTGACGTCGCTCATGACCGCGCCACGCGACACGGCCGCGGTGAAAACCTCGTCATCGACAATGAGGTCGTGCATGGTCCCGGTCCCTCTCCGCCGGAAAGAATGGTCCGGCGTGCCCTATATCTATGCATATTCAGGCAGGATTCAGGCGCCTTTGGGGTTCCAACCGGGCGGCGCCATGACGAAGCCTTCGAACAGGAAGGCCGGCGCCACGAGGCAGGAGACCAGCGTCCAGTCGCCTAGGCTCTGCGCCCGCTGCCAATGATCAACCGGCACGGTCGCCTGAAGCGCCTCGCCGGCCGCCAAATCGGGGCCGAGCGGGTGGCGCGTGGCAAGCCCTTCGGGCTCGGCCATCTCCAGCAACAGCGGTGCCCCGGCCTGCCATAGCCATACTTCTATGGCATCGACACGATGCCAATGGCTGATGACGCCATGCGGCAGCAGGAACAGGATGGCCGTCGCCCGGCCGCGATGGGCCAGATCGCCGTCGCGAAAGGTCTCGCGGTAATAGCCACCCTCAGGGTGCGGCGCGAGACCCAGCCCCGCAATCACGGCAGTGGCGTCTAGGCCGGGATCGCGGAGGTTCATGCGCGTCAGCCAGGCGGAATGGTGGTGGCGAGGCCCGGCAGTGCCGAGATGCTCTCGAACCACTGCAACAAGCGGGGAAATTGCCCGCGCCAGCCGTCATCAGCAAAGCGGAAGTCGAGGTAGCCAAGGGCGCAGGCGACCGAGATAGCGCCGATATCGGGCGTGCCGGAGGAGGGCAGATGCGCCTCCAACAGGGTCAGAGACCGGGTGATCGCCAGCTTCTGATGATCCATGTTCTTCTGCCGCGCTTCCTCGGCGGGACGCAGCACCTCGCCGCGCGTCATCACGGCGGCGTCCATGATGCCGTCACCGAGCGCCTGGTATTTGAGGGCGAGCCAGCGATGGGCGCCGTGATCTGGAAACAGCGGCGGCGCATCCCCGACCGTATCGAGATATTCGCAGATCACCGGGCTATCGAAGAGCGCCACGCCATCCGGCGTCAGAAGCGTCGGCACCTTCCCCAAGGGATTGGCCTGGGCGAGCGCCTCGGCGGAGGCCGCGCCGCTCGGGATCCGCTCGATCTGGCTGTCGATCTCGCGCGTGATGGCACAGGCGACGACCTTGCGGACATAGGGACTGGTCGCCGAATAGAAGAGTTTCATGGGCGTCCTAAAATGTGAAGTGCAAGACAGCCGGGCCGTCAGCCTTTGAAGCTGTCCTTCATGGAGCGCAGGCGCCCGAAGCTCGCCGCATCCGCGGCCAGGAGATAGGGATTGACCGGCAACTCATCTTCCAAGCGCACCGGCAGAGTTTGCTGGCCGGCGGCCCGCATGCGGTCCACTTCGGCCGCGCGGGCGCGCAGCAGCGCGTTGTCGGGATCGACCGAGACGGCGAAGCGCGCATTGGACTGGGTATATTCATGGCCGCCGCAGACCAGCGTCGCCGGGGGCAGCGCTGCGATCTTCTGGAAACTTGCGAAGAACTGCTCCGCCGTGCCTTCGAACATCCGGCCGCAGCCGAGGCTGAACATGGTGTCGCCCGCGAATAGGATGGGGCCTTCGGGAAAGAAGTAGGAGATATGGCCCACCGTATGGCCGGGCGTCTCGATGACCTGACCGAAGGTCGAGCCGAAGGCCACCTGGTCGCCCTCGGCGAGGGCGCGGTCGAGCTTCGGCAGCCGGTGGGCATCCGCTGACGCGCCGACCACGGGGCAGCCGAAGCGCGCCCGCATGGCATCGACGCCTGCGATATGATCGTCATGATGGTGGGTGAGGAGAATGAGGTCGAGCCTGCCGCCCATCGCCTCGATCGCGGCGATGCCGACCGCGGCATCGGCCGGATCGACGAGGCCGATTGCGCCAGAGGCTTCATCCCGAAGAAGCCAGGCGTAATTATCGGCGAGCATGGGAATCGTGGAGACGGTCAATGTCATGCGCAGAACCTAGCATCGGTCATGATGGGCGGGAATGGCTCGCGGGAAGCTGGGGTCGCTGTTCCCAAGGTCGTGTATAGGAGACCCGTCATGGTTCTCGATGTTCACGCCGCAGCCGATTTCTATGCCACCGCGCAGGGGGTCGTCGCTGGCCGCCTCATTCGTGATCGCGTTGCCAAAATCTGGCCAAGCATGGCCGGACTTTCGGTGCTCGGCCTGGGCTATGCGCCGCCCTACCTCCGACCCTGGCGGGAGGAGGCGCGCCTGACCGTGGCGCTGACGCCCGCGCATCTCGGCGCCGCGCGCTGGCCGATGGGGACTGCCAATCTCACTTGCATGGCGGAGGAGGATGCGCTGCCCTTCTCTGGCCCGATCTTTGACCGCGTGCTGCTCATCCACGGGTTGGAGAGTTCGGAAAACGCCCGGCGCATGCTGCGCGAAATCTGGCGCGTCATGAAGGATGACGGGCGGCTGATGGTGGTCACGCCCAATCGCCAGGGCATGTGGGCCTATTTCGAAAAGACGCCCTTCGGCCATGGCACGCCCTATTCGCCGGGGCAGGTGGGCCGGTTGCTCGCCAGCAGCCTGTTTCGTGTGGAGCAGCGCGACACGGCCGTCTTCCTGCCGCCAACCGAGATGCGCATCGTGCTGCGCAGCAACCGTCTGTGGGAAAGGATCGGCCACAGGTTGCTGCCCCAGTTCGCCGGCGTGACCATCACCGAAGCGGTGAAAGACGTCTATTCCGCGATGCCAACAAAGCCTAATGCAAGCCGACGCTTTGTGCTCGCAGAGGCGCCCTGAGCGCGGATCGGGAGGTTTTTGCGGGCGCGACCACTACCGGAGGTGCGCATGCGTGCCACTTGAGGCGAGTGAGCGAACTGGACGTTAGAGAGGACTTTCCATGCTTCTGATCATCATCATCATCCTGCTCGTCGTTGTTCTGGGCGGCGGCGGGTTCGGCTATAGCCGTGGCTATTACCGGGAACGGCCGCATTACGGCTACGGCGCCGGTGGCCTGGGCTTGTTCCTTGTCGTCATCCTGATCCTGTTCCTGCTCTTCGGGCACAGCCACTACTGACCAAACAGGCGCCCGGAGCGATCCGGGCGCCAATTAGGCTGAGGTGTGGATCGGCTGAGAGGTCGCCTGCATCAACCGATGGGCAAGAAAGCCCGTCACTGCCGCTTCCGCCGGCTTGAGCTGATCGACCCCCTGAGACAATTCTTCCGCCGCCCGGCGCTTCAGCGCGGCGAGGAGGCTCCCATCCAAATAGCCGTCGAAGATGGCCGGATGGATGTAGCATTTGCGGCAGATCGCCGGCGTATTGCCGAGCAGTTTCGAGACCGCCTCGACAGCGCGCAGCACGCTCTTCTTGGGCGGCAGCCCGTCGCTTACGGCCCCCAGTTCCTGCAAGGCGAGGGCCGCCAGATTGGTGCCGGCCCAAGTCCGGAAATCCTTCGCCGTCACGTCTTCGCCGGTCACGTCATGCAAGTAGCGGTTGACGTCCGATGAGCCGATGGCATGGGCAATGCCAGCCTCATCCACGAACTGGAACAAGTCCTGCCCCGGCAGATGCTGACATTTGGAAACGATGCGGGCGAGCCGCGCATCCTTCAAATCGATATGGTGATCGATGCCGTGCTTGCCACGAAAGTCGAGGGTGATGGATTGCCCACGCACACGCACATGCCGATTGCGCAGCGTCGTGAGGCCGAAGCTGTTATTGGTCTGGGCATATTCCTCGTTGCCGACCCGCATCAAGGTGGTTTCCAGTAAGCGAACCACGGCGGCGACCACCTTTTCGCGCGGCAGGCCTGGGCGCGAGAGATCCGCATCAACGCGCTGACGGATGACGGGCAGAACCTTGGCAAAGACCATCATGCGGCCGAACTTCGCCTCGTCGCGAACCTCCCGCCAGCGAGGATGGTAGCGATACTGGCGGCGCCCGCGTGCATCCCGCCCCGTCGCCTGGAGATGGCCGTTCTCATCCGCGCAAATCCACACGTCCTGATAGGCGGGCGGGATGGCGAGCTTGCGGATACGGTCGAGCGTTGCGGCATCCCGCACCGGTTTTCCGTTGGCATGACGATAGGTAAAGGTCTTCTCGGCCTTTCCGGGGCGCCGATGAATCCCGGGTGCCGCTTCGGTCACATAATGCAGGTTCGCCGCCGCCGCGGCGATTTCCGGACTCTCGTTCAGTTTCAGCAGCCGTTTCAGTTCGGCGCTACGACGGGGGCGGGGGGCGGCGCGAGCAGTCGCTTCGTTTTGCATAGTGACCGAGATCGGGTGTCGCGCGTGGCGGAGCAAGCGCTGGTGCGTCCACATCCGCGTGAAGTTGAGAGTGTCTCTCAAGCAATCGCTTGCCCGTGGCGGAATGCTCTGCGCTTTTCCGCCCTTCAGGGCTCCGCGCCGGCGGTGGCAATGCTTGTGGATGAGCAGAAATGTATTTAGAATCGAGTGCTTACATGGAGGCAGCGATGTGCCTCGGTTCACCTGGAATGCCGCCAAGGCGCGCAGCAATCTGCTGAAGCACGGCGTGGCCTTCGAAGACGCCGAACTCGTGTGGCGTGATCCCCGCCACCTTCTGCGGTTCGATCGTATCGAAGACGGCGAGGAACGCTGGCACGCGATCGGCCTCGCCGGCAGCGTGGTGGTTTTGTTGGTGGCGCATACGGATACGGAGGATGGCGACATCATCAGGCTGCTAAGTGCGCGCCGCGCAACCAAAGCTGAACGAAAGGCCTATGAGAATGACGACGTCTAGAGACCAGCGCGACCGCCTCGAACGACTGGCCGGCGCACCCGATGCGACGATCGACACCTCCGACATCCCCGAAGTCCTGGATTGGTCGGGCGCTGTGCGCGGCGGTCTTTACAAGCCCCTCAAGGAAGCCATCACAATACGGTTGGATGCGGATGTGCTGGCTTGGTTCAAGGAACAGGTTGGCGGTGGCCGGGGCTACCAGTCGGAAATCAACCGGGTGCTGCGCCAACACATCGCGACGATCGCGCGGTCACGCGACTAGCCCGATCTTGCTCCATCGGACCCGGCGGCGCAGAGTCGCCCCAAGACGTCCAAGGAGCGGAGAAAAAATGATCCGTCTGCCAGAGCCGAAGGCCGATGTGCTTGCCCGCGCGCCCGAGATCATCGCCGGCCTGCGCGCCCTGTTGCCCGAAACCGGCGTCATCTCCGAACCGCTGCGCCTGCGCCCCT
Source organism: Acidisoma sp. PAMC 29798 (assembly GCF_030252425.1). Lineage (GTDB taxonomy): Bacteria > Pseudomonadota > Alphaproteobacteria > Acetobacterales > Acetobacteraceae > Acidisoma > Acidisoma cladoniae. Next base: position 2,097,426 of record NZ_CP126994.1, on the reverse strand, counting down.
ATGAGACCGACGGGCTCTCGGCCTATCGCCAGCCGCCCATGGCTGTGGTCCTGCCCGAAACCACCGAACAGGTCGCGGCCGTGCTCGCCTTCTGCCACCGCAACGGGGTGCGGGTCATTCCGCGCGGCGCCGGCACCAGCCTGTCCGGCGGCGCTCTGCCGCTCGCGGATGCTGTGGTCGTCGGCATGATGCGCATGAACCGCATCCTCGCCATCGACTATGCCGATCGCTGCGCGACCGTGCAGGCCGGCGTGACCAACCTGGGCATCACCGCCGCCATGCTGGACGAGGGCTTCTTCTACGCCCCCGATCCCTCCAGCCAGCTCGCCTGTATGATCGGCGGCAATGTGGCGATGAATTCCGGCGGGGCGCATTGCCTCAAATACGGTGTCACGGCCAATAACCTGCTCGGCCTCAAGATCGTCACCATCGAGGGTGAGGTCATCGACATCGGTGGCGATCACCTCGATGCCGCCGGCTATGACTGGCTCGGCCTGATGACCGGCAGCGAAGGCCAGCTCGCGATGGTGACGGAAGTGACGGTGCGCATTCTGCGCGCGCCCGAGGGCCAGCGCGCCATGCTGGCGGCGTTTCGCTCGAACGAGATCGCGGGCGCCTGCGTCGATCGCATCATCGGCTCCGGCATCATTCCCGTGGCGCTGGAATTTATGGATCGCCCGGCTATCCATGCCTGCGAGGCCTATGCCCATGCCGGCTATCCACTGGATGCCGAGGCGATGCTGATCATCGAAGTCGAAGGCTGCGTCGCGGAGCAGGACGATCTGCTCGCGCGCATCGGCGCCATGTGTGCGGAGTTCGACCCGATCAGCCTGCGTATTTCCCAATCGGCGGAGGAGAGCGCGGCCATCTGGAAGGGCCGCAAAGGCGCCTTCGGTGCGGTCGGCCGCATCAGCCCGGATTACCTCTGCATGGACGGCACAATCCCCACCAGCCGCCTGCCCGAAGTGCTCCGCCGCATGCAGGAGATGAGTGACGCCTGCGGCTTGAAGGTCGCGAATATTTTTCACGCAGGTGACGGCAATCTGCACCCGCTCATCATGTTCGACGCCAATGATTCCGACAGTTTTGCGCGGGCCGAAAAATTTGGTGCTGATATCTTGCGCCTTTGCGTCGAGGTCGGTGGTTGCCTGACTGGGGAGCATGGCGTCGGTGTGGAGAAGCGCGATCTAATGAACGTGCAATTCACGGATATCGAGCTGGACCAGATGCGCCGCATTAAATCCGCCTTCGATCCCGATTGGCTGCTCAACCCGGCCAAAGTCTTCCCGCTTGTCGAAAGCTCGCTCGCCGCATGATGGAGCCTTTAGACGAAGCGGGCGTCGCCGCTGCCGTGATCGCGGCCGGGCAGGCGCGAGAACCATTGGCAATCCAGGGCAATGGCACGAAGATGGGCATGATGCGGCCGGTGCAGGCGGCGCACACACTCTCGACCCGCAATCTGACGGGGATCACGCTCTATGCCCCGCGCGAGCTGGTGATCTCCGCGCGCGCCGGCACGCCGATCACCGAGATCGAAGCGGCGCTCATCGCGCATGGCCAGCACCTCATCGCCGAGCCGCCGGAACTCGGCCATGTTTTTGGCAATGACGCGCCGCAGACCCTCGGCGGTGTGGTCGCCACCAATCTGAGCGGGCCGCGTCGCGTCGCCTGGGGTGCGATGCGCGACCATGTCATCGGCATTCGCGCCGTCAACGGAGAGGGGGATGTCATCCGCTCCGGCGGGCGCGTGCTCAAGAACGTCACCGGCCTCGACCTCTGCAAGCTGCTGACGGGCAGCCACGGCACGCTGGGCGTGCTGACGGAAATCACCCTGCGGGTGCTTCCGGCACCCGAGAGCACCGGCTCGGTGGTGATCCGCGGTCTGGACGCCGCGCGTGGCACGGCGGCGATGGCGGCGGCGCTCGGCTCGCCCTTTGGCGTGTCGGGTGCGGCCTGGCTGCCGGCCTGGGCGACGTCGATGATCCCGACGCTGTCGGGCGGGACCGCGACCATCCTTCGGATCGAGGAATTCGCCGCCAGCGTGACCTATCGCACCGGCCGGCTTCAGGCGGACCTTTCAGCCTTCGGCCCGGCGCGTATCCTGGACGACGCCACCAGCCGTGCCGTCTGGCAGGCGGTTGGCAATGCCGTGCCGATCGCGCCCTCTGCTGGTGAAGCGGTCTGGCATATCTCGACGCGCCCCTCCCACGGGCCAAGCGTGCTGGCAGCGGCCGAAGCGGCCGGCGCGCGCGGCTTTCTCGACTGGGGCGGCGGCCGTGTCTGGCTGGCGGGGGACGGCACGGCGGCGCTCCATGCGGCGATCATGGCAGCGGTCCGGGCGGAGGGTGGCACCTGGACGCTGATGCGGGCGCCGGACGCGCTGCGCGCCGCGAGCCATGTCGTGCCGCCCGAGGTGGAGGCCCTCGCCGCGATCACGAGACGGGTCAAAGTCGCCATGGACCCCGTCGGCATCCTCAATCCCGGCCGCATCTACGCCGGCCTCTAGGCGCGATCATGCAAACCACATTCACCGCCGAACAGCTTCGCGACCCCGAGACCGCCGCCTCCAACCAGGTGCTGCGGACCTGCGTGCATTGCGGCTTCTGCACCGCGACCTGCCCAACCTTCGTGTTGCTGGGTGACGAGTTGGATAGTCCGCGCGGACGCATCTACCTGATCAAAGACATGCTGGAATCCGGCCGCCCGGCGACGGAGGAGGTGGTGCGCCATGTCGATCGCTGCCTGTCCTGCCTGTCCTGCATGACGACTTGCCCCTCGGGCGTGAACTACATGCACCTGGTCGATCACGCACGGCATTATATTGAGCAGACCTATACCCGGCCCTGGCATGAGCGGCTGATGCGCGGTGTTTTGGCGCGCGTGCTGCCGAACCCGCGCCTATTCCGTGTCGCCTTGCTCGGCGCCCGCATCGGTCGGCCGCTGGGCGGGCTGATCCCCGGCAAGAGCCTGCTCGCACAGCGGATGCGGGCGATGCTCACCCTGGCGCCGGGCCGCTTGCCGAAGCGGAGCGCCGCCCAAACGCCGCAAATCCATCCCGCGGTCGGCGAGCGACGCGGCCGTGTCGCGCTGCTCGTCGGCTGCGCGCAGACGGTGCTGGCGCCCAGCATCAACGAGGCCAGCATTCGGTTGCTCACGCGCCTGGGCATCGAGGTGGTGATAGCTCGCGATGTCGGGTGTTGCGGGGCTTTGACGCATCACATGGGCCAGCAGAGCCGGGCGATGGCCACGGCGCGGGCCGCCATCGATGGCTGGAGCGCGGAGATTGCGGGCGAGGGGCTGGACGCCATCCTCATCAACACCTCCGGCTGCGGCACGACGGTGAAGGATTACGGCTTCATGTTTCGCAATGAGCCGGATGCCGTGCGCGCCGAAACGGTGTCCGCTCTGGCCGCCGATATCAGCGAATATCTCAGCCGCATCGGCTATGCGCCGACGCGCGCCGCGCCGGGGCTGACGGTGGCGTATCATTCGGCGTGCAGCCTGCAGCATGGTCAGCGTGTGACGGCAGAGCCGAAGTCGCTGCTGCGGGCCGCTGGCTTCACGGTTGTCGAACCGGTCGATGCGCATCTGTGCTGTGGGTCGGCGGGCACGTACAACATCGTGCAGCCGGAGATCGCCGGGCGGTTGCGGACGCGAAAGTTGGAGACGCTGATGGCGAAAAAGCCCGATCTGGTGGCGGCGGGGAATATCGGCTGCATCACGCAATTGTCGAACGGCGGCGTGCCGGTGGTGCATACGATCGAGTTGTTGGATTGGATGGCCGGCGGCCCAAAGCCCGAGGCGGTACCCGATTAGCGCGCGGAGTGGCGGAATACGCTTCGCTTTTCCGCCCTACGACGCGTCTAAAAACACGACTTTCGATCCACCGCCGACGACCATGTCGCGGATGGTGGTGTTGAAGATGCGCCCATGCTCGCTGGCAATATGCGCCTGGAACGCGGCGTCATCCGCATAGATCTCGTCGACATGATAGGCGCGGGGATTGTCCGCGCGCGTATAGGCGACAAAACGCAGGTTGCCGGCTTCGGCGCGCACATCGCGCGTCAATTGCGCCATGAGGTCACGCATCCGCGCCTCATGGCCGGGCAAAACCTCGAAGGTGGCGTAAAGGACTTTGGTCAATAGGGCGGGTGCCAGCCGGCCAGGCGCATCTTGCGGTCGGTGTTGTATTCGCTGAGGGCATAGACCGCCCAGATCGCCGCCGGAATCCAGCCGATGATAGTGGCGTGCAGGATCAGGCAGATGATCCCCGCCCAAGGGCGGCCGATGAAGAAGAAAGAAATGCCTGGCAGCAGCAGGGCCAAGAGCAGGCGCATGGTAGGGTCCTCGTCAGCTCATTCCAGAAAAACTCGTCACCCCCGGACTTGATCCGGGGGCCTACCCGATGCGGCGCCAAGGCGACCTATGGGCGCCGCGATGGGTAGGTCCACGGGTCAAGCCCGTGGATGACGATAGTCTATGGACGCCACTCGCCCATCACACAGACATAGGCGCAATCTTGCGGCTGTCATCCCGCACCTCGCCCGCGCCCGATTGCCGCTTCCATAGGCTCGCATAAATGCCGCCGCGCGCCAGCAAGGCCTGATGCGTGCCCTGCTCGGCGATCTTGCCCTCGTCCAGCACCACCAGCCGGTCCATCTGCGCGATGGTGGACAGCCGATGGGCGATGGCAATCACCGTGCGGCCTTCCATCAGCCCCGTCAGTTGCTCTTGAATCGCGGCTTCCACCTCTGAATCCAGGGCTGAAGTCGCTTCGTCGAGCACCAGAATCGGCGCATCCTTGAGGATGACGCGCGCGATGGCGATGCGCTGGCGCTGGCCACCGGACAGCTTCACGCCGCGCTCCCCGACGTGGCTCTCAAAGCCACGCCGCCCTTCGGAATCCTCCAGATGCTCGATGAAGGCCAGCGCATGCGCGCGCTCGGCGGCGGAGCGGATATCGGCTTCCGTCGCATCCGGTCGGCCGAAGCGGATGTTGTCGCGGATCGACCGGTGCAGCAGGGACGTGTCCTGCGTCACCATGCCGATCGCCGTGCGCAGGCTTTCCTGCGTCACGCCCGCGATATCCTGGCCATCGACAAGGATGCGGCCGGAGGCCGGATCGAAGAAGTGCAGTAGCAGGTTCACCAGCGTGGACTTGCCGGTGCCGGAGCGTCCGATGAGGCCGATGCGCTCGCCGGGCCGGATGTCGAGGTCGATGCCCCGCAGCACGCCGCCGACCCGGCCCTGGAAATTGATCGCGCTCGTGCGGCCATAATCGAAGACGAGCTTCTCGAAGCGAATGGCGCCTTGCTCCAGCACCAGGGGCACGGCATCCGCGCGGTCTGGCATCTGCAAGGGGCGCGCGATGGAGCGCATGCCATCCTGCACGGTGCCGACATTCTCGAAGATGGAGGTCACGTTCTGGGCGACCCAACCGGCCATATTGGCGATCTGCCAGGCCATCGGAATGGCCATCGCCACAGTACCGACGGGGATGCGGCCGTCCATCCATAGCCACACCGCGAGCGCCCCGGTGCCGGAGACCATGGCGGCATTCGTCACCGCGAGCGTCATGGTCCAGATGGTGATGAGGCGCAGCTGACGGCGATACGCGTTGGTATGCTCGTCGATGCCATCACGGATGAAGGCATCTTCGTTCCGGGCGCGGGCGAACAGCTTCACCGTCAGGATATTGGTATAGCTATCGACGATGCGGCCAGTGAGGCCGGAGCGCACTTCCGACATCCGGCGCGAGCGTTCGCGCATGCGCGGCACGAAGATACGGATCAAACTCGCGTAGCAGACGAACCACAGCATGATGGGGATGCCCAGCCGATCATCCGCCTGGCTAAGCAGCAGGATGGCGCTGCCGCCATAGACCAGGATGTACCAGACCGCATTGGTGCCGGAGACGACGCTTTCCCGCAGCGACGGTCCCGTCTGCATGACGCGGGTCGCAATGCGGCCGGCGAAGTCGTTCTGGAAGAATCCCCAGCTTTGCCGCGCGACATGCCAGTGGTTCTGCCAGCGCACGAGATTTGTCAGTCCCGGCGCAATGGCCTGGTTGGTGATCAGGTTCTGCACGAACAGGGCCGCTGGGCGGATCACCAGCAGCACCACGATCATCAACAGCAACTGGCCACCGGCCACCGGGATCAGGGTTTTCGGCGTATGGGTCGACACGAGTGAGACGATGCGCCCGATGAAGACCGGGATGGTAATGTCGAGCACCGCCACCGTCAGGCCGGCCGCGAACAGCGCCGCGATCAGGCCCGGCGCCTGCCGCACGAAATGCCAATAGAACCGGGCCATGGCATGGGGTTCATCGACGGTGGGCGGGGGCCTGTCCGGGTCGATGGCGGTGGGTTGAAGACGGGTCTCAAAAAAACGGAACATGCCAACCTTGAGAATCAAATAATCGCGGAGAGGCCTGGATGGCGGAAGACGCTGCGCTTTTCCGCCCTACAATCCGCAACGTCGTAGGGCGGAAAAGCGCAGCGCTATCCGCCAAACCACGAAACGTCCCACTAGACTGCCCTGAGATCAACCCACGGGAGAGCCACCCTCATGTTCGATCACGTCACCATCGGCGTCTCCGATATCGCGCTGTCACGGGCGTTTTACGATGCCGCCCTTGCGCCGCTCGGCCTCACGCGCCTCTATGACGATGGTGAGGCGTTTTCCGGCTATGGGCGGGACGACACGCCCTTCTTCTGGATCGCCCAGCGCGCCGAGGTGCTGACCGGCGTGCATCTCGCCTTCATCGCAGCCGACCATCCCAGTGTGGACGCCTTCCACGCGGCGGCGCTGACGGCGGGCGGCGAAGATCATGGTGCGCCGGGGCTTCGGCCCCAGTATGATACCCACTATTATGCGGCTTTCGTGCTTGACCCTGATGAGCACAATATCGAGGCCTTGTGTCGCCGGCCGGCACGTTGGCCCGCCTGAACCAAACCGCCTGAAACCAAAATTGCGGCCGGCGCGTAACTCTGACGTGCCTCACAGCGTAGCACTCTGTGAACCCTCTGGAGAGGAGACGTCTTCGTGGTCACCAAACGAACCATACTGGGCGCAACCGCCCTGGCCGGCCTTGCCGCCTTTATTGGATTGCCCCGGCGGCATGCCGCTCATGCCGCCGAAACCTTCGCTGTCACCCATACCGACGCCGAGTGGAAGGCGCTGTTGAGCCCGGCCGCTTACGTCGTGATGCGGCAGGCGGGCACGGAATACCCGTTCTCCAGCCCGCTTGATCTTGAGACGCATGCGGGCATGTATAACTGCGCGGGCTGCGCCCTGCCGGTCTATACCTCGGCCACGAAATACGACAGCCACACGGGCTGGCCGAGCTTCTGGAAGCCCCTCGACCACGCGATTTCGACGGCGAGCGACGACACTTTGGGCATGGACCGGACCGAGGTGCATTGCATGCGCTGCGGCAGCCATCTCGGGCATGTCTTTCCGGACGGGCCGCAGCCCACGGGCCTCCGTTACTGCATGAACGGCGTCGCTCTCGCCTTCCACCCCACCTAAGGACCGTACGATGTCCATTCTCTCGACGATGAAAGCGACACCCGCCCGCGCCACGGCCATCGGCTTCGGCGCCCTTCTAGTGGCGACCCTGGCCGCCGGCCATTGGCCGGGCGCGCATGCCGCGGATCTCGATCATCCGCTGCCGCCGCCGGCCATGACCGCGCCTGCGCCTGCGGGTTCGACCGAAACGGTGGTCTTCGCGGGCGGCTGCTTCTGGGGCGTGCAGGGCACCTTCCAGCACGTGAAGGGCGTGACGGAGGCGATGGCCGGCTACGATGGTGGTCAAGCCTCGACGGCGCAGTATGAGACGGTGAGCACCGGCACCACGGGCCATGCGGAATCCGTGCGCGTGACCTTCGATCCGCATGTCGTGTCCTTCGGGCAGCTCATGCAGATCTTCTTCTCGGTCGTCACCGACCCGACGCAGGTGAACGAGCAGTATCCGGATTCTGGCACGCAATACCGTTCCGAGATCTTCACGACGTCCCCTGCGCAGGTGGTGGCGGCCAAGGCCTATATCGCGCAGTTGGATCAGGCGAAGGTGTTCCCGGCGCCGATCGCGACCATCGTCGGCAAGGACACGGGCTTCTACCAGGCCGAGGGCTACCATCAGAACTATCTGACGCTGCATCCCGACAGCGGCTATATCAGCACCTTCGACCTGCCGAAGGTGGATGCGCTGAGCAAGGTCTACCCGGCGGAGTTTTCATCCAAGCCGGTTTTGGTGAACGTCGGCAATTCTTGAGCTCGGCGATTTAGCCTGATCTCAGTCGAGACGGAGGAGGGTGCGCGTCACGTCGATAAGCCCCTCCACCTGCTCCCGAGTAGGCATGATATCTAAGCGTCCATGAGCGATGCCGTTCCTGATCTGGCCTAGCAGACGCAGCATCACAGCCTCATCGGGCGTGACATAACCATTTGAGGCAAGCGTTTCTAGAAGCCTCGCTGGCGTCTGTGGCCGCTCGAGGTCTATCGGGATAAGTGATCGAGCTGCAGCCTCGAAGACCGCCCAGGCAGTGAGCACGGCTGATGCCGGACCCATGACTTCGAAGGCATGCTCGATGCGAGCGAGATGTTCTTCAATGACTTCCGCAGACGCGACCGGGATGATCTCGTCGCTGGTCCGCGGGGGCGCGTAGACGATACGAAGTTCCCAGTCGGCATGCTCGGAGAATAGCTTGCTGAGGTATTCGACTTTCTTCCGGCTGGCTGTGGTTGGCGACGTGACTTCTATCGCGACTTTGCGATCGCGCTTCAGGGCGATAGCATCGGGCCGATAGGTGTCCAGGAAGATGGGCAACATAGCCCCTGATGGATGGACAAAGACCTCAAACCCTTCGGCCTCAAGTTGCGGCAAAAGGGTTTCGAGCACGGCTTCCTCACGGGACGACGAAGAAGAAGACATCAGGTAAGCCCTTCGCTGGGATCATCCCCAAGACGCACGAACAGAAGTGGCTTTTCGCCGGCCAAGGCCTCTGACAGAGTTTCAGACGGCCCGTCAAACTCGAAAACCTTGCCAGGTTCAAATTTCTGAACCCATACGCGCTCGACCTGCCGGTCATCATTATAGACGTGCTTGGAGAGAGCATCCAGGACTGGCTTCACAATGTTATCCACGTCGCCTGGCATTTCAGCGACGGGAAAATAAAACAGCGTCACTGAGATGGAACGCTCAGATGAAAAATGACCCTCAGGCAAAACCAGGGCGCTCGCTTGCCTCACCCGTGCTTTCCAAGCCGCCCTGGATTCCGGGCGCTTGACCTGTAGCGAAACAGGCGTTCCCTGAACGATAAACTCAATTGGAAACGTGATCTCAACTGACATTTCGTCGCCATATGTCTCACAGCGACCATCCTATGGCACGACGAGGCTGGATGCGACCAGAATGCGGCGCTCGGCGTCAGCACTCGGTAAAATTCACCGCCAATCCACCCAACGACGTCTCCTTGTATTTCGACTGCATGTCGTGGCCAGTCTGGCGCATCGTGGCGATGACCTGATCGAGTGACACCCGATGCGTGCCGTCCCCATGCAAAGACAATGACGCCGCGTTGATCGCCTTGATGGCGCCAAAGGCGTTGCGCTCGATACAGGGGATTTGCACCAGGCCGCCGACCGGATCGCAGGTCATGCCAAGGTGATGCTCCATCCCGATCTCGGCGGCGTTCTCGATCTGCCCGTTGGTGCCGCCCAAAGCCGCCGTCAGCCCGGCGGCGGCCATGGAACACGCGACACCGACCTCGCCCTGGCAGCCCATCTCGGCGCCGGAGATGGAGGCGTTGATCTTGAACAACGCGCCGATCGCCGAGGCCGTCAGCATGAAGTCCCGCATCCCCTCCACGCTCGGGTTGGGGCAATGGTCGCGGTAATGGCGCAGCACCGCCGGCACCACGCCGGCCGCGCCATTGGTCGGCGCCGTCACGACCCTGCCGCCGGCCGCATTCTCCTCATTCACGGCAATGGCGAACAGGCTGACGCGGTCGAGCAGCGTGTGTGGCAGCGGATCGTTGCGCAGGCTCGCGGCCTCCATGCGGGCAAGCAACGCGCGGGCGCGGCGCCGCACCTTCAGGCCGCCCGGTAACTCGCCGTCGGCCGCGATGCCGCGATCGATGCAGTCCATCATGACGGCGATGATCGCATCCACCCGCCGCTCGATCTCGGCCTGGGGCCGCAGCGCGCGCTCATTCGCCCACATCATCTCCGCGACCGAAAGGCCGGACAGGGCGCCGAGGCGGAGCATCTCGTCACCGTTCTGGAAGGCATAGGGCAGCGCCGGGCCGCTGGGTGGCTGATCGACGCCGACCTCCGCCTCCCGCAGGATGAAGCCGCCGCCGACCGAGCACCAGCGGTCCGTGGCAATCACCGCGCCTGCAGCGTCCATCGCCGAAAACGCCATCGTATTGGCATGGACGGGCGTGGCGGCAGCGGTGTCGAAGATGATGTCAGTGAGCGGATCGAAGGCGATCATGCCGCGATTGACGAGAAGGCGATGCGCCCCGCGCGCATCCTCGATGATGCGGCGCGCATCCTCGGCAGTGACGGTATCGGGTCGCTCGCCCGCCAGGCCGAGCATGATGGCCGTGTCGGTCGCATGGCCCTTGCCGGTCCAGGCGAGGGAGCCCATCAGCCGGACGGTGATCCGTGTGGGTTGCGCGGGCAGCGAGACCGCAAACTCTGTCGCGGCCTTCATCGGCCCGACGGTATGGGAGGATGAGGGGCCGATCCCGATCTTGAACAGCTCGAAGACGCTGATCATGCCGGGTCGCCCCCCAAGCGATCCATCAGTTTCCGAATTCGCGCATGTGTTCGCGCAGGAAACTCCAGACATACGGCGCGAAGGATCGCCAGACTTCGATGTGAAACGCCTCCGGGGCCGTGCGCCACAGCACGATCTCGGCCTTGCCCAAAATCGTGCGCGTGCACATGCCGACCGGAAAGGCCGCGATGTCGAGGTCCAACGGATTGCCGCCCGCCAGCACGACCGTCGCGAGCGGCCCCGACAGCATCAGCGCCGTCTGGCGATGCGAGACCTCGACCAGACTATGCGGCACCGCCGAACCACGCTCTGCCACAGCGGCTGCAATGGACTCGGCCTCCTCGGCGGGCGCGAGCAGCAGCCATTCATCCGGCCCGAGCCAAAGCGCAGCGCGCTCGCCCACGACCACAGCACGGCAGGCCTCGCCGGAGGGTGACACGCCGAAAGCCTCTGACAGCGCCTGCACAGCGCCTTCCGGGCCGCGAAAGACGAAGCGAGCATGGGCGCGCAGCGTGGTGAGGCTGACGCCCGTGGCGTCGATCGTGTCAGACATTCAGCCGCGCTCCTTCTGCGTCGTAGAAGACCGGCGCCGCCACCGTTACCGCAATCGACTCCCCTCCGGGCATCGGCACATGCAGCGTCTCGCCCATCCGGCTGCGTCCGCCGGCCAGCATGGCCAGCGCGATCGGATGGCCCAGCACCGCGCTGTGATAGGCAGAGGTCACATGCCCCAGCACCGTCATCGGCACCGGCTGCTTGGGGTCGGCGACGATCTGGGCGCCTTCCTCGATCACCGTTTTGCCATCGACGCTGAGCAGCCCGACGAGCTGCTTGCGTGATGGGTCGGTCATGCCCGACCGCGTCAGGGACCGCTTGCCGACGAAATCGGGCTTGGCCTTGCCGATTGCCCAGGTGAGGCCGACGTCATCGGGCGTTGCCGTGCCGTCGGTTTCCTGGCCGATGATGATGAAGCCCTTCTCGGCGCGCAGCACATGCATCGTCTCGGTGCCGTAGGGCGTGATGCCCTGCGCCTGGCCGGCAGCGAAGACCGCTTCCCACACCTGGCGGCCATGGGCGGCGGGGACATTGATCTCGAACCCCAGCTCGCCGGTGAAGCTGACGCGGAACAGGCGTGTCTTGACGCCGCAAATCAGACCCTCGGCGAGCGCCATATGCGGCAGCGCCGCCGCCGAGAGGTCGATGCCCTCGACCAATGGTGCCAGCACCTCCCGCGCCTTTGGTCCCTGCACGGCGATGACGGCCCATTGTTCGGTGGTGGAGGTCAGCCAGACCTGCAGGTTCGCCCATTCGGTCTGGAGGTAGTCCTCCATCATGTTCAGCACGCCGGGCGCGCCGCCGGTGGTGGTGGTGACATGGAAGCGATCGGTCGCGATCCGCCCGACCACGCCGTCATCGAGCACGAACCCGTCTTCGCGCAGCATGACGCCGTAACGGCATCGGCCGACGCCCAGCTTCGTCCAAGGGTTCACGTACATGCGGTTCATGAACTCGGCGGCGTCCGGCCCCACGACTTCGATCTTGCCCAGCGTGGTCGCGTCGAAGATGCCGACGCCGGCGCGCACCGCAAGGCATTCCCGCGCCACGGCCTGGTCCATCGTCTCCCCATTGCGGGGGAAGTAGCGGGCGCGTTTCCACAGGGCGACATCCTCGAACACCGCCCCCTGCGCGGCGGCCCAGGGGTGGATCGGCGTCCGGCGCGCGGGGTCGAACATCTCACCGCGATTGGCGCCGGCAAAGATGCCGAAGGTGGTCGGCGTGAAGGGCGGCCGGAAGGTGGTGAAGCCCACCTCCGGGATCGGCTTGCCCTGGGCCTGGGCCAGGATGCCGAGCATGGGCATATTGCTGGTCTTGCCCTGGTCCGTCGCCATGCCCGTGGTGGTGTAGCGCTTCACATGCTCGACCGAGCGGAAGCCTTCACTCAGCGCGAGCTTGAGATCCTTGGCCGTGCTGTCGTTCTGGAAATCGACGAAGGCCCGCACACGAGAGGGATCGCGGCCATGGGGCAGGGCGCCGAGCATGGTGCTGGCATCGGCTTTGGCGCTTTGCGTGACGAAGACCCGCGTGGCGGCATCGGGTTGGCCGGCCGCCTCCGCGCCGGCGCGGTAGCCGCTGGCCAGAGCCTCCTCCAAGCCATAGGCGCCATTCGCGCCGCCGGCGGCGCGAATGCGCTGCGCGCACTCGCCGGGGACATAGGCCTGCAATCCCTCATCGAAACGCAGCTTGCCCAGAGCTTGTGAAAACAGATGCACCGTCGGCGTCCAGCCGCCGGCCATCAGCAGCAGGTCGCAGGCGATATCGGTGGTGCTGCCGACCGAGCCATCCACGGCTACAGAGGCGAGGGACACGCCATCGACGCGCATCTTACCTGTCGTGCCAGAGACGGTCATGCCGGTCTGGACGGCCAATCCGGCCGCGCGCGCGATGTCGAGCCAATCGCCGGAGGGTGCCGGGCGCAGGTCGGCGATGGCAGCGATCTCGACGCCCGCTTCGGCGAGGGCCATCGCGGCATGATAGCCGCTGTCATTGGCGGTCGCGATGACGGCGCGCTTGCCGGGCTTCACCCCATAGCGCGTGACATAGAGGCGCGCGGCATCGGCCATCATGATGCCGGGCCGGTCATTGTCGGGGAAGGTCAGCGGCCGTTCCAGCGCGCCGGCGGCGACCACCACCTCGGTCGCCCGCACCATCCACAGCCGCTCGCGCGGCAGCTTCGGGTCCGGCGTCGCCTCATGGTCCGTCACGCGCTCGACGAGGCCGATGTGGTTATGCGGGTAATAGCCGAAGGCCGTGGTGCGCGGCAGCAGCGTGACGCGGGGATGCGCCGAGAGTTCCGCGAGCGTCTCGGTCATCCACAGGGCCGCACGCTTGCCGGCAATGTAGGAGGTCTCGTCCGCGAGCAGGGAGCCGCCCATTTCGGACTGCTCGTCACACAGCATGACCCGCGCGCCGCATTCGGCGGCGGCGAGCGCGGCCGCAAGCCCGGCGGGGCCGGCGCCGACCACCAGCACGTCGCAATGCGCGTGGCGCTGGAGGTAGCGATCGGTATCCGGCGCTTCCGGTGAACGGCCGAGACCGGCGGCGGCGCGGATTGTGGGTTCATAGACGCGGTCCCAGAAGCTGCGGGGCCACATGAAGGTCTTGTAGTAGAAGCCGGCCGGCAGCAGCGGCGCAATGCGGTCGTTGATGCCGCCGATGTCGAAGGTGAGGGACGGAAAGCGATTCTGGCTGATCGCGTCGAGACCTTCATACAGCGCCACCTGCGTGGCGCGCAGGTTCGGCGTCGTGCGGGCCTTGTCGCGGATGACGGTCACGAGCGCGTTCGGCTCGTCCGATCCCGCCGTCATGATGCCGCGGGGGCGGTGATATTTGAACGAGCGACCAATCAGATGAACGCCATTGGCGAGCAGCGCGGAGGCGAGCGTATCTCCTGCGACACCGGTATAGGCGCGGCCGTCGAAACGGAAATTCAGTGTCCGGCTACGGTCGATGCGGCCGCCGGAATGCGCGCGAAAGGCCTCGCTCACGATGCGATCTCCGGTCGCGCTTCGCCGGTCTTGTAGGTCGTCAGAATCCGATCCGTCGTCGTGTCACGCAGCATGTTGAAGAAGCGCGCGCAGCCATGGATATGGCGCCAGCGTTCGGCATGGATGCCTTTGACATTGTCGCGCTCATACAGAAAGTCGGCCCATTGATCATCCGTCAGCGGTGCCGGATTTTCGGGACGCGCAATATGCGCCTGGCCGCCATAGCGGAATTCCAACTCGGGGCGCGGACCGCAATGCGGGCAGGGGATGAGGAGCATGACCTGCGTCCTAATGTGCGACGGCGGCGGCGGCGGCTTCATCGATGAAGCGGCCGGTGGTGAAGCGTTCCAGGCTGAAGGGCGCGTTGATCGGATGCGGCTCATCCTTCGCGATGGTATGCGCGAACAGATGTGCCGACCCTGGTGTCGCCTTGAAACCGCCGGTGCCCCACCCGCAATTGACGTAAAGGCCGGGCACCGATGTTTTGGCGATGATGGGCGAACGATCCGGCGTCGTGTCCACGATGCCGCCCCAGTTCCGCAACATGCGCAGGCGGCGATACATGGGGAACAGCTCACAGATCGCATCCAGTGTATGACTGGCGATATGCATCGCGCCGCGCTGCGTATAGCTGGTATAGGCGTCGGTGCCGGCGCCGATCACCATCTCGCCCTTGTCGGACTGGCTGATATAGGCGTGGATGGTGTTGGACATGACGACGCAAGGAAAATGCGGCTTCACGGGCTCGGACACCAGCGCTTGCAGTGGAAAGCTTTCCAGCGGCATGCGCAGGCCCGCCATGGCCATCACCACACTGGTATTGCCGGCGGCCGAGACGCCGATCTTCTTCGTGGCGATGAAGCCGCGCTCGGTCTCCACGCCCTCGACCGCGCCGGATGCATCACGCCGAATGCCGGTGACGGCACAATTCTGGATGATATCGACGCCCATGGCGTCCGCCGCCCGCGCGTAGCCCCAGACCACGGCATCATGCCGCGCCGTGCCGCCGCGCCGTTGCAGCGAACCGCCGACCACGGGGTAGCGGATATTGGCGGAAATGTTCAACGGCGGGCAGAAGGCTTTGCACTCCTCCGCCGATAGCCACTCATTATCCACGCCCGCCGCCCGATTGGCATGAACGTGGCGCTTGAAGACCTGCACGTCATGCACCGTATGCGCCAGCATCATCACGCCGCGCTGCGAGAACATGGTGTTGTAGTTCAGCGTTTCCGACAGCGTTTCCCAGAGCTTGACGGAATGATTGTAAAGCGCGGCGCTTTCCGGAAACAGGTAGTTCGAGCGGATGATGGTGGTGTTGCGCCCGGCATTGCCGCCGCCGAGCCAACCCTTGTCCAGCACGGCGATGTTGCGCAGGCCGTGGTCTTTGGCCAGGTGATAGGCGGCACCCATGCCATGGCCGCCGCCGCCGATGATGACCGCGTCATAGGCAGGTTTGGGCGCGGGCTCGCGCCAGAAGGGTTTCCACCCTTGATGGCCGCCGAAGGCGTGACGAAGCAGGGAGAGGCCGGAGAAGCGTTCCATGGACCGTTCATGCTGTGCGAGTGAACTGAAAGAAGCGCGCTGTGGCGGATTTGGGCCAGAACGCAGGGGGCGGCAGATTTGAACGGAGGCGACGGGGTCGCCAAGACGGGGTTATGGAGCGAGCGGCTCGGCGAGGCCCGTCATGCCGCCCGGCCCGGTGACCGCGACCTCGATCCCCACCGCCGCCCAACGCCCATCGGCCTCGCGCGCGAACAACGCCGCGCCGCTGCTGCCAGGCTCGCCGTAGCAGTCGTGCACGATCAGCCGATGGCCGCCGCCATCCTGGCTGACGCCGGTCAGGTGACAGGTATCGCCCATCAGGATTTCGGGGTGGTCACGGTCGTATCCGCCCAGCACCAGTGCCGTGCCGACCGTCGGCGCGGCGGCCGCGATATGGGCCGAATCCGACATCATACCGAGGGGATGATCGAGGGTGAGGAAGGCACGATCGATCCCCAGCGTCTGACCCTCGTGCATCGGATCATAGCCCGGTGAGAGCGTGAAGGCGCGGACGCGGGCATGATCGCGATAGGCGCCATCGGCATAGCCCCACAGAAAATGAACTGAACTTGGCTGCACATAGCCGAGAGTCCGGTGCTGGAACAGGCAATGCGCCGCCGTCAGCACGATGCGCGGGGCGATCAGGAAGCCGGTGCAGCGCGAACCGAGTTCTGTTTGCACCCGGCCGAGTGATCGCCACGGCGCGACCGAGACATCGACGGGCGCGCGCAGCGAACCGGCACGGGCGGGGAGGGCGAAGCAAATGGCGGATAGCGCTACGCTCATCCGCCCTAGAATCCGACTTGCCGCGTGCCTCACGGCTCGCAGCCGGCGTCGCGCAGCAGCGCCTCCACCGCATCGGGCGGCACGTCGCGCGTCGTAAAAGCCTGGCCGATGCCACGCACCAGCACGAAATGCAGTGCGCCGTCCCGCATCTTCTTGTCTTTCCGCATATGGCCGATCAGCCGCGCCGCCGAGAACCGCCGGTTGAGCATGCCGATGTCAGACGGCAACCCCACCGCCGCGATATGGCGCTTCACCCGCGCGACTTCCTCAGTCGAGCAATAGCCAAGCTGCGCCGACAGGCTGAAGGCGAGGCCGAGGCCGATCGCCACTGCCTCGCCATGCAGAAGCTCCCCGCCATAGCCGACCTCGGCCTCCAGGGCATGGCCGAAGGTATGGCCGAGATTGAGCAAGGCGCGGCCGTCATTCGGCTTTTCCTCGCGCTCGTCATCACCCACCACGCCGGCCTTGAAGGCGCAGGCGCGGCGGATGGCCTCAGCCTGGGCGTCGCGGTCATCGGTGACGACGCCGGCGCCGTGCGCCTCGCACCATTCGTAGAAGGCGGCGTCCCCGATCAGCCCGGCCTTGACGATTTCGGCATAGCCGGCCCGCAGCTCGCGCGGCGGCAGGGTCGCGAGCACATCGGTATCGGCCAGCACCATGCGCGGCTGGTGGAAAGCGCCGATCAGGTTCTTGCCGTGGCGGGTATTGATGCCGGTCTTGCCGCCGACACTGGAATCGACCTGAGCGAGCAGCGTCGTCGGCACTTGCACGAAAGGCAGCCCGCGCAGCGTCGCGGCCGCGGCGAAACCGGCGAGATCGCCGACCACGCCACCGCCGAGGGCGATGATGGCGGTGCGCCGCTCGACCGCTTGGGCGAGCATTTCATCCACCACGGCCGCCCAGCTTTCGACGGTCTTGGAGGCCTCACCGGGGGGCACTGCGATGGTGCCGACAGTGAAGCCGGCGCCCTCCAGCCCAACGCGCAAGGCATCGAGATGAAGGGCAGCGACGGTATTGTCGGTCACCACGATCGCCCGGCGCTGCGGCAGAACCTGGGCGAGCAGGCCGCCGGCGCGGGCCAGCAGGCCGGTGCCGATCACCACGTCATAGCCGCCGTCACTGAGGGAGACCGTGACGCGGGTGGGCGGCTTATGCGCGAGCACAGCGTCCGCCGTGCGGGTCGCCATGGCGTCAACAGGCTCGTCGCGGGAATCCATCGTAATATCGGCCTCGGCATAGGTGGGGTGGCGCAGGTCCATCAGGCCCTGCAAAATCGTCGCGGGTTCTCCGCTCATGAGCAGTGGGCGATGGCTGCGCCCCGCGACTCGCTTCAGCAGCAGGGGCAGCGGCGCCCTGATCCAGATCGACAGGCCCTTATCGCGAACCATCGCGCGGGTTTCGCGGTCCATGAAGGCGCCGCCGCCCGTCGCCAAGACGACGCGCGGGCCTTCCAGCAGGCGGCGGAGCACCCGCCGCTCGACATCGCGGAAGGCGGGCTCGCCGAATCGCTCAAAGATCTCACTGACGGTATAGCCTGCCGCGCTCTCGATCTCCTGGTCGGTATCGACGAACGGCAGACCGAGCCGCTGGGCCAGGCGCTTACCCACGGCAGTCTTGCCCGCACCCATCAGCCCGACCAGCACGACGCTGCGTCCGAGCAGGCGGGAAGGCGGGACCAGCGGATCGGCGTCCAGGGAGGTGTTGCGCGTGATCACACCCCAGGCTAGCACAGCCGCAGTTTCGAAGGGCAGAGTAGCCGAATGCGCCAGTTCCTCTTGATTTTCATTCTTTTCCTGCTGGTCGTGGCGGGTGGGGGCTTCCTTGCGCTTGGCATGTTTCCGCTGCCTTTGCACCAGCATCAAGTGCATGAGGTGCTGCCCACCAGCGCCGTGAACAAGAGCTAAGCGGCCGATGCTGTCGCGCCGTTTGTTGCTGACCGGGGCGCTTCTCGCGGCGTCGGACCTGCCGGCGGTGGCCGGTTCACCTGAGGACGGTCTCGCCGATCTCGAAGGGAAACACGGTGGACGACTGGGCGTCGCGATCCTGGACACCGGAACGATGAGGCGGACCGCGCATCGTGGCGATGAGCTGTTTCCACTTTGCAGCACCTATAAATGTCTCGCCGCCGCTTACGTTCTGGCGCGGGTCGATCGCGGTCAGGAAAGCCTCAGCCGGCGGATCGCCTATGCGAAGAGTGACCTGGTCGCCTATTCCCCGGTCACCGGTAAGCGTGTCGGCGGTGACGGAATGACGCTGGCGGAAATTTGCGAAGCCGCCGTGACGCTGAGCGACAATACGGCCGGGAATCTTCTGCTCGACAGTTTTGGCGGCCCGGCGGCTTTGACTGCGTATTTCCGTTCCCTGGGTGATGAGGTGACGCGCCTCGACCGACGCGAGCCGGCCCTGAACGATGTGGATCCCGGCGATCCGCGTGACAGCACGACGCCGGCTGCGATGGCCGGGCTCATGCGCGCCGTCGTGGTGGGAACCGCGCTGTCGGCCGGGTCGCGGGCGCAACTCGTCGCTTGGCTCGTCGGCAACAAGACGGGCGGCAAGCGTCTGCGGGCCGGCGTGCCGGCTGGTTGGCGCCTGGGAGACAAGACGGGCTCCGGTCCAAAGGGCATCACCAACGACGTCGCCATCCTCTGGCCGCCTGGCCGCGCACTGATCATCGTGACGGCCTTCTATGTCGGCTTGTCCGCGTCGATGCCGGATCGGGAGGCCGTGCTCGCGGATGTCGGGCGGATCGCCGCCGCGATCTGACCGACTGCCGGGCTGCGCGCGCCCATCGTATAAACCACGGCGCCCAGCACGACGGCGCCACCCACAAGCGTCAGCATCGGTGGCACTTCGCCGAAGGCGATCCACACCCAGATCGGCGCCAGCGGCACATCCAGCAGCCCGACGAGTGCCGCTTGGGTGGAGGAGACGAGGCGCATCCCGGTCGTCAGCAAGGCGAGCCCGAGGCCGAGCTGCAAAGTTCCGAACAGAATGAGGTGCAGCATCGGCAAGGCCGTGAGCGGACCGGTCTTGGCAAAGGGCCAGGCGATGGCTGCCGTCAGCAAGCAAGACAAGGCCACAGCCGGCAACATCGAGATGGTGCGGCCGCGCCGGATCAAGACGATCGTGATGCCGAAGACCATCGTCATGCCGAAAGCCAGCAGATCACCGCCCAGGCGGCCGGAGCCAATTTCCCCATGGGCCATGACCGCGACGCCGATCAGCGCCACCAGCCCGGCCACCACTTCGCGCAGCGTGCCGCGCTCCCGCAACAGCAGCCAGGCGAGGCCCGCCGTGAGGAAGGGCAGCGTCGCATAGATGACCGAGACGGCGGCCACGGTCGTGTGGCGCAGCGCGCCGAGATAGAGATACGAGGACAGCACCGTCAGCCCAGCGATGAGCAGGCCAGGCCAGCCGATGGCACGCGTTTCCCGCCAGGCCGCGCCACGATGCTGGATGATAACCAGGGCGCTGATCATCAACCCGGCAAAGAGGCCACGCCAGAACAGCAGCGTCATGACATCCAGCGGAATCAGCCGAGTGAAATAGCCCGCCAGGCTATAGGCGGCGGCCGATGCCGCGATGAGGCCTATTCCGATGAGCCGCTGCATTCGTTCGCCCCGAGTCCACGGCCTCCTGTATAGGGATGGACCGCTGACAGCGTGATGGCAGTTCTCTTGGAGCGGCATGGGCTGATGGATCGCCATCTCGAATCCTTCCTGGAGATGATGGCGGCCGAGCGTGGCGCCGCGCGCAATACCCTGGCGGCTTATCGCGCGGATCTCGACGATCTTCAGGCGTTCCTCACGACACGCGGGGAAAGCCTGTCGACCAGCGGCACGGCGGATTTGCGCGCCTATCTGGTGTCCCTGGCGGATGCCGGCCTCTCACCACGCACCCAGGCGCGCCGTCTCGCGGCTATGCGCCAGTTTCACAAGTTCCTGCTGCGGGAGGGGGTGCGGCCGGACGATCCGGCCAGGCTGCTCGATTCCCCCAAACCGAGTGCGGCGTTGCCCAAGAATCTGACGGAGGCGGAGGTCGAGCATTTGCTGCGCGCGGCGGCCGAGGCGCCGGGCCTGCGGGGCCTGACCATGCGCGCCGGCCTGGAGATCCTCTACGCCAGCGGCTTGCGGATCTCAGAACTGCTGTCGCTCCAATCCGTAGCTCTGACGGCGGATGCCGAGATGCTGCTGGTGCGCGGCAAGGGCGGCAAGGACCGCGTGGTGCCCCTGTCGGATGCGGCGCGGGAGGCGGCGAGGGCGCTCCGCGCCGCGCGCAAGAAGCAGGGGCGCTGGCTGTTTCCGGGCCGAGATTCTCGAAAGCCGCTGACGCGGCAGGCCTTCTTCCTTCACCTCAAGCAGACGGTGCTGACGGCCGGGCTCGATCCCGCGCGCGTGTCGCCGCATGTGCTGCGGCACTCCTTCGCGTCGCATCTCTTGGGGCGCGGCGCCGATCTGCGCAGCCTGCAAATGCTGTTGGGTCACGCCGATATCGCGACGACGCAGATCTACACGCATCTTCTGGCGGAGCGGCTGCAGAAGCTGGTGGAGCAGCATCACCCTTTGGCCTTGGCCTATATGGCCGGGGAGCGTCTGCATCCGACGGAGGCGGCCGAGCGTTAAGCACCAACGGCGACGTGATGCCGTGGGAGTGTGCCTATGCGCCCGATGCTCGTCCTCCTTGCTCTGCCGCTGCTGATGGCGGGATGCGCACGCCAGCCGGTGACCGCCTTCGCGGACCGGACGCCACAGTTCCATGTCGAGGATTTCTACAACGGCCACTCGCGCGGTTACGGATTCTTCTTCTCGCGTGGCGGCGATGTCGTGAAGCAGTTCACCGCTGACGAGAACGGCACCTGGGACGGTCAGGTGCTGCATCTGCATGAGCATTATCTATTCTCGGATAACACGACCCAGGATCGCGACTGGACCTATACCAAAGACCCTGACGGCACCTGGATCGGCCGGACGCCGGATGTGGTGGGCGTCACGCGCGGCCGCGAATCCGGCAACGCCTATCGGATGCATTACACGTTCAATCTGAAGAGCAGCGGATCTGACCACACGCTCGACTTCGACGATTGGCAGTGGATGGTGGCGCCGAAGATCATGATGAACCGCGCCTGGGGCACGAAGCTCGGCTTCGAGTTCGGTGAGATCGAAGCGACCTTCATCCACGACTAGCGTCAGCCGCCGCGCGGCGACGGCGAACTCCGCGTTTCGAAGGACCGGGACAGAGTCCGCACCAGCCGCCGGCCGGGCACTTCGACCCAGCGATGCAACGCGATCGCCGCGCCGCCGATGCTCAGAATCAGGAAGGCCGCCACCACCATCTGCGCTACCGGCATTGGCATTTGCTTGGGCAACTCTGCCCGCAGCCACTGGAACGGGCGGAACCACACATTGTGGATGACGTAGATGGTGTAGGACAAAACCCCGAGTTCGAAGATCGGCTTCCACGAAAACACGGCGCCCAGCCAGCCCTTGTCACAGGCGAGGCACAGGACCAGCAACGGGAAGGCCGGGTAGATCACAAGGTCATGCGCATGCAGCGCGATCGCGGTAAGCATATAGGCGATGACCAGCCAACCGATGCCGGAGCCTGCAAGGCGTTTCACCCAGCTGATCTGAAAGGCGCGGAAGGTGATAACGCCGAGCGCAAAGCCGCCCAGGCAGCGCAGCATCGGCACCATCGTGCGGCCGTCATTGGCATCCAGCGCGCCGTTATGCGTTGTCCCATCATAACCGGTCATGATGCTGGCGGCGATGACGAGAGCGACGGCGACGAGCGTCGCGAACATCACCGACCATTGGCCGCGAAACAGGATCGGCGTCACCATGAAGGGGAACAGGAAATAGGCGCCCCATTCGGTGCTGATCGACCATGTCGGGTTGGTGATCGCCTTCGCGACCCCCCAGGACTGGATCATCAGGCTATTGGCGATGAGGTCTTTCGCTGGATGCTCCAGATTCATCGCGAACCAGAATCCGGGCACGGTGACGCTGTGATACGTTAAGAGCGAATAGCCGACCCGCAGCGCCAGAAAGACGATGTAGAGCGGATAGAGGCGGGCGATACGGCGCAACAGGAAGGTGCCGATGGCAGGTATCCGCACAGGATCGCGGAACATCTGCCCGTAATTCAGCGCCATGACGAAACCGCTGAGAACGAAGAAGAGATCGACCGACAGATAGCCCCGCGCGATGAACTGGTGCAGTCCCCAGGGAAACTCCTCGGACGGGTAGATGTGATAGGTGATGACCGTGACGGCGGCGACACCGCGAATCCCCGTGAGGGCGTCGATCTCGTCCTTGGCCGACATCGAAATACTGTCGTCGCGCGCGATGTCTGCGCGAAGTGGAGCGTATTGATCCATGGCCGGTAGATAGAAACGCTTCGTGGCGATTTTAGAGCAAGATCGCCCTCAAGCCTGTGGATGACGTCTGGGGAGTGCGGTCCGACGGAGAGGGTGTAGGGCGGAAAAGCGCAGCGCCTTCCGCCAGCTACGGCAGAGCCAGCTACACCAGAACCAAATCGTCCCGGTGGATCAGTTCGTCCCGCCCGCGCCAGCCGAGGATCGCCTCGATCTCCTCTGACCGGTGGCCCATGATGCGCCGCGCGTCCTCGCTGTTATAGGCCGACAGCCCGCGCGCCACTTCGAGGCCGCCGGGCCCCTGCACACGCACGGCGTCTCCACGCGAAAACTCTCCCGCGACACCCGCCACCCCTGCGGGCAGCAGCGACCGCCCGCCCGCCAGCGCCCGCGCCGCGCCGGCATCGACCGTGACCGTGCCGAGCGGTGACAGGCTGCCGGCGATCCAGCGCTTGCGGGCTGAGCGCCCGTCGATCGTGGGCATGAACCAGGTGCAGCGCGCACCCTCCACCAGGGCGCGCACTGGATGCGGGCGATGACCCAGCGCGATCGCCATGGCACAGCCGGCGCCCGTGGCAATGCGGGCCGCGACCAGCTTGGTGCGCATGCCGCCGGAGGAATAGCCGGGCGGCGGCTCGCCCCCCATGGCGTCGATCTCCGTCGTCATGCCGGCGACGATGGGGATGTGCTGCGCCGCCGGATCCCGACGCGGATCGGCCGTATAGAGGCCGTCGATGTCGGAAAACAGCACGAGCTGATCGGCCTGCACCATTTCCGCGACGCGGGCGGCGAGGCGGTCGTTGTCGCCGAACCGGATCTCGGCCGTCGCTACCGTGTCGTTCTCGTTGATCACCGGCACGCAGCCGAGGCCGAGCAGCGTGGTGAGTGTCGCCCTCGCATTGAGGTAGCGCCTCCGATCCTCGGTATCTTCCATCGTCAGCAGCAATTGCGCCGCCGTCAGGCCATGCGCCGAAAGCGCTTCGCTCCAGGCCTGGGCGAGGCGGATCTGCCCCACCGCTGCCGCCGCCTGCTTCTCTTCCAGCCGCAGCCTCGGCTGGGTCAGGTTCAGGGTGCGGCGGGCGAGGGCAATGGCGCCGGAGGAGACGACGATAATCTCCACGCCGGTGCGTTGCAGCGCCGCGATATCCTCCGCCACTTCATCGAGCCAGCCGGTGCGGGTCGCGGCGGCATCGGGGTCCACCACCAGCGCGCTGCCGAGCTTGATGACGAGCCGACGCGCCTTCGCGACCGAGGGCACGGCGGCCAGGGTGGCGGCCGCACTCACGCGCTTGCGGCGCGCTTATAGGCGAGGGCGCGGTCGGCCCGTTCCTCGTTCACGATGTTCATCAGCAGCCGCAGCACCTCTGGCACACCGGCCCGGGTGACGCCCGACGCAACCATGACGGTCTTGCCCGAGGCTTTGGCCAGGGCCGCGCGCCGGGCCGAGGTTTCGCGCGGGGACATGGCGTCCGACTTATTGAGCACCAGAATTTCGTTCTTCTCGGCCAGACCGCCGCCATAGGCGATCAGCTCCTCCCGCACCGTGCGCCAGGCCTGCACCACGTCCCCCGCGGCGCCATCGACGAGATGCAGCAAGGCCGCACAACGCTCGACATGGCCGAGGAAACGGTCACCGAGACCGACGCCCTCATGGGCGCCCTCGATCAGGCCGGGAATATCGGCGAGCACGAACTCCTCGTATTCCGTCGGGCGCACGACGCCGAGTTGGGGGGCGAGGGTGGTGAAGGGGTAATCCGCGATCTTCGGCCGCGCGGCGGAGACCACGGAGAGGAAGGTGGATTTGCCGGCATTGGGCATGCCGACCAGGCCGATATCGGCGATCAGCTTCAGGCGCAGCCAGATCCAGCGCTCCTCGCCCGGCCAGCCTTTATCGGCGCGGCGCGGGGCGCGGTTGGTGCTGCTCTTGAAATGGGCATTGCCGAAGCCGCCGTCGCCGCCCCGGCACAGCACGACGCGGGCGCCGGGATGATCGATATCGGCGAGCAGCGTTTCGCGGTCCTCGGCCAGGATCTCGGTTCCAACCGGCACCTTGATGAGCACGGTGTCGGCGGCGGCACCGGTGCGGTCACTGCCCGAGCCATTGCCGCCCTTGGGCGCCTTGAAATGCTGCGAATAGCGGAAATCGATCAGCGTATTCAGGTCGGGCGCGGCTTCGAAGATGATGTCGCCGCCACGGCCGCCGCTGCCGCCATCCGGCCCGCCGAACTCGATATACTTTTCCCGTCGGAACGCGACCGCGCCATTACCGCCGTCGCCGGAACGCACATAGATCTTGGCTTGGTCGAGAAACTTCATAGGAACGGTACCAGAAACGAGAAAAGGGGCCGGCAGTGCCGACCCCTTCCTGTAACATAGGCGAGAAGCCGGAACCCTGCGCGAAAGTTACTCGGCAGCCAGCGGAAGCGGCGTGACGGAGACATGCATCCGCTCGGCCTTCTCCTGAAACTTAACGTGACCGTCGATCAGGGCAAAGATCGTGTGATCTTTGCCCAGGCCGACATTGGCGCCGGGCTTCATCTTCGTGCCGCGCTGGCGGATGATGATGTTGCCGGCCACGACGCTCTCGCCGCCGAACTTCTTGACGCCGAGGCGTCGGCCCGCGGTATCGCGGCCGTTGCGGGACGAGCCGCCTGCTTTTTTATGAGCCATGAGTGTCTCTCCTTATCTCAAGCGCGGGCTTAGGCGGCCACAATGTCGGCGATGCGCAGCACGGTGACGTGCTGGCGATGGCCGTTCTTGCGGCGGCTGTTCTGCCGGCGGCGCTTCTTGAAGATGATGATCTTCGCGAGGCGGTCCTGGGCGACGACGGTGGCCGTGACGGTAGCGCCGGCGACGAACGGGGCGCCGATCGAGGTGGCGCCGCCTTCTTCGCCCACGGCGAGAATCTCGTCGAAGGTGATGGTGCTGCCGGCTTCGGCCTCAAGCTTCTCGACCTTGAGAATGCTATTGGGCACGACGCGATACTGCTTTCCGCCAGTGCGGATGACTGCGAACATAGGCTCTGTCTTTCGTTGCTGCGCCCTCGTTGGAGCTGCTTCTTATTATGGGCCGCCCCCGAGGATGATTCCCCGATGATCCGGCAGGTGCGGGGCCTAGCAAGACCCCGCCAGAGTGTCAATGAAATGACGCATTCCGGGGGCGAGTATCAGCCCTCGGTCTTGAAGATCTTCAGCCCCGCGAAGCTCTGCACCACGGGCATGATCTCGATCGTATTGACGTTGAAATGCGCCGGCAAGGTCACGATCCAGCGCACGGTTTCGGCCACATCCTCGGCCGTCAGCGGCGTGGTATTGGCATAGGGGGCATCGGCCTTGGCCTGGTCGCCATCGAAGCGAACGCTGGAGAATTCCGTGCCGCCGACCAGACCGGGCTCGACATTCGTCACCCTGACCTTGGTTCCGTACAGATCCGCCCGCAGGTTGAGAGACAGCTGGCGCACGAACGCCTTGGTCGCGCCATAGACGTTGCCGCCGGGATAGGGCCAGTTGCCGGCGACCGAGCC
Source organism: Acidisoma sp. PAMC 29798 (assembly GCF_030252425.1). Classification (GTDB taxonomy): domain Bacteria; phylum Pseudomonadota; class Alphaproteobacteria; order Acetobacterales; family Acetobacteraceae; genus Acidisoma; species Acidisoma cladoniae. The sequence goes on along the minus strand of NZ_CP126994.1, from coordinate 2,070,868 downwards.
GATATTCACCACATGGCCGCGATCGCGCGCCACCATGCCCGGCAGAACGGCCCGCGTCATATAGGTGAGGCCCTTCACATTGGTGTCGATCATCGCATCCCAATCGTCGAGCTTCGCCTCGTGGGCCGGGGAAAGGCCGCGCGCGAGGCCGGCGTTATTGACCAGAATATCGATCTCGGCCCAGCCTTCCGGCAGGCCTTCAATGGCACTGGCCACGGCGGCACGATCCGTTACGTCCAGCGTCACGGGCAGCACGCGCTCGCGGCCCAGTTCATGGGCGAGATCGGCCAGACGATCGGTGCGGCGACCCACAGCAATGATCTTATGGCCTTCGGTGACGAGCGTGCGCGCGATCGCGGCTCCGAAGCCGGCGCTCGCGCCCGTGATGAGAACGATCATGCAGGGATTTCCTTGTGCGCAGCGGCCGTGGCGGCCGGCGCATTGATGAAGATGGCGAAGAACGCGGCGCCGACCGCGAGCAGGCCGGCCAGCATGAAGGCCGGCATGTAGGACCCATCGATGGTGCGAACAAGCCCGGCCATGAAGGCCGCGCTGGCCGCGCCGAGTTGGTGGCCGGCGACGATCCAGCCGAAGACCACAGGCGTCCGGCTCTCCCCGAACGCTTCGGTCGCGAGGCGGAGCGTCGGCGGCACCGTGGCGATCCAGTCGAGACCATAGAAGACCGCGAAGAAGGACAGGCCATACAGGCCGAAGCCGGAGAAGGGCAGGTAGATCAGGGAAAGCCCGCGCAAGCCGTAATAGACGAACAGCAGCTTGCGCGGGTCGAAGCGGTCCGTCAGCCAGCCCGACAAGGTCGTGCCGACCAGGTCGAAGACCCCCATCATGGCCAGCAAGCCGGCGGCGCGGGTTTCCCCGATGCCGTGATCGGCGCAGAGGGCGATGAGATGCGTGCCGACCATGCCGTTGGTCGTGAAGCCGCAGATATAGAAGCTGGCAAACAGCAGCCAGAAGGTCCGGGTGCGGATGCCCATCATCAAGCCGCCGATGGCATTGCCGATGAAGGACATCGCCGGCGGGCCAGGGGGCGCAGCGCCAGCCGGTGCGCCCCAGGCGGTGAGGCCGATCGAGGCCGGCCGCTCCGGCAACAGGAAGGCGATCAGCGGAATCATCACGGCGGCAGCGGCGGCCACGGTCAGCACCACCGGCCGCCAGCCGGCGTGGGCGGCGATGGCGGCCAGGCCCGGCGTGAAGATCAGCGTGCCCGTCGCGGTGCTCGCCGTCAGCAGCCCCATGACGAGGCCGCGATTGGTCGTGAACCAGCGATTGGCGATGATGGCACCGAGCACATTGGCGACACAGCCGGTGCCGAGGCCGGACAGCACGCCCCAGGTGAGAAAGAGCTGCCAGGGACGGGTCATGAAGACGCTGGAGGCGGTGGCCGCCGCCATCAGAACCAGGGCGCTCAGCATCACGCGGCGGACACCGAAACGCTGGATCAGGGCTGCGGCAAAGGGCCCCATCAGGCCATACAGGAAGATGCCGATGGCGGCGGCGAGGGCGATGGTGGCGCGGCTCCAGCCGAAGGCATCCTGCCATGGCACCATCAGCACACCGATGGTGCCGCGCAACCCGGCGGAGACGAGCAGCGCCAGGAACACCACGCCGATCACGACGAAGGCATAGCGGCGCCCGAAGGGTCGCGTGCGGGGGGGAGGCAAAAGGGTGGGGGACGCAGCGATATCGGCCATGACCCCAGTTTAGTGCGAGGTCACCCGCGCTTGAAAGCCCGCCTGCCGTTGAGACGTCTGGATCGTCGGCGCGCGCGTCCCCATCTCCGCTTTGAGACACAGGAGGATTTTATGGACGTGACCGGCCAGGCGATCACCGACATCGCCGATCGCCACGGCATCAGCACAGCTGCGGTCGAGGCGCTGTATGAAGCCTTGCACCGTAGCGGCAGCGCGCAGGCGCAATTCAACCACCCCGATCTCGGTGGCATGGGCCAATGGTCGCGCGGCGGCATGACCCAGATCGGCGATATGTTCAACGCGACCCTGAAGGCGAAGGTGGATGCGGCGTGTCGCGATCTCGCGGAGTTGGTGGGAGGAGACGGCACCGGCCGTTTCCAGAGACAGGTGCAGGGCGCGGATGACGCCGATTTCGACCGCGACATTCAGAGTGCTGCGAGCCATAGGTCTACCCATTGGTGGCCAGATGATCTCGGTGCCCCCGCCGCCTCCGGTGCGCAGAACGACATGCGCTATGCCTGCTTCCCTGATCAGCACCGGCTGGTGATCGAGACGAACGGCCGGCTCACGGTCTATGACACCGGTGAACACCGGCTAACCGGATTCAGCCAGCAGCAGAGCCAAGGCCAGGACCTCGCCTTCTCCGGTCCGGACGGCACGGTCGGGATTGATCGGTTTCGGGTGGTGGAGGGCGGATAAGCGAAGCCTTATCCGCCGATGGCGCGATGGCGATGATTCCCCGGAGGCCCACCGTGTTCTAGACAAGGCGGATGAGCCAAACCACGCCGCCGGAGGCGGATGTTCCCCGGCCGCGCGGCCGGGCGGCGTCCCGCCAAATCATCGTCACGGTCGCTTTCACCTTCTGCGCCTATCTCACTGTCGGCATGCCGCTCGGTGTGTTGCCGCCCTTCGTGCATCAGACGCTTGGATTTAGCGCGGTCCTCGCGGGTCTGGCCGTCAGCGTGCAATATCTCGCGACGGTGGTGACGCGGGCACCGGTCGGCCGCATGACGGATACCGTCGGGCCCAAAAAGATGGTGCTGTTTGGCCTGTGTTTTTGCACAGCCAGTGGGCTGTTCACGATGCTCGGTGCGCTCGCACGGCCGCATCCAACCCTCAGCCTCGCCTTGCTGCTCATCGGCCGGCTGTGCCTTGGCGCGGGTGAAAGCGGGGTCAGCACGGGGTGCCTCACTTGGGCGATTGGGCGAGTCGGACCGATGCACAGCGCGCGGATCATTTCCTGGAACGGCATCGCGACCTATGGCGGCATCGCCCTCGGTGCGCCGTTGGGCGTGGTCATCCAAAGCGTGGCCGGCTTCTGGAGCCTTGGCCTGGTGATGGCGGCCATCGCCCTCATCGCCTTGCCTGTTGCTGCAAGAGGCCCAGTGACGCGCCTGGTGCGGGGACCGCAACTGCCGTTTCGAAGCGTTCTCGGCCGCGTCCTGCCACATGGCATCGCCATCGCGCTGGGCTCCATCGGCTTCGGCGCCATCGCCTCCTTCGTCACGCTTTTTTACGCAGGGCGTGGCTGGGGCCATGCCGCTTTGGCGCTGAGCGCCTTCGGCGGTTTCTTTATCCTCTCGCGGCTCCTGCTCGTCAGCAGCATCGCGCGCATCGGGGCGTTGCGGATGGCGATGCTCTGTTTTCTGGCCGAAGGCGCCGGTCTGCTCGTGCTGGGTGTCGCCTGGTCTCCGGCCATCGCCATCATCGGTGCGGCGCTGACGGGCTTCGGCTTCGGCCCGATCTTCCCGGCGCTGGGGATCGAGGCGCTGGAGCGTGTGCCCGCCACAAGTCGCGGCGCCGCGCTCGGCGTGTTTTCCGTCTTCCTGGACCTCGCTTTAGGTGTCACTGGCCCGGCGGCCGGGTTTATCCAGGCCTCTTTCGGCTATTCGGCCATCTACCTTTTTGCGGCCGCCGCCGCGGTCGCCGGGGGAGGAATCATGATCGCGCTGGGTGGGATGGTGAGACCGACCCCCAGGTTACCCTAAGCATTTACCTTGTGGATCTCCGCCGCACCCTTCTGCCCACCCTCGATGCTGAAGGCTGTGTTGATGATCGCGACATGCGTAAAGGCCTGGGGGAAGTTACCCAGCTGGCGCTTCAACTGCGGTGAGTATTCCTCGGCGATCAAACCGACGTCATTGACGAGCGACAGCAGACGTTCGAACAGTGCGCGGGCCTCGTCCACGCGGCCCTGATAGGCGAAGTTGTCGGCTAGCCAGAAACTACAGGCGAGGAACACGCCTTCGCCCGGCGGCAGACCGTCATTGCTCAGGGTGGTGTCGTAGCGTTGCACCAATCCATCGACCACGAGAGTCTTTTCAATCGCCGCGACCGTGCCAACCATGCGCGGGTCGGCGGCATCGACGAAGCCGGTGCGCGGCAACAGCAGCAGGCTCGCATCCAGCTCGTGGCCGCCATAGACCTGGGTGAAGCTGTTGAGCGCCGTGTTGAAGCCATGCTCCATGATCTCGGCGCGCAGGGCCTCCCGATTGGACTTCCATGTATCGAGCGGCGCCTCGAACCCATGCTCCTCGGCATCGGTGATACAGCGATCCAGCGCCGACCAGGACATCACCTTGGAGAAGACGAAGTTCTGGGAGCCGCTGCGCACTTCCCAGATTCCGGCATCGGGCTTTTGCCAGATATCGCACAGGTGGTCGGCCAAAGCCCGCTGAAGCCCCCAACCGCTGGGAACGTCCGACAGGCCAAGGCGCCGGCCTTCTGACAGCACGGTCATGACCTCACCATAGACATCGAGCTGGACCTGATCGGACGCCGCATTGCCGACGCGTACAGGGGCGGACTCCTCGTATCCGCTGAGCCAGGGCACTTCCCACTCGCTCAGGCGCCGCTCCCCGCCGATGCCATACATGATCTGGGTCTGCTCAGGGCTGCCAGCGACGGCGCGCAAAAGCCAGTCCCGCCAAGCCTTGGCCTCGTCCGTATAGCCGGCGCGCAGCAAGGCGCCGAGCGTGAGCGTCGCGTCCCGCAGCCAGCAGAAGCGGTAATCCCAGTTCCGGCTGCCGCCGATCTGCTCGGGCAGGGACGTGGTGGCCGCGGCGACGATCCCGCCGGTGGGGGCATAGGTCAGGGCCTTGAGGGTGATCAGGGACCGCCGGACGACATCGGCCCAGGGGCCTTCGTAGTTCGATAAGGCCGCCCAGTAGTTCCAGAACGCCTCGGTATCCTTGAACAACCGATCGACGTCAGGCTTCTGCGGTAGAGCGAGATGCGAGTGGTTATGCACCAGGGTGAAGATGTGGCGATCCCCTTCGCGCAGGGTGAAGCCCGCGTTGGTGGCCATATTCTCGTTGATCAGCGGAATGGTCGAGAAGACCGTGATCCGGTCGGGCCCGCAGATAGCCTGCAATCCGCTTTGACCTTCAAGGCCGATCACCCAGGGGACCGACCGCCCGTAATCAAAGCGAATCGTCAGATCGAACCGCAGATCGACGGTGCCGGACAGTCCTTCGGTGATGCGGATGATGGCGCGATCGTTCTCGCCGATGGGCATGAAGTCTGTCACGCGGGCACGGCCGCTCGCCGTCTCGATGATGGTTTCGAGGATGACGCTGCCGTCCTTGTAGCTGCGGGTGACCCGTGCCTGCGGGTCGGTGGCGCCGATGCGCCAGCGACCGTTCTCCGGTGCGCCCAACAGGCTGGAGAGGCAGGCGCTGCTATCGAATCGGGGGAGGCACAGCCAATCGATGGAGCCATCGCGGCTGACGAGGGCGCAGGTCCTGCAGTCGCCGATGAGGGCGTAGTCCTCTATGCGCGCGCCGACGACGCGGGTGCCACTGTCCACGAATACCAATCTCCTGCTCATGACGGCCAACCCGCCAGAGGCAGCGATTGGATCGTCAAAGCATTTGGGGAAGGGTCGGGAGAAAGGAAGGGATGGTGGGCGCAGTAGGATTCGAACCTACGACCCGCTGATTAAGAGTCAGCTGCTCTACCAACTGAGCTATGCGCCCTCCGAGGCGCCGGCATATAGCAACGGGTCGCGGCCGTGGGAAGCCCCGTGCAGCGCCTTAATGTCACAACCACGTCCAGGCAGGGGAGACCTGCGTGAGCACGCTCCCCATTGCCTGAATGCGTTCCGTGATTCAGCCTGCGGCGCGGCGGCTTCCGGTTTCATGCACGACGGAGGCTTTGCCACCCGCCGCCTCGGTCATGACCGAGCGCAGATCGCGCAGGAAGGCCGAGCCCTTGAGGGTGCGCTGCACCAGCACGCTGCGGCGATCGGTGGGGTCAAGCTTGCGGCGCACCAGCTCGAACTCGGACAGCCGATCGAGCGCGCGGGTGATGGCAGGCTTGGACACTTCGAGGTCGGCCGCGAGGCCGCGCACCGTATGCGCCTTATCCGTCAGATAGCAGGTCAGAAAAACACCCAGTTGGCGGGCGGAAAGATCGGGACCGTCACGCCGCACGAGGGCCACGATCGTATCTCTAAGAACGCCAACCAGCTGATCTGAAGATGAGTTGGAAACCATAATCTTATTCCTTTCGACGCGGCATCGGCCGCCTAATCTGTTCTACGCGCTGCCGGGAGAGCGGATCGCACCAATGTCTGGACCAATGTCGAACCGTCTCGATGTGAGTTTTATGACGCAGTGCGAAAAAGTAACAACGCTTTTTTGTAACTATTTCTTACTTGTAATCCTCACGAATGCGCGAGGTGAAATCACAGCATTACAAGGTATCAGCAAGGTTCGCGAATTCAGTTAGAGAATTGAGTGGTCAATGCCGAATATAGAGCGCGGATCGCGGTTCCTTCGCCTCCTTCGGGCCGTCCCGGACGGGCTTGATCGTTCCAGGCATAGACATCGACATGCGCCCAGGCCTTCGCCCCAGTAACGAACCGTTGCAGGAATAGAGCCGCGACGATGGCCCCGGCCTGTGGTTTGGAGCTGACGCTTGCGATATCGGCCACGCTGCTATCCAGCCACGAGTCGTATCCATGCCAGAGTGGCAGCGGCCACAATGGATCGTGTTGGTCTATCCCTGCATCCAAAAAGCGCCGTGTCCAGTCAGCATCGTTACAAAAAAGCGCGGGCAGGTCAGGGCCCAGTGCAGTCCGCGCGGCACCGGTCAAGGTTGCCGCATCAATCAAAATGTCAGGCGTCTCAGCGGCGGCCTCTGCAAGCAAATCGCAGAGGACAAGCCTACCCTCGGCGTCGGTATTGCCCACTTCGACGGTCTTGCCGCTGCGCGTGCGAATAACATCGAGGGGCCGCATCGCGGATCCGGACACGCTGTTCTCAACGCACCCGATGCGCAGCACGAGCCTGACAGGAAGGTCGTCTGACATCACAAGGGCCGCCACCCCCATCATTGCGGCGGCGCCGCCCATGTCTTTCTTCATGCGAAGCATGCCGGACGAAGGTTTCAGATCATAGCCGCCGGAATCGAAACACACACCTTTGCCGCACAGCGAAACCAATGGCGATGTGTCCGTGGCCGCATGCCCGCGCCAATGTAATGTTGCAACGCATGGTCCACGATCCGATCCTCTGCCAACCGCAGCGATCGTCGGATAGTCTCGCGTGACATCGTCGTCGCTGACGATCGTCGTTATAGCACCAAAACGTTCCCCTAACTCTAGCAATACTTTCGCCAGCTCGGCCGGCCCCAAAAGATTCGCCGGTTGATTGACGAGATCTCGTGCCATCCAAATGGCATCCGCGATTCGAACCGCGACCTCACACCCGTTTTCCCGGCGCAGCAGAGCCGGTTTTAGCGACTCTGCCTTGAGGCTCCCGAACCGATAGGCACCAAGACAAAAGCCAAGTGTCGCCTGAGCGACATCGCAATCCACCAGCCGCCACCGACTTCCAGATGGAAGCGCGAAAGGCAGGGCGCCGAAAGGGTAGAGACCCTCTTCGCTACCCAAACCTAGAACGGCATCTATCATGCCATCCTCTGCTGCGGGCAGAATGACAACAACGCCTGATTTCGCCGCGAAGCCGCTGAAATCGAGATAGTTACGCTGTCCCTCCGCAAGGCGCGCCTTGAACACTTCCAAACCATTGGGCCGCACGCCATGGATTCGGTGAACCGGTTGGTCCTCCGAATGGGCGAAGAGGCAATCGACGGCGCGGATCAAGACGGGGTCTTGCCAGAGATCGCGGCGACGACGCGGCGGATGAAGGCGGCGGGCTCGGCAGGCGCATCACCTTCCTGCACGCGCGCCAGATCGAGCAGCAGGCGCGCTTCGTCCTCGACCGAGCCGCCGGCCGCCACACGCGCGGCGAGCGCTTCGATCCAGGCGTGGCGAGGATTGATCTCCAGCGTCGGCGCGCCACCCCAAGCCGGGCGGCCGGCGCGGCGAAGTAGCTTCTGCATGTGAAGATCGGCACCCATTCCGCTAGACACAAGCATCACCGGACTGTCGCTGAGATGGGCGGCGGATGTCACGTCGGTAACCTCGTCGCCCAGCGCGGCCTTGAGGCTGGCGAGCAGCGGCAGGATCGACTCGGACGGCGCTTCTGCCTCACCCAGATCAGCGGCCGATTGGCGCGCGTTGCGGATCGGCTTGCCTTCAACAGCGTCCATCCGCTCCGGCCAAAAGGCGTCGATGGCGTCCGACAGTAGCAGCACTTCGTAACCCTTGGCCTTGAAGCCCTCCAGCACCGGCGCATGGCGCAGAGTGTCGATGGACTCGCCCGCCAGCACGTAGATCGCGGGCTGCTCGTCCTTCATGCGGCTGACGTAGTCAGCGAAGGAGGTCCATCCTTCCGCGGTCGAGGAGCGGAAGCGCAGCAACGGCGCGATGTCAGCCCGGGCGCCGGAATCCTCCCACAGCCCTTCCTTGAGGACCGTGCCGAAATTCTCCCAGAAGCGGATATAGCCGTCCGTGCCGGCCTGGGGTGCCGCCGCACTGTCTTCGTCATCGGCCGCTGGAACCGCCGTTTCCGTCGGGCCCTGCTTGGCCTTGGTCTTGAGTTCGGTGAGCACGCGGTTGAGCACGGCCTTGCGCATCCGTGCCATCAGCGGCGTCGTCTGGAGCATTTCGCGGGAGACGTTGAGGGGCAGGTCCTCGGTATCGACCACGCCCTGCACGAAGCGCAGCCAGGGCGGCAGCAGATCGGCCTCATCGGTGATGAACATGCGCCGGACATGCAGGCGGAGCTTGCTGCGCCGCTCACCCTCCACGGGGTCGAAGGGGGGCGAATCGGGGATGTAGAGGAGTGCGGAAAATTCCAGCGCGCCCTCGGCCCGCCAGTGAATCGTCGTCCAGGGCGTATCGAAGACATTGCCGAGGTGACGGTAGAAGTCGTGATACTCCGCCTCCGTGACGCTGCTCTTGCTGCGCTGCCACAGCGCCGTGCCGGCATTCGCCGTTTCCACGGCGCCGTCGCGCACCAGACGCACCGGCACGCTGATATGGTCGGCCCAGCGCTTGATAATGGTCTGCAGGCGGGCGGGTTCGAGGAATTCCTCGGCATCGGCCTTGATATGCAGGATCACGTCGGTGCCGGCGGTGCCGCGCTCGGCGGGCGCGATCTCGAAGCTGCCACGCCCGTCGGAGCGCCAGCTCCACGCCTCATCGGTGCCGGCGCGGCGGGAGATCACCTCGACGCGCTCTGACACCATGAAGGAGGCGTAGAAGCCGACGCCGAACTGGCCGATCAGGCTCGGGCGCTGGTCCGGTTTTGCATCGCGGAGGGTTTCCCCAAAGGCGCGGGTGCCGGAGCGTGCGATGGTGCCGAGGTTGGAGACCATCTCGTCGCGGCTCATGCCCAGGCCGTCATCGGTGATGGTGATCTGCCGCGACGGTTTGTCGGGCGTGATGGTGACGCCGGCCTCGGGCGGCAGGGTCAGGGCGGGTTCCGTCAAGGACAGGAACCGACGGCGGTCGATGGCATCGGCCGAGTTGGCCACCAGTTCGCGGAGGAAAATCTCGCGTTCGGAATACAGCGCATTAACCACGAGATCGAGCAAACGGCCCACCTCGGCGCTGAATTCGCGGGTTTCGGCGCCCGGAACGGTCGCTGCGGGGGCGTCCTGTGTGTCTTCAGTCATTTTCTTGTCTCCCTTGGATCGGAACGATCATGGCTCGCTGCGCCCAATGTGTTGCACTGCACACTGAATGCAACAGATGCCGCATTGCAGCGGGCATGCAATCGAGCGCTTGCAAAGCGTCTTCAAAGCATCGAACATCCTCTCATGCAGGGATTCGCCCCGCGCGTGAAAGCGGTTTTAGGACCGACGAACACGGGCAAGACGCATCTGGCCATGGAACGGATGTTAGCCCACGCCTCGGGCATCATCGGCTTTCCCCTGCGCCTTCTTGCCCGCGAAAATTATGACCGCATGGTCGCCGCCAAGGGGATCCGCCACGTCGGGCTGATCACCGGCGAGGAAAAGATCATTCCTCCGGAGGCGCGGTGGTTCGCCTGCACGGTGGAGGCGATGCCCCTCGATCGCCATGTCGAATTCGTCGCGGTGGACGAGATCCAGCTTTGCGCCGATCCCGATCGGGGTCACGTCTTCACTGACCGATTGCTGCGGGCGCGCGGCATGGTCGAGACGATGTTCATGGGCGCCGAGACCATCCGGCCGCTGATCCAGCGCTTGGTGCCGGATGCCATCATCGAAACCCGGCCGCGCCTGTCGCGCCTCTATCACAGCGGGCCGGCAAAGCTCACGCGCCTGCCGCCGCGCAGCGCTGTGGTCGCCTTCTCGGCGGCCGAAGTCTATGCCATCGCCGAAATGATCCGCCGGCGTCGCGGCGGTTGCGCCGTGGTGATGGGGCGGCTGTCGCCGCGCACCCGCAATGCCCAGGTCGCCCTCTATCAGGAAAAGGAGGTCGATTTCCTGGTGGCGACGGATGCCATCGGCATGGGCCTGAATATGGATGTCGATCATGTCGGGTTTGCCGGCATCTCGAAGTTCGATGGCCATCGCCTGCGCCGGCTGACGGCGCCCGAGATGGCGCAGATCGCCGGCCGCGCCGGGCGCGGCATGCGCGACGGTAGTTTCGGCGGCACGGCCGACTGTCCGCCGCTGCCGGATGAACTCGTCCGCGCCATCGAAACGCATGATTTCGATGCGATCGAGCATATCTTCTGGCGCAATAGCGACCTCGACTTCACCTCCATCGACAATCTTCTCGGGTCTTTGCAGGCGTCCCCGCCGCGCCGGGGCTTGGTGCGGGGCAATGATGCGTCGGATCTCGAAACCCTCACCACGCTGTCGCGCGACGCCGAAGTCCGGCAGCGCGCCGTCGGGCGGCGCCGCGTGCGGTTGCTTTGGGATGCCTGTCAGATCCCGGATTTCCGCAAGATCGCCGATGATAGCCATGCCGCCCTCTGTGCGCGGGTCTTCAATCACGTCACCGATGCGGGCCATCTGCCTGTGGATTGGATCGGCGGTCAGATTGACCGTCTGGCCAAGATCGAAGGCGATATCGATACGCTGATGCAGCGCCTGTCGGGCGTGCGCGTTTGGTCCTACATCGTCGCGCGGTCCGATTGGGTGCGCGACGCCGCCCATTGGCAGGGCCGGGCGCGGGCGGTGGAGGACATGATCTCCGACAGCCTGCACGAAAAGCTTATGCACCGCTTTGTCGATCGCCGGGCCGCGCTGCTGATGCGCCGGCTGGAGGAGAATGAGGGACAGGACCTGCTTTCCGCCGTCACGGCGCGCGGGGAAGTGGTGGTCGAGGGCCATTCGGTCGGCCATGTCGCGGGTTTCACCTTCCTGCCTGATCCAGCCGCTGTGGGTGACGAGAAGCGCATGGTCATGCGTGCCGCCCGTCGCGCCTTGGGCGAAGAGATGCCACGCCGCGTCGGCCGCTTCGAAGCGGCACCGGACAGTGACATCACGCGCACGGAGAAGCATCGGCTGCTCTGGCAAGGGCAGGTAGTCGCCCGCCTGCGGCCCGGCCATTCGGTGCTGCGGCCCTTGGCGGAGGTGGAAGTCAGCGACTTTCTCGATGGTCCCTTGCGGGAGCGGGTGCGCCGTCGCTGCCAAGCCTTCCTGGACGCCGAGATCGCCGCCGGCTTCGCGCCCTTGTTCGCTGCGCTGGAGGCGGCGCGAACAGCGCCCGAGTCGCGGGGCCTGCTCCATCGCCTGGGGGAAGGCATGGGTCTGGCCCGTGCTGAGGTGGAAGATCAGGCCGGTGGCGTGGTGCGGCTCGCCGGTGGCACCTTCGCCTGGTTCCTGCCAGCGATGCTCAAGCCTGCGCCGATGGCCCTGCGGGCGGCCCTCCTGGCTCTGGCGCATGGCGTTCCGACGCCTGACCTGCCGTTGTCGAGCCTCACCGCCATTCCAGTCGAGCAGACTCCGGTCGGACAGACTCCGGTCGGACAGACCTGGCCCTCGGGCTTCGCCGAGGCCTTGGGCTGGGTGACGGCCGGGCCAGTGCTGCTGCGCCTCGATGTCGCGGAGCGCGTGGCCGAGGAGTTGCGGCGCGGCGCGCGGGCTCAGGCGGGCCGGATGCCTCTGCCGAGGGGCCTCGCCTCCCGCCTGTCGGTCAAGGCGGAGGCGCTGCCCGCCGTGCTGCGTCGGCTCGGCTTCCGGCTTATTCCTGCACCCAGCCTCGATGCCGGCCAGTATGGACCGCCGGTGCCGCCCATGCTGACGCCGCTGGCCCGTGCGCGGGAGAATGCGGTGAAGCGGCCACCGTCCGTCCCGGTCGACGGACCCTTCGCGACCCTCGCCAGCTTCCGCAAGCTCGGCACGCGGCGATGACTGGCCGCGATGTCGAGGATCGGGATTGGCAGCGGCTCGATACGTGGCTGTGGTGCGCGCGTTTCGCCAAGGCACGATCCGATTGCGCAAGGCTGGTGGTCGCGGGCGCGGTCCGCCTGAACCGGCAGCCGACCGAAAAGCCCCATGCGCGGCTGCGTCCGGGCGATGTGCTGACCCTCGCGATCCGCGATCAGGTCCGCGTGCTGCGCGTTCTGTCCCTCGCTCTGCGGCGCGGCCCGGCCCCGGAGGCACAGGCGCTGTATGAGGAGTTGCCTGACCCGAGCGGCGACAGACCGGCCGCACCCTTGCATGCCGAACCCTTGCATGAAAGCGGGCGCGGCGGCATATCGGGCGCGGCGGGCGGAGCCATGTCGCCGTCCGCCCCAGACCACCGCCAGGAGCGTTGAATGACCTACGTGGTCACCGAAAATTGCATCAAGTGCCTGTTCAAGGACTGCGTCGAAGTCTGTCCGGTGGACTGCTTTTACGTCGGCGAGAACATGCTGGTGATCAACCCGGACGAGTGCATCGACTGCGGCGTCTGCGAGCCAGAATGCCCGGCTGAGGCGATCCTGCCGGACAGCGACGACCGGGCGACCCCCTGGGCCGAGCGCAACCGCGACTTCTCGACGCAATGGCCGAACATCACCCGCAAAGGCCAGTCCCCGGCCGATGCCGAGGATTGGAAAGACAAGCCGGGCAAGGGGGCACTGTTTTCGCCGCTGCCGGGCACACCGTAATGGCGAATATTTTCGAAGAGCGTCTGGCGACCCTGGGCATTGTGTTGCCCGAACCGGCCAAACCGGTCGCGACTTATGTGCCGTTTACGATTCACCACGGCATTGTGACCATCTCAGGCCAATTGCCCTTGCAGGACGGTAATCTCTTCGCCGTCGGCAAGCTGGGCGGCGCGGTTGATGTCGAAACCGGCAAGCAGGCGGCGCGGCTGTGCTTCATCAATCTCATGGCCCAGCTGCGCGCGGCTTGTGACGGAGATCTCGGCCGCGTGCGCCGCGTTCTACGCCTCGGCGGGTTCATCGCGTCCGAACCCAGCTTCACGCAGCAGGCCCTGGTCATGAACGGCGCCTCCGACCTCGCGGTTGAGGTCTTCGGCGATGTCGGCCGTCATGCGCGTTCGACGATCGGCGTGGCCGTTCTGCCGCTCGACGCGGCGGTGGAAGTGGAAGGCCTGTTCATCATAGAGTGAGGCCATGTCCGGACGCACCGTTGATCTAACCGAGCGGCTCAGTTCGTTTGTGGACGATCAGGTGCGCATCGGGCGCCACCATGACGCGAGCGAGGTCGTCCACGAGGCGCTTCGTAGGTACGAGGATGCCCTTAAGGCAGACCACGCGCGTCTAGAGGCCATTCGCGACGTCGTTCGCGAGGGCCGGGCGGCGATCGCCGAGGGCGATTTCAAGACAATCGCGACGCCCGCGGACAGGGACGCGTTTCTGGAGCGGCTGACCGCGGATGGTTCGACCGGACTCTCCGGGATGTGAGCGTGGGCGTTTATCGCGTCCCTCATCATGTCGAGCGGCGAATGATCGACCTCCTCGATCGAGGCGCACAGCTCTTCGGGGAAGCGGCGCGCGATCGCTATGCGACCTTGATCCTTCAAGCGATGCAGGATGTTGCCGACGATCCCCGCACACCGGGAGCGAGGCCCGAACGTGGAATCGATCCAGCGGTTCTGTTCTACCACCTCAGACACAGCCGCAATCGCGTAGAAGATACGTCGCGCCGGGTTCATAGTCCGAGGCACATCTTGGTCTATGAGCCTGCGGCGGATGGCAGCGTGAATATTCTGGGACTGATCCCGGATATGATTCCGCCCGCTGTAGCGGTCCCACGTTTCATCGAGGGCGGAGAGGCCGAAGCCGACCCATAGTAGTTTTGCCGCTCGACGCGGCGGTGGAAGTGGAAGGCCTGTTCGTCATAGAGTGACGGCGGTTTGGTGGAGGAAGCTTCGCTTATCCACCCTACGAGTTGATGTAGGGTGGATAAGCGAAGCGCCATCCACCGTGAGAGTTCGTCGAGAGGGGTCATGAGGCCGTCATTAGCGAACACACAGGCACCAAGCTAGGCTCTCTGATCGCGCTCCTCCCGAAAGCCTGACCGTTCGGAATGCCCTTCCGCTTCCCTTTCCGGCGCGGCGTCCCTATCTTCAAACCCATGCCGGTTGACGACAGCTTCACCCTCAGCCTGCACCGCAGCATCCACGAAATCGAGGCCGCCGACTGGACCCTCTGCGCCGGCGACGACAATCCCTTCGTCAGCTACGCGTTCCTGAGCGCGGTCGAGGATAGCGGATCGGCCGACGCCCGCACCGGCTGGCTGCCCCAGCACGCGGTCTTCCGCGATTCGGCGGGGGCGGTCGTGGGCGTGGTGCCGATGTATGTGAAATCCCACTCCTACGGCGAATATGTCTTCGATCATGGCTGGGCCAATGCCTTTGAACGGGCAGGGGGCAGCTATTACCCCAAGCTCCAGGCGGCGGTGCCCTTCAGCCCGGTGCCAGGGCCGCGCCTGCTGCGTCGGCCCGGTGCCACTATCCCTCTGGCGGCCATGGGCCAGGGCTTGGCGCAGGTCTGCGGCGAACTCGACCTGTCCTCCGTCCACGTCACCTTTTGCCATGATGAGGAATGGGCGGCCTTGGGGGAGGCGGGCTGGCTGCGCCGCCTCGGCATGCAGTTCCATTGGACCAATGCGGGCTACGGCAGCTTCGATGACTTTCTGGGCGCCATGTCATCGCGCAAGCGCAAGTCGATCCGCCGCGAACGGCGGGACGCGAATGCCGCCGGCCTCACCTTCCGGACGCTGCGGGGCGACCAGATCACCCGCGCCATGTGGGACGCCTTCTTCGGCTTCTATCAGGCGACCGTCGATCGGAAATGGGGCAGCGCGTATCTCACCCGTCGCTTCTTTCCCATGCTGTCGGAGCGTCTGGGCGATCGTGTGGTGCTGATGATGGCCTTTCATGGCGAAACACCCGTGGCCGCTGCCCTTAACTTGGTCGGCGCCGACGCGCTCTATGGCCGCAACTGGGGCTGCCAGGGTGACTGGCCCTTCCTGCATTTCGAGCTGTGCTACTATCAGGCCATCGACTTCGCTATTGCCCAAGGCCTGTCACGGGTCGAGGCCGGCGCCCAGGGCGAGCATAAGATTCAGCGCGGCTACCTGCCGAGCACGACCTATTCCGCGCATTGGATCGCCCATCCAGGGCTGCGCCGGGCGATTGCCGGCTTTCTGGACGAGGAGCGCCCCGCCATGCTTGCGCAGATGGAGGAACTTTCGACGCTCTCCCCGTTCAAGGACGAGGGTTAGGCCGCCGCTTCTCCGATGTCCGCGTAAAGTTCCCACAGGATATTGTCGGGATCGGTGAAGTAGCAGCAGCGGGCGCCCCAGGGGTAATTCGCGGGAAGCCGCTGGAAAGACACCTCCCGCCCGACCAAATTCTCATACCAACGGTCCACATCCGCCACGCTCGGCAGCCGGATGGAGACGCAGGCGCGATGGTCCGTGCGGCTCATGGAATGGGTGATCGGGCGCGGCACGTCCGGCACATGGCTCGCCTGCCACACGACGAGACTTACGCCCTGGCTATTGAAGGCGGCAAAGCCTTCCGCCCGGCGCAGAACGGTAAAACCCAGCTTGTCGGTATAAAAGGCGATCGATCGGTCCAAATCCTCCACGAGAAGGCAAATGTCACTGATCACATGAAGCTGCGCGAAATCCATGGACGTCTCCCTCGGGTTCGCACGCGCGGCCTGACCCGTTGGACCTCTCCTAGTCGGTTTTGCGCGCAAGGAAATGCGCGAAAGCCTGGAGGGTGGTATCCGAAACGTAATGCTCGATGCCTTCGGCATCCTGTTCGGCGATCTCCAGCGGGATATCGAGAGACACGAGCAGGTTCACCACCAGCCTGTGGCGCGCCCGCACACGGTCGGCCAGAGCCTGGCCCTGCTCGGTCAAAGCGATGCCGCGATAGGGCTTGGTGACCGCCAGGCCCTCGCGTTCCATCCGCGTGACGGCCTTGATCACCGTGACATGCGAAACGCCCAGCCTTCGGGCGATTTCGCTCGCGCGGGCTGAGCCTGTGGTGGTGATGAGGTCGTCAATCAGCTCGGCATAGTCCTGTAGCAGCGCCGAGTTATGGGCATCGCGCGTCTTAGAGAAGCGGCGGGCCTGCGTGGGTTGGGTGGGCAGTTCGGTCACGACGCGCGTGGCCAGTCCAGGTCGACGACCACCGGCACATGGTCCGAAGGTTGTTCCGCGCCACGTTCGTCACGGTCGGGCGCGGCGGCCACCAGGCATTCGGCGAGTTTCGGGGAAAGCAACGCGAAATCGATGCGCAATCCGCGATCGCGCTCCCAGGCGCCAGCCTGATAGTCCCAGAAGCTATAGGCCGGGGCGCTGGGGTGCAGCGCGCGGACGGGATCGGTCAGACCACTATGGATCAGCCGCCGGAAGCGCGCCCGGGTTTCCGGGCGCAGCAGCGCGTCAGTCGGCGGCAATGTGCCTGCCGCGAAGTCGAGCGGCGCCGGGCAGACGTTAAAATCTCCAGCGATGACGAGGTCGCGGTCCTCGGTCAGCAGGGTGGTGGCGCGTTCGCACAGTGCATCCATCCAGGCCAGCTTATAGGCGTAGCCTGCGTCGCCGCCGGAATTGCCGTTCGGCAGATAGAGGCCGATGACGGTCAGGCCCTGATAGTCGATCTCGATATAGCGGCTTTGCACATCTTCGGCGGGAAGGCCGGGCAGGGCGCGATGGCTGATGGTGGCGGGACCGAGCGTCAGCGCCGCGACGCCGTTATAGGCCTTCTGCCCCACGATCTCGACCGTGTAGCCGAGTTCTTCAAACACCGCGGCGGGGAAGTTCGGCGCCTCGCATTTGATTTCCTGAAGCACCAAAACATCGGGCTTCACCCGCTCCAACCACCGCCGCACATGGGTCTGGCGGACGCGGATGGAATTGACGTTCCAGGTGGCGATGCGCAACGGCGGCTGCCTGAGCGCGCGTCAGTCGATCGAGAAGCTGGTGCCGCAGCCGCAGGAGGAGGTCGCGTTCGGGTTCTTGATCGCGAAATGCGCGCCCATCAGGGCGTCCGTGTAATCCAGCTGAGCACCGCCCAGCAGGTCGAGGCTGCTGGGATCGACCAGCACGCGCGCGCCGGCCTGTTCGATGACGAAGTCATCCGCTGCCGGGGGCGCCTCATCCAGGTCGAACTTGTATTGAAAGCCGCTGCAGCCGCCGGCGAGCACCGCGACCCGCAGGGCGGCGGGGGTCGGCTGGCTGCCGAGAAGCTCGGAGATGCGGATGGCGGCGCGGTCGGTGAGGCCGAAATTCGACGTTTGCGTGCTCATAGCCGCAACATAGCGCCTTGCCGCCTCCGGTTGAAGGGCATACCTCACGGCTATGGAGCTTGCCGCCTATGCTGTCCGGGCAGAGACCTCACGCGGACGGCTGCATGCCGAGCCGACCAGTGCCATGCGTGGCCTCTACCAGCGCGACCGCGACCGCGTGCTGCACTCCACCGGCTTCCGCAAGCTGCAATACAAGACGCAGGTCTTCGTCAATCATGAAGGCCATTTCTACCGCACGCGGCTGACCCATAGCCTGGAAGTGGCGCAGATCGCCCGCAGCATCGCCCGCGCCTTGCGGCTGGACGAGGATTTGGCCGAGGCGGTGTCACTCGCGCATGACCTCGGCCATCCGCCCTTCGGTCATGCCGGTGAGAACGGGCTCAACGCCGCCCTGTCGGCGTTCGGCGGCTTTGATCACAATGCCCAGAGTCTCAAGACCGTGACGCTTTTGGAAGCCCGCTACGCCGATTTCGACGGTCTCAACCTGAGTTGGGAGACGCTGGAAGGCCTGGTGAAGCATAACGGCCCCATCCAGAATCCGGCCGGTTATGTGGCGGACTACAATGCCATCCACCCGCTCGGCCTCGACACCTATGCCTCGGCGGAGGCGCAGGTCTCGGCCCTCGCAGATGATATCGCCTATCATAGCCACGACCTCGATGACGGGCTGCGCGCGCATCTCTTCACCATGGACGATATCGCGCATCTGCCAGTGGTGGCGGACGCCCTTGCCGAAGCGCGGGCGCTCCGCGCCGATCTGCCGGCAGGGCGGCTGCGGCATGAGACGATTCGCCGCGTCCTCGATCGGCTGATCCGAGACGTGGTTCAGCAAAGCCGCGACAATCTGAGCCGCCTCGCGCCGATGGATGCGGACGGCATCCGTCATGCAGCGGCGCCGGTGATCGCTTTCAGCCCGCCGATGGCGGAGGCCAATGACGCCATCAAGGCCTTCCTGTTTGCCAATATGTATCGTCACTGGCGGGTCAACCGCATGTCCGCCAAGGCCAAGCGCCTGACGGCGGAACTTGCGATGATGTTCCTGGAGGCGCCGAACCTGCTGCCCGAGGAATGGGGCACCCGCGCCGGCGCGCCGGGCACCGCCCAGGCGGCCGAAACCGTGCGGGACTATATTGCCGGCATGACGGACCGCTATGCGCAGGAAGAATACCGACGGTTGACCGATCTCAGCGTTCAAGGCTGATACGTTTTCATGAGCCAAAATCTGTTTGCCGACATGCGCGCGCATGTCGTGGAGGCGCTGAGCGACCTCCTGCCCGTCCTGACGCCCGAGCAGCTTGCCCGCGTCGAGGTCACGCCAACGCGCGACCCCGCCCATGGCGATATGGCCACCAACGCCGCCATGGTCGCGGCGAAGCCCGCCGGCCGAAATCCGAAGGAACTGGCCCAGGCCTTGGCGGAACGCCTCGCCGCCTTGCCGCTGTTGTCGGCGGCGGAGCCCGCCGGCCCCGGCTTCGTCAATCTGCGCCTCAGCCCGCAGGCGCTGCTCGACCAGATCCCCGTCATTCTGACGGCGGGTGAGGCCTATGGCGACGGCGATGCCGGCGCGGGCGTGGCCGTCAATGTCGAATACGTTTCCGCCAATCCCACAGGGCCGATGCATATCGGCCATTGCCGAGGCGCCGTGGTGGGCGATGCGCTGGCGGCCGTCATGGCGAAGGCGGGCTTCGCGGTCACCCGCGAATACTACGTCAACGATGCTGGCGGGCAGGTGCAGGCGCTCGCCTGGGCCTCTTATTGGCGCTACCTCGAAGCCCTGGGCAGCCCGATCACGCCGGAAGAGTTCGATGCCGCCGCGCCGAGCGGCCTTCAATATCGCGGCGAGTATCTCATCCCCGTCGGCCAGGCGCTGCGCGCCGCCCTCGGACCTATCCTGGCCACGCCCGATCTCGGCATCGCCGATCCCGCCACCTGGTTCGAGACGGTGCGCGATCTGGCGCTCGACATGATGCTGACCGAAATCCGCACCGACCTGGAACTGTTGGGCGTGCGGCAGGACGTGTTTTCCTCCGAGCGCAAGCTGCTCGACAGCGGTGCGGCGGATGTCGCCATCGCGACGCTGGCAGCCGACGGGCTGATCTATGAAGGCGTGCTCGATCCGCCGAAGGGCAAGACGCCCGATGACTGGGAGCCGCGCCCGCAGACGCTGTTCCGTTCCACCGATTTCGGTGACGACGTCGATCGGCCGCTGCGCAAGTCCGATGGTTCCAACACGTATTTTGCCAATGACATCGCTTATCACGCGGATAAGATTGCGCGCGGCTCTGCCATCCTGATCGATGTGCTCGGCGCCGACCATGGCGGGTATGTTTCGCGCATGAAGGCGGCCGTGAAAGCCGTATCCCATGGCGCGGTGACGCTGGAAGTGGTGCTGTGCCAGATCGTGCATGTCATGCGTGGCGGGGAAGCGGTGCGCATGTCCAAGCGCGCCGGCACCTTCGTGACCTTGCGTGACCTGCTTGACGAAGTCGGGCGGGATGCCGTGCGCTTCACCATGTTGATGCGCAAATCCGATGCGCAGATGGAGTTCGACCTCGATCAGGCCGTGGCGCAGACGCGGGAGAATCCGGTCTTCTACGTGCAATACGCCCATGCCCGCTGCCGCAGCGTGCTGCGGGCCGCCGCCGAAAGCCTGGGTGCCACCGAGACCACGCCCGAGGCGCTGGCCGGCGCCGATTGCGCGGCCCTCGATGATCCCCAGGAACTGGCGCTGATCCGCCGGCTGATCGCCTGGCCGCGCCTGATCGAAGGGGCGGCCATGGCGCGTGAGCCGCATCGCGTCGCCTTCTATCTCTATGACCTCGCAGGCGAGTTCCATATGCTTTGGAACAAGGGCCGCGACGACTCGACCTTGCGCTTCCTTCAAGCCGATGACGCCGCCGGCACACGGGCGCGTCTTGCTTTGGTGGCGGCGACGGCGACCGTCATCCGGTCCGGCCTGATGGTCATGGGCGTGACGCCCGTCGAGGAGATGCGCTGAATGTCGGACGAGTTCCGCATCCCGCCGCCCGGATACCGATCCGGGCCAGAGCGTCGTGCGGCGGAGGGTCGTCGCCTGGTGCTGACCGGCGGCGCCATCGGCGTCGTTCTGCTCGTCTTTGTCATTGGCTATGCCGCCCTGACGGGTGGCGGGCCGAATTCTGTTCCGATCATCACGGCGCCGACTACGGCGGTGAAGGTGAAGCCCTCCGATCCGGGTGGGCTGGATTTGCCCAACCAGAGCAGCCAGTTGCTCGGCGGTGTCGGTTCGGGAGGCACCGCGAGCCTCGCCCCTGCACCGGAAGTGGCCAACCCCGCCGGCCTCGCGGCGTCCCAGAACCAGCCGCCGGCGCCTGCTCCGGTCCCGCCACCGGCCGCGAGTGTGCCGACGCCACCACCGGCCGTCACCGTGCCGAGCGTGCCGGAAACAGCGGCTCAGCCGGGGTCGGGCGCCGCGACCCATATCGTGCCGCCGTCCAAAAGCGCCGCGCGGGTGGGTAATCTGGCGCAGGAATATGCCCCGCCGGCAACGCATTCTGGCAAGGCCGGCCACGTTCAGGTGCAGCTCGCGGCGCTCGACAGCGTCGATGCGGCCCATGCGGAGTGGGACCATCTGTCGCATCGGATGCCGGCTCTGTTCCACGGCCGCAGCCCGATCTTCATGCATGCGGACGTGAATGGCCGCAGCTTTTGGCGGGTGCGGACGGCCGGATTCGCGTCTGTGTCGACGGCAACGACGTTCTGTGATGCGGTTCGTGGTCAAGGCGGCCGCTGCACCGTCGCGGCGTTCTGAGCACCTTCATCGTGAATGAAAGCGGCGGCCCTCCCACCATCGTCATCCCCGGGCTTGACCCGGGGACCTACCCGATGTGGCGCCCACACGGCGTCGGGGCGCCGCGACGGGTAGGCCCGCGCATCAAGTGCGCGGGTGACGATCTATTATTGGCCTGTCGCTCGTGAAACCCGTCATCCTCGGCATCTCCGGCCCGGCTTTGACCGAGGCCGAGGCGGCGCTGTTCGCAGCCCACCCGCCGGCCGGCGCGATCCTGTTCGGCCGCAACGTCGTGGACCCCGATCAGCTGCAGACGCTCACCGCATCCCTGCGCGCGGTACTCCATCCGGATGCCGTCATCATGGTCGATCAGGAAGGTGGCCGCGTCGCCCGCTTGCGGCCGCCGCATTGGGCGGCGCATCCCGCCGCCGCCGTCATCGGCCGGTTGCATGACCTAGACGCCGAGGCCGGGCTGCGCGCGGCCTGGCTGCATGGCGCGGCGATCGGTGCCGAATGCCGCGCCATGGGCTTCGACGTCGTGGCGGCACCGGTGCTCGATCTGGCCGTGCCGGGCCAGGACAAGGTCGTGGGCGACCGCAGCTTCGGCGCCGATCCGGCCGTGGTCGCGGCACTCGGCCTCGCCATGGCGGAAGGCCTTACCGCCGCCGGCGTCATCGCGGTCGGGAAACACGCGCCAGGGCATGGCCGCGCGCGTCTCGATAGCCATCTAGGTCTGCCGCGCGTCTCGGCCCAGGGGCCGGATTGGTCCGCCGATATCGCGCCCTTCCGCGCGACTGCGGACCGGATTCCCTGGATGATCACGGCCCATATCCTCTACGAGGGGCTGGATGACACCCAACCCGGCACGCTTTCACCCCTCATCATCCAGACCGTCATTCGCGAGGCCATCGGCTTTCGCGGCCTGCTGGTTTCTGACGATCTCACCATGAACGCCCTGCAGGGAACGCCGGTCGAACGCGCGCAGCGCTGCCTCGCCGCCGGTTGCGACATCGCTCTCCATTGCCCCGGCGACTATGACGGCAATGCCGCCGTGCTGGATGCGCTGGCAGATGTCGCGGGCCTCGGCGCGCGGATCGCCGGCGACCGTCTACTCGCGACCACGCCCGATCTCGCGGGCTGGCTCACCGAGCGTACTGCGTTGTTGGAGCTGGTGGCATGACCGGTCTGATCTCCGACATCCTGATCGGCGCCATTGCCACCATCCTCGCCATCACCCTGCATGAGGCGGCGCATGGCTATGCTGCCTGGGCGCTGGGCGATGACACGGCGAAGCTCGCGGGCCGGCTGTCGCTCAATCCGCTGCGCCATATCGACCGCGTCGGGACCATCATCCTGCCCGGCCTGTTGCTGATCGGTCAGCTCGTGTCGATCGGGCGCGTGGTCTTCATGTTCGGCTGGGCGAAGCCTGTGCCAGTCGCAGCATGGCGGTTTCGCGACCCCCGGCGGGGCATGATGCTGGTCGCCGCCGCCGGTCCCGCGATGAACTTCTTCCTTGCCTGGCTCGGCGCCCTGGCGGCGTGGCTACTGCCTTATGTGAATGCCGGCGCCATCGTGCCGGCGACGAATTTCATCCAGGACTTCATCCTGGCCAATGTCGTGCTCGGCCTGTTCAATCTGCTGCCGATTCCGCCGCTGGATGGCGGCCGCATCATCGTCGGACTGCTGCCACTGCCCCTGGCGCAGCGCTGGGCGCGGATGGAGCGCGCCGGAATCGCCATCGTGCTGCTGCTAATCTTCATCGTGCCCGAAGCCTCCCGCCAGTTTGGCTGGTCCTTCGACCCGATCCACGATCTGCTGAATCGCATCGTGCCCTGGACCATGCGTCTGGTCTTCAACCTCGCCGGGCAGAGTGTCTGAAACGCCCGTCACGGCGGAGGGCGGCTCCAGCCTGATGCTGCGGCTGGAGGGGTTCGAGGGGCCGCTCGATCTGCTGCTCGATCTCGCGCGCGGCCAGAAGCTGGACCTCTCGAAAATCTCGATCCTCGCTCTCGTGGACCAGTATCTCGCCATCATCGAGGGTGCGCGGCGCATCCGGCTGGAACTCGCGGCCGATTGGCTGGTGATGGCCGCCTGGCTCGCCTGGCTGAAGTCGCGCCTGCTGGTGCCGGCGGGGGTGGAGGAGGCGGAAGACGCCGACATGGCGGCCGAGACGCTGGCCGGACGGCTGGCAGAATTGCAGGCGATGCGCGCGGCGGCGCTGTGGCTCGGGCGCCGGCCGCAACTGGGTCTGGATGTCTTCGCGCGGGGCATGCCCGAAAACCTGACCGAGACGGATCGTTCGGGCCTGTTGCTCGATCTGCCGAGCCTATTGCGCGGCCATATCGGCGCGCTCCGCCGGCAGGCCGCGACCCGCCGCTATGTGCCGCGCCCGATGGTGTGGTGGAGCGTGCAGGACGCGTTGCGGCGGCTGGGGTTGATGCTTGGGCAGATGCCGGACTGGACGGAGCTGATGAGTTTCCTGCCCGAGGTGACGCCGTTGGAGCCGCTTGCCCGCCGCGCGGCCCTGGCGAGCACGCTGCTCGCGGGGCTGGAGATGGCACGGGGCGGCGCGATCGACCTGCGTCAGGACGAGACCTTCGGACCGATCATGGTCAAGCGTGGCAGCGAGTAGCCGGGTTGGTGGATGGCGCTGCGCTTATCCACCCTACAAAAGGGCGTCGTAGGGTGGATAAGCGCAGCGCAATCCACCGTCATGGGGCGGAACGTACGAATGACTGACACCACGACCATCTCCGACGATTCGCTCCGCTTGGTGGAGGCGATGCTCTTCGCCGCCGCCGCGCCCGTGTCGATGCGTGCACTCACCGCCCTCTTGCCCGATACGGAGGAGGCGGAGACCGTCATCGCCGCGCTCCGTGAGCGCTATGCCGGGCGTGGCGTGGAACTGGTGGCGGTCGGGGGCGGCGTGCAGTTCCGCACCGCGCCCGATCTCGCGCCGCGCCTGACCCGCGTGATCGAGGTGCCGCGCCGCCTGCCGCGCGTGGCCATGGAGACGCTCGCCATCATCGCCTATCGCCAGCCCGTCACGCGTGGCGAGATTGAGGAGGTGCGCGGCACCACACTCTCCCAGTCTACCATGGACACGCTTTTGGAGGCGGAGCTGATCGCCCCCGCCGGTCGTCGAGACTCGCCAGGCCGCCCGACCTTATGGGCGACGACACCCGCCTTCCTGTCCAAGTTCGGCCTGAAGGCCTTGAGCGACCTGCCGCGCCGTGACGATCTGATGAACGACACCGCCTTGATGGCGACCAACCCGCCCGAGACACCGATGGGGACGGAGGCGGCGCAGTTCCCCAATACCTAACTTCCTGCTAGCAGTCGGCCTTGGGGGGCTACCGCCACATATGTTCGATTTTGCCTGGTCCGAAATCGCCTTGGTAGGCGTGGTGGCACTCGTGGCCATCGGCCCGAAAGACATGCCGGTCGCGATCCGTACCATCACGGGTCTGATCAAAAAGGCCCGCAGGATGGCCGGCGACTTTCAGGGCCAGATGGATGACCTCGTGCGAGAGGCCAATCTGCATGAGGTGCGTGATTCCATCCAGGAATTGCGCAGCGGGCTGAACGTGCGCGGCCAGCTTGGCAAGATGCTGGACCCTGACAACACCATCAAATCCGCCTTCGCCGATCCCATGGGCACCAAATCCGTTCATATGGGGCCGATCTCCGCCGCCGATCTGCCCGTCGAAACGGTCGCGGTGGGGCAGTTTCCGGAATATGCCATCGACCGGCCGGACGACATCACCGCAGACATGGTGTCGGACGGTCCGCTGACACCGTCTTTCATTCCGCCGGGCATTACCTTGGCGCCGAAGCGCCCGGCCTTCATCCCGCCTGGCATCCGCCGGTAACGGCCCACCAGTCTCCACCCCAGACATTCGAGGCAGCAGGCTGTGGCGACGCGCGACGAAGCAGATCCGATCGACGACAAGCCGATGCATCTTCTGGAGCATCTGAGCGAGCTGCGGACCCGACTCCTATGGTCGGCGGGCGGCTTCCTGATCGCCTTTTTCGTCTGCTACCACTTCTCCTTTCAGATTTACGCCTTCCTGGCGCATCCGCTGGTGTCGATCCTGAAGTCGCGCGGCGAAGAGCCGCGCATGATCTACACCGCGCTGTATGAGGCCTTCTTCACCTACATCAAGGTGTCGGTCTACGCGGCCGTTTTCGTGTCCTTCCCGATCATGTCGACGCAGCTTTGGCTGTTCATCGCGCCGGGCCTGTACCGCAGCGAAAAGCGCGCCATGCTGCCGTTCATCGTGGCGACCCCGGTATTGTTTCTGGCCGGTGCGGCGCTCGCCTATTACTTCATCTTCCCGACTGCCTTTCGCTTCTTCTTGAGCTTCCAGACACCGACAAGCCATGCCGGCGCGGACGGCTTGCAGATCGAGCTGATGGCCCGTGTGTCGGACTACCTCGGCCTGGTCATGCGGTTAGTCTTCGCCTTCGGCGTCGCCTTCGAACTGCCGGTTGCGCTCACGCTGATGGGCAAGGTCGGCATCATCAGTTCCAAGACGCTGAAGAAGTTTCGCCGCTACGCCTATGTCGGTTGTTTTGTCGTCGCCGCGGTGCTGACACCGCCGGATGTGCTGACCCAGACCGGCCTCGCCGTGCCGCTGATCGTGCTGTACGAAATTTCGATCATCGCCGTGCGCATCGTCGAGCCGAAGATCGTCGAGGACGCCTAAACCCATGCACGACATCCGCGCCATTCGCGCTGATCCTGATGCCTTCGACGCCGCCATGGCGCGCCGTCGCCTGCCTGGCGTAAGTGCTGCCATCCTCGACCAGGATTCCCGTCGCCGCACGGCGCTCGGCCTGTTGCAGGAAAAGCAGGCGCGCCGCAACGAACTGTCCCGCGACATTGGCCGTGCCAAAAAGAGCGGCGAGGACACCACGCTGCTGGAGGCCGAAGGCACTGCCCTGCGCGGCGAGATGGAGGGGCTGCAAGCGGAAGCGGACGCCTGCGATGCCGCCATCAAGCACACCCTGGACGCGCTGCCGAACATCCTCGACCCCGATGTGCCCGAGGGGCGGGACGAGACCGCCAATGTCGTGCTGAAGACCTGGGGGCAACCGCCGACGCTCGATTTTCCGGCGCGCCAGCATTTCGAGCTGGGCGAGGCGCTTGGCATGATGGACTTCGCCAACGCGACGAAGCTGTCAGGCGCGCGCTTCACCGTGCTGCGCGGCGGCCTGGCGCGGCTGGAGCGGGCGCTTGGCCAGTTCATGCTCGACCTGCATACGACCGAGCATGGGTTCGAGGAGATGGCGGTGCCGTCCCTCGTCAACGACGCCGCCGTCTATGGCACCAACCAATTGCCGAAATTCGCCGAGGATCTGTTCCGCACCACCGACGGTCGCTGGCTGATCCCCACCGCCGAGGTGCCGCTGACCAATATGGCGGCGAACGAGATCACGGCGGCGGCCAGGCTGCCGTGGCGGATGACGGCGCTGACCGATTGTTTCCGCAGTGAGGCGGGCTCAGCCGGGCGCGACACGCGCGGCATGCTGCGCCAGCACCAGTTCCGCAAGGTCGAGATGGTCTCCATTGTCGGGCCGATGGACAGTGAGGCGGAGCATGAGCGCATGACCCGCTGTGCCGAGACGGTGCTGGAGCGGCTGGAACTCCCTTATCGTCGCATGCTGCTCTGCGCGGGTGACACCGGCTTCGGCGCGGTGAAGACCTTCGATCTCGAAGTCTGGCTACCGGGGCAGGGCATGTATCGCGAAATCAGTTCTTGCTCGAATACGCGGGACTTCCAGGCCCGGCGGATGAATGCCCGCTTTCGCGCGGCGGACGGCAAGACGCTGGCTTTCGTCCATACGCTGAACGGATCGGGCGTCGCGGTTGGCCGTGCTTTGGTGGCGGTGATGGAAAATCATCAGCAGGCGGATGGGTCGATTGCCGTGCCGGCCGCGCTGCGGCCGTATCTGGGCGGGTTGGAGCGTATTGGCGGATAACGCTCCGTTATCCGCCGAAAAGCCGCTTCCAGAATCCGCGCGCGGGTGCCGGCACTGGCGCCGGTTCCACCACCGCGAACGCCTCCAAAAGCACAACCGGCTCAGGCTCGGGCTCGGGCTCCACTTCGGCTTCGATACCGCAGACGCGGTCGAGGAATGTCGCGAACATCGCCTCATCGACGGTGAACTCGCCCACGAGCGTGAAGTCGTTTGAAATGAAGGCCGGGTGTTGGCCCCGCAGCGTGCCGATCATCGATTGCATGAGGTTCGTCAAGCCGATGGAGGCGACCTGCGTGCCGGGCTGGCAGAATAGCGTGTTGTGCAGCCCGCTGCCCGCCTGACCCAGTACCATTTCGGCGTTGCGGAACAGCGCGATTTGCGCGCGCCAGCCCATGGTCTCGACGGTCACAGGCGTGAAGCCGTGCCGGGTCACAGCTATGTCGATCAGGGCCTGCTCGTTGACGCAGACCCGATGGGGCGCGGCGATGTTATGGAATGTTCCGCGCGCGATGAAGATCCGCCGGGGCAAGGCGTCGCCTTCGGGCAGGTCCAGGCGCGCCAGCAGCGCCGCCAGCATGTCGTCGGCCGCCGGATGGAAGCGATATTCGGTGTAGATCCGGCTGGGCAAGATGGCGTGGCGCAGGCGGACCTGCTCGATCTCCGGTTGGAAAAACACCATGGCTGAGGCCGGGATGCCAAGGTCATCCGTCAGGATTTTCAGAAGCCAGTCAGGCGCGGCCTGATCCAGCAGCACCTGATAGTTGAGGCGCGTGGCCGCCAGGGCGCGTTGTGCCACCAGGATGCGGAACAGCATCTCCGTCAGGAAATGGCCGTAGACCGCGATGCCATGGCCAACCGCCACGAGGCAGGGTGTGTCGATGCTGCGAATGGGACGGCGAGACGCGGCATGAAGGCGCTCATTGCCGCCGCCGGCGACATCGTACCCCACAGCGACGTAGTCGTGCATGATCTCCCGCGCGGTGATCAGCCGGCCGTCTAGCCAGACCTCTCCGGTGCCGGAGATGACGGCATCCATCGCCGAATAGCAGGCAAGGGCATGCACGGACGCTTGATGGGTCTCACGATGCCACATCCCGATCCACTCTTCAGTGAACCCGTCGGTGCCGGCGATCAGCGGCAGGGGCTGTCGTTCCGTCGCTTTGGGGGCAACTTCAGCGACACGATAAACGCGCGCGCCCGTGGCCATGGCGGCCGCGAGGTCGGGGATTGTGAGAAGCTCAGGCGTTACGAGATCGATCGTGTCAGATGGCATCGGTGGAGACCCGTTCAGGATCCCACAAGGCTACTGCGCGTCGGGGGAGATGACCATGCAAGGGGAATGACGGCTGATGACGTTGCAGGCATTCACCGCCGCGCCTTCCGACAGGCCGGCGAGACGCGCGCGATAGAGAAGCTTTTGCGACACATGCACCGGCATCACGATGGTGCGGGCGGAGGCCAGCTGAAAGTGCTCATGTTGCCGCGCGCTCTGCACCGCTTCGCGGGCGTCGCTCGCGCTGCCGTAAGCACCCACTTGGATCGCCCAGGAGCCTGCACCGCCGACGGTCAGCGTGAGCGGGATGGTATCGGCCATCGCGGGTGCGATCAGATGCAGGCCGCCGCCGGAGCGCGACGCCGCCGGCTCGTTCATCTCGCTCGCCAGATTCTGCGTGCCGTAGGGGCCAACGACCCGCGGCGCTGCATAGGTGCGGCGGATCGGCGGGGTAAAGGCGGCGAGGCGGGCGGCCGGCGGATTGGCGGCGCTTTGCGATGGTGCGGCGGTTCTGCCGTAGGACGGCTGATAGGCGGGGGCCACCTGGAAGACGGGGCGCGGCGCCGGGGTCGGCGCGGGCGCCGGCGGCGTCAGCACCGCGACGCGCATCGGCATCTGAACGACAGGTGTCTGAAAGACGGGCGCTTGGGTCACGGCGGGCTGATAGGCAGCGACCTGAGCAGGGGCGCTGTCGGCATCCGGCGCGGCGGAATCGGCGGCGGCTTCCTGCTGATCGACCTGGGCCTGCGTCGGGCGAGGCTCGTTCGTCGCGACCATCAGGTCCGCCGGCACGGCGCCGCCGCCATCGGCCACCAGCGCATCGCTATGGGCTGCGACCTGCTGCGAATTGAGGTCGTCCGCGCTCTGGCCACTCTCGGTCGCCGCCGGCTGGAAGGTCGGCTGCTGGGCGCCAGGCTTGTTCATGGCGAGCATCATGTTGCCACCGCTGCCGCCCACCAGGCCGCCGCCCGTGTCAGCCAGACTGCCGCCGCCCACGGCACCGCCACCGGTTTCGGCCAGGCTCGCCCCACTATCGGCGCCGGCCACGGCACCGCCGTTATAGGGACGCGCGCTGGGTGCGTTCATGCTGTTCATGGCGAATTGGTCAGCCGGGGACCGGCCACTCGGCATGTCGCCCTGGATGGAGGGGCTGATCATCGCAACGTAATGGGTCGTTTCGGCGGGCAGGGGCCGGCCATCGGTCAGATACTGGTTCAGCCGCTGCGGCCCGGCATTATAGGCCGCGAGAAAGCCGGGCGAGCCGAACAGGTCATACATTTCGCGCAAATAGGCGGTGCCCGCCATGATGTTGTCATGCGGCGCGTAAGGGTCGTCGCCGAGGCCATACTGGGCCTGAAGCTCCTGATAGGTCTCGGGCATCACCTGCATCAGGCCCATCGCGCCGACGCCGGAGGTCACCAGGCCGCCATTGACGTAAAGCTGGCCGCCGGATTCGGTGTGCATCACGTTGCGAATCCAGCTCTGAGGCACATCGAAACGCTGGGAGGCTTGAACGATATACGGACCCCAGGGATCGCTCGGCGGCCCCGGCGGCGCATAATTGCCAGCGGCATTGTCCTTATACTGTCCGGCCTGTTCGGCATTGGACAGGCGCGGCGCGTGGCTGGCGCAGGCGGCGAGCAGGCCGACCATCGTGAAGCAGGCCGCCATCCGCAATCCACGACGCAAGCGCGTCGCCCGCATGTCGGCGTTCTTGCTGGCAAGAAGGGTTA
Source organism: Acidisoma sp. PAMC 29798 (assembly GCF_030252425.1). Taxonomy (GTDB): domain Bacteria; phylum Pseudomonadota; class Alphaproteobacteria; order Acetobacterales; family Acetobacteraceae; genus Acidisoma; species Acidisoma cladoniae. Next base: position 2,040,332 of record NZ_CP126994.1, on the reverse strand, counting down.
GGATCACGTCTGCGGGAGAATTGCGCGGCATGGGAAACAGCCTCCGTCGTGGCGCGGCCCTCGGGGACCGGTGAGTCACGACGACAAGAGTCGCCGCTCGAAACATTGCTTCAGATTAGCGGACAGGAACGTCTTCTAACCCATTAATCGAACCCGAAGTTTCGCGCAACACGAACTATTGACGACAGTCCGCTGTATGTCCGCTAGATTGCACCTGACATAGATTGCTCACGAACTCGTGTTGGAGGTGTGGTTGTTCACATTCGGGCGTGTTGGCGCGGCGCTGACCTTGTGTGTTGCTGTGACTGTGGTGGGCTGCGCGGCGCCGACTGCGCCCCTGCAAGCATCGGCCGTCGATACAGTCACACTGAGCGGACCGTCCTACGCGACGGTGGATGCGGTCCGCCCTATCACGCAGGCCATTGCGTCGGGCGATTCGCGCGCACAGATCCTTGCCGCCATGGGCGTTCCGCTTCAACCAGGGATATCCGCATCCGAAGTCGTGCTTCAGACGGATGACGGGCGCACGCTCTCCGTCGTGCAAGCGGACCCGCTGCATCTGGTTCCCGGTCAGCGTGTGCGTCTCGTGCCGGGGGCGACACCGACACTGGTGCCGGCCGCGCCGGCGAGCTGATGCAATGCGCGTAAGGCAACCCATCCGAAGGGCGCAGTTGCAGCAACAGGACGGATCGGCTATCGGCGGCGCCTTATGAACGTCATTTCCGACCGCCAGTCGCTGGTTCCGTCCGAAGCCGAGCAAGGGTTTGCCATCGACCTGCGCCACGGCCTGGGCTTCGTCGCGCGCAATCGCATGGCGGTGGCCGATATCACCAAAGCCGTTTCGCTCTGGCGTCTTGCGTTCACGCTGAGCTGGCTCGATATCCGCCTGCGCTATCGCGGCTCCGTCCTCGGCCCGCTCTGGCTGACCCTGTCGACGGCGTTGATGATCGCCTCGCTCGGTTTCCTCTACGCTTATCTGTTCCATACCGAGGTGCGCGACTACTTGCCGTTCCTGGCCCTTTCGCTGGTGCTTTGGAGTTTCCTGTCGACGATCATCTCAGAAGGCTGCACAAGCTTCGTGCAGGCTGAGGGCATGATCCGATCGATGCGGATTCCGTTTTCGCTCTATATTATCCAGTTGCTTGCGCGAAACGTTCTGATCCTCGGCCACAACGTCATCGTCATCGTTGTGGTCTTCGTGGCGTTCCAGGTTCCGCTCACGCTGCACGCTTTCGCGGCCATCCCGGCCTTGATCCTGTGGCTGATCGATGGTGCGGCCGCCGCCATGATGCTCGGCGCCCTCTGCGCCCGCTTCCGTGACATTCCGCCCATCATCGGCAGCGTCATGCAGATCGCCTTCTACGTCAGTGCCGTGATGTGGAAGCCGGACTTCCTGGGCGCGCGCGGATGGTTCCTCGTCTACGACCCCTTCTACTCGGTGCTTCAGGTGCTCCGCGCGCCGCTATTGGGCCAGATACCGACCACGGCGACCTATATCAGCGCCCTCATCTATTCCGTGGCGCTCTGCGGCGTCGCCTGGCTCACCTTCCTGCGCGTCCGTCATCGGATCGCCTTCTGGATATGACCGCGATGAACGCCCGCATCGACGTCCAGGATCTGCGGATCGAGTTTCCGCTCTATCACGGCCAGTCCCGCAGTTTGAAGAAGACTATGCTGGCAGCCGCGCAGGGGCGGCGTCTGCAGCAGAACAGCCAGCATCGCATGGTTGTCGAGGCGTTGCGGGACGTGAGCTTCTCCCTCGGGCCGGGGGAGCGCCTCGGCCTCGTCGGCCATAATGGCGCCGGCAAGACCACGCTGCTGCGGGCTTTGGCCGGCGTCTATGAGCCCGTCGGTGGGCGCGTGCAGATCCAGGGCAGCCTGAACGCGCTGCTCGACCCCGGTCAGGGCATGAACCTAGAATTGACCGGACGTGAAAACGTCTCGTTGCGCGGTCGCTTCCACCGGATGGACACCGCCAGCATCCAACATCTCCAGGAAGACGTGCGCAGCTTCGCCGAGCTTGGTGACTTCTTCGACCTGCCAGTTCGCATCTACAGCTCCGGCATGGTCGTCCGCCTGGCCTTCGCCATGGCGACCGCCATCCGCCCGCAGGTTTTGCTGATGGATGAGTGGTTCCTGGCGGGTGACGCGTCCTTCCGCGTCAAGGCGCAGGAGCGGTTGGAGAGCATGGTGCGCGGCGCCGATATCCTGGTGCTGTCGACCCATATCCCCGACATCGTGCGGTCCTGGTGTACGCGGGTCATCTGGCTGGAAGACGGCCATGTCCGCGCAGATGGGCCCGCGAACGAGGTTATGGATGCGTTTTCTGGCCCCGAGACCGGGCTCGCCCTTTTCCCCGAGGCGGCGCTGACCTGACACGGGAGGACTGTTGTCCTCCGCTCACTCGGCCCGACGCGCTTGCCCCACTCTCAGATCGAGCTAACACAGCCCATGCGCCATTTCCTTGATTTCGAGAAGCCGCTCGCCGAACTCGAGAACAAGATCGAGGAATTGCGGCGCATGCCCGGTCCTGAGGGGCTGAGCATCGCCGACGAGGTCGGCCGTCTGTCCGAAAAGGCGGACCGTCAGCTGCGCACGCTCTATGCCAAGCTCTCGCCCTGGCAGAAGACGCAGGTCGCCCGCCATCCGGACAGGCCGCGCGCGCTGTCCTACATCGCGGCCCTGATCACCGATTTCACGCCCCTCGGCGGTGACCGCGCTTTCGCCGAGGATGCCGCGATCGTCGGCGGAGTCGGGCGTTTTAACGGCGTTCCGGTGATGGTGATGGGCACCGAGAAGGGCACCGACACCGATAGCCGCATCAAGCATAATTTTGGTAGTGCGCGGCCCGAAGGCTATCGCAAGGTCAAGCGCCTCATCGAATTGGCCGGCCGCTTCAACCTGCCGATCCTCAGCTTCATCGATACCTCCGGCGCCTATCCGGGTATCGATGCCGAGGCCCGTGGTCAGGCCGAGGCCATCGCAAGCTGCATTGATGTCGGCCTCTTGGCGCCTGTCCCGTTCATCGCGACTGTGATCGGGGAGGGCGGCTCTGGCGGCGCCATCGCCATCGGTGCCGCCGACCGCGTGCTGATGCTGGAGCATGCGATCTACTCCGTGATTTCGCCTGAGGGCTGCGCGTCCATCCTATGGCGCGACGCGGCCTCCGCACCGCTCGCGGCCGATGCGCTGCGTCTCACGGCGGATGACCTGCGCCGTTTCGACCTGATCGACGCGGTTATTCCCGAGCCTTTGGGCGGCGCTCATCGCGCGCCGGCCGAAATGATCGCCGCTGTGGGGGAGGCGATTGATCACGCCCTCCGGCCGCTGCTGGAACAGACGCCCGCCGCGTTGAAAACGAAGCGGCGCGAGAAGTTCTTGGCGATGGGCCGCGACGGGGTGGTCTGAGGGCGTAACCCGCCCGTTCGGCGGAATACGCTCCGCTTTTCCGTCCTACGCCGGCCCGTAGCGGACGACGATGGCGTCGATCGCCCCGGACGCTGCCCGATGGGCGGCGAAGGTCGCGTCCGCCCCGGGCTGCTGACCCATCCAGCCTTCGAAAAGACCTTCGAGCAGCGCCGCCAGCCACGTGCCGGGCGGCGTGCCGCCACCACCGACGCGTGGCAGACCCTGATGGGTGAGCAACAGGCAATGCTCGGCCTCGGAGAAGGTGATCTCCACGGCGCCGAGACCGAAGCTCGCCAAGGCCTCGTTCATCTCGATCGACAGACCTTCGGCCGAATCACGCGGCAGAACCGGATAGAGGGCGGCCATGCGGCTGCCCACGCCATGCAGCAAGGTGTCACGGCCGGCAACGCCCGCCACCGCATCGATCTCTTCCGCCAAGGCACGCAGGAAGGGGCGCCAGTCAGACGTGGAGGCGCTCATGGAGTGGCGTCGTCCTTAATCATTGTTGTCGAAAGTATAGCGGGCGAAACCCATGACATCGGTTTCGTTCCAGTCCGCCGACTTCTGATAGGCGGCGGTGCCGCCCACCACCAGCTGGGGCGAGATGTGGTACTCGAACTTGGCGTTCAGGCCGCCGATGACGCCGGATTTGCTCTGGCTGGCATAGGTGCTTTGGACGCTCGTATCGGACGCCGCCAGTGCGGCAACCTGGGTCTGCAGAGCTTGGTTCGTGGGGAAGATGTTCTCTCCGTCCGCGTTGAAGTTCTGCACGCCGATCGATCCGCCGATCGTGTAGTCATAGGGCCCGCGCGTCGCCGTCCAGGTCACTGGTATCAGAGCCGCGACATAGCTCTGTGGGCTGAAATAGCCGCCATAGCCTTGCGTAAAGTGGTCCTGGTTCCGCTGATAGCCGAAATAGACGAGGTTCAAGCCCACCCGCACTTCATCGGACGGGACCTTATAGACGGCGTAGCTGCCGCCCGCGCCGAGCTCGGTCTCGCTGTTGCTTTGGACATTGCTGCCGTTCAGCCAGTCGTAGCCGCCGCCGGCGTAGAAGCTGGCAAGGCCGGGGGAAAACTCGATTTGTCCGTGGACACGAGAGCGAACGACCCCGCCGGAAATGATCCCGGTGCGCGGGTCTTCCTCGCCGGCATAGGATAGCATGCTGTCTGTCACCGCACGGCGCTCCGCCGTAAGGCGCAGGATTGTCTGGCTGTTCAACTGGGGCGCGATCTCGATCCCGCCAACGACATTGGTGAGGCGGAAGCCAAGCGGCGTAGTGCCAACGTCCCCCGTAAACCAGCCATCCGTATAGCCGCCGCTCAGACCAACACCGGTCGCGCTCTCTGAGCCGGGATACGGACCGCCAAAGACGGCAGTGCCAGATTGCTGCGCCGAGGAAACGGAAGTACTGAGCTGGCCCGCGCTTAGATAGGTGGGCGTGGCGGTGATGGTCAGACGGCCGACACCGGCCGGGGAGAAGCTCGCTTCCAACGGCACGGAGTAGGTCGAAAGCTGATCCAAGCCCGCAGTGCCGGAACGCTGCTGGTAGGTGGGCGAAGCCGCCACCTGCGGCGCCACCTGCTGATTGATGGCCGCGATCCGCGAATTGAGATCGGCGATCATCGGGTCAGCGGCGGTTGGGCCCGAGGGCGTTCCGTCAGCGCTCGCGGTCGTCAAGCCGACGAGGCCTGTGCCACTTAAAGGACCGCCGTCTGTCGCTTCCGTGGTGAACGTCGGCGCATTCCGGAACGGGTTGGATGAAATCGCACCCAGCGGCGTGGCCACAGGCCCATTAGAGGCGACAGCGAAGCTCTGGCTGCTGCTGTTCGACGCCGCATAGCCCAATTGCTGCTGCCGCAACGCGCGCGCCTGGCGGAGGTCGTGCAGCGCTTCGTTGTTGAGGCCGCGTGCCTGCGCGATATCCGCAGCCAAAATCCAGTTCTGCGGGTCGTTCGGGCTTTCCGTGATGTTCTCGTTCACGAAACTCGACGCGACTTCGTAATTGCCGAGCTGGATCGCCGCCGCGACAGCGCCCCGGCGGGCATCGATATTGCCCGGATTCTGCGCCAGGATGCGTTGGTTGATGGCCAGCGCTTGCTGCGGATTATCGGCCGTTTGATACAGACGCGCGAGGGCGCTGTTGAGCGCCGGGTCGGTCGGGCTCTGGGCCAAGGCAGGCGCGAGCTGGTCATAGGCGTCGGCGGTGCGCCCTGCCGTGTTCAGCGCATCAGAGCCCCGGATGGCGATGCCGACGCGCAAGCCCGCGAGAGACTGCGCCTGATCGGGTGACAGTGACGAGGCCTGGATCGAATTCGCCATAGCGCTGGCGCCTGACGCGTCCCCAGCCGAGAGCAACCCCTGCGCCCAGGACAGGCGGGCCTGGGCCGGTGCGGTCGGGTTAGCGGCGGCTGCGGTCGCGATCGCGGTGCGCGCATCGACCGGGTCGGACAGCTTGATGAAGGCCTGGGCGACGGCCAGACCGCGACCGCCCGTTGGGTCGCGCTGCGCCGCGATGGCAAAAAGCTGCTGCCGCGTGCTGGCCGGATCGGAACTTGCGAAGGCGGTGGCATTGGTGATCTGCCCCTGAACCTGCGCCGACGCGATGAGCGCCTTCATGTCGGCGGTGCGCTGCCGGGGCGGCACCTTGGCAATGAGGGCGGCGGCGCCCGCGCTGTCCCCGGTTTCATTGGCGAAGATGATGCCCGCCTGAATGGCGGCGGAGGAGGGTCGGGCGACGCCCGTCACCTCGGCCATGGTGCTTTGGCCCTCTGTGAGCTGACCGTTCTTGACCAGCGCCCGCGCAAGGTCGAGGCGAAGCCAGGGGCTAGAGGGATCGGCATCGACCGCCGACCGATAGAGGGCGATCTGCCCCGCCGTGTCCGGCATGTCCTTGGCCTGATCGCTCAGAAGCTGGGCGCGCGCCTGCTGGGACAGCGCGCCGTTGCCGCTCTGCTCCACATCCGCAAGCAGAGTCTGGGCCTCGGCCTTGTTCCCTTCGCGAGCCAGCACCCCCGCCAGCGCCATCTTGATGCCGGTATTGCCGGGCTGACGGGCGAGAAGGGAGCGATACAACGTCTCGGCACGCGGCAGGTCGCCGCTGTTGCTGGCGGCGGCGGCGGTGCGGAACTCGCCCCCCAAAGCGGCGCCGGCAGCGGCCTGTTGCGCTCCGTTCAAGGCGGCGCGCCATTGCGGCGCCTGGGTCGGATCGAGGGCGATGGCGCGGTTGAACAGCGTCGTCGCTTCCGCCGAGCGGCCCTGGCGCAGCATGACCAGGCCGAGGCCGCCGGTGGCGCTCGCGTCCTTCGGATTGATCGTCAACGCCTGCTGGAACAGCGATTGCGCTTCGGGAAGGTTGTTCTGCTTCAGAGCGTCGAAGCCTGCGGATTGCTGCTGCACGCCGGGCGGCAGGTTCGGCGGCTTGAGCGCATTGGCCAGCAGGGGCCCGATACCGGGATCGTCTGGATACTGCGCTTTATAGGCGTTGATCGCATCGACAGCGCTTTTGTCAGTGGGCAGCCACCCCAGCGCCTCACGCCAGCTTTCGCGCGCCTGCGCGCCGATCGATGGATTCTTCGACAGGATCGACAAGCGATCGATGCCTTGGCTCCGCGTATCGGCGCGATAAGTGAGCGCCTGGGCATAGGCAATCTGCGCCCGTAAATTGTTGGGATCGTGCTCGGCGGTCGCGGCCAGGCCGTCGAGCCCGGACTGATAGCCGCCGGCGGAGCCGCTGAGCGTTTGGTAATACTCGACCGCCAAGGAATCCGGCGGCGTCGTGCTGCCGCCGAATATCTGTCGATAGGCGGTCGCCGCTTCATTGACATGGCCTTGCTGCGCAAGCTGGCGGGCATTGGCCAAGGCGTCCGGGTTGATTTGGCCGACGCGCACGGCCTGCTGCGCCTGGTGGATGTCAGGCGCGGACGGGCTGGTTTTCTGGAGAAGCTGCAACGTCTGCTGGGCGGCTGTGCTGTCGCCGCTGCTGGCCTGCAATTCCGCGAGGATCGCCAGGGCGCGTGGATTGTTGGGTGACAGCAGCAGCGCCTTCTGCACCGCCTCCAAGGCGCGTGGCGGATTGTTCTGGTCCCGCCAATAGGCCGCCTGCCGCAGAAGTACCGACAGGGCGCTGTTCGCAGGCTCCGCCTGAGCGGCTGCCGCAGGCGGAACGGGGCTACCCGGCGCGGCGCCCGCCGCTTGCTGTGCCCACCCTGCGGACGGCACCAGCGCCGCCAGCAGAGCCAGCGAAGCCACGGCCGTTTTAGAGCTGTGCTTCATCGGTCTTCCCCCAGCGCCTTGAGCCTGGCTCGCGCCCGGCGTCGCAGGGCGGCATGGAGGGCGAAGGTCAGGATGGCGCAGCCGATGATCATCAGGACGACGATCGTGGCGGGCTGATCCCCCAGCCAGAAGCTCGGCAGGATCCAGAAGGGAAGCGAGCCCACGTGATAGGTCGAGCCGATGCGGTAAGACGACACCTGACCACCCGAGATGATGCTGAAGTCGCCCTGGATGAGCGGATTGAGCGTCGGGTCGCGGAAGGTCGACAGAATGCCGTCCAAGCCCTGCGGGGTGCCGGCCAGAAGGGCCACGACCGACGCCTTGCTATCCCAGGGCGATTGCCCGCCGCTGACGATCGCGGTGTCCTGGCTGGTGGAAACCGAGAGTGCGGCGGCGGCTTTCGTCTGCGCGGCGGAGCGGTCGTAAGAGAAGAGTCGGAAGACCGTGCCGAGCACGCTATCCCCCATCTTCACCGCAAGCTGCCCGTTATCGATGGAGACCGGAACGTTCTTCAGGATATCCGTGAGGCTGCCCAGATGGGCGATCGTGCCGATGACCAGGATGTCACCGGTTTGCAGATTGGCCTCTTCTTCCGGTCGCGCGACGGTGACGCCAAGCACCGGATAGCCCGTCAGGTATCCGAACCGGCCCATCATCCGCAAATAGGCGCTCTGCTCACCGCTATCGGCGCTATCGGGCAAGACGACGGTGGTGTGCGTCAGGTCGGCGAGCCGCGAGTAGGGGAAGCCGGCGCTGACGAAATAGGCGAGATTCGGCATGACCGCGAAATGATAGCCGCGCGAAATGCTGATGGTGGTGGTGGGGTCGATGCCCATCTGCGGATCTGCGGGCGTGGCTCCGCACGCCCCCCGATCGAGCGGCCGGGTATCGAAGAAGAACTGCAACGCATTGGCACCGAACACGTCATAGGGCGGGATATAGGTCGTGAAATACGGCCCCACCGCGCCGAATACTGGAACCCAGTCACGCCACCAGGCATGCGCCGAGGCATTGGCGAGCGGGATCGAGTGCAGATAGAGCCCGTTGATGCCGATATCGAGGCGCGAGACAGCCAGGTTTTCGATCGGGCCGGGCGGCGCGCGGAAGGCAACGCGCAGCGGGAAGCCCCGGTTGCGCCACGTGTAGAGATCGGGCGAGGTGCGGAACGCGACCTGGACAAGATTGTCGTAGCCGACACCGTTCAGGTTCCGTGCGTCCGTCAACTCGCCGATGCGCACCGGACGATCGGACGGAATCCAGGCGGGCGCATCATAGGGCACGCGGGTCGGCACCACAGGCGGTGTCACCTGCACGGAGGTGCCGCCCATGCTGCGGCTGCCCAGTGCGAGGGCTGCGGCGGCCTGGGCCGCTTCAGCGCCGGTCCGGCCCGAGATGACCAGGATGGTCCCAAGCGGGTCCGAGGGATTGGGAATGACGGCGACGCCGGGTCCCTGGATCGGCGGCAGGCCCGCCACGGAGGCGGCGCCCGGCGTCATCGAGGTGACGATCATGACAGCGTTGCCGCGCGGCGGCGTGGCCGATACCGGGAAGGACGCGCCCCGGAAGTCAGCATATTGGCCGAACCAGGACGCGACGATGCCGGCCGCTTTCAGCGTATCGTCATCCGGTGACGCCGGCAGCACGAAGGGCAGCAGCAGGGCGCTGTTGTCGTGATTGTCGAAGAAGGGCAGTGGCAATTGCCCGAGGTCACGCTGCGGCGGCAGATGCTGCACCGTCATGTTCAGCGTCGAGCTGTTATAGACGGTCGACCAGATCAGCCCGCTGAGCAGATCGTTGCAGTTGCGGGTATAGGCGCCGGTGAGCCGGAAGTTCAGGTGGTTCGACGTCTGGAAAAAGACCGGGTTGACCGGCAGCGTCACTGAAAAGTTCGGTTGCGACTGATTGACCGGAATCGTTCCGACATACTGGTCGTTCAGCGTCACCGTAATGTTGCTGAGGTCGGGGATCAGCGCGGGGGACATCGCACCCGACACAGTCAGGGTGGCGCTGGTCACCACCTCATCATTGCGCACGCCGAACTGCACACCTTGGAGCGGACTTGTGCCGCGCAACGCAATCTGCGCGTTCGACCCAAGCTGCTTGAGGCTGAAGGTGTCGTTCTCGATCGCGTCTGCGGCCTGCTCGTCGGTCAAGGCAGGGGCGGTGGCGGCGGCTACGGGCGTGACGACCGTCGGCGCGGCGGCAGCGGGTGCTGATCCGGGAGAGGCCTGGGGCGTCGTCGTGGCGGGCACGACGATATTGGGCAAGGGCACGATGCCGGGTCCGCTGGCGGTGGTTTGCGGCAAGTTCGGCTGCATCGCTGGCGGCAAAGGCCGCACGGTCGTGGTCTGGGCGATGGCTGTCGACAGCGGAATAAACAGCATGAGCCCGATCAAAGCTGCCGCACGCGCGACCTGCGCAATCTGGGGCCGCTCAGAGCCACCGGCGAGCTTGGCATTCGCGCGTGCGATACCGGCCTTCACGGCCTCCTCCGCCTGCTCCTTCTCGGCCGCGGTCGGCGGCGGACCGTCATGACGGGGCGCGAACAGGCCGCCGATGCTCACCAGCACTTCCCAAAGACTGACGAGCGGACGATCGGGCGGATAATCTGCCCAATCGAGCCAAGCGTCCGCGCGGCCGAACACCGTTTGGATGATGGCCGATTCGTCGGCCAGGGTCTTCGGCTCGAAGTTGAGCAGCATCTCCTTCTCGCTCCATCGCAGATAGCGCGACGGAATGAGCGCGGAGCCGCTGGGGAGCGGCACTTCCATGATGATTTCGGTATCCTCGGGCAAATCGTCCGGTCGGACGACCACGGCGCGTGCGCCGCTTTGAGACAGATTCTGCAGCCGCCCGGTGAGCACGCGGCCGTCATAGAGATGGATGATGGCAGGCAAATCGACCTTCACCCGCGCTCGGTTGCGCAGCTGCTGGCGCTCGCGACCCACGGCCAAAGCCGCGAGCACGATCAGCAGGCTGATCGTCGCCCAGATCGTGTTGAGCAACAGCGCCTGGAACACCAGCTCCGTCGTTTTCTGGAAAATCATGCTGTAGGCACCGCGCAGGATGCCGAGGAAGACGACGAAGGCGAGAATGATATTGGGATAGACCGCGCGGAGATCGAAGAAGCCACGCGCCAGCGTGCCGCCCTTGTCTGTCACGTTGAACTTGCCGGCACGCGGGTTGATCATCGTCGCGATGGTGATGCGGACAAGGAACAAGGCCAGCGTGGTTTCATAGACTTCACTCCAGAAGGAGTGGCGCCAGTCGCGCTGGTTGCGCGCACTGGTCGCGACGGAGTGGAAGATATGCGGAATTGCGTAAGCCGCGATGGCGAAGGGTGAGGCCGCTATCATGTTCTGGAACAGCAACAGATAGGCGAGCGGCGAGACCAGGAATATCACGCGCGGGATGCCGAAGAAGAAATGCACCATGGCGCCCGCGTAACAGAGCCGCTGCCCCAGGCCGAGGCCCGGACCCATCAGCGGATTGTCGAGCCGGAAGATCTGCATCATGCCGCGCGCCCAACGAATGCGCTGCCCGATATGCAGGATCAGGCGTTCCGTCGCGAGGCCGGCCGCCAAGGGGATCTTCAGGTAGGCGGAGCTCCATCCCGCGCGATGCAGCTTGAGCATGGTATGCGCGTCTTCCGTCACCGTTTGCGTCGCGAAGCCGCCGATGCTTGCAAGCGCTTCCCGCCGAATGACCGCGCAGGACCCACAGAAGAAGGTGGCATCCCAGTAATCGTTCCCGTCCTGCAACAGGCCGTAGAACATATTGCCTTCCGGCGGCACGCGGCTGCCGGCGGCGAGGTTTCGTTGAAAGGGATCGGGCGAATAAAAATGATGCGGGGTCTGAACCATCGCCATCTTCTTGTCCCGCGCGAGCCAGCCGACGGTCAACTGAAGGAAGGCGCGGACGGGAATATGGTCGCAGTCGAAGATGGCAATGAACTCACCATGGGTGACGGTCATGGCATGGTTCAGGTTGCCAGCCTTGGCGTGGAAGTTGTTGGTGCGCGTCAGGTAGCCGACCCCGGCCTCAGCCGCGAAGCGGCGAAACTCCTCGCGCTTGCCGTCGTCCAGAATATAGACGCGTAGCTTGTCGGCCGGATAATCGAGCATCCGGCAGGCGAGCACGGTGCCGCGCACGATCGTCATCGATTCATTATAGGTCGGGATATAGACATCGACGGTGGGCCAATCGGCCGGATCTTCCGGCAGGGGCACCGGCTTGCGATTGAGCGGCCATGCCGTCTGGACGTAGCCGAGCACGAGCACGATGACGGCGTAGAACTCGGCCATGACCAGTGCCGAGCCCAGCAACAATTGCGGGATCGTCTGGAAGGTCAATGTTTCGGTCGCGCGCCAATAAATGTATCGCGCCGACATCGCCAAAGACAGAATGCCGAGAAACAAGGTGATGCGGCGATCGGGAAAGCGATTGGCGACGAGGAACAGGATCGCTGTCGAGACGCCGACAATCGCCTGCTGGCCTTCTGACAGCGGCACGGTCGCGATCGTCACCAGCAGGAAGACGCCCAATACGACGGAGACGATGCCCCAGAACTTGTCGGCGAGTGGGCCCTTCATGACACGTGCATCCAACCCCGGTCCGACATCATTTCGTCACCGCGCTCGCAACGGATGTTTGGCCGCCGGGATGAACATCCGTGAGCGGAGCGGTATCCGCGCCGCGTTCCGCGTTCGGCGTGATAGCGGCGGCGATCTTGATGGCGATGGCGGTGATGTCCTGCGCGGCCTTGCTGGATGGCGCGTAGCCCGCGACGGATGCCTGGCGCGCCAGCGCTTCGGGCACATGCTCGTCACGATACACACGGCCCAGCAGCCGGGACCCGAGGTGGCGTTCCGCCGCTTCGGCAGCGGCGCGGGAAAGCCTGCTACGCATGTCGATCTGATTGATCACGAAGCCGATCCGATCGATCGGAAAGGGCAGGCCGCCGGCGCCGCGATACATGCCCTTACCCTCGATCTTGGGCAGTTGGACGATGGAGGCCGCATCGGCGAGCAGCACGACGACCATGTAATTGACGATGGCCGAAATGACGGAGGAGGCGACGCCCGGACCGGGCGGCGTATCGGCGATAATGACGATCTCCGGATCCGCCAAAATGTCCTGTAGCGGGGCCAGGAGAAGATCTGGATTGGCCACCAGCTCAGCATTGATCGCGAAGCTCTGCGCGAAGGTCGTGTGCCCATGGGCAAGTAGCGAAATACCAGACGGGGTCTGCTGCAAATTGCTTTGCCACGCGTTGCGCGGATCCGTCGCGTCTTTCAGCGATGTGATGAAACCCGCCCGCTCATAAGGGTCGGCGCCGAAATGCATGCCGAGGGCGTTCTGCGTATCGAGGTCGAGCACGACGACCCGACGTCCCTGCCGGGCGAACTCATGCGCGATATTGGCGGCGAGCGTCGTTTTACCGACGCCCCCCTTGGGTGATGCGAATGCGATCAGTGGCATGAGCAATCCTGAGTCCGCGGGATAAAAGGAAAAGACCTGCTCATTGCTGTGGGTCTTGCGGTGGGCGGCCAGGCCCCTTGCGCTGCATGGCCGCGAACATTTCGGTCAAGTTCGCGGGTGCCCGCACCGGCGCAGGCGGGGCGCGGGCTGGTTCCGGTGGCCGCGATGCTGCGACTGGCGGCTCGGGTGCCGGTGGCGCTGCATAGGAAGCGGGCGCACCCGGCGGGGCGACCGGCGGATATCCGTAGGGATAGGCGGGATGCACGCCCGGCCCGAACATCTGGCCGCCCATCGGTGCCCCCATGGGATTGAAGGGCGGCGGATAGGGCGCGAAATTCTGCGGCATCGCGCCTGGATAGGGTGGTGGAAAGGCCTGTTGCGGCCACGGCATTTGTGGCCATGCCATCTGCGGGGCCATCTGCGGCGGCTGCATGGGCGGTGGGGGCATCTGGCCCGGCTGCGCATAATAGGGTGGATAATAAGGCGGCGCAGTGCCGTGCGCAGGATCGGGTCCTCCGGCGGCAGGATTGGGTTCGGGCGCCGGTGTGGCGGCAGGCGGCCATACCATGGTCGGGCGGGCACGGTTGGGTGCCGCAAGCGGCGCCCTGGCAGACCCTGCGATGGACTGGATGAGATCGGCGTGGGACTGCGGCGCGACCGTGACGCGCGACGGCATTGCCATCGCGGGATCTTTGTAGATCGGCGCTGGATAGATCGGTGCCGGCGGGATTGGCGGTACAGCAGCGATCGGGCGTTCCTCGGTCTTGACGATTGCCGGCGGCAGGGCGTCGTCGTCTCGGGTGTCTTCCTCGACCACAGGCGGCAGTTCATCGCCCGGCCGCACGACCGCGTTGATGCGAAGATCGCCAATGAGCGGAATCGCTCTCCACAGCAGCGGAAAAACCTCACGCACACGACCGCCGGAGCCCGGCACCATACGCTCCCCTGCGGCGAGCGTCGTTGGTTTCGTGGGCGTAAGATTGGTATGCGGCTTGGCATTGGTCCGCAGCGGCAGGACGGCCGCACCCTCAACGGGGACGGTCGACATGTCCTGGCTCGGTCGATACGGCAGCGTTTTCGTTCCAAACGCCGCCATAACGCGATCGACATCAGATTGTGACGATGTCAAAACAAAATTCCTTGCTCAGCCAGTGCCATGACTGTCGGTCCATGCGATGCGTGCGAGGAGGGTGAGGGCAGCGGAATAATAGTCCTTAGCGTCGTTCACGGAAGGGAGAGCAGGTAGACCCATTTGGGGCGACCCTGCCAGGGTAACGGCTTTAATTGCCACCAGACCGCTCGGTGCAGCGTAAGGCGACACTTGATCCGTCTTCAGGTTCGCCCAGGCCGGCTGATACGCGGCCGCACTCGTCCAATATCCGGTAAAGGATGCCAGCGTATCTGCCGGCAAGGCTGCGGCCCAGGTCAGGTTCAGGGGAACGCGAATCGCGTCGAAGGAACTCAGCGGCGGCCAACCTGCGGCGATGCTGGCGGTTCCACTGCTGATGCCGACCGAGAGCCAATCAGGCGGAAGTTGCCACTTGCCAAAGCGGGCGGCCTGGATGAGCGACAATCCGTCGAGTTCCAGCAGCTGCCACAGCGGCGACGGGTCGATGACGCTCAGTTCGCGAAATGCAACGAAATTGTAATAGGACAGATTGACGGTCACCGACGTCTTGTGCGTGAAGCCGGTGAGCGCGGGCAGCAACACGATTTTACTGCCGGCGTTGACGATCAGGGAGCGACGGATGTCGCTGGCGATCGCAATGGCCGCCGCTGCATATTGCGGTTCCTGCCAAATCCGCGCGGCGCGGCTGAGCGCAAACGCGATAACGAGATCGCCGTCGGTGGCGTTGTTCTGGTCGGGCGAGTGGTTCTTGCTGTCAGGCAGGTAGCGCCACACGTGCAGAGCATCGGTCTTGCGGGTGAGGTTGCGCACCGTCCAACCGTGGATCAGGTCGAAGGACTGCCGGTCACCGAAGGTAACGGCGAACAGCATGCCGTAGCTCTGCCCCTCGGAATGGGAAATGCCGTTATTGCCGGTATCGATGATCCGACCGTCCGGCGCCATGAAGCGGTCCTTGAAGGACCGCCAATCCATATCGTTGGCGGCGAAAGCCGCCTGGGCCGAACCGCTGAATGTGGCTGCGCCCACAGCGACGGCAGCGCCTAGGCAGTAGCCAAGGAAGTCGCGGCGCGACGGATCATGGGTATCCAGATCTCGCGGCACTAGCGGCTGAGCGTTGCTGAAATGTGAGTCATAATGGTCCGCTCCGAAAGTCGGGTTAAGCGCCGATTCGAAACGAGAATCTCAGCAACGGGCGCCTATGGGCCCATCCTATAGGAGTATTTTGCGAATCTCCGAAGGAATTATGAAGACGCTATGAACTAGAAGTTAGGATGAAGGCCGTATCCTCCGTACGAGGGGGGAGGATACGGCCTTTGAGCCGATTATGCGGCGGCGGGAAGGGTCGCCATATCGATCACGAAGCGATATTTCACGTCGCTCTTGAGCATGCGGGCGTAAGCCGTCTCGATCTGGTCCATCGCAATCACCTCGATATCGGCGGTCAGGCCATGCTCGGCACAGAAGTCGAGCATTTCCTGGGTCTCCGGGATGCCGCCGATGAGCGAGCCCGCGAAGTTGCGGCGGCGCCAGATGACACTGAAGGCATGGATCGACAGAGGATTCTCGGGCGCGCCAACCTGGGTCAGTGTGCCGTCTAGCTTCAGCAGCCCCATATAAGCGTCGATCGGGTGATCGGCCGCGACGGTGTCGAGGATGAAGTCGAAGCTCTCGGCGTGGCGACCCATCTCTTCGGCGTTTTTCGACAGCACCACTTCATCCGCGCCGAGGCGCTTGGCGTCTTCGCTTTTGCCGGCCGTGGTCGTGAACAGCACGACATGCGCACCCATGGCATGCGCGATCTTCACGCCCATATGGCCAAGACCGCCGAGACCGACGACGCCCACCTTCGAACCCGGCCCGACCTTCCAGTGACGGAGCGGCGAGTAGGTGGTGATGCCCGCGCAGAGCAGCGGGGCTGTGGCGGCGAGATCCATGCCCTTGGGAATGTACAGCACGAAGTGCTGGTCGACGACGATCTGGTCCGAGTAGCCACCAAAGGTCGGGCCGCCGATGACCGGCTCGACACCGTTATAGGTGCCGTTGAGGCCGACCTGGCAATATTGCTCCAGGCCCTGCTTGCAGGCGGCGCAAGTCCGGCAGGACCCGACCATGCAACCGACGCCGGCTTGATCGCCGACGCTAAAGCGCGTGACGTCAGCGCCAACAGCAGTGACATGCCCGACGATTTCGTGGCCAGGGACGCACGGGTAGGTTGTATTACGCCATTCATTCCGGGCCGTGTGCAGGTCGGAGTGGCAGACGCCACAGAAGGCGATTTTGATTACGACATCGTTCGGGCCAGGATCGCGGCGATTGAACGAGAACGGCGAAACGGGCGCAGACGCCTCGGTCGCGCCATAGCCGACACATTCCAACATTGGATGTCCTCAGATTTTGGAAAATTGACAGGAGCGGAGGCGCGGACGCCAGGGGCGGATAGGCGTGCGCCACGCCTCACTCCATGAAACACCCATTCCGCCGAAAGAGAAAGGGCTCGCGCCGCTAACGATCGCGTGGGGCGCTTGGCGGCGGGGAGCGGTTCAACAATTGGTTCGGCCGACCGCGACGCAATCCTGCTGCTGCATGAAATGGGTTACGGCCGGGAAAGCAAACCACCCGCCCACGAGAATGGCGACGATAAAGACCAGCACGATGATCGCGAAGACATCGCCCTTATCGCCCATCGGCTGTTTTCCCCTCGAGAGGCGCGATTTGGCGGAAGACGCTGCGCCATTCCGCCATCTTAGAAGGACAGGGAGGTCGCCTGCATCACCAAAGGCAGGGTGCGGACCATGGCGAGCACATCCTCCGACACCGGCTCATCGACTGAGACCAAGCAGATCGCATCGCCGCCGGCGCTGCTACGGCCAAGATGGAAGGTCGCGATATTGATGCCCGCGCCGGCCAGGGTCGCCCCAAAGCGGCCGATGAAACCGGGCTTGTCCTGGTTCGTCACATACAGCATGTGCTTGCCGAAATCGGCCTCGACCGTGATGCCCTTGATTTCGACCAGCCGAGGCCGTGACCCTGCAAACAGGGTGCCCGCCACGTCGCGCGTGACCGCACCCGTACTGACCGTGATGCGGACCAGGGTCTGATACTCGCTCTGGCGGTCATGCACCGTCTCGGTCACTTCGATCCCGCGCTCGCGCGCGAGCACCGGCGCATTGACCATATTGGCGCCCACGATCATGGGCGCCATCAGGCCGGCAAGCGCGGCCGCCGTCAAAGGCTTGTGGTTGAGCTGCGCCACCGCGCCTTCGTACTCGATCGTGACATGGGTCACGACGCCGTCCCGCGCCTGGGTCAGCTGGCCCGCGAATTCACCCAACAGCCGACAGAGATCCATATAAGGACGCACGCGGGGCGCATCCTCGGCCGAAATGGCCGGCACGTTGAGGGCGTTGGCGACCGCGCCGGTCAGCAGATAGTCGCTCATCTGCTCGGCCACCTGCAGGGCCACATTCTCCTGCGCTTCCGCCGTGGCCGCGCCCAGATGCGGCGTGCAGACCACATTGTCGAGTGCGAACAGCGGGTTGCTGGTCGCGGGTTCGACCTCGAACACGTCGAGCGCGGCGCCGGCTACCTTGCCGGAGGTCAGTCCCTCCAACAGCGCCGCCTCATCAATCAAACCGCCGCGCGCGCAGTTCACGATCCGCACGCCCGTTTTCATGGCTGCGATCGCCTCGCGATTGATGATGTTGCGTGTGCCGTCCACCAGCGGCGTATGCAGCGTGATGAAATCGGCGCGGGCGAACAGCTCCGGCAGGTCGGCCTTTTCGATCCCCAGATCCAGGGCGCGCTTTTCGGTCAGGAAGGGGTCGTAGGCGAGCACCTTCATCTTCAGGCCCAGCGCGCGGTCAGCGACGATCGAGCCGATATTGCCACAGCCGATCAGGCCCAGAGTCTTGGCGGTCAGCTCCACACCCATGAAGCGGTTCTTCTCCCACTTCCCCGCCTTGGTCGAAGCGCTCGCTTCCGGCAACTGGCGGGCAAGGGCGAACATCATCGCAATGGCATGTTCCGCCGTGGTGATGGCATTGCCAAAGGGCGTGTTCATGACGACCACGCCACGCGCCGTGGCGGCCTTCACATCCACATTGTCCACGCCGATGCCGGCGCGGCCGACGACCTTCAGGTTGGTCGCGGCCTCCAGCAGTTCCTTGGTGACTTTCGTCGCGGAGCGGATGGCGAGGCCGTCATAGTCGGCGATGATGGCGCGCAGCTCGGCAGGCGTGAGGCCGGTTTTGACATCGGTCTCGATGCCGCGTGCGCGGAAGATCTCGATGGCAGCCGGGGATAGCTTGTCGGCGATCAGAACTTTGGGCATCGCGCGTTACTCCGCAACCTGAAGGGGCATGAACTCGGCTTCGACTTGGGCATGCGCCCAGTCGAGCCAGGGCAGCAGCGCCGCGATATCGGCGCTTTCGACGGTCGCGCCGCCCCAAATGCGCAGACCCGGCGGTGCATCGCGGTAGGACGCGACGTCATAGGCGACGCTTTCGGCTTCCAGCAGCGCCGCGAGCCGCTTGGCGGCCTTGGTCTGGCCAGCATCGTCCAGCGCCGTGAACCAGGGCGCCGTGATGGTCAGGCAGATCGAGGTCGAGGAGCGGGCGGCCGCATCCCGTGCCAAGAAGCCGGCCCAATCGCTATGCGCGACCCAATCGGCGATGACGGCGAGATTGGCCTCACTGCGGGCGATCAGGCCGGGCAATCCGCCGAGGCTCTCAGCCCAGCGCAGCCCGTCCAACGCATCTTCCACACACAGCATGGAGGGCGTGTTGATCGTCTCGCCCTGGAAGATGCCCTCGATCAGCTTGCCGCCGCTGGTGAGGCGGAAGATCTTCGGCAGCGGGCGCGGTGCCTTGTAGGTCAGCAGCCGCTCCACGGCGCGAGGCGACAAGGCCAGCATGCCATGCGCGGCCTCGCCGCCCAGCACCTTCTGCCAGGACCAGGTGACGACATCGAGCTTGTCCCATGGCAGGGCCATGGCGAAGGCGGCCGAGGTCGCGTCGCAGATCACCAGACCCTCACGGTCAGCGGCGATCCAGTCGGCATCGGGGAATTTCACGCCCGAGGTGGTACCGTTCCACGCGAGGACGAGATCGTGGGACGAGTCGATCGCTGAGATATCCGGCAGGGCACCGTATTCGGCACCAAGGACGCGCGCGCCGTCGAGCTTGAGTTGCTTGACGACATCGGTCGCCCAGCCTTCGGAGAAGCTTTCATGGACCAGCACATCCACCGGGCGGGCGCCGAGCAGCGACCACATGGCCATTTCGATCGCACCGGTATCGGAGGCCGGCACAATGCCGAGCTTCCAACCAGCGGGCATGCCGAGGATAGACGCGGAGCGGGTGATGACTTCGGCAAGGCGGGCCTTCGGCTCTTTGGCGCGATGGCTGCGGCCGAGCATGGCGCCCGACAGGGCATCCAGCGTAAAGCCGGGGCGCTTGGCGCAAGGGCCGGATGAGAAGTTGGGATTATCCGGACGCAGATCCGGGCGTGTGACGAGTGCCATCTTTGGCTCTCCCTTTCAGAAGAGAAGCGCCCCGGTGGGGGGGCGTGACCCGCCGCCGCGTGTAAAGGATCGGCGGCCTGGCTGCAACACGCGTAACCGCAGGCAGCCCTGCGGCGAACAACGGTCATGAAACAAGCGTCATAAGCAGCATCATGAGCCTGAGTGTGGGCGCACGGTCTACCGCCCCCGGCGCCAACGCGGTAGCCTTCCACTATGCCACGGCTCGCCCTGCCCAGATTGTGACGGACGATCGCGAACAGCGACTAGCGGCGCTGATGGCGGCTGCGCAGCGTGGCGACGCCACCGCCTACCAGGCGCTGCTGCGAGACTGTGTGGCAGTGATCGCGGCGTCAGCGCGCCGACAAGGCGTGCAACCCGATCGGGTGGAGGATGTGGTGCAGGAAGTTCTGCTCACCATCCATCGGGCCCGCGCGACCTATGACCCGGCACGGCCGTTCCTGCCCTGGCTGCGGGCCATCGCGCAGCGCAGGGCGATCGACAGCCTGAGGCGTAACGGTCGCCAGTCGAGCCGGGAGGTGCATGACCCGATTGCCTATGAAGGCCATGCGGAAGACGGGCCAGTGCCGGGCGATGCTTTGGATCTCGCCAGCCGGTCCGAGGCGTTGCGTGCCTCGATCGCGACGCTGCCACCTGGCCAACGTCAGGCTGTGGAGCGGATGGGATTGCGGGGCGAAAGTCTGGAGGAAGCGGCGGCCATCACGGGCCGCAGCAAAGGCGCATTGAAGGTGAACCTGCATAGGGCGATCCGCGCGTTGCGGGGGAAACTGGGTGTTGAAGAGGACGAGGATACCAAAGACGGATGAGTGACCATGGCGCGCATGAGAGGCTGATCGCGACGCTCGCAACGGGGCTTGAGCCCGTGCGCCCGCTGTCACCCGTGCGCCGCGCCCTCGGCTGGCTTGTCGTCGTCCTCGCGATCGCCGCCACGCTCGCGTATTTCTCGGACCTGCATGCGATGATGGCCCGCCTTGGGGCCGCCCCCGATATGTGGTTGGCCGCCCTCGGCTCGACCCTCACCGCCGTGCTTGCCATTGTCGCGACCTTCATGACGAGCGTGCCGGGTCGCAGCCGGGGCTGGGCCTTGCTGCCGCTGCCGGCCCTGGCGCTGTGGGTCGGCGAAAGCGGCATGGGCTGCGCGCGGGGCTGGGCGATTCCCGGTGTCGAGCCGGGTCCGCAGAACGGTGACCACTGCATGATGTTCATCTTCGCGCTGTCCTTGCCGCTGTCGATTCTCTTGATGGTGATGCTGCGCCGAACCTTTCCGCTGCGGCCTAATCTGACGCTGGCCCTCGGTGGCCTGGCGGCGGCGGGGGCGGCGGCGACCTTGCTCAATTTCTTCCACCCGTTCGATGCGTCGCTTGGCGATCTGTTCGCCCATGCCGCTGCCGTCGCTATCGTTATTGTCGCGAACCGTATCCTCGGCGGGCCGCTTATTCGGTGGAAGCCGCGTAACCTTCGCGCGTCTGACGTCGAAGGCTAAGACGAGCCCTTCGAAACTTCGTAGGGTTATCAACGGGAGATACGGACATGACGTTTTACGCACGCGTTTTCGCGGCAACGATGACCTGCGCCATGATGGGCACGCCGGTCGCCTTCGCGCAATCGGCCATGAGCAATTCCAGCAGCTCGTCCATGCAGATGACGAAGCCCGCCAGCGGCATGATGATGGCGCCGCACAAGAAGACGAAGCACAAGATGACGCACAGCATGTCCAGCATGGCGATGTCGAACAGCGCCATGACGAAGAAGACCACCCCGCAGTAACGGTGCGCTCTGGCGGTTCTCGTGTGGTGTTCGCGCTTTACGAGAGCCGCCGATGTGTCGCATGACGTCTCCTGAGAGATCGATCACAGGAGCTTCCGACCCATGACGAGCCGCGCATTGCCCCTCACGCTTCTTGGCCGCGCCTGGCCTGCGACGACCACCAATCAGGTCCTGCGAACGATCGCCATCATCGCCATCGGCAACGCCTTGCTCGCCGTTTCGGCGCATATCCAGGTGCCGTTCTGGCCGGTGAAGCTGTCTATGCAGACCTTCGTGGTACTTTCGATCGGGCTGACCTGCGGCAGTCGCCTCGCCGGTGGCACCCTGCTCGCCTATCTCGCCGAGGGCGCGTTCGGCCTGCCCGTGTTCCAGGGCGGCATGGGCCTCGCCTATATGGCGGGTCCGACCGGCGGCTATCTCCTCGGTTATTTGCTGGCTGCCACGGCTCTTGGCGCCCTGGCCGAGCGCGGGATGTTGCGTAGCCTGCCGATGGTGTTCGGCGCTGTCGTGCTGGGGGAGGTGTTGATCTACCTGCCCGGTATCGCCTGGCTGGGCGTTTTGTTTGGGGCTGACAAGGCGTTGGCCTATGGCCTGCTGCCGTTCCTTCCCGCGGAATGCGTGAAGATGGCGCTGGCGATGACGCTGTTTCCTGTGCTGCGTCGTGCCGCCGATTGATCAGGCTTGAGACGCTCTTTTCCGGATCTTGGCGGCTGGATCGCCATATCCGGGATTTGAGGACGGGCCGTCACGGCCACATGCGCGGCGAGGCCTGTTTTACGCCTGAGCCGGATGTCCTCCTCTACGAGGAAGCCGGCGAACTGGTCTTCGGCGCGTTTCGCAGTGAGGCACGGCGGGAGTACCGGTTCTGCATCGAGGGTGACGCGGTGTTCAGCGTCTTATTCACCGATGGCGGATTCTTTCACCGGGCGCAGGTCGCTGACGGACTCGCCTGCGTCCATCACGACTGCGCACCGGACGATTATCGTGGCCGCTATCGAATCACGGGCCCCGACGGCTGGATGCTGAGCTGGCGCATCCAGGGGCCACGCAAGGACCTCGTGATCGGCACACGCTTTTCGCGGTAGCGTATTACGCCATCCGGATTACGACGCCGCCGCTCCAAGAATCCGCCCATCCGCACCCTGCAACAACACCGCGCCATGCTCGCCGCGGGGCGCGGCCAAAGTGAGATGCAAGGCGGCGCCGTTCCAATGCCCGACAGGCGAAATCGACCGCACGATATTGACCTCCGTCAGCGTGCGGCCGGAATTCTCACCCCGACCCACAGTGGTTGTGTGCTGATCATCAAAGCCCAGGAGCCATAGCGTCGCGACACCGGATCCGGCACCGACATCGACCGACAGGCTGCCGGCGGCTTTGGTCAGGCTCAGCGCTACGGGCGGCGCCATTGCGGCGGCGAGGGCGGAGGCGACTGCATCCCGGTCCGACCCCACCATCTGCTGCGTGCCGCCGACCACAAGCTGCGGCGTATAGACCTCACTGCCGAGGGCGCTGGCATAGGCCTGCTGGCGGGCCGTGGCTTGCGCCGATGAAAACGGGTCGGTCCAGCCCAGGCTGTTCCAATAATCGACGTGGAAATCAAGCACGAGGAGATCCGGCCGCTCATGCTTCAAGGCGCGCAGCAGCGCATCCGCCGGCGGACAGGAAGAGCAACCCTCGGAGGTGAAAAGCTCCAAGACGATCGGGGCGGCGGCCTGGGCCGCGACGGCCGAGGTGGCGATCAGGCCGCCGCAGCTTGCGGCCAACAGCATGGTGGCGATTTTCATGGCAAACCTCTTGCGGGTTACATCCAATCTTCGCCGCAACGATCGCGTTGGTTACGTGACGACCGAGCCGCGACGTTGTGTGAGACGGCGACCGAGGTGGCGCGCCGGTTCCTCCACAAAACGCCAGGTGATCGTCCCCAATCCGCAGATGACCGCCGTGACCCCCGCCGCCCAGACGAGGCCCTGGGCATCATGCCCGAAGGGCAAGCGCGACGGCGGCAGATAGGCGAAGAACAGGGCCAGAAGCGTGCCGTGCAAGAGATAGACGGAAAACGAAATGCGCCCGAGGCCAACGAAGACGCGATGGCCCAACAGGCGTGCGACGATGCCGGTTTCGCTCGCGAGGCCGAGGATCAGCACGGCGGCGCACATCGGCACGTCTTTGATGCCGTGCAAGACATAGCGAAGAACGAAGATCATGCCGAGCAGCCCAGCGAGTTCGACGATGCTCGCGGTGCGCAGGCCGAAGCGCGGCAATTGCACCGTCGCCTGTTGCGCGAGCATCCCAAGTGCAAAGCCCGCGATGCCGCGCCGGAACGGTGGCCAGCCCCAGGGCAGGCTGGACCATGTGTGCCATTCCATCACGGCGAGAATCAAAACGATCATCGCGATGCCGACGAGTTCCAGCCGCCGCACCCACAACAACCCGAGCGGGAACAGCAAATAGCAGACCATTTCGACGCTCAGCGACCAGCTTGCGACGTTCCAGCTCGGGCCATGGATGAAGATCGGCTGCAAGAGCGCCGCCACCAAAGGCAACGCCCACCAAGGGTCTGCGGCCGGTATGCCATGGACGACCTGTCCCCAAAGGGCGAGCGCCGCGAGCGCTAGAAGCACAGTCAGGTGCAGCGGATATATGCGAAATATCCGGCGGGTTAAGAAATCGCCTAAGCCCGCGCGTGTCAGATCGCGATGCACCGCCATCATCACGAAGCCGCTGAGGACGAAAAAGATATCAACGGCGGCATCACCCGGCGCGAAGAAGGCACGGGCGAAGGGATAGCCGACGTAACCGAGCTCGAAGCTGATGTGATGGCCGACGACCCAGAGCGCCGCGAGACCGCGCACGGACGTCAGTGCCCGATTCTCACCCCGTAAGGGTGCGGCGTCGCTGACCGACACGGCCCGTCTAGAGGCGGTTTGGATCGACGGTTACGCCATGGCCGAGCGGCCCATGGCCGTCCCCAAGGCCGGGCGCCGCGTGGATGGCTGCGACCACATAGGCGCGCGCACGGCGGACGGAGGTTTCCAAATCCATGCCTTGGGCAAGGCCCGTGGCGATGGCGCTTGCCAGGGTGCAGCCGGTGCCATGGGTATTGCGCGATGAAATGCGCGGTCCGGTGAGGGTGATGATGCCGTCAGCAGTTGCAAGCACATCCGTCACGATGTCTTCCGTGCCATGGCCACCTTTGACGAGAACGGCGCCGGCGCCCAGCCGCAGCAGGCTTTCGGCGGCATGGCGCTGCGCGGCCTCGCCTTCAATCGTCTCACCGAGCAGGATCTCGGCTTCCGGAATATTGGGCGTAATGACCGTCGCGCGGGGGATCAGCCGCGTCTTCAGGGCATGCAGCGCTTCGGCACTTTGCAGCCGGTCGCCGCTGGTGGAGACCATCACCGGGTCCATCACAAAAGGGAGCGGTTGGCTGAGGCTTTCGATAAAATCGGCCACCGTCTCGATACTCGCGGTATCTGGTAGCATGCCGGTCTTGATGGCGTCGGCGCCGATATCGGCCATGACGCTGTCGAGCTGGGCGCGCAGGAAGTCCGGCGGGATGGCCAGCACGGCGGAAACGCCGCGGGTGTTTTGCGCCGTCAGAGCCGTCAAGGCGGTCGTGGCAAAGCCACCCAGGGCCATCGCCGTCTTAATATCCGCCTGGATCCCGGCACCGCCGCCGCTGTCGGACCCCGCAATCACCAGGATGCGCGCGATCATCAGGCGGCGGTTTCCGGCGTGCGGGCGACGGCGGCGATGACCTCGCACAGCTCGCCCACGATGCGAGCAATCAGCGCGCTGTCGGCGGCTTCGGCCATGACGCGAATGAGCGGCTCGGTGCCGCTGGGGCGGATCAGCAAGCGGCCCTCCGGCCCGAGCGTCGCTTCGGCATCGGCGATGGCGGCCTTTACGCGCGGGTCAGTGAGCGGCGTGGGGCCGGTGAAGCGCACGTTGCGCAGCAACTGGGGCGAGGGGGTGAAGACGCGGCAGATTTCGGAGGCCGGCGCGCCTTGCCGCACCAGCACTGCGAGCACCTGAAGGGCCGCCACCAGCCCATCCCCGGTCGTCGAAAAGTCGGACAGGATGACATGGCCGGATTGCTCACCGCCCAGGTTGATGCCCAGCGCACGCATCCGCTCGGCGACGTAGCGATCGCCGACATTGGTGCGGTGCAGATCGAGCTTCAGGTCGCGCATGAAATGCTGAAGGCCGAGGTTGGACATCACGGTCGCGACGATGCCGCCGCCCGTCAGGCGATCCGCCTTCGCCCAGGACCGCGCGATGAGGGCCAGGATCTGGTCACCATCGACAATCTCCCCATGCTCATCGGCCAGGATCAGCCGGTCGGCATCGCCGTCGAGGGCGATGCCCAGATGAGCATTGTTCTCCACCACGGCCGCGCAGAGTTCGCCCGGCACGGTGGACCCGCAGCCCTTGTTGATATTGAAGCCGTCCGGAGCCACGCCCATGGGAATGACATGGGCGCCGAGTTCCCACAGCGCCGTCGGTGCCACCCGATAGGCCGCGCCATGGGCGCAATCCACCACGATCTTGAGGCCGTCGAGGCGAAGCCCTTTCGGGAAGGTGCTCTTCACGCCTTCGACGTATCGGCCGGCGGCGTCATTCAGGCGGCGGGCGCGGCCGAGCTTATCGGGCGATGCGAGTTCCGTACGCAGGTCGCTCGCCATCAGCGCCTCGATTTCCGCCTCACGGGAGTCCGACAGTTTCACGCCGTCCGGGCCGAACAGCTTGATGCCGTTGTCTTCGTACGGGTTGTGGGAGGCCGAGATCATGACACCGAGATCGGCACGCAGGCTGCGGGTGAGCATGGCGATGGCGGGGGTCGGCAGCGGCCCGGCGAGCACGACATCCATGCCCGCGCCGAGGAAGCCGGCGGTCAATGCCTGCTCGATCATATAGCCGGACAGGCGGGTGTCCTTGCCGATGAGCACCTGATGGCGGTGGCTGCCGCGCGTGAACATCAGCCCGGCGGCCTGGCCGAGGCGCAACGCGGTCTCGGCCGTCATCGGGTGGACATTCGCGCGACCCCGGATGCCGTCCGTGCCGAAAAGGGCCCGCGCCGCCGGAATGCCGTTGTTCATGGAATGCTGCGCCTCGTCCGATTATCGCGGATATTCACGAGGCCTTGGTTTAGCTGCGGCCGGCGGAGCAGGCAACGTGAGGGGGGTGGCGGAATGCGCGTCGCTTTTCCGCCCTACCTTCCGCAACTCGTAGGGTGGCTAAGCACAGCGTCATCCACCTCTTACGCCGACGACAGCGCCGTCCACGTCCGCACGGCCTGCACGGTTTCGGCCACGTCATGCACACGCAGGATCTGCGCGCCATGGGTGAGGGCGAACAGGGCGCCGGCGAGCGAGCCACCCAGCCGCTGCCCCGCCATCGCCTCCCCCGAAATCGCGCCGATGAAGCCCTTGCGGGATAAGCCGACCAATAGCGGAAATCCCAAGGCACGCAGCGCGCCGAGGTCGCGCAACAGCGAGACATTCTGGGCGCCCACCTTGGCGAAGCCGAGGCCTGGGTCGATCGCAATCGCCTCCCGCGCAATGCCCGCCGCGAGGGCCGTCTCGATCTGACCAGAGAGTTCGGCCGCGACCTCCGCGCCGATGTCGTCGTAAACGGCGAGGCCGTTCATCGTCGCGGGCGTGCCGCGCATATGCATGAGCACCACGGGTGCGCCCGCCTCGGCAACCACACCGAGCGACCGTGGGTCATGGGTGAGGGCGGTCACGTCATTGATGATGCGCGCGCCAGCCGCCAGCGCAGCCGACATGGTGGCAGCATTGCGGGTATCGACGGAGATGACCGCGCCGTCCCGCGCAAGGGCGGCGATCGCCGGGAGGATGCGCGCGCATTCCTCGTCTACCGATACCGTCGCCGCGCCGGGGCGGGTGCTCTCGCCCCCGATGTCCAGGATGTCGGCGCCGGCGGCCGTCATCGCGCGGCCGGCGTCCAGGATCGTAGGAAGGCTCAACCACCGACCGCCGTCGGAAAAACTGTCGGGCGTAAGGTTCAGGATGCCCATGATCAGAGGGCGATGGAGGCTAAGACCGGCCCAGTGATTTGGAACCATCAGCTCCCCCATAAAGAAACCCCGGGCGCAAGCCCGGGGGTTTTACATCGTCGCCTAAAGCCAAAGGCTTAGATCGGATGCGGCGTCGGTCCCATGCCGGGCAGCGGCGCCGGCGGCACAGGGCGGCCCGCAACCGGCACGGACGCACGACGATTTTCCGGCGGGGGCAGATCGTCCACGGATTTGCGGATAATCGGCTCGCCGCGCAGCACGCCACGGATTTCGTCGCCCGACAGCGTCTCGAACTCCAACAGCGCGCGGGCGATGGCATGCAGCGCCGTCACGTGCTCGGTCAGCAAGCTCTTCGCCTTGGCATAGGCCGCGTCGATGATGCTCTTGATCTCGCTGTCGATCTCACGCGCCGTCACTTCGGACACGTTCTTATGCTGCGTCACGGAGTGGCCGAGGAACAGTTCCTGGCCATTATCGCCATAGGCAATCATGCCGAGCTTATCGCTCATGCCCCATTCGGTGATCATCCGGCGGGACTGGTCGGTCGCCATCTTGATGTCGCCCGAGGCCCCGTTGGACACCTTGTCGGCGCCGAAGATGATTTCCTCGGCGGCGCGACCGCCCATGGCCATCGTCAACTCGGCGAGCAGCTTGGACTTGCTCTTGGAGTATCGATCGCCTTCCGGCAGGCTCATGACGAGGCCAAGCGCACGGCCACGAGGGATGATCGTCGCCTTATGCACAGGATCGCATTCCGGTTCGAGCATGGCGCACAGCGCGTGGCCGGATTCGTGGTAGGCCGTCATCTTCTTTTCGTCGTCGCTCATGACCAGGCTGCGGCGCTCCGCACCCATCATGACCTTGTCCTTCGCGTCCTCGAACTCCGACATCGCGACGACGCGCTTGCCACGACGGGCCGCCAGGAGTGCGCCCTCGTTCACGAGGTTCGCGAGATCGGCGCCCGAGAAGCCCGGCGTGCCGCGCGCGATAGTCTTGGGATCGACATCGGCGGCCAGTGGCACCTTGCGCATATGAACGCGCAGGATGCGCTCGCGGCCGTTCACGTCCGGGTTCGGCACCACGACCTGACGGTCGAAACGGCCGGGACGCAGCAGGGCGCTGTCGAGCACATCAGGGCGGTTCGTGGCGGCAATGAGGATCACGCCCTCATTGCTCTCGAACCCGTCCATTTCGACCAGCAACTGGTTCAGCGTCTGCTCACGCTCATCATTGCCGCCGCCGAGGC
Source organism: Acidisoma sp. PAMC 29798 (assembly GCF_030252425.1). Lineage (GTDB taxonomy): Bacteria > Pseudomonadota > Alphaproteobacteria > Acetobacterales > Acetobacteraceae > Acidisoma > Acidisoma cladoniae. The sequence goes on along the minus strand of NZ_CP126994.1, from coordinate 2,011,444 downwards.
CGGCGCCGCGATGGCGGCCGACGGCGTCGATTTCGTCGATGAAGATGATGCAGGGCGCGTTCTTCTTGCCTTGCTCGAACATGTCGCGCACGCGGCTTGCGCCGACGCCCACGAACATTTCGACGAAGTCAGAGCCTGAGATCGTGAAGAAGGGCACATTCGCCTCACCCGCGATGGCGCGGGCGAGCAGCGTCTTACCCGTGCCAGGCGGGCCCACGAGCAGCACGCCCTTGGGGATTTTGCCGCCGAGGCGCTGAAACTTCTGTGGGTCCTTGAGGAACTCGACGACTTCGCCGAGTTCCGTCTTGGCTTCCTCGATGCCCGCCACGTCTTCAAACGTCACGCGGCCTTGCTTCTCGGTCAGCAAACGAGCGCGGGACTTGCCGAAGCCCATGGCGCGACCACCGCCGGACTGCATCTGGCGCATGAAGAAGATCCACACACCGACCAGCAGCAGCATCGGGAACCAGGACAGCAGGTAGTGCAGCAGTGGGTTGCTGTCGCCATCCGGCGGCTTGGCCACGATGCGTACATCCTTGTCCGATAGCGTCTGAACAAGGCTCGGGTCGTTCGGCGTATAGGTTTCAAAGGCGCGACCATCCTTGAGGTCGCCCGAGACGGTGCGATCCTGAATGACCACATCCTTCACGTTGCCCTGCTTCACCTGGCCGATGAATTCGGAATAGGCCATCTGCGTCGTATTGGTGGTCGCGGTGCCCCGCAGCCCGTTCGGTTGGAACAGGTTGAACAGAACCACGAGCAGCAGTGCGATAATCACCCATAGGGCGAGGTTGCGGCCGAAATTGCTCATCACGTCATCCAGTTCCTAACCGGCGTCATAGTCAGCGGGCCCGCATCGTCTTCCTCATCACGAGAAGCGAAGACCGGATGGGACCAAGCATAGGCGTCTCCCCGCAGGCGAGACCAGAGCGGATGATATTCCGCATTGGCACACGAAAGATAGGAAGTCTTTCGCTCCAGCGCATCCCGGAGCGTATTGGGCAATGAAGATTTCGTCATGAAGGGGCGAAGGTCGCACCCGCTGCCGGCCGGGCGGGATGGAACAGCATGCGACGTGGCAGCACCATTTCGGGTGTAGGCCAGCCCAGGCTCGGCACGGCGATCAGGGTACATTCTGCGGAACGGTATGCGGGCAAACTCTCCAGCACCACAGACGGCAGCGTGGACCAGTCCCGCAATCGGGCCGCATCTGCACCAAGGGCTGCAATGGTTTCATCGGGCAGAGCCGGACACGTACCGGGCCGGCGAAAGCGGCCGTCCCAGTTGGCGGCAGAGGTGGCGGCCATCGGACCCGCTATGGCTGCGGCTTCGCGACAGAGCAGAAAGCCGGGGCCGAGGCGCCCGGCTGGCAACAGGCGCACGCCGGCGATACAAATGCCGCCGCCTATGGCGCCTGCGGGGTCTCCGACGATGGGTGTGAGTGCGTCCGTTGGCGGCAGGTGCTGTGCGCCCGAGATCATGCGCAGCAACGCCGCAAGCGCATCGATGGGCCAAGGGCAACGTGGGAGAAGGGCGAAGCCTTCGGGCCGGATCGTGGCATGGGCCGCAATCCAGTTCGCTGCAGCCGCCTCGGCGGTCGCGCGTGTGAGACCGTCGGCCTGCGCAGAGGCCGTAAGCGCCCGTGTCGCCGGACCGTCGCCTTGCCGGTCGCCGCGTGCCGCGCGCAGCCGGGCGCGGGTGAAGCGGCCATCGACATTGGTGGGATCCTCGGCCCAACCGACCCCACGGGCGTCGAGCGTGGCCCGCAGTCGCCCCGCGGCGACCGTCAGCAGCGGTCGCAGGATGCGCAGGCGCGCGGTCTCGGATACGGCCGCCATGCCCGCTAGACCGGCAGGGCCACTGCCGCGCAGGGACCGCATGATCACCGTCTCGGCCTGATCCGCGGCGTGATGGGCGAGGAGCAGGTCGATGATGCCCGCGTCCATACAGGCAGCCTCGATGGCGGCGAACCGCGCCATGCGCGCGCGTGCGGGCATGGCGGACCCCGCATCGAGATCGGTGAGGGTGAGGATGGTGGCAGCGATGCCCAAGCGCCGCAGGGCGGCGGCGGCGGTTGCCGCTTCCTGTGCGGAGCCGGGTCGTAGGCCGTGATCGACGATGAAGGCGATCGCCGCTCCGCCTTGGGATTTCGCCCAATCGGCGGCGAGGACCGCCATCGCCATGCTATCGGCGCCGCCGGACACCGCAAGGCCGAGTTTCGGATGCGACACGAACGGCGCTAGCCGCGCGATGAGGGTCGCGAATTCCGTGTCGGTCAGGGGCTCGGCGCCATACCTTTCCACGTCATCCCCGGACTTGATCCGGGGATCCATGGGCGCCCATGGGCCCGCGGATCACGTCCGCGGGTGACGAGGCGTACCTCGTACTCGCTCTCAGCACCCCAGCTTGTGGTGCGCGGCGGCGATCGGCTGCACCAGATAGCCCGGCGGCGTCGGAAATTGGGCGTGCAACGTGTTCAGCGTGTCGCAGGCGGCGCTCTTTTGATTGATGGCGCCCAGCGTCACGGCGAGGCCGAGCAGGGCACTCGGCGCGCGCTTGCCCTTGTGGTTCATGTTGTAGGTGTCGTCGAAGGCCAGCGCCGCTTCCTGATAACGCTTCTGGCCCTGCAGCGACTGGGCGAGCAGGAACTGCGCGTCATAGGCGCGGGGCGAGCTGTGATGCTTGGCGAGGATTTCCCGCGCGACGCCCTCAGACGTCTGGTACTGGCCCATATGCAAGGCGGCGGTGCCCTGCTGCATCAGGATTTCCGGTGTCGGCGCCGCGCCTGTCGGCGGTGCAGCCGGGGCAGCGGTCGGCGCGGCAGGCGCACCCGTGGCGGCGCCCGCAGCAGCGGCGGCAGCACCGCCATTGCCCTGCATCTGGAAACTGAGATCGCCGATCTGTTTATTGAGTTGGGCGTTTTGCGTGTTCACCTGATTGGTCAACTGATCGACATCGCCGCGCAGCTGGCGGACCTGATCTTCCAGGGTGCCCACACGCTGAAGAAGCTGCGTGGTCAGGTCGCTGCTGCCGCCTGAGGCAATCGGGGCGGGGGCGGACTGGCCGCCGCCGCTGGAGGCGTTCTGCTGCACCTGGGCCTGAAGCTGCTGGAGCTGGTTCTGAAGGCTGAGGATTTGGTTCTGCAAGGCAATCCCCTCCCGGCTCTGAACGGAGTCGGACTGCGCCCAGGCCGGGCCGATCAACCCCGAGAGGGACAGGGCGCCAGCGCAAAGGCCAGCCAGCAACGTCTTCTTCATCAGGTGAAATCTTTCCTCGGCCATAGGGCGGCCAGTCGCTACCAGCCGCGGACATGTCAGGAGACTTCTACCATCCCGGCGGGCTTTGTCTAAATGGGCAAGCGCTGCGCAAAACGTTGAGCGAACAAAAATGGCGAGCAACCGAAGTTGCTCGCCATTTTGATCTCGAACGCATCGGCGCGGGGTATCGACTGCCCGATACCCCCGGCAAATCTTCCGATTAGGAAGAAGCGCCGGTGCCTTCCTGCGGGTTGTGGCCCTGCACGGAGGTGATGGCGTTACGGTTCTGCTGCCAGGACTGCTCGTCGTTACCCTGCGCGACCGGGCGATCCTTGCCATAGCTGATCGTCTGGATGCGCGAGCCATCGACGCCCTTGGAGACGAGATAGTCGCGGGCGGAGTCGGCGCGGCGCTGGCCCAGGGCCAGGTTATACTGCTCCGTGCCACGCTCATCGCAGTTGCCGGCGATCAGCACGGCGATCTGCGGATAGTGGCCGAGCCAGGCGCCCTGATGATCCAGCGTTGCGGCGGAGTCGCCGGCAACGGAGGAGGAGTTCAGGGGGTAGAACACCCGATCGCCGACATTGGCGACGAGGTCTTCTTCGCTGCCCGGGGCAGGGCCAGTGGCGACGGCGGCACCGGTGCCGGTCGACATGGCGGTCGACGCGGGCTTGGCGCAACCGGCCAGAAGAGCAACGGCTGCGACTGCGCCGAGCAACTTGATGTTCATTGCGATCTTGTCCCTTTAGGGGTGCGTGTTGACCAAATATTGATGCGGTCGACCAAAGATCAACCGCGGGAATCAGTGGACTGGAAGCGTTACCGCTTCCACTCCGGCGCGCTTACCGCGTGCTGACATGAATGGTCAAGCAAGCTGCGGTCCATCTTGACGAAAACGAGGGCTGCGTGCAGCGGGGGTGATCGTTTCAGGACAGAACCGGGGACCATGCGGGGTCGGATGCACTGGTGGCGGTGTTCACCCCCTGCTCGTTAAAGCCGGTGATGTCGATGGTCACGAGGCGGGAGCTGGTGCCATCCCCGCGCTGGAACATGATCACCCGGCCGTTCGGACAAAAGGTTGGTGCTTCAACGTCGAAGCTCTCGGACAGGATGCGTTCGCCCGACCCATCCGGCGCCATGACGCCGACGCCGAAGGTGCTTCCTAGGCGCGTAAAGGCGATCAGATCGCCGCGCGGGGACCAGATGGGATCGCCGTAGCGACCGCTGCCGAAGCTGATGCGCTTCGCGCCACCACCATCCGCACCCATCACGTAAAGTTGCTGATCGCCGCCCCGATCCGACTCGAAAACGATCTGGCTGCCGTCTGGGCTGTAGCAAGGCGACGAGTCGATCGCGCCGGAATTCGTCAGCTGACGCACGTTGCCGCCGTTCAGCGAGCAGGTGACGATATTGGATCCGCCGTTCTGGTACAGAGACATGACGATGCTGCCGCCGTCCGGGCTGAAGCGGGGTGCGAAGGTCATGGTGTGGAAGTTGCCCACCAAGGACCGGCTGCCCGACCCGAGGTCGAACAGATAAACGCGCACGCTGCGGTTCACATAGCTGATGAAGGCAATCTGATCGCGTGTCGGGCTGAAGCGCGGGCCGATCGCCGTCCAGCTTCCATCCGTCAGGAATCGGTTGTTGGCCGCGTCCTGATCCATGATCGCCAAGCGTTTGGTCGGGTTGTTGCGCGGGCCCGTGGTCGAGATATAGGCGATCCGTGTGTCGAAATAGCCCTTCTCGCCCAGCAGGCGCTGGTAGATGACATCGGCGATGATGTGGGCGATGCGCCGCCAATTGGCGCTCGACGTTGTATAGGCGGTGCCCTGAAGCTGGGTGCCGGGCAGAATGTCCCACAGCCGGAACTCCACACGGAGCTGGTCGCCCTGCTGGGTGATGCTGCCAGTTACCAGCGCCTGCGCGCCAGTGCCCTTCCAGGAGCCGAAATCCGGCGCGCCGCCCGACGCTGTGGCCGCAATGCCCGACCCATCGACGATCCGGAACAGGCCGCAGCGATTGAGGTCATTGGCGATGACGCCGACCATGTCACCGGCGCTGGTGCCGCCGGCGAACGCGGGAATGGCGATGGGAATGGGCGCGGTGCGGGCGCGATTGACGTCGATCACGGCGCTGGTCGCACCCGCGTCACCGGCGGCGGGCGCCGGGGCGGCGGTCTGTGCGAAGGCCGGAATCGCCAGCGTGGAGGCGACGGTCGTGCCGATCATGCCCCGGCGGGTGATGGTGCGGATCATGCCGGGCACGTCCCGCCGCGGCATGTCGTCAGCCTCAAAGGAGGCGCGGCCGGAGTTCATAAGCGTCTTGTTCATGGTCGTTTCCTGCTGTCGCGTCACGGGCTGAACCGGAAGTTGAAGGTTTCCGGCTTACCTACAAGAGCGGGTGGGAGCGGTAGGGTCGCACAGCGGTAGTCCTCCACGGCACGAATGGCGCGTTCCGCGAAGGCACGGAACACCGGATCGGCGGCAACGCGGCCCTGATCCGGCCCCGCGACCTTGGCGTCACGGACGGTGCCGGCGGCGTCGGTCTGCACGGTCAGCAGCACCTTCATGGTTTGAATGCCTTGGGCACCGGCATCGATCGTCCAGCACTCGCGCACATGGTCGCCGATCGCGCCCCGTTCAGCTGCGCTCAGCCCGGCAGTGGCGTTCGGGCTGCCTCCACCCTGCGGCGCGCCGCCCTGGGCCGGGTTGTAGCGAGACGTCGGCGTCTTCTGCGTCAGGTTCATGGCGCGCAGCTTCTCAAGCGTGTTGAGCACGGACTGGCTCATCGGCGCGGCATTGGCCGTGGGGTGCGGCTGCGTCGTCGCACTCGGCGGCGCCGGTGGCGCGGGCGGGGCTGGCGGCGGTGGCATCGGCAGCGCAGGCGCCGCGTTCGCCGTCATCTGCGGCGCAGACTGGGTCTGCGTCGTGGGTGGCGTCGGCGGTTGGGCGGGTTTCGTCGGCGCGGGGGGCGTCGGCGTCGGCGGTGGCGTCACCGGCTTGGCCGGCGCCTGTGGCACAGGCGGCGCGGGCGGTGGCGGTGGCGGCAAGGGCTCCGCCGTGGGAGACGGCGTGGGTGGTGGTTGCGGCGCAGGGGGCTGCGGCGCGGGCGGTGTCGGCACCGGCGGCGTGGGGGTCGGCGGTGGGGTCGCCGGTTGCGGCGGCGCGGGCGCCGGCGGTGGCGGCGTCGGCACGGCCGGCTGGTTCACCGGCGTTTCCGACGGCGGCGGAGGCGGCGGTGGGGGAGGCGGCGGCGCATCGGCCAAAGGCTGCGGCGTCGGCGCCTGGGTCGCTTTCGGTGCCTGAACGGTCGTTGGCGTATCGGCGGGCGCCGACACCTTGTCCGGCTTGTCGGCCTTCTGCGCGGGCGCCGAGGGCCCCACGAAGTCGACCGATACGGCGTCCAGATCGGGCGTGTCGTCCGGCTTCTTGGACGGCAGCGAGACGATGAGCATCACCAGCAGCAGGACATGCAGCAGGCCCGAGACGCCGGCCGCGCGGCGCAGTTGCGGGCTCATGCGAAAACCCGCTGCGGCCGAGAACAAGACAAGGCGCTGTTCATAAAGCGCGCGGACCGGCCTATTGGCCGGCTGGCGCGGCCGCGCCAGGTGCCGCGGTGCCACTCGCCGGCACCGGGGCGATAACGCCGGCGCTATCGGGCTGTTGCGCGAGGAGTGCGACCTTGGTGAAGCCGCCCGCGACGATGGTACCCATCACTTGCATGATCTGGCCGTAGGACACGGTCTGGTCGCCGCGCACGAAGATACGCCGGTCCGTCTGGCCGTTGCTGAGCGTTTGCAGCCGCGCGACGAGATCGCCGATCTGCACGGCGTCGTTTTGCAGGAAGACCTTGCCTTCGGCATTGATGGAGAGGGTGATGGGCGTGCTGTCCGTGTTGACGGGATTGGCGTTGGTCTTGGGTAGATCGACGGTGACGCCCGAGGTCATCAGCGGCGCCGTCACCATGAAGATGATGAGCAGCACCAACATGACGTCCACCAGGGGCGTGACGTTAATTTCCGCCAAGGGGCGATAGCGGGCACGACTTTTCGGACCACCGATGCCACCCATCGCCATGGCTCAGGCCCTCTCTTCGGTCTGGCGCGACAGGATCGCGCTGAACTCGTTGCCAAAACCTTCCAACCGTGCCGCGAAGCGGGACAGGTCGGTGCCGATCTTGTTGTAGGCGAGCACGGCGGGAATGGCCGCAACCAGGCCGATGGCGGTGGCGAACAGCGCTTCCGCGATGCCCGGCGCGACCACGGCGAGGTTGGTATTGTGCATGGCGGCGATGGCCGAGAAGCTGTGCATGATGCCCCAGACCGTACCGAACAAGCCGATAAAGGGCGCGGTGGACCCGACCGAGGCCAGGAAGATCAACCAGCGCTCCATCCGCTCCATCTCACGCTGGATGGTGACGGTCATGGCGCGATCGACACGCTCTTTCACCGCCGTATGACCGATATCGGTGCCCGCGATGCGCGCCGTGCGGCGCCATTCGCCCATGGCGGCGCCGAAAACGGCGGCCATCGGGTTATCCGGCTTCTGGCCTTCCTGCTCATAGAGATCTTCCAGGCTGCCGCCGGACCAAAAGCGGTCCTCGAAGGCATGGCCTTGGCGATTCGCGCGCCGAATGACGGTGTATTTCTCGAAGATGATAGCCCAAACCCACACGCTGGCGGCCAGCAGGCCCAGGATCACCAGCTTGACGACGATATCCGCCTCTAAGAACAGACCCCAGAGCGACAGGGTGCTCCCGGGCGTCGCCAGCTGAGTGGCATTGACCGCCTGATCCAATTCTCGAAACCCCTATGTTGACCGCAACTGAGACAAGCCAGAGGCCTCAGCCATCGCCGTTAGTGCCAGACGCCAAGGCGCGGGAAGCCGCTCCGCGCGCCCCGTTTGCAGGCGGATGCTCACCAGCGTCAAATCCACGACCGCTATCGTCTCTTCGCCGCGCCGCACCGTTTGGCGCAAGCCGACGCTCGCGCCGCGCACCCAAAGGGCCTTGGTGTCGATCATCAGCCAGTCATCCAAGCGGGCAGGGCGCTGATAGTCCAACTCGGCGCGCCGCACCACGAAGATCATGCCGTGTCGCACCATCATCTCGGAATGGGGCAGTCCCATGGCGCGCAGGGATTCGGTGCGGGCGCGCTCGGCGAAGCGCAGGTAGTTGGCGTGATAGACGACACCACCGGCATCGGTATCCTCGAAATAGATGCGCAGGCCGTAGCGATGCACGCCCTCGGCGAAGTCGTCGGTCAGGGTGAAGCTCACGATGATGCAGTACCGTCCTTGGGGGAAAAGAGATCAGAGGACAGCAGGTCGCGCTGTTCGGGGGAAAGGGCAGGCGGCCGCATGTCGATATGGCGCCAGCCCGGCTCACCCAGCATCCGGCCCCGACTGGTACGGAGGATGAGGCCTTCCTGGATCAAATACGGCTCGATCACGTCTTCGAGGGTATCGCGCGCTTCGGCCAAAGCGGCGGCCAGCGTCTCCACGCCCACCGGTCCGCCGGCATGATGCTCGGCGATTCGGCGAAGGTAGCGGCGGTCCATGGCGTCCAGGCCGCGCTTATCGACTTCCAGCCGTGTCAGGGCGGCGTCGGCGATGGCGCGATCGACCCGGCTCTGGCCCTCGACTGTCGCGAAGTCCCGCACCCGGCGCAGCAGCCGGCCGGCGATTCGCGGCGTGCCACGCGAGCGGCAGGCGATCTCGACCGCGCCTTCGTCCGACAGGTCGAAGCCAAGCAGCCGCGCCCCGCGCGCGACGATCACGCGAAGCTCCTCCGGCGTGTACAGCACCAGCCGCAGGGGAATGCCGAATCGGTCGCGCAGTGGCGTGGCCAGCAGACCCGCTCGCGTCGTCGCGCCGACCAGGGTGAAGGGCGGCAAGTCGATTCGCAGTGACCGCGCCGCCGGCCCTTCGCCGATCACCAAATCGAGCTGGAAATCCTCCATCGCCGGATAGAGCACTTCCTCGATCGCCGGCTGGAGGCGATGGATTTCGTCGATGAACAGCACGTCCCTCGGCTGGAGGTTCGTGAGGATCGCGGCGAGGTCGCCGGCCTTCTGGATGACGGGACCGGACGTCGCACGGAAACCCACGCCCAATTCCCGCGCCACGATCTGGGCGAGGGTGGTTTTGCCCAGACCCGGCGGCCCATGCAGCAGCACATGGTCCAACGCCTCACCCCGACCGCGCGCGGCTTCGATGAAAATCGCGAGGTTCCGCCGGCTGCCTTCCTGGCCGATGAACTCCGCCAAGACCTGCGGGCGCAGGCTCGCTTCTCCGCCATCCTCGAAGGCGCGCATGGGGGAGACCGTGCGGTCTTCCTCCATCTCGGGCTCAGCGGCAGGACCTGCCTTGCGGCGCGTCGGGCGGGTGGTCATCGCGCCAATTCCCGCAGGGCGGCGGGAATGAGCACCGCGAGGGCGGCATCTTCACCCAGCTTATCGATGGCGCGGTTGACGGCGGCCTGCGCTTCCGGCCGGCGATAGCCGAGGTTCATGAGCGCCGACAGCGCATCCCCGGCAATGCCGACGGGCAGGACAGGTGCCGCGATCCCCTCCGCCAGACTGACGGGCAGGGCGAGCGTGCCGGCCTTTTCCTTGAGTTCCAGGGCAAGCCGCGCGGCGAGCTTGGGTCCTACGCCGGAGGCCCGGCCGAGCGAGGCGCGGTCCCCGGAGGCAATGGCAAAGGACAGCTCGTCCGAGGACAGCGCCGACAGGATCGCGAGCGCGACCTTCGGTCCGACGCCCTGCACGGTGGTCAGCAAGCGAAACCAGGCGCGTTCGGCGCCGGTCGCGAAGCCATAGAGGGTGATGGCGTCTTCCCGCACGAAGGTCTCGATCAGCAGACGCGTCTCGGCCGGCGGCGCAGGCAGGGTGGATAGCGTGCGTGACGAGGCATGGACGAGATAGCCGACGCCGCCAACCTCGACGATGCAGCGCCCGTCTTCATGGCCCTCGACCGTTCCTCTCAGACTTCCGATCATGCGGGGACCGCGGCGCGGCTCCAGGCCTGGCGGCTGCTACGGTGATGGGCGTGGCAAATGGCGACGGCCAGGGCGTCCGCCGCATCGGCGCGTTTGAGCGTGGCGCCGGGCAGTAGGCGGCGGACCATGATACCGACCTGGTTCTTGTCGGCGCCGCCGGTGCCGACCACCGAGAGCTTCACCGTCTTGGCGCCGTATTCGGCGACCGAAAGGCCCGCAAGCGCCGGCACCAGCAGCGCGACACCGCGCGCATAGCCCAGCTTCAGCGTCGCGGTGGCATTGGCATTCACATAAGTCTCCTCCACTGCCGCTTCGCGCGGCTGATAGAGGTCGATCAACGTCGTCAGCGCCTCATGCAGCGCGCGCAGGCGCAGCGGGACGCTGTCCTCACTATCGGTCATGACGATGCCGTCCGCGACATGGCGCAGACGATTGCCATCGGATTCCACCACGCCCCAACCGGTGACGCGCAGGCCGGGGTCGATGCCGATGATCCGGATCAAGCCGAGAGTTTCTGCATCAGGGACTCGGGAAGGTCGAAATTCGCATACACGTTCTGTACGTCGTCTGATTCGTCGAGCACGTCGAGGAGTTTCAGCACCGATGTCGCGGCGTCCTCGTCCACGGGTATCGTCGTGCGCGGCCGCCAGTCGAGCTTGGCGAGCTCCGCCTGGCCGAACCGCGCTTCCAACGCCTCCTGCATGCCCAGCAGGCTGTCCGGCATGCCGGTAATTTCATGCATCTCGGCGGTGCTTTCGACATTCTCGGCGCCGGCTTCGATGCCGGCTTCCAGCATGTCGTCAGCACTCGCGACCGCCGCCGGGTAGCGGATCACGGCCAGCCGGTCGAACATGAAGCTGACGGCATTGGTCTCGCCCAGGGCACCGCCATGCTTGTTGAAGGCGGCGCGCACATCTGACGCGGTGCGGTTGCGATTGTCGGTCAATGCCTCAACGATGACGGCCACGCCATGCGGGCCGTAGCCCTCGTAGCGAACCTCCAGATAGTCCTCGCCCGCCGAACCGCCGGCCGCCTTCTTGATGGCGCGGTCGACGGTGTCCTTGGGCATATTTTCTTTCCGCGCCGCGAGGACGGCCGAGCGCAACCGCGGATTGGATGCGGGGTCAGGGAGCCCGCTGCGGGCTGAGACCGTGATCTCCCGGATAAGCTTGGCGAATTGCCGCGCACGTCGCGCATCCTGCGCGCCCTTGCGATGCATGATGTTCTTGAATTGGCTATGGCCGGCCATGGTCGTGGCTCCGCGAGGCGTGGTTGCAGTGTGTGGGGGCGTGTCGCGCTTTCCGTTGTAAAGGGCAAGTCACGCCCCAACTCGGTTCTATGATCGTAAAGTTGTCATCCAGAAATCAAATCACCTTGCCCCGAGAGGCGCTGGACGCCGTGGGCGACGTTACGCTGTTCTACGTGGCGGTGGAGGGTGACAAATTGGTACTGACCCCGGCGCGGTCGGAACCCTCCGATACGGCGGATGACGCGGTCTGCGCCGCCTGGGCCGGGAAGTTCAGGTAGGCGAAGACGGCCGCATTGACCGTGGGATGCGCGTCACGAATCCCAGGCCCTTTCGTCTCTGGTAGGTTTCTGCTTGACCGACCAATCGCTCCAAATCCTCATAGGCTTGGCCGAGTTTCATGCCGAACTTGGTCTCCAATCGGGTCATGATCGTTTGTCGTGCGCCGATGAGCGTGGGGCCAAGTGTCCGGTAGAGCATCCGGCGGTCGATCAGGCCGGCCTTCACTTCGATGCAAACCGTGTCACAGAAATTCAGCATCAGGATCGATTCGATAATCAGCTCGCTATCAGAGGCAAACGGATTAATGGCACCCGCCTCTGCTTCTTCGAACCGGCGATATTGGTAGAGCGACCGCAGCCGGTCCGTGATGATCTTGTCCGAGGTGAAGCGGCGAAGAAGATCGAGTGTCGCCCTTTTTCGTTCGCGGGATCGGGACGACACGCTGATCGCGACCGGAATGAGCAGCGAGCCCAATACCGTGGCGATATTGCGGAGATTATCGAGATAAAGGTGGGGTTTATCGAGGTATTTGAAGAGGGCGATCGACATGATGACCCACCTTCACGCCGCGAAACCTAGATGACGCCAATCGGGCTGAGCATGACCGAAACTCCTGTCCTATAAGACCCATAACATGGCGGAACTGCCGCCTTCAACAAGCCTCACCTAATATCGTCGCATCAGCGCGACGAGGCGCCCCTGGATACGAACCCGTTCCGCAGGGAAAATGCGGCTTTCGTGGCGGGGGTTGGCCGGCTCCAGGGCGATCGAATTACCCCGACGCCGCAGGCGCTTCAGCGTTACCTCTTCCTCATCGACGAGAGCGACGACGATCTGGCCGTTCTCGGCCGCTTCAACCCGCCGGATGATGACGGTGTCGCCGTCCTGAATGCCGGCATCGACCATCGAGTCACCTGCCACTTCAAGGGCGTAGTGCTCGCCCGCACCCAGCAGGGCCACCGGGACTTCGATATGGGTGGAGATGTCATGCATCGCCTCGATCGGCAGGCCGGCCGCGATCCGCCCATAGAGCGGCAGCTGGACGGCACCTGCCTCTGGTGGGGCGCGCACGCCCTTCAGGCGCGGCGAGAAGTCCCCCTGAATGACGGTGGGCGCGAAACCCGTCGCCACTGCGTCAGGTCGCCGCGGTGCATCCGTATTGGCCTGTGCAAGGGCCGCCACCGGCGCCGGTTCGCCAGGCATGCGCAGCACTTCAAGGGCGCGCGCCTGATGGTGGCGGCGGCTGAGGAAACCGCGCTCTTCCAAAGCCGAGATCAGGCGATGGATGCCGGATTTCGAGCGCAGATTGAGCGCCTCCTTCATCTCGTCAAAGCTCGGCGAATAGCCCGATGACCTGAGATGGCGGTCGATGAATATCAGCAGCTCATGCTGTTTGCGCGTTAACATGGATGAACCCCACGACTTCTTCGAACCTCAGTTTGTTCCCCCGACCAGAACGAAATGCCAGCGGCGCTTCGATGTCGGATCGAATTTCGGAACAAATCAGCAACATGGGTCTTCTAGGGTGTCATCCGAAGCCGCGTCAAGCGAAGCCTTCGTCTCAGTTGAAGTCGATTAATCCTTTTCCGCGAAGGGATTAACGGTGCCACGGAAATCCAGACGGATGGGCGTTCCCGGCAAGTCGAAGACCTCCCGCAGCTCATTGATCAGGTAACGGCGATAATCCTCGGGCGTCGCCTCGGCGCGGGTGCCGAACACGATGAAGGTCGGCGGCCGGGCGTTCGCCTGCGTCACGTAGCGCAGCTTGAGCCGGCGGCCCTGGATGTTCGGTGGCGGATGGCGGGCGATGGCATCCGCGAACCAGCGATTGAGGGCTGATGTGGCGATCCGCTTGTTCCAGGTGTCATGAACCTTCCGCACGGCGGGCAGCAGCTTCTGGATATTGGCGCCGGTCATCGCACTTAAGGTGACGACGGGAATGCCCTTGAGCTGGGCGAGGCTGCGTTCCAGCCGATCCGACACCTCTTTGCGCGTCGCATCGCGGTCTTCGACCGCGTCCCACTTGTTGAGGACCACCACCAGGGCGCGGCCTTCCTTCTCGACCAGACGTGCGATTTGCAGATCCTGGTCATGCAGACCGTCCACGGCATCGACGGTCAGAACCACGACTTCCGCGAAGCGCATCGCATTGATGCTGGCGCCGGTGGACAGCTTCTCGACATCGTCCTGCACCCGGGCGCGGCGGCGCAGGCCGGCGGTATCCACCAGCTGGAACTCGCGCCCATCGGTGTCGCGCATCGGCAGGGTAATCGCATCCCGGGTAATGCCGGGCTCGGGGCCGGTCAGCATCCGGTCCTGCCCGATCAGGCGGTTCACCAGCGTGGATTTGCCGGCATTGGGTCGCCCGAGAATGACCAGACGAAGCGGCTTGACCTGTTCCTCGGCCTCGTCGCCTTCCGCCTCTGCTTCGGCACGCAAATCGGCGTCCGTCGGCTGCGGCAACATCTCGGCGATGGTGCTCATCAGATGGCTGAGACCCTCGCCATGTTCGGCCGAAACCGAAAGCGGCTCACCCAGGCCCAGGGAATAGGCATCGAGGGCGTTATTGTAGCCGACGCGGCCCTCGGTCTTGTTGGCGACCAGAAGCACCGGGCGCCCCAGCCGACGGAGCCAGGCGCCGAAATGCGCATCGGGCGGCAAGATGCCGGCACGCGCATCGACCACAAACAGAATGAGGTCGGCTTGTTCCAGCGTGGTCGCGGCACCAGCTCGCATACGGCCGGACAAGCTGTCCGGCGGCGCTTCCTCCAACCCGGCGGTATCGGCGATCCGCACCTGGCGTCCCCCGAGGACGCAGGTTGCCTCCTGACGGTCGCGCGTGAGGCCGGGCTGATCTGCGACCAACGCCTGACGCCGCCCAACGAGGCGGTTGAAGAGACTGCTTTTGCCGACATTCGGTCGGCCGGCGATGACGACGAGCGGGGTTTCCATGCGTGACGGGCAATACTGCCAAATCGCCCCAGGCAGTAAGGGTTTGATGGAATGCGTGTCCGGCGTCGGCCGGGCGGCCTGAACGGGAGAACCAAGAATGAGCGCCAGGACAAACCAGGCAGCGGTTCCGGCTGTGGGTCCCGAAGGGATCGTCTTCGCGGTCCTGATCGCGATCAGCTTTTCGCATTTCGTGAACGACACCCTGCAATCCGTGCTGCCGGCCATCTATCCCGTGCTGAAGACCCAGTTCCGCCTGAACTTCGGCCAGATCGGTCTGCTCACCTGCGTCTTCCAGGTGACGGCCTCGCTGCTTCAGCCTTTGGTGGGCATGTATTCGGATAAGCGGCCGCTGCCCTTTTCCCTGGCGGCGGGAATGGGGTTCACCCTCATTGGCCTGGCGATGCTGTCACGGGCGGACAGCTTCATCATGCTTCTGGTCGCGGCCGCGATGATCGGTGTCGGATCCTCGATCTTCCATCCAGAGTCCTCGCGCGTCGCGCGCCTTTCCTCGGGCGGGCGTCACGGTCTTGCCCAATCGGTCTTTCAGGTCGGCGGCAATGCCGGCAGTGCCATGGGGCCTTTGCTCGCAGCCTTCGTCGTCGTGCCGCACGGCCAACGCAGCATCCTGTGGTTCACCCTCATCGCCTTGCTCGGCATGGTCATCCTGGGTGGAGTCGGGGAGTGGTATCGCCAAAGGCTCGCAAAACCACGGCGTGTTTCCGCGACCCTTCATGCCCATGAGCCCCTGCCTCGCGGAAAAGTGATCATGACGATGGTGATCTTAATCGCGCTGGTTTTCTCAAAGTTTTTTTATCTCGCAAGCATTACGAGTTATTATACTTTTTATTTGATTCATCATTTCGGCGTATCCGTTCAGAGCGCTCAGCTTTTTCTGTTTCTTTTTCTGGCGGCGGCGGCGGTCGGCACGGTTCTGGGTGGGCCCATCGGTGATCGCGTGGGCCGCAAACTCGTCATCTGGATTTCGATTCTTGGTGTCCTGCCCTTCACTTTAGCGCTTCCTTACATGGGCTTGCCCATGACGGCGGTGCTGTCGGTGATCATCGGATTTGTGCTGTCTTCAGCCATGCCGGCGATGATTGTCTATGCGCAGGAGTTGGTTCCCGGGCGCGTGGGCATGATCTCCGGCCTCTTTTTTGGCCTCGCTTTTGGCATGGGCGGGTTGGGCGCGGCAGCGGTTGGGGTCATCGCAGACCATTACGGCATTGTTTTTACCTATCGCCTCTGTTCGTTTCTCCCTATGATAGGCCTGTTGGCGATGTTTCTTCCGCACATCCAGGCCCCAACAAGGGGCGTCTCTCGCAGCGGCAGAGCCGCTCGGGCGATCTAACCAGGTCACTTCCTGGTTTGTTGCACTCGACCAACACCTCTGGATTGCGCATATGCGACGGCGGCGGATTTCTCCGCCGCCCGATATGGCTCGATGAAGAGGAACCGAGATGGCCCGTGCGACGATTGGGACGGCGAAGGCGCGTAAACGGCCTTCGGGGCGTATGAGCAGCGCGACACTTCCGACAGCGAAGCTGTCGCCCTCAAGCAAAGAAGAATTGCGCGCCAGGATCGAAAAACTTGAGCGCGCCAACGCCAATCTTCGAATCAAGAACAAGGACTACCGTCGCTTGGCCGAAGAGGCCTCCGAGAGATTGGAAGCCATCCAGACCGAGGCTGAGCGCAACGAGCGCAAAGCGATACCGACGCTGGGCAACGGTGGCTCACCATCAAAACGAAGCGGCCGTAAAACAGCCGACACAGCGGCGATCAAACGCGATGATCAATCAATGGCAGACGATCCCATCGCCTCTTGATGCGCGGTCGCGTTCGGATCGACGTCAGGCTGCGTCTTCGGCGGTGTCGTTTGCTCCGAGCTGCACCAGGCGGATGCGCTTACCGCGTGTTGCCAAGGCAATCCGACCTTCCTTGAGCGCCATCGCATCCTCACCGAACATGCGACGACGCCACCCTTGCGTTGCCGGAACGCTGGGCGTGTCTTCCGTCGCCAGACGGTCGAGATCATCGGAGGACGCCAGCAGGCGCGGCGCCACGCCATGCTCCTCGCTCTTCGCGGCGAGAAGCACACGCAGCAGCGCGAGCAGGGCGGGTGACGGACGTGGACCGTCCCTTTCTCGCGGCGCCAGTTCGGGCAGCTCATTCTCCGGCAGCGCCTTGGCCGCCGCGATAGCCGCGAGGAGGGAAAGGCCGCTCTTGCCTTCCGCGAAGCCACGCGTGACGCCACGCGCACGGGTCAGCCCCTCGACGCTGTCTGGCGCCAAGGCGGCGATTTCTGGAATAGCCTCGTCCTTGACAAGGCGTCCACGCGGGATGTTGACGCGCTGGGCCTCACGCTCCCGCCAGGCAGCTATGGCCCGCAGCAGACCTGCCTGCCGCCGCCCGCTCGGGCGGAGCTTCAAGCGTAGCCACATCGCCTCCGGATCGGCCTGGTAAAGGCCGGGGTTGGTCAGGGCCGCCATTTCCTCCTCCACCCAATCGATCCGGCCATCCTGCGTGAGACGCTCCAGCAGCTTTTTGTAGACGCTGCGAAGATGGGTCACGTCGGCTGCCGCATAGGCAAGCTGAGAGGCGGAGAGCGGGCGCGCCGACCAGTCACTGAAGCGATGCGACTTGTCGATCTGGGCCCCTGTAAGCGCCGAGACCAGGGCATCGTAGCCGACCTGGTCGCCGAAGCCCGCGACCATGGCGGCAACCTGCGTATCGAAGATCGGCACCGGCGTGGCGCCGAACATCAGCAGAAAAATCTCCACGTCCTGGCGCGCGGCGTGGAAGACCTTGACCACTGAGGGATCGGCCAGAAGCGCACCGAGGGATGCGAGGTCGATCCCTTCGGCCTGGGCATCGATGACGGCCACATCCCCCACGCCACCGAGCTGAACGACGCAAAGCTCCGGCCAATAGGTTCGTTCCCGAATGAATTCGGTATCGATCGTGACGAAAGGCTCCATGCGCAGGCGTGCGCACAACGCCTCAAGATCGGCGGTTTCTGTGATGAAAACGGGGGAGGGGAACTCGGACTGGGGCTGACGCGGCATCCGACGCTTGTATAGGGCCGGTCTGACGGGCGGAAGCCTGCTGCTTGATGGAGATGGCGGAAGACGCTGCGCTTTTCCGCCCTACGGCCTCAACGTCGTAGGGCGGAAACGCGCGGCCTTAGGCCTCCTCGGTCTCCATCTCGTCCTCGGCGTCGGGCTCGGGCGCTGGTTGGGGCGCCGGTGCCACCGGCTGAGGCATGACATGGACCGCGCGGCGCTTAGTCCGCACGCTGCCGTAGCTGGGGTCCAGCACCAATTCGAACAGCAACAGGGACCGGGCCGTGACGGCATAGACATGATCGAAGCCGAACGTCGCCTCGCCGTCGTCCGCGTCCATGTTGGTGTCGATCAGCAACCGCCATTCCCGGCCACCCACGACCTCGGGCAGTGAGAACTCCACCACGTCGTGATGGGCGTTCAGGATCAGCAGCAGCGTGGCGTCCGTGCCGCGCTGGACAATACCGGTCGCCTGGGCGCGACCGTCAAGCAGCACGCCCATGCAGCGCGCATAGCCCTCGCCCCATTGCTCGTCCGCCATCTCCGTCGCGTCCGGCGCGAGCCAGGTGACGTCCTTGAGGCCAAGCTCCTCGTTCCATTCGGCGTTCAGGAACCGGCCGCGCTGGAGGAGGGGGAAACGACGCCGCAGCGCGGTGAGGCGAGCGGTGAAGCGCAGCAGCGACTCCCCCTTTTCGCCGATATCCCAATTCACCCAGCTGATCTCGTTGTCCTGGCAATAGGCATTGTTATTGCCCTGCTGGGTGCGCGCGAATTCATCGCCGGCCAGGATCATCGGCGTGCCCTTGGACAGCAGCAGCGTCGCCAGCATGTTCTTCATCTGGCGAATGCGCTGGCCCTCGATCAGGACATCGTCCGTCGGGCCTTCGACGCCCATGTTCCAACTGAGATTGTTGGAATGGCCGTCATTATTGTCCTCACCATTCGCCTCGTTGTGCTTGTCATTGTAGCTGACGGTGTCGTTGAGCGTGAAACCGTCATGCGCTGTGAGGAAATTGACGGAGGCCCAGGGCTTGCGACCGCGATGGCCGAAAACATCGGCCGAACCCGTGATGCGGGAGGCGAGGGGCGCCATCTTGCCGTCATCGCCCTTCCAGTAGCCGCGCACGGTGTCGCGGTATTTGTCGTTCCACTCGGCCCAGCCCGGCGGGAAGCCGCCGACCTGATAACCGCCTGGACCGCAATCCCATGGCTCGGCGATCAGTTTCACGGCGCTCAAAACCGGGTCCTGTTCCACGGCCTTGAGGAAGCCGCTCTGCTCATCGAAGCCATGCGGCTCGCGCGCCAGGATGGTGCCGAGGTCGAATCGGAAGCCATCGACATGCATCTCGGTCGTCCAGTAGCGCAGGCTGTCCATCACCAGGCGAATGGTGCGCGGATGGCTGAGATTGACCGTGTTTCCGGTGCCGGTGTCGTTGATGTAATAGCGCGGCTGGCCCGGCAGCAGGCGGTAATAGGCGGCATTGTCGATGCCCTTGAACGACAGAGTCGGCCCAAGTTCGTTGCCTTCGGCGGTGTGGTTATAGACCACGTCCAGAACCAGCTCGATGCCGGAATCATGCAGGCGCGCCACCATTTCCTTGAACTCGGAATAGGCCGTGTCGGGGTTTTGGGCATAACGCCGGGCGGGCGCGAAGAAGCACAGGGTATTGTAGCCCCAGTAATTCGTGAGGTCGCGATCGACCAGATAGCTGTCATCGACGAAGCGATGGATCGGCAGGATTTCGACCGTGGTCACGCCCAGACGCTTGTAATGGCTGATCATCGGCTGGGAGGCGAGGCCACGGAAGGTGCCACGGGTCTCTGGCGGGACCTCAGGGTGAAGCTTGGTCAGGCCTCGGACATGCGCCTCGTACAGCACGGTGCGTTCCCAAGGCACGGCCGGCGGCCGGTCCTGGCCCCAGGTGAAGGCGGGGTCGATGACGCGGCAGCGCGGCATGAAGGGGGCGCTGTCACGCTCGTCATAGGACAGATCGGCATCGGCATGGCCGATGGTATAGCCGAACAGGGCGTGGTCCCAGGTCAGCTCGCCGACCACCGCCTTGGCATAGGGGTCCAGCACCAGCTTGTTGGGATTGAAGCGGTGGCCGGCTTCCGGCTCGTAAGGGCCGTGAACGCGATAGCCATAGAAGGTGCCGGGGCGTAGGTCGGGGATGAAGCCATGGAAGACCTCATTGGTATATTCCGGGAGCGTAATGCGATCGATCTCTTTCTCACCATTGTCATCGAACAGGCAGAGTTCGACCTTCGTGGCATTGGACGAGAACAGGGCGAAGTTGACGCCAAGCCCCGTCCACGTCGCGCCCAAAGGATAGGGCAAGCCTTCCCGCATGCTTCTGCCGAATTGTGCCATGGATCATGCCCCGCTGAAGCGTCTGGATAAGGTCGGTAGATGGGGGCGCCGGCCACCGGCGCAACCTCGCTATACCGTGATACAATTGCGCAAAGCTTGACAGGCGTGGGGGTGCGGCCTTGTGTGCCGGCCCTTCGCGCTCGATTTCCAGGATAGCTCCATGCACCCCTACCGCTCCCACACCTGCGGCGCGCTGCGCCCGTCCGATGCCGGCGCGACCGCGCGACTTTCCGGCTGGATTCATAGCAAGCGCGACCATGGCGGGCTGCTGTTCATCGACCTGCGCGACCATTTCGGGATGACGCAATGCGTCTTTCCGGCGGGGTCGGAAGCCTTTGCGGCGGCGGACGCGCTCCGCGTCGAAAGCGTCATGACCGTCACCGGGGAAGTCGTTCCGCGCGACGCCGCGACCATCAATCCGCGCCTTCCGACAGGCGGGATCGAACTCCGCGTCCGCGCGCTGGAAGTGCAGTCCGCTGCCGACGTGCTGCCCATCCAGGTCGCTGGCGACCAGAACTATCCCGATGAGCTGCGGCTGAAATACCGCTTCCTCGATCTGCGGCGGGACCGCGTCCATAAGAACATGCTGCTGCGCGCCGGGGTGATTGCCTCCATCCGCAAGCGCATGGTCGATCAAGGCTTCGTGGAATTCCAGACGCCGATCCTGACGGCCTCCTCGCCCGAAGGCGCGCGGGACTTCCTGGTGCCGGCGCGCAACCATCCGGGCAAGTTCTACGCCCTGCCGCAGGCGCCGCAGCAGTTCAAGCAGCTCTGCATGGTCGCAGGCTTCGATCGCTATTTCCAAATTGCGCCCTGCTTCCGCGATGAAGCCGCACGTGCCGATCGCTCGCCGGGCGAATTCTATCAGCTCGACTTTGAAATGAGCTTCGTGACGCAGGAAGACGTCTTCGCGACGCTGGAGCCGGTGATGGCGGGCGTCTTCGAGGAGTTCGGCCGTGGCCGCGCTGTCACGGCCACGCCGTTTCCGCGCATTCCCTATGCCACGGCGCTGCTCGACTACGGCTCGGACAAGCCGGACCTTCGCAACCCGCTCCGCATCACGGATGTGACGGCGCATTTCGCGGGTTCGGGCTTCGGGTTGTTTTCCCGCATCGCCGCCAGCGGCGGCATCGTGCGCGCCATTCCGGCGCCGGGCGCGGGCGGCAATCCGCGTTCCTTCTTCGACAAGCTCAATGAATGGGCGCGCGCCGAGGGCGCCAGCGGCCTCGGTTACATCACCTGGGACGCCGAAGGGCCGAAGGGGCCCATCGCCCGCAACTTGGAGCCCGAGCGGGCCGCCGCCATCGCCGAGGCCTGCGGCCTCACGCCAGGGGATGCGGTGTTCTTCGCCGCCGGCACGCCGGACACCACGCCAAAATTCGCGGGCGCGGTGCGCACCAAGCTCGGCACCGATCTCGGCCTCATCGAGCAGAACGCTTTCCGTTTCTGCTGGATCACCGACTTCCCGATGTATGAGCTGAACGAGGAAACGGGGCTGATCGACTTCAGCCACAACCCCTTCTCCATGCCGCAGGGCGGGTTGGAGGCGCTGAACAGCCAGGACCCGCTGACCATCAATGCCTATCAATATGACATCGTCTGCAACGGCATCGAGCTGTCCTCCGGCGCTATCCGCAACCATCGGCCGGACATCATGCTGCGGGCTTTCGAGATCGCGGGCTATCCGGCCTCCGAGGTCGAGGCGCGGTTCGGTGGCATGTTGCAGGCCTTCCGTTATGGCGCGCCGCCGCATGGCGGTTCGGCGCCGGGCATCGACCGCATGGTCATGCTGCTGGCCGACGAGCCGAATATCCGCGAGGTCATCCTGTTCCCGCTCAGCCAGGGCGGCGAGGATCTGATGATGGGCGCACCCGCCGAAGTGACGTTGCAGCGGCTGCGCGAGCTGTCGCTCGCCATCGTCCTGCCGCCCAAGGTGGTGAAGGACGCGAAGCCGGCGACACCGCCGGCGGAGTAGCGTAATCTCCCGCCACGAAGATCGGGGCCCGCGTCATGACGGATAGCCAGCTCTACGAGCGTGACTTCTATGCCTGGGCAAATGAGCAGGCCGAGCTTCTGCGGGCGGGCCGACTGTCTGAGGCGGATATCGGCCATATCGCCGAGGAGATCGAGAGCATGGGCAAGACCGAAAAGCGGGAACTCGTCAGCCGCTTGACGGTGCTGCTGCTGCATCTCCTGAAATGGCAGTTCCAGCCGAGCCATCGCGGCGCGTCATGGCGCGCGTCGATCAACAATTGCCGGGACGATATCATCGACCATCTCGCGGACAACCCAAGCCTCAAGCCGCAGCTCGGTGCCGCTTTGATTGCGGCGTATCGGCGCGCGCGGCGGCAGGCAGCAGCCGAAACGGGTCTTGATGAGGCGGTGTTTCCGACGGATTGCCCGTGGACGTTTGGCGAGGCAACCGACGAAGCCTTCTGGCCGGAGGCTTAACGTTTACGCTTCGGGGCGCCATCCGCATCGATCAACCCGGCTGACCGGAGCGCCTTGCCGATGATCCCGCTCGTGTCCGTGAGGCGCGCCGCGATGTCCTGCACACTCTCGGCGCCAAGGGGCAGATACGCGACCCAGGCAGGGCGAGCGGTGCCGGCGCGCCGATCGGGCGACGGCCGGCTGTTCAGGCGCCGCGTGACGGTCAAACCCCAGCTTTCGGCGATGCGGTAGGTGGAGGAGATGCCGGCCGCGACGATATGGGCGGCGGGCTGGCCGCAGCGCGCATCCGGCAGCATCGCATCCGGGTCGATCGGCGTCGCATGGCCGAGGCCGGCGATCAGGTAGGTTTCCAGCACCATGCGGCCATCCCGACCGCGCCAGGCACGGTGCGCGGCGCCATCGACCTCATCGCTGAGGGTCGGCGTAGCGGGCAGGTCGTGGACATCGCCCCACTGCTTGCGCAGTTCCTCGGCATTCATCGGATTGACCGTCTTGTCGGCCGTGCCCTGCCAGATCGAGACTGTGGGCCAGGCGCCGTCATGGGTCGATGCAGCGCGCACGCGACCACCGAGTTCGGGCCCCTTGCGGACGCGACCCTGCATCATGGCGCCGAAGGCTTCCGAGACGTTCGTCGCACTGCCGAAGGGCAGGCCAGCGATGATGGCGCCGCCAGCGAAAACATCGGGGTAGGTCGCGAGCATCGCGGCGGTCATGGCACCGCCTGCGGAAAGGCCGGTGACGTAGACCCTGCGGCGATCGATCCCGTGGCGCGCGATCATCGTCGCGACCATGCCGGCGATGGACGCCGCTTCGCCGTGGCCGCGCGTGACGTCTTCGGTCTGGAACCAGTCGAAACACGTATTGGCATTATTCGCTCGCCGCTGCTCGGGCAGCAGCACCGCAAAGCCGAACCGATCGGCGAGGCTGGACCAGCCGGTGCCACGGTCATACTCGGCCGCTGTCTGGCCGCAACCATGCAGCACGACCACGAGCGGCGCCGACTCGGGCAAATCCTCCGGCACGAAGGACAGCATGCGCAGCTGGCCAGGATCGGCGCCGAACTGCGTCGTTTCGTGCAGCGTCTCGTTGACGCTCGCCGTCGATCCGGCGCGATTGGCATAGAGGCCGAGGAAGGGGGCGAGGAAATCTTCCATCCCGTAGAGCGTCGTCATGGCGGAGGCCTTTGCTGTCACTCGAAGGCGTCCAACGCCAGGAGGTTCGTTATAGCGAACATGGTGCAGTGCAGCAAAGGCTACAAGTCTCTATCAGCCCCGCGCAGAGGACAGGCCGAACATTCTCTTAAATTCGCGTGGATGCGCCACGCCGAGGATCAGGCACAGCAGGCCAAAGACCATCATCCCGCCGCCCACCAGGGCACTGAGGGCGACCAACCGCATGACGAGATGCGGCGCCAGCAATGTCGGTTCCAGCAAGCGCTGCAAGCCGATCAGGGCCGCGCCCATGCCCACGGCGGAGCCCAGGATACGCGGCAGGCTGCGGCGGCTGCGCGCGTCGAGGGAGAATTGTCGCCGCCGACTGGAGATCGCCATCAGGCTCAGGGCATTCACCCAGCCGGCGATGGAGGTCGCGAGCGCGATGCCGACATGGGCGAGGGGCGTGAACAGGCCGAGGGCGATGGTCAGCACGACATTGATGGCCATGGCGCAGACCGCGACCTTGACCGGCGTCAGCGTATCCTGTCGTGCCAGGAATCCGGTGATCACCACCTTGATCAGCACGAAGGCGGGCAGACCGAGGGCATAGGCCGCGAGCGTCGGCGCCACTTCCGCCACCTGATGCGGCCCAAATTTTCCGCGTTCGAACAGCACCTGAAGCAGGGAATGGCTTTCGAGCGCCAGGGCGACCGCCGCCGGCAGCGTCAGCAGCAGCGCCAGCTCCAGCCCCCGGTTCTGGGTATGGAGGGCAGCGCTATCCTCGCCCTTGCGGATATGCCGCGACAGGGTCGGCAGGATGGCGGTCGCGACGGCGATGCCCACCACACCGAGCGGCAACTGGTTCAGCCGATCCGCATAGGCGAGGTAGGAGACCGAGCCCGTCGCCGCGAGGGAGGCGATTGCGGTCGATACGGCGAGGTTGATCTGCGTCGCGCCGGCGCCAAAGACGCCCGGCAGCATGATGCGCACCAGCCGGCGGACCTCCGGCGTCACATGCAGTCTCGGCATGCCAAGGCGCAGGCCGACCCTCCGGCAGGAATAGGCGAGCCACAGGCATTGCGCGACGCCGGATACGGTTACGGCCCAGGACAGGCTCTGGCCGGTCACCGGGTGATGCAGCAGGGCCACGATCAGGAACAGATTGAGCAGGATGGAGGTCGCGGCGGTGGCCGCGAACTTGTCCACCGCATTCAGCAAGCCGCCCTGGAAAGAGGCGAGGGAGATGAAGACCAGATAGGGAAAGGTGATGCGCGTCAGTTCGACCGTCAGCTGGAAATGCGCGGGGTCGGCGTTAAACCCCGGCGCGACGACATGAAGGATGGCGGGGGCGAAGATCTCGCCCAGGATCAGGAAGCCCGTCAGGGCGATGAGCAGGCCGGAAAAGGTGTCCTGGGCGAATCGCATCGCCGGCTCGCGGCCTTCCTTGGCGATCATGCCCGCAAACAGCGGGACGAAGGCGGCGCTGAAGGCGCCCTCGGCGAACAGGGTGCGGAACAGGTTGGGTAGGCGGAGCGCGACGAAAAAGGCGTCACTCGTGGCGCCGGCGCCCAGGGCAGAGGCGGTCAGGATTTCGCGGACGAAACCCAGCACGCGGCTGACCATGGTATAGCCACCGACGGTCGCGACGCGGCGGAGAAGGGCCATGCTGATCCTTAGCGGCGGCCGGAGATGCGCCCTGGCCGTTCATCGACAGGCGATTACGCTGCCCCGACGAGCGTCACAAGCCTCGCGACCGGGTGCTGGCATCGACGGCTGGCCACCCCATGTGACAGGCCCACCGTGGCAGTGCGCTGCCTTCATTCCGTGAGAGATCGATCATGATGAGATTTCCCAGTTACCTGATTGCCGTCGCGGCCACGACCGGCCTGCTGATGGGCGTGGCCCAGGCGGAGCCGGGCGGCTGTTTGAAGTATGGTGCGGTGGGGGCTGTGGGCGGCCACCTCGCCCATCATCATGCGGTTCTGGGCGCGGCCGCGGGCTGTGGCCTCGGCATGTACAAGCGCCACGAATACAAGAAACACATGCGGCTGCAGCAGGAGCAGGGTGCGGCGGCCTACGGCGACTCCGCGCAGTAAACCCCGATCGGGCTGGGCTGGGCTGGACGCTTGTGAGCAGGGTTGCTTCCCGCGCCCTCCCAGCCTAGAAAGCCGCCGCGCGCCTCGGTGCGCTGCCGTAGCTCAGTGGTAGAGCACTCCCTTGGTAAGGGAGAGGTCGAGAGTTCAATCCCCTCCGGCAGCACCAGCGGTTTCAGACACACGCTTAGTTCCACTGAGACCTCAGTGTGCGTCTGAGAACTCAGTGTGCGTCGTCGTCATTGTCTCGCGCGCTGCTGCGCGCGGCGTCGTCCCACAAGCCGTCCGCGGACGTGCGAACCTGCTGGCGCTTTTCCGGCCCAAGCGGCGGCAGAGGCGGGTCACTGGCGCGCACGCGCGCCGCGATCCAGCCCGACGCCCATTGGGCGTTTTCCTGCGAACCGGCAGGCCAGGGGTTTGTGTCGATAGCCTGTCCAGCCGTGTGTGCGGCGGCGCCCGAAAATACGATGCTTTTGGGAAGATTAAGGGCCAAGGGTCCATCCATTCGACGAATTCGGCGCCGACAATCGCACTCCTAGCCCGCGAATGCCCCGCCAGTCACTTCAAATACCGTTGTGGTTTTTACTGAAGAGTAACTCCGGGTCTCACGCTCATTCCTGCGTTCCGCGTAACCGCAACTGACTGCGGGTATAACCCTGTTCCAGTAACATTTCGACGCTGTCGGCGAGGCTCGGTTTCGGTGATGTATCAACGATGCGGCCAAGACTGAGTGACGTCGTTAATGCATCGACGCCATGAGAATCCAATTGATGGTGCATCTGATACGCAGCGAGCGTGCGATGATGTTTGACATCCTGCAGACGGCGCAGGCGCGCGCGATCATGCGTAAGATGTAAAAGCGCGCTGTCCTGGACCAAAAGGACGAGATCCGCTCGTTTGGTGTTGGGCATACCCGGCTCCGTGCGAAGGCCAAGCATAAATCGCATGTCCCAAATGGGACATCAACGGATGACCAGATAGGTAGATCGACTCCCAAACTAAAGCTCTATCATCCTTTTGGAGGATACGGACGGGCCTCGCGCCGAAGGGACCGTCACGAAAAAACCGTTACGAGCCCCGGTACTGCACTGTCCCCGCCGTAGCCCCTATCTCCTCCGGCGGCATCGGCCGACCGTAGCGATAGCCTTGCGCCTCAAGGCAGCCATGCCGAATGAGATAGTCTTCCTGCGTCTCCGTCTCGACCCCTTCGGCGATGATGTCGAGCTTCAGGCTACGCCCCAAGGTGAGGACCGCCTCCACGATCGCCGCATCGTACGGGTCCGCGCCTAGGTTGGTCACGAAGCTGCGGTCGATCTTCAGGCGCGTCATCGGAAAACGCTTCAACGTTGAGAGTGAAGCGAAGCCGGTGCCGAAATCGTCGAAGGCGATGGCGACGCCGCGCTCATGCAGCCGCCATAAGGGCGCGAGGGTCGCATCTGCACTGGTCATCACCAGCCGCTCGGTCAGTTCTAGTTCAATCGCCGCGGGCGGCAGCTTATGGCGCGCCAAGGCCGCCTCCACCACGGTATCGAGATTGCCGCGCCGCAATTGCTCGGGGAAGACATTCACCGCGACGCGCAAAGACAGGCCTGTAGCCCACCAGACGGCGGCCTGGCGGCAGGCTTCGTCGATCACCCATTCCCCTACCTCGGCGGACGGCGCACTGACTTCCAGGACAGCCAGGAATTCCGCCGGCGTCAGCAGCCCGCGTGTGGGGTGACGCCACCGCATCAACGCCTCGACACTGATGATCGCCCGGTCAGGCAGACGCACCTGAGGCTGATAGAACAGGGTGAACTGCCCTTGTTCCGTCGCCTGGCGCACCTCTCGCTCCAGGATTTGCCGCGCGTCGTAATCTGCGCGCATGGCCGGCTCGAAGGTGAGGCTCATGCCGCGCCCAAGTCCTTTGGCGCGATAGAGCGCGAGATCGGCATTGGCGAGCAAGGTTCCGGCTTCCCCGGCATGAAAGGCCGCGATGCCGGCGCTGGCACCGATGTTGAAAACGCGATCACCGAGAAACAGCAGCTTAGGGATCAGGCTGTCCTGCAACTCATGGGCGATCGCTTCCGGCGCAGCGCTGGCGGCGGGATCAGTTAGGAGCACCGCGAATTCGTCCCCGCCGAGCCGAACGAGCAGGCCGCGGTCGCCGAGCCGCAGCTTCATCCGGGCGGCGACCTCTCGCAAGACGGCGTCCCCGGCTTCATGCCCGAGCGCGTCATTGGCGTGGCTGAAGCCATCTAGGTTCAACAGGATAAGCGCGACGAGGACGCCCGTATCTTCAGCCCGTTGAAGCGCCTCCGTCAGGAAGGCGCGGTTCGCCAAGCCCGTCAAAGGATCATTGTGAGCGAGGTGCAACAGGCGGGTTTCCGCATCGCGCTTGCCGGTCACATCCCGTGCGGAAATCCACAAGCCAGGCTGCCCATCCTCCTCATACCAGCAGGAAAGGGTGACTTCGGCTGAGATTTCGGTGCCGTCGGGGTGCTCTGAGACAAGCTCCATCGTCTCGCTGATGAAGGTCGCGCCGGTCTCCGCCCGAAGGCGGGCGAGGCTGGCGCCGATCGCCGCCCGCAACGGACCTGGAATGAGGTCGTCGATCGTCCGGCCGACGGCGTCGTCAGCACGCCACCCGAACAGCGTCTCGGCCGCCGCGTTCCAATAGGTGACGGTGAGAGACGCATCGGCACAGATGACAGCGCGCGGCGTATCCGCCACCAGACGCTCGAAATGGGCCAGGCTCAGCCGGCTCACGGTATTCAAAGCGGGCATTGCGTGAGGCGAACGATCAGATCTCATCGATGATGATCGGCGAAGTTTTGATGCGCGAATGACCTCAAGCCGCCGTCAAACTTGTCCACTGGAGAATAACACTCCCAAAGCGAATAATGTCGGAGGGTCTGGAATGACGTTGACCTGACCCCTGCCGCACCGCGCTACCTTAGCGTCATTACGCCTGGATATGGGTAATGGATCAAGCCGTTGCGACAGCGATGTTGAGAGGGAAGCGTTTCCCTGATGGCGGATGGCGCGGTTTGACTTGCCGAACCGACCCGCTTCATGTGCGATCGTGACCGATACACAGCCCAATACGCCCCCTCTGACGCATGCCGAGCGCGCCCGCATCGCGCGGGAAGCGCGCCAGGCCGCGGCGCTGCGCGCCAACCTTCGCCGCCGCAAGGTGCAGGAGCGGGGCCGTGAGGCGCCCGATCCGGAGCCGCTTCAGTCCCCAGGGCCCGAGACAGACAAATCAGCGTTTTGAGAATCGCACCACTAGGATGCACCCTCTGGCTTAGGGTATGAGCGGCAGTTCCGCATCCACCCGCCGGAGCCAATGCCATGCCTGTGCTGCCCGACCACGTCATCCGCCGCCTGGCGACCGAGCACGGCATGATCGAGCCCTTCGTCGAAACCCAGAAGCGTGAGGGCGTAATCAGCTATGGGCTGTCGTCCTATGGCTATGACGCGCGGGTCGCGGATGACTTCAAGATCTTCACGAATGTCGATTCGGCAATCGTCGATCCGAAGAACTTCAATCCGTCGAGCTTCGTCGATCGCAAGCAGGACGTTTGCATCATCCCGCCAAACAGCTTCGCGCTGGCCCATACCATCGAATATTTTCGCATTCCGCGCGATGTGCTGGTGATCTGCCTGGGCAAATCGACCTATGCGCGTTGCGGCATCATCGTGAACGTGACCCCGCTGGAGCCCGAATGGGAAGGCCAGGTCACCATCGAGATCAGCAATACGACGCCGCTGCCGGCCCGAATCTATGCGGGTGAGGGGATCTGCCAGTTCCTTTTCCTGCGCGGCGAAGGGCCCCCGGACGTCAGTTACGCCGACAAGGCAGGCAAATACATGGGGCAGCGCGGCGTCGCACTGCCCCGCATGTAGCGGATCGGATCGGATATATGGACAGCATCAGGATCGTCGGCGGCCGGCCGCTGCATGGCGAAATTCCCATTGGCGGGGCCAAGAATGCGGCCCTTCCCCTTATGGCGGCGGGGCTCCTCACAGAAGACCGCCTGCTTCTCACCCGCGTGCCGCGCCTCGCCGATATTGAGACGATGTCTTCCCTGCTCGCGCAGCACGGCATCGCCGTCGAGCGCACAGGCAATGACGGACGTTCCCTGTCCCTTGGCGGTCCGATTACCAATACCGAGGCGCCGTACGACATCGTGCGCAAGATGCGCGCCTCCATTCTCGTGCTTGGGCCATTGCTCGCCCGCATGGGGGAGGCCCGCGTCTCCCTGCCCGGTGGCTGCGCCATCGGCACCCGCCCGGTCGATCTGCATCTCAAGGGCCTGCAGCAGATGGGCGCCGAGATCGAACTCGATTTCGGTTATGTCGTCGCGAAGGTCGCCGGGCGCCTGCGCGGCGCCACCATCATCTTCCCGATGCCCTCCGTTGGCGCGACCGAGAACCTGCTGATGGCGGCGAGCCTTGCCGAGGGCACCACCTTGCTGCGCAACGCGGCGCGTGAGCCTGAGATCATCGACCTGTGCCATTGCCTGGTCGCCATGGGCGCCCGGATTTCGGGAATCGGCACCGGCGAACTGGTGATCGAGGGCGTCGAGAAGCTGCATGCCGCGACCCATGCGATCATTCCCGACCGCATCGAGACCGGCACCTATGCCTGCGCCGTGGGTATTGCGGGCGGTGACGTGGTGTTGCGGGACGCGCGGATGGAGCATCTCGGCGCCGTCGCCCGCAGCATGGAAGACGCCGGCATCCTCATCACCGAAGTGCCCGAGGGCGTGCGCGTCCGCCGGGCCAATGGCCTGCACGGCGTGGATGTCATGACCGAGCCCTATCCGGGTTTCCCGACCGATATGCAGGCCCAGTTCATGGCCATGATGGTGGTCGCCGAGGGCGCGTCGATGATCACCGAATCGATCTTCGAAAACCGCTTCATGCATGTCTCTGAGCTCACCCGCATGGGGGCGCGGGTAAATGTGCATGGATCCTCGGCCATCGTGCGGGGGGTTGATTCGCTCCACGGCGCGCCGGTGATGGCGACCGACCTTCGGGCCTCGTCATCGCTGATCCTCGCCGGCCTCGCCGCCAAGGGCGAGACCGTCGTCAGCCGCGTCTATCACCTCGATCGCGGCTATGAGGATGTCGAGGGCAAGCTGTCTGCCGTGGGCGCGCGGGTCGAGCGTTTCAGCGAGTAGAAGGCTCCACGAATAAAGTTCTTTCGTCATGCGCGGGCTTGACCCGCGCACCTACCCGTCGGGGCGACTTGACGACGTGTGGGCGCCCGAATGGGTAGGTCCCCGGATCAAGTCCGGGGATGACAAAAAACTTTATTCGCCGGAAAATCTCAGCCGGCGGCCAAAACCTCCGGGTTGATCACCCGCAATGGCTTGCCGTCGAGGAACGACACGGCGTTCTCGACGCTTTGCGGATAAAACACGGCCCAGGTCTCGGCGACGCCATAGCCCAGATGCGGTGTCAGTACCGTATTCGGCGCGGTGCGCAGCGGATGGTCGGCAGGCAGCGGCTCCCGGTCGAAGACATCCAGCGCCGCGACGATCCGACCGGCCGTCACCGCCGCGATGAGCGCTGCCTCATCGACCAAGGGCCCGCGTGAGGTATTGATCAGGATTGCGCCCGGCTTCATGCGGGCGATATCGGCCGCACCGATGATGCCCCGGCTGCGGGGCGACAGCACCAGATGCAGGCTGATCGCGTCCGATCCCTCCAGCAATTCGTCCTTGGAGACGAGTTCCGCGCCGGCTTCCTGCGCCGTCTCGGCCGTCAGGTTTTGACTCCAGGCGAGGATCGTCATGTCCAGCGCCTCGCCGTAACGCGCCATACGCGCGCCCAACCGGCCGAGGCCGATCAGGCCGAGGGTCTTGCCCGCCAGGCTGATGCCGACTGGAACGCCGTGCTGGAATTCGCCCTGCCGGATGCCGGCATCGCCTTGGGGAATGCCGCGCGCGGCGGCGATCAGCAGGCCGAGCGCCAGTTCGGCGGTCGCGAAGGCGCCGCTTCCGTAACCGACGGTATTGCAGACGGCGATGCCACGCTCGGTGCAAGCCGCCACATCGAGGGAGGGATTCGCGGCACCGGTGATGCCCAGCATGGCGAGCTTTGGCAGACGCTGGATCAGCGAGCGCGGCATCGGCGTGCGCTCGCGCATAGACAGCAGGATGTCGAACTCCGCCAAGCCTGCGGCGGCGGCGTCCTCATCTGCGAAGGCCTCATCGAAGAACACGACCTCTGCCCGCGCCTCAAGCTTCGACCAGTCGGCACTCTGGCGGGCAATGCCCTGCCAGTCATCCAATACGGCGATCTTGGTCATAATGGCTCTTTCTCGTTAGGCCGCTTCGGGTCGGATGTCCTTGATGTCGCGGAAGCTCAAGGTCGCATTCCCCTCTGTCGCCCGCTTCATCATGAAGGCGGAACTGGCCAGGAAGACCGGGTCGCCATCCACATCATCGGCCATGGCGGTCCGCTGCACGGCGATGAAATTGGCCAGGGCCACACGGTCCCCGGTGACCCAGCGCGCCAAAGAATACGGCGTCGATTCGAAGGTGATGGAGGTGCCGTATTCGCCCGCCAGCCGTGCGGCGAGCACGTCGAGCTGCAAGGTGCCGACGACGCCGACGATGGGCGGCGACCCGTCCTGCGGGCGGAACAGCTGCACCACGCCTTCCTCGGCCAGTTCTTGAAGCGCCTGGCGCAGCTTCTTGGCCTTCATGGCGTCGTCGAGATGAACGCGGCGCAGAATCTCCGGCGCGAAATAGGGCACGCCGACGAAGTTCAGCGTCTCCTCGGCGCTCAGCGTATCGCCGATGCGCAGGGTGCCGTGATTGGGAATGCCGACGACATCCCCGGCATAGGCTTCCTCGGCCAAGGCGCGATCCCGCGCGAAGAAGAATTGCGGGGCGTGCAGGGGGATGAGCTTGCCGGTCCGTACCTGCTTGAGGCGCATGCCGCGCACCAACTTGCCCGAGCAGACCCGCGCGAAGGCGATCCGGTCGCGGTGATTGGGGTCCATATTCGCCTGGATCTTGAAGACCAGCGCCGTGAGATTGGGCTCTGTCGCCTGCACCACCCGCGTATCTGCGGGCTGGGCGCGGGGCTTGGGGCCGAAATCGGCGAGAGCGTTGAGCAGATCCTCGACGCCGATATCCTTGATGGCACTGCCGAAGAAGGTTGGCGTGAGGTGGCCGGCCAGGAAGGCATCGACCTCGAACTCGGGCAAGGCGGCGCGGGCGAGATCGACCTCCTCAGCCAAGGTGATCATACGGGGATCTGATTGGCCGAGCGGCGTGGTGAGATGAAAATCCCGCGTCCGCAGGTCATAGGTTCCTGCGAAGTCCGAGGCGCGGCCGACCGGCCAGGTGACCGGCGCGGTGTCCAGCGCCAGGGTATTGGCGACCTCATCCAGCAAGTCGAAGGGGTCGCGCGCTTCGCGGTCCATCTTGTTGATGAAGGTGATGATCGGAATGTCGCGCAGGCGGCAGATTTCGAACAGCTTGCGCGTTCGCTCCTCGATGCCCTTGGCGGCGTCGATCACCATCACCGCCGAATCCACCGCGGTCAGCGTGCGGTAGGTATCCTCGGAAAAGTCCTCATGGCCCGGCGTGTCGAGCAGGTTGAAGACGCAGCCCTCGTATTCGAAGGTCATCACGGAGGTGACGACAGAGATGCCGCGATCGCGCTCGATGCCCATCCAGTCCGACCGTGTGCGGCGCCGCTCACCCTTGGCGCGGACATTGCCGGCGAGCTGAATGGCGCCACCGGCGCGCAGAAGCCGCTCGGTCAGGGTGGTTTTGCCGGCATCGGGATGGGAGATGATGGCGAAGGTTCGCCGGCGCGCGATTTCGGTCGCGATCTCCTCGTTCGGGGTCATCGGCTGCTCCTCAGTCTCTCTTGTGCGTGCAGATCCGCCCCGGCCGGCCCGCGCGCGAACCGCCATCTAGCGCGAACGGGGCTGTGAAGGAAATGTCACACCCGGCGGGCAGCGATGCCCTGGCGCGCGGTCCGCGCGGCGTTCAGGATGCCGGCCTCTGAATGAGGACGGACGCCATGCGGCTCGAAGCCGACGCCTTTGCCGATATTGCGACGCCGAGCGGCGTCATGCGGCTGCATCTTTTGCGGCCGGCAGCGGCGGGGCGGTTTCCGGCGATCCTGCTCTATTCCGAGATCTATCAGGTGACGGCGCCGATCCGCCGCACGGCGGCCTATTTGGCCGGGCATGGCTTCGTGGTCGGCGTGCCCGAGGTCTATCATGAGTATGAGCCCGCCGGGACGGTGCTGGCCTATGACACCGAAGGCACCAAGCGCGGCAACGACCTCAAATTCGAAAAGACCGTCGCGGCGCATGATGCCGATGCGCGGGCGGCGCTGGATCACTTGCGAGACCATCCGGCGTCGACCGGCGCTTTGGGTGCCTTCGGCGTCTGTCTCGGTGGGCATTTGGCGTTTCGCGCGGCGCTGCAGCCCGACGTGAAGGCAACGGCCTGCTTCTACGCCACCGATCTGCATGGCCATACGCTGGGCGCGGGGGGCGACGACAGCCTCGCCCGTGCCGGCGAAATTGCCGGTGAGTTGCTGATGGTTTTCGGGCGGCAGGACCCGCATGTGCCACCCGAGGGCCGCGCGGTGATCCATGAGCGCTTGGCGGCGCTCGATGCGAGTTTCGAGTGGCATGAGGTCAATGCCGCCCATGCCTTCATGCGGGATGAGGGACCCCGTTACGACCCCGAGCTTGCGCGTTTCGGTTACGACGCCGCCCTCGCGCTATTCAGCCGGGCGTTGCGGTAGGGGATCTCGGATGCGTGCTGTCCCCCCCAGTTTCCCGTCCCCGTCACCCGCGGACTTGATCCGCGGGCCTACCCGTTCCGGTGCCCAGTCGCCGTCAAGGCGCCACGATGGGTAGGTGCGCGGATCAAGTCCGCGCATGACGATGAAGGTGAGTGTCGTGCGATTGTGCTTCGGCGAAGCAGTTGCACTGCCAGCC
Organism: Acidisoma sp. PAMC 29798; assembly: GCF_030252425.1. Classification (GTDB taxonomy): domain Bacteria; phylum Pseudomonadota; class Alphaproteobacteria; order Acetobacterales; family Acetobacteraceae; genus Acidisoma; species Acidisoma cladoniae. The sequence goes on along the minus strand of NZ_CP126994.1, from coordinate 1,976,615 downwards.
CTTGGCAAGACCGCACCGACCCCCGACAGTTATGACTGCTCTCGGCCACAAATGGGATCTGCGTCATGACCATCGACAAAGGCTGGTTCGAGGTTCGTCGCGTCAACCACGATCTTTGGATGATCGCGGAGCCGCTGCATGTGGTGAGCTGGCTCTATGTCGGGCGGGACCGCGCCGTGCTGATCGATAGCGGGATGGGCATCATGCCGATCAAACCCGTCGTTGAGCGCCTCACGGACAAGCCCATCACCCTGATCAATACGCATTACCATTTCGATCACGTCGGCGGAAACGGCGAGTTCTACGAGCGTCTGGCGGGGGAGCGCGGCGGCCCGCTGTTGGAGCGTCGCGCGCCGCGCGACCTGCTCGACCGCTATTTGCGAGGTTTTCTCGCCATCATCGCCGAGGCCCGCGCGCGCCTCGTGGCCGAGCCAGATTTCTATGCGCTGACACCGGAGACGGAGCCGCGTGATTTTCCCAGCACCTTCGATGCCCAGGCCTGGATGCCCGGCGGCGTGCCGGCCACCGGCCTGCTGCGTGAGGATGACGAGGTCGATCTCGGCGACCGCAAGCTGCTCGTGATCGACACGCCCGGCCATAGCCCGGACGGTATCTGCCTGTTTGACGAGCGCCATGGCGTGCTGTTCGCCGGCGATACCCTGATGGAGGGTGGCAACTACGTGCAATATGACGAGTCATCGATGGAGGATCTGCTGGCGTCCGTCATCAAGCTCTCGAAGCTCAGCGCGCCCGTCCATGCCATCTGCACAGGGCATGTGCCGCGCGCCATCGCCGAGGAAACGCTGATCACCGACACGGCGGACGCGCTGACCGAGGTTTTGAACGGCGCGGCCTATCGCATGGACACAGACATCTTCGGCTATCCCGTGCGCGTCACCCGCGTCGGTCGCGTCTGGGTCTATGCTTCGGACGGCGCCGCGACATCCTATCCGCTGCACGATTGAAGAACGGGACGGGCATCATGGAGGACGACGCTACACCGATTCTACCGGCCCATATCGAAGACACGGTGCGCGCGATCGCCCAGCTTCATGCGGAGCACTACAATCAGGCGACGCCCCTGCAACGCGCGGTGGATCGCATCACCGCCTCCGTTGGGCGGCCACGCTTCATCGCCTGGCTGACCATGATCGTGCTGGCCTGGGTTCTTCTCAACCTCGGCGCGATGGCGCTAGGCCGAACGCCGATCGATCCGCCGCCCTTTTTCTGGTTGGACGGCGCCAGCAGCCTGGTTGCCCTCTACACCACGGTGCTGATCCTGGTGACGCAGCGACGAGAGGATCAGCTTGCCGCGCATCGTGACCAGCTCACGCTGGAGCTGGCCATTCTGGGCGAACAGAAATCCGCCAAGATCATCGAGCTTTTGGAAGAAATGCGACGGGAGTCGCCTTTTCTCTCCAACCGCGTCGATCACGAGGCCGCCGCCATGTCGGTCGCTGCCGACCCGCAATCGGTTCTCGATGCGATCAAAAACAGTCATGAGGAACTGGCGACCGAGGCGCCTGTTTGATTCGTTCTCGTCATCCGCGCGTCACGTGCGCGGATGACGGATTGGGCCTACACCGAAAAATACTTCGCGCGCGCGTTGAGCACCACAAGCGCACTGGTCGATTGCTCGGGGTGAAGCTGGCTCTCGTCTGACAGCGACACGCCGATGCGCGCGGCATCGAGAAGCTTCAGGATTGGCTCCTGATCCTCGATGCGCGGGCAGGCGGGATAGCCGAAGGAATAGCGCGACCCGCGATAGCCCTGGCCGAGCATCTTTTCCATGTCGCGATCATCCTCGCCGGAGAAACCAAGCTCGGCGCGAATGCGCTTATGCGTATATTCGGCCATCGCCTCGGCCATCTCGACCGACAGGCCATGGAGATAGAGGTAGTCCTGGTAACGGTTTTCCTCGAACCACACGCGTGCGAGGTCGGATGGCTTCTGGCCGACGGTCACCACCTGCAACCCGATCACGTCACGCTCGGCGTCATCCACGTCACGGAAGAAATCGGCGATGCAATCGCCATCCTCACGCGGCTGGCGGGGCAGGGCGAAGCGACACAATTCCGTCTGGCCGTCCTCGGCAAACAGAATAAGATCATTGCCCTGGCCGGCGGCTTTCCAATAGCCATAGATCGCCTGCGGCTTGAGGATGTCTTGCTCCTCACACAGCGCCAGCATCCGGCGCATGATCGGCCGCAGCTCCTGCTTCGCCCAGCCGATGAAATCCTCTAGCGACTTGCCCTGTTTCCGAAAGCCCCATTGGAACTGATACAGGCTGCGCTCGTTGAGGAAGGGCACCAGCGCACGCGGCGGCGCCTCCACCGTGCGCGCACCCCAGAAGGGCGGCACGATCACCGGCTGGTCCTGCGTCAGGCCCCGGCGGCGCGCTTGCACCGCTTTGACATCGACCGGCGCGAAGGCCTTCGCATCCGCCTGGCCCAGCGTGCGGGCGGTGTTGCGGGATTTGCCGGCGCGGCGCGATTGCACCGCCGCCATGTAATCGTCGAAGCCATTGCCGGTGACCTTCTCCATCAGCGACAAGCCGTCGAAGGCATCGCGCGCATACGCGACCCTGCCGGAGGCATAGGCACGAACGCAGTCATCCTCGACGAAGTTGCGCGTCAGCGCCGCCCCACCGAGCAGGATCGGAATTTCCAATCCCTGGCGCGTCAGCTCTTCCAGATTGTCCTTCATGACGACAGTAGATTTCACCAGCAGGCCGGACATGCCGATGGCATGCGCCTTATGCTCCTTCACTGCCGCGATCATGTCGACCAGCGGCACCTTGATGCCGAGATTGATGACGCGATAGCCGTTATTGGTCAGGATGATATCGACGAGGTTCTTGCCGATGTCATGCACATCGCCGCGCACGGTGGCGAGTACGATGGTGCCTTTTTCCTGGCCCTCGATCTTTTCCATGAAGGGTTCGAGATAGGCGACGGCGGCCTTCATCGTCTCCGCGCTTTGCAGCACGAAGGGTAACTGCATCTTGCCGGCGCCGAACAGCTCACCCACCACCTTCATACCGTCGAGCAGAATCCCGTTGATGATGTCGAGCGGCGCATTGGTCTTCATCGCCTCGGCGAGATCCTCGGACAGGCCCTTGCGGTCGCCGTCCACGATGCGGTCTTTCAACCGGCCCTCGACGGTTGCAGACCGCACCTTGGCGGTCGCGTCGATCAATTTGCGGTCGGCGAAGATCTCCAGCAGCTTTTTGAGCGGATCGTAGCCTTCTTCGCGGCGATCGAAGATCAGATCTTCGCAGACCTTCACTTCCTCCGCTGCGATCAGATGCAGCGGCCGGATTTTGCTGACATGCACGATGGCGCCGGTCATGCCGGCCTTGAGCGCATGGTCGAGGAACACCGAATTCAACACTGCCCGCGCTGCGGGATTGAGGCCGAAGCTGATATTCGACAGGCCGAGGATGATCTGGATGTCGGGGAAAGCGTCCCGGATCAGCTTGATCCCCTCCAACGTCCATTGACCAAGCTTGCGGTCATCCTCATTGCCCGTGGCGATGGTGAAGGTCAGCGGATCGATGAGCAGATCCGATTGCGGCAGGCCGTGCTTGTCGCAGCAAAATTCCACCAACCGACGCGCGATGCGCAGCTTGTCTTCGGCGGTCTTGGCCATGCCGGGCTCGTCGATGGTGAGCGCGATCACCGCCGTGCCGAACTTCTTGGCCATCAGCATGCGATCTTCGGCCGGCTTCTCGCCATCCTCGAAATTGATCGAGTTGATGATCGGCTTGCCGCCATGCAGCTTCAGCGCGGCTTCCAGCACGATGCGCTCGGTGCTGTCGATGACCAGCGGCGAATTCACGCTGCCGGTGAAGCGGCGCACCACCTCGTTCATCTCCGCGATTTCGTCGCGCCCGACGAAGGCGGTGCAGATGTCGAGGGCGTTGGAGCCTTCGCCGATCTGGTCGCGGCCCATCGCGACGCAACCGTCCCAATCCTGACCTTCCTGCAACTCACGCCATTTCTTCGAGCCGTTGGCATTGCAACGCTCACCGATGGAGAAATAGCTGTTTTCCTGTCGCAGCGGCGTCTGGCCATAGAGGCTGGCTACGGAGGGGACCCAGACCGGCTTGCGCAGCACCGGCACGGGTCTGATGCCCGAACCGGCGCGACGGCGCAGCATCTGGTCCAGCGCCATGATATGCGGGGTCGAGGTGCCGCAGCAGCCGCCGATGAGGTTGAGGCCGTCTTCGGCGACGTAACGCTCGACCCAGCTCGCCATGGCTTCGGCGCCCAGCGGGTAATGGGTCTGGCCGTCCACCAGTTCCGGCAAGCCGGCATTGGGCTGTACCGAAATCAGGCCACGCCAATTGGTGGCGAGCCAGCGGATGTGCTCAGCCATTTCCTGCGGGCCTGTGGCGCAGTTCAGCCCGATCAGCGGTACATCCAGTGCGTCAATCACCGTCGCGGCGGCGGCGATATCCGGCCCCACCAGCAGGGTGCCGGTGGTTTCCACGGTGACTTGCACGAAGATCGGCGTGCTGCTGCCTGCCTCACGCCGCGCAATCTTGGCGCCATTGACGGCGGCCTTGATCTGCAAGGTGTCCTGGCAGGTCTCGATCAGAATGGCATCGACGCCGCCAGCGATCAGGCCACGGCTTTGCTCGGCCAGGGCCGCTTCCAGCAGGTCGTAGGCGATATTGCCGAGGCTCGGCAGCTTGGTGCCAGGCCCGATGCTGCCCACCACATAGCGATGCCGACCGTCCGAAAAGCTGTCGGCCGCTTCGCGTGCCAGTTCGGCCGCCACGCGGTTGATTTCGATGGTGCGGTCTTCAAGCTCGAATTCGGCGAGGGTAATCGGACTGCCGCCGAAGGTATTGGTCTCCACCATATCGGCACCGGCTTCGAAATAGCCGCGATGGATTTCGCGCACCATCTCCGGCCGCGACAGGTTCAGCACCTCGGTGCAGTTTTCCCGGTTCCAGAAGTCTTTTTCGATGTCGAGCGTCAGCGCCTGGACGCGGCTGCCCATGCCGCCGTCACACAGCAGAACCTGGTCACGCAGGGCGTCAAGAAGATGCGGGCGGCTGCTCATAAGCTGGCACCTTGTCGGTCTGGAGCGGAAAGGGGATGGGCATAGGCAGGTCGGCTGACGACGGCGCCGGACCATATCTTGATCGCGAGTGGGCCGGGAATGGTGGCGGCGCCCGCGACGGTCAGGCCGACCCGTTGCAGCATCCGTCGCATCTCGTCGTCATGAAAGCCGTTATGGCGATGGGCCAGACGCGCCGTCAGGTCATGGCGGCGATGGGGCGCGAGATCCACCACGATGATCTGGCCGCCATCGCGCAGCACGCGCGCAGCCTCCCGCAGCACCGCCTGCGGATCCTCGGCGTGGTGCAGCACCATCTGCAACACGGCGTGGTGGAAGCCATGGCCTGCGCCACCATCCGGCAGCGGCAGCCGATACATATCGGCCTGTCGCACGGTGCATTGCGGCAGGCCAGCCTGGCCGAGGCGTGAGCGGGCGAGGGCCAGCATGGCGGCGCTGGCATCGATGCCAAGGCCCAGGCGCGCGCGGGGGCCGAGCAGTTCCAGCACGCGGCCGGTGCCGGTTCCGATATCGAGGATGCTGCCGAGTTCACCGGGACCCACGATCTGGAGCAGCACAGGCTCGACCTGATCGGCGGGCAAGCCCAGCGCCTTCATCTCATCCCAATCCGCGCCCTGGCGCTGAAAGCTTTCCGAGGCGATGCGCGCGCGTTCCGACAGCGCCTGCGCCGCGAGGCGACGGTCGGCCGCGAGAAGCGCATCCTGTGGGGGAAGCTGCGCGAGGATGGAGCGGGCGAGCTGGCCGCGCGGGTCGGCGGCTTCGGTCAAGGCGAACCAGCTATGCACGCCCTCCTGCTGGCGGCGCAGCAGCCCCGCCTGGACCAGCAGACGCAGGTGCCGGGACAGCCGTGGCTGGGACTGGCCAAGGATCGTCACCAGCTCGCTCACGCAGAAGGTGCCGAGACCGGCGAGGGCCAGCAGACGGAGCCGGGTCGGCTCGGCCGCCGCCCGTAATGCGAGGAGAACACCATCCATGGCTCTTGATGTGACATATACATATGTTTATGTCTACTCGATGAGCAGAATGATGGATGCGCGCATTCCCGTCTTCTTCGCCGAGGCGCGTGACGACAGTGTGAACACCGGCTGGCTGGTCGAAGATGCTGCCGTGGCGCCCTGGGCCGCTGCGGAGGCGGGTCACGTCCTTGGCTGCGCCTGCTGCGTGGCGCGGAGCCCGGTGGCCGAGGCTTTGGGGCGGCTGTTTCGCGCCCGCGCGACGGGCGAGGTGGCGTTTTTCACGCGCCTTGGCATCGTGCCCGGCGACGCCGCCGGGGAACAGGCTGTGCGCGCGGCCTTGGTCAATGATGGTCTGGCCTCGGCCTGTTACCGGTTGGAGCCGTAGCCGCTCACGAAAACAACAGCTGCACCTTCATTGCCGTGCGGCGGTCGTTCGCGGCCTCGAAGGCATGCTGCGCGTCCGCCACGTCGAAGCTGCCGGTCAGCAACGGCGTGAGGTCCATCCGACCCTCATCGATCAGCCGCACCGCCAGGGCATATTCGTCGTGAAAGCGGAAAGAGCCGACAACCTTCACTTCCTTCGACACGACCATATTCTGCGGCACGGACATATCGCCGCCGAGGCCGAGCTGCACGATGGTGCCGCCGGGCTCGACCACATCCAGCCCGGCCCGCAGGGCGCGGTCATTGCCAGAGCATTCGATCATCACCCCGATCTGGCCCTTGTCGTGACGATACTCCGCCAAGCCGTCCGGGTTGGTCGCGGTATTGACCGCACGTGTGGCGCCGAGCTTGCGGGCCACGGCCAGCGGCGCGTCCACAATATCCGTCACGATGATCTCAGCCGCGCCATGGAAGCGCGCGGCCGCAACGACCAAGGCACCGATCGGGCCGCAGCCCGTCACCAGCACGGTTTGGCCTAACAGTGAGCCGGCCTGGCCCAAGGCGTGGAGGACGACGGCGAGGGGCTCCGCCAAAGCGAGTTCGGTCGGCAGCGCCCGCAACGCAATCTCGCATTGGCTCGCATCGCAGACCAGAAAGTCCCGAAAGGCGCCCTGAATATGCGGCATCGGCATCGCGCTGCCGTAGAAGCGCATGTTCAGGCATTGGTTGGGCATGCCCTTGAGGCAGAAGCGACAGTGTCGGCAGGGGCGGCTGGGGTTCACACCCACGCGGTCCCCAGGTTTGACGCGGGTGACATCTGCCGCGACCTCGGTGACGATGCCGGCGACCTCATGGCCCAGAATCATCGGTTCGCGCAGTCGCACGGTGCCGAAGCCGCCATGGTTGAAATAATGCAAATCCGAGCCGCAGATACCGCCCGCCTGGATGCGGACGACGACCTGGGACGGTCCCATCGTCGGAAGATCCTGATCCTCGATCCGGAGATCACCGGCGGCATGGATGACGACACTGCGCATGACAATCCTTAAGGCGTGTGGTGGGCCTCGGCTGGGCACACCGTGGCTGCGGACACAAACAAGGTTTGGCCAAGCCTGTCCACGGTTCGACGACCATATGGGTTGGGCGAGTAAATGCGCTATCGTTACAATCCGCGGTGGCGGAACATCGTGCGAATGTGATCAACGCGTAGGCTTTTCCGGCGCGGCGTTTGGAAAGCCTCAATGACCACCGATTAAACAGAGGCCACCAGGGGAGGGACATGAGTGGCGTCAGATATGATTGCGGAGCTGGGGCAGGTGGCGCAGTACGACCATGCTCTGGCGTGCTACCAGCGGGGACGCTTGGACGAAGCGGCGCAGTGTCTGCGCGACCTTCTGCACAGCGCGGCGGATCATCATCTCGGTTGGTATCTCTCCGGCCTCGTGGCGGCGAAACTCGGTCAGGCCGAGGCGGCGATTGCAATGGTCCAGCGCGCCGTCGTCCTGAACGATGCCATCGCCGAATTCCAGAGTACGCTCGCCGCAATGCTGCAGGCGCAGCAGCGTTCTGTCGAGGCACTGGCTGCCTATGATCGGCTGATCGCCCTGCAGCCCAACGACGTCGGGGCCTATGTCAATCGTGGCAATGCCCTCGGCAATTTAGGACGCCATGCCGAGGCAGTCGCGAGCTACGATCAGGCGATCAGTCTGGAGCCTGGACAGGCGACAGCCCATAACAACCGCGCCAATACGCTGCGCGATTTGGGGCGGTTCGCTGACTCGGTGGAGAGCTGCGACAGGGCGATCGCGCTGCGGCCGGATTTCGCCATGGCCCATTTGAACCGCGGCAATGCGCTGGGTGGTCTGCGTCGCTACGCCGAGGCCATCGCCTGCTACGACCGTGCCATCGTCCTCAGTCCCGATTACGCCATGGCGCATAACAACCGCGCCAATGTATTGCGCGACGCTCATCGGCACGCGGAGGCGCTGGCCGGCTACGACCGCGCCATCGCCCTCGAACCCGACAATGCGGATGGCTATATCAACCGGGGCAATGCCCTCGGTGATCTCGCCCGCTATGACGAGGCATTGGAACATTACGCGCGGGCCTTGGAGCTGCGTCCCCAGTTCCACGACACCAAGTTCAATATGGCGATCATCCACCTGCAACTCGGACGGTTCGAGATCGGCTGGCGGATGTATGAAGCGCGCAAGATCAGAACGGATCCGATCGGCAACCGCACCTTTCCGCAGCCGGCCTGGACGGGCGCCGAACCGATCGCCGGCAAGACGCTGTTCATCCATTGCGAGCAGGGGCTGGGCGATATCATCCAGTTCTACCGCTACACCCGCATCATGGTGGAGCGGGGCGCGGTCGTGATCCTCTCGGTGAAGGAACCGTTGCGGCGGCTGTTCGCGGCGGCGCATCCCGCCATCGAATTGGTGGAGGAAGCCGCGACGCCGGCGGCGTTCGACTATCATTGCGCGCTGCTGAGCCTGCCACTCGCCCTCGGCACGGCGCTCGACACCATTCCGGCCGCCATCCCCTATTTGTGGACGGAATGGCGCCTGCGGCAGGACTGGTCTGCCCGCTTGCCGCCGCGCGGAAAGCCGAGGCTGGGTTTCGTGTGGAGCGGCAGCCCGACTTATAAGAACGACCACAATCGGTCGATCGACCTCGCCGTGCTGACGCCCCTGTTCGACATCGATGCCGACTGGATTTGCCTGCACAAGGATGTCACGCCGCGTGAGCGTGCCATGCTCAGTGAATACCAGCGCGTGACTTTCCTGGGCGACGGCATTGCCGACTTCGCCGATACCGCCGCGATCATCGATCAGCTCGACCTCGTTATTACAGTCGATACCAGCGTCGCGCATCTTGCCGGGGCCATGGGCAAGCCCGTGTGGATCCTGTTGCCCCATAATGCCGACTGGCGGTGGATGATTTTGCGAGAGGACACGCCCTGGTATCCCACCGCGCGCCTGTTCCGCCAGCAGCTCATGGGCGACTGGCCGGGCGTGGTGGCGCGGATCAAGGACGCACTGCGCCACGCGTTGCGCGTCGTATAATCTCGTCATGGCACGCCTTCTCGTGCCATGACGAGAGGTGGAGGCGATGGATCAGTCTAAAACGGCTGCGCGCCAAAGCGGGAGCAAGCAGGCCATGTCCCGGCCTTTACTCGGCCCACCCGATCGCTGACACTCGCCTTCAATCGATCGCGAATGAAGGCGGCCTGACGCAGTGGACCTGAAGATATTTGACCTCACGGGCCGCGTCGCGCTCGTCACTGGCTCCAGCAAGGGCATCGGCCTTGGCATTGCCCGCGCCTTGGCCTCGGCCGGAGCCACGATCGTGCTCAATGCACGGGACGGGACGCGGCTGGCCGAGGCCCGTCAGACGCTCGTGGAACAGGGCGTCCTGGCTCATGCCTATGCCTTCGACGTCACGGATCCTGAGGCTGTGGGGCCGGCCGTCGCCAGCATCGAGGCGGAGGTCGGCCCGATCGAGATCCTGGTCAATAATGCCGGTGTCCAGCATCGCACGCCCTTGCAGGACTTTCCGCTGGAGGCATGGCGCCGGCTGAATGCCACCAATCTGGACAGCGTCTTCCTCATGGGACAGGCGGTCGCGCGCTGCATGATTCCGCGTGGTCATGGCAAGATCATCAATATCTGTTCTGTGCAGAGCGAGTTGGGTCGCCCCGGCATCGCCCCCTATGCGGCCACCAAGGGCGCCGTGAAGATGCTGACCAAGGGCATGGCGATCGACTGGGGCAAATACGGCATCCAGGCGAACGGCCTAGGGCCCGGCTATTTCCGCACCGAGTTGAACCAGGCGTTGGTGGATGACGCAACCTTCTCGGGCTGGCTTGCGACGCGCACGCCGGCCGGGCGCTGGGGTGAGGTGGATGAGCTTGGCGGCGCCGCGATCTTCCTGGCCTCCGACGCGTCGAGCTTCGTCAACGGTCATATTCTGTACGTAGACGGCGGCATCACCTCGAGCCTTTAGAGATCTGGGCCGGACCAGCGTTGACCAAACAAAATCTAAGGGAGCCGACCATGACCTACGAAGTTTTCGATCCGCGTTTCGAAGCGCTGACCGTCTCGCATTCCAAACTCGAAAAGCTCTGGACCGGCTCCCGCTGGGCGGAGGGCCCGGTCTATGTACCGGCCGCGAAAAGCCTCGTGTGGTCCGACATTCCCAATGACCGGCTGCTGCGCCTGGATGAGACCGATGGCTCCGTCAGTGTATTCGAGACGCCCTGCGGCCATCACAACGGGCACACGCTCGACCATCTCGGTCGCATCCTCGCCTGTGAACATGGCGGCCGACGCCTCTCTCGCTTGGACTTCGACGGCCGCTGGCGGACCCTCGTGGACAGTTTTGGCGGCAAGCGCCTGAACTCCCCCAATGACGTCGTCGAGAAGAGCGATGGGTCCATCTGGTTCAGCGATCCCACCTACGGCATCGATAGCCATTACGAGGGAGACAAGGCGGAGTCGGAGATAGGCGCCTCCAACGTCTATCGCTTCGATCCAGAGACTGGGGCGCTGACGGCGGTGATCACCGATCTGCTCAAGCCGAACGGCCTCGCCTTCTCGCCTGATGAGAGCGTGCTCTATGTCGCCGATACCGGCGCCACCCACGACCCCGCGCATCCCCGCGTCATCGTCGCCTATACCGTGGGCTCGGACGGTCGGTCGGTACGCCGCGAGGGCGTCTTCGCCACCTTGGAAAACGGATTGTTCGATGGCTTCCGTGTCGATGGCCACGGCAATGTCTGGACCTCGGCCCAAACCGCTGTCGCCACCTATGCGCCGGACGGCACTTTGCTCGGCCGCATTCCGGTGGGCGAGGATGTTGCCAATCTTTGTTTCGGCGGCGCCAAGCGCAATCGTCTCTATATCACGGCCACGACGTCGCTTTATGCCGTCTACGTCAATGCGCATGCCGCTGGATGGTGATGCCGCGCGGGATGTACGATCGCTGCGATCTCAGTCGGATTGGCTGAGAGAGCGATGATCAAGCGACTGTCTCGTGGGTTTGAGCGTTACCTGCCCACTGCGCGATCGGGGGGGATGGCGATCATCCCTTTCCTGTTTATCCTCTTCGCGTTTCCCACCGCTTTGTTCATGGCCCTGGCCGTACCCCTCGGCCAAGTGCCGGACGAAGCCGCCCATGTCGCGCGTGCCGGCAGCTTGCTGCACGGCCAACTGCTGGGGCAAAGGCAAGTGCGTCTCGACGGCGCCGGCCACCCGATCATGGGGGCGGGCGTCACGCTCGATCCCGGTCCCGTCTATGCCGATTTTGCCTTCAATGTCGGTGACGTCAAAAAAATGACGGCCGCCAATGAGGCGCGGCTGGAGGCGATCCCCTGGCCCACGCGTCTGGTGTTTGTCGGGTCGCCGAACACCGCCGTTTATTTTCCGATCTTCTACGTGCCGAGTGCGGTCGCCCTGGGCGCGGGGCACTTTCTGCAATATTCGCCCTATGTCGCCGTCTTGATGGGACGGGTGGTCAATGTGCTCACCTGCCTCGTCATTGGTGTGCTGGCATTGCGGCTGGCGCGCCGGGGGCGCCTGCTGTTGCTGGCGACGTTGAGCCTGCCGATGACCTTGTCCTTGATCGGCTCGTTCAACCAGGACGGCGTCTTGATCGCGACCACTGCGCTGATCGCGGCACTTCTGACGCGGCCGGCCGGGCCGCGCGGCCTCTCCTATTGGGTGGCGGCGCTGCTGCTGGCCTGCGTTATTGCGGTCAAGCCGCCTTATCTGCCGATGGCGGTCGTCATGCTGCTGCCGTGCCGGGGATGGAGCCGACGGGACCTGTTGCCGGCCATCGGTGCGATGGCGCTGGCGACGCTGCCGGCCGTCGCCTGGGCCTTGGTGACGCTGCATACCGTCGCCACGCCCTTCGTTTTCGGCCCGCCGTATCATCCGGGGCCGCTCTGGCCCGGCGACCCGCAGCGGCTGTTTCCAAGCTCTGACACACGTGAGCAGCTGCGCGTCTTTCTCCATGATCCCTGGCTGCTGATCCAATTGCCGATCCAGACCATGAAACTGCTGTGGCTGGTGGAGGTGCAGACGACGATTGGCGTGATCGGCCTGCTCGACGTCGTGATGGCGCTCCCGATCTACACTTGGTGGTATGTGGCAATGATCGCGGCGGCCGTGGGGACGATGTTTGCCAGCCCTGAGGAGCCGCCGGGACCGCGCGGTCCCTTCGTGCTCATCGCGCTGCTCAGCGTCGTTGCCACCGTCTTCGCGATCTTCGATCTCCAATATCTGTCCTGGACGAAGGTCGGGCAGACATTGATCGATGGTGTGCAGGGCCGCTACGCGCTGCCGCTTCTGGCGCTGCTCGCGATTTCGCTGCCCGTTATTCGCATTCGGGGGGCGACGGCGATCCGCGCGATCCTGGCGCTGCCGACCGTCGCGATCGCCGGCTTCGGCATTGTCTATCTGCCGCAACTTGTGCTCAGCACCTATTATCTTCGGTAGCGTGTGGCTTAGGAAAAGTGAATTTGGCAGAGACCAACACGCCGCCGCCGTCTGACCATTTCGACGGAACGAGTTTTTATAATCCGCCAAGCGCTGCGCCCGATCGTGCTCAGACACAACCGCGCGGCATCCTGCCCATCCTGCGCTGGCGATTGAGTGGCGAGCGAAAGGTCTGGCCGCCGCAGCCGCCTAACCCGACGCCTGCCGGCGACCCGCAGGCATCAGTGGCGCCAGGCACCGTCGCCGTTACCTTCATCGGGCACAGCACCTTCCTGTTGCGGCTGCCCGGCCTGACCATCCTCACCGATCCGATCTTCAGCGACCGCTGTTCGCCCGTGTCCTGGGCGGGTCCGAAGCGGGCCCGGCCGCCGGGCCGCGCCTTCGCGGCACTGCCTAAGATCGACCTGCTGCTGGTGTCGCATAATCATTACGACCACATGGATTTGCCCAGTCTGCGGGCGATCCAGGCGCGCGACGCCCCGGCCGTCATCACGCCACTCGGCAATGCCGTGCATCTGCGCAAGGCGGGGCTCGGCCGCATCCATGAACTGGACTGGTGGCAAAGCGAGCGACTGGGTGACAGCCGCATCACCGCGACCCCCGCACGGCATTTTGCCAGCCGCACGCCCTGGGATCGCAACCGCTGCCTCTGGGCAGGCTTCATGATCGAGATCGGCGGCAAGAAGATCCTGTTCGGCGGCGATTCCGGCGCCGGCCGCCATTGGGCGGAGATCAGCGCGCGGCTTGGCCCGACGGATCTCGCCTTGCTGCCGATCGGTGCCTATGAGCCGCGCGCCATCATGGCGGCGGTACATATCAATCCCGCCGAGGCCGTGGCGGCGCATCGTGACCTGATGTCCCGCCAATCCATCGGCATGCATTTCGGCACCTTCCAACTGACGGATGAGGCGATCGACGCGCCACCCCGTGTGCTGGCCGAAGTCTTGCGTGCCGAGGCGCTGGACGCGGGCTGCTTCGTCACCTTGGGCTTCGGAGAGACGCGCGTCTTCACGCTGTAAGGGTGGCGGCTTGGGCCGCGCTAAGGCACTCTGTCGTCATCGGCAGGAGGGTCAGGCATGGCGGACGGAACATCGAGCACGGAGGCCTATGTGCGCAGCGCGGCGGAGCTTCTGGACCTCGGGCTGGATGAGGCTGAAACCATGCGTGTGATCGCGGCCTTTGCCCTCGTCGCCCGGTTCGCCCAACCCGCGCTCGACTGGCCGGTCGGTCCCGAAACCGAAACCGCGCCCATCTTTCGGCTATGAGCACCTCCTTCATGACGGCGGTCGCCATTGCGGGCGATGTGCGCAGCGGCGCGCGATCGGCCCTGGAAGTGGCGCAGGACACGCTTGAACGGGTCCATCGGCTCAACCCGGAGGTCAATGCCTTTACCGAAGTGACGGAGCAGCGGGCTTTGGCCGATGCCGCCGCTGTCGATGCCGCCTTGGCACGGGGCGAGGATGTCGGCCCGCTGGCCGGCGTGCCCTTCGCGGTGAAGAACCTGTTCGATATTGCCGGCATCACGACCCTCGCGGGGAGTGTGATCGAGCGGGATAAGCCCCCCGCCGCGGTCGATGGCTGGGCCGTGAAGCAGCTGCGCGAGGCCGGCGGCGTCTGCATCGGCGCCCTGAATATGGACGAATATGCCTATGGCTTCACGACCGAGAACAGCCATTACGGCCCCTGCCGCAACCCGCATGACACCAGCCGCACGGCCGGCGGTTCGTCCGGCGGATCGGGCGCGGCGGTCGCCGCCGGCTTGGTGCCGCTGACCCTCGGCACCGATACCAATGGGTCGATCCGCGTGCCCGCGAGCCTCAATGGAATCTTCGGCTTCAAGCCGACCTATGGCCGGTTGTCGCGTGCCGGCTCCGTCGCCTTCGTGCCGAGCCTGGATCATATCGGCCCCTTCGGGCGCAGCGTCGGCGATGTCGCGGCGGCCTATGACGCGCTGCAAGGGCGTGACCCCGCCGATGCCGGCCAGACGCCACGCGCGGTGGAACCCGTCGCCGGTCTGGTGGGCGAGGGGATTGCCGGCCTGCGCATCGGCCGGCTGACGGGCTATTTCGACGCACCAATGGGCGAGGCGGCGTGCACCGCCGTGCATCGCATTGCCGAGGCGCTCAAGGCCGGCGCCGTCGCGGCGCCGGAGATGACGGCGGCCGGTCGCTCCGCCGCCTTCATCATCACCGCGAGCGAGGGCGCGAAGCAGCATCTGGAGCATCTGCGCCATCGCCGCCCGGATCTGGAGCCGCTGTCGCGGGACCGGCTGCTCGCCGGCAGCTTGGTGCCGGCGCAATGGTATCTGCATGCCCAGCAAGTGCGCGCCTTGTGGCGGGACGCGATGGCGGCCCTGTTTCGGGACTGGGATGTGCTCATCGCACCCGCGACCCCC
This sequence comes from Acidisoma sp. PAMC 29798, assembly GCF_030252425.1. GTDB lineage: Bacteria > Pseudomonadota > Alphaproteobacteria > Acetobacterales > Acetobacteraceae > Acidisoma > Acidisoma cladoniae. The sequence goes on along the minus strand of NZ_CP126994.1, from coordinate 1,961,289 downwards.
GTGCCCGCGACGACACTCGGCCAGGATTTTCTGGAGATCGAGGGCCAAACCTTGCCGTTGCGGCCGGCCTTCGGGCTGTTTACGCAGCCGATCACCTGCATCGGCCTGCCGGTGCTGGCCGTCCCCGTGCAGAAGGCCGAGGGCGTGTTGCCGATCGGCGTGCAGCTGATCGCCGCCCCCTGGCGGGAGGATCTGCTGGTGCGGGCGGGCGGATTCCTGGAAGCCTCCGGCATTTGCACGGCACCCGTCGCCCCCGACTTCGCAGCGTGAGCATGATGGACATCGACAATCCCACGGCCCTCGCCGAACTCACCGCCGCCTTTGCGGAGTACGAGCGCGCCTTCGTCGGCAATGATGTCGCGGTTCTGACCGCGCTGTTCTGGGGGGATGAGAAGACCATCCGCTACGGCGGCGGCGAGAACCTGTATGGCGCCGCCGAGATCGCGGCCTTCCGCCAGGGGCGGGGCGCGGGGGACCTCGACCGTGATTTGGGCCGCACCGTGCTCACCACCTTCGGGCGGGATTTCGGGACCGCGAGCACGCTGTTCCGTCGCCGCTCGACCGGCAAGACGGGTCGTCAGATGCAGAGCTGGGTGCGCCTCGACGGCGCTTGGCGGATCGTCGCCGCGCATGTTTCGATGCTCGACTTTCCTTTCCCCGAGACGGCGGAGACGCGTTAGATGATTGGTGTGGACTGGGGCACGAGCAGTTTCCGCGCCTATCGCCTCACGCCGGATGGCCATGTCATCGACAAGACCACGTCCCCCACCGGCATCCTGTTCGTCGAAGGCGGCCGCTTCGCGGATGTGCTGCGCCGCGCGATTCTGCCTTGGGTGAATGCCGGGGAACGGCGGGTGCTGCTGTCGGGCATGATCGGCAGCCGGCAGGGCTGGATCGAGGCGCCGTATCTGCCTTGCCCGGCCGGGGCCGCCGATCTTGCTGCCGCCACCATCGCCGTGCCCTTCAATGACGCCGAAGTGCGCCTGGTGCCGGGCGTGACCGCCGAGGACGCCGGCGTGCCGGAGGTGATGCGCGGCGAGGAGACCCAAATCATCGGCACGCTCCGCGAATTGGGGCCGAGTGGCGTTGCCTGCCTGCCGGGCAGCCACGCGAAATGGGTCCGGGTCGAGAATGGCCGCATCATGGGCTTCTCCACCTTCATGACCGGCGAGGCCTTCGCGGCCTTCAGCGGCCATACCATTCTCGGTCGCATGATGAAGGTCGATGCGCCGGCCGACCCGGCGGCCTTGCGCCAGGGACTGGCGCGAAGCGCGGATGCCGGCGGCCTGCTGCGCCATCTTTTCGGCGTGCGCACGCTGGGTCTGTTCGGGCGCCTGTCAGAAGACAGTGCCGCGTCCTATCTCTCCGGCCTGCTGCTGGGCCATGAAGTGCGGGCCGCCTTGGCGGCGCATCCCGACATGGGCTCGATCCTGCTGATCGGCGACGCCAAGCTGTGTGCCCTCTATGCCGATGCCATCGCCTTCTGCGGCGGATCGGCCCGGATCGCCAAGGCCGACGCTGCCCCGCTGGGCCTGACTGCAATCGCCGCCGCCGTCGCGTGGCACTAGGAAGATGACGATGAGTGACGTGTCGATGAAGGAATGGCTCGCCCGTTCGCCGCTGATCGCGATCCTGCGTGGCGTCCGGCCGGATGAGGTCGTGGGCATCTGCGCGGCCTTGCAGGAAGCGGGCGTGCATATCGCCGAAGTGCCGCTGAATTCACCCGAGCCGATCGAGAGCATTCGCCTGCTCGCCGAAACCTTCGGCGACAGCATGCTGATCGGTGCCGGCACGGTGATGACCACGGATCAGGTGGCGGAGATTGCGGCGGCAGGTGGCAAACTGATCGTGACGCCCCATGCGGACCCGGACATCGTGCGGGCTGCGAAGCGCCTGGGGCTATTGGCAGCACCTGGCTTCTTCACCCCCGCTGAGGCCTTCAGCCTGATCAAGGCCGGCGCCGACGCCATCAAACTGTTTCCGGCCGAGGCCGCCAGCCCGTCCGTGCTGCGCGCCATTCGCGCCGTGCTGCCGCCGGGCACGCTGGTGCTGCCGGTCGGCGGCATGGCGCCGGACAATCTTGGCGATTGGCACAAGGCCGGGGCGTCCGGCTTCGGCATCGCCTCCGCGATCTACAAGCCGGGCGACACGGCGGCCATCGTCGGCGCCAAAGCGCGGGCCCTGGTCGCCGCCTGTGCGGCCTTCACCTAACGAGCGTCGGCCATACGCGGCAAAAGATTGCGGCGCTGATCCAGTCCGCGCCATAGGTCCTGCCTTGGGGGACTGAGATGCTGCGCGTGACGGAAGTGAAGCTGCCATTGGATCACGAGCCTGCCGCTCTGCGGGCGGCGGTGGTCGCGAAGCTCGGCGTCGCCGATGGCGCGTTGCTGACCCATGAGGTGGTGCGGCGCGGCTATGACGCGCGCCGCCGCTCCGCCATTTCCCTCATCTACACGGTGGACGCCACGGTCGCGGAGGAGGCGGGCGTGCTCGGCCGGCTGGCCGGCGATCGTCACGTCTCCCGCGCGCCGGACATGGGCTATCGCTTCGTTGCCCAGGCGCCGACGCAGCTGACCACCCGGCCGGTGGTGATCGGCGCTGGCCCGTGTGGATTGCTCGCGGCCCTGACGCTCGCGCAAATGGGCTTCCGGCCGATCATCCTCGATCGCGGGCGCGTGGTGCGGGAGCGGACGAAGGACACCTGGGCCTTCTGGCGGCGCGGCGTGCTGACACCGGAATCCAACGTGCAGTTCGGCGAAGGCGGCGCGGGCACGTTTTCGGACGGCAAGCTATGGAGCGGGATCAAGGATCCGCTGCATCTCGGCCGCAAGGTGTTGACGGAATTCGTGGCTGCCGGTGCGCCGCCTGAAATCCTTTATGTCAGCAAGCCGCATATCGGCACCTTCCGCCTGGTGACTGTAGTCGAAAGCCTGCGGGCGCAGATCGAGGCGCTGGGCGGCGAATACCGTTTCGGCAGTCGTGTCGATGACATCGAGATTGCCGAGTCGGATGGTCTGCGCAGGGTGACGGGCGTGGTGCTGGCGGATGGCGCGCGCATCGCGACCGACCATGTCGTGCTGGCGATCGGGCATAGCGCGCGCGATACCGTCGCCATGCTGGATACGCGCGGCGTGTCCTTGACGCCAAAGCCCTTTTCCATTGGCTTTCGGATCGAGCATCCGCAATCCCTGATCGACCGTTGCCGTTTCGGGGACAGTGCCGGTCACCCGATGCTGGGTGCCGCTGACTACAAGCTTGTCCATCACGCCGGCAATGGCCGGGACGTCTACAGCTTCTGCATGTGTCCCGGCGGCACGGTGGTCGCGGCGGCGTCCGAGCCCGGCCATGTCGTGACCAATGGCATGAGCCAGTATTCGCGGGCCGAGCGGAATGCCAATGCCGGCATCGTGGTGGGCATTACGCCCGCCGATTATCCCGGCGGCGCGCTCGCCGGCATCGACTTCCAACGCCATTGGGAGCGGCAGGCCTATCTCGCCGGTGGCAGTACCTATGCAGCGCCGGCCCAGCGCGTGGGGGATTTCCTGGCGGGCCGGCCTTCGACCACGCTCGGCGCCGTTGTGCCGTCCTACAAGCCGGGCGTGACGCCGACCGACCTGTCCGCCTGTCTGCCGGATTATGCGATTGCCGCCATCCGGGAGGCGATTCCCGCCTTCGACCGCCAGATCCGGGGGTTTGCGCTAGAAGATGCGGTGCTGACGGGGGTGGAGACGCGCACCTCCTCCCCGATCCGCATCGGGCGGGATGCCGGCTGCCAGAGCGTCAATACGCGCGGGCTTTATCCGGCGGGGGAGGGCGCGGGCTATGCGGGCGGTATTCTGTCAGCGGGGGTCGATGGCATTCGCGTGGCGGAGGCGGTGGCGCTCGCCATGGTGCGGGAGGCGGCTAAACAGGATGCGTGATCAGGTGCCAGAGCCAGACGAGCATGCGCCACCAAACCCAGAGGGCATTGCGGCGATTTTGGTCGGGATTGTCAGCCGAAACGCACACTCCTGAACCGAAACGCGCTGGGATCAGGCGCTTCGGATACGTCTTGCCGCGAGCACGTTGCTGCCGGCCGGTGCTTGTGGCACGGGCGCCCCGTCCACCATAGAGGCCTGTCCCGCCGCGAGCGCCAAAAGATCGGCGAAGGCCGCAGCGGCCTGCGGGTTCGGTGCTCGAGGCTCGAAATAGCCGCTCGTGTTGAAATGCGATCGGGCATCCTTGACCTGCCCGGCCCTGATCGCGAGGCCGACATCCTGATACGTCGCCTCATACCAAGGCGCATCGACATCGAAAGGGCGGGGCTTGCGGTTCTCGAAATATCCGAAGCCGGCGAAATGGCTGAGTTCGTCCGGCACCTGGCCTTGGCCGATGGCGCGCTCCACATCGGGGTATGTCGCCCGATACCAGGCAGCGTCGAAGGCCGCTCCCGCGAAGGCCGCGCGGATCAGGGCGTGAAACGCCTCTGTGGGCATCGTGACGGTGGTCTCAGACCGACGAATATCCCCGATGCGCCGAAGAACATGAAGCGGCGGAACATACGTCATCTGAGTGGCCTATCGACATTGCGATAAAGCAACAATGCCGCAGAAATCTTTCTGAGAGCTTAATCGCTGACCCATTCGCGCCAGATTAGAATGAGCGCGGCCATGATGGCTGGGCCGAAAAAGAGGCCGATCAGCCCCCAGGCCTCGACCCCGCCGAGGATGCCGAGCAGCACCCAGATGAAGGGCAGCTTCGTGGTGCCGCCGATGAGCACTGGCCGCACGAAATGATCCGCCACGAAGGTCACAATCATGCCCAAGATGAAGACGGCAACGCCCCAGACGAAGGCACCTTGCGCGATCAGCAGCAGGGAGGCGATCGCGAAGACCACCGGTGCTGCGAAGGGGATCATGGCAGCGACGGCCGTGATGACGCCGAAGATCGTCGCCTGCGGCACGCCAGCAATGGCATAGACGATGCCGAGCAGCACGCCTTCCCCCAGGCCGACCAGCACCAAGCCGTTCACGGTGCCATGAACCGATGCGATGATCTGCTGGCCGACCCTTTCGCCCCCCAAGCCGAAGGCCCGCGTCGCGGCGCGGCGCATTTGCTCTGTCAGCAAATGGCCCTCCCGAAAGAGGAAGAACAGGGTGAGGAGCGTGAAGACGAAGGCGGTCAGTCGGTGCACGACTTGTAGGCCGACCACGCGGCCGACGCCCGCGACATGGCCCTGCGTCGTGCGCTGCACCAGCTTGCGGGCGCCCCCGGGATCGCCCAGGTTTTCCTGCCACCAGGTATCCACCTGGGCCTGGCCAAAGGGCAGATGGGTCAGAACATCGGGTTCGGCGATGCCGTAATTCTGCGCGTCGTGAATCCAGTCCTGGGCATCATCCGCCTCCCGCGCGAGTTGCAGACCCACCAGGCCGAGCGGCACGATGAAGATCAACGCCACGCCCAGGGTGAAGACGGCGGGCATGAGGATGTTACGGCGGCCGGCGCCAAAGTGCGCGACGGCCCGGCCATAGAGCGGCCACAGCGCGATGGCAAAGATGCCGGCCCAGGCGAGGGCGCTCAGAAAGTTCCGCAGGGTGAACAGCGCCAGCAGCAGCAGGCCGAACGCCAGGACCCCCATGGCGATGTTCTGCGGCCGGGTGCCGCCGAGGCTGGGTTCGGACGGCGGGGGGAGAGTGCTCATGCGGGCAGCATCGACAGCAAAAGCCAGGGGTTGCGCAAGAGAGGATTGGAGGAATGCGCGCTCGGGCCCGTTTGCGTCCCCGTTCGGCGATCGATAGGGTTCAGACAGATCCTAGGGAGAAGCCCGTGTCCGAAGGCGTTTCGACCGTCGCCGCCGAACCCTATGCCTTCACCCTGAAGCCGGGCGCCGTCGCGCTGGTGATCATCGACATGCAGCGGGATTTTCTGGAGCCGGGCGGATTCGGCGACGCATTGGGCAACGACGTGTCACTGCTTCGCGCCGCGGTACCGCCGCTGATCGACGTGTTGGCCGCCGCGCGGGCCGCCGAGCTGGTGGTGGTCCATACGCGGGAGGGGCATCGCCCCGATCTCTCCGATCTCACCCCCGCCAAGCATGCGCGCGGGCGCTTCGCCACGAAGATCGGCGACGCCGGCCCGATGGGCCGCATCCTGGTGCGTGGCGAACCGGGGCACGACATCATTCCCGAACTCGCGCCCGTCGCGGGGGAGCCGGTGATCGACAAGTCCGGCAAGGGCGCCTTCTTCGCGACCGACCTCGACGCCATTCTGCGTGGACGCGGCATCACGCAGCTGATTATTGCCGGCGTGACGACAGAGGTCTGCGTCAATACCACGGTGCGGGAGGCGAATGATCGCGGCTTTGAATGCCTCGTGCTGTCTGACTGCACGGGGTCCTATTTTCCAGACTTCCATGAAGCCGGCTTGGCGATGATCAAGGCCCAGGGCGGCATCTTCGGATGGGTCGCGTCTTCAGCTGCGCTGCTGCCGGTGCTTTCCCGCATGGCGGGGGACACTGACGGCAAAGCGTGAAGCGATGGTCGTTTCCGAGGCTGGAGCGAGGGGCTTCCCGCGAAGACACCCGATCGTCGCCAGGCGGATAACGCTTCGCTCATCCGCCCTACAATACGGCCTCGGTGTAGGGTGGATGAGCAAAGCGCTATCCACCATCTCAGCGTCGTCTGCTCAGCAGCACTGCTAGCGCCAGGCTGGCACGCCATCGACGCGCATTGTCTCGAGTTCCGGAAGATCGAAACCGAAATGCCGCGCGACGAGGGCGCGTAGGGCTGTGCGGTCCGCCAATTCCGTCGCTTCGGCGATCCCATTGCGAATGATGTGAACACCCTGGTTCATGATGTTGACGCGCCCTTCCTCCGTTACCGCGCTGGCGAGAATATTGTGGGTAAAGAAGGACGCCGGGTGTGTGGCGATGTAGTGGTTCATCATCTCGACATCGACCGGGTACTCCTCTTCCATCGTGGACACCCAGCCCCGGATCTGTTGGCCGTCTTGGGTGACGTAAAGGAACCAGTCGTTGCCCTCGTGGACGAGGCGGTGCGTTGGGGCGCTTGCGGGAACGGCACCGCCATTGAGCGGGATGGGATGCGGGCAGGCAAAGGGTCCAAAGCCTGGGTCGATCACGTAGGTCTCGTCACCGATCGTGACGGTGAGGAACATGTGCTGACGCACGCTCTCATGGCGCGGATCGAAGAGGAGGACGCGGGAGGCATGCCGGACGGGGGCGAAGCCGATCGCCTGGAGAGCGGCGTGCATCAGGCTTGCGTGCTCGAAGCAGTAACCGCCACGACGGGCCGTGACGAGCTTCGCCTGCAAGCCTTCAGTATCCAGGCGGATAGGACGTCCCAGCAGAACGTCGAAACCTTCGAAGGGGATGGTGGCGATATGGGCGCGGAGGATGCCGGCGAGCGTGTCGTAGGTCGTTGTGAGCGGCCCGGAATAGTTGATACGCGAGAGATAGGCGTCGATGTTGAGAGGCTGGCTCATGTCAGTATGGCCTTGTGGATTGTGACGATCAGAGGTGTGGCGAAACCCCAAAAACTGTCATGAACGGGCGCGCCGCGTGGGGTGGAAAAGCGCAGCGTATTCCACCAATAGGCACAGGCCTACTCTATTACAGCTGATTATTGGCCTGTACGATACATCAGCTCGAGATCCTGTCCGCCGTAATGAACACCTTCAATCAAGACCACTCCTACCGACACGGTAAAAGCGATCGTGACGCTCTGCGCGAAGACCGTCGTCCGAAGTCCGATGAGGAGGTCGTTACGCGGCATGCCTCGTTTCGGAAAGGTTGATAGACCTATACAAAATGCAACGATGCTTTGAACAAAGGCGTCAGCGCGCGCCGAGTTTGCCTGAGGCGAGATGTACTGGTGAAGGGTGTCAATGTGACGCTCTGCGAGTGGCGTGAAAACAACCTCCACGGCGAATGGCCTAGGTCGAAGACGCGGCCCGGCGCAATTTGATGCGCGACAGGATCTCCTCTGCAGGCACGGCCTTCGATGGGTCGGCGAGATATTGGCCGTGGCCCGCCACCACCTCGTCTCGCAACCACCGCTCCACCGCCGCTTCGCGTTCGATTAAAGACCGGATGCCGTCGCGAATGACCTCGCTGACCGTCGCATAGCCGCCTGATTGAACCTTCCCTTCGACAATCTCCGCCATGTCGAGCGGTAGCGTGATGCTGAACTGTTGGGTCGTCCTCATGCGGTTCTCCTGTGGGCGCGATGATAGCATGAATAGGATCAAGTCCTATTGATCATGATCCCCTTGACGCGGCAGGCGATGAGAACAAAATGCTAACTCTCAGTGGGGTTGGTGCGTGGAAACCGTTCTCGAAAAGCTCGCCATCCTCGCGGATGCCGCCAAATATGATGCGTCCTGCGCCTCCTCAGGGGCGGAGAAACGCAATTCCATGGCCAGCAAGGCGATCGGCTCGACTGAGGGCATGGGCATCTGCCACGCCTATGCGCCGGATGGCCGCTGCATCTCCCTGCTCAAGATCCTGCTCACGAATTACTGCCAATTCGACTGCCATTACTGCGTCAATCGCGTGTCCTCCAATGTTCGTCGTGCACGATTCTCGGTTAAGGAAGTCGTGGATCTCACGCTCGGTTTCTATCAGCGCAATTACATCGAAGGGCTGTTTCTCTCCTCCGGCATCATCCGCTCCCCCGATTACACCATGGAGCAGCTGGTGCGCGTGGCTGAAAGCCTGCGGCGGGAGCACAAATTCGCTGGCTATATCCATCTGAAAACCATCCCGGATGCCGATCCCCTATTGCTGGCACGCGCCGGCGCAGTGGCCGACCGGCTGTCGATCAATGTTGAACTGCCGCGTGAGGAGAGCCTCGCGAGGCTGGCGCCGCAAAAGAATCCCGAGCGGATTCGCCGCGCCATGGGCGGCATTCGCCTGAAGATCGAGGAGGCGAAAGAGGCGCGCAAGGAGTCGCGTCACGCACCGCGCTTCTCGACCGGGCAGAGCACGCAGATGATCATCGGCGCAGATAGTACGGACGACCTCGCCATCCTCGGCAGCGCCGCCAATCTCTATGGCAATTACAAGCTGTCCCGCGTCTATTACTCGGCCTTTAGCCCAATCCCGGACGCGAGCGCCGTGCTGCCGCTCATGCGACCGCCGCTGATGCGCGAACACAGACTGTATCAGGCAGATTGGCTGATGCGCTTCTATGGTTTTGCGGTCGAGGAAATCGCGACCGGCGCTGTGGGTGGCATGCTCGACCTAGGCGTCGATCCGAAACTGGCCTGGGCGCTGCAGCATCGGGAATGCTTTCCGGTCGATGTGAACCGCGCGGCGCGCGAGGTGCTGCTGCGGGTGCCCGGCTTCGGCACCAAATCGGTGAAGCAGATGCTGTCCTCGCGCCGCTGGCGGAGCCTGCGGTTGGAGGACGTGTCCCGCCTCTGCCGTGGCATCAAAACCGCCATGCCCTTCATCGTGACGGCGGATTGGCAGCCCGGCGCCGCCATCGATCGCCTCGATCTCAGGGAGAAGGTCGCGCCCCAGGGCGAGCTTTTCGCGTGAGACTGATCCGTCTCCCGCATGAGACGGATGTCGCAGGTTGGCGGGATGCCGCCCGTGCGGCGCTGCTGGTGGGCGAACCGCCGGAGGCTCTGTACTGGGTGGTCGGCGATGGCGCGGCCGGCGATCTGTTCGAGGGCGATGAGGCCGCTCGCACACCGATCGTTGCGCCGAAAGTTCCGCGCGCCTTCATCACCTTGACCGAGACGGTCATCCTGCATCGCGATCCGGGCCGGTTCGCGCTGCTGTATCGGTTGCTGTGGGGCCTGCAAGCCCAGCCGCAGCTGTTGGAGGATGCGAGCCACCCGGATGTGCATGAGGCCGAACAGCGCGCGAAGGCGATCCGGCGGGACATTCACAAGATGCATGCCTTCGTGCGGTTTCGCGAAGTGGAGGAACCGGAAGGCGCGATCTTCATCGCCTGGTTCGAGCCCGATAATTTCATCGTCGAAGCCGCCGCGCCCTTTTTCATGCGCCGTTTTACCGGCATGCGTTGGTCGATCCTGACACCGGATCGCTGCGCCTTCTGGGATGGGAACAGCCTGCGCTTCGGTGAAGGCGTGTCGCGCGATCAGGCGCCGACGGAAGACCGGCTGGAGGCGCTGTGGCGCATCTACTACGCCAATATCTTCAATCCGGCGCGGCTGAAGGTGGCGGCCATGACACGGGAAATGCCCCGCCGTTATTGGAAGAACCTGCCGGAAGCAGAATTGATCGGCCCGCTGATCGAAGCGGCGGGCGAGCGGGCGCAAGCGATGGTCGCAGCGGCGCCTACGGCCCCCTCGGCCCATGCGGCGGCGGAAGCGCGGCGTCGGCCGGTCGCGCCAATCGTGGATGCCGACCCGCCGCAGACGCTGGCTGAAGCCAAGGCGCAGGCGGTGGGGTGCCGTCGCTGCCCATTGTGGGAGCCGGCGACGCAGACGGTCTTCGGTGAAGGACCCGCCTCAGCGCGGCTGATGATGGTCGGCGAGCAACCGGGCGACCGAGAGGATCTCGCGGGTGCGCCTTTCGTCGGGCCGGCCGGCAAGATGCTGGACCGTGCCCTGGCGGAAGCGGGCGTGCCGCGGACGGAAGTCTATCTCACCAATGCGGTGAAGCATTTCAAGTTCGAGCCGCGCGGTAAATTTCGCCTGCACAAGACGCCGGATACCGGCGAGATCGCCGCGTGCCGTTTCTGGCTGGAGACGGAATTGGCTTTCGTGAAGCCGCAGCTGACCGTGGCGCTCGGGGCTTCGGCGGCGCAAGCGCTGCTCGGCCGCAAGGTGACGATCGGCCGTGAGCGCGGGCGGGTGACGGCGCTGCCGAACGGCGAGGCGCTATGGGTCACGGTGCACCCGTCCTACTTGCTGCGCCTGCCGGACGAAGAGGCGAAGGCGCGGGAATATGCGCGGTTCGTAGAGGATCTTCGGGGCGCCTGGGCGTGGCGTGCGACTAAATGAACTGCCCGCGCAGAAACCCTAAAGCGGGTAGGGGCCGCCAGGTTTTCGGCAAATCGGCCCGGCGCATCGGTTCCACGGAGTAATTCGGGGGCGGCTGTCGCGTGCTGCGCAGAAAACTCGCATAGGCCCGCACCTGCTGCTCCCGCCAGGCGCGATCGGCTAAAGCGGCATCGCGATTCGCGAAAATCTCGGCGATGCGCCGCTGGCGCCCGATCGAGGCGACGACCGCCCAAAAGCGGTCTTCACGGACGCTGGAGAGGCTGACGACACCATCCATGGACGAAGTCTGGCCTGACCAGCAGCCGCCTGCAAGATCTCAATCGAGGCTGAGGAGGCGGTCTTCAAGCAGCGCGAACAGCCGCGGCGTATCCACAGAGGTGATCACCCGGCAGTTCGGCGCACGGCCCTGGAGATGGCGTGGCGATACGGCCGCGATGCTCTGGCCGCGTGCCATGGGTGCGGCGCATTCGACCTCGACCCAGGCTTCCACGCCGTCGAACAGCGTCGAGTCGATGAGATGGGCGATGACGCAGGGGTCGTGCAGGCAGGGGTCACCGAAGCCATAGGCGCGCATCATGGCGAGCACAGGACCCGAGACGCGGCCGGCCTTGGCCTCCATCCTGTCCATCCAGTCTTTGGTGATGACGGCCTGTCGCGTGACGTCGAGGCCGAACATGGTCATCGGCACGCCGGCGGTCAGCATGATCTGGGCCGCATGCGGGTCGATCATAAAGTTGAATTCGGCGGTGGGCGAGGAATTGCCGGGGCAGAAGGCGGCACCGCCCATGAAGACGATGTCGCGGATCATCGGCGCGATATCCGGTGCCTTGACCAGGGCCATGGCGATATTGGTCATCGGCCCGATCGGGCACAGCGTCAGCACGCCCGGCTCGGCCCTGATGCGCGCGACGAGGACATCGACGGCGTGGTCCGGCGCGGCACCGGTGGAGGCCTCGGGGAGCCCGATATCGCCCAAGCCGTCACCGCCATGGACTGAGCCTTTGCGCTCGATCGCCGCCATCAGCGGGCGCGGGCAGCCGGCATGGATGGGAATGTCGGTCCGCCGCGCGAGGTCACGGATGCGGATGGCATTGGCGGTGGTCTGGGCGAGGGCGACATTGCCGATCACCGTGGTGATGGCCGTGACCTCCACCTCCGCAGGGGAGGCGAAGGCCAACAGCATCGCGACCGCATCGTCCACGCCGGGATCGCAGTCGAGGATGATCCGGCGTGGCGGCATGCGGCTTATTTCGGCAGATAGTCGTTGGTGTAGTAGGCGGAGGGCGGCAGAACCTTGGGGATCTGACCGCTGAAGGCCAGCGCCTGGGCGATGCCGGTCCATTGCGCATCGGTCTGCGTCATATAGCCGGTTGGCCCCTTCATCAGCGGCACCGTCACCGCCCAGCCGACCGAGTTGTAATCCTTGGAGCCGGCGCTGGGGTAAAGCTTCAGCAAGTCGGCAACGGCCTGGTCCTGATGGGTGGAGGCCCAGTCCATCGCCTTGGCGGTGGCCGCAAGCCAGGCCTTAACCACATCAGGATGCGCCGCCGCGTAGCTCTTGCTGGCGGTATAGGTCCAGACGGGGATATCGGGCACGCCGGCCGCCGGTCCGATCAGGATGCTCGGATCGACCTTCAGGGTCGGCCTGACATCGGAGATGGCGTAGTTCGAGCAGTTCAGCGCTAGGTCGATCTTCTTCGTCAGCAGCATCGGGATATTGTCATCGGTCGCGATGATGAGCTTGACGTCGTCCTGGGTAAGGCCGGCCTTCTTGACGATGTAGGGGATCATCATCTTGGACCAGCTATCGGTGAAGACGCCGATCGACTTGCCCTTGAGCGTGGAGAGGTCGATGGGCTCGCCAGGGCGGCCGAACAACCCGCAATTGTTGGACTGCGAGAACAGGCCGATGGAGATGATCGGCACGCCCTGCTGTGCGGCGAAGATCAGATCCGTCGTCGCGTCGAAGCCGATATCGGCGCTGCCGCTGGCGAGCACGCGCGCCGTGGTCGAGCTATCGGGCGGGAAGGCGACCGACACGTCAAGATTGGCGTCCTTGTAGAAGCCCTCGGCTTGGCCGACGGCAAGGGGGATCAACTCGAAATCCGCCGTCGCCCAATCGAAGACGAAGCGGACCTTCGTTGCCATGTCGGCGGCCGAGGCCGTGGGTGCCACGGGGGCGAGGGCCAGCATCATCATGCCGGCAGCGGCCGTGGACGCGAGCAGCCGGGCGACTGTGCGGAGAGGCTTCATGTCACAACCTTTTCTATGTGCGGAACGGGGGAAACGGGCAACGGCGGAACACGGCCACCGAACCAGGGTGGCGCCGTCATCTGGGTACGCCATGGCGTGGCGAAATGCTCGGCGACCAGGACGATCAGGAAGGACCCAACGCCGATGGCGGTGAGCAGCAGCATCGCGCCGTAGACGCCGGCGGTATTCATCTGCGCATTGGCCGTGAGCAGATAGGTGCCCAGCCCGACATGGGCCGAGGCGGTCCATTCCCCGATGACCGCGCCGGTAACGGCATAGGAGGCGCCGATCTTGAGGCCGGAAAACAGCGGCCCGATGCAGGCCGGCAAGCGCACGATGAGGAAGGTGCGCAGCCGCGTGCCGCGCAGAAGGCGCGCGAGGTTCACCTGGTCCTGATCGACGCTCGCCAAGCCATCGAGCACGTTCACGACCACGGGAAAGAAGACGATCCAGGCGACGATGATCAGTTTCGGCGTCAGGCCGAAGCCGAAGATGATGACCAGCGGCGCCGCGATGGCGACGATCGGCACCGCCTGGGAGGTGATGAGCGCTGGGTACAGCAGGCGATGGACGATGGGGATCTGCGCCATGATCACGGCCAGCAGGAAGCCGATGACCGCGCCGCAGATATAGCCGTAGAAGGTTTCCGTCACGGTTTGGAAGGTCAGGCCGCGCATCATCGCCGCATTGTCGCGCAGCACGCCCAAGGCGGCTCCGGGTGTCGGGATGACATAGGCGGGCAGGCCGGTGGCAAGGAGCAACAGCTCCCACGCGCAGAAGATGAGGGCGATGGCGACGAGCCACAGCAGGACGTGGCGCGCGTAAGCGTGCCAGGCGGGCGCTTCGGTCATGCCGACACCATTGCAGCGGGCACGCCGTGCAGCGTCGCCTGGCTATATAGCATGGCCATGATCTCGCGCTTGATGGCGACGAATGCCGGGGAGGTCAGGCAGTCCATCGCGCGCGGACGTTCGATGGGAACATCGACGATCCAGCCGACGCGGCCGGGTTTGGGCAGCATCACCACAATGCGGTCGGCGAGGAAGATCGCCTCATCCACGTCATGGGTGACGAACATCACCGTGCGGCTAAGTTCCTTCCAGATTTGTAGCAGCCATTGCTGCATGCCGATGCGGGTCTGGCTGTCGAGGGCGCCGAAGGGCTCGTCCAGCAGCATCAGGTCTCGCCCGGCGGCGATGGTGCGCATCAGGGCGACGCGCTGACGCATACCGCCCGACAGGGCGCGCGGAAAATGGCGCAGGTAGTCACCCAGGCCGTAATGCACGGCGAGTTCGGCGGCATGGGCGCGATCCGCCTTGGTGGCGCCGCGCGTGAGGGAGGCGCCGAGGGTGATATTGCCGAGAACCGTGCGCCAGGGCAGCAGAAGATCCTTTTGCAGCATATATCCAACCTCGCCCGGCCGGCCGGCGATATCGCGGCCGTCAAGCAGAATTTTGCCGGAACTGACGTTAAGAAGTCCCGATACGGCGTTGAATAAGGTGCTCTTTCCGCAGCCTGATGCACCCAGGATGCAGACGAACTCGCCGGGTTTGATGTCGAGATTGACATCCTCCAGAGCCCGGAAGGTGCCGAAGCTATGGCTGAGATGCTGGAGCGAAAGCTTGGCCGGTGCTTCAGCGGCCAACCGAGGATCTCGCGCCATGGGTCTGATAGTCATGCATTAACGTGGGAGCTCCCTTGTTCCGAACGAAGGATGCACGCTGCCGCGAGGCGAGGAGCGTGGCAAGCGCCTTGTGCGCAATCGCCGCAGATTATGCGGAGATAAGGCGTCGTATTCTCGGCATCGCGTTGGGCAGCCCTGTCGCGGCGCGGCCCAAAGCGATAGTCTCGCCGCCATGAACCGACCCATCATCATCGCCCCCTCAATCCTCTCCGCCGACTTCGGTCGGATCGACGAAGAGACCCGCGCCATCGAGGCCGCCGGTGCCGATTGGCTGCATCTGGACGTTATGGACGGGGCCTTCGTGCCCAATATCAGCTTCGGTCCCGGCGTCATCGCCGCTGTGCGCAAGGTGAGCCATGTGCCGATCGACGCCCATCTCATGATCAATACGCCGGATGAGTATCTGGAGGCTTTCGCCAAGGCCGGCTGCGATCGCATCACGGTCCATGCCGAGGCTTTGCGCCACCTCAACCGAACGCTGCAGGCGATCCGAGGCCTCGGGCTCAAAGCAGGCGTCGCGATCAATCCGGCGACGTCGGAGGAAGCGGTGCGCTACAGCCTCGACGCTGCCGACCTTGTGCTGGTCATGACGGTGAACCCCGGTTTTGGCGGGCAGAGCTTCATTCCCGGAACCCTCGAGAAGATCCGCCGTCTGCGCGCTTTGATCGGGGATCGCCCGGTGGAGATCGAGGTCGATGGCGGCATCACAGCCGAGACCGCCGAACAGACGGTCGCGGCCGGCGCCAATGTGCTTGTCGCCGGGTCATCGGCCTTCGCCCATGGTCCAACGGCGTATCGCGCCAATATCGACGCGCTCCGCACAGGGGCCGAGAAGGCTCGCGCGTCGTAGGGCGGGTCGCCTCCGCCGCTACTCGAAGGCGAGCAGCGCCCCGCTCGCAACCGTCACGAAAACCTTGCCTTGGGCGACGACCGGGGTAACTGCCGCCGGCGTCGGCAGTCTCACGGCGTTGGTAATGGCGCCCGTGCCAACATCGACGCTAATGAGGCTTTTGTTCGTGCCTGCCAGCAAGAGCGAATTGCCGGCGAGCACAGGACCCCACCAATAGATCTGTCCGTTGGATTTCTTCACGTTTTTGAAGGCCGGAAGCTGGCGCACCCAGCGGACCGAGCCTGAATCCGCCGAGATGGCGCCCAGCAACTGGTCCGTGCTCGTCTCGAACACCCAATCGCCGGCCACCGCCGGAGTCTGGTCGGTGGCGAAATCCTTCTCCCACAAGCGCCGCCCGGTCGGCAGATCCATGCAGAGCGAAATGCCGCCCAGGCTGCCCACGAACACGCGCCCCTGGTCGATCACGGGCAGGCCGACGATGGCCGAAAGCTGGGACAGGCCGGTACCGGTCGCGCCCAGATTGTCCGACCACAAAACCTCGCCAGATGTGGCATCGAGCGCGAGCAGATCGCCCGAGCCAAAGCCGCCGACGACGATATTGCCGGACACGGCGGGTGACGGCAGGCCGAGCACATTGGTCTGCGCGACCGTCGCCTGATGGCTCCAGAGCGTTTTGCCCGTCGCGGTGTCCAGGCCAATGATCGAGCTGTCGATCAGGCACAGATACATGTGCTTGCCGGCGATGGTCGGCGCACTGCGCGCCGGTGCGCCGAGCGGCTGGCGATAGAGGATGGCACCGTCTTTGGCGGCGAAGCACAGGATTTCGCCCAGGCCGGTCGCGGCATAGATGCGGCCACTATCATAGCTGATGCCGCCGCCGATATCGGTGCTGCGGGACCCCTTGGGGCGAATGGAGGAATGCCAGATGAGGCCGCCATCGGCGAGGGCGAAGGCGCGCACGTCGCCGCGCGCGCTCATGGTATAAACGGCGCCCTCGGCCACGATGGGCGGGCAGGGAATGCGCTGGCGATAGGCCGTGCCCTGGCCGATGTCGGCGGACCAAATCTGATTGAGCGATCCGCTATAGGCGGGATGCCCAGGGCTATGGGCCGCGTTGCTGCCCTGCTGCGCCCAATCGGTGCCCGAGGTTGCGGGCGGAAGCCCGACCGCTCCTGTCATGCTGGGGTCCACGGCCAGGGCGCTTGTCGATTGCATCACGTCGATCCGCTTGCCCGGCAGCGGCGGCAGTTGGTCGTTGCCGATGAAGCCGCATCCGGCGAGCGCTAAAGGCAGGCCGAGGGCGGCGCGGCGGGTCAGGCGCAGGCTATCGGCGTTCCCGGTGACGGAAAGACCTGTCTTCGGGCGAAAAAGGCGATTCATGTGCGGGCGCCATTCATGTTCGGGCGAAGGATCAGCAGCGTGGTCATCCTTGTGGTGCCGGGGCACCCAGCGCCTGCATGAGCGCGCTGGCGGTGCTGCGCATGTCGGCGGGTGTCGAGGCATCATTGGCGACCGATTGCAAAGCGGTGATGGCTTCCGCACGGTGGCCCAGTCGCAGGTCCAGCAAGGCAAGGTATTGTAAGGCGAGGGGACGCCAGGGGCTGTCATCGGCCGAGAGCGGCCCGAGGCGGGCCTGGATCAGCGATGGCTCGGCGGTGTCGAGTTCATGCGAGGCCCAGCCCATGACCGCGACCTGGCGCAGCACCGGGTTGATCCCGGCATTATCCATCAGCGGCTGCCAAATCGCATCCGCTTGGGGACGCTGGCCCGATTCGGCGAGAAGGCTCGCTTCATTCAGGCGGGCGAGGGTGGCGTAGCCGGCGGGCGATGTCGCCGCGACCTTCGCAAAACTCGCGGCAATGGTTTGCCTTTGGCTGGCCGAACCCTGGCGGCCCGCGCTGTCGAGCACGGCCAGGAATGCGGAGCCGGCGCGGGCATTCTGTTGCGCCCGGTGCCAGGTCCAGGCCTGCCAGGCCGCCACGGCGATCACCACGAGAACCACAAGGCCCAGAAGCGCCACGGCATAGCGACGCGCGAAACGCGCAACGCGTTCTGCCCTCAGATCTTCATCGACCTCGTCGAAGATATCGACCACGCTACCCCCAGGTTCAAACGGGGCCGGACCATAGCCGTGGCATCGGGCCAGAGCAAACGGGGCCGTGATCGCCGCTGGTGGAGAAGACGATGCCCAAGACGGCGCCCAATACCGCCTATGATTTCACGCTGACGACCCTGGCTGGCGTGCCCTATCCCCTGGGCGCGTTGCGGGGGCACCCGCTTCTGATCGTCAACACGGCGTCCCAATGCGGGTTCACGCCGCAATATGCCGGGCTGGAGGCGCTGTCAGGGCGCGCGCCCGCGGGCCTCGTCGTCATCGGGGTGCCGAGCAATGACTTCGGCAACCAGGAGCCGGGGGATGCGGCGGCGATCGGGGAATTCTGCCAGCGCAATTACGGTGTGAGCTTTCCGGTCATGGCCAAGGCTCATGTGAAGGGGCCGGACGCCCATCCGCTGTTTCGCTGGCTGGCGGCGGAAGGCGGGTTTCTCTCCCGCCCCCGTTGGAACTTCTACAAATACCTGATCGGGCCGGATGGCCGGCTCGCCGATTGGTTCGCGAGCCTGACCAAGCCCGAGTCCGACAAGATCGCCAAGGCGATCGCGACGCTGAAGCCGGGTGCTTAGAACGGGATCGTAAGTCCTCTGCCATTGTGCCGAGGCCGATTAGGCGCCCGAGCGTCGCTCGCGACGCCACTGCGCCGGGGTCGCCCCGGTTTGCCGCAAAAATTGGCGGCCGAGATGGCTTTGATCTGCAAATCCACACAGCAGTGCGATTTCAACCAGGGTCAGGGTCGTATCCTGTATGAGCGTCTTCGCGCGCGCGACCCGTCGGTGGAGGATCCACTGATGCGGCGTCATCCCAAGGGACGTGCGGAACGCCCGTGCAAAATAGCTCATCGAGATGCCGCACTCCGCCGCCATGACAATAATGGATGGATCGCCGGCCAGATTGGCTTCAATGAAGTCGCAGACGCGCCGGAGTTGCCAGGGGCTCAAGCCGCCTGAAACGCGATTCCCGCGCGGAGTGCCGCCATATGTATAGACGACGTGGTCGAAGGTCGCGAGGCCGATATACTCGACGAAGGCCGTGGTGACCTCGGAAGAATTTTCGATGGCGGGAAGGATGGTGCGGGCCAAGCTATAGAGAATGGCATCGTGCTGTCCAAAAACTTTGGAATGCAAGCCGCCGATGCGGCGGATACCCTTTTCATAGGCCATTTGATCGATGGCGGCCTGAGGGATGTGGAACCGAATATTATCGAATGTGCCGTCAAGACTGATCTCGGTCTTCGACGTCATATCGAAGAGATACGCCTCCTGCGGGGATTGCAGCACCGACTGAACCCGTCCGGCAAGGGACACACGTGAGAACCGCGTGGCCGTTAAAGACGCGCAGAATACAAACGCGTCCTCGCGCTCGGGTGGCGCGGAACTTTCGCGTCTCGGCTCCAAATTTCTGAAGCGGGAAAATGCAATTTGCGTGTTTCCCACCAGCTTCGCGGCGATGGTGGGTGGTGGCGGTATCTTGAACCTAGCGCTCAAGCCGTTCGCTATTCGATCAGCAAGCACGGCAGACGCCTCCTTCTATCGATTGCCAGAACGCGCGGCCGATCTGCCATCGGCGGCCATCAAAGCGTTAGAGGCAGATTTGTCCCAAACGATCCCCGTTTATTCCAGACTAGTTATGTTCCTATCCCTAGGCTGACGTCCGTCCAAGCGTTTTCAGCATGGCATTGCCGCCCGACGGACCGGAAGACCCATGGTCGGCCTGTTCGAGAGCCTGACCATCGCGAACCCTACGCAGCGAAAGGACCCTCAGATGTCGATGATGCTTCCAGGACTTTCCGTGCCGGACAGCAAGTTAGCCGAAGAGATCACCGAGCTTGTGCGGGATACAGCAGGCCCATTGCTGTTTCATCATTCCAGTCGGGTCTTCCATTTCGGCGCTCTTGCCGGATTGCGCCATGGCCTGAAGTTCGATGCGGAGCTTCTTTATGCGGGTGCCATGTTTCATGACATGGGTCTGACCCGTAAACACAGCAGTGTGGACGAACGGTTTGAGGTCGATGGCGCGAATGTCGCCCGCGACTTTCTCTTGGCACACCACATCGCGGCCTCCGACGTGGACCTGGTCTGGACCGCGATCGCGCTTCACACGACGCCCGGCATCCCCAAGCATATGCACCCGATCGTGGCTCTAGTGACAGCGGGTGTCGAGATGGATGTGCTTGGCCTTACGTATCATGAGTATAGCGATGCCGAGCGTGACGCGATCGTTAAGGCGCATCCGCGAACAGCCCATTTCAAGGAAGATATCATTCAGGCTTTCTACGACGGCATCAAATCCAAGCCTGACACGACCTTCGGCAATGTCAAAGCCGACGTCATCGCCGACAAGGAACCGCATTTTCATCGCGGTAATTTTTGTTCTGTCATCCGCCACTCGGCTTGGCCGAGCTAGGGTCACACGACTTCAACGCATCAGCCGGACAGCCCGGCTTGCATAGGAATTTCCTCGTGAAACAGTCTCTTTCCCTGGTCGCCGCTGCCGCAGCGACCATTCTGTCAGGCGCGCCCATGGCTGCGTTTGCAGCCGCGCCCATCCGCAACATCGTTCTGGTCCATGGCGCCTTCGCCGATGGCTCCGGCTGGAAGCCGGTCGCCGATATTCTGCGCAAGGACGGCTTTACGGTCAGCGTTGTTCAGGAGCCTGAGACATCCATCGCCGACGACGTGGCGGCCACTACGCGTATCCTCGATCGCCTGTCGGGTCCGGCCGTGCTGGTTGGCCACAGCTATGGTGGCGCGGTCATCACCGAAGCAGGGAACGACCCGCATGTTGCCAGCCTGGTCTATGTCGCGGCCTTCGCCCCTGACGAGGGCGAGAAGCTTGGGCCTTTGACGGGATCTATGCCGGCCGCCGCCAAAAGCATCGCCCCGACCGCAGACGGCTATCTTCTGGTCGATCCGGCCAAATTTCCGGCCGACTTCGCAGCGGATGTGCCGCTGGCCGAGGCGAAATTCATGGCGATCTCGCAGGTGCCGGTGAACGCTGCGGTGTTCGGGACACCCATCACCACACCGGCCTGGAAGTCCAAGCCCACCTTTGGCATCGTCGCGACGCAGGACCGGATGATCAATCCGAACCTGGAGCGCATGATGTACAAGCGCGCCCATGCCAAGGTTGTCGAGTTGAAGGGCAGTCACGCCATCTTCCTGTCGCAACCGCGCGCGGTCGCCAAGGTCATTGAAGACGCCGCCCACAGCGCCGAAAAATCCTCCTAGGTGGGATGGTGCACGAGGGGACGATGCGCCTCCTCCTGAGCCGGACGCGCTGGGCGATGGAGACAGCAACGCCTTCACGGATCACGTCGCAATCTGCTCTTTCGGTGACAGATAGGATGGGTCGTGCGCGAAGGGCATTGCGCGGCCTTCGCGCAACGCGTTCAAGACCTCGGCAAAGCCGGTGCTGCAACGAAAGCCGAGCCGTCGTTCGGCATGGCGCCAATCATAGACCCGACCGAGACTGGCGGGGAGCGTCCAGCCTCGCTTGGCATACAGCATCGGCGCATCTGGGAAATAGCGAGCGATCACGGCAGAGGCATCGCGCTTCAACTCCGATGCATCGGCGCGGTCAAAGGGTGTGGGTGCTGACAGGATAAAGGTCTCGAAGCCGAGCGCGGGCGCTCGCTCCAGCGCGACAATATGCGCATCAGCCGCATCCTCCACCGTCAGCCTTCGGTTGAGGAATTCATTGGCCTTGAGATTTTCGCCGGACGGCATGCGGTGCGTATCGTCATCCTCGGGAAAGAACCGCGCGGTTCGCAACACCACGCAGGACAGCCCGTGTTCGGCTGCATAAAGCCGGCACAGTCCTTCGGCCGCGAGCTTTGTGACACCGTAGATGTTGCGCGGAACGAGCGGTCCGCTCGCTTCGTCCAACCAAATCGCGGCCTCGCCAGATTCGTCTCTGATCGTCTGGCTGACCATCAGGGATGTGGTGGAGGTGAAGACGAAGCGATCGTGCCCAGCCGCCTTCGCGGCCGCCAGCAGGTTCAGAGTGCCAGTCACGTTGATGTCGATGAAGGCTTGAGGCGGATAGCGGACGATGTCTGGCTTATGCAGGGCGCCGGCGTGGATGACGGCCTCAATGCCTTGCTCAAAGGCCCGATCGACCGCGTTACGATCCCCCACCGAGCCAAGGATGTCCGTATCGGGACCGGGCGCCACATCCAGCCCCGTCACCTTGTGGCCGGCGGCGCGAAGCCTGGGCGCGAGAAAACGGCCGAGCCAGCCGGAGGAGCCCGTCAGGAGAATATGCATGTCCGTGAGGGTAGCGCTCTACCCGCCGAAGCGCACCAGCCGGCCGATCGGGTCGCCGAGCACCTCATCGTCGCGCATCACCGCCTCGCCCCGAATGATGGTCGCGACCGGCCAACCTGTGACTTCTGTGCCGATGAAGGGCGACCAGCCGCAGGGGCTCGCGATCCAGCTTTCCTCGATCCGACGCCGCCTGTTCATATCCACGAGCGTGAAGTCCGCGTCATAGCCACGCGCGATGCGCCCCTTGCCGCGCACGCCATAGACCCGCGCCGGGCCGGCGCACATCAGATCGGCGAGGCGCATCAGGGACAGGCGACCCGCCGAGACGTGATCCAGCATCAGGGGCACGATGGTCTGCACGCCCGTCAGCCCGGCGGCGCAGAGCGGCCAGTGCTTCTCCTTGGCCGCGCGGGAATGCGGCGCGTGGTCCGAACCCACGACATCCACCAGCCCATCGCGCACCGCCGCCCAGGCGGCGTCCATATGGCGGCGCTCGCGGATCGGCGGGTTCATCACCGCATAGGGGCCCAGGCGGTCATAGGCGTCCGGCGCCCACTGGGTGAGGTGATTGAGCAGCACCTCCACCGTCGCGATGTCGCGGTAGTCCTGCAGATAGTCCAGCTCCTCGGCGGTCGAGACATGCAGGATATGGGCGGGCCGGCCGGTGCGGCGGGCGAGGGCCATCAGCCGCCGGGTGCCGAGGAAGGCGGCCTCGACATCCCGCCACTCGGCATGGGTCGCATAGGGCATGCCCTCATGGAACAGGGGCTTGCGCTCCCGCAGGCGATACTCATCCTCGCTATGATAGGCGATGCGGCGGCGGCCGGTGCGCATCACCCGCTCCAGCGTTGCGTCATCCTCGATGAGCAGATCGCCGGTGCTGCTGCCGGCAAAGACCTTCACGGCGCAGACGCCGTCCTCCAGTTCCAGCGCGGCAAGATCGTCGATGGTCGGGCGCGCCGCGCCGACATAGAGGCCGAGGTCGCACCAGGACCGCGAGGCCGCAAAATCCTTCTTGGCCTGAAGCCGCTCGGCCGTGGTGATGGAGGGAGTGCCGTTCGGCATGTCGAAGACGGCGCACAAGCCGCCGAGCACAGCCGCACGGGTGCCGGAGGGGATGCTCTCGACATCGGCCTGGGCGGCGTCGCGCAGATGCGTATGGGCATCGATCAGTCCGGGCAGGACATGCAGGCCGGTTGCGTCGATCACTTCGCCCGCTTCGGCGGTGGCGGCGGGCGCGAGGGTGGAGACCACGCCGCGCGTGACGCCGATATCGGCGCGCTCCAGACCCCAGGGCAGCACCAGCGTGCCGTTGCGGATGATGAGATCGTAGAAGGGCGTCATCGGGAGGCTCCTGAGGCGTCGTGACAGCCAAGGACGGCTGTGGCCGAGATGCAAGATCCCGCTGACAGGACCCCTTTCATGGCAGAGGCTTGCCGCACGCGGCCACCTTAAACATTTGACACTTGTGGAACGTCTTCACACGCGGCGACTATGCATTATGGATATGAGCATCCCCACGCCCTGCGCGAATGGCGATGCCGCACCGACGATTGATCGAAGGGCGGCACAGCCGATCTTCGGCGCCATCGATCTTGGCACCAATAACTGCCGGCTGATGCTCGGCGTGCCCAGCAGCAACGGCTTTCGTGTGATCGAAAGCTTCAGCCGCTCCGTCGGCCTCGGCGAAGGCCTGGCCGAAACCGGCCAATTGGCCGAATGCGCCATGGACCGCGCCATGGACGCGCTCAAATCCTGCGCCACCCGCCTGTCCCGCTATCGCCTCACGGGCCTCACCGCTGTCGCGACCGAGGCCTGCCGTCGCGCCGGCAATGGGGCGGACTTCCTGGCGCGCGTCCGCACCCAGACCGGCCTCGATATCCGCATCATTTCGGGCCGCGAGGAAGCCGAGCTGACGCTGGAAAGCTGCACGCCCCTGCTGCGCAATGCCGGTTCGCGGGCGCTGGTCTTCGACATCGGTGGCGGTTCCACCGAAATCGCCTGGGTTCGGCTGGATGCCTGCGACGCTGCGCCCTGCCTGATCGGCTATGTGTCGTTGCCCTTCGGCGTCATGACCCTGGGCGCTTGCACGCCCCATTCCTGCTTCACGGAGGAGGGGTTCGACGCGATGGTCGAGACGGTCGAGGAACGGCTGTGGCAGTTCGAGGACATCCATCGCATCGGGCTGGAGATCAATCACTCCGGCGTCCGGCTGCTGGGCACCAGCGGCACCATCACCACGGTCGCGAGCGTGGCGCTTAAACTGCCCCGCTATCGCCGGCCGCTGGTGGACGGCATCCTGTTGCCAGGTGCGGAAGCTGATGACGCCGTGACGGCGCTGCGTGAAATGGGCCGCGCGGGCCTGGCGGCGCATCCCTGTATCGGGGAGGACCGCGCCGATTTCGTTTTGCCGGGCTGCGCCATTTTCGCGGCGATCCGGTCTGTTTGGCCGACGCCGGAGGTCGGCGTTGCCGATCGCGGCTTGCGCGAGGGGATGCTCCTGCGGCAGATGCGGGCTGGGCGCAGACGGGAGGCCCGCCGCGGTGGCGGATCCCTGTCTTCGCGATCCGTCGCCGCGTCACCCGCCGGCTGAAGAGGCACGACCATGGCCAAGGACACGAGCTCCATCGGGAGCGGGGGCGGTGGCCGTACTCTCACGGTCAAGCTCAAGAAGTCGGCCGGTCGCAGTGTCGCCTCGCAACGCTGGCTGACGCGGCAGTTGAACGACCCCTATGTCGCGGCCGCCCAGAAGGGCGGCTGGCGGTCGCGCGCCGCCTTTAAGCTCATCGAGTTGGATGACCGCTTCCATGTTCTGAAGAAGGGCATGCGCGTGCTCGATTTCGGCGCCGCCCCGGGCGGCTGGGTTCAGGTGGCGCTGGAACGTGGCGCCGGATCGGTCGTCGGCGTCGATCTGCTGGAGATCGAGCCCATTCCGCGCGCCCATCTCATCAAGGGCGATGCGACCGACCCCGAGGTCCAGAAACAGGCGCTGGAGCTGCTGGGCGGGCCGCCGGACATCCTGCTGTCGGATATGGCGCCGAACACCTCCGGCCATGCCGCGACCGACCATGTGCGCATCGTGGCCCTCGCGGAGATGGCCTTGGAACTCGCCTTCACCCTGTTGCCGCCGGGCGGTACCTTCGTGACCAAGCTGTTCCAGGGCGGCGCCGAGCAGCATCTGCTGGTGCCGATGAAGAAGCGCTTCGCCACGGTCCGCCATGCCAAGCCGCCCGCGAGCCGCAAGGAATCGAGCGAGCTTTACGTCGTCGCGACCGGATTCCGGGACTAGCTACTCCTCGGGCCGCGCGAGCAGGGACGCCAGCGCGCCGCGCGCGGTGGGCAAGGCGATCGTCGCATTCGGCGTCTGGGCGCGGAACGGTGCGCGCAGGTGTCGCACCACGCTGAAGGCGACGATGACGGCCCCGAGGCCGAAGACGACCGAGCCCAGGGCCTGGCCGATGAGCACACCCTCCGCCCCATAGCGCATGCCGTAATGGACGAAGGGGATGGTGCCTAAGGTCGCGCGGCCCCAGTTGAACAGCGTCGCCAGGCCCGGTCGGCCGAGATTGTTGAAGGCCGCGTTCGCCACGAACAGCGCGCCGTAGAACAGCAGGCTGCCGGCGACCCAGGTACAGAACAGATGCAGCAGGTCGGCCGCGATGCCATGGGAGTCGAAGGCGAGCGCGAGCAGGTTCTGCGTGGCCGCGAGGATCACCCAGGCGATCAGCACGGCGGTGATCATGAAGGTGAGGGCGGCGCGCAGCGTTTCCCGCACCCGGTCCGGCCGGCCGGCGCCGAGATTCTGCGCCATGATCGGGCCGACAGCACCGGTGAGGGCGAAGATCACCCCGAAGGCCACAGGCGTGATGCGGTCTATGGCCGCCTGCCCGGCGACGGCGGCCACACCGAATCCCGCCATGGCATGGGTCGCATAGGCGGAGCTCACGGGCGTCGCGAGATTGGTCAGGATCGCCGGCCCCGCCACACGCCCGACCTGCCGCAGGTCCGTGGCCGCCTGGCGAAACTGCGGCGGCCCGAGCAGGTCCTGGCGGAGGACATAGGTGAGGCCGAGGCCGGCGAGGATGACGCGCGACAGCACCGCGCTGATCGCCGCCCCGGTGAGGCCGAGATGGAGCCCGAAGATCAGCAAGGGGTCGAGGAAGGCGACCGCGACCGCCGCGAACAACGTCACGTTCATGGAGCGTTTGGCGGCGCCGATGGAGCGCAACAGCGCTGCGGAGCCCATGCCGATGGCGAGCAAAGGCAGCGAAGGCGAGGTGATGGCGAGGTAGTGCGCCGCCAGAGCCCGCGTATCCCCTTCCGCCCGCAGCAGGCCGAGCAGCGGTTCCCTCGCCAGCGCCGTCGCGATGCCGAGCACCAGTGCCGCCGCCGTCATGGCGATCAGGCTGATGGTGCCGATGCGCCGCGCATCGCTCAGGCGTTGCGCGCCGATGGCCGCTGACACGGTGGCGCCAACACCGATGGTCAGGCCGATGCAGATCGAGATCTGGAAGAAGCCGACCGCGCCGGCGAAACCGACGGCCGCCGCGATGGGCTTCTGGCCGAGCAGGGAAATGTAGAAGAAATTCAGCAGATCGACGCCGAAGACCGCAACCAGACCGATGGCGCTGGTCAGCGCCATGACCGTCACATGGCGCATGATCGACCCGGTGACGAAGCGCGCCGCCTGAGGGTGGTGGGCGCCGGGGGGCGCGGGCATCGCCATCAGGCAGTCCTTGACTATGGCCAGTGCGTAGGACGGAAGAGCGCAGCGTATTCCGCCACCCGACCGTCATGGCGCAATACGCTGCGCTCTTCCGCCCTACAAGCGAGGCTAGGCGAAAGCAGGTCAGGGTCGCGCCGGCTTCCTTGCGCTGCAGCAAAGGGCGGCGTATGCGGCACTGCCAAGGCCGCGCAGGAGTTGACGCCATGGCACTCGATGACATTTCCCCGGACGATTCGATCGAGCGCAAGCTCGATCTGCCACGCGGTGTCGTGGTGCGGCCGCCGATCGAGGAAGCCCTGGCTTTCGATGACGTCCTGCTGGTGCCCAATTACTCCCAGGTCTTGCCATCCACAGTCGCGACCATGACGCGCTTCACGCGCACGATCGGTCTGAACATTCCGCTCATCGCGGCGGCCATGGACACCGTCACCGAAGGCGCCATGGCCATCGCCATGGCCCAGCTCGGCGGCATCGGCGTCATCCACAAAAATCTCACCATCGAAGAACAGGCGGCCCAGGTGCGGCGCGTAAAGCGCTTCGAATCCGGCATGGTCGTCGATCCATTGACCATCCATCCGGACGAGACGCTTGCCGATGCCCGCGCCCTGATGGCGGCGCATCGCATCAGCGGTATTCCCGTGGTCGAGCGCGGCACCCGCAAGCTGGTCGGCATCCTCACCAACCGCGACGTGCGCTTCGTCACTGACCCCAGCGATCGCGTGTCCTCCCTGATGACGCATGACAGGTTGGTGACAGTGTCCGAGGGCGTGCAGCCGGACGAGGCGCGGGCGCTGCTGCATAAGCATCGCATTGAAAAGCTGCTCGTGGTGGATGCCCAATATCGCTGCGTCGGCCTCATCACCGTCAAGGACATGGACAAGGCCGAGGCCTATCCGCTGGCGAACAAGGATGAACTCGGCCGCCTGCGCGTGGCCGCCGCCACCGGCGTCGGGCCGGACGGGGAGGCGCGGGCGCGGGCGCTGATCGCCGCTGGTGTCGATGTCATCGTCGTCGATACCGCCCACGGCCATTCGGCCGGCGTGTTGCAGGCAGTGGAGAAGATCAAGTCGGGCTCGAATGCGGTCGAGGTCGTGGCCGGTAATGTCGCGACCCCGGACGGTGCCGAGGCGCTGATCGATTCCGGCGCGGATGGCGTGAAGATCGGCATCGGGCCGGGCAGCATCTGCACCACGCGCGTGGTGGCGGGCGTCGGTGTGCCGCAATTCTCGGCGGTGCTCGAAACCTCCGCCGCCTGCCGCGCCATGGGCGTGCCGGCGATTGCGGATGGCGGCATCCGCACCTCGGGCGATCTGGTCAAAGCGATCGCCGCCGGGGCCGATGCGGTGATGGTGGGCAGCCTGCTCGCAGGCACCGACGAAGCTCCGGGCGAGACGTTCCTGTATCAGGGCCGCAGCTACAAATCTTATCGCGGCATGGGCAGCATCGGCGCCATGGCGCGGGGCTCGGCCGACCGGTACTTCCAGCAGGACATCAAGGACCAGCTCAAGCTGGTGCCGGAAGGCATCGAAGGGCGCGTCGCCTATAAGGGTCCGGTCTCGGCCGTGGTGCATCAGCTCGTCGGCGGTTTGCGGGCCGGCATGGGCTATGCCGGCAGCCCCGATATCGGTGAATTGCAGCGCAATGCCCGCTTCCGCCGCATCACCGGCGCCGGTTTGCGTGAAAGCCACGTCCATGACGTGTCGATCACGCGTGAGGCGCCGAATTACCGCCAGGATTGATCGCAGCTTCCGTTTTGGCGTGCCTGACTGAACCGAAAGAAAATACGTGACCCCGAATGCCCGCCTTGCTGCCGCGATCGATCTTCTCCAGGCGATCGAGGCAGCGCCCCGCAAGCCGGCCGACGCGGTCGCGAATGACTATTTCCGTGCCCGGCGCTTCATCGGCGGCGGTGACCGGCGGGAAGTGTCCGATCAGGTCTGGTCGGTGCTGCGCCATCAGCGGCGGCTGTCCTGGTGGGTGGAACACGCCCAGGGCGTGCCCAGCCCGCGCATGACCATCGCGGCCCTGGCAGTGCTGACCGGCCGCCCCTCCTATCAGGTCGTGAACATGTATTCCGGCGGCCGCTATGCCCCGGAACCGATGACGTCCGAGGAGGAGGAGATTCTCCGTCGCCTGAACGACCATACGCTCGATCATCCGCAGATGCCGGATGCCGTACGCCTGGAAGTGCCGGACTGGATCATGCCCCTGCTGACCGAACGCTTCGGCCGGGACACGGATCGGGAGGTATCGGCCATGCTGGCGCCGGCGCCGCTCGACCTGCGGGTCAATCTGCTCAAGGGCGACCGCACCGGCGCCATCGCGGCCCTCGCCGCCGAAGGCATCGTGGCAGAGCCGACCACGCTGAGCCCCTGGGGCCTGCGCATCGCTGGCCGCCGCCCGGTCGTGACCGGGGAGGCGTTCAAGAGCGGCCTGGTGGAAATTCAGGATGAGGGCAGCCAGGTCGTGGCCCTGCTGGCCGATGCCCAACCCGGTATGCGCATCGCCGATTACTGCGCGGGCGCCGGCGGCAAGACCTTGGCGATGGCCATGACGATGGAGAATAAGGGCCAGATCCTGGCCGCCGATACCTCCGCCCATCGGCTCGACGGGGCGGTGCGCCGGCTGCGCCGCGCCGGCGTGCATAATGTCGAGCAGCATCTGCTGACGACCGGCGACAAATGGGCCAAGCGCCGCCGCGAGACCTTCGACCGCGTGCTGGTCGACGCGCCCTGCACCGGCACCGGCACCTGGCGGCGCAACCCCGACGCGCGGCTGCGCCTGACGCCGAGCGACCTGGAGCAGCTTGTGGAAAAGCAGGCCATCATCCTGCATGATGCCTCCCGCCTGCTGCGAAAGGGCGGGCAGTTGATCTATGCGACCTGCTCCCTTCTCAGACCGGAAAACGAGGATCAAGTGGCGCGCTTCCTGGCCGACCACCCCGATTTCACGCTCATCGACCATCCGCCCCATGCGCCCGCCGAGGCGGATATGGCGGGCGGCACCCTGCGGCTGACGCCCGCGCGCCATGGCACCGATGGCTTCTTCGCGGCGGTGATGGAGAAGCGGTGACGGCAATCCGCCCCGCCCGGTTTTCGGACGGAGCGGCGATGGCCGCCGTGCATGTCGCGGCCTGGCGCAGCGCCTATGCCGGCGTCTTGCCCGACCACAGCCTGACCGCGCTCTCCGCCCGCCGGCAGGAGGGCTATTACGGCCATATCATCCGCGCGGGCGAGATTGTGCATGTCGCTGTGCCGAGTGACGAGGAGGCCGAGGATGGCGCGCCCGACGTGCTCGGATTCGTCAC
The DNA here is from genome assembly GCF_030252425.1 of Acidisoma sp. PAMC 29798. Taxonomy (GTDB): domain Bacteria; phylum Pseudomonadota; class Alphaproteobacteria; order Acetobacterales; family Acetobacteraceae; genus Acidisoma; species Acidisoma cladoniae. The sequence goes on along the minus strand of NZ_CP126994.1, from coordinate 1,931,111 downwards.
GGCCAGCCGCGCACGCGGCACCGCCATCGCCGAGGGTGAGATCGAGACGCTGTATGTGCTGGATGATTGGCGGGACCGGGGGCTCGGCCGGGCGCTGATCACGGCCGCCGCGCGCGGCCTGGCCGAGGCCGGTTGCCGCAACGTTTTTGTTTGGGTGCTCAGCCGCAATCACAGCCGCTGGTTCTATGAGCGGCTGGGCGGCGTGCGGGCCATGGAGGGCAGCGTGAGCGTCGGCGGGGTGCAGCAGCCACAGACTGCGTTTATGTGGGATCCGATAGACCGTCTGACCGGCGTTTAAAGTCTTGCCTCGACTCTGTCGCTGCGGCATATCGCGACATGGCACAGATCACCGCAGACCGCGTTCTCATCCTCGATTTCGGTAGCCAATTCACGCAGCTCATTGCCCGCCGGGTGCGGGAGAGTGGCGTCTATTGCGAGATTTGGCCGTTCAACGTCGATCCCCAAAAAATCGCCGATTACGCCCCGCGCGGCATCATTCTGTCCGGCGGCCCGGCGAGCGTCACGGAAGACGTCGCGCCAAAAATCCCCGAGATCGTCTTCGAAATGGGCTTGCCGGTTTTGGGCATTTGCTACGGCCAGCAGGCGATGTGCGCGCAGCTCGGCGGCCTCGTCGAAGGTCATAACCATCGCGAATTCGGCCGCGCCTTCGTGGAGGTGACCGATACCTGCGCGCTCTTCGACGGCATTCCCGAAGGCTGGGCGATGGGCGCACGCGAGCAGGTCTGGATGAGCCATGGCGACCGGGTGACGCGCCTGCCGCCCGGCTTCCGGCCCGTGGGCACCAGTGACGGATCGCCCTTCGCGGCCATTGCCGATGACGAGCGGCGCTTTTACGGCGTGCAGTTCCATCTGGAGGTCGTACATACGCCGCATGGCGCGGCCATCCTGCGCAACTTCACCCATGCCATTGCCGGTTGCCGTGGCGACTGGACCATGGCCGGATTCAAGCAGGCGCAGATCGACGCCATCCGCGCCCAGGTCGGCAGCGGTCGGGTGATCTGCGGCCTGTCCGGCGGTGTCGATTCCGCCGTGGCGGCGGCGCTGATCCATGAGGCGATCGGCGACCAGCTGACTTGCATCTTCGTCGATCACGGCTTGCTGCGACTGAACGAGGCCGATGAGGTCGTGAAAGTTTTCCGTGACCGCTTCAACATCACGCTGGTGCATCGCGATGCCTCAGAGATGTTCCTGAGCGCGCTCGACGGCGTGTCGGACCCCGAGATCAAGCGCAAGACGATCGGCGGGCTGTTCATCGATGTTTTCGAGGAAGAGGCCGCGAAACTCGGCGGTGCGGATTTCCTGGCCCAGGGCACGCTGTATCCCGATGTGATCGAGAGTGTGAGCTTCACGGGTGGGCCTTCGGTGACGATCAAATCGCACCACAATGTCGGTGGCTTGCCGGCGCGCATGCGCATGAAGCTGGTGGAGCCGCTGCGCGAACTGTTCAAGGATGAAGTGCGGGTCTTGGGATTGGAGCTTGGTCTGCCGAAGTCTTTGATCGGGCGGCATCCGTTTCCGGGGCCAGGATTGGCGATTCGTATTCCCGGCGCGATTTCGCGGGAGAAGCTGGATTTGCTGCGGCGCGCGGATGCGATTTTCCTTGAGGAGCTGCGGCTGAACAATCTTTATGACGCCATCTGGCAGGCGTTTGCGGTGCTGTTGCCGGTGCGGACGGTGGGCGTGATGGGTGACGGGCGGACCTATGACCTCGCCTGCGCGCTGCGGGCGGTGACGAGCACCGATGGCATGACGGCGGATGTGTATCCGTTCGAGGTGACCTTCCTGTCGCGTGTGGCGAACAGGATCGTGAACGAGGTGCGGGGGATCAATCGGGTGACCTACGACATCACCAGCAAGCCGCCCGGGACGATTGAGTGGGAGTAGGGGGCTAAGACAAACAACCCGCGCGTTCCGCTGCGCCTATGAAAGGCGGAACAGCTTGCGGGCATTGCCATGGAATATCTTGTCCCGGTCTGCGTCACTGAGCGGGCTATTCTCGACGGCGGCGGTGAATTTCTCCGCCAGGGCCAGCGGATAGTCGGTTGCATACAGAATCCGGTCGGCACCGATCGCCAGCGTCGTGCCGATCAGCGAAACCGCCGAGACATTGCCGCTTGTCGTCACCATCATGTTCCGCGCGACATAATGGGAGATCGGCCGTTTCGGCGTCGTCGCGTGCATCTGCGTCCACATCTGATCGACGCGATCGAGATGGAAGGGAATCAGCTCCCCCATATGGCCGAGAATGAGGGTGAGATTGGGGAAGCGATCGAAGAGCCCGCTGAAGATGAGCCGAAGCGCATGCAGGCCCGTGTCTGCACCCCAGCCCCAGCCGGGTCCGGCGAGGCCAGGATGACCCTCATAGGCCTTGGCGGCTTCGGCCGTTAAAACACCGGGGTGTAAGTAGATCGGCACATCGAGCGCGGCGACCGCTTCCCAAAAGGGCAGGAATTTTGGAAGATCGAGGTAGTCGCCCTGAGTTTGGCCATTGATCAAAGCGCCTGCGAAGCCGGGCAGCGTCATGCACCGCCGTAGTTCGGCAATCGACGCCGGAACATCCTGCATGGCGAGCGTCGCCCAGCCCATGAAGCGGTCAGGATGGGCGGAAATCCGTTCCGCCAGAAAATCGTTCATGCGTTGCGCCATCATGACCGCGCGTGCGCTATCAAGATCAAGCTGGGGACTGCTGCCATTGTAATAGGACAGAATGGCGACCTCGATGCCCAGCGCATCCATATCCGCCAGACGCGCCGCATCGACATCGGTCAATTGCGCCATGACCGCCGTCATGGCCGCACTGCCGAAGTGATCATGCGGCCCGGCCAGCATCCGGAAATAGGGATCTTGGTCAGGGTCGAGGAAATGTTCCTCCAGGGCGATTTTCCGTCTCTCAGCCATTGTCGTCTCTCGTGCCATCGAATATATTAATTTCGGAGTTAATTAATATATTGCTGAGTGTCAAGAGAGTGCCTTTGCCCCTATCCAGTGAAAGGCCCACCGTTCCATGTCCCGAGCCGGTGGGTGGCAGGCGGCGTCGCCCCGGCCGGCCTGCCGGCCGAGCGGACACCCGCGCGCTGTTGATGGATGCCGCTCTGGTGTTGTTTGCCCAACAGGGCATCCCGAACACGACCCTCCGCATGATTGCGGAGCAGGTGGGTCTGACTCCCGCGATGGCGCATTACCACTTCAAGAGCCGGGAGCAATTGATTGACGCGCTGGCCGAGGAACGTCTTCTGCCGATCTGCATTCGCATCGATGAGACGCTCGACGCCGAGGATGATCCTCCGATGGCAGTGATCTCCAGAATGGTGGAGCGCCTTCTTGAGGCCATGGCGGAATGCCCTTGGTGGGCGTCGCTCTGGGTGCGTGAAATCCTCAGCGAAGGCGGGCATTTGACGGAGCGCGTGCACACCCGACTGGGCGGGGCGGGGCGCCGCAAATGGGCCAAGCGGGTGGCGGCATGGCAGCGGCAGGGATTGATGAACGCGGATGTGGAGGCGGATCTCGTCTTCATCACCATTATGGGTCTCACGCTCTTGCCGCTTGCCGCAGGGTGGAACCGATCTGAGCCCGCCGCCCGCGACCGACTTGCGACGCATGTCATGACGCTTCTGGGCAGAGGATTGTTCTGACTGAAGGTTCACGCCGCCCATCCTTGCGTCGATCAGACGATCGTCGATCGATTACGGCTCCTTCTTGAACACATCCTTGAAGATGAGCTTGCCCCAAACGCCGCCGCTGGCGTGCACCAGCGCGCCACCCTCGTTGAACTTTCCCAGCGCGACGGGTGCGAACCCGAGTTGTTTGGCCAAGGCCGCCACGGGAGCGGTCGCGTCCTCGTCGTCGCTCGATAGAAAGACGACCCGGTGGCCGCCTGCGACGACAGGATCGGTCGCCAGGGTGGCTGCAATCAGGTGATTGAAAGCTTTCACGACCTTCGCGCCGGGGAACGCCTGCGCGACGAAGGCGGAAGACGGCAGACCGTCCAGCGCCTCAAGGGGAACTAACGTATTCATCGCGTCGATGACCGTCTTGCCGTTCCAGCTCGGCAGGGCCTTCGCAACCGCGCGATGCTCGTCGAACGGAACCGCCAGTATGATCGTGTCGGCCTCGACTGCATCCCGCAGCGACGCGGCGACGACGCTGGGTCCAATCGCGCGCGCCAGCGACGCCCACGCCTCGGGCGGCCGGCGGCTCGCGACGGTCACGTCGATGTTTTGACGGGCGAAGGCATGGGCGAGCGCCTGGCCTATCTTACCGAATCCTATAATCGCATAGCTCATCATGTGTCTCCGATGTCGTGTTGATCGTGAGTCCCCGGCCTGCACCGGCGCTGGGTCATCCGTTCCGCTGTGCCGCGATTCCGGTGCGACGTCAGATCGCCGAGAAGCCCCCGTCGACAGACAATTCCACCCCATTCACGAAGCTCGAATCGTCTGAAGCCAGAAACAGCGCGACCGCCGCAATTTCCTCAGGACGACCCATCGTTCCCCGTGGGATCAGCGATTCGAACATGCGCTTCGCCTCCTCGGTCAGAACTTGGTCCTGCATCGGTGTGGCGATCGGCCCCGGGCTCAGCACGTTCACCCGAATGTTCCTGCCCTTCAGTTCGTTGAGCCAGGTGCGTGCGAATGAGCGCAACGCCGCCTTGCTCGCGGCATACACGCCGTAACCAGGAAAACCTTTCACCGAAGCCACTGACCCGGTCATGAAGATCGATCCGCCCTCGTTGAACAGCGGCAACGCCTTCTGAACCGTGAACAGCGTGCCGCGCGTATTCAGGTCGAAGGTCGCATCGAAATGCTGCTCGGTAATCTCGCCGAGTGGGACGGCTTCGCCCATGCCAGCGCTTGCGTACAGGACGTCGATCCTGCCCTTTTCCCGCTTGGCCGTGTCGAACAGACGGTCGAGGTCTGCCAGATTGGCCGCGTCACCGCGCACGCCGGTCACGTTCCGGCCAATCAGTTGGATGGCCTCGTCGAGCGCCTCCTGCCTCCGGCCCGTGATGAACACATAGGCGCCTTCTTCAACGAACCGTTTGGCGCTGGCCAGCGCCATGCCGCTCGATCCACCCGTGATGACGGCGACCTTACCCTCAAGCTTTCCCATGACTTTTCCTTTCGTCGTGTTGGACAGCGCTTTTCTGTCCCCGAGACCCTGGAAATGCGTCCGCCGGCGTCAGGCGTCGAGTGCGGAGGCGCGCACATCCGTGGTGCGAAATCGATCCGGCCGGGAGACCGACGCCAGCCCCGACGATGGGCGTCCGTCGCGCGGGATTGGGCTGTTCTGCGGGCACAGGCTATGATCGCCTCCCCCATGAGAGAGGATGTTTGATGGTATTGGGCCTAGGGTTTGGAAGGCGCACCCGGCGGTGCCGGATTGCACCATGATCGACTGGGATGACGTGCGCTACTTTCTGGCCGTCGCGCGCGAAGGCTCGGTGCGTGCTGCCGCCGAACGCCTCGGTGTGAACCACGCGACCGTGCTGCGACGCATTGCCCAGTTCGAGGAACGCCTCGGGGTGCAGATGTTCGAAAAGCGGCCTTCGGGCTACCGCCTGACAGCTGCGGGCGAGGAGGTGCTGGAGTTCGCGGAGCAGATGAAAGCGTCGTCGCACTTGCTGGAGACGCGCGTCTTCGGGCGCGACCAAAGCGTGCGCGGGCTTTTGCGCGTGACGTTGACAGCACCCCTCGCGACACACCTGCTGATGCCGGACTTCGCCGATTTCGCGCGTCTCCATCCGGACATCGAAATGGAAATCCTGTCGTCTGGCGAGCTGGCAAATCTGACCAACCGCGACGCCGACGTCGCGATCCGCGTCGTCTATGACCGCAAGACCCTGCCGCTCAATCTTCACGGTCTGAAGGGGCCGGAGTTGTTCGGCGGCGTCTATATGTCCCGCGACCGACTGGCTGCATGGCGTGCGGGCGCGTCTGATCCCATGCGGTGGATCGTCATCAGCCTGCATGGCATTCCGGATTGGGCCAGCGCGGGTGAGATTCGGATCACCGGGGTTCCATTCAGGGTCACCGACGCGGCGGCCGAGATCGCGGCTGTACGGCAAGGGCTCGGGATGACGACGCTGCCGTGCTTCGTCGGCGATGCCGACCCCCTGCTGGTGAGGGTGCCGGGCACCGACCTGCATCTGTACGGAACGCTCTGGCTTCTCACGCAGGGGGAGACACGCAAGACGAAGCGCGTGCGGCTGTTCACGGAGTTCGTATCCCGCAGGCTCGCCGCCTACGCGTCGCTTCTCGCGGGGCTGTCTATCTCTACGCCATGAGCGATTTTGGACCGCTGACGAAGGGATTTTCCCGAAGATAAAACCGCAGGAGGCGGTCGGCCTCCTTCGAAATGCCGATGCGGATGCTCTGCCCGATTTCGCCGGATGCGTGATCATCGGACCCGAGCCAAAACGGACCCTCTTGGCAAAGATCGAGCCCATCACATGCACGATCGATGCGCAGAGCGGCAGTGAGCCGACCTGGTCCGCGCGCCAGATCACGCGGGCGCGTGATGCCGCGATTGTCTTTCATGATCGCGATGCCGTCGAGCGGTTCGAGCGCTCGGATGAGAACGCCGGCGCCGACCCCGGCGATTTCGCTTGAGACATTGAGCATGTTGGAAATGCCATAGGCGACGTAAATATAGGCGTGCCCGGGTGCCAGAAACAGCGCGCGATTGCGCGGGGTCATGCCCCGATAGGCGTGCCCGGCGGCATCCCCCACGACATAGGCCTCGGTCTCCACGATACGACCGCTCACGACGCCTTCCGGCAGCCTGCGGAGCACCACGCGGCCGATCAGAAAGCGGGCGAGGGATGTGGTATCGATCGGCAGGTCCGAGCGCGCGAGCGGGCGGATGGGCATGTTATGGCGTTTCGATTTGCTCGACCCATTGCGCGCGTGACGGCCCCGGCGCGAAGGGATCGGCGAAATACTGGGTCTCGCGGGCGACCTTGCCCTCGCGGAACTCCATGATGCTCACGGTGTAGGACGGCCGCCCGTCATAGGTGAGGATATATTCGGTGACCCAAAGCGCGCCGGCGCCGATGATCCGGCGGATGGCGAAGCGTTTCCGGTTCGGCTGCGCGGCGCGCGACGCCTGGATGTTCCGTCGCCCGCGCAGGCGCTCGCCGGATTGCGGGTATTCGAGCAGCGCGTCCTCGCGATAGATCACGTGCTCGCCCTCGAAGTCGTCCGCGTCGGACGCGGCCCAGTGGCGATCCAGAGCGGCGCGAATGTCTTGGTCGTCCATGGCGGAACCTCCGGGGGGTGGGGGTAAGGCGGTGTACCATGCGCTAGCTCGGCCAGACGATCTGAAGGCAGTTTATCGATTAGATCGCTGGGCATTACGGCGCAAACCTAAGAGCGAGAATGGCAAATAGGGAACATTACGGCCGAGAATTTGAGATGACGTCCCGCCAAAGCCTTCGTCGCTAGTCGTCGACTAGAAGGCGGCCAAAGACTAAGGGCACAAACTGATAACTCAGCCTTCCCAATAAAAATCAACGTATTCAACGGCGCGTCCGTTTTTTCGCTCCAAAACGGTAATCGGCCCAGGTTAAAGGGTTGCGAAGCCGTATTGACTGCTCCACATTTCAAAGTCGTCGATTCGCTTGGAGCAATGATGAGCGCCACATCTGCACTAGCTAAACGTACTGCCCCCGGTCAATATCTCGGTTATGCACTCCAACCTGTGCGCCTTTGCTACAATCTACTAACGTGTCCTCCAGGCTCGTCAGTGTCTCTCGAGACCGTAGAGGACGTAGCGATTCATCTGCCTACTGGGCACGTTATTCTAGAGCAGATGAAGAGTGCTTCCTCTCATAACCCTCTATCTGATTGGGCGCCCGATTTTTGGAAGACGGTTGGTCACTGGGTGAGTAGCGGCGCCGCCGCTGATCCGAATTACTGTTTTCGCTTCTACGTGACCCCATTGAAGGCAGGTGGCCTACCTCAGCTGCTAGGCAACGCTTCTACCAAGCAGGAGATTGACGATGCAGTCGCGGCAGTTAAGACAGCGTTGGCTTCACTCAAGAAGAAGTTGCCCGGCTGCCTGCCGCATTTGAATCTCTTCTTGAAAATGTCGGATGCAGATAAGGTTTCGTTCGTCAAGCGGCTTACAGTCATCAATGAGCTGGACCCGATAGCGAGTGTGCGGAATCGGTTGGGCATAGCCTTTGAACCGACGGTTCTCCAGATTATCTGCGAGGCCTCTATAGGCTTTGCGAAAGAGGAAGGCGATGCGCTGCTTCGTTTGCAGCAACCTGGCATGATTGCTGCAGACAAGTTTCTTACGAAGGTCCGAGCCTATGCGCAGAAAGTTAACTTGCCAGGCCTTTTGGTGTCGGTCGCCGACACTCCGGGACAAGAGGAGCTTTCCACTTGGTTTTGGAAGCGGCCAACATTCATCCGACAGTTGGAGCTGATCAACGCGACACGAGATGAAAGTATTCGAGCGATAAGCGATTTTCTACGTGCATCTTCAGACAAGGTCAGTTGGGCAGAAAAGGGTCACGTATTCAAGAAGAGCTTCGACGAGATGGATGACCACTTGATTGCTAGTTGCGGTGCCATCAGTGGAGAGGTTAATCTGACACATGCTCAGCACCAGCCTGCACAGCGAGGACGGATTGTGTATCTCCGTTGCACACGAATTCAGGCTCCCATCGAAGGGCGCACGGTGCCTGGTCATTTTGTTCATGGCTGTTTGAACGAATTGGCCGATCGATCAATCCTCGGCTGGCATCCTGACTACGATACAATGCTAGGTTAGGCTTATATGTCAGGCATAAGTTTACGTGACGACTTCAGATCGCACCGGCCTCTCACAGGACTAGAAATAGTTCAGAACCCAGCGCTTGGTGCATACGCTATTTGGCAGTTTGGCCTCGGATATCAAGCGGAGGATCAAAGTCCTGTGCCGATTCCCTTGGCCTTCCTTGTTTTGCCTCTGCTTCTGCATCGTACAACCCTGGACCTAATTATCTCAACGCAGAAGCGATCAGGATTGACACTGTTTGCAGCTAAGCTTGGCGAAGATCGAGAGGATCTTCTCGCCGTCCATAATCGAGCCTTGGTGCTTCGGACGCTCACGCTGAGGTCCATTGGGTTTGCGGTGAACGCGGGTCTCGCTACAATTACTTACTCGAATGCGACGTTGCGCGCTAACACGCCGACGCAAAAGATGAGAAAGCCCTTCATCCCTGAGCGCATAAAGGGCTTCTCAGGTGCTGCAGAGAAGGTTGGATGCTGGTTCAAGTTGATGAATTTAACTCAGATTTCGTCAACTCTTCGGGTCGATTTCTAATGCTCTTTCAGCTGCGCAAACTCATTCTCTGGCCGAAATCTGACCGCAGCCCAAGGATCATCGAATTTACGCCAGGTAAAGTGAACGTTATCAGTGGCGCTTCTAAGACCGGGAAATCCGCGGTCATTCCAATCGTCGATTATTGTCTTGGGTCCAACAAATGCTCGATCCCAGTAGGCGTGATACGTGAAACTTGTGGATGGTTTGGGATCGTTGTCGATACGCTTGAGGGTCAAAAGCTGATCGCCCGGCGAGAACCCGGTGATCAACAGAAAACAGCGGATATGGTGCTCATTGAAGCCCCACTTGTCGATGTGCCGGAGCGCATACTCGAGAAAATACGAACGTAGAGTACGTCAAGCTCCTGCTTGACCGCTTATCCGGCCTCACGGGCTTTGGATTTGAGCCCGGAAGCGACAGCGGGTTCAAAGCGCGTCCAAGCTTCCGGGATCTGATGGCATTTACGTTCCAGCCACAAAATATCGTAGCTAACCCTGATGTTATGTTTTTCAAGGCGGATACGACTGAACATCGAGAGAAACTGAAAACCATATTTCCCTATATTTTGGGTGCAGTCACAGCGGACGTGCTGCAGGCTCGCTTTGAGTTGGAGCGTCTGCAACGCATCTTGCGGCGCAAGGAAGCCGACTTAAAAGCGATCACCTCTACAACGTCCGCATGGCGATTGGAATCCAGATCATGGGTACGTCAGGCCGTCGAATTTGGCCTTCTTCCACCGGATCAAGTCATTCCCGAGGAGTGGCCGGACATTGTTGATCTGCTACGCAAGATCATCGCTTCTAATGGTAGGTCTGAGCTGCTGCCGGTTTGGTGGACACCGAGATTAAGGTGTTTCGCGAGATTGGAGGATGCAAATGACGCGACGACAGTTCAGCCGGGAGTTCAAGCTGGAGGCGGTCCGGCTAGTTAATGAACGTGGGATTTCATTGGTGCAGGCCAGCCGGGACCTGGATGTGGGCGAAAGCATTCTGCGACGATGGATCAAGGAGGTTACCTCGGATCCTGGGCAGGCATTTCCGGGCCAGGGCCAGCTCAAGCCGGATCAGCAGGAGATAGATCGTCTGCGGCGTGAGGTCGCAAAGCTCAAGGCGGAGCGCGATATCCTAAAAAAAGCCGCGGCCTACTTCGCGAGGGAGTCGATATGAAATTCGGCTTCGTGGCGAAGCATCGAGGGATTTGGCCGGTGCGGTGGCTTTGCGAGGCGCTCGGTGTCTCACGCAGTGGATTCCACGCCTGGCTCACCCGATCGCCCAGCGCTCGGGCACGCAGCGACGAAATTCTCGGCGCGCACGTCAAGGCCAGCTTCGTCGGCAGCGACCGGACCTATGGCGCCCGGCGCGTCTGGCATGACGTCCTGGCCGAGGGTGACGTGTGTGGCTTGCACCGCATTGAGCGGCTCATGCGCGAGCAAGCCTTACGGGCCCGACCGCGCCGCAGAGGCCTGCCATCCGACAAGGGCGAGCGGAACGAGGCGGCTGCCAACGTGCTGGACCGCCAATTCGTAGCTACAGCACCGAACCAGAAGTGGATCGCCGACTTCACCTATCTTTGGACGGCAGAAGGTTGGCTCTACGTGGCTGCCGTCATTGACCTTTTCTCGCGTCGTGTCGTGGGCTGGTCGATGAGCGTCACGATGACAGCTCAGTTGGTGGCCGACGCGTTAATGATGGCGATCTGGCGCCGCGGCAAACCAGATGCGTTGATGCATCATTCGGACCAGGGAAGCCAATACAGCAGTGAACAGTTCCAGAAGCTCTTGGCAGATCATAACGTTAGTTGCAGCATGAGTCGGTCAGGGAATGTCTGGGACAATGCGGCAATGGAGAGCTTCTTCTCCTCGCTGAAAACTGAGCGAACAGCCCGCAAGGTATATCGCACGAGGGACCAGGCTCGAGCCGACGTATTCGACTACATCGAACGGTTCTATAATTTACGCCGACGCCACTCGACCATCGGCTATCTCAGCCCTATGGAATTCGAGCGGAACAAAGCGTCAGGCTAAGGTGCGTGTCCACCAAACCGGCAGCAGCTCAGTCTGCAGCGCCGAGCCTAGAAGGGATCGACGTTGCTCTTGAAAGACTTGCGGAACTAAGGCGCGACGAAGTGGCGTTTGCTGAAGCACTTTCAGGTCATAGGCAGAGGATGAACGAATTGCGACGGCTGCGCGAAAGCACGGATGCCTATGGTGGCGCGATACGCATCCAGCGGGATCGGCTTTCGATTGCTGGTTGGCTCAGGAGCTTAGAGCAGGATGTGAGAGATCCTCTCGTAACGCTCGGGTCCGGTGATCGGGACCAGTTGGCTGTCCTCTGCGATGCTCTCGAGGGACTAGAAGCCCAGCTGCAAGCACACCCCAGCATGTCAGAGCAACTAGACAAGGAGGTATTTCGCCAGAGAGGGATGGCCGAGGGTGTCCTTGCTGAACTGAACCAGACGCGGCGGGAAATTTCGGCATTGGAAAGGCTCTCGGAAGAGGCGCGCGAGCAAGCTGACCACTTTTATCATGTTGAAAGATTTGTCGGTCGGCTCGAGCAGGCGTTGAAGCTGTACGATTCGGTAGATGAAACATCTGGACTGCACGGGGAAATTTCGGACTTGCAGGTCCAAATTAAAGACGTAGCTGGCAAGGTGTCCGATTATGAGATCACCCGAAGGACAAACAACGCGCTGGACCGAATCCAGGGCTTTAGCAGCGAGTTAATGCCGCATTTAGACGGCGAATACCCCAATGCTCCTATGCGCCTTGTAATTCCTGAGCTGACGATCCAGGTAAAACGAGGAATTCGTGACGACTATCTTTGGGAGATAGGAAGCGGCGCTAACTGGCTAGCTTACCACGTGGCTCTAACACTTGCACTTCAGAAATTCTTTCTAAGCGATACGTTGGCTCCCGTGCCTGGGCTATTAATCTACGACCAACCCAGTCAAGTCTATTTTCCGAAGCGCGCTGCTATTCGTGAGCAATCCGACATTCCCGAAGTTATCGAGTGGAAGGATGAGGACGTCGCTGCCGTCCGCAAAGTGTTCGCTCTTTTAGGTAGGGCAACTGAGGCTGCGCAGACGCGGCTACAAGTAATTGTTTTGGACCATGCCGACGACGGAGTTTGGGGTGGATTGCCTGGGATTCACCTCGCCGCAGAATGGCGCGATCATTCACCTGAGCAGGAACGAGCTCTGGTGCCAGTCAGTTGGCTGTTCTGAACAGGGCGGCTGGCCCGGCGATGTCCACTTTGGAATGAAGATATATTTTCCGTCTACACGTAAGTTCAGGCGACAAAGCGTCCTTGATCTGCCGTTTCCTCATCCAGCTCGACGGTCAATTGCGCTCTATGATATTATCGTGAGACAGACTGACGTATCAGAGCCGATCGTGCAGCCATTTATGCATATATCATCGGTTTCCCGCCGCCGTTGTCCGCAGTAGTCAAAACGCAATGAAGGGGTCCTCGTCCTTTGCTAAATGCTAGATCGATAGTGCTCAGGACGACAACGCTATTGAAGATCGACCCTGGGGCCTTCCAAGTGCGATCGAGCGAGGTCCAGATCCGCACCGACCATTGGGGAGCGGCCGAGGGCCGCGAGAATGCCACCCATCTTCTGTGCGGCGTCTTGCGTCACTGACGCTGGCCTCTCGGCCCCCTCCGGCTACGACGCGTGCGAAGACCCAATCATCACCATCACCCCGTCACCATCTCCGTTCGATACTTCCCCAACAACGACCCGACCTTCGTCTGCCGCGCCGCGACCGCCTCCGGCGTCAGCTTCGGCACCGAGGACGTCCGGCTCTCCACGATATCGCCAACCTCCAGAAAGAACGCGTCCAGCCCCGCCGGTGTCGCCAGGCACAGCATTCGCGCGTCGCTGGTGCCCAGGTTCTTGAAAGAATGCGGCGCGTTGGCCGGAATGTTCACCGTCGATCCCGCATGCACGGTTGTCGTCTCACCCCGAAAGGTGAAGGCCAGCTCACCCTCCAACAACGTGAACATCTCCTCGAAATCATGCCGATGCGGCGGTGGCCCGCCACCGGCCGGCACATGCATGTCGATCAGGCAATAGCGCCCGGCCGTATCCGCGCCGCTGACCAGGATGGTGTAGATATCGCCCGCGATCGCAACATGGCGCATCGTGGCGCCATCCACATGCGCGACGGTCAAAACCCGCGCGAGGTCGTCATCGGGAATAGGATCGGTCATGCGGGCAACTCCTGCAATGAACTAAATCCGCTCCATCAAAGCCCGCGCGGCGGCGGGGTTGCTGACCTTATGCCCGCTGATGACGTAGAGATAGACATCGCGCGCCACGCCATCCGCCTTGGCCGGCGCAACCGTTTCCAGGTCCTTCGGCGCATCTCCCGCAGCCCAAAGCTGAGCACGCTTCGCCCATAGGTCGAGCGTCTGGGCCGGATAGCCGAGCGGTTCGCCCTCCTGCGTGCCCATGATGCGGGCATAGACGAAAGGCGCGGTGATGTCGGCGATTTGCGGAAACTCAGAATCACCCGCCACCACGGCGGCCACGCCATAGTCTCGCAGCATGGCGAGAAACTCCGGATTGCGGAAACTCTCGTGCCGCGCTTCCACGACATGGCGGATCGCCCGACCCTCCACCGTTTTAGGCAGCAGCTTCAGAAACCCCTCGAAATCCACAGCATCGAATTGCTTCGTCGCCATGAACTGCCAGTTGATCGGGCCGAGCTTGTCCTTCAATTCCAGCACGCCGCTCTTGAAGAATCGCTCGATGGACTCTCCGGCGTCGGCCAGCACGCGGCGATTGGTGGAATAGCGAGACGCCTTGAGGGAGAACACGAAGCCCGCCGGCGTCTCATCATGCCATTTGCGAAAGCTCTCGGGCTTTTGCGAGCCGTAATAGGTGCCATTGACCTCGATCGAGGTGAGGTGCCCGGCGGCATATTCCAACTCGCGCTTCTGCGGCCATTTGTCGGGGTAAAAGGGCCCGCGCCACGGCTCATAGGTCCAGCCGCCGACGCCGATCCGAATGCTGCCGCTCGCTGTGCTCGCCATGCCCGCAATCCTCTCATGCCGTGGTCGCGCGACGAGGCTAGTCCTTCGGCTGGCGATAGGCGATGCAGTCGATCTCGACCTTGCAGTCGATGACCATGCTGGAGACGACGCAGGAGCGGGCAGGGGGGGCGGCGCCAAAATATTCGGCGAAGACCTTGTTGAAGGAGGAGAAGTCGCGCGGATCATCCAGCCAGACGCCGCAGCGGATCACATCGCCAGCCTCGAACCCGGCTTCCGCCAGAATGGCCAGCAGGTTCTGGATCGCCTTGTGGGATTGGGCGACGATGCCGCCTTCGATGACCTCGCCCTTCTCCATCGCGACCTGGCCGGACACGTGGAGCCAGCCATTCACGAGCACGGCGCGTGAAAACGGCAGATGCTGGCCACCGGCACCCTTGCTGCCCTGACTGCCGATGCGCTGGATCGTCATAGTCTCTCTCCGAAGCGGAATGATCTGCAATATCAGACGCGCGTCCGATAGGGCGGAGGCTATACTGGCGTCGATCGGACCCGGCAACCGAGGCCAGGCCGGTCCGCGCATCACGACCGCACGCATTCGCGAAAGAGCCTCTCATGACCGTCCCCGTTCCCCTGCTGCACACGACGATGCTGCTCGATGACCGGCTGCGGGGCATGCCGCCGGGCACGTCTGATCTGGCGATCTCGGAGATCAGCGCGTGTGGCTGGCACCCGGCGGATGGCGCGATGTCTCTGCCCGTGCTGACGCTGGATCTCGCAGCCTACGCCCATAACCGTGATGCGATGCTGCGCTATGCGCGCGAGCAGGGCGTGGCGATGGCGCCGCATGCCAAGACGCCGATGGCGCCGGACCTCGCAGCCGATCTGGTGCGTGCCGGGGCCTGGGGCACGACGGTCGCCGATATCCGGCAGGCGACGGTGATGCTGCGGGCCGGTTTGCATCGGCTGATCCTGGCCAATGGCATCGGCGGTCGCGGGGGTGCCGGCCGCCTCGCGGCGCTGCTGCGCGACCATCCAGCGGCGGAGCTCTATCTGTTCGTCGATTCCACGGCCGTGATCGATGCCCTGGCGGCGGTCTGGGCGACCGAACCCACGCTTGCGCCGCTGCGTCTGCTGGTGGAAGTCGGTGCGGCACGGGGTGGCGCGCGCGATATGGCGGCGGCGCGCGCCATCATCGCGGCCATTCAGGCGACGGAGGGGCGGCTGCGCCTCGCGGGCGTCGGGTCCTATGAGGGTGCCGCGACTCAGCCGACGCCGGAGCGCACGGAGGTTGTGCATACCGCGCTGTTTCAGCTCGCTGCGGATGTGCTGGCGGAGGTGCGCGCCAGCGTCGGGCCGGGTGAGCCCCTGGTGCTGACCGTCGGCGGATCGCTGTTCTTCGACCGCGTTCTGGCGGCGCTGAAGCCGGTCGCGGCGGCGGATGGCGCGACCACGCTGGTGCTGCGCGGCGGCGCCATCTTCTTTCATGACCACGGCGTCTATCAACGCGGTTTGGCGGCGCTCGACGCCCGCCACGGTTTCGTGCTGGGCGGTGAGGTGGCTTCGGCCGGGCAGGTGTTCCGCCCCGCCCTGCGCGTTTGGGCGGAAGTGCTGTCGCGGCCGGAGCCTGACCTCGCCGTTTGCGGCCTGGGCATGCGCGATGTCGCCTCCGATCAGGATTTGCCGCAACCCTTGACGCTGTTCCGGGACGGCGCGCCGGCGGGCGCTCTGTCGGGCATCGCGAGCGTGACCAAGCTCAACGATCAGCATGCCTTCATGGAGTTGACGTCTGGCGTCGATGTGCGCGTGGGCGATGTGGTAGAGTTCGGCCTGTCGCATCCCTGCACCAGCATCGACCTCTATCGCTTTATTCTCGGGGTGGACGAAGCCGGCATCGTGCGCACGGCCTTTCCCACCTTCTTCGGCTAGGCCAGCGCAATGGGTCCCGAGACCTTGATCCGTGGGGCGCGCGTGGTGGATGGCACCGGCGCGCCCTGGTTTCGCGCCGACCTGCGCATCTCGTCGGACGGCCGCATCGCCGCGATCGGACCCGCGCTTTCGGCCCACGCCGATGAAACCGTCATCGACGCGGCGGAGGCCTATCTCGCACCGGGCTTCATCGACGCCCATTGCCATGACGATTTGATCGGCTTGCGGGAGCCGACGCGGCCCGAAAAGCTCGCCCAAGGTGTCACTACCGTCGTCGTCGGCAATTGCAGCTTCTCGCTCTATCCCGCCGTGCCGACCTCACGGGAAGCGCTGCGCGCGCATTTCTCCTCCCTGCTCGGGGACACCCGGCCGGAGGAGGTCTTCGACGATCTGGCGGCGTACCGCGCCGCCTTGCACGCGGGGGGCATTGCGCCGAATCTCGTCTCCCTCGTCGGCCATGCAGCGCTGCGGCTCGCGATCGTGGGGCAGGAGGCGCGACCGGCGCGGGAGGCGGAGATCGCATCCATGCAGGCGCTGCTGGCGCGGCAATTGACGCAGGGCGCGGCCGGGCTTTCGCTCGGCCTGGTCTATCCCCCCAGTGCCTATGCCGACCGCGCGGAACTGCTGGCTTTGGCGGAAACGGTGCAGGCCCATGGCCGGCTGTTGACCGCGCATGTGCGCAGCTATGAGGCAGGGTTGCTCACGTCGATCGCGGAGTTCCTCGACCTCTTGCGCGCGTCGGGCGCGGCTGGACTGCTGTCGCATCTTCAGGCAGCGGGGCGGCCCAACTGGGGCAGCATTCCGGCGGCCTTGCAGATGCTGGAAGCGGCGCGCGCGGAGGGGATCGATGTCTCCTTCGACATGTATCCCTATCCCGCCGGCAGCAGTTACATGCTGCAGCTTCTGCCGCCGGCGGCGCAATCGGGCGGCATGGTCGCCCTGCGGGCACGGTTGCGCGATCCCGAGCAGCGGGCCGGTCTGAAACGCTGGGTCGAAGAGGGTGGCGCGGATCCGCATCAGCAATCGAAGGTCTCGCTGATCGGCTGGGGCAATGTTCGCTTGTCCGCCATCGGCGATGCGACGTTGAAGCCGCTGGAGGGCCTGTCGATGACCGACGCGGCAGCACGGGTTGCGATGACGCCCTTCGATCTCATGACCGCCTTGATCGAGGCCGATGATGGGCAGACCGGCATCGTGCTGTTCCAGCTCGATGAGTCCGATCTGCGGGCGGCCTGCACCCATTGCCTGCATATGTTCGGCTCCGATGGTTTGCCGCGTCCGGGCACGAAACCGCATCCGCGTGGCTTCGGCGCGTTTCCGCGCGCCATCCGGCGGCTCGCCTGTGAGGAGGGTTGGTTCTCCCTGGAGGATGCGGTGCGGCGCATGACCAGCATGGTGGCGCAACGCTTTGGGCTCGGGGATCGCGGTGTGCTCCGGCCCGGGATGGTCGCGGACCTCGTGTTGTTCGAGGCCACGATCGCGGACCAAGCGACCTTCGATGAGCCGACCCGCCTGGCGGCCGGCGTGCGCCAGGTTTGGGTCGCGGGTGAGACGGTGTTTGCCGAGGGCCAGCCGACCGGCCGCTTGCCGGGACGGTTGATCTAAGACCGCATTCTCGATTTGACTGAGATCGAATTGAGGGGAACTGTGCGAGGGCGTCACCGCAGGTACGTTGAAGGTCAGGAAAGCCGATCATGACAAAGCAGCTTCATCTTGGGGCCTTCATGCGCCCGGTCGGCATCCATACGGGATGGTGGCGGTATCCCGGCGCCTATCCGGATGCGAATTTCAACCTCACGCATCTCGTGCGTTTCATCCAGACGCTGGAGCGGGCGCGGTTCGACGCCTTCTTCATGGCGGATCACCTCGGCGTTCTGAACATGCCCATGTCGGCGCTGAAGCGCAGCGGGACCGCGACATCCTTCGAGCCGCTGACCCTGCTCTCCGCGCTGGCCATGGTGACCGAGCGGATTGGCCTGATCGCGACGGCCTCCACGACCTTCGACGAGCCCTATCATATCGCCCGCCGCTTTGCCTCGCTGGACCATATCAGCGGCGGCCGGGCCGGCTGGAATATCGTCACGACCTCCAATCCCGATTCCGCGCTCAATTTCGGACGGACGGAGCATGTCGAGCATGACGAACGCTATCGTCGGGCGCGCGAGTTCTATGCCGTCGTCACCGGCTTGTGGGACAGTTGGGACGATGACGCCTGGATTCGCGACCAGGAGTCCGGCATCTTTTTCGACCCCGACAAGCTGCATGTGCTCGATCACAAAGGCGAGCATCTGTCGGTGCGGGGTCCGCTGAACATCGCGCGGCCCATCCAGGGCTATCCCGTCATCGTGCAGGCCGGCGCGTCCGAAGCCGGACGGCAACTTGCGGCCGAAACGGCGGAGGTGATCTTCGCCAGCAGCCGAACGCTAGAGGATGGGCAGCGCTTCTATGCCGATATGAGGGCCCGCATGATCGTGCAGGGCCGCGAGCCCGCGCATCTCAAGATCCTGCCGGGTGCGCTGGTGACGGTGGGACGTACGCGGGCCGAGGCGCAGGACAAGCAAGCGCTGCTCGACAGCCTCGTGCATCCGGATAGCAGCCTGCCGAACCTCTCCATGCGCCTCGGCGTCGATGCCGCGCAATTCGATCTGGATGCGCCTTTGCCGGAGATACCGCCCTCGAATGCGAGCCAGAGCGGGCGAGACACGCTGGTGGCCCTGGCGCGGCGGGACAATCTCACCGTGCGGCAACTCGCTGACATGGTCGGGGGTCACGGCGGGTTGCAGATGGTGGGCACGGCCGAGGATATTGCAGACACGATGCAGCAATGGCTGGAGACGGAGGCCTGCGACGGCTTCAATATCATGTTCCCGACGGTACCCTCCGGGCTCGATGACTTCGTGGATATGGTCGTGCCGGAATTGCAGCGCCGGGGCATTTTCCGGACAGCGTATGAAGGGACCACGTTGCGCGACCATTTGGGTCTGCCGCGACCGGCGAACCACTTTGGCTGAGGTAATGGCCAAACCCGTCACGATATACGGCATCAAGGCCTGCGACACGATGAAGAAGGCTCGCGCCTGGTTGGACGCGCATGACGTTTCCGTCGCCTTCCATGATTATAAGGTGAGTGGGATCGACCAGCCGACTTTGGAGCTTTGGGCGCGGCAGGTGGGGTGGGACACGCTGCTGAACCGCGCCGGCACGACCTTCCGCAGACTCGCCGAGGCGGAGAAGGCGGGGCTGGACGAGCGTCGCGCCATCGCCCTGATGCTGGCGCAGCCATCGATGATCAAGCGACCGGTGCTCGATATCGGCGGCGCCCTGACCGTTGGATTCAAGCCGGACAGCTACGCCAAGGCGGTTGGGATGGGTAAATAGGCGGAGTGCGCTGCGCAGTCCGCCGTCTTTTTACGACCACATGATAGGGATTCTGGCGGAGAGGGTGGGATTCGAACCCACGGTACGCTCACACGCACAACGGTTTTCGAGACCGCCCCGATCGGCCACTCTGGCACCTCTCCCGCAGGCGGCGGCTTATAAGGAGGATCGCCGCCCGCTGCAACCGCCCGGAAGACCGGGTTAGGCCATGACCTCGTAATTGGCGAAACGACCGTCCGGCAAGGTCGCGTCGGCCATCGCGGTCTGGCGAGAGGGGAAGGCCGCCTGGGGCCCAAAGGGCCGCCAGCCAACGCGCGATTCGATCCGCGCCGCGGCGCCGCGCACCGCGCCTGCGTAATGCTCCAGCGATTCACGCACGCGCAGTTCCGGCATGATGATGCTGATCGTCATCTCACAGATCCCTGAAGCATTGGTGATCGGCGCCGCGATACAGGCAATGCCCTCATCCGTGCCGCTCAACTGGCTCGCATAGCCGAGGCGACGCGCCTCGTCGCTGAGGGCCACGAACTGCTCAGGGTCCAGCGGCGCGCGGCCGGTGGCGGAAGGCACGGCGTTTTCGCGGAAGATCGCCAGCCGCTCATGCTGCGGCAGATGGGCTAGGAAGAACCGGCCCGACACGCTCCAGTTGATCGGAACGCGCGCACCGATACGGCTGGACACGCGCAGGTTGCGCGACGCCTCCGCCATGTCTTGGATGACAACGAAACCTTCGTGACGGGCGCAGATCTGCACCGTCTCGCCCAGCTCCTGCGCCAGGCGCCGCATCTCCTCCCGCGCTTCGCGCAGCAGATCGACATTGCGACCATAGGCGAGGCCATATTGATACATGCGGCTGCCGAACCACACGGCGCCGGCGGCGTCACGTTCCAGCAAGCCGGCCTGCACCAGGGCATCGACGACGCCGTAAATGGTCGAAACCGGCGCGCGGATGGCTTTTGCGAGGTCATAGGCGGAGGTCGCCTTGGCCTCTACCACCAATCGGTCGAGCACCTGCGTCGCGCGCAGCAGGCCGCTCATGCGCGATCGCGTGCTCGCGGTGGCTTCCTCAGTGACATAGGGATCTATTTCGGCGTCCATGGCCTCGCTCCTCCCCACCGAGAAGTGCCAGGGCTAGGCGCTTCGACGGCGATCAGTTCGATCCGGCTTCACACGCCGGTACATCGGCCACCTATGTGCGCATTACGCGCTCCAGTGCAACCACCTGTCTTAGAATGCTACATCCGCCCGATGGCGGCGACCAGCGAAAAGCTGCTGTCCACGCCTCGCTACTTTTGGCGGTTACGTTGCAGTGCAACATAAATGACCGGCGTCGTGTAGAGCGTCAGAAGCTGGGAGACGATCAGACCGCCGATGATGGCAATGCCGAGGGGGCGCCGATACTCCCACCCGATCCCGAAGGAGAAGGCGAGCGGCACGGCCCCCAGAAGTGCGGCCAAGGTCGTCATCAGGATCGGCCGGAAGCGCGCGAGGCTCGCTTCCTTGATCGCCTGGATGGGCGACAGGTTGCGTGTGCGCTCGGCATCGAGGGCGAAGTCCACCAGCATGATGGCGTTCTTCTTGACGATGCCCATGAGGAGGAAGATGCCAATGATGGCAATCACCGAAAGTGGCGTGCTGGTCAGCAGAAGTGCGAGAAGCGCGCCGACGCCCGCCGATGGCAGGGTCGAGATGATCGTCAGCGGCTGAGTGAGACTTTCATAGAGTACACCGAGCACGATGTAGATCGCGCCGAGTGCCGCGAGCAGCAGGATGACCTCGGACGATCCCGATTGTTTGAAAATCTGCGCATTGCCGGCGAAGCCGGTGTGGATATCGCCGGGCATGAAGATGTCCTGCACCGCCTGTTGCACCAGCGTGGTGCCAGCGCTGAGCGGCGAGCCGGGTTTGAGGCTGAAGCTGACAGTCGCTTCCGGGAACTGACCCTCATGACGCACCGTCAAAGGCGCGCTGCCACGCTCGAACCGTGCGACGGCGGAGAGAGGCACCTGCTTTCCGGTGTCGCTGCCGACATAGACGCGGTCTAGCTGTGACGGGTCGAGTTGGAGGCCCGGCAAGGCCTCCAGCACGACCTTGTACTGGTTGCGCTGCTCGTAGATCGTCGAAATCTGGCGCTGCGCATAGCCATTGTTCAAGGCTTGGTCGATGTCGGCCAAGGAGACGTTCAAGCGCGACGCGGCGCTGCGATCGACCACCACACTGGCTGCCGGGCCGGCACGATCCTGGTCACTGGAAATATCGACCAATTGCGGGATAGTCTTGAGCTTGTCTTCAAGTTTCTGCGCCCAGAGCTGCAACTCCGCCAGATTGTCGCCGCTCAGAACGAAGTCGTAATCGCTCGCACTTTGCCGGCCGCCGGTGCGCAGATCCTGCTCCGCCATCAGAAATGTCTGGATACCCGCGATGCCTGCCAAGGGTTTGCGCAGGCGGGCGATGACGACGTCTGACGAGACATGCCGTTCGCTCATCGGTTTCAGGGCGATATAGAGGTTGCCGCGATTGAGGGAGGCGAAGCCGCTCGCGACGCCGATCCGCGAGCCGACTTCGGCGATGGCGGGGTCCTTGAGCAGCACATTGACCACACGCCGCTGCAATACCTCCATGGCGCGGAACGAAATGTCGGGCGACGCCGTGGTCTGGCCTTGCAGGAGGCCGGTATCCTCATTGGGCAGGAAGCCCTTCGGCACGATGACATACAGCCACACGGTGAGAACAACGGTGCCGAGCGTCACCAGATTCATCAGGATGCGATGGCGGAGCACCCATCCCAGGCTGCGTCCGTAGCCGCGCAGCACGGCGCGAAAGCCAAGTTCGAACCAGATACCAAGGCGGCGGCCGAGGCGCTTATGCGGCGCGCGGGAACGATCATGAACCTCCGCCCGCAGGAACCAACCGCAGATCATCGGCGTGACGGTGAGGGACACCACGGCCGAGATGGTGACGGACATGACGAGCGTGACCGAGAATTCATGGAACATGCGTCCCATGATGCCGGGCATGAAGATCAGCGGACCAAACACGGCGACCAGGGAAATGGTGATCGACATCACCGTAAAGCCGATCTGGCGGGACCCGCGCAGCGCCGCCCGCATCGGCGACATGCCGCGTTCGATATGGGCGTGGATATTCTCGATCATGACGATGGCGTCATCGACGACGAAGCCCACGGAGATCGTGAGGGCGAGGAGCGAGAAGTTGTCGATGGTGAAGCCCAGCAGCCACATGCCAGCAAGCGTGCCGGCCAGCGACAGCGGAATGGTGACGCCGGCCGCGATCGTCATCACAGTACGGCGCAGAAACACGAAGACCACGGCGAGAACCAGCACGACCGTGAGGAGAAGCGTGTACTGCACGTCATTGACGCTGGCGCGGATCGTGGTCGTGCGGTCGGCGAGGATGGTGGTGTGAATGCCACTCGGCATCAGCTTCAGGATCTCGGGCAATAGGGTCTTAACGCCATCGACCGTCTTGATGACGTTAGCGCCGGGCTGCTTGGTGACGTTGAGCAGGATGGCGGCCTTCTTGCCGTCCCAGGCGGCGAGCCGCAGCGTGGCGACACTATCGATGACGTGGCCGAGGTCACCCAGGCGTAGCACGCCCGATTTCCCCGCCGTGACGACGAGGTTGCGGTATTCGACCGCGGTCTTCAGTTGTCCGTTGACCATCAGGGTGGAGGCCCGCTCCGGCCCTTGGATGCTGCCGATGGGCTGGACGACATTGGCGTCGCTGATGATGGTATCGATGTCCTGGGCAGAGAGGCCGGACAGAGCCACGGCGGTCGGGTCGAGCTGCACGCGCACGGCCGGCTTGTCGGCGCCGCTTTCATCGATATTGGCGACACCCTCGGCCTGGGACAGGCGCTGCACCAGGATGGTATCGACGGCATCGAAGATTTGGGACGTCGACAGCGTATCGGACGTGAGCGCGATCGTCAGGACCGGCGCGTCAGACGGATTGAACTTGCGGTAGTAGGGCGCACTGGGAAGATCGGCGGGCAGATCAGCCTCGGCTGCGTTAATCGCCGCCTGCACATCGCCTGCCGCGGCATCGACGTTGCGATCGACATCGAAGATGCAAATAATCGAGCTTGAGCCGGTGGAATTGATCGAGGTGAGTTCTGTGATCCCGGCGATCTGCCCGAGATGGCGCTCCAGCGGTGCCGCGATGGAATTCGCCATCGTCTCGGGGCTCGCGCCCGGCCGGCTCGCGAAGACCACGATCGCCGGCAGGTCCATGTTGGGCAGGGACGCGACAGGCAGAAACTTATAGGCGACGGCGCCGGCCAGCAGCAGGCCGATCGCCAACAGAATGGTGCCGACCGGACGCCGGATGAAGGGTGATGAAATCGACATATGGCGGGTGCGACGGCTCTAGGCCGCCGGGCGCGGCGCGGCGCTGGCAGTGCTGCGGCGGCGCGGATCGCGGCGCAGACGCTCCATCGCGAGGTAGATCACCGGCGTCGTGTACAGCGTCAGAAGCTGGCTCAGGATCAGTCCGCCAACGATGGTGATGCCCAAGGGGCGCCGCAACTCCGCGCCTGCGCCGCCTTCGATAATGAGCGGCAAGGCGCCGAGGAGGGCGGCCATGGTGGTCATCATGATCGGGCGGAACCGCAGCAGGCAGGCCTGCTCGATGGCCTGGGCCGGGGTCCGGCGACCGCCACGCTGCGCCTCGATCGCGAAATCGATCATCATGATCGCGTTCTTCTTCACGATGCCCATAAGAAGCACGACGCCGACCAAAGCGACGATCGAGAGGTCGTTGCCGGTCACCATGAGGGCGAGCAGGGCGCCGATGCCGGCCGAGGGCAGAGTGGACAGGATGGTGATCGGGTGGATGGTGCTTTCGTAGAGCACGCCCAGCACGATGTAGATGACCACGATGGCGGCGAGGATCAGCCAGGGCTCGGATGCCAGAGAGCTTTGGAATTCCGCCGCGTCACCCGAGTAACTGCCGCTGATCGTGCTCGGCACGTCGAGTTCGGTTTCCGCCTGGCCGATGGCATTGACCGCCTGCCCGAGGGAGACGCCGGGCGCCAGGTCGAAGCCGATGCTGGCGGCGGGAAACTGCTCGTCATGACTGATGGACAGCGGCGAATTCTGCCGCGTGATGGTGGCGAAGGCGCTGAGCGGAATCTGCGCCGTGACGCTGGAGGTGGTGGGTGTCGTCGTCGTGCTGGCGGTGTTGGAACTGCCGGACCCGACCGTCGTGCTGCTGGAGGACGCGGTGGAGGATGTCGTGCTCGTCGTGTTCGATGAACTGGTCGCATTGCCAGGAAAGCGCAGGGTGTAGAGCAGGTCGGGACTGGTCGCGAAGGCGGGGTCGACTTCCTCGATCACGCGATACTGGTTGGTCTGGCCGAAGATCGTCGAAATCTGCCTTTGCCCGAAGGCATCATACAGAATGTTTTCGACCGTCTGCATCGACACGCCGATGCGCATGGCCATGGCGCGATCGACAGTGATGGCGATGCCGCCACCATCGTTCTGTTGGTCGCTGCTGACATGTTCGATCTGCGGCAGCGTGGATAGCTTGGCGACCAGCTTGGGCACGAAGGCGGCAAGCTCGGTCTTGTCGGTATCCGTCAGTTCATACTGATAGGCCGTGCGCGTGATGCTTGTACCCAGCTGAATGTCCTGCACCGGGCGGTAAAAGACCGTGAGGCCTGGAATGTTGGACGCGGCATCGCGCAGGTCGTCCACGATGCGATCCACGCCCGGCCGGCTGCCGATGGGCGCCAGCGTGATGGTGATCTGGCCCACATTGGGTGTCGCGTTCACCGTGCCGGTGCCGACGACGGAGGTCACGTTTGTGACGCCCTTCACTTGGCGGAAGGCATCGGCCGCCTTGTTCTCAAGCGCGATCATGGCGGGAATGGAAATCGCCTGGGTCGCCTCGGTCACGGCGATGACGGAGCCTGTGTCCTGCTCGGGCAGAAACCCTTTCGGGATGGCGATATACAGCAGCACGGTGCCGACCAGCGTGCCGGCGGAAATCAGCAGCACCAGAGCCTGGCGGCGCAGCACCCAGAGCAGCGTGACGCGATAGAAGCGCAGCACCTGGCCAAACCCCGCATCCGTCATCCGCGCGGGCCATGCCTGACGCTCCTTCACGACGGGGCGCAGCAGCCGGCCGCACATCATGGGCGTCAGCGTGAGGGAGATGATGGCCGAGACGATGACGGCGACCGACAGGGTGACGGCGAATTCGTGGAACAGCTTGCCGACAACGCCGGACATGAACAGCAGCGGAATGAAGACGGCGATCAAAGACACCGTCAGCGACACGATGGTGAAGCCGATCTGCCGGGCGCCGCGATAGGCGGCCTGCATCGGCGGCACGCCTTCCTCGATAAAGCGCACCACATTCTCGATCATGACGATGGCGTCATCGACCACGAAACCGCTCGCGACCGTCAGGGCCATGAGCGACAGGTTATCGAGGCCGTAGCCAAGGAAATACATCACGCCGAAGGTGCCGATCAGGGACAGCGGCAGCGCGACGCCGGGGATGATGGTCGCCCGAATGGAGCCGAGGAAGAGGTAGATCACCAGCACGACGAGGATCACGCTGAGGATGAGCGTGAACTGCACATCCGAGACTGAGGAGCGGATCGTCGTCGTGCGGTCGCTGACGAGGGTGATCTTGACGCCGCCAGGCAGGGATTTCTCCAGTGTCGGCAGCATCTTCTTCACGGTATCGGCGGTGGCGACGATATTGGCGCCGGGTTGCCGCTGGATCGACAGCACCACCGCTTCATGGCCGTTGTAGCGCACGTCGGTATGGCTGTTCTCCAACCCGGAGACGACATGCGCGACATCGCGCAGATGCACCGGGGCGCTGTTGCGCCAGGCGATCACCAGATCGGAATAGGATTGCGCCGTTTCCAACTGGTCGTTGGCGGCCAGGGTGAAGGACTGGTTGGGGCCGTCAAAGCCGCCCTTGGAACCGTTCTGGTTGCCGTTATCGACGGCGGTGCGAATGTCTTCCAGTGACAGGCTATAGGCCGCGAGCCGGGCCGGATCGACCTGGATGCGGAAGGCCTGACGTAGGCCACCCAGCACCGTCACCTGGCCGATGCCCGAAATCTGGCTGAGCTTGGGCTGCAGCAAGGTCGAGGTCGCGTCGGCGATGGTTTGGAGCGGAACGCTGTCCGACATCAGGGCGAGGGTGATGATCGGCGAATCCGCCGGGTTCACCTTGGCGTAGATCGGTGGATAGGGCAGCGAGGTCGGCAAGGTTCCGGCCGAGGCGGTGATGGCGGCCTGCACGTCCTGGGCGGCGAGATCGATGTCGCGGGTCAGCGCGAATTGCAGCACGATCTGGCTGAGACCTTCGGAACTGGTCGAGGTCATGCCCTGCACGCCTTGGATTTCACCGAGTTGGCGTTCCAAAGGTGCAGTGATCAGGGTGGCGATCGTATCCGGCCCAGCGCCCGGGAGCTGCGTCGTCACCTGGATGGTCGGAAACTCGACCTCCGGCAGGGACGATACGGGCAGCGACATATAGCCGAGCAGACCGGCGAGCAGCACCGCGACCGCAAGCAGAGCGGTCGCGATCGGCCGGGCGATGAAAGGCGCGGAAACATTCACCGTTATTGGGCCGGCGATGGGGTCGCGGAGGTCGCGGCAGCGGGCGGCGCTGCTGCGGTTGTCTTGGCGCGTGCCGTGGCCGGCACGATCTTGACCTTGGAGCCGGTATTGAGGCGCGAACCGCCTTCCAGCACGACCTGTTCACCCGCGACGAGGCCGCTTTCGATCACCACGGTCTCGGCACTTTGTTGCCCTAGCGTGACGGTCTTCTGTACCGCCTTGCCGTCCGTGCCGATGGTATAGACGAAGCTGGAGGTGGGGCCGGTCTGCACCGCCGCCGGAGGGATGGTCAGCACGCCCTTCAGCACCTTCACGGTCAGCCGCGCAGTGACGAAGCCGCCCGGCCAAAGATGCAGATCCTTATTCGCAAAATAGGCCTTCAGCTTGACCGTGCCGGTGGTGCTGTCGACCTGATTGTCGATAACGTCCAGCGCGCCGGTTTCCAACGGCCCGGTGGCGGTGTCGTTGCCTTCGGCACTGACCGAGACCGGCGGTTTGCCGACGGCCATCGCGTCCACGATGGCAGGCAGATTCTGTTGCGGCAGGGTAAAAACCACGGCGATCGGTTGGATCGTCGTCAGCGTCACAATGCCGGTGCTGGCGCCGGCCTGGACGATATTGCCCAAATCGACGTTGCGCAGGCCGACGCGGCCCGCCACAGGGGCGGTGAGCGTGGTGTAGCTGAGCTGGGTCTGTGCGGATTCGATCGCGGCTTGATCCTGGATGATCTGCGCCTTGCTTTCCGCGACCGTCGCACGCTCGTCATCGGCGGTCTGCTTAGGCGTATAGGCGCTTTGCGCGAGCTGATTGTAGCGCGCGAGGTCGCGCTCCGCACCGGCCAGCGTCGCCTGGTCCTGCGCAAGCTTGCCGCGATCCTGATCGAGCGTCGCCTGATAGGTGCGCGGATCGATCTGCGCGAGCACATCGCCCGCCTTCACATCCTGCCCCTCGGTGAAATTGATCGCCGTGATCGGGCCGGTGACCATGGGGCTGATGGTAACGGTATTGGAGGCCTGAACGGTGCCGAGCGCCGTGAGCACGACCGGCACGTCTTGCGCGGTGACGACTGCCACGGTGACAGGCACGGTGTCGTTCGCACCGGCCTTCTTGCTGCGCTGGGCATCGGCGGCGGTCATGCAGACCACGGACGCGATGGACACAGCGGCCAACCCTCCCACCAGCCACAGGCGGCGCGCACGTTTATTGGAAAGATCGGTCGTCATGCGGCGGCTCACGGAATGATGGAGGGGTTGAGGATGGGAACCGGCTGGGCGGTGACGGGCGTTGCCTGCTGCCAGCCGCCGCCCAGGGCCTTGAACAGCGCTACAAGCGCCTGGAACCGCGCGAGCCTGACAGAGACGAGCGTGTTTTCATCCGTCAGCTCAGTCTGCTGAGCGGTCAGCAAGGTCGTGATATCGACCGTCCCGGCCTCAAGCTGGGCGCGGGCAATCTTCGAGGCGAGCTGAGCCTGCGCGACGGCGGCCTGTTCCAGCGTTTCCTGCTCCGCCGCGTAATGAGTCTGGGTGAGAGCCGTTTCGACATCGGTATAGGCTTGCAGGATCGCCTGTTCGTAGGCGGCGCGATCCTCCCGCATGATGGCGCGGTTCTCGGCCACCTGGCCGGACAGGGCCCCGTTGTCGAACAGTGTCTGCGCCGCATTGGCTGCGGCGTTGAGCACCAGGGATTGCGGCGCGAACAGGCCATTGATGGCCCCATTCTCCCAGCCGCCCGACCCGGTGAGGGTGAGGGATGGGAACAGCGCCGCGCGGGCGGCACGCGTGCTGGCGGTGGCGGAGACCAACGTCGCCTCGGCTTCCGCCACGTCAGGCCGGCGACGCAGCAGATCGGCCGGCATGCCGGGGATCACGACCGGGGAGGGGATGGTGGTCAGCGTCCCCGCCTGAATGTGGATTTCCTCGGGCGGTCGGCCGACCAGAATGCCGAGGGCGATGACTTCCTGCTGCTCCAGCGAGACAAGGTTGGGGATATTCGCGCGCTGCCCGGCGACCAGCGCCGCCTGCTGCGACACGTCGAGCATCGAGGCGGTGCCGGCATTCAGGCGGCCGTTCTCCACGTTCAACAGCGTCTGCGCGAAGGCCAGGTTGCGCTGTGCGACGTCAAGCTGATCCTGATAGGCGAGGGCCTGAAACCAGGTGTCTGCGACGTCGCTGACGACGGTCAGGGCCGTGACTTCGGCGGCATAGCGGGCCGACATAGCGCTTGCTTCTGCCGCGCGGAAGGTCGCGAGGTTCTTGCCCCAGAAGTCGATCTCATAAGACGCGGACAAGGTGGCGCTGTAGGTGCGGGTGTCGATGACGCCGCGCCCGACGGTCGCCGTGGTGCTGCCCGTGCTGCTGGTACCGGTGCTGAAGCTGGTGCCGTTCGTCTGGGACCAGCTCGCGCCTGCGCCACCGCTCACGGTGGGCAACAGCGCGCCACCCGCGACCCGCACGGCGGCATCTGCCGCCGATACGGCGGCGATGGCGCTTTGCAGGTTGAGGTTATGCGCCTCGGCCTGGGCGATGAGGTCACTGAGTTCGGGGGAGCCGAACCCCTCCCACCACACGGTGCTGGGCCAGACCGGCGCCAGCGACGAGGCGCCCGGCGAGGTGAAGCTGCCGGGCGTGTCGAGTTGCGGGCGATGGTAGTCGGGTCCGACATCGCAGCCCACAAGGGAGGCAACCGGCAAGACGCTGAGAAGTAGTCGACGAATCACTGAAGCCCCTGTTCTGTCGGCTGCCGCCGGAGCGGGATGATTAGAGGCGATTTGTAACAGTGTGGTGTCTGCCGCGTGTTGTAACAGTGGCGCGTGAGGTTATCGCTGCTTGCTCGGCGGCAGGCTGGCGAGAACCTCACCTCTCATACGCGCCCAGACCCCACCTCGGACGCTGCCGTCAACCGTGTGGAGATACGCAAGCCCGGCATGGCTCATGCGATGGACGTCCGGGCCCAGGGGCATCCGGAAGGCCGGCATGGCTCATGCGATGGACGTCCGGGCCCAGGGGCATCCGGAAGGCCGCCACCGCGCCCGCGATCCCTTGGCGCGGCACGCCAAGCCGCACGCTTCTCATGCTATAGCCGGCAAGGCGAATCGCGAGTGTGGTCCACGGTGTCTGCCATTTTCGCGCAATATAGAGGCGGTTGCGTACGTAGAAAAACCACCGCCGGCCGCCCCAGCCGACGCGGCGTTCGGTGGCAAGCTTATGATGGACGGCAATGTCACCCGCGTGCAGCAGACACCATCCCTGATCGATGGCGCGGAGTGCGAAATCATACTCCTCCCAAGTGAAGAATAGATTGTCATCGTAGCCGCCTAGGGATTGCCAGGCCTGCCGGCGAATCGCATGGCCGGCGCCGACGAAGGTGGCGGACGCGAAGCGAGACGCGGCTTGCGCGCGGAGCGCTGCCGGATAGCCCCAGGAGGCATCGTCCTCCCCACTGCCGTCCCCGTTCATGATGCGAAAGCCGATGGCGGCTAAGGCCGGTTGCGCGTCCAGCAGCTGCACGGCGCGTGCCGCCGTCGTCGCGTCCGCAAACTCGGCATCATTGTCGAGCACGACCAGGGCGCGGCCATGGCCGAAGGACGCGGCCCGATTGCGACCGGCCGCCACGCCCAAATTGGTCCCAGCCGAGGCGAGCAGCATGTCCGTCCGAAGGCTGGCCAGGGCGGTCAGCCGGGCGAGCGCGGCAGGCGCCGAACCTTGATCGAAGACGATGACATGGCGGCCGAGATCGACCTGGGCGAGTGCCGAGCGGATGGCGGCCTCCGTCTCCTCGATCCGGTCGAGACTGAGGATGAGGATATCGGCGTCATAGGTACAGCTGGGAGGATGACTGCCGGCAAGCAAAGCGGCAGCGGGGGCGATCACCGGAAAACGAGACGCCGCGATAGGTTGAAATTGACGCCGAGGCCGGCGATGGACCCGGCCGCGACCGCCAGCACCGGATACGCGACGCAGAGCGGCACCGTCATGATCAGGGCGATGTAAATTCCCCGATTGAGCACGAAGCCGACGCCATTGGCGGCCAGGAAGCGAAGCCACTGATGATGCAACGGCCCGGCGCCCAGGCCTTTGAAGGTCCAGATGCGATTGATGAACCAGTTGATGGTGGCGACTACGAAGAAGGACAGGATGCCCGCGCCGATCAGACCCAACCAGTGATGAGTAGAATAGATGAAGGCGGTGTCCATCACGAAGCCGGAGGTGCCGACGACGCCGAAGCGGAAGAACTGCATTGCCATCGGGCCGTGCTTGGCGATCAGGGCCTGCGCCGGAGAGACCGACGGGGTGGCGAGCGGGTTTTTCGTCGCGAAACGGGTAACTGGCTCGGACATGTTCCGCAAATCCTGCTCGATCGGCCTCTGATACCATTGTCGTTGTAGACCGTCATTCAGGCATTTCTGGGACCTTGTCGTGGCGATGGGGAGCGAGGATGGCCACCAAAAGGCGACATCGTAGGGCGGAAAAGCGCAGCGTATTCCGCCAAATCTCAAACTATCGAAGCGCGAGCAACGCCAATATCGCCAGCGCAAGTGCCACCGTCGCCGCGCGCCACAACGCAACGTCGCTGAGCCGGCGGCGCGTGGGCGGGGGTGTCACACTGTCTTCATGCAAAGCCGGGGTGATGGCGTCCGCCAAAAGAGCGGCGGTCTGCGGGCGGGCGGTGCGGTCCAGGCTGAGCGCGGCGGCAATCGCCCGCCGCAGGCTTGCCGGCAGATCGGGCCGCGCCCGCTCCAAGACGCTGTCAGTCTCCGTTCCAGGCCGAGGGAACCGGCCGAAGGCCGCCATGCGATAGAGAATGATGCCCAGGGCGAACACCTCCGTCGTCGCATCGGGCGCGCCGCCGCGAATGGCCTCGGGCGCCATATAGCGCAGGGTGCCGGCGAGATCGTTGCCCGAAGAGGCATCGGCCTGGGAGAGATAGGCGAGGCCGAGGTCGAGCAGGCGAACAGCGCCGCCGGACTGCACCATGATGTTGTCGGGCTTCAGATCGCGGTGGAAGACCTGCACGGCGTGAAGATCCTCGACCGCCTGGCAGAGCTGAAGGCCGATCGCCACGATATCGGCCACAGGAAAGCGGGGCTCGCGCGCCAGCCGCGCCTCCAAGGTTTCCCCGGCGTAAAACGGCATCACGATGTAGAGGCTCGACTGGCGGCCGGGCTCGGGCGTGATGATCCGGCCGATCAGCGGGCTGTGGATGGTGGCGCCGATCCACGCCTCCCGCGCGAAACCCGCCTGGAACACGCGGTCGTTCAGCATGGCGGGCAGGGGGAATTTCAGCACCACGGCCTGCCCGGTGCGGGTGTCGATGGCGCGTTTCAGCAAGGTATAGGCGCCACGATGAATGGTCCGGCCGATCTGATAGCCATCGCGGTTGTCCCCCTCCTGCGGAATCGGGCGCAGTGGCAGGAGGTTCGTCTCCGTCTCGACCGGGGAGAGTGCGGCATCCGGCATGGCCAGCACGTCAATAACGAGCACGGCGCAGCCCTCGCTGAGATGGGCCGCCAGGACCGCCGCCTCCTCATGGAGGGTGCAGAGCCGGACGATACCGTCCTGGTCCAAGGTGCCGGCAGGGTCCATCCGGCTGCGGGCATCGCTGAGCAGGATATAGCGGTCCGCCGGCTGTGGCGTGTCGTCCACGAAGTCCAGCAGAATGCGGTCGTCCATCCCCAGGCACCGGCGGGGGCGCAGATGCTCCGCCCCGACGCGTAGAAGGTGCGGTCCGGTCAGGCGTACCAATTCGCCGGCGCGCCGGCGCAGGATCATGCCCGCGCCGATCTGGACCAGGCCTGCCCGCAGGCCACTGAAGGTGATGGCCGATAGGGACGCGGCATAACCGGGTTCCAAGGCCTCTGTCCCATGGGTCGCGAACATCCAGCCGTTGATGGCATTGAGCGCCTGTGCGGCCGCGCGCCCCTGGCTCAAGGTCGGGCGGGCGCTGAAGAAGCCCTCGATCAGGCCAGTAAGGGCAAGATCCGCCGATCGGCCGGCCTGGCTCGGGTCGCGGCCGGCGTCCAAACCCTGTGCGACAGCCGCGAGCAGGCCGCGTTTGACACCATGGGCGGGCTCAAGCGTGTCCGGATCGGCGGTCAGGACGCTTTGTGCGCCTGCCGCCCCTTGCCGCGCGAAGCTCAGGTGCCAGCCGGCGGCGGCCACGGTTCCGACGGCCATCCCTCCGTCGACCCTCATGTCTTTCATGGACGATAATCAATCATGAAAGCCGGGCGCTCCTCGTTGCCGCATGGCGTCAGCTCGCCGTATGAGACGTTCCATGAGCAACGCAATTTTGGGGCCAGACGGCTTTCTCGTCCTCGGCGGTGAGCGCTATCCGGCCTGCGTGGGTCGTGCGGGCATCACTGCCTTGAAGCTGGAAGGCGATGGCGCGACACCTGCGGGCCTGCTGCCCCTGCGCCGCGTCCTATATCGCGCCGACCGCGTGGCGCCCCCCAAGGCCCGCTGCCCGATCGAGCCATTGGACAGCAACGATGGCTGGTGCGACGATCCCCGCGATGCAGCCTACAACCGTCGCGTTCGGCTCCCTTATGAGGGGCGTCATGAGAGACTTTGGCGCGATGACGCTGTCTATGACATCATTGGAGTCTTAGGGTGGAACGATGAGCCCCCGATTCGCGATCGGGGTTCGGCGATCTTTCTTCATGTCACAACCCCGGCGCGTGGTCCGACGGCGGGTTGCGTCGCCCTCGATCTTGAACATTTGAGGGCTGTTTTGGCGAAAGGCTTGACCTGCATCAATGTTGTCGGGTCCTGAAACGACCAATTTTAACATGGCAGTACTTTATTTCGGCCAAAATGCTGCCTTACGGCCCGTAGAATTGAGGAAAACATAGCAAACTGCCGCTGGGCACCCATATCGCCTTCAAGCGAACGCCCGATCGGGGGATTAGTGGCGACGAAAGTCTCTGCCCCGATCGGCTCGCAACGAAGCAAACGACCGAACCCAGCGTGGAGCGGCTCAATGACTAATCTGCAGGCGCAGTACGAGAGGGAAAAAGTGTCAGATAAGACTAGCGGCGACGAGCGGCCGATCCTCATCGTCGATGACGATGTTGCGCTGAGGACCACTCTGGCGGAACAACTCGTCATTGACGGCGAATTCACGACGACGGAGGCTTCATCCGTCGCCGAAGCCGAAGCGATTCTTGCAAAACCGGGTGTGCGGTTCGACGCCGTGATTCTCGATGTCAGTCTGCCTGACGGAGACGGACGCGACTTCTGCACCAAGATGCGCAGCCGCGGCTTGAAAGTTCCGATCATTATGCTGACTGGATCGGCCGAGGAAACGGACATCGTTCGCGGCCTCGATTCAGGTGCCAATGATTACGTCTCCAAGCCATTCCGTCTGTCTGAATTGCTTGCGCGACTCCGTGCCCAGCTTCGCATGTTCGAAAACAGCGAAGACGCCGTCTTCACGATCGGGCCTTATGTGTTTCGGCCGGCGACGAAGATGTTGCAGGAGCCGGTCAAGAACCGCCGCATTCGCCTGACCGAGAAAGAAGCGGCGATCCTGAAGTTTCTCTATCGTGCCGGCGCCAAGCCCGTGCCGAGGCAGATTCTTCTAAACGAGGTTTGGGGCTATAACGCTGCCGTAACGACCCATACGCTTGAAACCCATATCTATCGTCTGCGGCAGAAGATCGAACCCGATCCCACCCGTTCGCAACTTCTGATTACGGAAGCGGGTGGGTATCGATTGGATCCGAAGGCCTCATAAAGGCTCGCGCTTCAAAGCTGCCAGCATGCTTTTGGACCCGTCGGCGAGGAAGAGTGCATCCGTACCGACGGTCACGAAGTTGAATCCAAGATCGATCATGCGCCTGGCATAGGCTGGGTATCCGTTATGGATGCCTGCGACCTTGCCGGCAGCCCGCGCGGTGCGGCCAATATGCGTGATCGCCTCCAAGACGCGCGGCTCCTCCTGATCGAATTTCGGCGGATAGCCGAGGGCGATCGAAAGGTCCGATGGACCGATATAGACGGCGTCCAAGCCATCGACCGCCAGAATGGCGTCGAGATTTGCCAGCGCACCCACGGTTTCGATCATCGCGAAGCGTAAGACTGTTTCATTCGCATGGGCGACGTAGTCGCGACCGCCATAAAGCTGGGCGCGAATCGGCCCCATGCTGCGGCGGCCACGCGGTGCATACGACGTCGCACTGACAAAATGCTCGACGTCGTTAGCGGTTTCGATCATCGGGCAGATGATGCCGTAAGCGCCTGCATCGATGATCTTGCCCATGATGCCGGGTTCCAGCCAAGGCGTGCGCACCAGCGGCACCGTGCTCGTGGTCGAGATGGCCGTGAGCATCGCCACCATATCGGCGTAGTCGATCACGCCATGCTGCATGTCGATGGTCAGGCTGTCCCAGCCCTGATGGGCCATTACCTCAGCCGAGAAAGCGCTGGGAATCGACAGCCAGCCGTTGATGGCGGCACCCCCGGTCGCCCAGATTTCATGCAACCTGTTTGGGCGATGACCGGGCGTCGCCGAGGCGCCGCCATATCCTGGGGTTCCCGACATTGTTCCACTCCCTCTTTTATGGCGGGAGATTAGGCGCTCGCGGTGAGGCGCGAAACCCAGATGACCACCGCGCGCCCTTGACCGTCCTGGCTCTTCGCCGCGACATGACGCGCATCGACGCCAAGATCGTAGAGGGAAGAAGATCGCCATGCCGACCGCCGTAGAGCGTGCCTATGATCTGTCCGGGCAGGTCGCCCTGCTGACTGGCGCCGCCCGGGGTATCGGCCTTTCCACCGCCACGATGCTGGCCGAGCAGGGGGCGCGGATCGTGATCGTCGATTCCAACCCGGACGTGGCACAGATCGCAGCCTCCCTCGGCGCCAGCCATATCGGTGTGTCGATCGACGTGCGGGACGCAGCCGCCATCGAGGCTGGGGTCGCGGACATCATTGCCCAGACCGGGCGGATCGACATCCTGGTCAATAATGTCGGCGTCGGTCTGGTGGCGCCGGCTGTGGAGCTGACGACCGAGGTCTGGGACGTTACCATGAGCGTCAATCTCCGCGCCGCCTTCCTGTTTTCGCGTGAAGTCGGGCGGCACATGATCGGACGCGGCTATGGCCGCATCGTCAGCCTCGCCTCCCAGGCGGCGCTCGTCGCGCTGGAAGATCATGTCGCCTATGCCGCCAGTAAAGCCGGCATTATCGGCATGACTAAGGTGCTGGCGCTGGAATGGGGGCCGAAGGGCGTCAACAGCAACACCATCTCACCCACGGTAATCAATACGCCGATGGGCCAGATGACCTGGAACGGCGCGCGCGGGGACAGCTTTCGCGCTAAGATTCCCGTCGGGCGGTTCGGGGAAGCCGAGGAGGTCGCCCATGTCGTGCTGTATCTGGTGAGCGGTGCCGCCGGCATGATCAATGGCGAAAACATCGTCATCGACGGCGGCTACACCATTACCTAAGGGGTTTCGATGCGAGGCATTCTATTGGCGGCGGCGGTTCTGGCCTATGCCGCACCGGCCTATGCGGGCGGTTTGACGGTGACGGGCGCCTGGTCGCGCGTCACGCCATCGGCGGCCAGTCCGGCCGTCATCTACTTTACGGTCACCGATGCTGGCGCACCGGACAGGCTTGTAGGGGCCGCGACACCGGTCGCCACGAGTGCCGGCCTGCATGAGAGCAAGATGGCCAACGGCATGATGGAGATGGATGCCGTAAAGGATTTGCCGGTGGCGCCGGGCAAGCCGCTGGTGTTCTCACCCAGCGGCTATCACGTCATGCTGACGGGGCTCACTCAGACCCTGGATGCGGGCGCCCATTTCCCGCTGACGCTGACCTTTGCCAGCGGCGCCACGGTGACCGTTCAGGTCACCGTCCAGCCAATGAGCTACGTGCCGGCAGATGCGGGCAGTGGCGATATGGGCGGGATGAAGATGTAAGTCGGCTGGCGGATAACGCTGCGCTCATCCGCCCTACACATCGCGCCGTAGGTCGGATGAGAGCAGCGTTATCCGCCGCTTATGCAGCCGCCGCGCGGCCCCGCGCCAGGACGGTTTCCGTCTTGAGCTGCCCGCAAGCCGCCAGGATGTCCTGGCCGCGGGGCGTGCGCACCGGCGCCGCGTAACCCGCATCCATGACGATCGTCGAGAAACGCCGGATGGCGGCCGGCGTGCTCGTCTCATAGGCGCTGCCGGGCCAGGGATTGAACGGAATGAGGTTCACCTTGGCGGGAAGGCCGGCGATCAACTCCACCAGCAGCCGCGCATCGGCCTCGCTGTCGTTGATCCCCTTGAGCATGACGTATTCGAAGGTGATGCGCCGGGCGTTCGAGGCGCCCGGGTAACGGCGGCAGGCCGCGATCAGCTCGGCAATCGGATATTTGCGGTTCAGCGGCACCAGTTCATCGCGCAACTCGTCCCGCACCGCATGCAGCGACACCGCGAGATTGACGCCCAATTCAGCGCCGGCGCGGTCCATCATCGGCACCACGCCACTGGTCGAGAGGGTGATGCGGCGACGGGAGAGGGCGATGCCTTCGCCGTCCATGACGATGCGCATCGCCTTGGCGACGTTTTCGTAATTGTACAGCGGTTCACCCATGCCCATCAGCACGATGGTGGACAGCAGGCGGGGCGTCTCGCCCTTCGGGCTCGGCCATTCCTTGTAGCTGTCGCGCGCACCCATGAACTGGCCGACGATTTCGGCGGCGCCCAGGTTGCGCATCAAGCGCTGCGTGCCGGTGTGACAAAAGCTGCAGGACAAGGTGCAGCCGACCTGCGAGGACAGGCAGACGGCGCCGCGATCTTCCTGCTTGTCGGGGATATAGACGGTCTCGGCTTCCTGTCCGTCGCGAAAGCGGAACAGGAATTTCCGCGTCTCGTCCGTGCTCGTCTGCACCACAACAGGATCAGGCCGGCCGACCACGAAATGCTCGGCAAGCTTGTCGCGCATCGGCTTGGCCATCGAACTCATCAGCGCGAAATCGGTCACGCCTTGATGATAGATCCAGTGCCAAAGCTGCTTGGCGCGGAAGGGCTGCTCGCCAATGGCTGCGACCTCGGCCGCAAGCTCCTCACGGGACAGTCCCACCAGGTCACGCCGGCCATCGGCCATTTGAGCAGGCGGCGGCGCGAAGAGGGCCGCCTTTGCCATGATGCGCGCGGCATCATCCCCGGCGGGGTATATCATGGTCACTTGGCGGGACAGGCTTTGACGATGGCGCCATAGGCGGCGCTGAAACCCGAGAGCGAGAATTTTTGGCCCATCTTTTCGCCCTTGCCGGCCCAGCTTGCGCTGGCGCCGCTGCCGCGCTGCATATCGATGACGGCGGCGCGGCCATCCCGCGCGAAGGCGGCTTTGCCGGCGGTGTAGAAGGACATCGCGTCCTGCTTGTC
Organism: Acidisoma sp. PAMC 29798; assembly: GCF_030252425.1. Taxonomy (GTDB): domain Bacteria; phylum Pseudomonadota; class Alphaproteobacteria; order Acetobacterales; family Acetobacteraceae; genus Acidisoma; species Acidisoma cladoniae. The sequence continues at coordinate 1,892,484 of NZ_CP126994.1, read as the reverse complement.
GATCTGGACGGCGACCTCGGTCTTCGCGGGATAGGCGGAGGGCGCGTTGACCACCACCTCATCGCGAGAGGTCGGCCGCTGCGTCACCAGGATCATCCCGGCCGAGGGCGTCTTTGCACTGCCGATGGCGCGCGTGAAGGCGTAGCAGACATGAACCCCGCCCGTTTCGGTTTCGGCGGCCGTCCAATCCGAGAAGACGCCCAGTGCGGTCGGCCCCACCGCCTTGCTGGCCGCCATAGCGGGCACGGCAATTGTGATGAAGGCCGTGGCGGTCAAAAGAATCTTGTGCATGGCGAAGCCATAAGGGAGCAGGCGCGGCCCATGCAAGAGAAGGTTCGGCGCGCGACTGCATGTCTCGCCAGCATTGCGCGGAGCCGGTAAAGCGGCGGCATGACCGACAGCACAGATGCCCGGCTCGCCGCCCAATATGAGGCCTATCCCTATCCCGCCCGCGACCCGAAGGAGGAAGCGAAGCGGCTGATTATCGGCAGCCCCTCACATCTGCGCGAGATCGACTATTGGGTCTTCGGCGCCACACGGCCACGTGCCACGCCTTTGAACGCGCTTGTCGCGGGCGGTGGCACCGGGGACGGCACCATCATGCTGGCGACCCAGATGGCGCGGGCCGAGCGCCCGGGGCGTGTCACCTATCTCGATCGCTCCCGCGCCGCCATGAAGATCGCCCGCACGCGGGCCAAGGCGCGCGGGCTCACCAATATCGATTGGGTCGAAGGCTCGATCCCTGATCTGCCGAGGCTGGGCCTGGGGCCGTTTGACTACATCGATTGCTGCGGCGTGCTGCATCACCTGCCCGATCCGCAGGCGGGCCTCGCCGCCCTGGTGTCGGTGCTCGCGCCCGATGGCGGCATGGGCCTGATGGTCTATGCCCCGCATGGCCGCACCGGCGTCTATATGGTGCAGGAGGCGATGAGCCTGCTGGCGCCGCCGGATCAGGCGCCCGCCGCGCGGCTGGATGTGGCGAAGCGGGTGATGAAGCATCTGCCGGACAGCAACTGGCTGCGCTTCAACCGCAACTTCTCCGACCATGTCACCGGCGGGGAGGCGGGGCTGTACGACCTGCTGCTCAATCCCCGCGACCGCGCCTTCACCGTGAGCGCCTTTGCGGCACTGCTGGCCAGCGAGGGGATGGCGGTTTCCGCCTTCATGGAGCCGATGCGCTATGACCCCGCAACCTGGCTGCAAGCGGACCCCAAGCTGCGCGCCCGCGCGGCGGAGCTGGACGCGACGCAGCAGGCGGCTCTGGCCGAGGCGCTGACCGCGAATATGAGCGTGCACATCGCCTATTGCCGCCGCGCGGCCGAGCCCGTGACGCGCGCCGATCCACTGTTGGACACGGCGGTGCCGATCATGCGGGAGGTTCCGGGCGCGGAACTGGTCAAGTCGATCCGGCCCGACGGCGGCTTGCCGTTCTTGTTCGACGGCTTGCGCGCCGTGGTGCGCCTGCCGCCCGAGGCGCCGGCGATTCTCCAAGCGGTCGACGGCGTGCGGACATTGGGCCAGATCGCCGCCTTGCTGACAGGCCGCGGCATGGCGGAGGCGAAATTCCGGCGCGCCTGGGCGGAGACCTTTGCGGCCATGCAGGCGGTGAATCGGATCCTGCTCGCACCGCCGCCTTGATGGCGGATGACGCTTCAAAACCGTCACCCGCGCACTTGATGCGCGGGCCTACCCGTTATGGCGCCCAAACTCCGTTAGGGCGACGTAACGGGTAGATCCCCGGGTCCAGCCCGGGGATGACGATCACCATGCACCGTGTCCTAATCCCCCGGCCGGGACTTCATCTGAATAACGTTCCGCTCATCCACCGCGCCGGAATAGCCAAGGACCTCGGCAACTTTGCGCGCGAGTTGCTCGCGCTTGAAAGGCTTGCCGATGAACTGCACGCCGTCATCCAGTCGCCCCTGATGGACGATGGAATTTTCGGTATAGCCCGACATATACAGCGTCTTCACATCCGGCCGCATCGCGGTGATGCGCTCGGACACCTCACGCCCACGCACGCGTCCGGGCAGCACGACATCGGTCAGGAGCATGTCGATCGTCGTGGCATGGGCGCCGAAAACGCGCAGCGCCTCCTCGCCGTCGCCCGCTTCCAACACGCGGTAGCCAAGTTCGGACAAGATCGCGACCGCAATCTCCCGCACCGCCGGCTCGTCTTCCACTACCAGAATTGTCGCCGAGCCGCGCGGCAGGTCGATCGGCGCCCCGACGCGCTGGGCGGCCTGGACGGTCGCCCCAACGGCACGGGGCAAATACAGGCGCACCGTCGTGCCCTCACCGGGCTCGGAGTAGATCTTCACATGGCCGCCGGATTGCTTGACGAAGCCGAAGACCATCGCGAGGCCGAGGCCCGTGCCTTTGCTATCCGGCTTGGTGGTGAAGAACGGCTCGAACGCCCGCTTCATCACCTCGGGGGACATGCCGTGGCCGGTGTCCGACACGGCGAGCATCGCATAGTCGCCCGCGACGACCTCTGCATGGGCGCTGGCATAGTCCTCGTCCAGCACACGGTTCGCCAATTCGATGGTCAGGCGGCCGCCACCCGGCATCGCGTCCCGCGCGTTCAGCGCCAGGTTGAGCAGTGCGCTTTCAAGCTGCGCCGCGTCTGCCATTGCCGGCCAAAGCCCCGCAGTTTCCACGTAGCGCACATCGATATGTTCGCCCAGCGTGCGTCTCAGCAGGGGCACCAGATCGGGCATCGTAGCGCCGAGGTCGATCGGCGCCGGGGCGAGGGGCTGCTTGCGCGCGAAAGCTAGTAATTGGCTGGTCAGGGTCGCGCCGCGCTGCGCGGCCCACATGCCGCGCTCGATGCGAGTTTGGAGAGCGGGGTCGTGGCCGAGCTTGCCGCGCACGTATTCCAGGTTGCCCAGAATGACGGTGAGGAGATTGTTGAAGTCGTGAGCGATGCCGCCGGTGAGCTGACCGATCGCCTGCATCCGTTGCACTTCCCGCAACACGGCTTCGGCCTGGGCGCGTTTGGTCATATCGCTGATGGTCAGCACGAAGCCACCGTCCGGCATCGTCGTGCGCCGCAGTTCAAGGTGGTGCTCGTCGTTCCGGCTAACCTCGTAGACCACCGCTTCGCCCTGCTTGCGTCTGCCGTGTCTCAGCTGGTCTTCCGTCTCCAGGGTCATGCCGGCTTCTGCCGCTTGCTCGATCAAGGCGGCATAGGGCGTGCCGATACGCATCATGGCGCGCGGCACATCCAGCAGCACCTGGAAGCAGTGGTTCCAATGAACAAGGTCGCGGTCCGCGCTGAAAACACCGATTCCCTGGCTCAGACTGTCGAGGGACGTGCGGAGGCGCAGAGCGAGGCTGCGCTGCTCCGCCTCGATCCGATAGGAGCGGGACCAGGCCTTGTTCAGCATCCAGGCCGCCAGCAGCAGGCCGAGGATGGCAATCGCCGTGCCCCCGAAGACGAAGACGCGCACCCACTGGGCGCGACGATCGAGGGTGGCGAGGTGGCTGTTGAGCAGGCTTGTTTCCGTCGCCGTCATCGACCGAATGGTCGATTCGATCGCCATCATGGCATCGAGGCCGACATTGGTTTGGACGATGCGGAGCGCGGCGTCGAAGCCGAAGTCTCGTCGCGCCTGAACGGTTGCCGCCAGTTCGTTGAGCTTACGCTGCAACAGCGGGGCGAGAATGTCGAGGTCATGCTGCTGGACGGGATTGTCCGCCGTGAGCTGCTGCAGCTCGCCTTCCGTCAGCGTGACAGTTCCCAATGCGGCCGTATAGGGCCGCAAATAAACGTCGTTCCCGGTCAGCAGATAGCCACGCTGGCCCGTTTCGGCATCACGGATACCAAGGTTGAGGTCGCTGAGCGCACCGAGCACGGCGTAGCTGTGCTGAGACCAAATGCGTGCGCTGCGTGCCGCGCTCAAACGATCCCAGGTGGCCGCGCTGACGAGCGCCAGGATGGCGATCAGCACACCGAACACCATCAGATTGGCTCGGGTCACGATATACTTGGTCATCGCGGCATGGCTTCCGGGTCGCAGAGGTCACCGCGAGCAGAAGCCCACAGTGTGGATCATCGTCTTCTGCTACGGCCCGCGCCGGAAGTCCATTGCCATGAAGATCAGGCGCGGGTCGCGGCCCGCGTCGGGTCCGGGGCGCGAAGCCGCAGCAGGCTCAGCCCCGTGCCGATGATCGCCAGAAGACAAGCGATGCCCAGCGCGACGGTCATCTGGTTCGCCGGATAGAGAGCAAACACGAGCGCGGCGAGTGTCGCACCCAAGGTTTGCCCGGTCAGCCGGGCCATGCCGAGCATGCCGTTGGCGCCACCGCTGCGGCTGCGCGGCGCCGAGCCGAGAATGGCGCGGTTGTTGGGGCTCTGGAACAGGCCGAACCCCGCGCCGCAGATGGCAAGCCGCCAGCAGAGGCCAGCGTCGGAGACGTGGCTGGACAGAAGCGCCGTGAGGCCGAGCCCGATCGCGTAGACCGCGAGGCCGATGCCACCCAGCAGGCCCGCCGGGTAACGGTCCGACAACCGGCCCGATATGGGTGCCGCCATCATCACCAGCAGCGGCCAGGGCGTCATCAGAAGTCCGGTCATGACTTCGCTGCGGCCGAGCGTGTCCTGCACGAAGAAGGGCAGGGAGACGAAGGCCAGCATTTGCGCCGCGAAGGAGAAGACGGACGTCATGATCGACAGGCGGAACAGCGGAATGCGCAACAGATCGATCGGCAGCAACGGCTCCCTGCGGGAGAGTTGGCGCCGGACCAGAAGGACCCCGGCGACTAGGCCGACCACAAGTTCGACGCTCGCCCTGAGCAGGTGATGGCCATGGGTCAGCCCCAGGATGCCGGTGATGCCGAGGCCGAAGGTGAGGCCACACAGGACCGCGCTGATAACGTCAAACCGGATCGAGGAGAGCGGGGTCTGCGGCAAGGTTCGCATCGCGACGACCAGACACAACAGACCCAAAGGCACGTTGATCGCGAACAGCCATTCCCAATGCGCGACCGCCAGAATGGCCGACGCGATGGAAGGTGCGGCGGCCGTGGAGCCCGCGACCACCAGGGCGTTGATCGAGAGGCCCCGACCGAGCATGGCGCGGGGATAGGCGAACCGGACCAGGGCGCCAGAGACGCTCATCTGTCCCGCCGCACCACAGCCTTGGAGCACGCGCGCGAGTGTCAGTTGATCGAGCGTCGTCGACATGGCGCAGCCCAGCGAGGCGACGGTGAAGACCGCAACCCCGATCAGAAAGCTCCGCTTATAGCCGTAGATTTCGCCAAGCGAGGCGCAGGGCAGCAACAGCACGATGACGGCGATCTGATAGGCATTGATGATCGACACCGATTCGTTGGGTGTGACGTGAACCGATCGGGCGATCGTCGGCAGAGCCACATTGGCAATGGCGCCGTCGAGCACGGCCATGACGAGGCCGAGGGCCACGGCCAGCACGGCCCAGCGCCGCTGCGGATTGGGCAGGCCGTCATAGGCGATGGTCGTGTCGCTCATTGGGATGTCGTTCCGGGCGACGTGGGGGTGGCCGGCGGATCGAGATCGATCGTCTGCCAGCCGCCGCCAAGTGCCTTGAAAAGGGCGATGTAATCTTCAACGAGGGAGAGATCGCTGCCAGCGAGGGCGTCGCGGGAGGCGAAGACCGTCCGCTCATCCGTCAGGACGGTCAGGAAGTCACTCAGGCCCGCATTGTAGAGCTGTGTCGATTGACCGAGGGACTTGCGGGCATCTCGTACCGATGCGGACAGGGAGATATGGGCGGCTTCATCGGCCTGGAGATGCACCAGCGCATCCTCCACATCCTGCAAGGCGGTCAGCACCGTCTGCTTGTAATCGAGCCGCGCGGCTTCTGCGGCGGCACGGGCCGCACGTTCCTGGGCGCGCAGCTTGCCGCCGTCATAGACATGCTGGGTCGCTGCAAGTGCCGCCGAAAAGGTCAGGCTGGCGAAGGTGAAGAGCTGGTTGAAGGCGCTGGCTTCCGGCGTAATCGAAATCGGGATCGACAGATGCGGCAGCCGCGCGGCGATGGCCACGCCGATTTGGGCATTGGCGGCGGCATAGCGCAGCTCGGCCTCATGCACATCCGGACGGTTGGCAATGACCTCCGCCGGAATGGTGGCGGGGATCGTCGCGGGCGTCGCCATCAGCGGTTGCGGATTATCGAGCTGGGCTTCCAGATCGCCCGGATAGCGGCCCAGCAGAACGCCGATGGCATGGGCCATGACGGCGATTCCGGCCTGCAACCCAGGCAGCACCGCCTGCGTCTGCTCAAGCTGCGCCTTGGCCTGAAGCGTGCCGAGCGTGGTGCCGATGCCCTGCGCATCCTCCTGCTCCGCCAGGCTCACGACCTTCTGGGCGATGCGCACATTGTCCTGCGCGATCGACAGCCGCACCTGGGTGGCACGCAGCGTCGCGTAATCGGCCGCGACTTCGGAGAGCAGGCTGATGAGGATCGCCCGCCGTTGCTCGATCGAGGCGCCGACCTTGTCGTTGGCGGCTTCCGTCGCGCGGCGGTTCGCGCCGAAGATGTCGAGTTCCCAGGAGGCATCGAAGCCGAGCTGATAAGCGTGGTAATTGCCGAAGCCGGGCGGATATTCGACCGTGGTGCTGGCCCGTGCGCGGGTGGCGGAGGCGCCGAAGTCGACCGTGGGATAGGCACCGGACGCCGTTTCGTCCCGCTCATCGCGTGCTTGCAGCAAACGCTGCCGCGCGATCTGGAGGTCGAGGTTGCCGGCGATCGCCTGGGCAATGAGGTCGTTCAGCGTCGGATCGTCGAAGGAGGTCCACCAGTTCGCGAGGCGCGCATTGGTCATCGCGATATCGGTGGGTGTCGCGGGCCGTTCCGTGAACTGGGCCGGCAGATCGAGTTTTGGATGCGCGAAGTTCGGCCCGACGGTGCAACCAGTCAGTGTTGCCCCCGCGAGCAGACGGCCGATCAGCGAAAGGCGACGCCGCACTACAGGTTATCCTCGAACCAAGTTTGAAGACGGCCGGCGAGGCCGGTCTGCACCGGAACCTGCCGCCCGACATTGACCGAGCAGGTCATGCCCGAAGCCAGGCGTACGCCTGCCGGCACCGTGTCGATGGCGATGTCGATGGGAATGCGCTGCGCCAGACGCACCCAGTCGAAGACAGGGTTGACCTCGGGCAGGCCACGTGAATTCACCACGTCGTTCTGGTCGCCGATGCCGGCGCCGATGCTGCTGATATGGCCGGTCAGACGCGCGGGGAAGCCCATCAGCCGGATGGACGTCACGTCGCCCAGTTTCAGGCGCGCGATCTTGGTTTCCTCGAAATAGGCAATGATCTGGAAGGTGCTGGTCTCGATGATGGCGACCAGGGGATGGCCGGCATCCGCGAAATCACCCGCTTGCAGGCGCAGATGGGTGATGACGCCATCGGCCGGCGCATAGACCGTCGCCCGCGCGAGGTTGAGGCGGGCGAGGTCCACGGCAGCCTCTGCGCCGGTCAAGGACGCGCCAGCGACGTCAGACGCGATGCCGGTATTCGCGACCTCTTCCTTTGAAATCAGGCCGGCGAGGCCGCGACGGCGCGCGACATCCGCCTGCCGCTGCTTGAGCTGAAGCTGCGCCGCGTCAAGCTGGGATTGTGCCTGAGCGAGCGCGATCTTGAAGCGGATTTGATCGATCTGGAACAGCACGTCGCCCTTATGGACGACCTGATTGTCGGTGAGCGGGACTGAAACGATGGTGCCCGAAACTTCCGGCGCCACGATCACCGTTTGCGCCAGCACCCTGCCGTCCCGCGTCCAGGGTGCCAGCATATAGACGTGCCAGATCTGGACCACGACGAAGACCGCGACAGCGACGACGGCGACCGTGATGAGAAAGCGGATGAGGCGAAGAATGAGAGACATTGATATCCGCTGTCAGGCCGCCAGAAAGATGACGGCGCCGGTGATGATCATATAGAGGGCGAGTTCGAACAGGGCCGGATGCCAGACCAGGGAAAACAGCCCGGTGCGGCCGAAGACGAAGCGGATGACGCTGATGAGACCGACACCGATGATGCAGTAGATGACGATGGGCGCGAAGAGGATGCCGCCGATCTGGGCTTCCGTGAACATGCTCAGGCCTCCATGCCGAAAGGCGCTTCGAGCGCCAGAAGGCGTTCCGCTTCCGGCATCAAGGCGGCGATGGAGCGGAAGGCCCCGGCGGCGCGCAGCAAGGCGGGGCGCGGATGCTCGCATCGGGCGTGATAAGCGACCAGTGCGTCACAGGCCTGAACCGCGGCGCTGGCCGCTTTTCGGGGTCGGCGGAGGCGGCCCAGGCAGCGCAGCGCCCTGCCGGTGATCAGGGCTTCGGCGGGAGGAAGGTCCAGACCGCGCAACACGGCATGAAGGCGCAACGCCTCCTGCGTGATCAGAATGAGCGCGCCGCTGTCGCCGATCGCCTGGGCGCGGACGGCCGGCTGCGCCTGACCAAGACGCATGAACAAGCGCTGAAAGGCCTGGTTCTGGGTGACGAGCCAGCCCAACCAATCGCGGCTGGCGGGATGCCACACGCCGGCCCGGATCAACCTTTCGCTGGAGCGGCGAATGCGTCGCGTCAGGTAGCGGGCGTCCCGCATGGGGTTGGGCGGCAGCAGCACGCGGAAGACCAGAACCGTGGCCCCGGCGCCGAGCACGAAACTGATGCTTGAATTGAGGAAGCTCACGACGTTGTAGGTCATCTCATTGGAGATGCCGACCTGGGTGATGAAGAACACCACGAATCCAAGCGACATGAGGGCATATTTCGGGATCGTGCTGCCGATGACGCCGAGCACCAGAAACGGCGACATGACCAGGAACAGCAGCGGATAGCCGGACACATAGGGCAGCAGCACCAGCCCGACGATGAAGGCGGCGACCGAGGACAGCGCGATGCCTTTGGCGAATTGGAAGCTTGCTGCTGCGGCGCTGGGCAAACCTGAGAGCAGGGCGCAGCTCGCGCCCAATACCAGCAGCAGCGTCGGGCCGGAAGGCCATGCAGTGATGTACCAAAACAACCCGCCGAGGACGATGGCGAGCATGGCGCGGGTGCCGTTGCGCATCGCCGTCGCATAATCGCGGAAGGCCGTCAGGCGCGGGCCGCGATGATAGGGCGCGCGCCCCTCGCGCCAGGCGGCGAAGGGCGCGATATTGTCATAGAGCTGCTCCAGCTCCTGATGCACGCGCGCCAGGACCGCCGCATCGGCGACTGAGGTCGTCTCGTTCTGGGCCGTTGTGATGTCGCGCAGAACGGCGGCGATATGGTCGGCGAGAACGCCGGGCGCGCGATTGTCGGTCGGCTGATAGCGGGCCACTTCGGCAAGGATGCCGCGGATTCTTGCCACCAGATCGGCGGCCCTGGCCTGACGCGCCTTTCCAGCCTCGGTTTCGGCAATTTCGTCAGCGGGGCGGGCGAGGGCGTTGAGGGAGCGGCCGGCGATGGAAACGGACATCAGTGCGGCATACATGGCGGCGAAGCCACGGCGGAGGCTGGCGGCGTGGCGGTTCACATCGGGCGCCTCCGCGCCGGAAAACTCCACGGCTTCATCCAGGCGTTCGATGGCGGCGGCCAGGCGTGTGCGCTCGGCGGCAAATTGCGTCGCGTCGATCTCGTCGGCACGCGCCAGCATCAGCTCGGCCACGCCCTTGAACGCCGCCCGGCCACCGGCGCGCATCGTGTCCGTCGTGATGCTCGGCTGGAACACCATGGTCACGATGGTGGACGACACCACGCCGAGGGTGACGACGGCCAGGCGTGACAGGGCGAAGTTCAGGACATTGCTGGGGTCGTTGATCGCGCCGACGGCGATAATGGCTACGGTGTACCCGGACAGCACGGCGGCATAGGCGCGGAAATGGCGGAACATGCTGGACGCGAAGGTGCAGACGCCCAGCCAGACGGCGAAGGCGACGATGAACATCAGCGGCTGCTGGGGAAAGCAGGCGAGGATGACGATCGCCGCGATGGCGCCCGTCATCGTGCCGAAGATGCGCCACACGCCTTTTGAGACGATGCCGCCGCGTGAGGGATTGGCGACGATCATGACGGTGACGGCGGCCGAGGCCGGCGATGACAGTTGCAGATACAGCGCGGCGTAGATGGCGATTGCCATCGCCAGGATGGTGCGCGCGACATAGGCCGCGCGGGGCGACGGCATCACGGCTGCCACCACATCATTCCAGCCGAGGGGTGGCCGCGCCACGGGTGGGGAGGTCGTGGTGCTCACCTCAACGCCCTCCCATGCCGGCTCCGTGCCGGCCGATGGCGCGGCAGATCGTGCCGAAGACCCTGTAGCAGACGGCGAGGTCTGCAGGCGTTACGTCTTCCAGCACATGGGCCGTGAAGTCGGCATGAACGGCGGCCACCTGTGCGTAGGTCTCACGACCGGCGGCCGTCATGCGCAGGCGCTTGGTGCGACGGTCGTCAGGGTCTTCGATGCGCTCAAGCAAATTGGCCCGCTCCAGGACGTCCAACAGGCGAACGAGGGAGGGATCTTCGATTTCGAGCGCCGCCGCGAGATCGGTTTGGCGGACGCCGTCCCCCAGCCGGCCGAGATAGAGAAGGGGCCGCCAGGTCGCGTCCGTCAGCCCGAAGGCGCGCACGCGCTGATCCATCTCCCGCCGCAAGGCGAGGGACAGGACATAGAGCTGGCGACCGAATTCTGTGGGGGCAACACCCTCAGGCGGCATGATCAGGGTCCAATATGGATCATGCGCTTATAGTTAGCATGCTAAGCAATAGGCAATAGTTCCGGCGGTTGGGCGGCGGAAGACGCTTCGCTTTTCCGCCTTCTAGGCTAGAACAGCCCGGCGTCCAGACCGGTCTCGTCTACGCCCAGCGTGTAGAGCAATTGCTGGCGCAGCCGGATGAAATCCGGGTGGCCATGATGGCGCGGCCGATCCAGCGGGATCGGAATATCGGCGCCGATTCGGCCATCGATCAGCACCACGGCGCGGTCGGCGAGCAGCAGCGCCTCATCCACATCATGCGTGACGAGCAGCACGGTGAGGTCATGCGCCTGCCATAGCTTGCCGACGAGGGCCTGCATCCGCAGGCGCGTCAGAGCGTCGAGGGCCGCGAAGGGCTCATCCAACAGCATCAGGCTGGGGTCGCGGACCAAGGCACGGGCGAGCGCGACGCGCTGTGCCTCGCCGCCCGACAAGGTCAGCGGCCAGGCGTTCAAGCGATGCGAGAGGCCGAGCTCGGTGAGTGCCGCCTCGGCGCGGGCGCGGGTATCGCCCTCGCGCAACCCGAGGGAGACGTTGCGCCACACCTTCTTCCAGGGCAGCAGCCGGGGCTCCTGAAAGACCACGGCCCGGCGGGCGGGCACCGTCACTGTGCCGGCCGGCGCGGCATCGAGGCCCGCGAGCGTCCGCAAGAGCGTCGATTTCCCTGAACCGGAGCGCCCGAGCAAGGCAGTGAAGCTGCCCGCTTCCAGATCGAGGTTGAGGTTCTTGAGAATGTCCGGCCCGCCGAAGGAGCGGGTCAGGCCACGCACGCGCACGGCCGCGTCACCAATGGTCTGGGCAGGCGCATCGAGGATCGGTGTGATGTCGGGCACAGTGCTCATCATGCGGCGCCCCTATTCGGGTTTTGGGTTTGCGCGCCAATGAAGCTGGGCCGCCAGGCGAGGGCCCGACGCTCGATCGCGCGGACCATCTGATCCGTCAACAAGCCCAGCATGGCGTAGATGATGAGGCCCACGAAGATCACGTCGGTCTGCAAAAAGTCGCGCGCATTCATCACCAGATAGCCGATGCCGCTACTGGCATTGACCTGCTCGGCGACCACGAGGGTCAGCCAGGCAATGCCGACGGCATAGCGCAGACCGACCAGGAATTGCGGTAGCGCACCCGGCAGCACGACGTTCCAAATGATCTCCGACCGCGTCAGGTCCAGCGTCGAGGCGGCTTCCAGAATCTTGCGGTCTACGGAGCGAATGCCCGCGAAGAGATTGAGGTAGATGGGAAAGACGGTGCCCAGGGCGATCAGCGCAATCTTGGGCGTCTCCCCAATGCCGAACCAGATGATGAACAGGGGCACCAGCGCCAGATGCGGCAAGGTGCGCACCATTTGCAGCGTGGCATCGACCGTATCCTCACCCAGGCGGGACAGGCCGGCGAAAAGGCCGAAGGTGACACCGAGGGCCAAGCCGATGGCCATGCCGGCGATCACGCGCAGCAGCGATACCCAGAGGTTGCCGAGCAACTGACCGGTGATGAGCAACTGCCAGAAGCTGATGGCGATCATGACCGGAGACGGCATGAGGCGGGTCTGGATCAGCCCGAATGAGGCGAGGGCCTGCCAGACGAGGAGAATGGCGACGGGCATGGCGAGACGGTGGGCGCCGCCGAGCGCGGCGCGGCCGACCAGGGGACGGCGGCGCGTCTTGATATCTCCGCTCAGGACGGCGCTCGACATAAACGATCTCCGGTAATGCTGTGGCTGGCAACGTGGTTCAAAAAATGCACGATTGACGGCGTTGATATAGATCAAATACCACACTTGTCAGGAGGGTGCAGCCTCCGTCGTCCGACCTCTCACGCAATGCAGGAAAACACGATGATCGCGCGCCGTTCCATTCTCGCTCTGGCACCCGCCTTCGCCGCCGGTTCTCTGCTGGCGTCGGGCAGGCGAGCCCAGGCCGCCGACATGACCATCCATGTGGGCTTTCAAAAATATGGCACCCTGCTGCTGCTGAAGGCGGCCGGCACGCTCGATGCCGCCTTGGCGCCGCTGGGGTTTAGCGTGCGTTGGAGCGAGTTCCTCGCCGGGCCGCCGCTGATGGAGGCGCTGAACGCCGGGGCGATCGATTTCGGCATCGTGGGGGAGACGCCGCCCGTCTTTGCCCAGGCGGCGGGCACACCCTTCGTCTATGTCGCGGCCGACCCACCGGCCGTGCATGGCGAAGGCATCGTCGTGCCGCCCGGCAGCACGGCGAAGACAGTGGCCGATCTGCGCGGCAAGCACCTGCTCACCACGAAGGGTGCCAATGCGAACTACCTGCTCGTCGCGGCGCTCCAGAAGGCCGGGATCAGCCTCAAGGACGTGCAGATCAGCTATCTGGCGCCGCCCGATGCCTTTGCCGCCTTCCGCAACGGCAATGTGGACGCCTGGTGCTGCTGGGATCCGCTATTTGCCGCCGCCGAGCTGACGGGCGGGCGGCTGCTGGTGGATGCCGATGGCCTTGCACCCAACCATCAGTTCTTCCTCGCGCGCCGGGATTTCGCGACCAAGAACCCCCAGGTGGTCCACACGACCGTCGCGGCCGTTGGGGCGACCGAAAAGCAGGTCCAGGCAGATACGGATGCCGCCGCCATCAAGCTCGGACCCGCCACCGGCATTCCCGTGCCGGTGTTGAAGAAGGCGCTCGCCCGCACCGCCTATGGGGTCGGGCCGATGACGCCGGCGATCTTGGCCAACCAGCAGATGATCGCCGACACCTTCTTCGGCCTTGGCCTCATTCCCCGGAAGATCACGGTGACGGACAACGCCTGGGCTGGTTAGGCGAGGAGACACATAAACCGTCACCCGCGGACTTGATCCGCGGGCCTACCCGCTTCGGCGCCCATTGGTCGTCAGGGCGCCCCAAAGGGTAGGTCCCCGGATCAAGTCCGGGGATGACGAATGAGTGCGGCCGCTTACCCCCCGGCCTGGTAGCGCGCGTACCACGCCTGCTTCAGCGGGGACTCCTGCGGCGCGATGCCGATGCGGCTGGGATCGCTCACCAACCCCACCATCCCGAGGGCGGCGCCGATCTCCCCAACGGTGCCCTGCGGATCTGCGACCACCGCTTCATAGGCAAGGTGGATCGGGACGATGCCGTTGGAGGCGAAGAACCGCAGGAACATATGGTTCTGCGCCTCGACGGACGCGACATGCATGTCGAGCGCCTCGCGCGAATAGACGAGTTGATCGTCGGCGATCCGCGCATCCTGGCGCGACGTCCATTGATAGTTCTGCGCGGCTACCAGGCGGGACACGGCTTGCGCCACACGATCCCGGCGCTCGATCAGAATGAAGCGTGTGCGCGCCCTGATCTGGTCGAGAACGCCGACTTCGGTGAGCATGACAAGCTGCTCGATCCCGATCTTCGCCGTGAGCCAGCCGCTCGTATCGAGCCGGCTGCCCAGGAAATTGAGGTATGCGCCGAGGGACGGCAGGCCGTTCTGTCGGACATGCGCTTCGACGGTCGGGGCATTGAAGAACTCACCGGCCTCATTGAGCCGACCGGTCGAGGCGAGCAGATGTGCGAGATAGTTCGATCCGCAGCGATTGGTGAAGCAGATGAACAGGTAGTGCCGGGCACCGTCGATCACCGTCAGGGGTGGCGCCGGGCCGAACACCTGCGCGATCGCATCCCGATGAAACCGCTCCAACCCGGCCAGTTGCGGCGGGACGGTGAGGGGCGTTGCGGCGCGTGTCTCCATGTCCTCTCCAGACTCCGACAGGTCCTCGGCTGGGTCAACACTCCATTCGCCTGATCGCATAATTTTACTAGACGACCGGTCGCCTAGAGCGTAACCCTAGAGACATGATGGTCGAGACAGAAACGCTGGACGTTCGACGAAGCATCTTGGCGATCGCTCGGCCGATAATCGGGGCGAAGGGCTTTTCTGCTGTCGGGTTGACCGAAATCCTGGCGGCGGCGAAGATTCCCAAAGGATCATTCTACCATTATTTCAACTCCAAAGAGACTTTTGGCGTTGATTTGTTGGACCATTACTTCGTCGAGTATTTGGCTGAACTCGACCTCATTCTTGCAGGGCCGGGACTGACGATGGCGGAGCGCCTTATGGCTTATTGGCGCAACTGGCGCGCCAGTCAGGCGAGCTTCGACTGCCAGGGGAAATGTCTGGCCGTGAAACTTGGCGCCGAAGTTGCCGATCTTTCGGAGCCGATGCGGTTATCTCTCCAGCGCGGCACGTCCAGCATCGTCGATCGTCTCACGATGGCGATCGAGGCGGGCGTGGCGGAGGGGTCGCTTGCTGTCGATGAAGCGCCCCGCACGGTGGCGGAGAGCCTGTATTACCTCTGGCTGGGCGCAAGCGTGATGACAAAGATTACGCGCAGCCTGCATGCGCTCGACACCGCGATTTTGACCACGCAACGCATCTTGCATTTGCCTTCCTCACGACTGGTCTGAGCCTGGACCTGCGTCGTTTTCCACATGTCATTGAAAAAGAGATTGCTATGAAAATTCTGATGGTGCTGACCTCGCACGACACGCTGGGCGATACGGGCCGCAAAACCGGCTTCTGGCTCGAAGAACTTGCGGCGCCCTACTTTGTCTTCAAGGATGCCGGCGCTGAGATCGTGCTGGCATCGCCGAAAGGCGGCCAGCCGCCGCTGGATCCGAAGAGCAATCAGCCCAGCGCGCAAACCGACAGCACCCACCGCTTCGAGGGGGATGCGGAGGCCAAGGCTCAGCTCGCCTCCACCCTGCGTCTCGACAGCGTCAAGGTCGCGGATTTCGACTCCGTCTTTTATCCGGGTGGGCATGGACCGCTATGGGATCTGGCCGAGGATAAGACCTCAATCGCGTTGATCGAAGGCTTCCTTGCCGCCGACAAGCCCGTCGCTTTGGTCTGTCACGCGCCGGGCGTGCTGCGCCACGCCAAGTCCGCAGACGGCAAGCCGGTGGTTTTGGGCAAGAACGTCACCGGTTTCGCCAATACCGAGGAAGAGGCGGTTGGGCTGACCAAGGTGGTGCCGTTCCTGGTCGAAGACGAACTGACGGCCAAGGGCGGCCACTATTCCAAGACGGCGGATTGGGGCGTGCATGTCGTCACCGACGGCCTGTTGATCACCGGCCAGAACCCGGCTTCCTCCGCTGCCGCAGCAACGGACCTTATGGCGCTCGTGGCGAAACGGGCCGCCGCATAACCGGTTAAATCGCTTCGCTCGCGTTGGGGATCGTCGGCAAACGTGCCGGCGATCCCCAAACTTTGAGATGATTTCGGCTAGATCACCCATTCCCCGGCGCGCATCAGTGGCTCGGCCGCGCCACTGGCGGAGATGCCGTCGACATCGATCTCGTCCGATCCGATCATCCAATCGATGTGAATCAGGCTGCGATTGGCGCCCTTGGCCGTCAAAGCCTCCTCGCTCAACGTCTCGAAATCACGAATGCACTTGTTATAGGCTTGGCCCAAGGCGATGTGGCTGGCCGCGTTCTCATCGAACAGCGTGTTGTAGAACAGGATGCCGCTCTTGGAGATCGGCGAGGAATGCGGCACCAGCGCGACCTCACCCAGGCGGGCGGCGCCGTCATCCGTCTCCAGCACCTTGCGCAGCACGGTCTCGCCCGTGCGCGACGTCGCTTCCACGATGCGGCCGCCCTCGAAACGCACGGCGATGCCCTCTATCAGCGTGCCTTGGTAGGACAGCGGCTTGGTGCTCGTCACACGCCCGCTCACGCGCTCCGCATGCGGCGTGGTGAAGACCTCTTCGGTCGGGATATTGGGATTGCAGATGATGCCGTTGCGGGCACTCTCCGACCCGCCAGCCCATTCGTGATCCTCCGCCAGACCCACTGTCAGGTCGGTGCCCGGACCCTGGAAATGCAGCGCGTCATAGCGGCGGTCATTGAGGAAGGTGCGGCGGGCGTGCAGGCGCGCGTTATGCGCGTGCCACGCCGCCACGGGATCGGCCTCATCGATGCGCGACGCCGCGAAGATGGCGTCCCATAGCTTGGCCACGGCCTCGGTCTCGGGCAGGCCAGGGAAGACCATCTTGGCCCATGCCGGACTCGCATAGGACAGGATGCTCCAGTTGATGTGGAAATCCACGATGAGCTGGAGGGCGGGCTGATAGGCCTTCGAGCGAGCGCGGTTGGCGCGGCTTACCTTCTCCGGGTCCTGGGCCGCCAGCAGCGTCGGGTTGTCGCCAGCGATGGCCAGGCGCGCGGCGCCGCCCTGGAAGGCCTTGGCCATCCCCTCGTACAGCCAGCCCGGCGCGGTGTCGAAGCCCTCAGGCGCGCCCAACTCGTAGCGAGCGAGGGCCGCATCGTCATCCGCATAGAAGGCGGTGACGAGGGAGGCGCCAGCCTGATAGGCGTGGCGCGTGATCAGCCGGGTCAAGGGCAGCGCCTCGACCGGCGCGGTGATCACCAATTCCTGGCCCGGCCGCAGCCCGAGGCCTACTTTCACCGCGACTTCCGCCAGACGGTCGAGCTTCGTTGTGAAATCCATGTGTCGCGTTCCTCGCTCTCTGCCGCCTCAATCAAGACCAAAGCGCGTCCCGGTCAAGTCCACGAGACGACGCGGCGCCTTCGTCCTAAGATGCGCCGCATGAGCGATTCGAACACCCATCTGCTGTCCGAGGCCGAGCCCGCGCCGGTCATCATCGACCATCCGCAGGGCTCGTCCGACCTGTTCCTGGTTTGCGACCACGCCGGCCGCCGCATGCCGACGAGGCTTGGCCAGCTCGGCGTCTCGGATGCTGAGATGGAGCGTCATATCGCCTATGACATCGGCGCCGCCGGCGTCGCCGTGCGCGTCGCTGACGCACTGGACGCGACGCTGATCCGCCAGATCTATTCGCGCCTGGTGATCGACTGCAACCGCAACCCCTCGGTGCCAAGTTCCATCCCTGAGATCAGCGAGACGACGCCCATTCCCGGCAATGTGGGGCTCACGGATGCGCAACGGGAGGCGCGGCGGGTAGAGATCTTCTTGCCCTATCACGACGCGATCACGTCGGCATTGGATGCGCGGGCGGCGGCGGCGCGGCCCACCGCGATCATCGCCGTGCATAGCTTCACGCCCGTCTACAAGGGCGAGGTGCGCCCCTGGCACGCCGGCGTGCTGTATAACCGCGACAACCGGCTCTCGATGAGCTTCAAGCGGTTGCTGGAAGCCGAAGGCGATCTGCTGGTGGGCGACAACGAGCCGTATTTCGTTAGTGACCTCAGCGACTACACCATTCCTATTCATGCCGAGGGCCGAGCGCTGCCCTATCTGGAACTCGAAATCCGCCAGGATCTGATTGCCAGCGAAGCCGGCCAGGCAGAATGGGCGGAACGTCTCATCCGGCTGCTGCCGCTGATGTGGACCGAGCACAAATTCGCTGAATGACGGTGGCGGCGGCATCGGCATCCGTCGCCATGGCGATGCCGAGCAGCAGTCCGGGTTGCGGCGTGCCAAGGTAGAAGGCGGACAGTGGTTTGGCGGCGACGCCGGCCGCCTGCAACGCAGTCGCGACCGCGACGTCATCCGCTGCGCCATTCCGAAACAGCGCCGCGAATTGCAACCCGCCGCGCTGGGTCGGCACGATCAGCGTATCCGCGCAATGATGCCGCACGGCGGCGAGCGCCACCTCCATCCTCTCGCCATAGACGGCACTCATGCGGCGGATATGGGCGCGGAAATGGCCGTCCTGCAGGAAGTCCGCCAGCGCTGCCTGGACATGGATCGAGACCGTCGCGCCGCGCAGTTTCTGCACGGCGCGCGCTTCCGCCAAGAGCCGATGCGGCAGGATGGCGTAGGCGACGCGAATGCCGGGGGCGAGCGTCTTGGAGAAGGTGCCGAGGTAAGCAACCGAACCCCGGCGATCGATGCCTTGCAGGCAGGCGATCGGGCGGCCGCTGTATTGAAATTCGCTGTCGTAATCGTCTTCCAAAATCAGAGCGCCGGCGCTGGCGGCGGCCTCCAACAAGGCCAACCGACGCGACAAGCTCATGGTCACGCCGGTCGGATATTGATGCGAGGGCGTGACGTAGATGAGGCGCGGCGCCGGACCCGTGGCGGCGCGGGGGTTTAGCCCCTCGGCGTCGCAGGGCATAGGCACAAGCTCCGCACCGCAGCGGCGCAGCACCTGCTGCGCGGTTGGGTAGCCCGGCTCCTCGATCCAGGCTGTATCGCCGGGGCGGAGGGTCACATGCGCGAGCAGGTCGATCGCAGCGCCCGTGGAGGGCAGGATGACGACCTGATCCGGTGTCGCGACGACGCCGCGCGTGGCGGCGACATGCGTCAGGATCGCCTCCCGCAGGGCCGGCAGCCCTTCCGGCGCGCCGTAGCCGAGGTCATGGACGCGCAGCGAACGCGCCCGCACGCCCAGGCATCGCGCCCAGATGGCATGCGGAAAGGCGGCGAGGTCCGGCACACCGCTTTCGAAGGCGCCGTAGGCCGGTATGGACGGCGGCGGAAGGGGCAGAGGCCGGGGAGGGACATCCTCCAGTGCCAGCGGTGGTGCGGGCAGGGCGGCAACGCGGGTGCCTGAACCCTGAACGCCCTCGACATAGCCTTCCGCGCGCAGACGCTCGAAGGCTTTGACGAGGGTGGAGCGCGCGATGCCCATGGTTTGGGCGAGCGCCCGCGTGGCGGGAAGCCGCAGGCCCGGTGACAGACGCCCGGCCAATATCTCATCACGCATGGCCCGGTAGATCTGGCCTTCCAGATCACCGGCCGCACGGTCGAGAGTGATCCATCCATCCAACATTCTCAGGAGATAAGTGGTCTTCCGCCAATCACACAAGTGGTCGTTTTGAGCAGGCCTCTTCGCGTCTAGGAATGCCTTGGACGCAAAGGATACCGCCATGCCGCCGACAGAGAATGACTATCCGACGACAGAAATTTCGCGCGTCCGGCGGGAATATCCGCGCGGCAGCCACGAGCGCGCGGTGATTCACGCCCTGCTCGACGCGGCGCCGGTCTGTCACGTCGGTTATGTCATCGACGGCCAGCCCTTCGTGACGCCGACGATGCACTGGCGCGACGGCGACCGGCTGTATTGGCACGGGTCGGCGGCGAGCCGGATGCTGCGCGCCTCGGACGGCGCACGCGTCTGCCTGACCTGCACCTTCATGGATGGCTTCGTGCTGGCGCGCTCCGCCTTCAACCATTCGGTGAATTACCGCTCCGTCATGGCCTTCGGCACGGCGCGGAAGGTCGAAGGCGATGCGGAAAAGGCGGCTGCACTGAAAGCCTTCACGGATGGCGTTTTTCCGGGCCGGTGGGAGACCTTGCGGCCCATGACCGACCAGGAGGTGAAAGCGACCTCGGTCTTGTGGATGGACATCGAGGAGGCGACGATCAAGACGCGCGCGGCCCCGCCCGGTGACGTCGATGAGGCGGCGTTTCCGGTCTGGGCCGGGGTGCTGCCCTTCCATTGGACCATGGGCGAAGCGCAGCCGGCCCCGGACATGCCGGACGGGATCGCGTTGCCGGAGCCGCTGTCGGCGCTGATCGCCTCGGGGCGGCTGCGCTAAACGCCCAAGGGCGCGAGGCGGATGGCGGGCACGATGTCACCCACCGCGCCGGCCGGCGCGAAGGGGGGACGGATCAGCAATGCATCCGCATCCGCCATGCGGCTGATCATGCCGGAATCCTGCTTCGGATAGGGATGCGCAATCCAGCCGCCCTCATCGCGCGTCAACAGGGAGGCGCGAACGTAATCCTCCCGGATGTCATTGGCGGGAAGCGGCGCGCCGAGACGCACCGCCTCGGCGAAAGGCGGATCACCCGGCAGGCCCGAGAGACGGGCGATGGCCGGCAGCAGGAACAGGATTGCGCAGACGATGGCCGAGACCGGATTGCCCGGCAGGCCGAGCATCGGCACGTCACCGAGATTGCCATGCATCAAGGGCTTTCCCGGCCGCATGGCGATGCGCCAGAAATCCAGCACCATGCCGCGTCCGGCCAGGGCGGACTGAACCAGGTCGTGATCGCCGACGCTCGCGCCGCCCGTGGTGATGAGCATGTCAGCACCCCGGGCGGCATCGGCCGCTTCGGCAATCGCTTCGAGCCGATCGGGCGCGCTCGGCAGCAGGATCGGGTCACCGCCGGCGACGCGGATGAGTGCGGCGAGGGCAGGGCCATTGGAGGAAACGACTCCACCCGGCCCCATCGGCTCGCCCGGCAGTACGATCTCATCGCCCGTGGTCAGGATGACGATGCGCGGCCGGCGATGGACGGTGAGCCAGGCATGGCCACCCGCCGCCGCGAGGCCGACTAGGCGCGGGTTGAGCCGGCGCCCCGCCGCGATCAGCGTCTCCTGAGCACGAAAATCCTGGCCCAATGGGCGGATATGGCGTTGCGGCGGCGGATAGTCGGTCACGGTCACGCCGCCGTCGGCCAGGGTCGCATTCTCCTGGATGAGGATCGTGTCCGCGCCCTCAGGCACGACGCTGCCGGTGAACAACCGCACCGCTTCGCCGGGCCCGACACGGCCCCCGAAGGGATGCCCAGCGGGTGCCGCGCCGATCAGCCGCAGGGTTTGCCCGACCTGGGCATCAGCCGAATGGACGGCATAGCCGTCCATGGCCGAAACATCGGCGCTGGGGTTACTGTGGCGGGCGATCACTGCCGCCGCAGACACCCTGCCGGCGCCCTCGGCGAGAGGTATGATTTCAGGAGGTGTGGGCGATAATCCACTGAGAATGCGGGATCTTGCCTCGGTGACCGAAATCATTCCGCAGCCCAATCGCCGGATGCGCCGCCGGATTTGGCGAGGACGCGCAAACCTTCGATGACCATGCCCCGATCTACTGCCTTGCACATGTCATAGACCGTGAGCGCCGCGATTGACGCCGCCGTCAGCGCCTCCATCTCCACACCCGTGCGACCCGTGGTGCGTACGGTGGCCGTGATCTCGACGGCGGAACTCGCCTCGTCAGGCACGAGATCCAGCGTCACGGCCGACAGCGGCAGGGGATGGCAGAGCGGAATGAGATCGGCGGTGCGTTTTGCAGCCATAATGCCGGCAAGGCGCGCGACACCGAGCACGTCGCCCTTCTTGGCGGTGCCGCTCATGATCAGTGCAAGGGTTTCTGGCCGCATGACGATACGGGCGGCTGCGGTCGCCTCCCGCCGCGTCTCGACCTTGTCGGAAACATCGACCATCGCCGCGCGACCGGCGGCGTCGAAATGCGTCAGCGCACCCGACTTGCTCATGCGGCGTGGGCGGTACGCTCCGGCCCGATCAAAGCGCGCACGGCCTGAGCGACATCCGGCTGGCGCAGCATAGATTCACCGACAAGATAGCATTGGATGCCGGCATCGATCAGCCGCCGGACGTCAGACGCTGTGCGGATGCCACTTTCCGAGATCAGAAAGCGCTCTGGCGGCACCAAAGGTGCGAGATCGATCGACGTCTGAATATCGATCTTCAAGGTCTTGAGATTGCGGTTGTTGATGCCGATCAGCGGCGTCTGAAGACCCAGCGCCCGGCCGAGTTCCGCTTCGTTATGGACCTCGGCCAGCACGTCCATATCCAGGGCACGCGCCAGCTCCTCCAACTCGCGGGCCTGATCATCCGACAAGGCCGCGAGGATGAGCAGGATGCAATCGGCGCCCATCGCCCGGCTCTCATAGACCTGCCAGGGTTCGAGGATAAAATCCTTGCGCAGCACGGGGAGCGACACGGCGGCGCGGGCCGCTTTCAGATGCGCCGGCTCACCGAGGAAATAGCTGCGGTCGGTGAGGACCGACAGGCAGGCAGCGCCGCCCTCAACATAGGCGCGGGCGATGGCAATGGGATCGAAATCCTCGCGGATCAGCCCGCCGGACGGCGAGGCCTTCTTGATTTCGGCGATCAGCGCGACACGATGGACATCGACATGGTCCATCAGCGTGCGGCCAAAACCGCGTGGCTTCGGCTGGGCAGCGATCTTGTGCTTCAGCGCATCGATGGACATGGACTGCCGGCGCCGGGCGCATTCCGCCCGTGTGTCGTCACAGATTTTCGCGAGAAGGTCTTCGGTATCGGCCATTATGAAAGGGTCACTGCTATTCGGCCTCGTGAATAGGCGGCTCACTTGCCCGCCGCAACGTTTCCAATGCCGCGCGCGCCGCGCCACTGTCGATGGCCGCCATGCTGGCGGCGATACCCTCCGTCAAACTGGTGACGGCACCGGCCACGATCAACGCAGCGGCGGCATTCAAGACCACGGTATCCCGGTAGGCCCCAGCTTCGCCTTGAAGCAGCTGCATCAGCGCGCCGGCATTATGGGCCGCGTCGCCACCACGCAAGGCGGCGAGTGGGGCGCGCGGCAGCCCAACCTCATCCGCGTGCAGCGTCATGTCCCGCACAATGCCGTTTTCGAGGATGGTGATGTGATTGTCCCCGGCCAGCGTCAGTTCATCGAGGCCCTGGCCATGCACGATCCAGGCATGGCTGGTGCCGAGCTTGCCCAGCGCCTCGGCCACCGGTCGCGTCCAATGGCTGGCGAAGACGCCGGTGAATTGCCGCGTCACCCGCGCCGGATTGGCGAGGGGGCCGAGCAGGTTGAACAGCGTGCGCGTGCCCAATTCGGCGCGCACCGGGGCAGCGTGGCGCAGCGCCGGATGATGGGAGGGTGCGAACAGAAAGGCGCAGCCGGTGGTGGCGAGCAGCGTTTCCAGCTGCGCCGGCGGCAGCGTTACCCGCACGCCGAGATATTCGAGCACGTCGGCGGCGCCGGATTTGGAACTCAGGGCGCGATTGCCGTGCTTCGCCACGGGCACACCGCAGCCCGCGACCACGAAGGTGACGGCAGTGGAGATATTGAGCGTGCCGGCCTCATCACCGCCGGTGCCGCAGACATCGATCGCGCCGGGCGGCGCGGTAATGGCCACCATGCGGGCCCGCAAGGCCCGCACGGCGCCGACCATTTCGGCCACCGTTTCCCCACGCACGCGCATGGCCATCAGCATGCCGCCGATCTGCGCATGCGTGGCTTCGCCGGTCATGATCGCGCCGAAGGCGGCTTCGGCCTCGGCTTCGGTCAGGCTCTCACCCCGCGCGAGCGGCGCGAGCAGGGGCCGAATTCCGGTCATGGCGATGGGGCTTCAGGCGGCGCGGGCAGGCGCGTTGCGGCCACGGCTGATCGCCAGGAAATTGCCGAGGATTTCGTGGCCGTATTCACTCGCGATGCTTTCGGGATGGAACTGCACGCCGAAGATCGGCAGCGTCCGGTGGCGCAGGCCCATGATGGTGCCGTCCTCCGTAAAGGCGGTCGGCAGCAGCACATCCGGGAAGGTCTCCCGCGCCACGATGAGGCTATGATAGCGCGTCGCCTTGAAGGGTGCCGGCAGCCCCTCGAAAATATCCGTGCCGCGATGCTGCACGTCGCTGATCTTGCCATGCATGGGCGTCGGCGCGCGCACGACATCCCCGCCGAAGGCCTGGCCAATGGCCTGATGGCCGAGGCAGACACCCAGGATAGGCACATGGCCGGCGGCGGCCGCGATGAGATCGAGGCAGATGCCCGCCTCATTGGGCGTGCAGGGGCCGGGCGACAGCACGATCGCCTCGGGCGCCTTTGCCACCACGGCCTCGGCGGAGATCGCGTCGTTACGCCAGACTTCACAGGCAACGCCGAGGTCGCCCAGGAACTGGACGAGGTTGAAGGTGAAACTGTCGTAGTTGTCGATCAGTACAATCATTACAATAGTCTGCTCTGGGGCGTTGGCAGGGTCAATTAGATGGCGGGAACGTCTGGGTTGCGGCGGCTTGGGGCGTGGCTCACATATCAGCTCACACAGCGTCAGGGGCATGAGATGGACACCCAAACCAAGACCTTTCCGGTGAGCTACACCGACGCCGAATGGCGGGCGCGGCTGACGCCGGAGCAGTATCAGGTGCTGCGCCACCACGCGACCGAGCGGCCCGGCAGCTGCGCCCTGCTGCGCGAAAAGCGCCCCGGCACCTTCGTCTGCGCAGGCTGCGGCAATGCGCTGTTCCATGGCGACACGAAGTTCGAGAGCGGCACCGGCTGGCCGAGCTTCGACACACCCATCGAAGGCGCGGTAGAAAACACGGTAGACCGCAGCCTCGGCATGGTGCGGACCGAGACCCATTGCGCTCAATGCGGCGGCCATCTTGGCCATGTGTTCCCCGACGGTCCGCCGCCGAGCTATCAGCGCTATTGCATGAACGGCGTCGCGATGGATTTCATCCCGGACTAGCGGCTTTGGCTACAGGATGGTCTTCATAGGGTGGATGAGCGCAGCGTCATCCACCACCTAGGCCAGACCCAGTCCTTGAAGAGCATGTAGAGAAGTAGTAACTTCTCTACATGCTCTTCAAGGAGGCTGCGGTGACCATCACCACCCTGTCCAGCCGTGAATTTAACCAGGATACCAGCCGCGCCAAGAAGGCAGCGACCGAAGGGCCCGTGTTCATCACGGATCGAGGCAAGCCCGCCCATGTACTCCTGAGCATTGAAGACTATCAGCGGCTGAAGGGCGGCCATCGCAAGATCGCGGACGCCTTGGCCATGCCGGGCATGACGGATATCGCCTTTGATCCGCCGCGTGCGACTGTGACGCTTCAAACGGTCGATTTCGACTGATGTTCCTTCTCGACACCAACGTGGTGTCGGAGTTGCGAAAAGTTCGGCTCGGGAAAGCGGATCAGCAAGTGGCTGCCTGGGCGGACAGCATCGACGCTGGAAGTCTCTATATTTCGGCGATGACCGTCCTCGAGTTGGAACGTGGTGTTCTCCAGATGGAGCGGAGAGATCCGCGTCAGGGCGCTGTGATACGGCTGTGGTTGGATACGCGCGTCTTGCCGGAGTTCGCCGGACGGATCCTCTCCGTCGATGCGGCGGTCTCGATACGGTGTGCACGGCTGCATGTGCCAGACCCGAGGTCAGAGCGCGATGCATTAATCGCCGCAACCGCTTTGGTTCACGGCATGAGTGTCGTGACGCGAAACATCTCGGACTTCCAGCAGACGGGCGTCGCGCTTCTGAATCCGTGGGACAAGCTTTAAGCCAGACCGGGGAGTTTCACCCCAAAGGTCTGCAACAACAGCACCACGTTCAGAGTCATGATCACCGCCGTACCGGCGATGGCGAGGCCGTTCATCAGCCGACTATTGACGAATTCGCCCATGAGGGCGCGGTTCCGCGTGAACAGCGTCAGGGCGATAATCGGCGCCGGCAACGCCAGGCTCAGCACGACCTGGCTATAGACCAAGGCCTGGGTGGCATTGACGCCGAGTGCGACAACTACGAAGGCCGGTAGCATGGTGATCAACCGGCGCAGGAAAATGGGAATGCGGAAGCCCACGAAGCCCTGCATGATCATCTGCCCTGCCATGGTGCCGACGACGGAACTCGACACGCCCGAGGCCAGCAACGATAGCAGAAAAACCGCGGCCGCGCCGGCACCGAGCAGCGGCGTCAGCGTGTGATAGGCCGTCTCGATCTCCGCCACGTCGCTGTGGCCGCTGTGAAAGGCGCCAGACGCCATCATCACCATTGCCACATTGACCAGCCCGGCCAGGGCCAGCGCGACCACCACCTCGATATTGGAAAAGTGGAGCAGCGTCTTGCGGGTCGATCGGTCGCGGCCGGCCGCGCGGTCCCGTGACAGGCCCGAATGCAGGAAGATCGCATGCGGCATGATGGTGGCGCCGACGATGCCGACGGAAATTGTCAGCGCCGCCGCATCGGGAATATGCGGAACCAGCGCGCCCTTGATGGCGCTGCCCCAGACCACCGGCACGACGACGAGTTCGACGAGGTAGCAAAGGGCAATAACGCCCACGAGGCCGCCGATGATCAGCTCCAACGGACGAAAGCCCTGCTTTTGGAACATCAGTAAGCCGTAGGTCACGATGCCGGTCACCACCATACCCGCCAGCAAGGGCATGTGAAACAGCAGCGACAGGGCGATGGCCCCCCCCAGGAACTCCGCGAGGTCCGTCGCCATAGCAGCGACTTCGCTCACCCCCCACATCGCGAAAACGATCGGGCGCGGGAAATGGGCGCGGCAGAGTTCGGGCAGACTGCG
Organism: Acidisoma sp. PAMC 29798; assembly: GCF_030252425.1. Taxonomy (GTDB): domain Bacteria; phylum Pseudomonadota; class Alphaproteobacteria; order Acetobacterales; family Acetobacteraceae; genus Acidisoma; species Acidisoma cladoniae. The sequence continues at coordinate 1,865,776 of NZ_CP126994.1, read as the reverse complement.
GCCGGTGACAATGCCGAGCTTGGCCGACAGCGCCTGAAACATCATCGCCGTCAGGCTCGCGAGCAGCACCACCCAAAGCAGGGAATAGCCGTAGCGGGCGCCGGCCTGGATATTCGTCGCGAAGTTCCCAGGGTCCATATAGGCGATCGAGGCGGTGACGGCGGGACCAGCGAACAGGGGCAGGATCGCGAGACCCCGACGCCGCCCGGCCAGAGCTTCATCGATCGCGAAGGAGGTACGCTCCGTCAGGGTCAGTCGTGCCACATCGTGGCTCATCATCATGCCTCGCCTTGAGATCCACATGTAGCATTGGCTACACTTTATTCAAGGATCTCGTCGTCGTTTCGCGTGCGGCCAAGACGATTGCCGCCATGGCGTGCCAGGGCGCTGGGTCCCAGGCCCGGCAGGCGAGGCCGGAGGTCGAGGGAAGGACAAAGATCGGCGGCATATCGGGCAGGGGCGGCGCCCGGCCGTAAGCGATGCGCCCCGTCGGTTGGCCGAGGAATTCCGACGCCGCGCGCTTACTGGAAAAGGCGAGCATACCAGGGCGGTAGCGTCGCATGGCCTCGGCCAACCGCTGCCGATCGAAGCCGGTGCGGGGCAGACTGTCATCCTGGCCGGAGGCGGTTTTGCACATATCGGTGAAGCCGATGCCGAGCGCCGCCATGAGGGGATATTCCTCCGGCAGGAAGCGACGCGGCGTCAGCCCGGTCTCGGCCATGATGGCCCAGAAGCGATTGCCGGGATGGGCGTAATAGGCTTGCCGCGCCGCCGAGACAGCGCTCGGCGCCGTGCCGCAGATGACGAGATCGAGACCGGGCCGCAGCAGATCGGGCACGATGTCCGGGTGGGTGTCCATGCATTCAGACGGTGACTGCATGAACACCCTCCGACTGTCTCTTACTGGCTCACCTTGTCCTGGGTCTTCGTCTCGAAATCACTGGCCTCGTGGCGCTCATGCAATTGCGTCTCGGGCTCGCCGACCATGCGATTGACCATGCGGCCACGCTGCACGGCCGGCCGCGCGAAGACCAGATCGGCCCAACGATTGACGTTCTTGTAGCTCTGGACATCCAGAAACTCGGCCGCTTCGTAGACCCAGCCCTTCGCCAGAGCGCCATACCAGGGCCAGACAGCCATGTCGGCGATCGTGAAAGCATCGCCCGCCAGGTAGGTGGTCTCGGCGAGGCGACGATCGAGCACATCGAGCTGGCGCTTCACTTCCATGGCGAAGCGATTGATGGGGTATTCAAATTTCTCGGGTGCATAGGCGTAGAAATGGCCGAAGCCCCCGCCCAGGATCGGCCCCGCGCCCATCTGCCAGAACAGCCAGGACAGGCATTCGGCACGCGCGGCGGGTTCCGTCGGCAGGAAGGCGCCGAATTTCTCGGCGAGATAGACCAGGATCGAACCGGACTCGAAGACGCGGATCGGCGTCGGGCCGCTGCGGTCCATCAGGGCGGGTATCTTGGAGTTGGGATTGACGGCCACGAAGCCGCTGCCGAACTGGTCACCGTCGCCGATCTTGATCAGCCAGGCATCATATTCCGCGCCGGTGTGCCCTGCGGCCAAAAGCTCCTCCAGCATGATCGTCACCTTCACGCCGTTCGGCGTGGCCAGCGAATAGAGCTGGAGCGGATGGTGGCCGACCGGCAATTCCTTGTCATGCGTGGCGCCCGCGATGGGTCGGTTGATATTGGCGAACCGGCCGCCACTCGACTTGTCCCAGGTCCAAACCTTCGGCGGCATATATTCGGCCATGCGCGGCGCTCCTATTGTTCGATGTCCATCTATCTTACCCCGCGCTGGCTAAACCCGCCATGGTGCGGTGGCGGCCATCCACTCTTTCGCCCGCGCCACGGGGTCCGTGTTGCGGATCACATCCGTGACAACACAGGCGCTGTCGGCCCCGGCTTCCAGCACCTGCCGCCCCCTATCGGGCGTCAATCCGCCGATTGCGACCAGCGGCGTGTCCCCCAGCGTGCGTTTCCAGGCGGACACGCGCGCGACGCCCTGCGGTGCCCAGGTCATCGCCTTCAGGATCGTCGGGAACACCGGGCCGAGTGCGACATAATCAGGTGCAAACGAGAGAGCACGATCAAGTTCGGCTTCGTCATGCGTGCTCAACCCGATGCGCACACCGTGATCCCGCAACGCCGGAATATCCGCCGTCTCCAAATCCTCCTGGCCGAGATGGACGAAGTCCAATCCTTCATCGATCGCCATCTGCCAATGATCGTTGAGGATCAGTTGCGTGTCGAACCCCTCACACAGCGCGCGGGCGCGGCGCACTTGTCGGCGCAGATCGAGTTCTGTCGCATCCTTGATGCGGAGCTGCACGAGTTGCACGCCCGTCGGCAGAATGCCGACCAGCAAGGCGGCATCATCGACAATGAGGTAGAAGGGATCTAGCGTCATGCGAAGGAGGCCATTCCCAAAACCGGTGTGGAGGGTTCCGCCATGTCGCGCGGCAGCATCGGTTCGGCGAGGAAGGCGTCGCGCCCGGCCTCGATCGCGCGTGCGAAGGCGCGGGCCATGCGGGCAGGATCGCCCGCGCGCGCCACGGCGGTGTTGAGCAGGATCCCGTCATAGCCCAGCTCCATCGCCTGCGCCGCTTGCGACGGAAGCCCGATGCCAGCATCGACGATGAGAGGCACCTTCGGGAAATGCGCGCGCATGGCCCGCAAGCCATAGACGTTGTTGAGCCCACGACCGGAGCCGATCGGCGCACCCCATGGCATTAGCACGCGGCAACCGGCATCGAGCAGCCTTTCACCGACGACGAGATCCTCGGTCGTGTACGGAAACACCTCGAAGCCATCGGCGGACAAGGTGCGCGCGGCCTCGACCAGGCCGAACACGTCCGGCTGCAGCGTATCGTGATTGCCGATCACCTCCAGCTTGATCCAGTTCGTCTCGAACACGTCGCGCGCCATTTGGGCGGTCGTCACAGCCTCACGCGCCGAATGGCAGCCTGCGGTATTGGGCAACACCCGCACACCGAGGCCCCGGATCAGGGACCAAAACCCCTGTCCTGCACGCTCGACACCCGATTCACGGCGGAGCGAGACAGTGACGACCTCGGCGCCCGATTGCCGCACGGCATCGGCCAGAATGGCGGGCGAGGGGTATTGCGCAGTGCCAAGCAGCAGCCGCGATGCCAGGGTGACGCCGTAAACCTCCATCCTCAACCTCCACGCATCGGGGCGAGCAGCTCCAGGCTGTCTCCCTCGCGCAATATCAGCGCCGCCCGCAGGCGCGCGGGTGCGAAATCCCCATTGACGGCGGTGGCGATGACGGCGCCGCCATAGCCGAGTTCGTCGAGCGCGTCGGCCAAGCTCGGCCCCGCGATGTCACGCGCTTCGCTGTTGACGAGGATTTTCATCCATCACCTCCGGATCTTCGATGCCGTGCAAAAGAAACTCCACCGCGCGGCGGGCGAGGGCGGGAGACAGCAGAAAGCCATGCCGGAACAGACCGTTCACCGCGACATGCCGCCCGACGCGGCGGATGCGCGGCAGATTGTCGGGGAAGGTGGGGCGGGCATCCGCGCCCATTTCAAGAATCTCGGCCTCTGCAAAGGCGGGATGCAGCGCATAGGCGGCGTTGAGCAATTCCACGACCGAGCGCGCAGTGACGCGATGGCGCTCGCCGCTTTCCAGCATTGTCGCGCCGATCATGAAGATGCCGTCGCCGCGTGGCACGACGTAAAGTGGAAAACGCGGATGCAGCAGCCGAATGGGGCGCGAAAACGTGATGGCCGGGCAGCGGAGAATGAGCATCTCGCCTTTGACGCCACGCAGATCGGGCAGCCTGTCCGCGGCCGCGAAACCCCGGCAATCCACCATCATCTCATGCGCGTGTGACGCCATCTCGACATCGCATCCGAAGCGGATTTCGACGCCGCGCGCGACCAGCGTGTCATGCAGAGAGACCAAGGCGCGACGCGGATCGAGATGCGCCTCCTTCGGGAAGAACACCGCCGCTCGGAACCGTCCGGCGAGATCGGGCTCCAGCGCCGCGATGCCCTCGGCGTCGAGCCTTTGGTGATCGGTCGTGCGCCGCGCGAACCGTTCGAGGTCGGGCGCATCCCGCGCCGGCGCCAGAACGAGGCTGCCGCGTTGCACGGTCGCCGGATGAACCTGCGGCCAATAGATGAGGGCTTCCTGGCCGAGCCGGGTGACGAGGGGTTCGGCGCTTTCGGCTTCGCACCAGGGTGCCAGCATGCCACCGGCATAGCGCGAGCAGGACGCAGCCCCCAGGCGCGGCCCACGCTCCAGCACCGTCACATCCGCACCGCCCTGCGAAAGGGCCAGGGCCATTGTGAGCCCAGCCACGCCGGCGCCCACCACTGTCATCGGCATCGCAACCTCCATCCCTTCGCCAGCATGACCTGGATCAGGTGTTAAGGGTCGCCAATCCGCGCGGAGTTTCGCGCCATGGCCTCTCAGCCCCTTTCGGGGCTCCCCTTGGTTGTGGTGAAGTTAGGCGCGGTGCGCCGGTCCGTCAAAACAATGACCGCTGCGCAGTCTGTATCGCCGTCATCAAGGGAGATATCCGATGGACATCAAGCGCAGCGGCGCGACGCCGTCCGGCCGTGGGCCGGCGGACTGGTTTACCGGCACGGTTCGCATCGATCCGCTGTTCAGTCCGCCCGAGCCCGCGCGGGTGGCGGGTGCCCTGGTTACTTTCGAGCCTGGCGCCCGCACGGCCTGGCACACCCATCCCCTCGGCCAGACGCTGATTGTCATGACCGGCAGCGGTCGGGCTCAGCGCGAGGGCGGCCCGATCGAGGAGCTTCGGCCCGGCGATGTGGTGTGGTTCGAGCCCGGGGAGAAGCATTGGCACGGCGCCTCCGCCACCACGGCGATGAGCCATATCGCCATTCAGGAGAAGCTCAATGGGTCACCTGTGGATTGGCTGGAGCACGTGACGGACGCGCAATATCAGGGGTAAGCGCCGCCCTACCGAGAGGGGAAACATCCCCCTTATCCCCGATCTCCACAGGCGGAGGGGCGTCACAAGGCGGCGGGATAGTCTATGATGGTTTGATGAATAGCATCGACTCCCCGCTTCTCGGCCTTAGCCAGCGCCTGCCGCCCAGCAATCTCCAGGCCGAGCAGGCGCTGCTCGGCGCCCTCCTCGCCAATAACAAGGCCTATGAGCGGGTGTCGGAGTTTCTGGCGCCCGAGCATTTCGCCGACCCGATCAACGGCCGCATCTACCAGGCCATCTCCCGCCGGGTCGAAGGCGGCCAACTGGCTGACGCCGTGACGCTGAAGGCGGAATTCGAGCATTCGGGCGTGCTGGAGGAGGTCGGCGGCACCGCCTATCTCGGCCAATTGCTGACCGCGATGATCGGCATCATCAATGCCGGCGATTACGGTCAGACGGTGCATGACGCCTGGCTACGCCGCCAGCTCATCGACGTGGGCGAAGTGCTGGTTAACCGCGCCTTCGGGGCCGAGCCCGAGCTGGATGGCCGCCAGCAGATGGAAGCGGCCGAGCAGCAATTGTTCGATCTCGCGACGCGCGGCGGCAGCGAGGGTGGTTTCGTCAGTTTCGAAAAGGCATTGACCGCCGCGATCGAAAGTGCCGAGCGTGCGTTTCAGCGTTCAGGCAGCGTGTCGGGTCTGTCCACCGGCTTGCGCGATCTCGATGCCAAGACCGGCGGCATGCATCCCTCCGATCTGCTCATCCTCGCCGGCCGGCCCGGCATGGGCAAAACCGCCCTCGCCACCAAGATCGCATGGGGTGCCGCGAGCGCCTTGCAGGATGAGGCCAGGCGGGAGGGCGGGCCGAACGCCCTGTCCAAGCAGGCGGTGGCCATTTTCTCCCTCGAAATGAGTTCCGAGCAGCTTGCCTCGCGTCTGCTCGCCGAAGCCGCGCGCATCAGCGGCGATCGCATCCGGCGTGGCGATATTGGCCCCAAGGATTTCGACCGTTTCGTGCAAGTCAGTCGCGAAATCTCCAGCCTGCCTTTGGAGATCGACGATACGCCCGCCATCACGCTGTCGGCGCTGCGCACCCGCTGCAGGCGTCTCAAGCGCAGCCGTGGCCTGGGGCTGGTGGTGATCGATTACCTGCAACTCATGCGCCCGGCTGCGGGCACAAGGCCGGAAAGCCGCGTGCTGGAAATCAGCATGATCACGCAGGGGCTGAAGGCTTTGGCGAAGGAGCTGTCGGTGCCGGTCATCGCCCTGTCCCAGCTCAGCCGCGCCGTGGAAAGCCGCGAGGACAAGCGGCCGCAGCTGTCCGATTTGCGGGAATCCGGCTCCATCGAGCAGGACGCCGATGCGGTGATGTTCATCTACCGCGACGAATATTACCTTCAGCAGAAGGCCCCCAAGCAGATGGCCTATGATTCGGAGGACAAGTTCCAGACCGCGCTCGACAAGTGGCAGCAGGATATGGAGCGGGTCCATAACGTGGCCGAGCTGTATCTCGCCAAGCAGCGCCATGGGCCGACCGGCAAGATCGACCTCTTTTTCGAGGGCGAGTTCACCCGCTTCGCCGATCTGGATACGGATCACGAGCATTCGCATTGATGGTTGACGTTGTCATTGTCGGTGCGGGGGCGGCGGGGCTCGCCGCTGCGGCCGAGCTGCGTCGCGCCGGTACATCGACGCTCATCCTCGAAGCCTCGGCCGCACCGGGTGGGCGGGCGCGCACCAGCACGCCGACGGCACTCGCCGGCGCCTGGCTGGATGAAGGCGGCGCCTGGCTGCATATGGCCGAGCACAATCCGCTCGTGCCGATGGCGCAGCGCGCGGGGTTTCGCCTGACCGAGGCCTTTCGCGGCCAAAGCCTGATGCATATCGGCGATCGACGGGCGACAGCGGCGGAGGACGCGGCGTATGAGGCGGCCGAAGCCCAATGGATGACGATCATCGACGGAGCGCCTGACGCGCCGGATACGGATCTGGCAACAGCCGCGGGCGCCTTCCGGCACCAAAATCCTTGGGTGCCGACCATCGAGGCTTGGCATTCCAGTCTGATCGACGCCGTCGATGCGCCGTATCTGAGCCTCGCCGACTTCCGGCTCAATCAGCTCGATGGGCAGAACCTCAATCCGCCACACGGCCTCGGCCGATTGCTGCGTGATCTGTTGGAGGATTCCGCCGGGCCGATCCGCTGCAATGCGCCAGTGCGGCGTATCGCCTGGGACGGGAAGATGGTGCGGGTCGAAACAGGCACCGAGGTGATCGAGGCCGACGCCGTCATCGTCACGGTCTCGACCGGCGTGCTCGCCTCGGGCCTCATCGCCTTCGATCCGCCCTTGCCGGCCGCGACCCAGGGCGCCATCGCAAACCTGCCCATGGGCCTGCTGAGCAAGGTGGTTCTGCGCGCGGCGGGGGAGGATCGGCTCGGCATGAAGGATGGCACCATGGCCTTCCGCATGGTGCCGCAGTTCGGCGATCCGCTGATGTCCTTCATCGCCTGGCCGCGCGGCGCCGACCACGTCATCGGCTTCGTGGGTGGGGATCCGGCCTGGGCGCTGGCGCCTGATCCGCGTGCCGCCGCGGATTTCGCCCGTGCGGAGTGGCGCGCGCTGTTCGGCGCGCAGGCCGACCGCATCTTCGCGGCGGACAGCTTTGCAACCGATTGGGGCACCGACCCCTTTCACCTGGGCGCCTATAGTTATGCGCGCCCCGGCGGGGCTGGCGCCCGCGCGGCCCTTGCCGAACCAGTAGGGGAGCGGCTGTTCTTCGCGGGCGAGGCCTGCCGCATCGACGGCATGGCCGGCACGGTCGGCGGCGCGGTGCTGGATGGGCGGCGCGCGGCGGACCTCATTCTACAACGAGGAGCGGACGATCCTGTCTGACATGAGTTCCGTCCTGGAGATCGACCTCGGGGCGATCGTGAGCAACTGGCGCCTGCTGCGCGATCGGCACGGCCATCCGACCGCCGGCGTGTTGAAGGCGGACGGCTACGGCCTCGGCGGGGTCGAGATCGCGACCGCGCTTTATGCCGCCGGCTGTTGCCACTTCTTCACCGCCCATCTGTCCGAAGCCGTGACCCTGCGGCCGCATCTGTCGGACGCGATGATCTGCGTGTTGCACGGCGTCGGCCCCGGCGATGTCGAGACGCTGGTGGCGCATGACATCGCGCCCGCCCTTTCGACCTTCGGGGAGGTGATCGCCTGGAACGAGGCCGGCGCGACGCGGGGCAGGGCGCTGCCTGCGCTGCTGCATGTCGACACGGGCATGAACCGTACCGGATTGAGCCCGGCTGAGGTGGCCGCTCTTACGGATGAGCATTTTCGCCATATCCGGCTGCTCTATGTCATGACGCATCTGGTCTCGGCCGATGATCCGGCGGCGGCGCTCAACCTTGCTCAAAAGGTGCGGTTCGCGGCCGCGGCGGCGAAATTCCCGGGGGTTCCGACATCGCTTGCCAACTCCTCGGGCATCTTCCTCGGCGCTGATTTCGCCTCGGATCTCGCTCGGCCCGGCGCAGCGCTCTACGGCGTGAACCCGACTCCCTGGACCGCCAATCCCATGCGTCCCGTCGCCAGACTCCGCGCCCGCATCATGGCGCTGCGGGATGTTCCGGCCGGCACGGGTGTCGGCTACGACCACCAATGGGTCGCGGCCCAGTCGACGCGCATCGCGACCCTGCCGGTGGGCTATGCCGATGGCTACCATCGCGTGCTCGGCGGGCGCGCGGATGTTTCGGTCGACGGGCGCCTCTGCCCGGTGGTGGGCCGCGTGTCGATGGACCTCATCACCATCGACGTGACCGATGTCCCGGCCGCCGCCATCGGCGACTGGTGCGAAGTGATCGGGCCAGACATCCCGGTCGAACGGCTCGCCGCCCTCGCCGGGACCAATGGCTATGAAATCCTCACCTCCCTGGGCAGACGGTTCCATCGGGTTTATCGAGGCGCATGAACTTGATCCTGAATGCGGTCGCCGCGCTCGGGCGGGGCGCGCTTGCGTTCCTCCAGTCCGCCGGTAGCCTCCTGATCTTCGCCGCCGAAGGTCTGCTGAATATCTTCCTCCCGCCCTATTATCCCCGGCTGGTCGGACGCGCGCTGTTCACGATGGGCTTCCTGTCGCTGCCGGTCGTGGCACTGACCGCGATCTTCGCGGGCATGGTGATCGCGCTGCAATCCTATACCGGCTTCGCGCGCTTTTCGGCCCAGGGGGCGACGGCGAGCATCGTCGTGCTCTCCGTCACGCGGGAACTCGGCCCGGTTCTGGCGGGGCTCATGATGGCCGGCCGCGCCGGCGCCGCGATGGCCGCCGAAATCGGCACCATGCGCGTGACAGACCAGATCGACGCCCTGACCACGCTGTCGACCAAGCCTATGCGCTACCTGGTGGCGCCGCGCCTGCTCGCCGGCATCATCGCCATGCCGCTGCTGGTGGTGGTCGCTGATGTCCTTGGCGTGCTCGGCGGCTTCATCGTGGCGACGGTGAAGCTCCGCTTCGGGTCGGCGGCCTATATCCAGAGCACCTTCCAGATCCTGCAGCCGATCGATGTCTGGTCCGGCGTCGCCAAGGCAGCGGTCTTCGGCTTCGTCATTGCCCTGTCGGGGTGCTTTCACGGCTATCGCAGCCGGGGCGGCGCCGAGGGCGTGGGCAATGCCACCACCTCGGCCGTGGTCATGGCCTCCGTGCTCATCCTGTCGCTGGATTATGTGATGACCGAGGTCTTCTTCAGCCGATGAGCGCTGTCCTCACCCCCAAGATTCGCGTGCGCGGGTTGCGCAAGGCTTTTGGCGACAAGCAGGTGCTGGACGGCATCGATCTCGATGTCATGGGCGGTACCTCCATGGTGGTCATCGGCGGGTCCGGCACGGGCAAGTCGGTTCTGCTCAAATGTATTCTCGGCCTCATCGAACCCGATGCCGGAACCATCGAAATCGATGGGCAGAACATCCTGTCGCTCCGCCACAAGGCGCGCGAAGCGGCGCGGGCCGAAATCGGGATGCTGTTCCAGAATGGCGCGCTGTTCGACAGCATGACGGTGCGCCAGAACGTGGCCTTCGGGCTCATCGCCCAGGGTCTGGAGACGCGGGTGGCGGCGGAGCAGAAGGCCGATGCGGTGCTGGCCCAGGTGGGTCTGTCGGCGAGTGTGGGCGAGTTGTCGCCGGCGGAACTCTCGGGCGGCATGCAGAAGCGGGTGGCGCTGGCGCGGGCGATTGCCTCGGAACCCGCCATTATGTTCTTCGACGAGCCGACCACGGGGCTGGACCCGATCATGGGTGCGGTGATCGACGGGCTGATCGTCGATTGCGTGAAGCGCCTGGGCAGCACCGCCATTGCCATTACGCATGACATGGCGAGTGCGCGCCGCATTGGCGGGCGGGCGGCGATGCTCCATCACGGCAAGATCGTTTGGGAAGGCCCGGCGGAGGCGCTGATGGAGTCCGGCAATCCCCTGGTCGATCAGTTCACGCACGGCCGCCGCGAAGGGCCGATCCAGATGGAACTGCGGCGGTAGAGGCGTCTTGATAAGACGCGACGATTTGGCCTATGCTCAGGCCTATGCCGAGAAATGTTATGTCCGAAGCGCGACAGGTTCGGTTGTTCCGCAATGGTCGGAATCAGGCTGTCCGCATTCCGGTGGAGTTTGAACTTCCGGGTGAGGCGGCCCTTATGCGTCGCGAGGGCAATCGGCTTGTGATCGAGCCCATTCGGAAGGGCGGGCTGATCGAATTGCTTGCCACCTGGGATCCGATCGACGACGATTTCGCGGATTTTGACGAAGGCCTGCAACCCGCCCGAGACATCGATCTGTGACGATCTATCGGACGATGTTGGATACCAACATCGTCTCTGATCTGATCCGCAACCCAGTCGGCCGGGTCGCGGAGCAACTTTTGCTTCATGGTAACGACGGCCTGTGTCTCAGCATCATTACGGCGGCGGAACTGCGTTACGGCGCGGCGAAAAAAGGCTCCGACCGTCTGTCTGCCCGCGTGAGTGCCGTGCTTGGGACGCTCGATATCCTGCCTTTCGACAGCCCCGCTGATGCCGAATACGGAAAGCTGCGCGCCGCGCTGGAAGCGGCTGGGACGCCGATCAGGCCGACCGATCTTTTCATCGCCGCACACGCTCTGGCACTGCAGGTGACGCTGGTCACCCACAACGTCTCGGAATTTCGTTGGGTACGCGGGCTGACGGTTGAAAACTGGCTGGCTTAGGGGGCCTACCCCGCCACCATGGTCCAGACGTCGATACCGAAATGATCCAGCACCTTGAAGGCGCCGTCATAGATCATGCGCAGCGCGACAAAGAGCACGACCAGCAGGCCCGCCCAGGCAAGCCAGCGGTGCTTTTCCAACTGTGTCGCGATCAGGCTGGCGGCCACGCCCATCAAAACCACCGACAGCAGCAGTCCGAGCATGAGAATCCACGGATGCGCGTGAGCGGCACCCGCGACCGCGAGCACATTGTCCAGGCTCATGGAAATATCGGCCAGCGCGATCTGCAGCGCCGCCTGCATGGGGGTCTTGGCGATGGCCGGCGCCCCGGCGGCGTGACCCGGTTTGCGCTTCAACTCGCGGAACATCTTCCAGCAGACCCAGAGCAGCAGAATTCCGCCCGCGAGCGTGAGGCCGACGATTGCGAGCAGGCGGAGCGCCACGAAGGCCATGGCGATGCGCACCACCACCGCGAAACCGACGCCGATCAGGACCGCCGTGCGCTTCTGGGCCGCCGGAAGGCCAGCGACGGCAAGGCCGATGACGACGGCATTATCGCCGGCGAGCACGAGGTCGATCATCATGACCTGGGCGAGGGCGGCGAGCTGGGAGAGCAAAAGAGGATCGACCATCCCTTTTCATCGGGAAACAGCATCGTCCTTGTCAACAGGGGCGCGGCGGTTTAGGGCGGCGGCGCGCGCCCGATCCGGAGAGAATGGCCATGGTCCCCCGCTATACACGTCCCGAAATGGCGGCCATCTGGGCGCCCGAAAACCGCTATCGCATCTGGTTCGAGATCGAGGTGCTGGCCGCCGAGGGAATGGCCATGATCGGCGAAATCCCCGCCGAAGCCGCCCGCATCATCCGCGAACGCGGCGCCCCGATGCTCGCCGCCATGGGACCGGCGGATGTCGAGCGGATCGATGAGATCGAACGCGAGACGCGCCACGACGTGATTGCCTTCCTGACCTGGCTCGCCGAGGGCGTCGGCCCCGAAAGCCGCTACGTTCATCTCGGCATGACGAGTTCGGATGTGCTCGATACCTGCCTCGCGGTGCAGCTCACCCAGGCGACCGACCTGCTCATCGCCGATGTCGATGCCGTGCTGGCGGCGCTGAAGGACCGCGCCTTCGAGCACAAGCATACGCTGACCATCGGCCGCAGCCATGGCATCCATGCCGAGCCGACCAGCTTTGGCCTCAAGCTCGCCGGGCATTACGCGGAATTCGCCCGCAATCGCGCCCGGCTGGTGACGGCGCGGGCCGAAATCGCCACCTGCGCCATTTCCGGTGCGGTCGGCACCTACGCTCATCTTGATACGCGCGTCGAAGACTACGTCGCCGCCAAGCTGGGCCTCGCTGCCGAGCCGGTTTCGACCCAGGTCATTCCGCGCGACCGCCATGCCGCTTGGTTCTCGGCGCTGGCCATCGTCGCCAGCGGCATCGAGCGGCTGTCGACCGAAGTGCGGCATCTGCAACGCTCCGAAGTGCGGGAGGCGGAAGAGTTCTTCCATGCCGGCCAGAAGGGGTCGAGCGCGATGCCGCATAAGCGCAACCCGGTGCTGAGCGAAAACCTCACCGGCCTTGCGCGCATCGTGCGCGCCGCCGTGGTGCCGGCGCTGGAGAATGTCACGCTCTGGCATGAGCGCGACATCAGCCACTCCTCCGTCGAGCGGGTCTTCGCGCCCGATGCCAGCCTGGCGCTGGATTTCGCCCTGGCACGGCTCGCCGGCATGATGGCCAAGCTGATGATCCATCCCGAGCGGATGGCCGAGAACCTCGAAAGCCTCGGCGGTGTCGTCCATAGCGGGGAGGTTCTGCTGACCCTCGCGCGCGCCGGCATCTCACGCGAGGATGCGTATCGCATCGTGCAGCGCAATGCGATGGAGACCTGGACCAAGCTGGGCACGGCCGAGGGCCGCAATTTCCGCGACAATCTCGCAGCGGATCCCGAGGTTTCCGGCCGGGTGCCGGAAAAGGTGCTGGACGGTGCCATGGAGGCGCGCAGCCATCTGCGCTCCCTGGACGCGCTGTATGAGCGTGTCTTTGGGGAGACGGGACCCGCTGCCTAAAGCCTCATCATCGCGAGCCGCTATTGATTCGTTAACGCAATGAAACTACACCGGGGCGGCAACCCTGCCACTCCGGAGTTTCGCGATGTCCGAGCGCATACCGCGCGAAGCCTCCGTTTCAGCCTTCAGTCCCTGGCTGGCCGCGCTGTGGGGTCCGCCGGTCTGGCTCGCGGCCTGGGACGGCGCGATCATCGGGCTTACGGGACTCGCCTGCCGGCAGCTTAACCCCGCCGGTCATGCCGGCCACACCAGTCGCGAAATGCTGGTGATTGCCGGAACGGCAGCGCTCGCCGCATGCCTTCTCCAGCGTCGGGGCCTGTATGACCGCCCGCGCGGGCGGTCCACGCTGGCGGTTGCCCAGACCGTGCTAAACGCCTTCGGGGCGATGCTGCTCGCATTGCTGGTCTGGGAAGGGATCGGCGAGATCTGGCAGGGCCCGGATGTCAGCATGATCCTGGCCAATCGCAACTGGCTGTTTGCCTGGGCGGTGGCAGCACCCGCCTTGCTCGCGCTGTCGCGGGGCGCTGTGGCCAGCGCCGTCTGGCGCGGCTGCCCGACCGCGAAAGGCCGGCGGGCCATCATCATCGGCGGTGGGGATGGTGCGGCGCGGCTCGCCGGCTTCTTCCGTGAAGATGACGCGCCGCTGCATGTCGTGGGCTTCCTGGGGCGCGGCGGCGCGGCGGCGGCGGCCTTCACGCATTGGCCGATCTTGCGGGACCTGCGGGCGGCGCGCGCCATGATCCAGTCGGGTGATGTCGATCTCGTCATCATCGCCTTGCCGGAGACGGCGGCGCGACGCACCGCCGCCATCATGCGGCGGATGGCGGGCATGGCCGTCGATATCCGCCTGGCGCCCGATGTCGCGCGGTTCTACCAGCCGGCCGCGCGCATTTCCTCAATCGGCGGGTTGCCGTTCCTGCATCTTCTCGACAAGCCGATGTCCGGCGTGTCGGTCGGGCTGAAGCGGGCGGAGGACGTGGCGCTCGCCTGTCTTCTGCTTTGTCTGGCGGCGCCGGCGATGGCGATCATTGCCCTGGCCATTCGCGGCACCTCACCCGGGCCGGCCTTCTTCATCCAGCCACGCCTTGGCTTCAACCATAGGGTGATCGCGGTGTGGAAATTCCGCACGATGTATCAGGCGCAGTCGGATGCCGGCGGGCGGTGCCAGGCGGTGCGGGACGATCCCCGTGTGACGCCGCTGGGACGGCTGTTGCGGCGGGCGAGCCTCGATGAACTGCCGCAGCTCTTCAACGTCATCGGCGGCAGCATGGCGCTGGTCGGGCCACGGCCGCACGCCCTAGGCACCGAGGCTGCCGGACAGCCTTTCGAGGCTGCCGCCGCCGATTACGCGGGGCGACACCGGGTCAAGCCGGGCATCACGGGCTGGGCGCAGGTCAATGGCTGTCGCGGTGAGACCGACACGGTGGAGAAGCTACGCCGACGCGTGGCGCTCGATCTGCATTACATCGACCATTGGTCGGTCGGGCTGGATCTGCGGATCCTCGCCATGACCTTGGTGTCGGTGTTGCGGGGCAATGCGTATTGAAGACCGACCATGCCAATTATAATTGACATGGCGCCGCGTGCGACCTAATGCCTGAGAGTGTCGAAGTCCGTCGAACCGAGCTTTTCATGGAATGGCTCGATAGTCTGCGGGATGCCCGCGCCATTGCGAAGATTTCGGTGCGCCTTGACCGTGTGGCGGCAGGCAATATGGGCGACGTCGCGGCAGTTGGAGACGGCGTGAGCGAACTCCGCATCCATTACGGCCCCGGCTATCGTGTCTATTTGATGCGATTGGGTGCTGCGGTGATTGTCTTACTCTGCGGTGGGGACAAATCGACGCAGGCGAAGGACATCCATGACGCGAAAACGTTGGCAAAGACGATAAGAGATGACGGTCGAAACAAAAGCATTTGACGTCGCCGATGTTCTCAACAGTGAAGATCGGATCGCTGCCTATCTCGAAGAAGCCTTCGAGGACGGTGATCCTGTGCTGATCTCCACGGCCTTGGGTGCGGTCGCACGCGCCCGAAGCATCGGCGTGGTCGCCAAACAGACCGGGCTTACGCGAGAGACACTGTATCGGGCACTTTCGCCGGACGGCAATCCGACGCTGTCAACTTTGACGGCTGTGACGAAGGCGCTCGGATTTCATTTGTCCATCAGGCCACTGCGACCTTCGGAGCGAACCTAACCGACCACCCGTCCGTTCCGGCCACGCGCTAGCTCTGTGATGACGCCGTGCAGCGTCCGCAACTCCTGCTCCGTCACCTCGCCGCGCTGGAACAGGTGGCGGATGTTGCGCACCATGCCCGGCCGCTTCGGCAAGTTGCGCAGGAAACCGCAATCATCCAGTTCCCGCGTGAGGTGACCGAGGAAGTTCTCCAACTCGCCCTTGGTCGCGACCCGCGTCTCGTTCGTCATCAAGGTCCGTGGCGATGACTCCTCAACCGCCATCCACCATTCATAGGCCATCACCATCACGGCCTGGGACAGGTTGAGGGACATGAATGCAGGGTTGAGCGGATAGCGCACCAGCATATCCGCCTCCGCCATGTCGTCATTCTCCAAACCCGCACGCTCCGGTCCGAACAGAATACCGCAGCGCAGACCTCGACCTGTGATGGAGCGGAGTTCCGACGCCGCACCACGCGCGGTGAGAATAGGCTTGATGATATGGCGCGGACGCGGGCAGGTGGCCGCGACATGGTGCAAGTCGGCGACCGCTTCGGCGATCGTCTCATGCACTGTCACCGCATCCAGAATGCGGTCCGCGCCGGAGGCCATGCGCCAGGCGCGATCTTGCGGCCAGCCGTCCCGAGGTGCCACGAGGCGCAGGTGGAACAGGCCACCATTGGCCATGGCCCGCGCCACGCTGCCGATATTGTCGGCGAGTTGCGGGCGCACGAGGATCACCACCGGGCTATTGCCGATCGGCGCGATATCCGCGCCCATATCCTTGCCGGTCATGAGGCGTCCGCGCGGCGCCAGGTGGTGCCACCGGGGCCGTCCTCCAGCACGATGCCGCGTGCGAGCAATTCGGCGCGGATGGCGTCGGCGCGGCCAAAGTCGCGCGCCTTGCGGGCTGCGAGGCGTTCGGCGATGGCAGCGTCCACTCCGGCGTCACCCTCGCCCTGGAACCATGTCTCTGGCGCCACTTGCAGAAGGCCGAGCACGCGGCCAGCGGCATGCAGACCCGCCGCCGCGGCCGCGTCGCCGGCCAAAGCACGATCGGCGAGGACGTGAAGTGCGGCGATGGCACCCGGCGTATTGAGGTCGTCACAGAGGGCGGCCATGACCTCGGCCGGCACCTCCGCCGGTTCCTCGGCGAAGCCCGGCGCGTGCTTGGCGAGCGCGCGATAGAAGCGATCCAGCTCGCGCCGTGCCTCGACCAAGCCGGCTTCCGTGAAATCGAGCGACGCGCGGTAATGCGTGCGCAGCAGCAGGAAGCGCACGGCCTCGCCAGGTGCAACGCTCAGCACTTCCCGCACGGTGCGGAAATTGCCGAGGCTTTTGGACATCTTCTCGCCGTGCACGAGAAGCATGCCGTTATGCAGCCAGACGCGCGCGAAATGGCTGCCGGGAAAGGCGCAGCAGCTCTGGGCCATTTCGTTCTCATGATGCGGGAAGATCAGATCCCCGCCGCCGCCATGAATGTCGAAATCCTGGCCGAGATAGCGCCAGGACATGGCCGAGCATTCGATATGCCAGCCCGGCCGGCCACGGCCCCAAGGGCTATCCCAGCCCGGCAGTTCGGGCGGGGAGGGTTTCCACAACACGAAATCCCCCGCATCGCGCTTATACGGGGCAATTTCGACGCGCGCCCCGGCCTGCAACTCCTCGGGCGAGCGGCCGGAGAGGCGGCCGTAATGCGGATCGCTGGCGACCGAGAACAGCACATGGCCCTCGGCCTCATAGGCATGGCCGCTGGCGATGAGCTTTTCGATGATCGCGATCATCTGCGGAATGTTATCCGTCGCGCGCGGCTCGATGTCCGGCGGCAGGGCGCCGAGGGCCGCCATATCGGCATGGAATTCCACCGTCGTCCGTGCCGTGATCTCGGCGATAGGGACGCCAAGCTCCGCGGCGCGGGCGTTGATCTTGTCCTCCACATCCGTGATGTTGCGGACGTAGGTGACGTGCGGGAAGAGTACGCGCAGCAGCCGGGCCAGCACGTCGAACACCACCACAGGCCGGGCATTGCCGAGATGGGCGAGGTCATAGACCGTCGGGCCACAGACATAGAGGCCAACCCGCTGCGGATTGAGGGGTGCAAAGGCCTCGCGGCGCCGGCTAAGGCTGTTATGGAGTGTCAGGGCGTGCATAAGCGCCTTGTGCCGTCCCTTCTCCCGCGCGGCAAGCGCGGATGCCTCATGGGAGTTGCCGTATGTCTTACCGCAGGCTAGGGCTCGCTCTCGGTCTGATTGCGACGCTTCCCGCGTGGCCGGCCGCCGCTGCCGATGCGCCCTATACGGTCACGCAGCTGATGTCGGCCATTGCCACGCCTTCCGGCCAGCCGCTGGTCATGCCGCAGGGCGATGTCCGGGTCATGGTATCGACCTATGATATCGCGCCGGGGGCGACGCTGCCGATCCACCGGCATCCCTATCCCCGCTACGGTTACGTGCTGGCGGGAACCCTGCGGGTGACGGATACCGATACCGGGCAGAGCTGGGACTACAAGACTGGCGATTTCATCGTCGAAGTCGTCGGCCAATGGCATTTCGGGGAGAATACCGGCACCACGCCGGTGAAGCTGCTGGTGATCGACGTGGTGCCCAAGGTGGATACGCGGAACACGGTCCTCAAGTCGATGCCGTGATGCACGCTGGCGGAAAACGTAGCGTCTTCCGCCGTCACCCGAGCAGAGTCTTACATGTTGGAATTGTGGAACCCAGCCGTGTCAGCCTCGGCCTTACAGGCGTAGAATCCGCCGCTTTTGCCATAGGCAGGCGTGCCTGGCATCACATAGCTCATCCCGGGGCCGGAGTGCCAGACGATGGTATCGCCGGGGCACTGCCCATTCGCGGCGGCTACCGAAGTGAACCGATGGTGGGTGCCGAGGCCCGTGGTGGCGCCGGCGGCCTCGCTCATCGCGGAGGACGACTGGGCCATTGCGGCCGGCGCGGCGCCAAGCGCGCAGAACAGGCTCAACGCGGGCAGCAAAGCCAAGGTCTTCGTCAATGTCGGCATGATGGTCTCTCCTGAGGTCGTATCGTGACGCAGGTCCTTTACTTGGACCGGTCCCCCGGTGTGGCAACCCCCGCCGTGTTCGCGGGACGACAGCAGCCTGGGCCAGCCCTGCGCCCCGCACCCGTTCGTCTGAGTCGCGTTGAATTCGAGCGGGTCAAGAGGCCAAGCGATGAAGATAGTTTCTTTCTTCCCTGCCGTGCGCGTAGTCTGTCTGTCGCACAGACCGATGACGAGGTAAGGATCACACGAGTGTTGTTTCGGTTAAAGAATAAGACAGAAAAAACGATCAAGAGTCGAACAGATAACGGGCAAGGTCATATACTCATCACCGGAACCGGTAGAGCAGGGACCACTTTTTTGGTTCAACTCTTAACGGCGCTTGATTTCGACACAGGTTTTACGGTTGATCAGGCCATCACGGAGGTCGATCCCATATCCAAAGCCGGCCTGGAAGTGAATGAAGTCACACCATCGACGTCGTATGTCATCAAGTCACCATGGTTCGTGGACAAACTCCTGCCGACGATGGAAGCGGGCCAGCTCAGCCTATCCACCGCCATCGTGCCGATCCGCGACCTCTATGCAGCCGCCCAAAGTCGCAGGCGCGTCACCGATGCCGCTGTGCAGGCCGGCGGCGATCCGGCGGCGCATCACCCCGGCGGGCTTTGGCTGACCGATGACCCCAGCGAGCAAGAAAACAAATTGGCAACGCAATACTACCAATTGATGCTCCTGTTATCGCGCTTCGGCATCCCGACGATCGGCGTGGAATTTCCCCGACTTGCGACCGATGAAACCTATTTGTTCGCGCGCCTTCAATCCCTGATGACCGAACACGGTGTGTCGGAGGCCGAGTTCAGTCACGCCTATCGGCGCACCGTGCAACCCGACACCATCCATGATTTCGGCCCGACGCCTTAACTCTTATCCGCCGTCGCGGCCGCCGCATCCATGAAGGTAAGGAAGCGCCGGCGCACCTCGGCCGAATAGGGGTTGGCATGCTCAATGGCCTGAAACACCTCCGGCGCGTCGTGCCGCACCATGCCCACGGCCTGCATGAGCAGATCGAAGCTGCGCGTCGTCATGCGCGTCGGCAGAGGCTCCATCTGAACCAAAATCTTGGCAATGAGATGGGTGAGGCCCTGCACGGTCGCAGCCTCCCGGTCATGGGCTTCGGGCGTGGTCATGATCACCTCCAGGCCCAGGCAATGGCGCAGAAAGGCGCCGACGCGGGGGCCGGCATTGCCCCGGATGGGGCAGACCGCGATCTTGAGGCCGGCGATGCCTTGCGCCGCGCTCTGCGGCCCGAACAGGGGATGGGTCGCGACGATCGCGACATGATCGGGCAGGCCCCGTCGCATGATGTCGGCCGGCAGCGTCTTCACAGACCCGACGTCGAGCACGAGGGCGCCGGGCTGCAGCAAGGGCGCGATGGCGGTCACCGTCTGCTCCAGGGCATTGACCGGCACGGCCAGCACGACGATGGGGCAGGCGGCTGCTTCCGCCAGGCTGGCGGAGGGGAAAGCCGGATCATGAATCACGAGCGTCACATAGGGGGCAAGATGGGTCGCCATCAGTCGGCCGAAGGCGCCGAAGCCGATTAGTCCAAGACGGGAAGGGGAGCGATGGTGGGGCACGGCGAACCTCGGGTCAGCCACGAGGCCAGCGGTGGTTTTGACGCTTCAACCGCTGGCGAGGCAGCGGTTGAAAGATGACATAGGCATCCCGCCGCTAGAGGAGCGACCTGCGGTAACGCGTGGCGATGAGGCGGATGCGTGTCATGGCGCGATAGGCGTCCATTTCGATGGCGGCGTCAACCGCACCCTTGCGAACTCGTAGGGTGGATGAGCGCAGCGTTATCCGCCGCAAGGCGATCGGGCTTTAGCTGTCATGTTTCACAGGCGGTAGACGCCGACACCAAGACGGTGAATTGCGCTGCGCTTATCCACCCTACAGCGTCACGACTTTCAGGAACCGTCGGCATAACTCCGGCACGTCCGCGAAACGCTCCGCCACCGCATCGGCGCGGGTGCCCATCTCGGGCGTGCCATAGCCCCAGGCGGCGAAGATGGTGGCGGCGCCCGCCCCGTGGCCGGCCGCGATGTCGTTGTGGTGATCGCCGACCATGATCGCCGTCTCCGTCTCGCCACCGGCCGCCGCGAGCGTCAGCCGGACATGCTCGGGATCGGGCTTGCGCATCGCGAAACTATCGCCGCCGCCCACCGCCGCCAGCAACGGCAGCAGCCCGACATGCGCGAGCAGCACCCGCGCCGGTGCTTCCGGCTTGTTGGTGCAAACCGCGATCCGCCAACCCGCCGCCGCCAAGGCCTGCACGGCGTCCATCGCGCCAGGATAGAGCACCGTCTCGACCGTCGCATGGGCGGTATAATCGGCGGTCCCCGCTGCGAGATCGGCCTCGGTGAGCATCAGGCCCCGCGCCGCATAGCCGCGCTCATACAAGGCGCGAATGCCGTCCCCCACCATCGGCCGCACCTGATCCAGCGGCAATGGCGGCTGACCGTGGCCGCCCAGGCTGCGGTTCAGGGCGGCGGCGAGATCAGGCAGGCTGTCGGTGAGTGTGCCATCGAGATCGAAGACGACGCATCTGGCCATGGTTGCACTCCGATACGAGATTTGTCCGCGAAGCCTTTGACACGGCTTGCTCTTCGCCGCTACCGCTGAGCCATGAACACGACCGCCGTGATCCTCGCCGCCGGCCTCGGGACCCGCATGAAATCCGCCCTGCCCAAGGCGCTGCATCCGATCGCCGGGCGGCCGATGCTGACGCATCTGCTCGATGCGGCCAAGAGCGTTTTCGATCGTATCGTGGTCGTCACGGGGCCGGAGATGGAGGCCGTGGCAATGGTTGCGGCGCCGTATCCCACCGTGGTCCAAACCGCGCGCCTCGGCACCGCCCATGCCGCCTTGCAGGCCGCGCCGCAGTTCGGGGCGGGCGAGGTCGCCATTCTCTATGCCGACAATCCGCTGATCACAGCGGAGACGTTGCGCAGGCTGCGTGAGGCGCGGAGTGGCGAGATCGGCCTCGCTTTGCTGGCCATGCGCCCACCCGCGCCCGGCAAATACGGCCGGGTGCTGACCGACGCGGTGGGGGACGTGACCGCCATCGTCGAATGGGCCGAGGCGACCCAAGACCAGCGGGACGTGACGCTGTGCAATGCCGGCGTGTTCTGCGCCGCCGGACCCGATCTCGCCCGTTGGCTCGCGGCGGTGCGCGCCGACAATTCCAAGGGTGAATACTATTTGACGGATGTGGTGGCTCTGGCCGTCGCAGAGGGGCGCCGGGTGGTGGCCGTCGAAGCCGATTACACCGAACTGCGCGGCGTCAATTCCCGCGTCGAACTCGCCGAGGCCGAGGCCGCCGTCCAAGGTCGCCTGCGCCGTGCGGCGATGGACGGCGGCGCCACATTGACGGCGCCGGACACGGTCTTCCTGTCAGCCGATACGCTGTTGGAGCCGGATGTGACCGTCGGTCCGCATGTCGTCTTCGGACCCGGCGTGATCGTGCGGTCGGGCGCCACCATCTTCGCCTTTAGCCATTTGGAAGGCTGCGTGGTCGAAAGCGGCGCGCGGATCGGCCCCTATGCGCGGCTGCGGCCTGGTGCGGAGGTGGGTGAGGGCGCCCATGTCGGCAATTTCGTCGAGCTGAAGGCCACGAAACTCGGCGCCGGGGCGAAGGCCAATCACCTCGCCTATCTCGGGGACAGCACCATCGGCGCGGGCAGCAATATCGGCGCCGGCACCATCACCTGCAATTACGACGGCTATTTGAAGCATCGCACGATCATCGGGGCGGGCAGTTTCGTCGGCTCCAATGCCACACTCGTGGCACCGGTCACGCTCGGTGCGAACAGCTTTATCGCGGCCGGCAGCGTCATTACCCAGGATGTGGCGGCCGATGCCCTGGCCTTTGGCCGCGCGCGCCAAAGCGAAAAGGCCGGCGGGGGCGCCGCCATTCGAGCGAACTGGGCGACAAAAGGAAAGAAGTCCTAATGTGTGGCATCGTCGGCATTCTCGGCGCGCGCCCCGCCGCGCCGCTGATCCTGGAAGCGCTCGGACGCCTCGAATATCGCGGCTATGACAGTGCCGGCATCGCCACGCTGCATGAGGGCGACATTGAGCGTCGTCGCGCGGAAGGCAAGCTCGGCAATCTGACGGCGGTGCTGGCGCGCCGGCCCCTTCCGGGCACCACGGGCATCGGCCATACCCGCTGGGCGACCCATGGCGCCCCGACCGAGGGCAATGCCCATCCGCATGGGACGTCCCGGGTATCGGTCGTGCACAACGGCATCATCGAAAACCACGCCGCCCTCCGCGCCGAACTGGAGGCCGAAGGCCAGGAATTCCAGACCGAGACCGACACGGAATCGGTGGCCCAATTGCTGGACCTCTATCTCAAGCGCGGCATGGCCCCGGAGGACGCGGCCGGGCAGGCGCTACGCCGGCTGGAGGGCGCCTACGCCCTGGCGCTGATCTTCGCAGGCTATCCCGATCTCATGATCGGCGCCCGCCACGGCGCGCCGCTCGCCGTGGGCTTCGGCGAGGATGAGATGTTCCTGGGCTCCGATGCCCTCGCTTTGGCGCCGCTGACGCGGCAAATCGCTTATCTGGAGGATGGCGACTGGGCCGTGATCACCCGGGATGGCGCGCGCTTCATGAACCGCGCCGGCCAGACCGTGGACCGCGCCATTCGCGAAACCCGCCTGACCGGGGCCGCCATCGGGCGGGGCGCTTACCGCCATTTCATGGAGAAGGAGCTGCACGAGCATCCCGTGGTGATCGGCGATGTGCTCAGCCGCATGATCGACCCCGCGACGCGCAGCGTGGTTCTGCCGGACTTCCCCTTCGACCTCGCGGCCATTCCCCGTGTCACGATCAGCGCCTGCGGCTCGGCCTATTACGCCGGCCTCGTCGGGCGGGTTTGGCTGGAAAGCCTGGCGCGGATGCCGACGGATGGCGATGTCGCGAGCGAGTTCCGCTACCGCGCGCCCCCCTTGCCGGCGGGCGGCCTAGGCCTGCTGGTGAGCCAATCCGGCGAGACCGCCGATACCATGGCGGCGCTGCGCTATATGCAGGATGAGGGGCAGCATGTGCTGTCCATCGTCAATGTGCCCGAAAGCAGCATGGCGCGAGAGAGCGATGCGGTGCTGGAGACGCTGGCTGGCCCCGAAATCGGCGTCGCGAGCACGAAGGCCTTCACGGCGCAACTGACGGTCCTGGCATGCTTCGCCCTGGCGGCGGGCCGGGCGCGCGGCACGCTGGACGCGGCGCGCGAGGCAGCGCTGACCCAGGCGCTGATGGAAGTACCAGGCCATGCCGCCGAGGTGCTGGAGGGCGCCGCCGCGGAGGCCATCGGCCGCATCGCCGAGCGCATCGCCGAAGCGCGGGATGTGCTGTATCTCGGCCGCGGGTCCTGCTTCCCCATCGCCCTGGAAGGGGCGCTGAAACTCAAGGAAATCAGTTACATCCATGCCGAAGGCTATGCTGCCGGCGAGATGAAGCACGGGCCGATCGCCTTGATCGACCGGCATGTGCCGGTGGTGGCCATCGCGCCGTCGGGGCCTTTGTTCGAAAAGACCGCATCCAACCTGCAGGAAGCGGCGGCGCGGGGCGGGCAGGTGATCGTGTTCAGCGACGCCGCCGGGGCGGCGAAGCTTCAGGGCATTGCGGCCGCGACCGTGGTGCTGCCGGCTTGCGATCCCTTCGTAGCGCCGATTCTCTATGCCGTGGCGGTGCAGATGCTTGCCTATCGCGTGGCCCTGCTGAAGGGCACGGATGTCGACCAACCGCGCAACCTCGCCAAGTCCGTCACGGTGGAATAGGCCTTCGGCCGCCTGGGCGGTTGCCGCCGGCGGGTCTCGCTGCTAAAGCACCTCGGCGGTCGCGCCTTTCCCCGGCGGCCGCACAAACGGGCAGTAGCGCAGCCTGGTAGCGCATCAGTCTGGGGGACTGAGGGTCGTGGGTTCGAATCCCGCCTGCCCGACCAAAATCCCCATCCTCTCCCAGGCGACCCTTGAGGCACACCGGGGCGCGCGAGCATCGGCCCGATGTGACGCGCGCATACAATGCGGACGCGCGATCGATGTGGATCAACGCAAAGTTTTCGTTATTTTACAGCAACATTATGACGGCGTCCGGAACCTGACAGGTCTCCGATCATCAACGGTCTTGCTGAGGCTGGCCCGTCGATCAAGGCGCCTCGCAGATCAAAATGCAATCGTTTCCGTCCCTCGTAACTTGTTTCTTAAGCGATCTGCACTTTGCTGTGAGATAGCAGCCCTGCATGACTCGTTTAACAGGTCATTAAGCATTGAGACCGCATACCCGATGTCAAGCGGAGACTCTTGCTTATTCGCTAATGACCACGCCTGCCTCTGCCGAAGTCTTTGGTTATGTCTGCAGATTATGAGTTCCGTGCAGCCACAATAGAGAGACAGCCGCGCCGGTCGTCGACCATTGTTACTGACTTCAGCGCGGCGCACGTGAGTGCATCAGCCTTCACGGGTGTGTCCGCACCACAACGTCGCAACAGGATTTTTTTAGGATGAGATTCGTGCATATGAAGACGATGAAACTGGCGGCGGCGCTGCTGTTGGCCAATGGGATCGCGGTCACCGCCAATGCCGCCAGCTCCGCCACAGCAACCTTCCAGGTCCTGCTGACCATCACCAAGGCCTGTAGCGTCACAGCAGGATCCACATCCAATATCAGCATCGGCACGGTTACCTCGACCGCGACGAATACCCAGGGCACCAATACCATCAACGTGACCTGCTCGAAAACGACGCCCTATTTCATTGGTCTGGCGCCTTCCAACGCGAGCACCACCGGTGCGGGCGTCATGGCCGGCACGATCTCCGGCAATACCGACACAGTGCCCTATCAACTCTATTCCGGCACAGGCACCACGATTTGGGGCAACACGGCAACCAGCACCGCGATCGGCAATGGCGTGGCCGGCACCGGCACCGGCGCCGTTCAAGCGATCTCGGTCTATGCGACCGCGCCCGGCGCGAACTACACGCCTGACGCCTACAAAGACACTGTGACCGTCAACGTCAACTACTGATCATGCGGTCCAGGGCGACCTATGGCTACGCGCTCCTCGCCGCCTTCTGCAGCGTTTGTGGAAGTGCGGCGGCCTCCGGCCTACAAGTCTCACCGATCACCTTGAGCCTATTGGCGTCGCAAGTCGCGGATGGGTTATGGCTCAGCAACGCAGGGCATGGTGCCTTGTATGCGCAGGTCCGCGTCTACCACTGGACGCAACCGAATGGCGTCGAGCAGCTGACACTGTCGCGCAGCCTTCTGGTCAGCCCACCCATGTTGCAGATCCAGCCGAATGACGAGCAACTGGTCCGGGTTATCCGTGTCGGGCCACCCCCGATCGGCCCGCAAGCCGTGGAGGATGCCTACCGCATTTCCATCGACGAATTGCCCGTGACAGGCGCAGGCGTCCGGAGCGGTTTGCAATTCGTTTTGCATTATTCCCTACCAATCTTTGTCGAGCCGGTCAGCGTGACCCATCTCGCGCCAGTGCTGCACTGGAGCCTGGAGAGCGACGGAGAAAAGGCGTTTCTGGACGTCAGCAATAGCGGCACCGAACATGCGCAGCTTTCCGGTGTGACCTATGTCGATGCTGCCGGTCGCCGTGGCGACATCACACCCGGCTTGCTGGGCTATGTCTTGCCCGGCGCCACCATGCGATTCGCGTTGCGACAGCCAGCCAGTGATTTTGCCGGCAATGTCACGTTCGAGGCGATGGTCAACGGCTCGAATCTGACACAAAATGTTTCGTTGGCCGATACTCCTCGCTGAAGCGTGGCTTCTTCAGGGTCTGATCGCATCCATGTCCAACGCGCTTGCCGCCCCCGCACCGCCGCCGGCCGCACCGCCGCCGACCCTCACCGCGGATGCGCCGGATGCGATGTCAGCCATTCACGCGATTGACCTCTATCTCGACGTCACGCTGAATGGCGCGAGCCGTGGTCTCATCCATTTCGGATATCGCGATCATGCGCTCTGGGCCTCTCACACCACTCTGCACGAACTCGGCATCGTTTTCCCGAGCGGTGGCGCCGATCCCATGCGGCTCGACAGCCTAAAGGGATTGCACATTGCCTATGATCAGCAAAACCAGGCCGTGACCCTCGTGGCGCCGCTGAAGTCGCTGCGTCTCTCCACCAAGATGCTGGTCGACGAAACCCCGTCGGCAGCCCATGCGAGCGCCGCGCCCGGCATCTTGCTCAACTACAATCTGTTTGGAACCCAGTCGCAGGGTGGCATCGGAAGCCTGAGTGCCTACAGCGAGTTCCGGGCCTTCAACGGTTTCGGTACGTTCAGCTCGACGGGTCTGTCGCAAATGACAACCGGCGCCGGCCCGGCCACCGACCGCACATCGCGGCTCGACACGAGCTGGAGCACGTCCTTTCCCGGTAACCTGCTGACGCTCCGCATTGGCGACACGTTGACGGCCGCGACGTCATGGTCGCGCGCCACGCGCATTGGCGGCATCCAGTTCGGCACGAACTTCGCCCTGCAGCCCTATCTCGTGACGACACCCTTGGCGCAGTTCCTCGGTTCGGCGACGCTACCGTCGCAAGTCGAGCTCTACGTCAATGGCATCAAGCGCTATAGCGGTGATGTCGCGGCGGGTCCCTTCCAGCTCAACTCCGTGCCCGGCATCAGTGGCGCGGGAAACGCGCAGGTGGTGTTGACCAATGCCTTGGGCCAGGTCAGCAACTACAGTTTCTCGCTGTACAATGCCGAGCAGCTTCTGCAGAAAGGGCTCGCGGATTGGTCCGTGGAGCTCGGCGCAGTCCGTGAGAACTACGGCTTGCAGTCCTTCGACTATGGCGGTGAACCGGTCGCCAGCGGCACCTTTCGCTACGGCGTCAACAATCACCTGACGGTCGAAACGCATGCCGAGTGTACCAGCGGATTGGCCAATGCCGGCATAGGCGGCGCGGTTTTGCTGGGGAACGCTGGCGGTATTCTCTCCGGCTCGCTCGCCTCTAGCGATCACCAAGGTGTCCTGGGGTCGCAATTCAGCCTCGGCTATAGCTGGAGCAATGCGCGCTACAATATCGGCCTCAACGCCACCCGCGCGACCAGCGGATATACCGATGTCGCGACGCTGTACGGCGGCCCGCCACCCGCGCTCAGTGCCAGTGCGACCGCCGGCCTCAGTCTGGGCCGGTGGGGCAATATTAGCGCAAGCTACATCGCTCTGGACGAGACGCAGCAGAGCAGCCGCTATGTCAGCGTCAATTGGTCCAAGCCGATCGGCAATGCCCTCTCGCTGGATTTCAGTGCGAACCAAAATCTTCGTCAGCAGAGCCAGCGCAGCCTTCTGCTGAATCTCAATGTGTCGCTCGACAGCGATACCTATGCCAGCACATCGGTTCAGAACGAAAACGGTGTCAACTCGATCACCCTCAATGAGAATCGAACGGTTCCAAGCACCGGCGGCTTCGGCTGGCGCGCCGAGCAAGAGGAAGGGGCAGGGCGCCCACAAGGTCTCGCGGAGCTGGACTATCAGGGCGACGATGCGGCAATCCAGGGTGGGGTCAGCAATCTTGGCGGCAAGGCCACGGCTTATACCAGCGTGAATGGCGCGCTGGTGCTGATCGGCGGACACCCCTTTGCCACACGCACCCTCAACAGCGCCTTCGCCGTGGTCTCCACCGATGGCAAGGCCGATGTGCCCGTCAGCCTGGAGAATAATCCATTCGGCAAGACCGACAGTCGCGGCCTGCTCCTCATCTCGCCGCTGAACGCGTATCAGGACAACCACATCAGCATCGATCCGATGAACCTTCCCGCTAATCTCAATGTCGATCGCGTCAAAGCCATCACCACGCCCACGGATCGCGCTGGCACGATCGTCAAATTCGCCATCGTGCCGATCCGCGCGGCGGCGATCATTTTGGTCGACGCCGCCGGCAAGGCGGTGCCCCTCGGCAGCCAGGTGCAGCTTCAGGGCGTGCCCCGTGACCCGGCCGAGCCCGTTCTGGTCGGCTTCGATGGCGCCGCCTATCTGGATGACCTCACCCTACACAACGTCCTGGATGTGCAGACACCGTCTGGACCCTGTCACGTGAGTTTCGATTATCACCAGCAAGGCACGGATATTCCGCAGATCGGGCCGTTGATCTGCAAACAAGGGCAAATGCCATGATCAGAACGCTGTCGCGCCTTGGCCTGCTTTTTGCGGTGCTGTTGAGCGTTGGTCTGCTCACATCCAAGCCGGCGCACGCCGTCGTTGTGTGCAGTGACACATCTCCTGCCCTCAATTTCGGCACGGTTAACGTAAGCCCCGCCACGGGCATTACCGGCACCGGTTCGATCGGCTATACTTGCACGAACTACAATACAACGGCTGCGAACTTTTCCATCTGCGCGGGGTTGGGAACACCAAGCTATCCCGGCACCGTAAGTCAACCGGCCATGGCGGGAAGCAGCAGCGGTGGCGTCCTCAAATTCAATCTCTACACGAACGCGCCGAACGGCATTGTGTGGACAACCACGAACCCGATCAGCGCCCCGGTATCGATCGCGGGTGGCATCGGGAACGTCGTCACGGGTGCCCTGACCTTCTATGGCGCCATACCGGGCAGCCAGACCTCTGCCGCCGATAGCTATTCAGGAAGCTTCTACAATATGACTCTCGGCTTCATCAGCGGGATATCCTGCGGTGCATTGACCGGTTACTCCGGTCTGACCTTTACGCTTCCCGTGACGGCCGTGGTGAGCAAAACGTGCACGGTCAGTGCCGGCGTCGCCCTCAATATCGGCAGCGTACCGTCGAATGGCACCGGTATCCAAGGCAATACCACCATCGGTGTGACCTGCCCGACCAGCACGCCCTATTATGTCGGCCTGTCACCTTCGAACGCGAACCTCAATGGCGCCGGCGTCATGAGCAGCACGAGCAGCGGCACGGACAAAGTGCCCTATCAGCTTCGCGCAACGAGTGGCACCGGACCGATATGGGGCAATACGGCGACCTCGACGAGCGTCGGAAATGGTGTGGCCGGCACCGGCACCGGCGTGCAGCAGTCATTGACCGTCTATGCCTCCCTGGCCAGCGCCCAATATACGCCCGGCTCCTACGCCGATACTGTCACGGTCAACGTCAATTACTGAGGCAGGTGGGGACAGAGCCATGGCTGCACAGAGTACCGCCGAATCGTGACTAGACTCGGTGCAGAAGGTATCGACCAATAAAAAAATGTCAGTGGGATGAATGAGATAGATCAGTAAAATATAACCAAAGTAGTTATTGAAATACATCGCGGTGTTGTGTGTTGTCATTTTGTAATCATTATGGGCATCATCTGGATAGAGAAATGGTTTCTCATAGAAGTTTCAAATGGCCTCTTACAAATGCTTATGGTGCGACGTTTCGATCGATAAAAATCTCAGCGTTTGCCCCGAGTGCAATTACGAGAACCCTGAGCAGAAGCGCCGCACCCGTCATGGATCGCGGATCGCCGTTGGTCTTGCTGTTCTTGTCGTGCCCTTGATGATCTCCCTTGCCTTCGCCGCGCAGCGTGAGCACAACGAAATAGTGGCGCAATTCTCTCCAACGGCGGCATCTGCGGTCGTCGTCGCCCCGCAGCGCGTCGTCACCTTTGCGGATCCTGTGCAACAGGCAAGCTGGGTCAATGGCCGGAAATCGCTCGGCCAATTGTTCGGCCAGAGAAGCTACACCGCCTTCATGAGCACAGGCGCAGGCAAGGTCGTCAGCCTCTGCGGTTCTGTACAAGGCACCACGGGCTACCAGAGCAGAAGTGGGCGGCAGCGCTATGTCTCCGTCTTCGGTCGCCTCGACGGCACTGTGCTCGAAACACAGGACCCCTCGTTCCAGGTGCTCTGGGCACGCGTCTGCAAAGGCTCCGGCTCCGTCGCTTGATGCCGATAAGTTGAGCGACCGCAGCCACTGAACCACTGTCTGAGCCGTCTCCTCCAGTGATTTGAATTCGCCGCTCAATCGGACTCTCTGTGCCCGACTCGCGGTGATGACACGCCGATTTGCACAATTTGGCAGAGGCCTCGGCCGCCAATAGGCCCTTTCCACGTCCTGTATGTTCACGTTATGTTCCGCTCCGGATTGAGCGTAGCATGAAATGAGTCAACATGATCAACACCTTAAAGGATTCACTCTTGAGGGGTTGCGGCGTGACGTCTGCCGCTTGGAACGGAAGAGTGACGCCAAAGCCGCGATCGCGGTTCTGCCCTTCGAAATCGACGCCATCGACCGTCATCTGCCCGGCGGCGGCCTTCGTCTGGGTGGGCTGCATGACGTCGCGGATGCCGGCCCAGGCCTGGAACATGGCACCGCCGCCGTGCTGATGGTGGCGGGCATTCTGGCGCGCTTGCCGGGCCCGGTGCTGTGGGTTACCGAACAGCGCGATCTCTTCGCGCCCGCCTTGGCGCATGTCGGTCTCGACCCGAACCGGGTTCTGCATGTCGAGGCCGGGCGTGACGCCGCGCGCTCGGTTCTGGTCGCGATGGAGGAGGGGCTGCGTCATCCCGGTTTCGCCGGCATCGTGGGGGAGGTGAGGCGGCTGGACTCCACCGCGTCCCGCCGGTTGCAGCTCGCGGCCGAAACCTCGGGTGTCACCGTCTTTACTCTCCGCCGCAGCCGCACACCCGATGATCCCGCCCTGATGACGCCCATTGCCGCCCTCACGCGCTGGCGCATCGCGCGGCAATCGGCCGGGCCGCCCTTGCCCCACGCCCCTCAGGTACGGGGGCTGGCGCCCGCTGTGTGGCGGATCGACCTCATCCGATGCCGTGGGGCGGAACCCGCAACCTGGAGTGTGGAGGCTTGCGATGCGACGGGTCATCTCCGTCTGGCTGCCGATGTGGCCCACCGATCGGTGGCGAAGGGCCACCGCCGGCGCGCCGGATAAGGCAAGCCCCGTCGTCACGCGACTGCATGACGGGCGGCGATTGGTGATCGGGGCCGCCGATGCCGCCGCCGCTGCCCTCGGTCTGCGCCCCGGCATGCCCTTGGCCCAGGCTCAGGCCATGCGGCCGGGCCTCACCGTCATCGATGCCGATCTGGCCGGCGATGCAGCGGCTTTGAAGGAGGTTGCCGCCTGGTGCCAGCGCTATGCGCCGCTCACCGCTGCTGACCCACCGGACGGTGTTCGCCTCGATAGCACCGGCGCCGACCATCTGCATGGCGGAGAGGCCGCGATGCTGGCCGATCTGCGGGACCGCCTGACACGGAGCGGTGTGGCCGCGCGTGTCGCGGTGGCGGATACGCCTGGCGCCGCCTGGGGGCTGGCGCGCTATGGCGGTAACCCTCTGGCGATCGCGCCGGAGGGCGGTACCGTGGCGGCATTGGCCCCCTTGCCGATCGCGGCGCTGCGGCTGCCATCTGACACGGCGGCGAGCCTGGACCGGCTCGGCTTTCATTCTATCGAGCACCTCATTGCCGCCGCCCGCGCGCCCTTGGTCCGGCGCTTCGGGGAAGGGCTTGCGCGCCGGCTGGATGCCGCGACAGGGCGCGTTTTTGAGCCGCTGGAGCCTGTGCCGTCCCGTGCTTTGCTGCGCCAGCGCCTCACCTTCATGGAGCCTCTGCTGACTGCCGAAGCCTTTGCGACCGTCATGGCGCGTCTGTCCCGCGCCATCTGTGCCGGGTTGGAGCGGCGCGGGGAGGGGGCGCGGCGCCTGGATCTGGTTTTCGAGAGAGTGGACGGCACGGTGCAGGTGGTGGTGGTCGCGACCGCGCGGCCGGTGCGTGACCCGCCGCATCTCGCGCACCTGTTGAGTGCGCGGATCGAGACGGTCGATCCCGGCCTGGGCGTGGAGGCGATGACGCTGTGGGTGCCACTGGCCGAGACCATGACGGCGGATCAGATCGCGGTGCTGGCGGATGGCAGCGCGCCGATGGATCTCGGGCCTCTGGTGGATCGGTTGATCAATCGGTTCGGTGCGGATCGCGTCTATCGGATGCAGCCGATGGAAAGCGATGTGCCGGAGCGATCGGTGACGCGCGTGGGGCCTTTAGCGGCGCCCGGCGGCTTGGCCTGGCAGACCGCTTGGCCGCGCCCGGTGCGGCTGTTCACGCCGCCGCAGCCGGTGCAGGCCATTGCGATGTTGCCGGACCAGCCGCCGGCGGTCTTCACCTGGCGGCGGATGCGCCACAAGATTCGCTGGGCGGATGGGCCGGAGCGCATCTTCGGCGAATGGTGGCGGCGCGAGGCCGAGACACGAGCGGTGCGCGATTACTGGGCGGTGGAGGATGAGGCCGGGGACCGTTTCTGGCTCTATCGCAGCGGTGACGGCGTCGAGGCCATCACGGGCAATCTCGACTGGTTTTTGCATGGAGTGTTTTAAGGGTAAGCATTGTATAACTACAAATATATAATTATAATTCCTCCATGGCAGGCATCCGCTTTGAATGGGATGAGGCGAAAAGCCGTTCTAATCAGAGAAAACACGGACTGAGTTTCGAGGAGGCCAGTCAGGTGTTCAACGACCCCATGCATTTCTCGGTGCTTGATCGGATTGAAGGCCATGAATATCGCTGGCGTACTTTGGGTCTGATCGGGGGCTTCATGATCCTGATGGTCGCCCACACGATGACTGAGACCGACGCCGAAGGCGATTCGATTGACGTCATTCGCATCATCTCGGCACGACGCGCCGACCGGATGGAAAGAAGACGGTATGAAAACGAAAACGGTTAGTTTTACTGCAACCACGCTGCCTCGCCTCACCGACGAGCAGAGGGCAAGCCTGACCTCTCTGGCAGCACGCCCTGATAGCGAAATAGATTATAGCGACATACCAGAGATAACGGATGCGCAACTGAAGACCGGAGTCCGCGGTCGCTTCTACAGACCGGTCAAGATGCAGATCACGGCGCGTGTCGATGCCGACGTTCTCGAATGGCTGAAGTCGCAAGGCAAAGGGTATCAGGCGCGCTTGAATGCTATCCTGCGGCGCGAAATGCTCAACGCGCTTAAATAGCGCTGGCATGTCTTTGTCTTGGGTGGTGACCATACGACGCTTCCAATCCCGAAGACGATGCCGGTGTGGACTCTTCCAGAAAAGCCTAAGGTGTTGATAATAGACATCCGTTCAACGGAGACGACCCGTGCAGACCAGCCCGACCGCATCCCTGTCGCTCGCCGCCGCCTCGGCGCTGATCCTGTCGGCGTATCAGAACCGGCATCGGCTCCCGGCCGAAGAGGCGGAACGGCTCAGCCTGTCCATCGCCGAAACGCTTGCCGCCCTCAATCGGGCGCCTGCGGCTGCAACGACGGTTGTGAAGGCCGTCCCTCACAAGCGCGCGCGACGTATTAAACGGGAAACGCCCCCCGAGCCCGCAGCAGAGTCGATCGAGCCTCTCGTCGCTGCACCGCTCTCTGTGGAGTTGGAGACACAGGTCATTCCGCCGGTCGAGATCCTCATGGCTGAAGCCCCCCTTGAAGCAGGGCCCGAAGACGATTCTGAATCCGAACAGGCTTATACCCAGGCGCCCACCGAAGGTCGCGCCAAAAGAAAGCGACCGTCCCGGCCGCGGTCCCGGCGTGGAAACCGTGAGGGAAGCGGTCACGTCTAAGGGATGACCCGGTCCCTTGACCGATCGGTCAGTGGGCGCCAATCATGACCTTCCATTCGCTCAGGTAGAAGAAAACCTATGGCCCCGGACGCCGCCACAATCGAGGCCGCTGACCGCGCCGCCCGCATATGGGTGGCGGAGGACGCCACACTGCCCTTGGGCAGCGAGGCCCATAAGGCAGCAGTGTGCCGCATGTTTCAAGAAACCTTCAACCCCTACAAGCCCTCGGTCATCGCCTGGCCGATCCTGGATGATGAGACGCGCAACCGCATCATCAACCTGCCCATCTGGGACATCGCGGTCCAGACCGAGGGCAAGGCGCGTCTAAGAATGTTGTCCTATGCGCGGTCCTGCATGGACCCCGATATGAACAAGACCATCGCCCTGAATGGCTGGGAGGAGGGCCGCCACAAGGAGGTGCTCTCCAACCTCGTGGAGGCCTATGGCATCGTGCTCGAACCCGAGCCCGACTATATCGAGCCCCGCGACCCGGAATGGGCCTATCTCGTGACCGGCTATAGCGAATGCATCGATAGCTTCTTTGCCTTCGGCCTGTTCGAACTCGCCAAACGCTCCGGTTTCTTTCCGCCCGAACTCGTGGACACTTTCGAGCCGGTGATTCAGGAAGAGGCGCGGCATATCCTGCTGTTCCAGAACTGGGCGGCCTGGCACCGCCGCACCATGCCCTGGTATCGTCGCCCGTGGTTCGAGCTGCGCGTCCTGGCCGTTTGGGCCTTCCTGGGATGGGAGCGGATCGGCATAGCGCGCGGCATGGATGACGGTAAGAAGAAGCAGGACAATAACTTCACCGTCACCGGCAGCGCCGCCGTCAGCGATGTTGATGTCAGCGTGCCGGAACTGATGGATATCTGCCTCTCCGAGAATGACCGCCGCTTTGCGGGCTATGACAGACGCCTGCTGCGGCCGACAACGATGCCGAACATGGTGCGCTTCGCGCGCCGCTTCATGCGGGTTCCGAAACGCGCCCCGGTGACCAGGAGCGCCACCGCCTGACCTTACCGTCCACGCGACGTGCCGGTTGGTGGACTGCGCTGCGCTTTTCCACCCTACGTGATAGCCCAATGCCGCCGCTATGATGGCGCTCACGCATCACGTTCTGGGCTTTATCAGCGCGCATGCGGCTTGGGGCGCGCCGCTCGCGTTCCTGCTTGCCTTCGGCGAGTCCTTGGTGGTGATTTCCCTGATCCTGCCGACCTCCGCGATCCTTCTCGGGGTCGGCGCGGTCATCGGCGCCGGCGCGCTCGAATTCTGGCCAATCTGGGCGGGCGCAAGCCTCGGTGCCTGCGTCGGCGATTGGCTCTCCTTCTGGGTCGGCCGCCACTGGGGCAAAGACATCCTGGCGGTCTGGCCGCTGCGCCTATACCCAGACCTTTTGCCCCGCGCCCATCGCTTCTTTGAGCGCTGGGGCGTCAGCGGCGTCTTCTTCGGCCGCTTCCTGGGTCCCCTCCGCGCCACCGTTCCTCTGGCTGCCGGTATCGCGGGCATGGGCTTTGTGTGGTTCCAGGTGGCGAATGTCGCGTCCGGTCTGATTTGGGCCGCCGCCCTGCTGGCGCCAGGTGCCCTCGGCCTCCATCTTTTTGGTTAGAGCGAGGGGTGAACATGGCTCATGGTGTTGGCTGGATCGCGACACTCCTCGTGGCTCTCAGTATCTCGGGTGCTGGGGCGCAGACGCCGCCGGCAATCGCACTGTCGGCACCCATGAAACTTCAGCTGCAAGCGTTGGCCGACCGGTTGCTCGATCCGAACAGCATGATCAGTATCAGCGCCAGCCTGGCTGAGCTCGATACGATTGAGCCGCATACCGCGCCGGACAGTGTGGAGCGGGGAAGGGTCGATCACCTTCGCGCACTCGTGGAATGGAAAGCGCACCGGTTGGACGCGTCGATCGGGCACTACACCGCGGCGCTACGGATCGATGCCAAGACGCCCTTCCTGAGTGCGGACGAGCGGCTGATGGCGAATTATAATGCCGCAAAACAGGCTGAGCACAACGGAGAGTGCAAGATTGCACTCCCATTCTATCAAACTGCCGCTGCACTGATGGCGCCGGACCCGAGCCACTCAGAGAGCCAGCGCCTGGGGATACAGGAATCGATCGGGTATTGCCTGCACGAGTTGGGGCGGTTCGAAGAAGCACGGCACGTGAATACGGCCGTTCTGGCTGGCGGCGAGCGCCTGTTCGGACTGGCCGACCCGAAGCTGATCCCCGTGCTGATAAACCTGGCACAGAACGATTACGAACTGCACCAGCCCGCCGCCGCGCGCGCTGGTCTGCAGCGCGTCCTGGCCATTGCGACGCAGGCGGGCGATGCAGAGCATGTGGACTCAGCCTTGTTCCAACTTGGGGTGCTGGCGTTCGAGGCCGGACAGCCGGATGAGGCGCGCCGGTACATGACACGACGGCTCACGCTTGCAAGGGCGGCGGGGGACGCCGCTCGCATCCAACGGGCACAAGACGATTTGGACGTGTTGGAAGACAAGTTGAGAGGGCAGTGAACTCGGGGGCCGCAATGCAACGTCACACCGGCTTGTTCCCCCCGAAACCGCGCACCAGCCGTGGCATCGTCAAGCCCTGAGCGATGATGCTGAACACCACGACGGCGTAGCAGACCGGCAGCAAGTGGCCGCGTGGCGCGCTCGCGGGAAGGCTGAGGGCAAGCGCCACGGAGATACCGCCGCGCAATCCTCCCCAGGTGAGGATGGCGAGTGCGTGACGCCCCGTCACATCGCGCAGGCGGAGCAGGGTTCCGGGCACGAAGATGCTGACCGCGCGGCCTGCGAGGGCCAGCACGATGCCAACCGCTGCCGCCGCGAGATCAATGCCATGCAGCGGGATGGAGACCACCTCCAAGCCGATCAGCAGGAACAGCAGGGTGTTCAGCAACTCGTCGATCAGCGACCAAAAGGTGGTGAGATGGTCATGGGTCAGTTCGCTCATCGCGCTGCGACCTGCGGGGCTGCCCATGGTCAGGCCCGCCATCACCACCGCAATCGGTCCCGACAGATGGATGGCATTGGCGAGGCTATAGGTGCCGGTCGCAAGCGCCAGGGACATGATGAGTTCAAGGTTATAGTCGTCCACGCGATGCATCAGCCGCAGCGCCACCCAGCCGGTGGCGAGGCCAAGCGCGCCACCGCCAATGGCTTCCACCAGGAAAGACGCGATGACGCCGGCGGCCGTCTGCAGATGCCCATCGGCCGTCGCGATGCCGATCACTGCGCTGAAGACGACGACGCCGACGCCATCGTTGAACAGCGCCTCACCCGCGAAGATGGCGCGGAAGGAGGGCGGCAGCCCGAGGCGCTTGAGCAGCCCGACCACAGAGACGGGATCGGTCGGCGCCAGGATCGCTGCCAGCACGAAACACCAGATCAGGGCGATGCGCACGCCCAGGGCCAGAAACACGAGCCATATGGTGATGCCGAAGAAGCCGACCGCGATCAGCACGCCGAAGGTCGCGAGCGCCAAAACCGTCCATTTGCGGCGCAGCAATTCGCCGATATCGACATGCAGGCTCCCGGCAAAGAGCAGGAAGGCGAGGGCGCCGTTCATCAGCGTCGCCGGCAGGTTCACGGTTGTCAGCAGACGCAGGGCGCTGGCGCGAAAGCTGAACGGGGCGAGCCAGGGGTCGATCGCGATGGCGATGACCGAGGCAACAAGGGCGATGATCAACACCCCGGTTGAGACATGCACCCGCAGCAGCCGGTAGTTGATGGTGCCGAAGACCGCCGCCAGCGTCAGCAGAATGGCGAAGAAGCCGAGAGCGGTCATCGGTGTCAGATAAGAACTACAGACCGACCGCGCGCATGGCTTCGGCCGGATAACGCTCACCGGAGACGGCGGGCAGAATACGGTCGATCTCCGCAAGTTCCTCAGGACTGAGGCTGATCGCGGCTGCGCCGATATTCTCGTCTAGGTATTTACGCCGCTTGGTTCCAGGAATAGGAATTATGTCATTGCCCTGCGCCAGAACCCAGGCCAGGGCCAATTGCCCCGGCGTGCAGCCCTTGGCCGTCGCGATCTCCCCGATCTTGGCGACGAGGTCGAGATTCTTCGTGAAGTTCTCGCCCTGGAAGCGTGGATTGACGCGGCGCCAGTCATCGGCGTCGAGGTCGTCCGGCGTCTTGATCTGTCCCGTGAGGAAGCCCCGCCCCAAGGGGCTGTAGGGCACGAAGGCGATGCCGAGTTCCTGCGTCACG
The DNA here is from genome assembly GCF_030252425.1 of Acidisoma sp. PAMC 29798. Taxonomy (GTDB): domain Bacteria; phylum Pseudomonadota; class Alphaproteobacteria; order Acetobacterales; family Acetobacteraceae; genus Acidisoma; species Acidisoma cladoniae. The sequence continues at coordinate 1,827,529 of NZ_CP126994.1, read as the reverse complement.
CCCAGGATTTCCTCTTCCGGGTCGCGGCTCCAGAGCGAATATTCGGTCTGGAGCGCCGCGATCGGATGCACCTTATGGGCGCGGCGAATGGTCTCGGGCGCCGCTTCGGACAGGCCGAGGTAACGGACCTTGCCGGCCTTCACCAGATCGGCCATCGCCCCCACCGTCTCCTCGATCGGCACAGTGGGATCGACGCGGTGCTGGTAATAGAGGTCGATGACATCGAAGCCGAGGCGCTTGAGGCTGGCGTCGCAAGCCTCCCGCACATAGGCGGGGTCGCCGCGAACGGGGCCGCGCTTGCCGTCACTGGTCCAGCTATTGGCGAATTTCGTGGCCAGCACGATCTTGTCGCGCATCGGCTTCAGCACGCGGCCGACGAGACGCTCGTTCTCGCCAAAGCCATAGACATCGGCGGTGTCGAAGAAGGTGATGCCGTGCTCGACCGCCCTCTCCAGGGTGGCCACTGATTCCGCCTCGTCGCGACCGCCGTAGAAGGCGGACATGCCCATGCAGCCGAGACCGATCTCCGCGACCTCGGGGCCCTTGCGGCCGAGCTTACGTGTCTTCATGTCGGGGGATTCCTCAGAAGTTCGAAACGGCGTCAGGATAGTCGGCACCGAGGGTGGTCTTCTCCCATGTGTCGAAGTCCTTCGCCTTGGCGGCCAGACCCTTCCGCGCCAGATCGAGCGCGGGGGCGCCGAGCAGAAGATGCAGCGGCGGATTGGGGGAAGCGACGATGTCGATAATAGCCTGGGCCGCGCGGATCGGGTCCCCCGGCTGATTGCCGGAGCGCGCGAAGGTCTGCTTGCGGCGAACACCCGCCGTCTCGGCGTAATCGTCGATTTCGGTCTTGGACGCGCCGATTGAGCGGCCGGCGAAATCCGTGCGGAACGGCCCCGGCTCGACCAAAGTCACCTTGATGCCGAGCGGCGCCAATTCCAGCGCGAGCGATCCGGAGAGGCCTTCCACGGCGAATTTTGTCGCGTGGTAATAGCCGGTCGCGGGGAAGGCGATGAGACCACCGATGGACGACAGGTTGACGATGTGGCCGGTCTTGCGCGCACGCATGCCCGGAAGCACCGCCTTCGTCATGTCCACGAGGCCGAAGACATTGGTATCGAACATCTGCCGGACCGGCGCATCCTCGCCTTCCTCGATCGCAGCGAGATAGCCATAGCCTGCATTATTGACCAGAACGTCGATGCGACCGAACTTTTCCTCGGCTTGCTTCACGGCGTGGCTGATGGCATCGCCATCCGTCACGTCGAGCGGAAGCGCGATCACGCTCTCCTCATATCCTGTGACGAGATCAGTCAGTTTTGAGGCGTCACGCGCCGTCGCGACGACGCGAAAGCCCTGGTCCCGCAAGAGCAAGACCAACTCGCGGCCGAAGCCGGTCGAACAGCCGGTGATGAACCAGACCGATGTGTCTGTGTTTGACATTGTGATGTTCCTGTTCCTGTCGATTCAGCGATCGACCAGCGTCATCATTCTCTCGCCATAGCGCGGGCCTGCGATCTTGTCGGGTGCCAGCGCATCGTCGAGTGCCTGCATCTGCGTCGCGTCCAGGGCGATGGCCGCGGAGGCGATGTTCTCTTCCAGATAGGTGCGGCGCTTTGTGCCCGGAATGGGGACCAGATCATCGCCCTTGTGCAGCAGCCAGGCGAGGGCGATCTGCCCGGGCTTAGCGCCCTTCGTCGTTGCAATATCGCGCACGATCTGCGCGGCGGCGACATTCGCGTCATAGTTTTCCCCCTGATAGCGGGGATCGTTGCGACGGAAATCGTCTTCCGGATAGTCCTCGGCGCGCTTCACTTCGCCGGTCAGGAAGCCCCGCCCGAGCGGTGAGAAGGGCACCAGGCCGATACCGAGTGCGCGGATTCTAGGAATAACATCCTGCTCCAGATTGCGTTCCCAAAGCGAATATTCGCTTTGCAGGGCCGAAACGGGGAAGGTCGCATGGGCACGGCGAATGGTATCGACGCCCGCTTCGGACAGGCCGAAGAAGCGCACCTTGCCTTGCTTGACCAGGTCGCCCACGGCGCCTGCGACATCCTCGATCGGTACAGCACGATCGACGCGATGTTGATAGAGCAAGTCGATATGGTCCGTCCGCAACCGCTTCAGCGACGCCTCGACAACCTCGCGAATATGCTCAGGCCGGCTGTCTGTGCCCGACAGGCGGGCACCGTCCCCAATCTTGAAGCCGAATTTCGTGGCAATCGTCACCTGATCGCGTTTGCCGACCAGGGCACGGCCGAGCAGATCCTCGTTCGTGAAGGGTCCGTAGACTTCGGCGGTGTCGAGAAAGGTGCAGCCCAGCTCTATGGATCGATGCAATGTCGCGATCGACTCAGCCTCGTCGGCGGGACCGTATGATTGGCTCATGCCCATGCAGCCCAGGCCGATCGCAGAAACTTCCAAGCCCTGGCTGCCGAGTTTGCGGGTGTTCATTGTCATGATGAGGTCCTCAAATGATATCCAGCGGCCTTTTCTTTTGGGCCGGTGGAAAGGCGCGGTCGATCTCGGCGAGATCGGCCTCGGTCAATGTCAGGCGAGCCGCAGCGAGATTCTCCTCCAAGCGGGAGAGCGTCGCGGTCTTGGGGATCGTGAGGATCCCCGGCAGGCGAATGGCCCAGGCAAGGGCCACCTGGGCGGGTGTCGCATCATGCCGCTTGGCGATAGCGACGATGGCGGCATTCTTCAGCACCGACCCGGACTGGCCGAGCGGCGTATAGGCCATGATGGGGATGCCGTGCTCCGCACAGAAGGGCACGAGGTCGAATTCGATGCCCCGCGACGAGGGATTATACAGCACTTGGTTCGCAGCGCATCCCTCCGGAAGCGACGCCATGTCGTCGGTATCGAAATTGGACACGCCCCAGGCGCGGATTTTGCCAGCGGCCTTCAGACTCTCGAAAGCCTCGACTGTGTCTTCGACAGGCGTGCCGCCCATCCAATGCAACAGATAAAGATCGATGACATCCGTGCCGAGGCGCACGAGGCTCGCCTCGCACGCCTTGACCGTACCCCGCCGGCTGGCATTGCTCGGCGCCACTTTCGAGACGAGAAAAACCTCCTCCCGCCGGCCCTTGATGGCTTCGCCGACGACCCGTTCGGAGCCGCCATTGGCATAGATCTCAGCCGTGTCGATGAGCGTGAAGCCGAGATCGACCGCATGTCGGACGACACGTACCTCCTCGGCCTTGCGGGCCGCCGTTTCGCCCATCTTCCAGGTGCCGAGGCCCAGAACGGGTACAGACCGGCCGTCCGGCAGGGTCACCTTTCTCATTCCGCTGCGTCCTTTTCTGCGATGCGCATGAGGCGCAGGAAGTTGCCGCCCCAGAGCGCCGCAATGGCGGGCTGGTCATAGCCACGCCGCATGAGTTCCGCCGTGACATTGGCGCTCTCGCTCGCGTCCCGCCAGCCGACCACGCCGCCGCCGCCATCGAAATCCGAGCCGATACCGACATGATCGATGCCGATGCGTGCCACCGCATGGTCGATATGGTCGGCGAAGTCGCTCAGCGTCACCTCGGCTTCGCGCTTTCCTGCTTTGACGAAGAAGGACACGAGCGTGACCTGCACCACGCCGCCGCTGGCACCCAGGGCGTCAAGCTGTTCGTCATCCAGGTTGCGCGGATGATCGCACAGCGCGCGCATGCAGGAATGGGTGGCGACCACCGGCGTGCGGGACGCCTCCACCGCCTGCAGCATCCCGGGCTTCGAGACGTGGGAGACATCGACCATCATGCCGAGGCGATTCATGCGCGCAATGGCCTCGTGGCCGAGGGCAGACAGGCCGCCATGCAAGGTCGGCGCGTCCTCCAGGTCTTTGCGCGGCACCGATGAGTCGGACAATGCGTTGTGGCCATTATGCGTGAGGGTCATGTAGCGGGCGCCGAGGGCGCGGTAGAGGTCGAGGTTACCCACATCCTCCCCCATCGCGTGACCATTCTCGACGGCGGGAATGATCGCCACCGCGCCGTCGAGCCGGGCGGCTTCGATTTCTGCCACCGACGTCGCGATGCGGCCGGGAATGGCGGTCCCGGCAGGCTCGCCCATCGCGCGGATCGCCTTCAGCATGGCGATGGCGCGGTCATGCGACTGGGCGAAGCCGGCGGCATCCAATCGTCCCTGCGGGATATAGGCGGCGAAGCAGCCGGCACCGATGCCCCCGCGCCGCATCTTGGGCAGATCGACGCGGCGAGGCCCGTCCTGGAAGGGGCTGGGGCCGGGCGGCCAGGGAATGTCGATATGGCTGTCGATTGTCAGCAGCGCGTCATGCAACAGCCGATGGTCCGGGAGCGGGAGAGCGTTCATGCCCTGAGCTTCGCCGGGATCGCCGCGCCGTCAAGTGCGGGGCAGCCCCGACGGGCCAATCACCCTACTTCTTGATCACGGGAACGCCCTTGACCGGAGCGCCGGGTGTGCCGGTGCGCACCTGAGACCGGATCGTGGCAACGAGCTGGTCACATTTATGGACTTCGCCGGTGCCGAAATCGATCGTCGGCAGGATCGCCAGCGGTGCCGCGACGAAGCCGAGAACGACCGCCAGGCCGCCACGCGCGACCAGCGGCGCCACCTTCACGCCGATGCTCGGATGCTTGAGCGTGCCGCTGATGGTGAGGGGCGTCGGCAGGGAGCCGATGCTGAACTTCTTCGACCGGGTTGCCGCCTGGAAATCGATCGTCTGGCTTTTGAGGTCCAGGGTGCCCTTGCCGACGATCAGCGCCTCTGCCGTATCCACCACCAGGGCACGGGTCGTGACCAGACCATGGGTCAACGCGAAGTCGCCCACGAAGCATTCCACATTGGTCTGGCGTGGCACGCCGAGCGCGGACAGCAGGGCATTGCCGAATTCCAGACCCGAGATATCGATAAGCAAGGCGCTGAGATTGCCGCCCGACATATAGATTGCGAGGCCGCCATTGCCGTTGCCCAGCCAGGTCGCGATAGAATCGCCGGTGGCGTCCAGCACGGCGCGACCGCCGATGGCGCCGTTGCCTTTGAAGAGATGGGTGGAGGCCATGATGCGGGACAGATCGACCTGATCGAAATGGATATCCGCCTTGGCTTTGATCTGCTTCTCCGCCTCCGGTGTCAGGGCGATGTCGCCGCTGACCTTGCCCTTGCCGATGGTGAAGGTGAGGGGGTGCAGGTTAATGGCGCCGTCGATGATATCGAGTTTGACGATCAGGCTATCGAGCGGGATGGAGCGGCCCTCGATTTTGTCGCCGACGTAGTTCAAGTGAATATTGGCGGCATTCAGCTTGGGCAGGTTGAAGGGCGTGGTGGGCAATAGGCTGCTGCTACGGGCATTGGTGGTCGCGGCCTCTCGGCGCTGCGCCGTGGTCGAGACTTTCGTCGTCGGCCGACCCGGATTGGTGCCGATGAAGCCGCCGAGATCGGCCAGATCGACCCGGCGCGACTTCAGGTCCATCGTCACGTCCGGCTTCGTGCCTTCCGGCTGCTCCGTAATCGTGCCCTCGACATCGCTATTGCCGACGACGCCTTTGAAATCGTCGAAATGGATGCGTTTTGTTTCGCGCACGTAGTTCAGCTTGCCGGTGATCTTATACGCTGGCGTCTTGGGGATCGGGATGCCGGTGAGCGGATAGAGGTCCTCCATATCGACGCCCGACAGCGTCAGATTGAGGTCCGTGCCCGCGAAGGCCAGCGGGTCCTGCACGGTGCCGACCAGGGCGACATGGGTCTGGCCATTGGTGATCTTGAGGTCGATCGGGAATGGTTTGGTCTTATCGGTGACCGTCAGAATGGCGCCGGCCCGCAGATCGGCAGTCACCGGCTGCTTGGCATAGGTGCCCTTCGCCTGGGCGGTGATTTCATCCGTTTGACCATTCTGAGCCACGACGCCTTCGGCGCTTTGCGTCGCAATCTGGGCGGTGAGATCCGTCTTCAGATTCGGGATTTCGGCGTGAAGCTGCCCGGCCTCGATCGTCAGCCGGCCCAATTTGGGGGAGGCGGCGGGTGGCGCGCCGGGCTTGGTGGGCGCCGATGGCTTGATTGTGACGGTGTAATTGTTGGTCCCGTCCGCAAGGCCGCGCAGTTCCATCACCGGATGATCGACGTCGATCAGCGGGATTGAGACGATGCGGGTGTGGATATAGGCCATGACGTCGAGGTCGACGCCGAGATGGGCGATCTGGGCCAGGGGCGGAACATCGGCCTCGAAGCCGGTCGGATTGGCGACCACCACGTTGTCGGCGACGATCCGGGTCGTGCGGCCGAGGCGAACATGCAGATGGGAGATGGTGACTTTGCGCCCGATCTGGGCGGAGGCCTGAGCATCGACGAACGGGATGAACCAGTCCCAGCTCCAGAACAGGATGATCAGAACGATGATCAGCACCGGGATGCCGAGAAAAATGCCGATCTTCGTGCCGGTACGCCGTGTCATGCCCTGGTCCGCCTCGCTAGGTTAACGCGATTTAAGGGCGGGCAGGGAGATTACATCTGTTAGGCGCCTGATCTTGTGACGAAAACGCGTGACTGTCTGTATCGAAACGGATACATTTCGCATCATGAAGCGCGTCACATTCCTGGGTGACAGCCTCGGCCGTGTGCGTGACTTCCCCCCGGAAGCGCGGTCTGAGGTCGGTTTCCAGATTCGAGAGCTGCAACAGGGACGTGACCCTTCGGACTGGAAACCGTTGAAGACCGTCGGGCAGGGTGTGCGTGAAATACGGGTTCATGAAGCGACGGGTACGTTTCGCGTGATCTACCTCGCCACACTACCCGATCGCGTGCTTGTTCTTCACGCCTTCCAGAAGAAGACCACGCGCACGACTTCAAGAGACCTTGAGCTAGCAACGAATAGACTGCGAACATGGATGGAATGATGATGGAGTCTCAAAGCTTCGAGGATGTTTTTGACGCCCTTGCCGATACGCCCGCCGAGGCCGCGAACATGAAAGCCCGCGCGACCCTTCTGGCGGCTTTGGTTGATCGTGTGACGTCCTGGGGTTTGATACAGGAGGAAGCGGCTGCGCGGCTTGGCGTCACCCGTCCGCGCCTCAACGACCTTCTTCGCGGTAAGTTAGGGAAGTTCTCTCTGGACGCTTTAGTGAACATGACGACGGCGGCCGGATTGGTTTTGGAAATCCGCGTGGCGGAAGCAGCCTAGTGACCGACCGAAGCAAGGACGCCGTCGTGACGCTCTCTACCGCTGATGAGGCCGATTTGGCGGCGGGCGACGCCAACTCGACATCTCATTATTCGCCGACAGCCCTTTTGCACGGCTGGAAGAGTTCGACGCCGGATTAGTCCGGAAGAAATCTCAGTTCCGCGAGCTGGCCTTTCATCGTCCCCCGCGCACTTGATGCACCCGGCGAGGGGTGCGGGCCTCCGAGCGCCCCGCCTGGTGGTCAAGCCCGAGGTTTTTGGCATGACGACTGAAGCGCACCCTCTTCCAGCCCGGCCGCAGGCGCCCTATACGCGGCCAACCCGGAGGACGCGGTCATGATCAAGTTCTACTATAACCTTGCCCCGAACCCGATGAAGGTCGCCCTCTTTCTCGAAGAGTCCGGCCTGCCCTATGAGGCGATTCCCATCGATAGCCGGAAAGGGGAGCAATTTTCTGCCGCCCTGACCGCCCTCAACCCCAATAACAAAGTGCCCGTGATCCAGGATGGGGAGGTGACGGTCTTCGATAGCAACGCCATCCTGCTCTACCTCGCCGAAAAGACCGGAACCTTCCTGCCGGAACAGACGCCGGTCGCGCGCGGGGAAATGCTGTCTTGGCTGATGTTCGTCGCGACCGGCATCGGACCCTATTCCGGCCAGGCAGTTCATTTCCGCCATTTCGCGCCCGAGCCCAAGGAATATGCTGTGGGCCGTTATGACTTTGAGGCGCGGCGCCATTACGGCATCTTCGACGACCGGCTCGCCGACCGCCCCTATGTGCTCGGCGAGACCTATACCATCGTCGACATGGCGCTGTGGGGCTGGTCCCGCATGGTGCCCTTCCTGCTCGGCACGCCGGAGGCCTGGGCCACGATGCCGCATCTCAAGCGCTGGTTCGATGATATCAGCGCGCGGCCGGCGGCCGTCCGCGCCACCGCCCTCAAGGACCGCCACGCCTTCAAAACCGAGATGGACTCAGAAGCCCGCGGTCATATGTTCCGCCATATCGTAACCCCGGCCTGAGGCGACTGACCTGATTATGAGAGACGGAATGTCGCGCGACTTCGAGCAGCCCCGCCGCTCGATGGTGATGGGCCTGAATGGGATGGCCGCAACCTCCCACCCCTCGGCGACGCTCGCCGCGATCGAGGTGCTGAAGGACGGCGGTAATGCCATGGATGCCGCCATCGCCGCCTGCGCCGTGCAATGCGTGGTCGAACCAGGCATGACCGGCATTGGTGGGGATTGCTTCGCCCTCTATGCGCCTCAGGGCGGTCCGACCATCCATGCCTTCAATGGCGCCGGCCGATCGCCCGCCGCGACCGACGCAGCGAAGCTGCGTGCGCGCGGCCTCACCGCCATCCCCGAGAATTCGCCGCATGCTGTGACCATTCCAGGCGCGGTCGATGCCTGGTGCCAATTGGCGGCCGACCACGGGTCATTGCCGCTGGCACGGCTGCTGGAACCCGCCATCGCCTTCGCACAGGACGGCTTCGCCGTGGCGCCGCGCGTCGCTTATGACTGGGCGGAGTGCGAGACCCTGCTGGGGGAACGCGCCGCCGCCAGCGCGAGCTATCTGCTGGGTGGCAGCGCGCCCGCCGCCGGCACCATCCATTATTTCCCCGAACTCGCCAACACGCTGCAGGCCATCGGCGCCCAGGGTCGCCGCGCCTTCTATGAGGGCGCCGTCGCGGCGGAGATGGTCGCCACACTCAAGGCCGAAGGTGGCGTCCATAGTTTGGACGATTTCGCCCAGGCCGGCGGCAATTACGTGACGCCCATCCGGACCCGGTTTCGCGACTATCACGTGCATGAATGCCCGCCGCCCGGGCAGGGCATCATCGCCCTGCTGATCCTCAACATCCTGTCGATGTTTCCGGGCAAGGGCGATCCGCTCGACCCCGCACGCCTGCATCTGGAGATCGAGGCCGCGCGCCTCGCCTATGCCGTCCGCAATGCGATCCTCGCGGAAGGGTCCCCGGCCTCCATCGACACGCTTCTTTCGAAGGACTTTGCCGCCGACCTCGCGGCGCGGATCGACCCTGAGCGGGCGGCGACGGAACTGCCGTCCTTTGCCGGGCCCGAGCATCGCGACACAGTTTACCTCACCGTCGTGGATAAGGATCGCAACGTCGCGAGCTTCATCAACTCGGTCTTTTCGAGTTTTGGCAGCGGTATCGTGGCGGCTGAAAGCGGCGTGCTGCTCCATAACCGAGGCATGAGCTTCACGCTGGAGGAAGGCCACCCGAATACCTTCGCGCCCGGTCGCCAGCCGATGCACACCATCATTCCGGGCATGCTGACGAAGGGCGACCGCGTGCAAATGCCCTTCGGCGTCATGGGCGGGCACTTTCAGGCCATGGGCCATGCCCATCTTCTGACGAAGGTGATCGATTACGGTCTCGATCCGCAGACCGCGATCGATCTGCCGCGGCTGTTCCCATCGCACGGAACGGCGACGGTAGAGGCCGAGGCCACCTTGCCCGCCGCCAGCCGGGAAGGGCTGGAGGCGCGGGGCCATAGCCTCACCCCGGCGGACGGGCCGATCGGCGGCGCCCAGGCGATTTGGATCGACTGGGATGAAGGCGTGCTGCTCGGCGCGTCCGAGCCCCGTAAGGACGGCTGCGCCCTCGGGTATTGAGTGGTTTGGTGGATTGCGCTGCGCTGATCCACCCTACGACATCACGTAGGGCGGAAGAGCGAAGCGTAAACCGCCGTGGAACCGGGTGGGTGCCAAACGTTGACAGCGGGGGCACCGCCGTGATGGGGGAGCGGGTATGAGATCTGCCCGCACGCTTCTCCTGGTTCTGTGTCTCGCCCTTGGCGTCTTCGGCTCGGCGCGGGCGGCTGATGCCCCCGCAGCGGGGCTGACGGCGTCGGAAACCCAGCAATTGTTGGATGTGTTGCAGAACCCGCAAAAGCGGGCGCAGCTAATCTCGACGCTCCAAAGCCTGCGCAAGGTTGTTCCCGCATCGGGGGTCGTGGTTCCGGTTCAGGTCGTCACGGCACCGACTGCGACGCCGGCCGCCGCGCCCGCCAAGAAAACCGTGGCGCTCAAGAAAGACAGCCTCGCCTCCGACCTGCTCGACAGTGCCGGTGGCGTGTACGATCAGATCGATACCAGCCTGAGTGCCACCGCCGTCAGTATCATCGACTATCAGGAATTCGTGGTCTGGGCGGATCAGGTCAGCCGCGATCCGGGCATGCTCCAGACCGTGCTGCATGCCATCTGGCGTTTGGCGATCATCCTCGTGGCCTCGCTCCTGGCGGAATACGCGGCCTGGCGCGTGACCCGCCGGCTGTATGACCGGATGGGGCGCGAGCGGGTTCAAGGTGAGACGGAGGCTGAGGCCGAGGCGACCACGCCGCCAGCCCGAGTGACGTCGAAGCGGATCGGGCCACGGGCCCGGATAGGACTAAAGCCGCTGCACAGCGGCTGGCTGCTGTTGAAGCGGCTGCCGTTCATTCTGTTCGCGCTTTTATTGGACGCGTTTCCGACCGCCGTCTTTCTAGCCGTCGCGACGCTGATCCTCGCGACGCCGTTGGCACAGGGCAATAACACCCGCCTGGCGATCATCGCCATCATCAATGCCTATGTCGGATGCCGCCTGTTTCTGTCCGTCGCGCGGGCCGTCATCTGCTCGCCCAGCGCCAGGCTGCGGCTGGTACATGTCTCCAACGACGCGGCCGGCTTCCTCTCCGTCTGGATCCGCAGGCTCGCTTTGGTCGTCGTCTTCGGCTCTGCCATCACGCAGATCGGCGCTCTATGCGGCATGAACCAGGCGATGCAGCTCACCATCACGCGGCTCCTGGGGCTGATCGTGCATGGCATGCTCATCGTCATGGTGCTGAAGCGCCGCACCCAGGTCGCAGCATGGCTGAGCGGAAGCACGCCCGGCGCCTGGCATGACCTCAAGGTCCGCGCAGCCAGCACCTGGCATATCCAGGCGATCATCCTCATCGTTCTGGTCTGGATCGTCTATGCGACCCAGGTGCAGAACGGGCTCGGCCGTCCGCTCCATGTCATCCTCATGACGATGGGGCTGCTGATCCTGTTCCGGATCGTCTCCGTCATTATCCTTGGCGCCCTGGACCGCATTTTCGCGCTCGGTGTCAGCCAGACCGACGGCCGTTACGCGCTGATCGGCACCCGCGCCGCCCGCTATCACGGGCCGCTGCGCGTGCTGGTCAATATCGTGATGAGCGTCGGTTTCTTCCTGGTCCTGTTCCAGTTCTGGGGTGTCGATGCCGTGACCTGGTTCGCGGTCGGCGCGCTCGGCGGCCGGCTGGTCAGCTCCTTCGCGACCATCCTGGTGACCCTCGTCATTGCGGTGATCGTGTGGGAGACGATCAACTTCGTCATGCAGGTCTATATGGACGAGCTGTCCCAGCAGGGCGCGCATGTTCGCGTCGCTCGGCTGCGCACGGTGGTGCCGCTGCTGCGCAACGCCCTGATGATCGCGCTGCTGGTGGTGATCGCGCTGACGGCGCTGAGCGAGATCGGCATCAATATCGCGCCGCTGCTCGCCGGCGCCAGCATCCTCGGCGTCGCCATCGGCTTCGGGTCCCAGAAGCTGGTGCAGGACTTCATCACCGGCATCTTCCTGTTGCTCGAAAATGCCATGCAGGTGGGAGATTGGGTGACCGCCGCCGGCCTGTCCGGCACGGTCGAGAACCTGTCCATCCGCACCCTGAGGCTGCGGGCGGGGGATGGATCGGTCCACCTCATTCCCTTCAGCGCTGTCTCGACCGTCACCAATACCAATCGCGGCATCGGCAATGCCTCCGTCTCCGTCAGCATCTCCTATGACGAGGATACCGACCGGGTGGGCAAGCTGCTCAGCCAGATCGCGCTCGATATGCGGGGCGAGGCGGACTTCAGGGACGGGATGCTCAGCGACCTGCAATACTGGGGCGTGGATAAGATCGACGGCACCACGGCGACGCTTGCCGGACAGATCGTCTGCACGGATGGCGCGCGCTGGGGTGTGCAACGGGAATACAATCGCCGGGTCAAGCTGGTGTTTCAGGAGAACGGGATTCGCATGATGCCCTCGGCCACCATCATGAGCTTTCAGCATCCGCTGGACGTGCGCATCGACACTGTTCAGCCTGAGACGATTGAACCGCCAGAGGCGACCCCGGCGCCGACCGCCTCCAAGATCGACCAGCCACCGCCTTCGGATCATAGTTGATCCATGCCCCTCCTGTTCTGGCGTGCCCGCCCCATTCCCGTCGTCGAGCTGCGCGGCGTCATTGCTGGCCGCGCCGGCGCTCTTAATCTGCAATCGGCCGGGCCTTTGATCGAGCGCGGCTTCGCCCTCGCCAAGACCGGCGGTAAACGGCTCATCCTGGCGGTGGACAGCCCCGGCGGCTCCCCGGTGCAGTCTGACCTGATCGGCCAGTTCATCCGCAGGCGGGCGGTCGAGACGGGCGTCAAAGTCACGGCCGTCATCGGCGATGTCGGCGCCTCGGGCGGCTATTGGATCGCCTGCGCAGCGGATGAGATCCGCGCCAATCCGATGAGCATCGTGGGCTCCATCGGCGTCATCGGCGGCGGCTTCGGCGTGGACCGGCTGCTGCGCCGGCTAGACGTCGATCGCAGGCTCTATACCGCCGGCGCCAATAAGGGCCGGCTCGATCCTTTCAGCCCGGAGCGGCCGGAGGATTTGGAATTCACCCGCGCCCTGCTCGAAGACCTCCACGGTCACTTCAAGGATTGGGTGCGCACCCGCCGGACCGGCCGGCTGCGTGCGCCGGAGGAGACGCTATTCGACGGCAGCTACATGATCGGCTCCAAGGCCCTGGCGGCCGGGCTCATCGATAGCCTCGGCGATGTCGATGGCCTGCTGCGTGAGATCGGTGGCACCCGCGCCAAATCCGTCTGGCTGCGACCGAAGCGGGCGAGGGGGCTGCTGCGTCTTTTGGGGCGCGGCGCGAGCGAGGCGGCGCTGGACATCGCGGAAACGTTGAGGCCGGAAACGCGTCTGCGGTGACTGCGCATCTTGTATCGAAATGACCGACACGCCATTTCCGGGTCTCAAAATCCGGTAATGTCGTGTCCTATCATTCACTTAGCCCTTCCGCCGTGGCCATTCCGGTCAAGGACGAGGAAAGCCATATCGGTGCGTGTCTCGCGGCGTTGCTTGGTCAAACGCAGCCGGCCGATCATATCGTTCTTCTGCTGAACAACTGCACCGATCGATCGGCCCAGATCGTCCGCCGCATGGCGTATGGCGTGGCACAGGTTCACGTGGTCGAACAGGTGTTGACAGGCGGCGAGGCCAGCGCGGGCCATGCGCGTCTGCTCGCGATGGACGCAGCCGCCGAGTTGCTTGGCAACGGAGGCGCGATCCTGACCACGGACGCGGATGGCCGCGTGCCACGCGATTGGGTGGAACGCAACCTCACCTGGCTTGCCGAGGGCTATGATGCGGTCTGCGGCATGGCGATGATCGACCCGGTGGATGAGGCCGCGATCCCCGCCCATCTCATCTCGGACGATGCTTTAGAGACCGAATACACGGCCTTGCTTGACGAAATCGACAGCATCATCGACCCGCGCGCGGATGATCCCTGGCCGCGCCACACCCATCATTCGGGGGCTAGCATCGCCGTGACCACGGCGGCCTATCGGTCGATCGGTGGCTTGCCGCAGGTCGCGGTGGGGGAGGATCGGGCCCTGATCGAGGCGTTGATGCGCCGAGACAGCCGGATCAGGCATGATCCCGCCATCCGCGTCATGGTTTCCGGTCGTGTCGTCGGCCGCGCCGACGGAGGCATGGCCGCGACCATCGCCCGCCGCATCGTGGTGCAGGATCTGTGGGCCGACGATCGGCTGGAAAGACCGGCCGCCGCCTTACGCCGCGCGCGGCTTCGCGGTGCGGCAAGGCGTGTCTGGATGGGTTTGGGCGATCCCTTGGCCATTGCGGCCGCGCTTCGCTTGCCTCCCGCGACGATTTCGGAGGCCTTGTCCACCCCCTGTTTTGGCGCCGGGTGGAGCGCTATCGAGGCGCAGAGCCCTGTGCTGCGTCGTGCCCCGGTCGCCATGGCGGCTCTGGAAGGTCTGATAGAGGAAGCGCGCTTCCTCTTGGCGCAGATGCGGCCCGAAACGACCTCCACTATAGGCGATGACGCGTTTATAACCGCGTGATGGATATCGGCATCGGTTCATCTGTCTCTACGCTCATGGCCCTCCGCGATCTCCTTCCGCGCTTGAGGATGCTTGCGCAGACGACTGATGTTAAAAAAGAATATCCGACTGAGGAAATGGCGCTCCTGGGGAGCATCGGTGTCTTTTCTGCGCCCTTCCCGGCAGAATTCGGCGGGCACGGCATCGGTGTCACGCCCGGAGAGGGCCACGCGCTGCTCACGCTTCTGCATCTCATTGGCCAGGCAAGCCTACCGGTCGCGCGTCTTGTGGAAGCCCATATCAACGCTATCCGCATCATCATGCGTTACGGAAGCCATGACCTTCAATCGATTGTATCTAAAGCAATTCACTCTGGAGGTTTGCTCGGCCTTTGGGTGACGGATCCTAGTCACGGCGGTCTCACCTATGTGGCCAATGGCGACAGAATTCTGCTCTCGGGACACAAGCAATTCTGCTCCGGTGCTGGGCGCGTCACCCATGCCGTCGTCACAGCATCGGACGGGACAGACGATCCGCCACGGCTGTTGTTTCTCGACTTGGGCCAGGGCGAGACAACCTCGCCGCTGGCCGCGTCGCTCTCCGGTATGCGCGGTGCTCTGACGGGGCAGGTCGATTTTACTGGTGTCACGACCACAGCCGACCGGCTCATCGGCGAGGCCGGCGATTACATGAAAGAGCCGGATTTCTCGGCTGGTGCATGGCGAAGCTCGGCTGCCGCGTTAGGCGGGCTGTACGGCATTCTCGACCAGATGCGGCTCCAACTTTCGGCCCGTGGTCGGCAGAACGATCCGCATCAGCGCGCCCGCTTCGGGCAGGCGCTGCTCGCGCATGAAAGCGGCTGGCTATGGTTGGAACGGGCAGGGGCGGCGGCCGAGGATTTGGTCGAGGACCCCGCTCGTATCGTGGCGATGGTCGGGCTCGCGCGTACAGCGGTGGAGCGGGCCTGTCTGGACGGCATCGAATTGGCCCAGCGCTCCCTCGGGCTCAGCGCCTTCGTGACGGATAATCCGGTTGAACGCATGAGCCGCGATTTGCAAACATATCTGCGCCAGCCGGCAGGCGATGAGGTGCTGCATCACGCAGCCGGTTACTTCATGCTACAAGGATTGCCACCGATTTAGGGAGCCCGAGCATGCGAATGGACGAGGTGCGACAGGCCTGGAACGAATTGCCGCTGGCGACGCTCGATGAGGTCTTGCAGGGCAGGGTGCCTCTCATCATCGCGCCGCACCCCGACGATGAAAGCCTGGGCTGCGGCGGCTTGATCGCGCAATGCTGCGCAGCCGGCATTCCGCCGCATGTCGTGATCCTGACCGATGGTTGTCATTCCCATCCCGGTTCGGTGACCCATCCCCCGGAACGATTGCGCAATCTGCGGGAGCAGGAGGCGCGTGACGCGCTTCTTCTCCTGGGCCTGCCGCATGGCCATAGCTGGTTTATGGGCCTGATGGACTCGGATGTGCCGAGCGCCGGCCCGAGCTTTCAGTTCGCTGCCCGCCGCATCGCGGGGATTTGTGAGAACCACGACTGCAAGGTGATCATCACCACCTGGCGCCACGATCCCCATTGCGATCACGAGGCTGCCGCGACCTTGGGTGAGCATGTGGCCGTGCGCGAAGGCATCGCGCTGCTCAGCTACCCCGTCTGGGGCTGGACCTTGCCTGACGACCAGGTGGTGGATGAGCCGCAGCCGCGCGGCTGGCGCTTGGACATCAGCAGTGAAATCGACCTCAAGCAGCAGGCAATCGCGACCCATGCGACGCAATATGGCGGTGTCGTCTTGGACGATCCTGAGGGCTTTACCTTGCCGGATGGTCTGCTCGATATCTTCCGCCGACCTGTCGAGACCTTTTTGGTCTCATGACGGCGTCCCGGGACGCGGCGCATTTCGAGCGCCTCTACGCCGCCGACCCGGATCCCTGGAAGTTTGCCACCAGCGCCTATGAGCAGGCGAAATATGCCGCGACCTTGGCGATGATCGCGGACCGGCATTACGGCACGGCTCTGGAGGTGGGCTGCTCCATCGGCGTGTTGTCGCGCCAGATTGCGCCCCTCTGTGACGCTTTCCTCGGCCTCGACATCACTGAGACGCCTCTGGTCGCGGCGCGTGCGCGATGCGCCGACATCCCGCAGGCACGCTTCGCGCGACTTGCGGTGCCGGCGGAGTGGCCGGAGGGCAGCTTCGACCTCATCCTGTTCTCGGAAGTGCTCTATTTCCTGAGCGATACGGACCTCCACCAGACGGCCGCCCTCGCGCGCACGAGCCTGGCGCCTGGGGGCCACATTTTGCTCGTCAACTGGACCGGCAAACTGGACGATCCGCAGCAGGGTGACGACGCGGCCGGAGGCTTCATCGCCGCATCGGGCCTTGCTGTGGCACGGCAGGAGCGGGGTGAGGGCTACCGTATCGACCTGCTGTCACGACCGTAAGGTTGTGCTGGAGCAGCAGGAGATCGCCGCCCTGGTGATTGAAGCGGGTCTTCCGGAAGAGATGACAGCGCCGTACCGTGCCTTAGGGTTGTTCTCGTCGATCGATGATCGTCACGCCCAAAGATCGCAGAAGATATATTATGTTAAAAGATGATCTCTTGGATCCGATTCTTCCTGTACCGATGCCTCGATATTGGACAATCAGGCCATACGCCGCTATAAGATCGGCATATGGCCGGACACGTACAGATGAGCGTTTTCGAGGTTGTCGGTGGCGTTGCCGTCATGGGCAGCGATGTGGCTCCCGGCCTCGACACCGTAACGCGCGTGCGCCGCGGCCTTCCTGTTGCAGCCGTTCAATTCCTGCTCGACACCGGCAAACTGACGCTCGCTGAGCTAGACAAGATTGTTATGCCTCGGAAGACTTTGGCAAATCGACGGAAGCTCGGGACGCTGACGGCCGAACAATCCGATCGGCTGATACGAGTGGCTCGCATCTTGGCAAGCGCCGAGGAAACCTTTGGCGATCGGGACAAAGCTGGAATTTGGCTGCGGCGACCGACGACGGCACTGGCGGGCGAACAGCCCCTGTCATTGCTCGATACCGATGAAGGGACGCGAGAGGTTGAGCGTCTACTCGGGCGCATTGATCATGGTTTGGCGGCCTGACCGTTCCTGATGCTGGCGTGGAGGATTTGCCGAAAGCCTTTCGCTGATATCGGGGGTGACGGGGCGCGGCTCTATGGGGGCCGCTGGAATACGCCCGGACGCCCGGTTCTCTATTGTGGATCGACAGCGGCACTCGCCGTCCTGGAAGTCCGCGTGCATCTTGATCTGCCGCCTGAACTTCTGCCTGCCGATTATGTTCTGATGACGATAGATCTCAACGACTTGGCCATCGAGGATGTCATGTCTTGGCCGTCCAACCCGCAGGCCTTTGGTGACGAGTGGCTGCGTGACCAGCGAACGCCCTTGCTGAGGGTTCCATCCGCAATCGTGCCCGAAAGCACGAACATCGTTCTCAATGTCGCTCATCCTGCAGCGGCAGGCGCCGCCATCGTCGAGATCCGCCCGTTCGCCTTCGACCAACGCCTCTGGCTACCGCTCCGCCCGGCGTAGCCGCCGCATCATGGCGGCCTTGGCGCCGGGCATTGCCATCGCTTGCGCAAAAACTTTCATCCGATACGCCGTGTTCAGCCCAGGCGTGTGCGAATGGTAGTCGCCGATCGCCGCCCAGATATTGTTATGCGTCTCGTCGAGATAGATGCGAAGAATCCGGCCCGCCACGGCAATGTTGAAGCAGCCGTCGGTGATCAGCCGCACCGTGACCGTCTGCGGCGGCAGACCGGTCGCCTGAGCAATCGGCCGCACCCACAGCGTGTTCACCTGCATCATGCCGAGGTCGTGGCTACCATCGCTATTGGGATGGACGGAGCCGACATAACCGCCTTCTACGGCGTGAATCGCGGGCAAGGCCCGCGCCGGCAGATGATTCGCGAAGGCAGCCGCGATCATGCAGGCCATGAACGGTGCGGGCACGGATCGCTACGGCTTCAGCGATGCGTAATAGGCTGCGAGCGCCTGAATATCGTCCGGCGTCAACTGCGCGGCGATTCCACTCATGGTATCGGCCTGCTGCCCGAGCCGATGATGCTGCTGGTACTGCCCGAGGGCATAGGCGATGTAGCCGGCATTCTGCCCGGCGAGATTGGGGAAGGTCGCATAGGGCGAGCGCCCGGCGTCGCCATGGCAGGAGGCACACAGCCCCACCTTTGCGGGCGCCGCCATCGCCGGAGACGCGAGGAGGCATGGGGCCAACAGTAATAGGAAAATAGTCCGCGATCGCATGTGATGCTCCAGACGGCTCAAGGGTTATCCCGCCACGTCCGTCTCGACAAGGGTTTCGGCGCGCAAGGCGCCTGACGGCGGCACGCGGGCCATGAGACTATCCAGCCGATCGGCCTCGGCCGCCGGCTTGTCGGCGCGAATGCGACTGATGCGGGGAAAGCGCAGTGCCACGCCAGACTTATGCCGCGTCGAAAGCTGCGCGGCGTCGAAGACGATCTCCAGCACCAGGGCCTTCTCCACCTCCCGCACCGGGCCGAATTTGCCCGTGGTGTGGCTGCGAACCCATTTGTCCAGAAACCCCAGCTCCTGGTCGGTGATGCCGGAATAGGCTTTGCCCACCGGCACCAATACGCCATCCTCCCGCCAGAGGCCGAAGGTATAGTCGGAATAGATGCTCGACCGTCGGCCATGGCCGCGCTGGGCATACATCAGCACCGCGTCGATCGACAGCGGATCGCGCTTCCACTTCCACCACGGCCCTTTCGGGCGGCCGGCGAGATAGGGGCTGTCGCCGCGCTTGAGCATCAAACCCTCGATGCTCGCGGCCCGCGCGCCGAGGCGGAGTTCGGCGAGATCTTCCGGCCCTGCGAAGGGAATGAGCGGCGAGATATCCATCCGCTCGGGGTGATGCTGCTCCACCCATTGCTCCAGCCGCACACGCCGTTCGTCGAAGGGCAGCGCGCGCAAATCCGCGTCGCCATCGAACAGGATGTCATACAGCCGCACGGCGGCCGGAAACTCCGCGAGCATCTTCGCGCCGGGCGATTTGCGGTTGAGGCGCTGCTGCAAATCGCCGAAGGGCGCGACCTGGCCGTCCCGCACCACCAGCAGCTCCCCGTCCAGCACGCCCTGAAACTCCATCGCCGCGAGGATTTCGGGAAAACCGTGGGAGATGTCTTCCGCTGTCCGGGTATAGAGGCGGTGACCACCGGCCGTGGCCACGAGTTGCACGCGAATGCCGTCCCATTTCCATTCGGCGCGATAGGCCGCCCAATCGATGCTGCCGGCGTCCGCTTCCTCCAGCGGATGGGCGAGCATCGTCGGGCGAAACACCGGCGCGCCTGCGGCGTCCGGCTTCGGCGCCCTCCCCTCCAGCCAGTCGAACAACGGTTGGTAGGGCGGCAGCAAGCCGTGCCAGACTTCTTCGATGTCATCGGCTGGAAGGCCGGCCATTTCCCCTAAGGCGATCTTGGCGAGGCGCGCCGAGGCACCGACCCGCAAGCCGCCGGTGATGAGTTTCAGCAGTGCCAACCGCTCGGAGGGGTCGCAGACATCCATCCAAGCCGCGACCCGCGCCGGCATCTCCGTCTTTGTCGTCTCGTGCAGCGCGTCCACAACCTCCGATAGGCGTGGCGCCGCGCCCGGTGCCGTATCGGGCCAGATCAGCGACACCGTCTCGGCCAGGTCGCCGACATAGTCATAAGACCATTCGAACAGCGTGGGATCGACGCGCTCGGCGGTGATCTGGCGGATCATGGCGGGTTTCGCGGCGACGAAGCTGAGATCGCCGGCGATCGCGGCCAGCGCATAGCCGCGATCGGGGTCGGGCGTATGGCTGAAATAATCCCGCAGCAGCGCGATTTTGGCGAGGCGTCCGGGCGTGAACACCAGCCGTTCCAGCAAAGCCGCGAAGGGCGTCATGCGGGCACTGCCGCTGCTAAGTCGTCCGGTGCTTCCTCGGCGGCTTCCTCGTCCTCATAGCCCACAAGGCGCAGCGCGCGGCCGCGAATCTGGCGCAGCGTGAGGGCATGGATCAGCGCTTCCTCCGAGCCATGAGTGACCCAGACTTCCGGCGCGCGGGTTTCGGCAATGCTGCGCAGAAGATCGTCCCAATCGGCGTGATCGCTGATGATCATGGGCAGTTCCACGCCGGCCATCTTGGCGCGCTGCCGCACGCGCATCCAGCCCGAGGCTCGGGCGATCACCGGGTCGTTGAACCGCCGCGCCCAACGATCGGCGCAGGCTGCCGGCGGTGCGACCACGATGGCGCCCTTGAACGCCTCCTTCTTCGCGACCGTCGCGGGGCGGAGATCGCCGAGGCGGATGCCACTCGCCTCATAGAGGGCACACAGCGCCGCCAGGGCGCCGTGGATATAGATCGGCGCGTCCCATCCGGCGGCCCGCAGTTCCGCGATCACGCGTTGCGATTTGCCGAGGGAATAGGCGCCAATAATGTGGGTGCGTTCGGGAAAGATCGTGAGGCTCTTGAGGAGTTTCGCAATCTCATGCTGGGGCGGCGGATGCCGGAAGACCGGAAAACCGAAGGTCGCTTCTGTCACGAAGACATCGCACTCCACGGGCTCGAAGGGCGCGCAGGTAGGATCAGGCTGGCGCTTGTAATCGCCACTGACCACGGCGCGGCTACCCCGCCACTCCATCACGATCTGGGCGGAGCCGAGCACATGGCCGGCGGGAACCAGGGTGACGGTGAGTTCGCCGATGGTGAGGGGCTGGTGGTAGCCGAGCGCCTGTTGGCGCTCACCGGCGCGGCCTTCGCCCATGCGCGACCGCATGATGGCCAGGGTTTCCGGCGTCGCCATGACGGCGCCATGGCCGGCGCGGGCATGATCGGAATGGCCGTGGGTGATGACGGCGCGGGGCACCGCGCGCAGCGGGTCGATGAAGAAGTCGCCCGGCTCGCAATACAGGCCTTGCGGTAGCACGCGCATCCAGGTCTCGGGGTGAGGTGCGGCCATTGGCGCAGTATATGGGATCGCGGCGCTTACGTCGGAAGCCCCGCCTCCCGCAACGCCCGCTTCATGAAGACGTCGAGGAAATCCCGCAGGTCGTTGACGCTTTCGGCCGAGAGAAAGACCGGCGCGGTTATCACCACCTCACCCTCGGCGAGGCCAAATACCGCCCGGCGCGTGCCGCCATCCGGTTTCGGCGAGGAGACCGCGACAGGCGCGGAGAAGGGTGGCGGCTCGGACCCTATTTCAGCCTCCAGAAGCTGCTTCGTTTCCCGATAGGCGCGCACAGCCGCCTCGGCGGCCGGGGGAATGAAGCCCCGCGTCACCAGCCAGGCGCGGATGGAGCCATCACTCGCCTGGCCGCTCGCGAACCGCTGGTCCAACTCGCCGAACAATTCCGGGCGGGATGCGGCCTCCCGCAGCGCCGCCACACGCTCCGGTGCGCCCGCTGGAAAGGCCAGAATGCGCACGGCGAGGTCCGAAACGCGGGTGTCCTCGCCCCTGCCCTCCAGCAATCCAAACTTTCCAAGCGCCGCCAGCACCGCGAGCGACTTGCCGTTGAGGCCGGAATAGCCCAGCCGCTCGGCCGCAAGATCACGCGTCAGCGTGCTCTGGTAATCGCGCTTGTAAACGCTTGAGACGCGCTGCAACGCCTCCTTGAGGCCAATCTGCGGGTAATTGGGGCTTCGACTGCGCGCCATCGTGCGGTTTTCCTGCGTTACATCCGTCTTACGGCGGCTTCTTTGGGCGTGCAAGCGGTAACGCGTGTGCGTTATAAAACGTAATATAGACGTCAGTATGACGGAAGTGCCCTTATCCCCATTCATCCACAGGCTGCGAACGCTCTCCGCCCCACGTGCTTGTGGATAGAGTTGTCCCTGGTTCATCACCGCCCTTGGGTTCAAAAGAATTCGCGCTATGTTCTCATTGCCATGAGCCGACGCCGCCTCCCTCCCCAAGCGACGCCCATTCCCGCGCGCTTTTCAGCGTGGTTCGCGGCGCGTGGCTGGTCGGTGCGACGCCATCAGCGCGATGTGCTGGCGGAGGTACAGGCTGGCCATCACGTCCTGCTCATCGCGCCCACCGGTGGCGGCAAGACGCTGGCAGGTTTCCTGCCGAGCCTGATCGAACTGTCCGAGCGGCCGCCTTTAGCGGCTGACGCGCCGCTGCCGGGCGTCCATACCCTCTATCTCAGCCCGCTGAAGGCGCTTGCGACCGATATCGCCCGAAACCTGACCGAGCCGGTGGAGGAGATGGCACTCCCCATCCGCATCGAGACGCGGACCGGGGACACGCCGCAGAACCGTCGCGCCCGGCAGCGGGAGATGCCGCCCGATATCCTGCTGACGACGCCGGAGAGCCTCGCTCTGCTGCTGTCGCTCGACGGCGCGTCCGATATGTTCCGCAACCTCCGCTCCGTCATCATCGATGAGGTTCATGCCCTGGCGGGCACCAAGCGCGGCGATCTGCTCGCGTTAGGCCTTGCGCGCCTGTCCCGCCTGGCGCCGCAAGCCCGGCGGATCGGCCTGTCCGCCACCGTCGCCCACAAGGAGGCGCTGGCAACCTATGTCTCCGGCAGCGAAATGCGCGACGACTTGCGGTTGATCGAGGTCGCCGATCCGTCCCCGCCCGACCTCACCATCATGCTGCCGCAGGGCCATCTGCCCTGGGGCGGGCATATGGGCCTCGCCTCCGCGCCCGACATCCTAGAAAAGGTGAAAGCCGCCGGCCTCACCATCATTTTCGTCAATACCCGCGCCCAGGCCGAGCTGCTGTTCCAGGACATCTGGCGCATCAATGAGGACACGCTGCCGATCGCCATCCATCACGGCAGCCTGGACATCGCGCAGCGCCGCAAGGTCGAGGCCGCGATGGCAGCGGGCAGCCTGCGTGCCGTCATTGCCACCTCCTCCCTCGATCTCGGCATCGATTGGGGCGGTGTCGATCAGGTCATCCAGGTCGGCGCGCCCAAGGGCGTGTCCCGCCTGCTGCAGCGCGTCGGCCGCGCCAATCACCGCATGGATGAAACCAGCGTCGCCATCCTGGTGCCCGCCAATCGCTTCGAGGTGCTGGAATGCGAAGCGGCGCGCCAGGGCGTTGCGGCCCGCGAGCTGGACGGCGACGCGCCCCGGCCTGGCGGCCTGGATGTCTTGGCGCAGCACCTATTGGGCCTCGCCTGTGCCGGGCCGTTTCACCCCGATGACGCCTTTGCGGAAGTCACCTCCGCCGCGCCCTATGCGACGCTCGATCGCGAAACGTTCACGGCGGTTTTGAGCTTCGTGGAAGATGGCGGCTACGCCCTGCAAGCCTATGAGCGTTATCGAAAACTGTTCCGCGACGCCGAGGGATTGGTCCATGTCCGTAACGCCCGCGTCGCCCGGCAATACCGCATGAATATCGGCACCATCGTCGAAGCGCCGATGATCAAGCTGCGCCTCGGGCGCGGGCCGATGCTGGGCGAGGTCGAGGAATGGTTCGTCAGCAGCCTGACGCCGGGCGACACCTTCATCTTCGCCGGCCGGCTTTTACGCTTCATGCGCTTGCGGGAAATGACGGCAGAGGTCGCGGATGGCGGATCCGGTACGCCGAAGGTGCCGACCTATGCCGGCGCGCGCCTGCCTTTGACGACGGGCCTCGCCGCCCGTGTCCGCGCCATGCTGCACGACCCCGCACAATGGCCGGCCTTTCCGGGCCCGGTGCGCGAATGGCTCGCGATCCAGCAGGCGCGGTCTTCCCTGCCCGGTGAGGATGACCTGATGGTCGAGACCTTTCCACGCGGCGGGCGTTGGTTTCTGGTCGCCTATTGCTTTGAGGGCCGCAACGCACACCAGACCCTTGGCATGTTGCTGACCCGGCGGATGGAGCGGCTCGGCATGGGTCCGCTGGGCTATGTCGCGACCGATTACGTCATCGCCGTCTGGTCCGCGCATGAGCCGCATGACATGGACGCGCTGTTCCACGAAGACATGCTGGGCGACGATCTCGAATCCTGGATGGCCGAAAGCTCCATGCTTCGCCGCACATTTCGCAATGTCGCGGTCATCGGCGGGCTGATCGACCGGCAGATGCCGGGGGCCGAGCGCAACCGGCGCCAGGTGACGGTGAACAGCGACCTGATTTACGACGTGCTGCGTCGCCACCAGCCGGACCATATTCTGCTGCGCGCGACCTGGGCGGATGCGGCGGGCGGCTTGACCGATCTCGGCCGACTGTCGGGCATGCTGCAGCGGGTGCGCGGCCGGGTGCGGCAAGTGCGGCTCGACCGGGTGTCGCCCCTCGCGGTGCCCGTTCTGCTGGAAATCGGACGCGAGCAGGTTCAGGGCATGGGCGTGGAGGATCTTCTCGCCGAGGCGGAGGCTCTTGTCAGCGAAGCGACGGGGGAGGAACATCCTGAGAACGTGCTTGCACGAACATCACGATCAGACCCGAAGTTGACCTGAGATATGAAGTTTTCCACTGAGGTTTTCCGCTCCCGATGACGTCTTCAAGACCTACTCGTTCTGTCGTCATCTGCGCACTCGATGCGCGGATCCATGGGCGCCCATGGATCCACGGGTCAAGCCCGTGGATGACGGTAAGGGGTGTCGGGGTGTTCAATTGACCAACGCCGCGCCGCTTCACCTCGCCGGTGAGCGCCTGATGCTAGACCCGTCTGGCGCCGCCTATTGGCCGGCGCGGAACATGCTGATCCTCGCGGATCTTCATCTGGAAAAAGGCTCCGCCGCCGCCAGTCGTGGCAGGCTGCTGCCGCCCTATGACAGCCGCACCACGCTCGACCGCATGGCCCTGCTCCTGCGGCATTATTCGCCCAAAACGGTGCTCGCGCTGGGCGATAGCTTTCATGATTGCGGCGGCGCCGATCGCCTCCAGACGGCAGACCGCGCGCGCCTCGCCACTATGGCCAAGACGGTCAATTTCCTCTGGGTCCTGGGCAATCACGACCCCCATTTGCCGGCCGATCTGCCGGGCGAGGTCGCGGAGGAGTTCGCCGATCTGCCGCTGACCTTCCGGCATGAGGCGCGAGCGACCAGCAACGACGCCGAAATCTGCGGCCACCATCACCCCAAGGCGACAGTGCCGGTGCGGGGCGCCAGTGTCACTCGACCGTGCTTTGTGACGGACGGGCATCGCCGTCTCATCATGCCGGCCTTTGGGAGCTACACGGGCGGCTTAGACGTGGCGGATAAAGCCATCGCCGGCCTCTTCCCCCGTGGTGGACGTATTTTTCTGCTGGGCAAAGACCGCTTGTACCATTTCCAGCTCGCCCGCTCACGCGTGGCCGCTTAATGCGACCCTGGCTCGCATTTCTGGTTCTGCTTGGCGCAGCGGTGCTGGAAGCGGGCGGAGACGCCATCGTCCGGCGCGGGTTGCACGGCGCGTACACCCCGGCCCTGCGACTCGGGTTGATCGCGGTCGGCGGCTTGGTGCTTCTCGCCTATGGCGTCACGGTCAATCTGCCGCCCTGGGATTTCGGGCGGCTGCTGGGCATTTACGTGACGCTGTTCTTTCTCGTCGCCCAGATCATCAATGGTGTGGTGTTCGGCGTCGCGCCCACGATGCCGGTCATCGTGGGCGGCGCCCTCATCATCGCAGGCGGATTGGTGATGACGGTCTGGAAGGCGTGAGCCTCAGCGCAATGGCTCAGCGGGCGGGCACGCCGACGATGATGTCCACGCGGCGGACTTCGATCTTGGACATCGGCACGTCCGGCTGAACCGCGCCGTTCGGCTTGATGGAAATGCGCGCGGGATCGACGCCATCGGCTACGAGTCGCGCGGTCACGGCCTCGCCGCGTTGCGTGTCGATGCCAGGGACTTCGACATAGTGATGGCCCGCAGGCGCCATATAGGCCGACAGGATGACCGGCTCATCGGCATGCGCATTGGCAAATTTCGCCGCCGCATCGATCGTGCCGAGCGCGCCATTGGTGATGGCCGCCGAGGTGGGGTCGAAGAACACCGGAAAGCCCTGCCCCGCCGACTTGGGCATGATCAAGGCGCAGGCGCCGAGCGAAAAGACCAGAGGAAGCCCGACGAGCCAGCGCATTTTCAATACCTACAGAAGGTTACGAAGATGTGCTGGCTCTAAATGAGGGCGGCTACCGCGTCAATCAAAGCTGAGTGACGCGGTCACACCGTCAGCCCCTTATTGCCAGTGCTGCGGAATCCAAACCCACCGATCGTCGCGCCGACCCCAGTGACCCGGAACGAAATGGGCATAGTGCGGACCCCAGGCGACGTAGTGGCCGGCAAACCACGCATAGTGGTAACCGTCCCACCGCCAATGACCCGGCTGCCAGACCATGCGTGGCCCGGCCGGCGGCGGCGGAGGCATCCGCTCGAACCGCGGCGGCGGCAGCGGCGGGTAGGGATATTGCTGCGCCTGAGCGGGCGCGGATGTTGTCGCCAGCATGCCACCGGCGGCCGCGATGCCGGCTAGGCTGAGAAGGCCCAAACGGCCGATCAAACCTCGACGCTTCATGATAGATTCTCCTAGGTCGCGTTGAACCTTCGACCACGCAACAACGCCATTCCGACGCGGCAAAAAAGCGGCGACGCTGTTACAAAACGATGTCAGCCGCGCTGTCACCCAAGGCGGCCGATCGCCGCCTCCAAACGCGATGCCTCCGCCTCGAAGGCTGCCAGACGTTCGCGGTTTTCCTCCACGACCTCGGGCTTGGCGCGCGAGACGAAGCTTTCATTGGCGAGCTTGCCGGCAACCTTCCGGGCCTCGTCCAAAGCCTTGGCGCGATCCTTCTCCAACCGCGCACGCTCCGCCGAGAGATCGATGAGTTCGGCCAGCGGCAGCACGATGGTGATCGGCCCGAGCACCGCTTGAGCGGAACCCTTTGGCACATCACCCGTCAGCGCCCGGACCTCGGAGGCACGTGCCAGGCGACGGATGGCGTCGATCCAGCGGTCGGCGCGCCCGAGTGCGATGTCATCGGCATCGCGCAGCAAAATCGGCGCGAGCACCGATGGCGGCACCCGCATTTCGGAGCGCACGCCGCGCACTTCGGTGATCAGGCCGACCACCCAGTCGAGTTCCGCGCGCGCGGCCTCAGCCTCCGGCACCGCAACCGGCACCGGCCACGGCGCGCGAATGAGCGTGCCTTCGGCGCCGAAGCCGAAGGCGCCCCACAACTCCTCAGTGACGAAGGGCATGGCGGGATGCAGCATGCGCAGAATTGTGCCCAGCACATGCGCCGCGACGGCACGTACCTCGGCCGCGTCCTCGGACTCGCCTTGTGCGAACACGGGTTTCGCGAATTCCAGGAACCAGTCGCAGAAACTGTTCCAGGTGAAGCGGTAGCAGGCGGCGGCATAATCGTTCAGGCGATAGGCATCCAGCGCCGTTGTCGCATCCATAACGGCTTGGTTGGCGCTGGCGATGATCCAGCGCGACAGGGGGAGCTTGACGGTTGCGGGGTCAAAACCCGGAACCGGATGCACGGCGTTCATTTCGCAGAAGCGCGCGGCGTTCCACAGCTTGGTGACGAAGGATCTTTGGCTCTCCACCGCCGCCGCGCCGAGCTTCACATCCCGCCCCGGCCCGGTCAGTGCGCAAATCGCGAAGCGCAGCGCATCGGTGCCGAATTGGTCGATCAGGTCCAGCGGATCGATGACATTGCCCTTGGACTTGGACATCTTCTGGCCGCGCTCGTCACGCACCAGGCCGTGGATATAGACGGTGCGGAACGGCACATCCTTCATGACATGCAGGCCCATCATCATCATCCGGGCCACCCAGAAGAAGATGATGTCGAAGGCGGTGACGAGCACGTCGGACGGATAGTAGCGCGCGAGTTCCGCGGTCTCTTCCGGCCAGCCAAGCGTCGAAAAGGGCCAGAGGCCGGAACTGAACCAAGTGTCCAGCACATCCTCGTCCTGCGCCAGGATCTCCTCCCGGCCGTAATGATTGAGGGCCTGAACGCGGGCAACCGCCTCGTCCTCGGCGACGAAGACATGCCCATCGGGCCCGTACCAGGCCGGAATGCGATGCCCCCACCAAAGCTGGCGGCTGATGCACCAGGGCTGAATGTCACGCATCCAGGCGAAGAAGGTATTCTCCCACTGCTTGGGAACGAAGACCGTGCGCCCCTCCTCCACCGCCGCGATGGCGGGCTTGGCGAGTTCGGCGGCGTTGCAAAACCATTGCGTGGTCAGCAGCGGCTCGATCGGCACGCCGGAGCGATCGCCATGCGGCACCTGATTGCGGTGACGCTCGACCTGAACCAGCAATTCCAGCCGTTCCAATTCCGCGACGATGGCGGCGCGCAGCGGCACGCGGTCTTCCCCCACAAGACTGCGCAGGAAGGCGGGATCGGCGATACCGGGCACCATCACCAGCTCGTCTTCGATCTCCTCGATCATGAAGGCGGCGCGGCGATCGAGGATGGAGGGCATTGGCAGATTGTGCCGCGCGCCGACCTGGAAATCGTTGAAGTCATGCGCGGGCGTGATCTTCACCGCACCGGTGCCTTTTTCGGGATCCGAATACTCATCCGCCACGATGGGGATGCGCCGCCCCACCAGAGGCAGGATCGCGAAGCGGCCGATCAGGTCCTTGTAGCGCTCGTCTGCGGGATTGACCGCGACCGCCACGTCCCCCGGCAGCGTCTCGGGCCGTGTCGTCGCGACCGTGATGCTGCGTCCGTCCAGGCCGTCGATCGGATAACGAAGATACCAAAGGCTACCGTCCATTTCGCGATTTTCGACTTCGAGGTCGGAAACCGCGGATTGGAACTTCGGGTCCCAGTTCACTAGGCGCCGGTCGCGATAAATTAGCCCCTCGGCATGCATGCTGACAAAGACGCGTCGCACGGCACGGTTGAGGCCCTCGTCCATCGTAAAGCGTTCGCGTGGCCAATCGAGCGAGGCGCCGAGCCGGCGCAGCTGGCGGGTGATGGACCCGCCCGATTCCGCCTTCCATTGCCAGACGCGCTCCAGGAACGCGTCACGCCCCTGGGCCTGCCGGGTCGTGCCTTCGGCGCCGAGCAGCCGCTCGACCACCATCTGCGTCGCGATGCCGGCATGGTCGGTGCCGGGCTGCCACAGCGTGTCGCGCCCCTGCATCCGGCGGAAGCGGATCAGCGCGTCTTGCACCGTGAAGGTGAGCGCATGGCCCATATGAAGGCTGCCCGTGACATTGGGCGGCGGGATCATGATGGTGAAGGGTTCGGCCGCAGCCGCAGGATCGGCGCTGAACGCGCCGCTTTCTTCCCAGATCGTATAGAGCCGTGCTTCGGCCTCGGCCGGCGAGAATGATTTTTCGAGCATCGATATGCACTAGCCGACAGACAGCAGGCCTGAAAGAGGGCGCGAAGCGAGGCTGGTTTTCACGCGTGGCAGTTTGGACCGGGGGGCACGCATGAGGGCCGCATCGATTTGGTCAAACATCCCACTTCGCATCACCTCCCAATTCCCGTCGTCATCCCCCGACTTGATCGGGGGATCCATGGGCGCCCATGGGCCCGCGGATCAAGTCCGCGGGTGACGGTGTTGGATGGATAGCGGTATGATAATGGTTGCGGCGCAATCTGCCGAGCGGCAGGCCCTACCGCCCGGAGCGGCCGCCGACCAGACGTTCGATCTCGGCCCGCACCAGACGCTCGACCAACGTGGGCAGATGCTCGTCGAGCCAGCTTTTCAGAAGCGGCCGGATTTCGGAGCGCACGACTGCCTCGATCGTCGGAGCCTGCTGCTGCACCAACTCAGCGCGCTCCTGCCGCAATTCCCTCAGCAATGCCTCCACGGAAGCCGCCGCTGCCGCTGCCGCCGCTGGTGCGACCAGGGCTTCGATCGACTGGACCGAGAACAGATCCTGCATCGTCGGCGCGGACCCAGCACCCCCGGCCACCGTCACGTCTTCCTGCGCCCAGACCACCTGTTCGACAGGGGGCGACGGCACATCGTCTGACGCCGGTTCCGGCGGCAGGGCTTCGGTCGAGATTTGAAGCAGGTGATGAGGCGGTTCGATCGGCGCGGGCCCATGTTCCACGATCACCGGTGCATCCGGCAAAGCCTCGGGTGGACGCGACAATTCATTGAGCAAGGTCACAGGCTCCAATGCGCTGACGGTGGGGGCTGGCGGCAATTCCTCGATGATCATCGAGGAATCCAGCATCAAGACGTTCGGCTGCTCCGTCTCTTCGACGGCATCAGGTTCCGCGGCGGCGTGTTCAGCGGCGGGCGCGCCGGTCTGAAGTCTCGCCTGCTCGTCGAGCATGATCCGCCGGATCGACGCAAGAATGTCGTCCATGGACTGCTCCCCCTCGGGTTTTTCGCGTTGATCGTCTGTCATGCGAACCGGGGCGTGAACATGCGCATCAGTGGTTGTCGTTGCGGAGATTGTCGGCCGGGCTGCCATTCGGATTGCCAACGGTATTCGACGTCGGATCGCCTGTGCCGAACCAACTGTCCTTCACTGCCCGGTAATAGGCATTGTCGTCATACAGCGGCACATGCAGGCCGATATCGCGTGCGGTGAAACGACCGATTGCCCCTGCGACGTTATAGGACGCCGTCACCAGGTTCGCGAGGTTCTGGACCAGCGTGACCTGGGATTGCAGCAGCAATTGTTGGGCGTTCAGGACATCGAGCGTCGTGCGGCTGCCGACGATCGCCTCCCGCTCGGTGCCGTCCAGCGCAATTTCGTTGGCGGCGATTTCCGCGCGCGTGCTGGTGATGGTCGCCCGCGTCGCGACCAAGCTTTCCCAGTTGGATTCGGCCGTCTGCACGGCCGTCCGGCGCTGAATATCGACCTGCTGGCGGGCCTGCTCACGCTGCTGCACCGCCTGGCGAATGCCGGCGTATTCTGAACCGCCCTGATAGATCGGCACCGACAGGGTTGCCACAACCTCGGCGCCAGTGGTCGTGTAGTTGGATTCAGACTGGTTGATCTGATCGTACCCGATGCCCTCAAGCTGCAACTTGGGCATCAGCGCGCTCCAGGCAACATCGACAGAGTCGGACGCCTCGGACTGCACGAACTTCGCCTGGATAACCGCAGGGTTGTTCGCGGCCGCCTGCAAGGCCGCTTCTTGTCGGCTGTTCACTGGCAGCGCCAAGGGCTGCGGCGGCGTCAGCCTGCCAGGCGGCGAGCCGACGACTTGCTCATAGGTCGCGCGCGCAGTCTCTAGGTTGCCTTTCGCGGTCTGGACCTCCGCTTCAGCCTGCGCCAGCGAGCTTTCGCTCTGGGCCACGTCCGTGCGGGTAATTTCGCCGACGCTGAAACGATCCTGCGTCGCCTTGAGCTGCTCCTTCAGGACCTGCGCGTTGTTGATGGCAAGCGCCAGAAGCTGCTGGTTTTGAATGACGGTGACATAGGCGGTGACGACGCTGGAGAAAACCTGCTGCTCGATATTGATCAAGTTGGCCCGCTCGGCCCGAACACGGTCCTTGGCTTGCGCGGTCGTCGCCTTGGTTTTACCGCCATTATAGAGCGTTTCCGTCACCGTCGCCTCGACCTGGGCAAGGTCGCGGCTCGCGGAGACGGTTTCATTGGTCCCTGTCAGGGACGAGCCGGTCGTCGTGTTGCCAGACGTGTAGCCGGCGCTGCCGTTCAGGGCCACCTGGGGCCGCCACCCCGCCAGCGCGGCAGGAACATACTCATCGGTGGCCCGCAGGTTGGCCCGTTCGGCCTGCAGGGTCGGGTTATTTGCATAGGCTTGCGCCAGCGCATCATTGAGGGTCTGCGCCGAAGCAGGCGCCGCCGCTGCCGCTGCCGCTGCGAGAAGACCCAATCCGACCAGAATGCCTGTGCGTGAAATCATCTATCCCATTCCAATCTTCACAGCCCTTCGCGCTATACGAAGACCCGCACACTCTTGACCGAGAGTTCGGTTAGGCAGAGCCCGGCCGATGAACCTTCCCGCAGCCGTCCCGGCTGTCTGGGATTGATCCGCCGGCCGTTAGTCTGAATAGGCGGCCTTTCGGCATTTGCCACATAAACAGGGCCGAAGGCCAATGCTTTGACGGCACCGACCTGCAGAGACGGGCACCAACTGGTGCTTTAGAATTGAAATTCGATGACCTTGCGAAAACCCGGCAGCACGGTGGTGGTGCAATCGAACATGTCAGCCGTGGCCAGCGCAGTGCCCTGCCGCTCCGCGAGCACGGCAACCCCAGGATGCCCGCTCTTCGCGACGACCGTCACCAGACGACCTTGACCCGGCCGCAACTGCGCGGCGAAGACCGGCGGGATTGTTTCGACGGCGCCTTCGATCAGGATCGCGTCCCAAGGCTCGACACCGGGAAGCCCCTGCTCCGGATCGCCCTTCTGGAATGAGATGGACAGGCCGAGCGCGCGCACAGCGGCCGCACCCACGTCCATCAGCCCCGCATCGGTGTCGAGCACCGTGACGCGAGCGCCACAGCGCGCCAGAACGGCGGCGCCGTACCCAGTGCCGCCACAGACCACAAGGATGCGCTCGCCAGGGACAGGCGCGATGAGTTGCGCCAGGCGGGCGAAGGCCATGGGTGACATCAGAACGCGATCGTCACCCAGGCGCACATCCTGGTCGGCATAAGCAAGGGCGCCGAGGGCTGGCGGCAGGAAGGTCTCCCGCGGGATGTCGCGCATGGCGACCAATACGGCCGGGTTCGTCACCTTGTTGGGACGAAGCTGGCTGTCGGCCATCATCTGGCGCGCGGCCGCGAAAGGCAGGGTCGTGCTTGCCATAGTCTCCACTCGATCACGGATACGCGTGCGACCATAGCCGGCGGAAGCAGACCCGCCAAGCGGGCGCCTCCTCCGGGGCGCGGCTGGCGCGCGACGCCCGGATCTTGACCCGAACCACGCCTTGATCGGATAAGCCGAGTTCTGCGGCTGGTCCCGTGGCAGATCGGTTATGTAAGGGACTGCAAATCCCTCTAGCCCGGTTCGACTCCGGGCGGGACCTCCAGCGGCGGCTGCGTCGTGCGATCAACGACCGTGGGGCGCCCGGTGGCGGCCATGTCGTGAAAAACGTTGACTTTGTGCAGGTCTCGCGGCGATATCCGCCGCAACGAGGCCCGGTCTTCGCATGCGTGTCTCCGCACAGGCGAAACTTGCCTGCCCGCGTTCCGGCCCTCAAACCGTGCATCCCCGCCGCCGGCGTTCGGCGTTGTCACGGCCTAGAAATCGACGCCAAACCGACCAGGGATTTTATTTGTCTCTTCACGCAGCGTCCTCCGAGGACGCCACCTCCACTGCGGACATCGAAACCGCTCCGGATGCGCCGCGCACGACCTTCGCCGATCTCGGCTTGTCGGATCTGCTTCTCCGCGCCATCGCCGAGAAAGGTTACATCTACCCGACACCGATCCAGGAGCAGGCGATTCCGATCGTGCTTCAGGGCCGGGACGTTTTGGGCTGCGCCCAGACCGGCACTGGCAAAACCGCCAGCTTCACGCTGCCCATGATGGAGATCCTGTCCGGCAGCCGTGCCCGTGCGCGCATGCCCCGCAGCCTCATTCTGGAGCCGACCCGGGAGCTTGCCCTTCAGGTCGCTGAGAACTTCGTGCTCTACGGCAAGCATCTCAAGCTCAACCACGCGCTGCTGATCGGCGGCGAAAGCCTGATCGACCAGAAGAACGCGCTGATGCGCGGCGTTGACGTGCTGATCGCGACGCCCGGCCGGTTGATCGACTTGTTTGAGCGCGGCGGGTTGCTGCTGAGTGACGCCCGCATCCTGGTGATCGACGAAGCCGACCGTATGCTAGACATGGGCTTCATCCCCGATGTTGAGCGGATCGTGGCCATGCTGCCCGCGAACCGGCAGACGCTGTTCTTCAGCGCCACCATCGCCCCGCCGATCCGCAGGCTCGCCGATGCTTTCCTCCAGAATCCCAAGGAAATCACGACCTCAGCCTCGGCCTCCGTCGCGCCGACCATCGTTGCCGGTTTGGCCGTGGTCGCCGAGGAGGACAAGCGCCGCACGCTGCGCCAGTTGATCAAGACCGAGGACGTGCAGAACGCCCTCATCTTCTGCAACCGCAAGCGCGATGTGGACATCCTCTATAAGTCCCTCCAGCGGCATGATTTCAGCGTCGGTCAGTTGCATGGCGACATGGTGCAATCGGCCCGCTTCACCACGCTGGAGAAGTTCCGCGCCAACCAGATCCGTCTGCTCGTTTGCAGCGATGTCGCGGCGCGCGGCATCGATATCGGCGGCCTGTCGCATGTCTTTAACTTCGACGTGCCGCATCATGCCGAGGATTACGTCCATCGCATCGGCCGCACCGGCCGCGCGGGTCTCACGGGCCATGCCTTCACCCTGGCGACGCCGGATGAGCGCGAGGCGGTGGAAGCCATCGAAAAGCTAACGGGCGCCCCCATTCCGCGCGTCGATCTCGAAGGGATCGCACCCTTGGAGTGGTCCGAGGGTGGCGGCGCACGTGGTCGCGGTGGCCGTGGCGGCAAAGGCAAGGGCAAACCGTCTTCGGGTGGGCGCGCCGATGAGCGTCCCGCCGCTCGCGGTCGCAGCCCCCGCGTGGTCGAGATCGAGGAGGCGCCGCTTCCCGTGGCTGCAGAGGCGATCATCGCGCCGATGGCGGAGCCCGTGGCACCGCCCGCGCGCGGTGAGCGCAAGCCGAAGCCGGAGACAGAGAAGCGCGCCCGTGGTGGACGTGGTGGCCAGGATCGCGGCAATCGGGCAGAAGCACCGCGCACGCCGCCGCCGGCCGATGGCCGCCGGCAGGCACAGCCGGATCGCGATACCTCCGCCCCTGTCATCGGCTTCGGGGACGAGATTCCCGCCTTCATGCTCATCCGCCGCAAGTCGCGCGGCACCGAAAGCCTCGACGCGCCCAATTTCGTGCCCAGTGCCGACGTCGATGACGACAAAGCCGAGCGCGACGAGGATCAGGACTAATCGCCCCCTTCGCGGTCCGGCGGAATACGCTGCGCTTTTCCGCCCTACACGAACAGGACCTTACGACATGACGACCGCCGCGCCTGCGAACGTGCGCACGCGCATTTCCGGCATCGGCAGCGATGGCGACGGCATCGGCCGCATGGCCGACGGTCGGCCGCTGTATCTGCCCTATACGCTGCCGGGCGAGATGGTCGAGGCGCGGCCGATGAGCCGTCGTGGCGGCGGCCTGGCCGCCATCGCCGAGACGATCCTGGAGCCGAGCGACGATCGCGTCGCGCCCCCCTGCCCGCATTTCGGCATCTGTGGCGGCTGCACGCTGCAACATTGGGCCTTGCCCGCGCTCGAAAGCTGGAAGGCGAACGAACTCCTCACCGCGCTCCACCAAGCCGGTTACGCCGATGCCGTCATCGAGCCTCTCGTGCCGAGCCAGCCGCAGACGCGGCGGCGGGTCGATCTCGCCATCCGCAAGCAGGCCGGCATCGTCTCCCTCGGGTTTCATACCCATCGCTCGACAGAAATCGTGCCAATCCAGGTCTGCCTGATCGCGGCGCCGGCCATCGTCGCCTTGCTTGATCCCTTGCGTGCCCTGATCCCACGCCTTCAGGCGATCAAGCGGGACGCGTCCTGCGCGATCAACCTGCTCGACACCGGACTCGACCTGCTGTTGCGGACAGATGGTGACCTCGCGGCCTCCGACCGGCGGCTGCTGGCCGCCTTCGCGGCCGAGCATGCCATTCCCCGCATCGCCTGGGCGATGAGCGACGGCCAGCCCGAAATCGCGGCGCAACTGGCGCCGATCTCCATTGCATTCGACGGGACTGCGGTCTCGCCTCCGCCCGGCGCCTTCCTGCAAGCGACCCCAGAGGGTGCGACGGCCATTGCGGCTGCGGTCGTCGCTGGCCTGCCCGACGGGATCCGCCCGAAGGAACGCGTCGTCGAACTGCATGCCGGCTGCGGCACATTGACCTTTTCGATGGCGACGCGGGCGCATGTCATCGCCTATGAAGGTGATGCGAGCGCGGTCACGGCGCTGGAGCAGGCCGCCGGTCGGGCCGCGCTGCATGGCATGGTCCTCGCGCATAAGCGCGATCTCAACCGGCAGCCACTGGCCGCACCCGACCTGAAGGACGCGGCGGCCGTCGTGCTCGACCCGCCGTTTTCCGGGGCCCAGACCCAGATCGAGGCGATTGCGGCGGCAAAGGTGACCCGCGTCATCTACGTCAGCTGCAACCCCGCCGCCCTGGCGCGCGATGCCGCCATTCTGCACGCGGCTGGCTTCGCCCTGCTGCGCGCGACGCCCATCGACCAGTTCCTGTGGTCGAGCCGGCTGGAAAGCGTGTGTGTGTTCACGCGCAAGATCGCCGTACAGCGCGGCTTCCGCCCGCCGCGCTGAGGCGGCGCGGCCCACACGCCTCTGTGGCATTGACGCCGTCTCACAGGCGTCACATGACACGCTGTGCGCAAAACTCTGCGGTTTCCCGATGATCACGACTGAGGCGAGCGTCCAGAGCCGCCATGGCGCGCCGGATGTGGCGCGGCCGTTGGATCAATGGCGCGAATGCCCGGATTGCGGGTTGCTCTCCACCTTGCCGGAGATGCGCCCGGGCTTGGTGGCGGAATGCCCAC
The DNA here is from genome assembly GCF_030252425.1 of Acidisoma sp. PAMC 29798. Classification (GTDB taxonomy): domain Bacteria; phylum Pseudomonadota; class Alphaproteobacteria; order Acetobacterales; family Acetobacteraceae; genus Acidisoma; species Acidisoma cladoniae. Next base: position 1,790,778 of record NZ_CP126994.1, on the reverse strand, counting down.
GCTGCGGCAAGACGCTGTGGCGGATGCGGCGCGCGCCGTTCAGCTTTCCCATCGCCTGCGGCCTGTCAGGTTTGCTGTTTTACACCTATGCCCTGGTCGCGCCCTTCCTGGAAATATCGGCCTATGGCCGCTTCCAGCTCGCGCGCCTCGAAACCGGACCGCACGAACTGACACTGCATGGCTATACGCTGCTGGGGTTTCTGGTCCTGGCCGTCACGGCGATCTTCCCGGGTATCAAGCTCGGCATCATGCTCCTGACGCTGTTTGGCTTGGAGACGCGGACCGTGCCCTCGCGGCTCATGATCGCCCTGTTCCGTTGGTATGCGCGCATCACGCCCTGGTCGATGATCGACGTCTATCTGCTCGGCTTCCTGGTGGCCTATACGCGGCTTGCGGCCATAGCGACCGTGCATCTCGATACCTCGCTCTATGCCCTGGTGGGGCTGATGATCGCGATGGCGGCGGCAGATGGCGCGATGGATACCGAAGCGGTCTGGCGGGCCTTGGAACGCGCAAAGGTCCATACCGACGAGCGCTATCACCAGCACCATCCCGAGGTTCCGTGGCCGGAGGATGCGCCGATCGCCAATATGTCGACCGAGGGCGTCATCGGCTGCCACACCTGCCATCTGGTCAATCGTGCGGTGGATGGTGACCTGTGCCGTCGTTGCCATACTCGCTTGCATGCCAGGAAAGGCAATAGCGTGAGCCGGACCTGGGCCCTGTCCCTGTCCGCAGTGGCCCTCTATGTGCCGGCCAATATCTATCCGGTGATGCAGATCACTCAATTGACCAAGACCACCAATTACACGATTTTTGGTGGTATTCAGGAGCTTATGGCCTACGGGCTATGGCCTCTGGCCGCCCTGGTCTTTCTTGCGAGTATCACGATTCCCTTGGCAAAGCTGTTCACGCTTGGCTACCTGCTGGTGCAAACCCAGCGCAATTCCCCCACCCACCTGAACGGACGCACGCGCGCCTTCCGTGTCATCGACTTCATCGGCCGGTGGTCGATGATCGACATCTTCATGATCTCCATCCTGGTGGCCCTGGTCCGCTTCGGGCAGTTCGCGAACATCAACCCCTATTCCGGTGCGCCGTGTTTCGCGGCCGTCGTGATCCTGACGATGTTTTCGGTGATCACCTTCGACTCGCGCCTGATGTGGGATGCGCCGCGGCGCGCAGCCCCCGCCGCCCCTGCGCCTGAACGCGGCGCCCCCCTGAGCCAATCCTCCAAAGGCGTTCCTGCATGACCGATCCTGTGACGCCGGGCGAGACGCCGCCGACACCCGCGACCGTGGATGAGGCGCCGCCCCAGCGCGATATGCCACCACCACCAGCGCATCTGCGCCAGCGCCGGTTTTCCTTCGTCTGGATCATCCCGCTCGTGGCAGCCGCCATCGCGCTCTATCTCGGATACCGGACCATCATTCAGCAGGGGCCGCTGGTCACCATTACCTTCAACAATGGTGAAGGCCTCGCGGAGGGCCAAACCCAGGTCAAATACAAGGCGGTGGCGCTCGGCACGGTCGAGAGTATCGATCTCAGCCCCGACAATACGCATGTCGTCGTCAAGGTCAGGATGAATGGCATCGGTACGCGCTTCCTGACCGACCATGCCCGCTTCTGGGTAGTGCGGCCACGGATCTCCGCGAGCAGCTTCTCCGGCCTCGATACGCTGGTGTCCGGCGCCTATATCGAAGTCGATCCCGGACCGAAGGGGGGTCGATACAAGGCCAAGTTCGATGGTCTGGCCGAGCCACCGGGCATCCGGTCGGATGAACCTGGCCATACCTACGTGCTGCGTGCCGAGAGCATCGGCTCCCTGAGTTCAGGCTCGCCGGTCTTCTACCGCGACGTGGTTGTGGGCGAAGTCCTGGGCTACGACCTAGGGGACGGCCTCGGGCCGGTGCCGATCAATATCTTCGTCCGCGCGCCCTATGACCGCCTAGTGAAGCCGACCAGCCATTTCTGGAACTCCTCCGGCATCAGCGCCGGTATTCAGGGGGGGCAGTTCCATATCGAGCTTCAGTCGCTCCAGGCCCTTATCGCTGGGGGTGTGACCTTCGATCTGCGGCACGATGCGGAAAATACGCCGCCCAGTCCGAATAACGCGACCTTCCACCTCTACGCGTCCAAGGATGACGCGGACTCTGCCGGCTATGCGAACCAGCTCGCCGCTGTCTCCTATTTCACGGACTCCGTCGCCGGTCTCGGGCGCGGCGCACCCGTTCAGATCTTCGGTATTCAGGTCGGCACAGTCTCCGACGTCCGGCTGTTGCTCGACCCGGCCACCGGAAAGGCGCGGATACGGGTCGCGATGCAGCTCCAGCCGGAGCGGGTCTTCGACCTGAAAACCTTCGACAAGTCGCTCAAGCCTGAGGCCGTCTTGCAGAAGATGGTGGATAACGGCATGCGCGCCGAGCTGGACACCGCAAGCTTCATTACCGGCCAGAAGGTCATTTCCTTGACCTTCGTGCCGAAAGCAGGCCCCGCTGCAATCACCATGGAGGGCGGCGCGCTGGTCTTGCCGAGCGAGGGCGGCGGGCTGGAAGGCATCCTGGCCTCGGCATCGCAGCTCATGGCCAAGCTCAACGCCATTCCCTTCACCCAGATTGGCAACAATCTGAATGGCCTGCTGGTGACGGCGAACACCACCATCGGCGGAGAGAAGGTGCAGGGTGCGCTCACGTCCCTGTCGCAGACCTTGCAGAGCGTGCAGCATCTGGTCGCCAAGACCGACCAGGGGCTGACGCCCGTCATGCGCCAGTTGCCGGCGCTGATGGCCAACCTGCAGGGCACGCTGCGCGGCGCCAACGTGGCCGTCACCGGACTCGCGCGGGGCTATGGCAACGACTCCGACTTCCAGCGCAGTCTGGCGCAGCTCATGGATCAGGCGAATGGCGCGCTTCGGTCGGTCAAAGAATTGGCCACCTTCCTGGACCGCCATCCGGAAGCCTTGATCCTCGGCCGTACCGGCCATGCCACAGGTGGACAATGACAAGCCCGCGCCGAACCTTCCTCCGCTCTATGAGCGCCCTCTCGCTGGCGGCCCTCGCCACCTCCGGGCTGGCGGGCTGTGCCTCCGCCAATCCCAACTACTACCGGATCGTCATGGCGCCCGGCACGGCCATGCCAGGCGCGCCGGGTGTCATCGAAGTGCGCAGCATCAGCATTCCCGGCTATCTGGACCGCGACGGCATCATTAAAAGCGCCGCCGAGACCAAGCTCGACATCCATAGCAACGACCTCTGGGCCGAGCCCCTCGCGGATATGCTGCAAGCGACGGTGGTCCAGGACCTAGCCCAGCGGCTGACCGGCAGCACCGTGATCGGCTCAGGCGGCGCCATCGGCGCGAACCCCGCCATTCTGGTCGAGATCAATGTGCTCGGCTTCGATCCTGATGCCACCGGCACCATGGTCTTGAGCGCGCAGGTCGCGATTCGCGACGGCGCCACGCTCAAGACGCTGATGACGCAGTCGATCCGTCGCACGGGCCCGTCTGGCGGACCCACCGTCACCGGCATCGCCAATGGCATGAGCGCGCTCTGGGGTCAGGCAGCGGATGATATCGCAGGCCTCGTCGTGCGGAACTGGCGCTTGGGCGCCGCCGGCGGTTAGTCCGCGATGACCGAAGGTCACGTCATTCCGCCGGAAGCGATCGCGCCGATGATGCGACGCCTCGGCCTGGAGACGGTCGAGGCCTTGATGCTGGCGCTGCTGCCCGAGGCCCAGGCCTTGGCGCGGCCACCCTTGTCGGCATTTCGCGTCGGCGCCGTAGGCCGAGAGGCGGAAACCGGGGCGCTGGTGATGGGCGCCAATGTCGAGTTCCTGGGCGCTGACTTGGGGGAGACGATCCATGCCGAGCAATTCCTGTTCTCGCGCGCCTTCCACCGTGGTGCGACCCTCGACCTGATCGCGGTGTCGGCGCGTCCCTGCGGCCATTGCCGGCAGTTCATGACCGAATTCGCGGGGCGCGACCGGTTGATGATCCTGGATTCCGGCGGCGACCGGCTGAGCCTGAACACGATGCTGCCCTTCAACTTCAGCCCCGCCGATCTGGGTGAAACCGGCGCCACTGCCGCCATCGCCCATGCCCTGCCGACGGTACTCACCGGCGATATCGCACCGGCATTACTGGACGCGCTGCGGGTGGCCGGCGCCCGCGCCCATGCCCCGTATAGCCGCAGCCCATCGGCGGTCTTGCTCCGGCTGACGGACGGCACGGTGATCACCGGATCGGCGATCGAGAACGCCGCCTACAATCCCGGTCTGCGCCCGATCCAGTCGGCGCTCATCAATCTCATCGCCGCCGGGCGCCAATATGATGAGATCGACCTGGGCATTTTGGGCAGCGAGGCGGCGGGCGCCATCGATCATGCGCCCGGAACGGCGCGTCTCCTGGGTCTCCTGGCCCCTCATGCCGGATTTGACACTGTGACGTGGCGCTCGGCCCTCTCCTCCTGACGGCATCTCCTCTGCTATAGGCTGGGGATGACGTTGCCGTTCTGGAAGACCAAGACGCTCGACGAGATGTCGCAAGAGGAATGGGAATCCCTCTGTGACGGCTGCGGTCGCTGCTGTCTGCATAAGCTGCGGCACGAGGATACCGACGAACTGTCCTTCACCAATGTCGCCTGCCGGCTGCTCGATATCGACACCTGCCGCTGCTCCGACTACCCGAGCCGCCAGAGCAAGGTGCCCGACTGCGTGCAACTGACACCGGTTGCCTTGCGCGATATCGATTGGCTGCCGCCCTCCTGCGCCTATCGCCGGATCGAGGAAGGCCGCGATCTGCCGGATTGGCATCCCCTCGTGTCCGGAACGGCAGAGACGGTGATGAAATCCGGCGCCTCGGCGCGGGGCCGCATCATCAGTGAGCGCGATGCGGGGGCGCTTGAGCATCATGTCGTGGACTGGCCAGGGCGGCCACCCCGACTGCCGCGTCCGCGCTGATCCATCGGCCGCACTGCAATGACGGGTTCGATCACAGCCACGACGGGCGGTTGGAAGGTCTTGTTCGGCCGGCGCCACGGCGCCTTCCTGGCGACCTTCAGCCTGGGCTCGGCGCTGTATGCCTTCTCGGCCTTTCTGGTCTCGTCGGCGATGCCCTCCGCCGTGCAGCAGTTGGGCCACCTCAATCTGATCAGCTGGGGCTTCACTTTCTATCTGATCGCGGCGATCGTCGCGGGCACCATCGCCTCGTCGCTGAAGCAGCGTTGGGGCGCCCAGACCTCCTTCCAATACGCGGGAGTCGCCTATCTTCTCGGCACCTTCGCCTGCGGCTTCGCGCCTACCATCTGGGTTTTGCTGTTTGGCCGGGCCCTTCAGGGCGTCGGCGAAGGCGCCATCTCAGGCCTGAGCTATATCCTGATCCCCGAAATGTTCCCCGCCGTGTTGATCCCGGCCGTCTTTGGCGTGGAAGCGGTCATTTGGGCAGGCGGCTCCATGCTCGGGCCGATGCTGGGCGGCGTCCTCACGCAGGCCATCTCCTGGCGCGCGGCCTTCCTGATCGAAGTGCCGCTGATCCTGGTGTTCATGCTTCTCGTGCGCCTGACCATTCCCCGCATGTTCTCCAGCGTCACGCACCATGGCCTGCCGATGCTGCGGCTGATCGGCGTCGGGCTGGCGATCTTGCTGCTGTCCTTGGCGGCGATCGAGCCCGCCTTGTGGATGCGGGTGGCCAGCGTGCTGGCCGCCTTGTCCGTGCTCGCCTTGCTGGTGGCACGCGACCGGCATGCCCCCAACCGGCTGTTGCCGCGCGACGCATTTTCACTGCGGACCCGCACCGGCCTCGCGTTCTGGGTCGTGCTGCTGATGCCCACCGCCCATACGGGGCCGGGCGTCTACCTGATTTACATCCTCGAACGCGTCTGGGGGTACGATCCATTGACGGCCAGCTTCCTGGGCGCCGCCATGGTCATCGCCTGGAGCGCCGTAGGCATCATGGCCAGCAGGCTGCCGCCCAGACTGTCACGCGGCTGCCTTTGGGTCGGCCCGCTGATGCTGGCTCTCGGCTTGGCCATCGATATTCCCGCCCTCATGGCGCAGCAGCTCGTCTGGCTGCTTGTGGGACAGGCTTTCGTGGGCATCGCCTATGGCCTGACCTGGGGTTTCCTGAGCCAGACGATCATGACGGGCGCCGTGCCCGCCGATCGTGATCGGGCCTCCGGCATGTTGCCCACAGTTCTGTCCGCCGGCCTCGCGATCGGTGCTGCGCTGGGCGGCGTGGCCGCCAATGCAGCCGGCTTGGTCGAAGGCGCACCGATCACGGTGGTCATTCGGGCGGGGCTTGTTTGCTTCGTCGTGGCTACGGCCCTGGGTGTCGTCTGCTTCCTGATGGGTCTTTTGCTGCGGGCGCGAACAACTGCCTTCGCAGGTGCAAAAGCGGCCTCCATCTAGCCATCTTGGCGTTATAGTTCGGGGCCTTCACCGGGAGTTCCCAAGCCGTGTCGCTACCCCCCGCCCTGCTCGCCCTGGCAGCCGCCGCTTTCGGTATCGGCACCACGGAATTCGTCATCATGGGGCTGCTTCCTGAGATCGGGCACAGCCTCGGCGTTTCCATCCCGCAAGCCGGGCAACTCGTGTCGAGCTATGCCCTGGCCGTCACCATCGGCTCGCCTTTCATGGCCGTCCTGATGGCGCGCTTTCCCCGCCGCCTCTCCCTGCTGATCCTGATGGCCGTCTTCATCATCGGCAACGCGTTCTGCGCCCTCGCCCATGGCTATGACACGCTGATGGCGGCGCGTATCTTCACCGCCCTCGCCCACGGCGCCTTCTTCGGTATCGGCGCGGTGGTCGCGGCTGAAGTGGTGCCCAAACATCAGCGGGCGATGGCGATTTCGCTGATGTTCTCGGGTCTGACCCTCGCCAATGTGCTGGGCGTGCCATTCGGAACGCTGCTCGGTCAGGCCTATGGCTGGCGCACGACCTTCTGGGCTGTGGTGATCATCGGCGTGGCCGCCTTTGTGGCCTTGTTGATCTGGGTGCCGGAGGTGCGTCAGGCGCGGCGGATGCGCCTGAAGCGCGAGGTCGCGGCACTCGGCCACCCGCAGGTCCTGCTTGCCATGGGTACAAGCGTGCTGTGTTCAGCCGCGCTGTTCACGGTCTTCACCTATATCACGCCACTTTTGGAGACCGTGTCCGGCATCAGTCCGCACGGCGTCAGCATCGCCCTGCTGCTGTTCGGCGTGGGCATCACGCTGGGCAATCTGGTCGGCGGACGTCTGGCGGATTGGCGTCTGATGCCGTCGATCATCCTCAGCCTCTGCCTGCTCATCATCGTTCAGATCGTCTTCACCGCCACCAGCCACAGTGCGGTTCCGGCCGTCATCACGATCATGGTCTGGGGCGCTTTCGCCTTCGGCGTGGCGCCACCCCTCCAGATGCGGGTGGTGGATCAAGCCCGGGCGGCGCCCAGCCTTGCCTCCACCATGAACCAAAGCGCCTTCAATCTCGGCAATGCCATCGGCGCGTCCGCCGGCGGCTTCATGGTGTCGGCCGGCGCCGGTTACGCGCAACTGCCCTGGCTGGGCAGTGCGTTCAGTGTCGTCGCCTTGGGCGTGATCGTCACTGCCCTTTGGCTGGAACGCCGCAGCCAGCGCCGACGTGAGACTCGCAAAGCCGGGTTCAGGGCCGCCGCCACGCATAGCGAAGCGGCATAAAAAAAGGCCGGCCCTGTTTCCGGGGCCGGCCTTTAAAGCGTGATGGCGATCAGGCCGCGATGCGGGCCGCCTCATAGGTCGAGGCCATCGCCTGACGGCGATCTGTGATCTGGGTCTTCATCGACTTCTGCAACTTCTCGAAAGCCCGAACCTCGATCTGGCGCACCCGCTCACGCGAAATGCGATACTGCTGCGACAGGTCTTCCAGAGTCGTGGCCTCATCCTTGAGGCGCCGCTCGATGAGGATATGACGTTCCCGCTCGTTCAGCGTCTTCAGCGCATTGGCCAGAAGCGCCTTGCGGTCGGACATTTCCTCGCGCTCGGCCAGGGTGTCTTCCTGCGTCTCGCTCTCATCGACGAGCCAATCTTGCCACTCGCCTTCGCTGTCCATGCGGACCGGGGCGTTCAGGCTATGATCCGGCGCCGACAGGCGGCGGTTCATGTTCACCACATCCTGCTCCGGCACCGCGAGCACGCGGGAGATTTCGGCCACCTGCTCGGGCTGAAGATCGCCGTCGTCGATCGCCTGCATCTGCCCCTTCAGGCGGCGCAGGTTGAAGAACAGCTTCTTCTGCGCAGCAGTGGTTCCCATCTTAACCAGCGACCAGCTATGCAGAATATATTCCTGTATCGCCGCGCGGATCCACCACATGGCGTAGGTGGCGAGGCGGAAGCCGCGCTCGGGGTCAAAGCGCTTGACAGCCTGCATCATGCCGACATTGCCTTCGCTCACCAGCTCGCCGACCGGCAAGCCGTAACCGCGGTAGCCCATGGCGATCTTGGCGACGAGGCGAAGATGCGAGGTGACCAGCTTGTGAGCGGCTTCGACATCATTATTGTCGCGCCATGACTTCGACAGGCTGAGTTCCTCTTCCGAAGTCAGCATCGGAAACTTACGAATTTCTTGTAGGTAGCGAGAAAGATTGCCTTCCGGAGCGATGTTAATGCCAAGGGCCATAGAGAGACTCCTATATTCTTCGACGAAAACGACCTGAAATCAGCGTCATCTTGAGCGAACGCCAGCGAAGGCTGTTGAACTTTTATAGTCAGCAACCAACGAGTCAGCCCCATCACGAGGAAGAGATTACCCCTCACCAGGCAGTAACCGTTCCGTGATGGTAGTCCCGACCGGTTATCCGCATCGGGTTACCCACTATACGCCGTGAGCGAGCCGGTGGTGACGCGTTTTTTGAAAAGCAGAACGGGTATGAACCGGGCGAATGGCACCCGAGTCATACCCTTTGAAGATGAAGGACCCGTTAGCGGCGTCGGCGCGGACGCACCAGATCCTGGCCGAAGATCAACCCGGCGACGACGGCTGCTAACATGGCTGTGCCCTTGTGCTTGCGAAAGAAGCTCTTTCCGGCGGCGCCGACCTCCTGGGGTGGCGGCAGTGATGCCAGGACCGAGGCGGCAGCCGCCGGCCAAGCCGCGGCGGCATTGCCGGCCTTCCGCATCTGCTTCTTCTCCTGTCGATCACGAGGCGCCTTACTCTGGGCGATGCCGATGCCGAGGATGATGAGCGCCAGCAGCACCAGGGCTGCGGCCGTGATGACGGCCGCCCAGACCGGGCCAAGGCGTTCCTGAATAAAGATCCACAGCGCCGCCGCACCGCAGCCGGCCGCCGGCAACAGAATCAGACCCGCGACCAGGGCGCAGATGCTGAGGATGGCGACACGCTTGGCCGCCGCCGCTGCGTCCTCGACGATCACCACCGGATTGAAGGCGAGGAGCGCGCCGATGCGCAGCAACCGCGAAATGTTTGCCATCACCTGAGCCGCCGGGTCAGCGGGTGATGATTTTGCTGAAGATGAAGCCCGCTGCGAATGCGATCAGCAGGCTCGACAGCGGCTGCTCCTCCACATGCGCTGTCACTGCCTCGGCCGACTTCTTGCTCTTCTCGGACACCGTTTCGTAAAGGTCGGAGGCACGACCGCTGATCTTGTCGGCAGCGTCCTGGCCCAGCCGGCTCCCCTCCCGCATCGCCATGTCCTTCATCTGCTTGATCAGGGAGGCGACGTCCTGCTTGAGCATCGAGAGGTCGTCGGCGACGTTCTTCGCTTCGGGCGCGGTTTCGGACTGAAAGTCGCTCATGACGGTCTTCCTCACTAAAGCAATTGATGGGTGACGACACTCGGTCGGATAGTCCGAACTTGGGGCCCGGATGGCAAAACGCAATAAGCGTCAAAGACTTCCGGGTCTGACACTTACTTTATCGGTTTCGGCACTCGGCTCAGCAGCACCGCAAGCACAGGCCGCTGCACCAGGGCGTACAGCAGCACCGCGACCACTTGCGTCACGATGGCGAGGGCCGCAAACAGCAGCGGGCGCGACAAGGAAAAGCGGCCACCCCAGATAAGCCAGGCGCTGAGCACGATCGGCTGCGCCAGAATGAAAGCATAGGCGGTGCGCGACCAGCCGAGCAGCGCGCCCTCACCGGCGACCGACCATGTGCGCTCGCTCAAGGCACAGCCGCTGAGGACCATCAGGAAGCCGAGGAAAAAGAGGCTGGGGCCGGCCAGGATCGAACCACCGAGGAGGGCCATGATACCGATGATGATGGCGGTGAAACGCACCGCCACGAAATACTCCGCCGCCCGGAACAAGGTGGCGCACAGCGAAATGCCCATCACCAGATCGATCAGAATGCGCGGCGGCCACATCCATTCCAGTCGATAGCTATGGAGGTAGAAGGTGAAGCCGTACAGGATCGCGGACAGCACAACCCCTGCCCAGCAGATATCCGGTTGCGTCGTCCACATCATGAAGATGGCGAGCGGGAGCAGGACCGTTAGAACCAGGACCGTGGCGATGACGCGGAACTGGATGTGGAACAGCGTATCCTGCCACGGCGGCACCACCGCCTGCCCGGCTGCCAGATGCAGCCCATCCTGCGCGCCGATCGAGACGAGCAAAGGGATCAGGAGCGCCGCGATCACTGCCAGTGCGACCGGCACGGCGATCCGCCGATCGAGTGAGGTCTGAAACTCCCGACGGAAGTGGACGGCGATGAAGCCCGCAATGACCGCGCCGAACTCCGGCATGAACTGCCCCTTGTCGAGGGCCGACCTGCTCAGTGGTCCCAACCTCTCGGCCATGGCCGAAAACGGCGGCAAGGCCATGACCTGCCACAGGAAGAAGAAGCCGGCCGCCAGCAGGCCGAGGAAGAAGACGCCGCGAAAATCGCTCCTCGCCGGAATCGATTTGGCCTGCCATCGGAGGTATTGCGGACTAACCGTCATTATCATGATGTATCGCCTGATCGCTGTGCCGGTTCGCCGTCGGGCGCATGGCTAGCAGAGCCGGCCCGGACCTCCAAAGCGCGTGATCGGCTGACCTGTCGCCTCGTCGGCAATCGGGGGCTTGCCCGCCCCCCCGAAAAACCTTAGAGACCGGCCTCCCGACGCGGATTGGGTGCGTAGCTCAGCGGTAGAGCATCGCCTTCACACGGCGGGGGTCACAGGTTCAATCCCTGTCGCACCCACCAGTCCGCGTCCGGTAGGCAGCCTCCTGACCCTATTGCACCGTCATCCGCGCACTTGATGCGCGGATCCATTGGCGCCCATGGATCCCCCGATCAAGTCGGGGGATGACGAAAGGCATTCGGCTGCGGGCGCTAGCTTCTAGAACCCGAACATATGGTCGAGCGAGAAGCCTCCGCACTCGTCCACCAGGCCGTGATAGCCGAACAGCCGGCAGGTCGTGTCGCGGATCAGCACATAGCCGCATGGTCCGGCTTGCTCGATCGCCGCCTTGGAAAAGATGCGGTCTGGGCGCACCAGCATTGAGCCGGAGGCGGCGATGGAAATGCTCTCCTCGGTCACCACGTCGCCCGCGCTGTCATGCAGGGTGAGCATCGTCTCCGAACGCGGCTTCCACTGGGCCGAGGTCGAATAGATCAGATGCGCGAAGCTCGCGCGGCCCGGCTCGCCCAATTTCAGGAACAACCGCGTGGTCAGGCCCGGCGGCGGCCCGGAATAGGATTGCGGCTCGCCCTTGTAGGTCATCAAGGTGTTGAAGATATGCGCGCCGAAACTGGTCTCGGCCGCGTGGCTGCCGTCCCGCATCTCGTAGCGCACCAGGGCATGCAGCCAGCCATTCGCTTCCCCTCCGTCGCGGAAATCGTAGACCAGCTCGGCATGGCCGCCGATGTCCTGAAGCGCCGTCGCATCCAGAAGCGCATCGAAATCCACCGCCACCGCATGGTCGCGCGGCAGGCAGCCAAGGAAGCTCTGGCCCAGCGGCACCCCTTCGGCGTCGAAGATATCCAGCCGCACCGGCAGCGCGGTTTCGGTCTCGGCCATCGGCGTCGGCAGAACGATGCTGCGCAGGTCGCGGCGAGGCAGAATCGGGAAAGGCAGCAGGAATCCCCGCCCCAGCAGATCGGGAAGGGTCGCAATGCCCGGATCGGGCCGAAGATCGGCGCGTTCCACATTCACATGGGCGATGCGTGTGCGGCCCCGGCGCGTGACTTCGTAACGCGGCCGCACGATGTGGCGACCCGACAATACCTCGACCTGCTCGGGCCAGCGCAGGCCCGGCAGCAGTTCCGCGACATCGAGCGCGCGGCTGGCAAAGGGGCCGATCGGTTCGGCGAGGGCCACCGGCTCGCCCCGGCCCATCCGGTCGAGGGCGATGGCGCCCGCCGGGATCACCGTGCCATGGCTGTTCTGCACCCAAAGCACCACGCGCTCATCATCGCGCGGGGCCGGCAGGCCGGCATAGCGGTTGGACGGCCAGGCATTCGCGTCATGGGTGCAGGACAGGCTGCCGTCATTCCCCGATCCCCGCGTGTCGAGCGCGTATTTGACGATGTCATGGCCGGCGACGCCGATGGCGTGGATGAACAACTGGCCGGTGAACGCCCCCAGGCCGAATCGCGCGCGGATCTCGGTGCTGTCGAAGGCGATGCCGCCAGGCCCGCGCGGCGCCGGCGCCTCCCACTCTGCCATCACTTCGCCCGCACCGTCATAGAGACGCAGCCAGAAGCGCACATTGGTCGCGCCATATCCGGCCCAGTAATTGGCGGTGACGAGACGAGAGGACAAACCGCGCTCGTCACGGAAGAAGGCGAAGTTCATGGCGAAGTTCAGGGGATCGAGGTAGCGGCGCGTGTTGGTGAGCATCGCCGCGGGCAGGCGCGCCTCATCGAGGCTCAGGATCGTCATGTCTTCGGGCAGCCAGGCGCGCAGGCGGGCGATGGTACGCCCCGCGTCAAAGGCCGCCACGAGCACCGTGCGGGCGCCGCTGGCGGCCAACTGGGTGACGGGCTGAGCGGTGAGGCCGGCGCGCACCGCACCCAGGGCGCGGACGTCTTGCACAAACAGACCGGCGATCGGCAGCGCCGGATACAGCGTCAGCAAAGGCGAGGCGACGCCGTCCGGATCGAACAGCATGACGGGCCCGGCGTCGCCCAAGCGCTCCGCCAACCGCGCCATGGCTTCGGCCGCGAGAGGATGCGCCAGGGCCTTGTAGAGAACATTGCCGCCACTGGCTGCGTCGAAGGTCTGGATATCGAGCATCGTCGGAAACTGCCTATCGTGAAATCGGAAGCCCATAGCGTGTCATGGCGGATAACGCTTCGCTCATCCGCCCTACACCGCGCATCGATCGTACCGCACATCGTCTCGAGCGAAGCGCTATCCGCCGGCCTCTAGAAGTCCAGCCGGTGGCGCATTTCCTGCGCCGCAGCCAGCGTGTCGTCCAGAGGCGAGACCGGCCAATGCTCATACCGCCCCTCGAACGGCCGCACCCGACCCTCGGCAATGAGGTGCCGCGTGAACAAGCCGATCCGGCGTGACCGACCCGGCAGCGGCGCCAGCATGACCGGCGCGGTCGTCGCCACCGCTTCCGACACCATGGACACCGAGTCGATGGTGCTGATGATCATGTCGGCCAAAGCCAGCATCCCGAAATAGGGATTGTCGCCCTCCCCGTTCCACACAAAGGCGCCGAGCGGCTCCAGCGTTTCCCGCAGCACGCGCATAGCGGCAGGGTCGGTCCGTCGTGACGGCGTCAGTACCACGCCGACGCGGTCCTTTCGCATCATGCCCACCAGCGATTGGGCCAGCCCGTCCGCCACCGCCGCATCCAGCTTGAAACGGCCATTGGTGCCGCCGACCAGAACGGCGACCAGCGGGCGCGCCAGCGGGGCGAAGACCGGCCGCCATATCTCAGCCGCTTCCGCCAGTCGCGCCGGGGTCGCGCGGTGCAAGGCAGTGCGAGTGACGATGACATTGGGGCCATCGATCTCGTCATGGCGATTGACCACGACGAGGTCGAAGCGCCGCAGCGGCATGCGCGGATGCTGAATATGCACGATGCGGCGGTCCGGTCGGCGCAGCGCGGCGCCTACCGCCCCGGCCATGCCGCCGCAGCCGAAGATGACATCCGGCATCGGTCCCGCCAGAGCCGCACTATCGACGGATCGCAACGGCCAGGGCCAGCGCGGCGCGGAGACCAAGGTCCAAGGCCAACGCGGTTGCAGAGTGCGCACACCGGGGTTGAGCCCCGCCGCCTCGGCGAGGCCGAGGGCCTGCGACTGTAAGCCGGCATAAGGCTCGGTGAGAATCCAGGATGAGGGAGGTGCCGCAGGAGCGTGCGAGGCCGTGGAGGACATGCGGACTTTGTGATGCGCGGCATGGCCACCCGTCAACGGCATGCGCTTCAGCGCAGATGCCCGGTTGCCGGTTTGAGCGACGGGTATAGGATGATCGACATGGATGATACCCTGTTGCGACGCGCGCCGGACTCTGCGAACGCATCCTCCGATACCGTGGAGATGCTGGCCCGCCTCGTCTCTTTCGACAGCACCAGCCGCAACAGCAATCTGCCGCTTATTGCCTTCATCAGTGATTATTTGAACGGCTTGGACGTCCCCTTTCGCCTGAGCAATGATGACACCGGCACCAAAGCGAATATCCACGCCATCATCGGCACGCCCGGCCCGGGCGGCATCGCGCTGTCGGGTCATGTCGATACAGTGCCTGTCGAAGGTCAAAGCTGGACCAGCGATCCCTTCACGCTCCGCGCCACGGGCGGCCGCCTTTATGGCCGTGGAACCGCCGATATGAAGGGTTTCGTCGCGTCCTGTCTCTGCGCCATTCCCGACCTCCAGGCGGCGCGGCTCAAGCGTCCCGTCCATCTCTTCATCAGCTACGACGAGGAGGTCAATTGCAACGGCGCGCGCCGGCTGATCGAGGATATGCAGCTCAGCGGCTGGACCCCCGACCTTTGCCTCGTGGGTGAGCCAAGCCTGTTGCAGCCGATCACCGGCCACAAAGGGCGGCTGGCATTACGCGTGACGGTACGCGGGCGCGGCGGCCATTCCTCGACCCCCGGCAAGGGCGTCAACGCCTTGCAGGCGGCGTCGGAAGCGGTCGGTTGGGTCAGTCGGGAAGCGGCGCGTTTCGCCGGCAACGGCCCCTTCCACCCCGGCTACGAGCCACCCCATACGACGTGCCATGTCGGTCTGATGGGTGGCGGCACGATCCTCAACATCATCCCCGACCATGCCTGGTTCGAGATGGAGTGGCGCACCGTGCCCGGTGACGACTTGTTCGCGGAGCTGGATCGTTTCCGCGCCTATGTCGCCGAAGCGATCGAGCCCGCCATGAAGGCCGTCGATCCCGCCGCCGGTTTCAGCTTCGAGGTCATGAACTGGATTCCCGGGCTGTCGTTGGAGGAGACGCATCCCCTCGCCGATCTCATTCGCCAGACCACGGGCGCGAACGGCGCCGGTCGCGTCAGTTACGGGACCGAGGCTGGCCTCTACAGCAACGCCGGCATTCCGACGATCGTCTGCGGACCGGGCGACATTGCCCAAGCGCATCAAGGCGACGAGTGGATCGCCGCGAGCCAGTTGGCGGCCTGCGACAGCTTCATCCGCCGCCTCGCTGTGCGGGCCTGCGGATGAATACCGTCGCCACGGCCGTCCCACCTGCCATACCGCGCTTCCTCGTGGATGTGTCCGCACCTGACCTCGACCCTTGGCGTGAGGGCAACACCGGCGTGCGCGGTTTCACGACGCGCGACAGTGGCGTGGCCGGGCCGCATGTCGTTCTGACGTCCCTCATGCACGGCAATGAGATTGCGGGTGCGATCGCCCTCGACCGGCTGCTGCGGGGCGATTTGCAGCCCTTGCGCGGCAAACTGACCTTTGGCTTCGCCAATGTCGCGGCCTTCGACCGCTTCGACCCGGCGGAGCCGATCGCCTCCCGCTATGTCGAGGAAGACCTCAATCGGGTTTGGGACAGGACCTGGCTCGGCGGCTCACGACGATCCGTAGAACTCGATCGCGCGCGCGACATGCGACCGTTGATCGACACGGCGGACGTGCTGCTCGACCTGCATTCGATGTTATGGCCGTCCGACCCGCTGATCCTGTGCGGATCGACGGTGAAGGGGCGCCGGATCGCGCAAGGGATCGGCACGCCCGCCCTGGTCGTCTCCGATCCCGGCCATAGCAACGGCCGCCGGTTGATCGATTACGCACCCTTCGCGGATCACGAATTGGCGCCGGTCGCGATCCTGGTCGAGGCCGGGCAGCATTGGGAGGCAGCGACCGTCGAGGCGACCATTCAGGCCATCGCCGGGATGCTGCGCCTGCTGGGCATGGTGGCGCCGGACGATCCCATCCTGCCGCCGCGCGCCGGCAGGATGCCGTCAGCCTTTGCGGAAGTGACGACCGTCGTGACCGCGAAGACGGCTGGGTTTGCCTTCGTGCAGTCGTATCGAGGCGGCCAGATCATTCGCAAGCGCGACACGTTGCTGGCGGTGGACGGCGCGACCGATATTCGCACACCGTATAATAATTGCCTGCTGGTGATGCCGAGCCTCCGCCCGAGCCGTGGCCATACGGCCGTAAGGCTTGCGCGGGTGATGTAGGTCACGCCACCCGGCGAGGCTCCTCCAGCGTCAGGTGCGCGATATAGCCCGAACGGCTTTCACCGGCGGCACGCGCCAAGGCATCGAGGCGCTTCAAGACACGACGCGGGAGCGTGATATTCACCCGCTCCACAGCATCGTCGAGAAGCGCCGGGTCCAGGGTAATGACGCCGAACGTCCAGCCTTCAAAGTCGGCGTGCTGGCGAATAGTCTCCAGGCTGCTGGGCGCGGGAACAGCGTCACCCGCGTCGAGCGCCGAATCGATCCAGGCGGCGGCGGCTTCCTCGGCCGCCATCATGGCCTCATCCAAGGTATCGCCGGCCGAAAAGCACCCAGGCAGATCCGGCACGACGATGCCGAAGGCGGTCGTATCCGTGCCCAGTTCAATCGCGACAGGAAAACGCATGAGGGTGGTGCCTCCTAAAGGCCCGCTTGCTTACGGATCGTGGCGACAAGACCGGTTCCCAGATCCTTCTTCGGGTGTGGCACGACGACGCGCCCCCCGCGATTGGGATGTTTGAACACATGATGCGAGCCCCGAACGCGATCCAGAAACCGTCCAGCAGCCTTCAATTGGCGGATGATATCGGCGCTGCTCATCGTGCGCATTATACACACGGTCGAGGTCCAAGTCTAGTTGGCGTATAGCGCTGCGCTCATCCGCCCTACGATTCGTATTGCCATCGCGCCGCGTCACCCTTTGGCGGTGAGCCGCAACCCGATGGCGCCGGCCACGATGGCGGCGATGCACAGCAAGCGAACGGCGCTCGCCGCTTCCCCAAAAACGAAGATGCCCACGATCGCCGTGCCGACGGTGCCGATCCCCGTCCAGACAGCGTAGCCCGTGCCGAGCGGCAGGGACTTCAACGCAAAACTCAACGCCACGAAACTCGCACCGGACACCACAAGGGTGATCGCCGCGGGCAGCCATTTCGTGAAACCGTGCGATTCCTTTAAGAAATAGGACCACACCGGCTCGCAACAGCCCGAAAACACGAGCAGCAGCCAGGCCATCCTACGCCACCAGACCGGTCGTCATGCCGGTTCGCCTTGAATCGGGGTAAGGCCCAGACGGGTCATCATGGCCGTGACCTCCGCCGTCGCGGCTTCTGCGGCGGCAGCATCCGTGCCCTTGGTCACGATCGCGACGCCGGTGCCGATCTCGCGGGCGAAGGGATAGCTGCCGACATCGAGATCCGGATAGCGCTTCTGCACAGCCTCCAGGTCGGCGGCGATGGCACCCTCCAGCAATCCCATGGCGTAGACAGCGCGGGAGATGACCGGCAATCCGCCCTCCAGCGTCGGGGCCAGACACTCGAACATCGCCTGCATGATGCGGGGCACGCCGGCCATGACATGGACATTGCCGATGGTGAAGCCGGGCGCGGCCGAGACCGGATTCTCGATCAGCGTCGCGCCACGCGGCATCGTCGCCATCCGTTGGCGGGCTGCGTTGAACTCGCCCTTGGGGTAGCGGGCGTTCATGATGGCGTAGGCTTCGTCGTTGATCTCCCACGGCACACCGAAGGCGGCTGAGATGCATTCGCTGGTGATGTCGTCATGCGTCGGCCCGATGCCGCCGGTGGTGAAGACATGGTCGAAACTCGCCCGCACCGTGTTCACCGTTGTGATGATGGTCTCGGCGACATCCGGGATCACCCGCACTTCACGCAGGGGAATGCCAAGCTCCCCCAGCCGCGTCGCCAGGAACTTGATGTTGATATCCTGCGTGCGGCCCGAGAGGATCTCGTTGCCAATCACCAGCAGGCAGGCGGTCGGGTTCGGCATGGAATGAGCCTCAATGACGCAAAGGGGATTCAGAGAAGATCCCGCAGCATCGGGATCAGCGGCTTGTCGGCGGGCAGCATCGGATAGTCGGCCAATTCGTCGGGCTTGACCCAGCGAATCGTCTGACCTTCACGCGGTGATGGAATACCTTGCCACAAACGGCAGAGAAACAACGGCATCAGCAAGTGGAAACGTTCGTAGGAATGCGAGGCGAAGACAAAGGGCGCGAGGCAGGAGCGTGAGACGTCGATGCCCAGCTCCTCGTGCAGTTCGCGGGCCAGCGCCTCCTCCGGGCTTTCGCCTGGCTCGAGCTTGCCGCCGGGAAACTCCCAAAGCCCCGCCATGGCCCGCCCCTCCGGCCGCCGCGCGATCAGCACGCGGCCAGCGCCGTCGATCAGCACGCAGGCCGCGACCAGCAACAGCGGCAAGCCCGTCTCTGACGCCGGCAGGTCTGGATCGGCCGAGAGATCACGCCGGCTGACGGAAAAGCGCCGCACCGGATGGGGACCGCCGCGCGACAGGAACATCTCCTGCCCCGTGCCGGTTTCGCGAAAGCCTATCCGCAGCAGCACGGCGGCGGAGGACGGGTTATCGGTCGCGACCAGCGCGTCCACACCCTCGAAAGCGAGGTTGGCCAAGGCCCAATGCACGACGCGGCTGGCGGCTTCCGTCGCCACGCCATGGCCCCAGAATCGGCGCCCGATCCAATACCCGAGGGTCGCCCGCCGCTGGCCGGCGATGGGCTTCAGACTGAGGGCGCCAACCAGCATTTCCGCGCCATTCTCCTCGCCAGTGATGACGAGGTCATAGGCCGTGCCTTCGCTGCGGCGGATGACGGCATCGGCGATCCATTGATCGGCCAGGGCGCGCGGATAGGGGAAGGGCACGGTCTGCAACATGCGGCAGACCTCCCAGTCATTGAGCAGGCGGTGAAGCTGTTCCGCATCTTCCGGCGCGACGGGCCGGAGCGTCAGCCGCTCGGTCGTCAGTCGGAAGGGCGCGGCCTCAGCTTCGGTAACTGCCATTGATATCGATGTAGCCGTGAGTGAGATCGCAGGTCCAGACGGTCGCGGCGCCGGCGCCGAGGCCGATATCGACCGCGATCTCGATCTCCTGCCCCTTCATATGGGCGACGACGGGTGCCTCGTCATAGCCATCGACCACGGTGCCGTTGCGGGCCATCCAGGTGCCGCCGATGGCGACGCCCAGCAGGTCGCGGTCCGCCGGCTCGCCCGACTTTCCGACGGCCATGACGATGCGGCCCCAATTGGCGTCCTCACCGGCGATGGCGGTTTTCACCAGGGGCGAATTGGCGATGGCGAAGGCAATGGCCCGCGCGGATTTGGCGGAAGTCGCCGCCTGGACGGAAATGCGGACGAGCTTGCGCGCCCCCTCCCCATCCCGCACCACTTGCAAGGCGAGGTCCTGAAGCACCTCGTTCAAGGCGCGGCGAAAATCCTTCAGCATGGCGCCGCCGCTTACCGTCACGTCCGGGTTGCCCGCCAAGCCGGTCGCAAACAGAAGAACCGTGTCACTGGTCGAGGTGTCACTGTCGACCGTCACGGAATTGAAGCTGGGGCCGACGCCCTTCGCGAGCATCGTCTGCAGCGCCTCGGACGGAATGGCCGCGTCTGTCGCGATGAAGCACAGCATCGTCGCCATATCGGGCGCGATCATGCCGCTGCCCTTGGCGATGCCGTTGATGGTAACGGTGACGCCGCCGATCTCGGCGGTGCGGACACTCGCCTTGGGGAAGGTGTCGGTCGTCATGATGGCGCGGGCAGCGTCTTCCCAGCCATCCTCGGTCAGCGTCTCATGCAGCGCCGGCAGGGACGCAGTGATCCGCTCGGCGGGGAGAACTTCGCCGATGACGCCGGTGGAGGACAGAAACACCTGCTTCGGTGGGCAGCCGACGAGGTCGGCGGCCGCCTTGGCGGTTGCTTTCACCGTGGCGATGCCGGCCTTGCCCGTGAAGACATTGGCATTGCCGGCATTGACGACCAGCGCACGCGCCTTGCCGCCGGCCAGCGACGATCGGCACCAGTCAATCGGCGCACCGGGACAGCGGTTGCGGGTGAAGACCCCCGCGACCGTCGTCCCGCGCGGAAAGACCATCATCATGAGGTCGCGCCGCCCCGTGTAGCGGATGCCCGCCTCAAAGGCGCCGAGGCGGACGCCCGCCACTGGCCCCAGGGCCGGCAGAGGCACCGCGAGGGGCGAAACGCTCGTGATCTTGGCCATGCCGCCTGTCTTTGCTTAATTGCCGGTGGCGGGCGCGGCCGGTATCGCGGGCTGCGGCGGCAGGGGCTGACCGTCGGGCCCGAACTCCTTGATGGTGACGGCGCTGCGAACCTGCGCGAGGAGGCGATGGACGCCTTCCTGGATCAGCTCGTTGCGGATCTTGTCATGCACATCGGCCAAGGCCGGGGCCGCATCGGTCTTGTGGCCCAGCACCTGGATCACGTGATAGCCGAACTGCGTGTGCACGGGGGTCGGGGTGATCTGCCCGTCCTTCAAGGCGAAGGCGGCATTGGCGAATTCAGGCACCATGTCGGTCTTCTTGAAGAACCCAAGGTCGCCGCCGTTGGACGCGCCGGGATCCTTGCTGTCCTTGATCGCGAGCTTGCCGAAGTCCCCGCCATGATTGAGTTGCTTGATGATGTCCTCGGCTTCGGCTTGGGTCGCGACCAGGATATGGCGCGCATGCACCTCCTCGACGCCAGGCTTGTCGGCATATTCGCTTTTGTAGCGCGCCTGGATCTGAGCCTCGCCGATTTCCGGGCCGACGGACTTGGTGATCAGCGCGGCCTGCATCACCTGCTCAATGCCGGCGGCGATCCGCTTCTTGACCTCGGGGTCGTTCTCCAGGCCCTGCTTGTTGGCTGCGATCGCCATGGCCTTCTGATCCACAAGCTGCTCAAGCAGAATCGGATAGAGCTGATCGGGCGTCATGCCCTGAAGCTGCTGCGGCAGGTTGCGCGTCAGCGCCGAGAGGTCCGACAGATGGACATCGTCGCCATTGACGATGGCAACCACGGGGTCGGTCGGCGCCGCCGTGGCGGGGGCCGGAGGCGCGGGCGGGGTGGTCTGCGCCCGAGCCCCCTGCGCCGCGAGCGAAAGTACGATGGCGGAACTTGCCAGAAGGGTCAGCGACAGGCGTGAGCGCATAAGAAACCTCGAAGGAGCGGGGCGGGAAAGGCGGCGGACAATGGCCGAAGAGCCGGGGCACCACAAGCCGGCGCGCCTGTCCCTAGCCTATCCAAACCATGACAAAAGCCCCAGCCTGCGCCGGCGCGTTGACCGGGCTATGCGCCAGTCCTATCACTGGCGCCCCAATATGCCCCACAGGCGCCGTGCCACGTTCCGGGCGGTGCCTCAAGGCGGCCCGCCGCCACCGGTCGGCCTTCGACTCCCGGCCCTTTGACCCAAGGTTGTCATGTTCGGATCACTTGCCCGCGTCATTTTCGGAAGCAGCAACGATCGCTCCCTCAAGGGCTATCGCCGCATCGTGCCAGCGGTCAATGCCCTGGAACCTGCCATGGCGGCGCTGACGAATGACGAGCTTCGCGCCAAAACCGAA
Source organism: Acidisoma sp. PAMC 29798 (assembly GCF_030252425.1). Taxonomy (GTDB): domain Bacteria; phylum Pseudomonadota; class Alphaproteobacteria; order Acetobacterales; family Acetobacteraceae; genus Acidisoma; species Acidisoma cladoniae. The sequence continues at coordinate 1,768,860 of NZ_CP126994.1, read as the reverse complement.
GAGTTCAAGGGCCGTATCCTTGGCGGCGAGGCGCTCGACAATATCATGGCCGAGGCCTTCGCCACTGTCCGCGAAGCCTCCAAGCGCGTCCTCGGCCTGCGCCATTTCGACGTTCAGCTCGTCGGCGGCCTGGTGCTCCATTCCGGGCGGATCGCTGAAATGAAGACCGGCGAGGGCAAAACCCTGGTCGGCACCCTGCCCGTCTATCTCAATGCCCTATCGGGCCGTGGCGTCCATGTCGTGACGGTGAACGACTACCTGGCCCGCCGCGACGCCGAGACGATGGGGGAGCTTTATTCCTTCCTCGGTCTGTCCACCGGCATCATCGTCCATGGGATGGAGGATAATCAGCGCCGGGCGAGCTACGCCTGCGACATTACCTATGGCACCAACAACGAATTCGGCTTCGACTATCTGCGCGACAATATGAAGTACCGGCTGGAAGACATGGTCCAGCGCGACTTCCACTATGCCATCGTCGATGAGGTAGACAGCATTCTGATCGACGAAGCCCGGACGCCGCTGATCATCTCCGGCCCGGCCGAGGATTCCTCGGACCTCTATCGCCAGGTCGATGAGGTCGTCGTTCGCCTCGTGCTGGACCCAGAGACCTTCGAGAAGGACGAGAAGCAGAAGGCAGTCACCATGACCGAGGCGGGCTCCGAGCGCGTCGAGGAAATGCTGCGCGACGCCGGCATCATCACGGAGGGTAACCTCTATGACGTCTTCAATATCTCCGTCGTCCATCACGCCCAGCAGAGCCTGCGCGCCCATACGCTGTTCGCCCGCGACGTGGATTACATCGTGCGCGACGACAAGGTGATCATCATCGATGAGTTCACTGGCCGCATGATGGAAGGCCGGCGCTATTCCGAAGGCCTGCATCAGGCGCTGGAGGCCAAGGAACACGTCACCGTCCAGCCCGAGAATCAGACCCTCGCCTCCATCACCTTCCAGAACTACTTCCGGCTCTATCCCAAGCTTGCCGGCATGACCGGCACGGCCATGACGGAAGCCGATGAGTTCGAGGAGATCTACAAGCTGTCGGTGGTCGATATCCCCACCAACGTCTCGGTGGTCCGCAAGGACGAGGATGACGAGGTCTATCGCTCCGCGAAGGAGAAATATGCCGCCCTCGCCGCCCTGATCGCCGAGACGCGCAAGCGCGGCCAGCCGGTTCTGGTCGGCACCACCAGCATCGAAAAGAGCGAGATGCTGAGCGAGCTGCTGACCAAGGAGCAGGTGCCGCACGCCGTGCTGAACGCGCGCTTCCATGAGCAGGAAGCGACCATCATCTCCCAGGCCGGCGCGCCGGGCGCGGTGACCATCGCCACCAATATGGCCGGCCGTGGCACCGACATCAAACTCGGCGGCAATATCGAAATGCGACGCAAGCTGGAGCTCGCCTCCATCGCCGACGCCGAGGAATACGCGGCGCGGGACGCGGCCATGGTGGCCGAGGTTGCCCAGGCGCATGACGCCGTGGTCGCGGCGGGCGGCTTGTTCGTGGTCGGCACCGAGCGCCACGAGAGCCGGCGCGTGGACAATCAGCTGCGCGGCCGCTCAGGCCGTCAGGGCGATCCGGGCCATTCCCGCTTCTTCCTGTCCTTGGAAGACGACCTGATGCGCATCTTCGGTTCCGACCGGATGGGCGGCATGTTGCAGCGCCTTGGCCTGAAGGAAGGCGAGGCGATCACCCATCCCTGGATCAACCGGGCGCTGGAGAAGGCGCAGAAGAAGGTCGAGGCGCGGAACTTCGACACCCGCAAGAACTTGCTGAAATACGATGACGTGATGAACGACCAGCGCCGCGAGGTCTATGCCCAGCGCCGCGAGTTCATGACCTCGGAAGACGTGTCGGACACCATCGACCAGATGCGCGCCGAAGTGATTTCGCAGATGGTTTCTGCCCGCATCCCCGAGAAGGCCTTCGCCGAGCAATGGGAAACCGCTGAACTCGCCGAAGATATGAACCGTGTCCTCGGCCTCGATCTGCCGATCGTCGCCTGGGGCCGCGAGGAAGGAATCGACGAGACTCATATCCGCGAGCGCGTCGAGCAGGCCGCCAATGAAATGATGGCCGCCAAGGCCGCCAATTTCGGCATCGAGCTGATGCGCATGGTCGAAAAATCGCTGCTGCTCCAGACGCTGGACCAGGTTTGGAAGGAGCATCTGCTCAACCTCGACCATCTGCGCCAAGGCATCGGCTTGCGCGCGTATGGCCAGCTTGACCCCTTGCGCGAATACAAGTCCGAGGCTTTCGCCCTGTTTGGCGCCTTGCTGGAGGACCTGAAGGAGCGGGTGACGGCGCTGCTCGCCCGGGTCGATTTCCAGCAGCCGGTCGATCCGCCGCCGCTGCCGCCGATGTTCGAAAACCACCCCGAGGATGCGCTGCAGCAGCCGATGACGTCGTCGATCTTTTCGCAGATGCTGGAAGCGCCGGCCGCCGAGCGGGACGAGCCGGGCACGATGCTCGCCGACGTGCCGCCGGAATGGCGCAACACGCCGCGCAACGCGCCCTGCCCCTGCGGCTCGGGCAAGAAGTTCAAGCAATGCCACGGGCGGCTCAATTAGGCGGGTGAGCCTGACGGTGGAATGCGCAGTGCATTCCACCTGACACCCTGTTCTGGTCGCAGACTGCCCTCATCCTCGTGACCTTTCCTGCTTGAAACTTGACCCGGCGCGCGCCTTCTGCACCGAGTTGATGCATGGACGACAGCAACCCCCTTCTCTCCCCCTGGACCACGCCTTTCGGCGCCCCGCCCTTTGACCTCATCGCGCCAGCGCATTTTGCGCCGGCCTTCGAGAGCGCGATGGCCGACAACCTGGCCGAGATCGCGGCCATCGGCACGGACCCCGCGGCGCCTACCTTCGCCAATACGGTCGAGGCGCTGGAGCGCAGTGGCCGGGCGCTGGGCCGCGTCGGCGCGGTGTTCCACAACCTCGTCGCCAGTTACGGCGGTGAAGCGCTGGAAGCGCTGGACCGCGACATGTCCCCCAAGCTCGCACAGCACGGCATGCAGGTCTCGCTCGACCCGGCTCTGTTCAAGCGCATCGACGCGCTGCACGGGCGGCGGGAGGCGCTGGGGCTGGACGAGGCGCAGATGCGCCTGCTCGACCGGCTGCATCTGAGTTTCGTGCGCAGCGGCGCGGCGCTCGGACCCGCCGAGAAGACGCGCATGACCGAAATCTCCGAGCGGCTCGCCGTGCTGCACACCGCCTTCGGCCAGAACGTGTTGCATGACGAAAAGGCCTGGCACCTGCCGCTGGCCGAGACCGACCTCGACGGATTGCCCGACTTCGTGCGCGCCGGCGCGCGCCAGGCGGCCACCGAGCGTGGCCTGGACGGCTATGCTGTGACGCTGTCGCGCTCGCTGATCGAACCCTTCCTGACATTTTCGGCCCGCCGCGACCTGCGCGAGACGGCCTATGAGGCCTGGATCGCGCGCGGTACCCATCCTGGTGCGCATGATAATCGGGCGCTGATCCCCGAGATTCTGTCTCTACGGCGCGAGCGGGCGAAGCTGTTAGGCTATGAGAGCTTCGCGGATTTCCGCCTCGCGGACAGCATGGCGGGGTCACCGGCGGCGGCCGAAAGCCTGCTCGCGGAAGTGTGGGAGCCCGCGAAGCACAAGGCGGCCGAAGAGCGGGACCGCTTGCTCGCTGTGGCCCGCCGTGATGGCTTCAACGGGGCGCTGGCGCCGTGGGACTGGCGCTACTATGCCGAGAAGGTGCGCCAGGCCGATTACGCCGTCGATGAGACGGAGATGAAGCCCTATTTCGTGCTGGAGAACATCCAGCAAGCGGCCTTTGACACGGCAACGCGGCTGTTCGGCGTCACCTTCACGCCCCGGCCGGAGGTTCCCACCTATCATCCCGATGTCCGTGCTTATGAAGTGCGGGACGCGGATGGCCATGTCGGCGTGTTTATCGCGGATCATTATGCGCGGCCGGACAAGCGCTCCGGCGCCTGGATGAGCAGCTACCGCGACCAGGAGGCGATGGATGAGGTGATTTCGCCGATCATCGTCAATAACAACAACTTCGCCAAATCAGAGCCGACGCTGCTGAGCTTCGACGATGCCGAGACGCTGTTTCACGAATTCGGCCATGCCCTGCATGGGCTGCTGAGTAAGGTGCGCTACCCCGGCCAGTCCGGCACTTCCGTCCGTCGCGATTTCGTCGAGTTGCCCTCGCAAATCTACGAGCACTGGATGGCGCTGCCGGAAACGCTGCGGACCTACGCGGTCCATCACGAAACGGGTGCGCCGATCCCCGAGGCTTTGATCACGCGCCTGCTCGCGGCACGCGGCTTCAACGAGGGTTTCGGCACCGTGGAATATACCGCCGCCGCGCTGATCGACATGGCCTTGCATCGTCATCCGGCACCGGAGACGCTCGACCTGGAGGCCTATGAGCGAGAGTTTCTGGGCGGCATCGGCATGCCCGCGGAAATCGGCATTCGTCATCGCCCTGCGCATTTCCAGCATCTGTTTTCCGGCGGCGGTTATGCGGCGGGCTATTATTCCTATCTCTGGGCGCAGGTCTTGGACGAAGACGGGTTCGAGGCGTTCAAGGACGCCGGCGATTACTTTGACGCCGCCACGGCCGGGCGGCTGCGCGATATCCTCAGCGCCGGCGACACGCGCGACCCGATGGCGTTGTATATGGCCTTCCGTGGCCGCGCACCGAGCACGGCGGCCTTGCTGCAGAGCCGGGGATTAGCTGGCGGATAACGCTACGCTCTTCCGCCCTACTACACATCGTAGGGTGGAAAAGCGCAGCGTATTCCACCCTCTAGCTTGGCGGGTCAAACGCCCGGATGGGCGGCAGATTGCCGGTGAACTTCTCCACCTGCACGGTGGTCAATTGCCCCGTGCAGCCCTGTGCGAGCGAGGAACTGCCGACATCGCGCGTCAGCACATTCGGATTGCCATGCACACATAACGGCATGTCCTCCTCCGGATCCTGCGGATCATACCAAGCGCCGGTGGGAATCTGCATGACGCCGGCACGAATGCCATCGGTGATGCGCAGCGACGCGAGACAAGCGCCGCGCGCATTGAACAGCCGAATGATGTCGCCGTCCGCCAAGCCACGCGCCGCCGCATCATCGGGGTGCATGCTTGCCACTTCCCTGCCCCGACGCTTGGCGCCGTCACTATGACCGCCGAAGTCGAGTTGACTATGCAGCCGTGTCGCCGGCTGGTTGGCGACCAGGAACAGCGGGGCCTCCGCACTCGGCACATCCGCCGGCGGCAGCCAGGCCGGGTGACCCGGGCAATCCGCCTCATTGAAGCTGGCCACAGTGGCAGAGTAGATTTCGAGGCGACCGCTCGGCGTCGTCAGCGGATAGCCCGCGGGGTCTTCGCGAAACCGCCGCAGCTTGCCGCCGTCATCCGGCTTCTGCGGTAGAACGAGACTCTCCGCTTCCCAGAATTCGGAAAATGTCGGCGCCGTAAGGTCTTGCTTGATCAACCCGTCTCGCGTGCGCTCGTACAAATGCTCCAGCCACTCGCGCGGCGTGCGACCCTCACTGAAGGCGTCACGCTTGCCGAGCCGTTCGGCCAGATCGCAGAAGATGGCGTAATCGTCTCGCGCTTCGCCGTAAGGTTCGGCGATTTGATGCATGGCAACCAGCAAAGGATCTTGCGGATTGCCACCGATATCCTCACGCTCAAAGGTCATCGTACAGGGTAGCACGATATCGGCGTGGCGCGCCGTCGCGGTCCAGGCCAGTTCATGCACGACGAATGTATCGACCTGCGCGACGGCGCGGCGCAGACGATTGAGATCCTGGTGATGGTGAAAGGGGTTTCCGCCCGCCCAATAGATCAGCTTGATCTCGGGATAGGATCTGGTCTCGCCATTGTAGCGATAGGGCGTGCCGGGGTTGAGCAGCATATCCGCGATGCGCGCGACGGGAATGTAATCGCCGACGCCGTTGCGGCCTTGTCCCAAGGTCGGCATCGGCACGGCATTCTGCCGCCGCCCGTAATAGGCGATGGCACCGAGACCATAGGCGTAACCGCCGCCGGGCAGGCCGATCTGGCCAAGCGCCGCCGCCAACACGGCGCCCATCCAGACCGGCTGCTCGCCATGTTCAGCGCGCTGCAGGGCATGCGCGACGACGACGACGCAACGCTTGCCGTGCAGGCGCTGCGCCAAAGCGATGATGTCATCGGCCGGGATATCCGTAATCTTGGCCGCCCAGGCGGCGTCTTTCGGCTGGCCATCCGTCACGCCACGCAGATAATCCTCGAAGATCGGCCAACCTTCCGTGTAGCGCGCAAGGAAGTCGCGATCATGCAGGTTCTCGGCAACCAGCGTATGCACCAGCGCCATCATCAGCGCCGTATCGGTGCCAGGGATATTGCTGACCCAATCGGCATGCACCGAGTCCTGAAGGTCGCTGCGCTGCGGCCCGACAAGCACGAATTGGCAACCCCGCGCGACGGCGCGGTCCATCGCGCCACGCTCGACATGGGCGCTGACGCCGCCGCCCGCGATCATGCTGTTCTTCAGCGCCATGCCGCCGAAGGCGAGGACGATGTCGCTATGCTCCGCGATCTGCTCCCAGGTGACGTTGTGCATCGTCAGGTCAGAATAATCGCCGAGGACATGGGGCACGATGACGGCAGAGGCGCCGGCGCTATAGCTATTGATTGACCGCACATAGCCGCCGATCGCGGTATTGAGGAACCGATGCAACTGGCTCTGCGCATGGTGGAAGCGCCCGGCGCTGGCCCAGCCATAGGAGCCGCCGAACACCTGTTCCGGCCGCAGCCGACGAAGTTCGTCGCCGAGGCGGTCGAGCACCTCATCCCAGCCGACCGCCACGAACCCATCCCGACCGCGCCGTGCGTCCGGCCCTGCGCCGCCTTCCAGCCAGCCGCGACGGACCATCGGCTGGGCGATGCGTGCGCGATGGCGCAGCGCCGCAGGAAAGTTCTCAACAATGCCGTTAGGATCAGGGTCCCCGGCGAAGTTGCGAACCTCCAGCTTGCCGTCCTGCCAACGGGCGGAGAAGGTTCCCCAATGGGCGGCATGCGGCTTGAACGGGACATTCATCTCAGATGTCTTTCATGAGACGGATAGCGTCATAGATCGCGGCATGGATGTTGCGGCTCGACACCGCATCGCCGATGCGAAACAGCCTGTAACCGCCGTCAGCGTTGCGCATCACCGTCTGCGGCCGGCCCGCGATCAGCGCAGTGTAATCGACCTCACCGAGATTGACCGATGCGGGCTTCAACGCGAAATACAACGCATCGAGAGGGAGAGTACCATGATCGACCACGATCTGGTCGGCCTCTTTCTCGATATCACGCTTGCCATACTCATCGAAAAACACGCCGGTGATCCTATTGCCTGTCCGTTTGAGGGCGCGAAGCCGTAGGTTGATGGTAATCGCCGCATTGTGCTGGTTCAAGGATTTGAAATAGGGCGGATAGCTGGTGCCGCCGACATCGGGTGCCAGCGTACGCTCCGGCGTCACCACCTCGAGCGCTGAACCCGCCTCGGCCAGGAACTCCGCCACCGTCATGCCGGAATGGCCACCATTGTCGTCATAGAGAATGACGGAGGCCGCAGGCCGCACGGCACCGGACAGTATATCCCAGCTTGATGTCGCAAACTCGGCGCCCGTTTCGAGAAAACTCGTGTCCGGAATGCCGCCGGTCGCGATCACGACGCAATCCGGTGCCTCCGCCAGGACATCGCCGGCCTCGGCATAGAGGTTGTAGTGGAATCGCACGCCGAGCCGCGTGCATTCCGATATGCGCCAATCGATAATGCCGAGGATCTCGCGACGGCGTTTGAGAGCGGCGGTGAGATGCACCTGCCCGCCGGCATTCGGTGCGGCTTCGAAGACCACCACCTCATGCCCACGCTCGGCGGCGACGCGCGCCGCTTCCAACCCCGCAGGGCCTGCGCCAACCACCACCACCTTCCTGCGCGCACCTATGCTTTTAAAAATGACATGAGGAATGCTGTCTTCGCGGCCGGTCGCGGCATTATGGATGCAATGCCCTTCGCCGGAGGAATAGATGGAATCGATGCAATACCCCATGCCGACGCAGGGACGGATTTCATGCTCACGCTTTTCGATAACCTTTCGCGCAATATGCGGATCGGCCATATGGGGTCGCGTCATGCCGACCATGTCGAGCTTACCGCTCTCCACCGCATAACGCGCCGTCGCAACATCCTGAATGCGCGCGGCATGAAATGTCGGCAGTCGTGTCGCCGCACGGATCTCACCGGCGAAATCGAGATGCGGTGCAGACCGCGCGCCCATGCCGGGAATGACATGGCTCAGCGCTTCATCGGTATCGATATGGCCGCGAATGACATTGACGAAATCGATCAGGCCCGACTGCGTCAGACGTTGCGCGATGGAGATGCCATCTGCGCGCGTCAACCCCTGCTCCCATTCCTCATCGCAAACCATCCTGACACCGACGAGGAAGTCGGGACCCACGCGCACGCGGATGGCGACCAAAACCTCCATGCCGAACCGCATGCGGTTCTCGATCGAACCGCCGTATTCGTCGTCGCGCCTATTGGTAGCGGGCGACCAGAACTGGTCAATGAGATGACCGTAGGCTTCGAGTTCGATCCCATCGAGACCGGCTGCCTTCGCGCGCTCGGCACCATCGGCATAGGCCGCGACCACACGCGCAATGTCCCAATCTTCAATGATTTTCGGAAAGGCGCGATGCGCGGCCTCGCGCACATTGGAGGGTGCGAGCACCGGCAGCCAATCGGCCTTGCTCCAACTCGTGCGGCGGCCGAGATGGGTGATCTGGATCATGACGGCCGCACCGTGGTTGTGCACGCCATCAGCCAGTTCGCGCAACCAACCGACGCTCTCATCCTTGTAGAGCAGGATATTGCCGAAGGATTGCGGACTATCCGGCGCGACCACGGCGGAGCCGCCGATCATCGTCAGCGCAATGCCACCGCGCGCCTTCTCCTCATGATAAAGCCGGTAGCGCGCCTTCGGTAGGCCATCATCGGTATAGGCCGGCTCATGCGCCGTCGACATAAATCGATTGCGCAACACAAGGTGTTTCAAGGTGAAAGGCTGTAGAAGCGGGTCGCTGGACATGGCGCCAAACTACACCATCGGGACAGCCTTCCCAAGCCGCGTCCGCCGCTCCATTGTGCCGCAATTCGCCCTCCTGGAGGTCTTCCGCGTGCAGGTTATCGATCGCTTTCCCTACGGCGTGCAGGAGCTGGAGAACGTCTGGATTCCCTTGGCCGACGGCACCTGCCTCGCCGCCCGCATTTGGCTGCCCATCGATGCACCGAAAGCCCCTGCGATCCTTGAGTTCCTGCCCTATCGCAAGCGGGATGGAACGGTCGATCGCGATGCCTTGACGCATCCCTATTTCGCCGGCAATGGCTATGCCTGTGTTCGCGTCGATATGCGCGGCAGTGGCGAATCTGATGGCCTGCTCGAAGACGAATACATCGCGCAGGAACAGGATGACGCGCTGGAGGTGATCGCCTGGATCGCGTCCCAGCCTTGGTCTTCCGGCAAGGTCGGCATCATCGGCATTTCCTGGGGCGGCTTCAACGGCTTGCAGATCGCGGCGCGGCGGCCGCCCGCGCTCGGCGCCGTCGTCACCATCTGTTCCACCGACGATCGTTATGCAGATGACATCCACTACATGGGCGGATGTCTGCTCAATGACAATTTGCAATGGTCTTCGACCATGCTCGGCTATATGTCCCGCCCGCCGGACGCCGCGCTGGTGGGTGACCGGTGGCGGGAGATGTGGCTCAACCGCCTCGACACCATGCCGCTGCTGATCGATACCTGGCTGCGTCATCAACGCCGTGACGCCTATTGGAAGCACGGCTCGATTTGCGAGAATTTCGCCGATGTCACCGCGCCCGTGCTCGTGGTCGGCGGCTGGGCCGACGGCTATTCGAACACCGTGTCGCGTCTCGTCGAAGGTCTGGCGCATGTGCCACGCAAGGGCATCACCGGTCCCTGGGCGCATAAATATCCGCATTTCGCCAAACCCGCGCCGCGCATCGGCTTCTTGCAGGAATGCCTGCGCTGGTTCGACCAGCATCTCGCCGGAAAAGACACCGGTGTGATGGCGGAACCGCTGTATCGCATCTGGCTGCAGGATTGGGCGGAACCTCTCGCCCAATATGCCGAGAGACCCGGCCGCTGGGTGGCGGAAGACGCCTGGCCGCGCACGGGCGTGACACTGGCCCTCAATGCCGAGGGCTTGCGCGCGCAACCGGGACCGGAGACGCAGCTCGATTGGTCGTCTCCGCAGAACCTGGGCGAAGCCTCCGGCACTTGGTTCAGCTTCGGCCTGATCCCCGATCAGCCGACCGATCAACTGGTCGATGACGGCCGTTCGCTGGTCTTCGACACCGAGCCGCTGACGGAGCGGCTGGAGATTCTCGGCACGCCCGTGTTGGAGTTGGAGCTGGCGGTCGATCGCCCGCTCGCCACACTCTGCGTGCGGTTGAATGACGTGTCACCCACCGGCGGCTCCCTTCGGGTGAGCTACGGTTTGCTCAACCTCACACATCGCAACGGGCACGAGCAGCCGGAGGAGATGATCCCCGGCCAGCGCACGCGGATCAGGATCGCCCTGAACGATGCGGCGCATAGCTTCGCGCCTGGCCATCGGCTGCGCATCGCTGTCTCCACCACCTATTGGCCGATCATCTGGCCGTCGCCGGAAGCCGTCACGCTCAGCCTGTTTGCCGGCGTCTCCACTATCTCGCTTCCCGTCCGCGCGCCGCGCGCCGAGGATGCGGCGGTGACATGGCAACCAGCCGAGGGCGCACCGCCTTTGGAGCGGACATGGCAGCGCCCGGCTGACAGCTATCGGACCGTCACCCATGATGCCGCGACCGGGGAGATGGTGATCTCCTCCCTCAACGACACCGGCCGCTCGACCATCCTGCCGCATGGGCTGGAGACGGAATCGATCCAGCGGGAGGTCTATCGCATCCAGGCGCGCGATCCGCTGTCCGCGTCTGTGGAGGTGAGTTGCACCCTGGCCGTCGGGCGTGGCGATTGGCAAACGCGCGCCGATAGCCGCACGGTCATGACGGCGACGAAGACGGAGTTCGTGATCGATGCGACGCTCGACGCCTTCGAGGGGGATACACGCGTCGCCTCCCGCACTTGGTCGACACGCATTCCCCGTGACGGGGTTTAGCTACTTCGTCAATTGCGTCGCAAGCGCTACGCGCTTGCGCTCTACGGCCTGTTCCAACCAACCGACATGCATTTCCGGTACCGAAGCCAAAAGCAGATCGGTGTAATCATCGAAGGGTGGCGCGAGGGCGATAGCCTTCGGGCCACTGCGCACCAGCCGGCCGCGATGCATGACCACGACATGATCGGCAATGGCGCGCACGGTTTCAATGTCATGCGTGATGAAGAGGTAGGACACCTTGGTCTCGGCTTGCAGCTTCATCAGCAGCGTCAGAATGCCGTCCGCAACCAGGGGATCGAGCGCCGATGTCGGCTCATCGCAAATGATGAGTTCCGGCTTTGCGGCGAGCGCACGCGCGATGCAAACGCGCTGCTTCTGGCCACCGGATAGCTCGGCCGGATAGCGATCCACCAGGGCCACCGGCAGTTCGATGGAGTCCATCAATTCGCGAATGCGCGTTTCCCGCGCCCGACCGGAAAGACCGAAATAGAAGCTCAGTGGACGGCCAATGATATGGCGCACTGTCTGCCGCGGATTGATGGCGACATCGGGGATTTGGTAAATCATCTGCAGCAGCCGCAGCTCCTCGCGCGGACGCCTATGGTAGTCGGGCGCGAGCGGCTTGCCTTTGAAACTGACGCTGCCACCGGTGGGTTTTAGCAACCCGGTGACGACACGCGCGAGGGTCGATTTACCCGAACCCGATTCGCCCACGATCGCGACCGTCTGACCGACCGGCACATCGAAGGACACATCCATTAACACCGGCACCGGGCCGTAAGACGCATTGATGTTCTGCACGCGCAGCAGATTCGGCGATGTCGGATCGGCATGGGTCAGGTTCGGAATGCGACGCACCGAAACCAGCTTGCGCGTATACTCCTCGCGCGGCGCTTCGATGATCTGTCGCGCTGTGCCGTATTCCACCATCTTGCCGTGGCGCAGTACCATGATGTCATCGGCGATCTGCGCGACGACCGCGAGGTCATGGGAAATATAAAGCGCGGCCGTGCCGGACTCCTCGATCACGCGCTTGATGACGGCGAGCACGCCGATCTGCGTCGTCACATCCAGCGCCGTTGTCGGCTCATCGAAGACGATCAGGTCAGGCTTCGGACACAGTGCGAGGGCCGTCGCGATACGCTGCAACTGCCCACCGGACAGCTGGTGCGGAAAGCGCTCCCCGATCGTCTCCGGTGACGGCAGTTCCAGCATCTTGAACAGCCAGCGCGCGCGCTCCGTCGCTTCCTTGGGCGACATCAGCCCGTGGCGCACCGCTGCTTCGATCACCTGATCGGTAATGCGGCGCGACGGATTGAGGGCAGAGGCCGCCGATTGCGCGACGTAAGAGACCTTGTTGCCACGCACGGCGCGAATGCCGGTGCGCGACAAGGCCCGCATATCCCGCCCGTCGAAATCGATGACGCCACCGGTGATGCGGCAACCGCCCCGCCCATACGCCATGGCGGCGAGACCGATGGTGGATTTGCCGGCGCCGGATTCGCCGATCAGGCCAAGAACCTTGCCGCGATCGAGCGTGAAAGACACGCCATCGACAATGGCGACGTTCTTGGAAGGCTCACCGGGCGGATAGAGCGTGACTTCGATGCGCAGGTCATCGACCGTGAGAAGGCGGGCAGAAGGAGCGTCAGACAGCGTCCCGTCCTCCCCTAAGGCTGGTGGTGTGGTTGAGGATCCAATCGGCCACCAGATTGACCGAGATCGACAGGGCCGCGATCGCAGCGCCCGGAATGAGAGCGGCCGAAACGCCGAAGACGATGCCGTCCTTATTGTCCTTCACCATGCCGCCCCAATCGGGCGTCGGTGGCTGAATACCGAGGCCGAGGAAGGAGAGCGTGGACAGGAACAGCACTGCAAAGACGAAGCGCAGGCTGATTTCGGCGAGCAGCGGTGAAATCGCGTTGGGCAGAATCTCCCGCAGCATGATCCAGCCGATCTTTTCGCCACGCAGACGCGCGGCCTCGACATAATCCATGACGACGATATCGGCGGCGATCGACCGGCTGACACGAAAGACCCGCGTCGCGTCGAGCAGGGCGATGACCAGGATCAGCACATAAACGGCGCTCGGCAGCACAGACAGCACCACGAGAGCGAAAATCAGCGTCGGCACGGCCATCACCAAATCCACTGCGCGTGACAGGATCTGTTCGGTCCAGCCCCGCGTGACGGCGGCGATAAAGCCGAGGGTGACGCCGATGCTGAAGGACAGCAAAGTCGCGGCGGCAGCGACGAAAATAGTAATGCGCCCGCCCCAGATCATGCGGGAGAGTAGATCGCGGCCGAGGTTGTCGGTGCCGAGAAGGTCCTTGTGAGACCAAGGATCCCAGACCCCACCGACGATATCGGCCATGCCATAGGGCGAGATGACGGGGGCCAGGATTGCACCCGCCACCATGATGATCACGACGGTGAGGCCAATCATCGCAGACACTGGCATGCGACGTATCATAGTGATCATCGCGGATGCCGCAGTCGGGGGTTGGCGAGGATGGCCGCGACATCGGCCACGAGATTGAGCACGATATAGACCGCCGCGAAGATGAGGCCGCACGCCTGCACGACCGGCACATCGCGCTTGGCAACGCTGTCAACCATATACTGGCCCATGCCTGGATAGACGAAGATGACTTCGACGACGACAACGCCGACGACGAGATAGGCGAGGTTGAGCGCGATCACCTGAATGATCGGCGCCACCGCATTGGGCAAGGCGTGCCGCCAGATGATGCGGAACTTCGACAGGCCCTTGAGTTCCGCCGTCTCGACATAGGCCGATGACATGACATTCAGGATGGCCGCGCGGGTCATGCGCATCATATAGCCGACGATGACGAGCACCAGCGTGGCGCAGGGCAAGGCGATGGCATAGAGCCGATCCCAGATCCCCATGCCGTTGTAGATGAGCGCACTGGCGGGAAACCACCGGAGCTGCACACCGAAGATGTAGATCAGCAAATAGCCCGAGAAGAATTCTGGTAGTGACACCGTACTCAGCGTGACGATGGATAGAATACGATCGAGGAGCGTGTCCCGATAAAGCACCGACAGCATGCCGAGCAGCAGCGCGAGCGGCACGGAAATCACCGCCGCCCAGAAGGCCAGGAACAGCGTATTGCCCAGCCGGTGGCCGATTGCCGTCGCGATATCATCCTGGTTGACGTAGCTGCGACCGAAATCGCCTTGCACGGCGCCTTCCAGCCACTCGCCATACCGAACGATGGCCGGCTTGTTCAGGCCGAGTTCGATGCGTACGGCGGCGAGCGAATCCTTGGTCGCCTGCTGGCCAAGGATCGCCTGCGCCACGTCACCGGGCAGAATCTGCGTGCCTGTGAAAATGAGCCCCGACACGGCCCAGAGCAGGATGATGCCGATAGCGATGCGTTGGCCGATCAGCCGAAAAAGCGGTGACCTCATCGCAAAAAGCGCCCGGTGCCATTGGTATCGGAGAGAGAGGCTGCACCGGGCGCCCGCAAGGATTTAGGCCTTCAGCCAGACGCGCAACGGTGCCTGGTAATTCGACAGCGGACCGTTTGCATCGGTAACCCAGCCCATCACCGTGCTGGACCGTGCATCGATGAAGTCGTTGAAGAAGGGCAGCAGCGAGCCGCCCTGGTCACGCACCAGCATGCCCATGTCGTGATACATCTCGGCGCGCTTGGCGGTATCGAGTTCGCCACGGGCTTGCAACAGCATCGTGTCGAATTCCGGATGGAAGAAATGCGTGTCGTTCCAATCGGCCTTGGAGAGATAGGCGGTGGAATACATCTGGTCCTGCGTTGCGCGGCCACCCCAATAGGAGGCCGAGAAGGGCTTCTTGTTCCAGACGTTCGACCAATAGCCATCATCGGGCTCACGTACGACTTGCACGGGAATGCCGGCCTTCTGTGCCTGCTGCTGAAACAGCGTGGCGGCATCGACGGCGCCCGAGAAAGCGACTTCGGCGCTGCGCAACACGATGGGATCGGTATTGCCGGACTTCTTGTAGAAGAACTTCGCTTGATCCGGATCGCAGGTGCGCTGCGGAATGTCGGACGGAAAGAGCGGATAGGCCTTGTTGATCGGGAAATCATTACCGATCGAGGCATAGCCCAACATGATCTGCTTGGTGAGCTGCTCACGGTCCATCGCGAGCTTCAGCGCCATGCGGACATCGTTGTTCTTGAAGGGCCCGGTGTCGCAGAACATGTTGAAGATGTTCTGGCCACGACCCGCCACCGTCTCGATCACCACGCGCGGATTGCGCTTCATGAAGCTGACGATCTTCGGATCGACCTGGTTGATGATATGCACCTGGCCGGATTGCAGGGCGGCCGAGCGGGCCGTGTCGTCATTCATGACGATGACATCGACTGAATCGACATGGCCGAGTTCGCTGTTCCAGTAGCCGGCATATTTCGTGCCGGAATACCGCACGCCCGGCTGAACATTGCCGACCTTGTACGGGCCAGTGCCGATGCCGGCCGTCGGCTTGTCGATGCCGCCGCCGGGCTGCACAACGAGGTGATAATCCGTGACCAGCAGTGGCAGATCCGCATTCGCGCCACTAAGCGTGATGACCATGGCGTCACCATCCGTCGCGACACTTGCGATACCACCCAGCACGCCAAGCGCGCCGGACTTGGTCTTCGGGTCCATATGCCGCTGCAAGGTTTTCACGCAATCGTCAGCGGTCAGGGTCTGGCCGTTATGGAAGGTCACGCCCTTGCGAATCTTCAGCGTCCAGATCTTCGCGTCCTTGGACGATGTCCAGGATTCAGCGAGGTTGGGCTGCGGCGTGCCATCGAGACCGACATTGATCAGCGTCTCACCCCAGCAATAGTTGAAGAGCGTCGGCGCATAATTCGTCAGCAGAGCGGGATCGAGAGAGTCAGAGCTTTGGCCGCCGCTCATGCCGATTTTGAGGTTGCCGCCCTTGACGGGCGTGGCATCCGCCGCGCGGGCACGACCCAATGCACCGGCGAAGGGCACCGCCAAACCGAAGGCGGCGGCGCCACCCAACAGGCTGCGTCGCTTCAGGCCGCTCGGTGTCAAAACATTCGGGATATCAGACATGACCAAAGGCCCCTTCTCATCGATCGTTTGCATCGGTTAGCGTCAGATAGTTCAGGCGCCCACGGTGACCACTCAGTTCAAACGCGCGCGCAGGCACATTCACCGTTATGAACGGTTCTATGCGTTCCGATGCACGGCGCTGATCGCGGACACGTCTCAGTGTCTGCGGGTATCTTGTTCGGGCAGGTCGGCTTCGGCAAGCGAATTTTGACGGTTTGGTGATCGTGCGCATTCCGTCGCGAGGCATTGCCCAGGACGCATCTCCAGGCTTTGCAACATCCGTCAAGCAGCGCATGGGCAAAGCCGACGACGCATCAGAACGAAAAGGACATGAGAATGTCACTCGGCCATCAGCGCAGAACAGGCTCTGCCCTCGTCATGTTTTCGGGCGGGCAGGATTCCACCACATGCCTCGCCTGGGCGCTGCAAACCTTCGATCATGTCGAGACCGTCGGGTTTGACTATGGGCAGCGCCACAGTGTGGAACTTGCCTGCCGTGCGCCGATCCGCGAAGCCATTGCCAGATTGGAGGATTGGGGTGCGCATCTCGGCATGGACCACCTGATCGATCTGTCCGGGGCACTCGCGGGCGTCGGTAGCACAGCCATGACGGCGGAGATGGAGATCGTCATCAATGAAGAAGGCCTGCCGAACACGTTTGTGCCCGGCCGCAACCTTATGTTCATGACAGCGGCAGCCGCGATCGCCTGGCGCCGCAACATCAAGCACATCATCGGCGGCATGTGTGAGACGGATTATTCCGGGTATCCGGATTGCAGGGACGATACCATCAAGGCGATGCAGGTGGCGCTCAACCTCGGCATGCAGCGGCGCTTCGTGCTGGAAATGCCATTGATGTGGATCGACAAGGCCGCGACCTGGCAAATGGCCGAGGATCTTGGCGGTGCGCCTTTAGTGAACCTTGTGCGCGACCTGACCCATAGCTGCTACCTCGGCGATCGCCAGCACCGGCACGCCTGGGGCTATGGCTGCGGCACTTGCCCCGCCTGCGACTTACGCGGCGCGGGATGGGCGCGTTGGCAGGATGGTGGAGGAACGGGTCATTGCAGCGGGGCTGGCGACGCGGCCCCCAGGTAGCGCCAGCGATCCGACGCGAGCGCCAGCGGCGCGTCCCAGTCTGTGCGGCCGACCGCGACCCAAAAGCCAGACACCCATTCGGCGGCGATTGGCTTCTGGCCGGGTTTGCCGACCCAGTGGAGGGACCCATTCACCGCCTGGTGTGGCGGGCGGCAATGAGGCGTCGCCCCAGCCGTCTGTTTCGGCTTGGTAAAGGCGCCTGCAAGGAAAGGACGTTCGGTGTTGATATCGCTCATGGTGGCCGCACCCTGGCGGATGGACACGGCGTGCGGCAGCCTCAGTTAGGGCTCCTGCGCATAGAGGCGGTCGTGAGGTTTCATCTGTGTCACCGTGGAGCGGACAGGCCGGCGGTGGCAGAACTGCCGCTCGCACAACCTTCTGGGGCAAGACGCTGAAAATCGTGAGTTGGAACGTGTTGAGGCTGACGGGCGCGACGCTGCAAGATATCGCAGCCCTGGTCGGCCAGGAACAGCCGGATATCCTGCTGCTTCAGGAAGCGAGTGCGCAGAGTGTCGATCTTCCGGGGTTGATCGGCGGGGTTGTTGCCTTTCGGGCCTTCGTGGGTGGGGCGGATGGCCTGGCCGTGTGGTCCCCAACGGCACTGCCGCCGATCGAGTATCTCACCCTCGAACACAACCCGGCGCAGCCCCATAAGCGCCGTCGCTACGCCATGATCCTGCGCTTCCCGACCTATACGCTGGCCAATATTCATCTCGCCCATAACCAGCGGCTCCTCCGCCGACAATTCGCCTCCGTCGCCACGGTGTGCGCGCCGCGCGCGATCATCATCGGGGATTTCAATGCCGTCGGGTGGCTGACCCGCAGCGGCTGGCAGGATTGCGGGCCGAGGGCGATCACGCATATGGCGCGCGGCGTTCTGCCCTTCCGCCTCGACCGCTGCATGGTGCGGGATTGGGAACCCCGGTCGGCCCGCGCCTTGCCGAAGGGACGGTCGGACCATAAGCCGATCGTCGTGGAGGTGGGGTGAGACCGTGCCCCACCATCGAACCTGCCCTGCCTTGACGGCACTTCGCCGGACGGAGCATGCCGCCCGCATGCGCATCCTCTTCGTCTCCTCCAACCGCATCGGTGACGCCGTCATCACCTGCGGAGTCCTGGATCACCTGATCCGCACCTATCCGCAGGCGCGCATCACCATCGCCTGTGGGCCGGCCGCCGAGGGCGTCTTCGCGCGCATGCCGAACCGCGAACGCACCATCCTTGTCGTCAAGCACAAGAACGACAGCCATTGGATGAAGCTGTGGTGGGCGACGGTCTCCACCGTCTGGGATCTCGTCGTGGATATGCGCGGCTCCCTGCTCGTCTATTTCCTGCCCGCCAAGCGGCGCGCCGTGCGCCGCCGGGTGCCCGGCCGCATGTTCGAGCAATATGCCCATATCCTCGGCATCACCCCCGCCCCCCTCCCTGTGGTCTGGACCGCGCCGGAGGATCGCGCCCGCGCCCAGGCCATTCTGCCGGCGGACCGCCCGGTCATTGCCTTCGGCGCTACAGCCAATTGGGCGCCCAAGGTCTGGCCGGCGGAGCGCTTCGCCGCGCTCTATGAGAGGCTCTGCGCAGGGCCGCTGCCGAATGCCGCCGTCGCCGTTTTCGCGGGACCGGGGGAGGCGGAACGCGCCATGGCCGCGCCGCTGCTCGCCGCCCTGCCCAGCGCCATCGATCTATGCGGTACTCTGGCGTTGCCCGAAGTGGCGGCCTGCATCCAGCGCTGCGCCCTGTATGTCGGCAATGACAGCGGCCTCATGCATCTCGCCGCTGCCTCCGGCACGCCGACCATCGGCCTCTGCGGCACGACCATCGACCGCGCGGAGGAAATGGCGCCGGCCGGCCTGCGCGCCGCCTGGGCGCTGGCGGATGGCACGACGATGGAAAGCCTGTCCGTCGAGACCGCTTATGCCGCCTGCCTGAAGATGCTGGCCTCGGTCTAGCTGATCGCCATCAGCGTCGCATTGCCGCCGGCAGCGGCGGTATTGGTGCTGACGGAGGTTTCCTCCAGCAGCCATTCCCGGCGATAGGGCCTGGTCTGGACTATCAGGATGGCGCCGGGCCGTGCGGCGACCTGACGGTTGAGCGCTATCAGCGCCGCGCTGTCGCCGTCGAACAGGACCCCACGCAGATGGGGCGTCGCCAGCCAATGATCGGTGACCGTGACGCGCGCCGCGCGTTCCGGCGTCATGCCATCCAGCACGCCGAGCGCCGGATTGTCGCCCTCCACCAGGGCCGTATTGCCGGTGCCGAGCACCGCATCGAGTTGCTCGGCCAGACCTGCTTCCGTCCGTGCCAAAACCGCGATCCGGCCGCGCGGATGCAGGCGGTAGAGGTTCGACTCCCCGGCCGGGCCCGGCAGGTCGATGGTGCCGCCAATCGGCGCCATGGACGGCAAGGCCGAGACGAGGCGCCTGAGATACAAAGGCCCGCCGGCCTTCGGCCCCGTGCCGGACAGGCCGCCGCCGCCGAAGGGCTGCACGCCCACGACGGCGCCGATGATATTGCGATTGACGTAGATATTGCCGGCAGAAATCCGCTTCAGCACACGCGACGCGGTCTCATCGATCCGGGTATGCAGCCCGAAGGTGAGGCCGTAGCCGGTCGCGTTAATGGCGTCGATCAGCGCATCCAAGCCACCGCGCGGAAAGCGCAGCACATGGAGCACCGGGCCGAACACCTCCCGCGTGACATCGCTGACGGCGCCGAGCTCGATGAGCGTCGGCGCCACGAAGGTGCCATGGGCGCTATCCTCCGGCAGCGCCAGGGTTTCGACCGGAAAACCCCGCGCCCGCATCGCTGCGACATGAGCGAGCAGCATCGTCTGCGCCTCGGCCGTGATGACCGGCCCGATATCGACCTCGAGACGGTCGGGTCGCCCGATCGCCAATTCCCGCATCGCACCGCGCAGCATAGTCAGCGTCCGCTCGGCGATATCCTCCTGCAAACACAGGATCCGCAGCGCCGAGCAGCGCTGGCCGGCGGAATCGAAGGCCGAGGACAACACGTCGCCCACCACCTGCTCGGCCAAGGCGGAACTATCGACCACCAGGGCATTCTGCCCGCCGGTTTCGGCGATCAGCGGCACCGGCCGGCCCTCCGTCGTCAGCCTCTCAGCGAGTTGCCGCTGAATGGCGCGCGCGACCTCAGTCGAGCCTGTGAAGATCACGCCCTGGATGCGGGGATCCGCGACGAGGGCGGCGCCAACCGCGCCGTCACCGGGTACCAATTGCAGGACATCGGCGGGAATTCCGGCCTCGTGGAGAAGACGCACGGCCTCGGCCGCAATCAGGGGCGTTTCTTCCGCCGGCTTGGCGAGCACGGTATTGCCGGCCGCCAGCGCCGCCGCGACCTGGCCGATGAAGATGGCGAGTGGAAAGTTCCAAGGGCTAATGCAGGCGACGGGACCGAGCGGTCGGCTGCCGCCGAGTGTCCGTGCGGCCTCGGCGCCGTAATAGCGCAGGAAATCGACCGCCTCCCTCACCTCACCGATCGCATTTGGCAGGGTCTTGCCGGCTTCCCGCGCGAGTAGGCCGAGGAGCATCGGCATCCGATCTTCGAGGGAGTCGGCGGCCCGGCCGAGGCAGGCAGCGCGATCCGCAACCGGCGTCGCGGCCCAGGCCGCCGCCGCCGCGTCCGCGCGACCCATCGCCGCCGTGGCCTCGGTGACCGTCGCCTCATAGACCCAACCGACCTCGTCCCGGTGGTCCGCCGGGTTGAGCACCGGCCGCCCGTCCTCGCCGGTGCCCGCGCGCCAGGTCATGTCCGCGCGCAGCGCATCCAGCAGGATGAGGGTCTGCTCGTTGGAGAGATCGAGGCCTCGGGAATTCCGCCGCTCCGCGCCGAACAGGGCACGCGGATCGGCAATGGCGGGATGCGGCGCGCCGTCCGGGTGTTGCGCGCGCACGGTCGCGACCGGATCGGCGATCAGCGCCGCCACCGGCACGGCGGCGTCAGAAATGCGATTGACGAAGGAGGAGTTGGCGCCATTCTCCAGCAAGCGGCGGACGAGATAGGCCAGCAGCGTCTCATGCGTGCCGACCGGGGCGTAGATGCGGCAGGGCCGGCCGAGCTTGTCGGGGCCCACGACCTCCTCGTACAGCGGCTCGCCCATGCCATGCAGGCATTGGAACTCGTATTGGCCCGCGTGAAACGCGCCCGGCGCCATGGCCATGACGGCAGCGAGGGTCTGCGCATTATGGGTGGCGAATTGCGGAAAGACGGCGTCCGGCGCGCTCAGCAGTTTCTGAGCGCAGGCGAGATAGGACACGTCGGTATAGAGCTTGCGCGTAAACACCGGAAAGCCGTCCTGCCCATCGATCTGCGCACGCTTGATTTCGCTGTCCCAGTAAGCGCCTTTGACAAGTCGTAGCATCAGCCGATGGCCGGTGCGGCGGCCGAGATCGATGATCCAGTCGAGCACGAAGGGCGCGCGTTTCTGATAGGCCTGCACGACGAAACCGATGCCGTTCCACCCGGCCAAATCCGGGTCCAGGCACAGCGCCTCCAACAGGTCGAGGGAGAGGTCGAGCCGGTCTGCCTCCTCCGCGTCGATATTGAGGCCGATGTCATAGCCATGCGCGAGCCGCGCCAAGGACAGCAGCCGAGGCAGCAGTTCCGCCATGACGCGGTCCCGTTGCGCGCGGCTGTAGCGCGGATGGAGGGCGGAGAGCTTGATCGAAATGCCCGGGCCATCGAGAATCCCGCGCTGATTGGACGCGCGGC
Source organism: Acidisoma sp. PAMC 29798 (assembly GCF_030252425.1). Classification (GTDB taxonomy): domain Bacteria; phylum Pseudomonadota; class Alphaproteobacteria; order Acetobacterales; family Acetobacteraceae; genus Acidisoma; species Acidisoma cladoniae. The sequence goes on along the minus strand of NZ_CP126994.1, from coordinate 1,746,757 downwards.
CGATGGCATGGATGGCCGTTTCGTAGTCGGCAAAATAGCGCTCGGCATCTGCCGCCGTGGTCGCGGCCTCACCCAGCATATCGTAGGAATAGCGAAACCCCTTCGCCTCCATCTTGCCGGCACGCCTCAGCGCCTCGTCGATGGTCTGGCCCGTCACGAACTGCTCGCCCATTATGCGCATGGCCATGTCGACACCACGGCGGATCACCGGCTCCCCGCCCCGGCCGATCAGCCGTGTCAGCGCCGCCGACAGGGTCGTCTCATTCGTGCTGCCGACCAGCTTACCGGTGACGACGAGGCCCCAGGTGGCGGCATTGACGAAGAGCGACGGGCTATGGCCGACATGGGCGCGCCAATCGCCGGGTGCGATCTTGTCGCGGATCAGGGCGTCCCGCGTGGCGGCATCGGGGATGCGCAGCAGCGCCTCCGCCAGGCACATCAGCGCCACCCCCTCCTGGCTCGACAGGGCATATTCCTGCACGAGGCCATCGACGCCCCCGCTGCGCTTCTTGCCCCGCAAAGCCTCGACCAATTGGCGCGCCTGGGCCTCGGCCGCAGTCGCGGCTTCGGGGGACAGGGTCGCGGCATCGAGCAGCGGCCGCAGGCACAAGGGCTCGGCGCGGCGATAGGCGGCGGTGATCGCTGTGCGGAGCGGCGTCTGCGCGCCGGCCGCATAAAGCGGACGCCTGACTTCAGTCTTGTCCATCCGCGTTCGCCCTTTCGAACACGGACTTCATTACGCCGATCACATGCGCCGCGGTGATCAACTTTGAACACTCAAACTGCCGGGGCGTGCCCGCATGACGCGGGCACCACAGAAAGTCCTTGTGGTCAAAGCGCAGGCGCGGATCGTTCCAGCAGGAATTGCAGGCATGCCAGTTGATGACCCGGTACGGCGTGGCGAATTCATTGGTGGGATGGGTGAAGCCGCTGATCAGCCCCACCGGGCAGCCGGCGGCCCAGGCCAGCCAGGCGAGGCCGCTGCTGGTGCCGATGAAGCCTGTGGCGTGGCGCAGCCAGCGCGCGCGCTCCGCCAAAGGCCGATCGCCGGTCTGATCTTCCGCGCCATGCGGGATGTGAGTCCAGACAATGCCCTGGCCGCCGACCGCCTTCTGATCGATGCAAATCACTCGGTAGCCGTGGCTCTTGAGGTAGGAAATGACCTCATGCCAGCCATTGGGGTTGTTCCACTGCTTGCATTGGGTTGAGGCCTGGACGGCGATGCAGACATAAGGCTCGGCGATGGGCCGGCTTTCGTCGGGCAACGTGAGGCGCGGCGATTCCTCCGTCGGATCGACACCCAGGATATAGCCGGCGGTCCGGTGCAGCCCGACATGGCGGAAATCGGTCGGCTGCTGGGTACATTCCACATCGTCGAAAAACAGGCCGAGGCAATAGGTGGCATAGGCCGTTTCGGCGACCTTCTGCTCGATGACCTGGTCGTGGGTGAGAAAGCGAATATGCGGATAGGAGTCCTTCAGGATCGGGATGATGAGGCCCGACATGGCGCAGGTGAGCCGGCAGCCATGGACGGCCGCGAACCGCGCCGCATAGGGAAACCAGCCCAGGGTGTCGCCCAGGGTGCCAATGGGAAACTGGATCAGAACCTCACGATCACGGGCATCATAGTCGTGAAGCAGGATGGAGGTTGGTGGATTGGCGCCATCGACATCGAAGACCTCGACGGAGAAACGGACGAAGAAGCGTTTCGACGAGCGGACGAAGGCGCCCTGGTTCTCACTCTGGAACAGGACATTGCCAGTATCGAGGTCGCGCAGCCGGACCAGCCATTTGCCGATCGTGCGATTGGGCAGGGTGACACGGGCACCGAAGTTGAAGTCATAGCGCAGGCCGCGCGGCCCCACCTCGGTCGGCTGTTCGGCAGGTGGCGGAAAATTGGGCGCGGGCGGCGGGGTGGGAGCCGAAGCGATGACCTCAGGCTTGGCCAACACCGGGGCCGGGTCTGCGGGCTGATCCGGTCGGGCATCCAAACCGGCGGCTCCGTCCATACGCGATCCTCATTCGACTGATGCGACCGCCTGGTCGCGGCGCCGACGGGTGCCAGCCTAGGCCGACCTTGGCGGGTAGACAGTATCCGCCGCAGACATGGCCGGGCAAGAGCCGACTGGCTTAGGCCATCCGGTAAGCGCTTGGCCGTCCCTACCTCTAAAGGCGCATAATGGGGCCAGGAAATCACCTCTTTGGGTGAAGTATTCTAGAGGATTGCTGCGTCGTTACGGAGCGCGACGCAGAAATGACTTGAGCCTCTGCGCTAACAAGATAATAATCGCCATAGAATGATGTAGACGGGCAGACCCATGACGTGGTTGCAATGTCACTTAGCCTCAGCCGAACGTCGCTTTGCAGACGCAACTGCGCGGCTGGAACGGCGGCTGGCTCTTCTGCAGAACCTTCTCGATATGGGTCGCATTGATCAAGCGATGACGATGCGATCCGAGATCGATGGGCTTCGGCAGGAGATCGTTTATCGCGAAGCGATTTTGGCAACGGTGCAAGCCTGCGTTCGGCGACGGACGTCTTTGCAAGGGGGGCTTCACGTCCCGCCGATGTCGAGGGACGAGATGCTGAAGCCCCTGCGGGCCGAGATTGCGTCGGAACCGGCGGACAAGGAGATGACGACCGCTATTTGAGTGTGGTCAGGACGCCCCAAGCCCAAAAGCCATCTGGTATCCTCGGTGGCAGGAGACATTGACCAGGGTCCTGCGGGCAGGTATCACTCCGCCCGCAAACGTCGTGTAAATGGCATTGCTCTTCCCGGCGGAGGGGTGGCCGAGTGGCTGAAGGCGGCGGTTTGCTAAACCGTTGTACGGGGTCAACCCGTACCGTGAGTTCGAATCTCATCCCCTCCGCCAATTTTTAAAATATCGAAGTCGTTAAGTGTTCTCTGATTTCGGCGCGTAGACCGATGACAGGTTCTAGAGCGTCATGCCGCTGTGGCGACGGCACTTTCGCCATGCGTCAGCATTCTTGTGCATAGTAATACGTTTCCATGGCCCAAATTTTTATCTGGCACAAATAGAAGAGATGGTAGAACGGTTCCAACTGCGGGATCCCTGACCCTGGCAACGTGTCATAGCGATAGTTGCTCAAGTGCCGTCGCCACAGGCAAGTAAAGCCTGCGAGGGCGCTGAACTAAAGGCGTGAAACCGCAGGCCGCGTAAAACGCTGCCGCTTTGTTATCGATAACATCTGCAAAAATGGCGTGCGCCCCGATGGGCGCAGTGGTGACGGTCTTGATGGCATCGAACAACAAGGCCTCCCCAAGTCCCTGCCCGGTATAAGCGCTGTGTCGGCCAAGCCAGCCGATCAACACGGCCGGAACAGTCGGGTAGCGCGGCAGCTTTTGCGCCAGTGGTTCAGGAATCTCGCTCAAGGGTACATTGCTGGAGGATAGAGTATAAAAACCGGCGATTTGAGTCGTCGGCAAATCGCGGGCGACAAAGCACGTCGCGTATTTGCGCTTCACATCCTGCAACACCGTGTCACGGAAGTAGAGGTCGATACGGTCATTACCGCAAGTGAAGCCTGACCGCTTATGCGCCTTCGCCAGCGGCTCGATGGCGAAGCGGAGGCTCACCGGCGCTCGATCAATTCGGCATGGCGTTTCGCCGCACGGGCCAGCCGCTCATTCGGCTTTGGTGGATCGATGAGCGCTTCAGCGAAGCGGATTTGATCCTCACGTGCCAGACGCAGGATGTCAGCGTCCTCGACGACGCGCCGCGCATCCTCGCCCGCCGTCGCGATGACATAGCCGGTCATGGTCATGCCACGCAGACGCGCGGCGCGCTGCATCTGGTCATAGACCTGGACCGGGATACGCGCTTCCAAACGAGCGGTGTCGGCTTCAGCAACGGATTTTGGCATGGTCCACTCACTTTCTCTCGTCTATACGGCAAAATGCCGTATAGACGAAGTGTGTTGTCCAGCCTGCCTCACAGCTTCTTTCTAATCGCGTCGTTCACCAGCGCCGGGTTACCCTTCCCGGCCATGGCCTTCATCACCTGGCCCACGAAGAAGCCGAACAGCTTCTCCTTCCCCGCCTTGTATTCCGCCAGCTTGTCGGGATTCGCCGCCAAGACCGAATCCACCGCCGCGTCGATCGCACCCGTGTCCGTGACCTGGCGAAGGCCCTTCGCCTCCACAATGGCGCCGGCACTCTCCCCGGTCTCCATCATCGCCTCCATCACCTCCTTGGCGATGCGGCCGTTGATGGTCGCGTCCGCCAGAAGGTCGAGCAAGCCGCCCAACCCCTCGGCCGAGACCGGGCTGTCGGCAATGCTCCGCCCCATGCGGTTCAGGCCGGCGAAGAAATCGCCCAGCATCCAGTTGGCAGCAATCTTGCCGTCCCTGCCCTGCGCCACCGCTTCATAGAAATCGGCGGTCGCCTGCTCCATCACCAAAACGCCGGCATCATAGGACGGCAGACCATAGGCGCTCATGAAGCGCGCCTTCTTGGCGTCCGGCAGTTCCGGCAGTGCCGCAAACAATCCATCCACCCAGGCCTGGTCGATCACCAAAGGCAGCAGATCTGGATCGGGGAAGTAACGATAGTCATGCGCATCTTCCTTGCTGCGCATGGACCGCGTTTCGCCCCGCGCGGGGTCATAGAGGCGCGTTTCCTGCCGCACCACCTGCCCGCTTTCCCAGACCGCCACCTGGCGCTGGGCCTCAGCCTCGATCGCATGCATGACGAAGCGCACTGAATTGACGTTTTTGATCTCGCACCGCGTGCGGAATTCCTCGCCGGCTTTGCGGACGGACACATTCACGTCGGCGCGCATGGAGCCTTCTTCCATATTGCCGTCGCAGGTGCCGAGATAACGCATGATGGTGCGCAGCTTGCGCAGATAGGCCCCCGCCTCCTCCGGCGTGCGCATATCCGGCTCACTCACGATTTCCATCAGCGCGACACCGGCGCGATTGAGATCGATGAAGGACAGCGCTGGGTCCTGGTCATGCAGGGACTTGCCCGCATCCTGCTCCAGATGCAGGCGCGTGACGCCGATATGGCGCGTCTCGCCACTCTCCAGCAGAATCTCGACCACGCCCTTGCCGACGATGGGATGCGCGAACTGGCTGATCTGATAGCCCTGCGGCAGATCGGCATAGAAGTAGTTCTTGCGGTCGAACCGACTGACGAGATTGATCTCCGCCTGCAAGCCGAGGCCCGTGCGCACCGCCTGCGCCACGCAGGCGCGGTTGATCACCGGCAGCATGCCGGGGAAGCCGGCATCGATGAAGCTCACCTGGCTGTTCGGCTCGGCCCCGTATTCGGCCGAAGCCCCGCTGAAGAGTTTCGCGTTCGAGACGATCTGGGCATGAACTTCCAGCCCGATCACCAACTCCCAGGGGCCGGTTGCGCCCTCAATGATATAGCTCATGACAGCACCTTCGCGCGGATGGCGGGTTTGGCCGTGAAACCCGCCGCATCCTCCAGCACCTGACCGACCGCGAAGACCGTTTCTTCGTCGAAATGACGGCTAATGACCTGCAAGCCCAAAGGCAGGCCATCCGCGTCCAGACCGGCCGGCACGGAAATGCCCGGCACGCCCGCGATATTGGCTGGCACGGTGAACACGTCGTTCAAATACATCTTGAGCGGATCATCCATATTCTCGCCCAGGCCGAAGGCGGCCGAAGGCGCCGTGGGTGTCAGCAACGCATCGACACGGCCGAAGGCATCGGTGAAATCCTTCAGGATCAGGGCGCGCACTTTCTGCGCCTTGAGGTAATAAGCGTCGTAATAACCTGCCGACAGCACATAGGTGCCGATGAGAATACGGCGCCGCACTTCCGCGCCGAAACCGGCGGCGCGCGTGCCCTCATAGAGATCGGTCAGGTCATTCGCTGGCACGCGCAAGCCGAAACGCACGCCGTCATACCGCGCGAGGTTGGAGGAGGCTTCGGCCGGCGCGACGATGTAATAGGTGGCGAGGCCGTATTTCGTATGCGGCAAGGACACGTCCACGATCTCGGCGCCAGCATCGCGCAGCCAGTCCAACCCCTGCTGCCACAAACGCTCGATCTCCGCCGGCATGCCGTCCGCACGATATTCGCGCGGCACGCCGATGCGCAGGCCACGCACGCCCCGGCGACAGGCGGCCGCGAAATCGGGCACCGGCCGGTCCATGCTGGTGCTGTCCTTGGGGTCATGCCCGGCCATGGAACCGAGCAGGATGGCGGTATCCTCCACCGTGCGGGCGAAGGGCCCCGGCTGATCCAGTGAGGAGGCGAAGGCGACCACGCCGAAGCGCGAGCAGCGGCCATAGGTCGGCTTCATGCCCACGATGCCGCAGAAGGACGCCGGCTGGCGGATGGAGCCGCCGGTATCCGTGCCGGTCGAGCCCAGGGCCATGCCGGCCGCGACGGCGGCGGCGGACCCGCCGGACGACCCGCCGGGCACGAGACGGGTGTCATCCCCTGTCCGCTGCCACGGGTTGATGGTCGGCCCGAAGGCCGAGGTCATGGTCGAGGAGCCCATGGCGAATTCATCGAGATTGGTCTTGCCGAGAAACACCGCGCCATCGCGCAGCAACTGGCTGGTGACCGTGCTCTCATAGGGCGGAATGAACGGCTCCAGGATGCGGCTGGCCGCCGTGGTCCGCACGCCCTTGGTGCAGAAGAGATCCTTGATGGCGATGGGAATGCCCGTCAGCGGCCCGCCCTCGCCCCGCCCGATCGCCGCATCGGCGGCATCGGCCTGGGCGCGCGCGGCATCGGCCGTCACCGTGATGAAGGCATTGAGCTGGGGGTCGAGCTGTTCGATCGCCGCCAGATGGGCGTCGGTCAGTTCCCGCGCGGACAAGGTTTTCGCCCGCAGCGCATCGCGCGCGCCGGCAATGGTCAGTTCCAAGGTCATGTTATTCGACCACCTTCGGCACGGTATAAAAGGTTCCGTTGCGGGCCGGGGCATTGGCCAGCACCGCCTCGGTTTGGCCGCCATCGGTGACCACATCGTCGCGCATCGCAAGCGTCGCCTGGCCGACCGAGGCGAGCGGATCGATGCCGGAGACATCGACCTCATCCAGCTGCTCGATCCAGCCCAGGATGGCGCCGAGTTCGGTTTGGAGTTGCGCGACGTCCTCTTCCGGCAGGCGGATGCGCGCCAGCCGCGCAATGCGGCGGACGGCGGCGGGGTCGAGGGCGGCGGATGCGGACGTCATGGAACCAGAAGATCCTTGGGGAGTGGACGCTTGGTGAATGGATGGCCGCGGACCATAAAGGCGCCCATGCCCATCATCAACCTAAGCGACCTCTGCGCCGGCCTGGAGGCTGAACAGCGCCTCATTGGCCTCGACCTCGGCTCCAAGATCATCGGCGTCGCGCTCTCGGACGTGCGGCTGAAGGTGGCGAGCCCCTTCGGCACCATCACGCGCGGCAAGCTTGCGGGCATCGCCGCCCAGATCGCCAAGCTGGCGGAGCGGGAGGATGCCGGCGGCTTGGTCATTGGTCTTCCGCTTGCCTCGGACGGCCATATGGGTCCGGCCGCCCAGGCGGCGCGAGACTGGGCCTGGGCCGTATCGGATGCCGTGGGCCTGCCGGCGGCGCTGTGGGACGAGACGCTGTCTTCGGCCGAGGTGCATGACATGCTGATCGGCGAGGCCGATCTCGGTCGCAAGCGCCGGGCCGCCGTGATCGACCGTATGGCCGCGGCGCGGATTCTTCAGTCGGCGATCGATTCGCTCGGCTAGCTCCACTCGTCCGGCCGCGTGACGTGGATATGCGGCGGCAGGGCCACCGGTTCGCCGGCGGTTTGGATCACCACGCGGAGGTGTTGGGGGAGCGGTTCGGCGGGCGTGTCCGTGACCAGCACGGTGGCTTCGGCGCGCGTCGTGGCGGCGCTGGCGCGTTGGAGCGCCTGATCCAGCCAGTCGGGCGCGGCGCCTTCCAGGAAGATGCGGTCATCGGGGCGGAGGTCCGCCTCCAACAGCAGCGCATCTTCGTATGGTGTTGCGGTGCCGGCGAAGGCTTGGCGGAGCGCCGCATTGCCTTGGATGAGGCCATGCACGGCGCGCAGCCAATGGCGGTAGGCGGCGCGATTCGTGGTGGCTTCGCGTTCCTCGGCAGAGGGGTTCAGGTCCACGGGCTCGGGCCCTGACCCAGCCATGCGCGGGGCCTGTCATCTTTCCGACACGGGAGGGGTTGATCAGATCGCACGGCGGCGTCTATACCCCGCCCACCCAAGGCGGGGCCATAGCTCAGTTGGGAGAGCGCCTGAATGGCATTCAGGAGGTCGTCGGTTCGATTCCGATTGGCTCCACCACCCCGCATCCTAGCGTCCTGAAATTGCTGGCTTACGGCTTCAGGCTTGGACGAAGGTCTAGCTTGGAACCCCCCTTAGGATTTGGCTTGTCTGGGGTCAGTAGGACGCATCCAGGGACATAATTGCCTGGAGGACAACCATCTGACGTACACTCACCCTCGACTCTTCCGTTTTCCTGTGGCTTCGATACGAAGTCGCACAGGGAGCTGTTTGGTGCCAATAAAAAATACCACGATTCAATATCGCCAATTGAAGCTTGATAACCTCTGGGAAAGCCTGGAGCTGAAGACGATGGTAGTCGACGTCCTTCGCCGCCGGGGATGGGCAGATAACGCAAAGCTTCGTATTATGGACCTTGACCAAGATCAGAGCTTTGTCATCCTCAACAAGCTCTCAGTGCCCGATAGTTGGGATGGGCCCGTATTTGCTGGTCAAATCATCCATCTGCAAGAAGGTTCGGATGTTACCGCAGTCTTGCAGTCTCTGGATGAAGACACTTCTGAATATCTATTGCAAAGCCTCGATGTCGGCGCAGAGGCGCGCGTACTCAAAGGGGCGCTTTACTTTGCGATCGTAGGCAACCACGTTGGGCTTATTGAAGGCCAGCAAGTGCGAGGGCGAACGCTAGAGCGATATCTGACCGCCTTACTACAACAAGCCGGCGAGTTGGAACCGGGGCAAGCAATTATCTTAAACAGCAAGTTTATGACCGGCGATGGAAAGGAGCTTGATCAATCCTCTGAAATCACCGTCGCCGCCATACCGAATCGTGGCGGTCCGGCGGCAAGCACGACCGAGCGGGCGGCAGAAATCGTCGAGCGGGAAGCCGCGTCCGCTCGCGAAAGGGGTTCGACGGTGTTCGACGTTCTTAGAACGCTAGGTTGGAGTTCGGAAGCGCTGAGCTGCTGCCGGTTTGGTGGACACCGAGATTAAGGTGTTTCGCGAGATTGGAGGATGCAAATGACGCGACGACAGTTCAGCCGGGAGTTCAAGCTGGAGGCGGTCCGGCTAGTTAATGAACGTGGGATTTCATTGGTGCAGGCCAGCCGGGACCTGGATGTGGGCGAAAGCATTCTGCGACGATGGATCAAGGAGGTTACCTCGGATCCTGGGCAGGCATTTCCGGGCCAGGGCCAGCTCAAGCCGGATCAGCAGGAGATAGATCGTCTGCGGCGTGAGGTCGCAAAGCTCAAGGCGGAGCGCGATATCCTAAAAAAAGCCGCGGCCTACTTCGCGAGGGAGTCGATATGAAATTCGGCTTCGTGGCGAAGCATCGAGGGATTTGGCCGGTGCGGTGGCTTTGCGAGGCGCTCGGTGTCTCACGCAGTGGATTCCACGCCTGGCTCACCCGATCGCCCAGCGCTCGGGCACGCAGCGACGAAATTCTCGGCGCGCACGTCAAGGCCAGCTTCGTCGGCAGCGACCGGACCTATGGCGCCCGGCGCGTCTGGCATGACGTCCTGGCCGAGGGTGACGTGTGTGGCTTGCACCGCATTGAGCGGCTCATGCGCGAGCAAGCCTTACGGGCCCGACCGCGCCGCAGAGGCCTGCCATCCGACAAGGGCGAGCGGAACGAGGCGGCTGCCAACGTGCTGGACCGCCAATTCGTAGCTACAGCACCGAACCAGAAGTGGATCGCCGACTTCACCTATCTTTGGACGGCAGAAGGTTGGCTCTACGTGGCTGCCGTCATTGACCTTTTCTCGCGTCGTGTCGTGGGCTGGTCGATGAGCGTCACGATGACAGCTCAGTTGGTGGCCGACGCGTTAATGATGGCGATCTGGCGCCGCGGCAAACCAGATGCGTTGATGCATCATTCGGACCAGGGAAGCCAATACAGCAGTGAACAGTTCCAGAAGCTCTTGGCAGATCATAACGTTAGTTGCAGCATGAGTCGGTCAGGGAATGTCTGGGACAATGCGGCAATGGAGAGCTTCTTCTCCTCGCTGAAAACTGAGCGAACAGCCCGCAAGGTATATCGCACGAGGGACCAGGCTCGAGCCGACGTATTCGACTACATCGAACGGTTCTATAATTTACGCCGACGCCACTCGACCATCGGCTATCTCAGCCCTATGGAATTCGAGCGGAACAAAGCGTCAGGCTAAGGTGCGTGTCCACCAAACCGGCAGCAGCTCACGCTTGCCAGCCTTCAATCAGAAGTGCCCAATGATGGATGGATCGAAGGGTTCTTCCGAGTCTTCATCAAAGAAAAGAGAAAAAAGAAGCCAATTTCCCGAGCGACGATCAATGAGGCGCTTAGAAATATTGACCCAGCGGACCTTGGGCTTCGCGGCAATGGGAGCGAAAAGAATGGCATCGTAAAGCTGTCTATCCAACGTCCTGTCACAACTTATCGTTCGCTTCTCGACCCTACGGATGCTATGGAACAAATTGTGAACGCACTGCGCGATTGGGCGTCGGCGGGGAAGATAGATTGCAGTTTCGAAAGTTAGAAACAATTGGGCTGTTCGCTGCGATAGTGGTTGGAGCCGCGTTAGCGCCAGGCACCATTTCCGGTGATGCTCGCACGTTGCTTATAACGTTTCTTGGCCTCATTTCAGCCAGCATTCTTCCGACAATCTCACTGCTCGTTAATACGATGGCGGCTGGTGGACGATCCGTTAGCGCGATCAATAAGCTCGAGGCCGAGCTAAAAGCGGCAATGGATGCGCTCTTTCTCCTCTTTGGTTGTGTCGCCGTTGCCGTCGGAGCGCTGGTAGCTCTGGCTGTTAATGCGCCCGGTATATTGAACCGAGTCCCTTACCTCGTCACCGAGGTAGGCCCTCGGTTTGGGCAAGCCTTAGTAGTAAGCTCTGTTTTCGTGATCTTGATGCGAGCCGGCCAAATACCAGCGATACTCCGGCGTTCTCTTGCTACCCGACACGAGATTGCTGTGGTTGAGGCTCGGCGCCAATTAGAAGAGAATGCTCCCGCATCCGGTGCGATGAGGCAGGCGTTTCCTACCCATCCAGAGTTTGGGAAGGATGTTACACTGGAGGAACTCAAAGAATCGCGGCCACATTGATTAAATGTAAAAAACGAAGACGGTTTTCTGTTTGACGCGTTGAGGCTCGCTCTTGCTGAGCCTCTGATCAAGACTTCCCCGGTTGTGCCTATCGCCAAATAATAGGAGTTTACTGCTTTCTCTCCCAGAATGTCGATGAAGAGCGGCACTTCGGCATATTTAAAATTGCTGCAGAGTACCGATCTCGTCAACACGACACCGATCCGATGTAATCTAGGATCAGGACGAAGACTTCTAAATTTCTCGCTCTCGCCATCGAATCGAGCTCCGCCATCATTTTCGCTACTGTGCTTGGCTAGGAGTCGCTACCTCCGCAGCGCTGGACGCCGGCCAGCATGCATGGAAGTGCTATCGACGGACCCCAAGGAAAATGCGCGCCACGAAGTCGGAATGCAGCGCTCCTGCGGACAGTGAGGGTTATCATTGCTGCGGGACTCGCCGACTACCGCGGTCCCACACTTTGCTTACGGGTGATTGGAACCATAAGGAAGCCGCCCCGCACCGGAAGACACCCCTGACAGCCGCCATCGCAGCAACCACTGCCGGGGTGCTGCTCACCTATATGACGTTTCAAGGTCGTCACGAACTTGACGTCGATCCCAAGAACACCTGCGTTTGTCATTCTTCGTGACCAGGTCTTAACCCAACCGGCTGACCGCCTGGAAAACCATGCGACGACCCTCCCTCCCGATCGACGACAACATACGCGATGGGGGCTTGCCGCTCCCGACCGGATCGCACACTCTGTTTCGTGAGCAATTCGTTGCTCCAAAGCACCGTGTCAGGAAAAACCACATGCGCGGCTTCCTCGTGACTCTCGCCTTGGTTGTCGGGCTTGCCCCGATGGCGATGGCCGCATCGTCGCCGACGATGCTGCAATCGTCCCATCGCCAGTCCGACCTCTTCGTCCGCGTGGCCGATGGCTGTGCTGCCGGATCATGGCGCGGGCCGTGGGGGGAATGCCGGAATACACCCTATAGCGGGCCGACGCCAGGCGGCGGATACGTGAAAAATGGCACCGGCTGTGCTGCCGGATCGTGGCGTGGGCCATGGGGCGAATGCCGGAGCACGCCCTATAGCGGGCCCCTGCCCGGTGGCGGCTTTGCGGCGGCCGGAAATGGATGCCCTCCCGGCTATTGGCACGGACCCTGGGGCAACTGCCGGAACACGGCGTTTCATGGTCGGCTTCCAGACGGAAGTTACCAGTAAGCGGCGTGCCGGTGTGCGAACGCCCGCGCCGTCTCCTTGCAGTAACGGTCATCGCTGACTGTCATCTCGGCGTGATGTGACTTGCCTCTACCATCACATTGGCAACACATCCGATGTGATGTGAATCAGATCACGCGGAAACGCTGACGCCACATGCCACATCGACCTTTGCAGAATATCCCCCCTTTTCCTCTGAAAACCGCCATCCGCATCGCCCGCAACGGCGCGCTGCTGGCATCCGCACACACGATCACCTTGGAGCAGAGCGCGAGACCTGCCAGGATGCCAAAATGGATCCTGAAACGCATACGCGCCTCGGCGCTGTTATCGGCAATGTCCTAAGCCTCAGAGCCGAGTTGGTAGCTTTGCAGGCGCGCATCGACGCGTTGAGGCGTCAGTCCGCGTTGATCACCCATACAATCGATCGCTCGGCTGCCCAGGCCGCGATCATCAAGCATCACCTCACCAAGGCGGCACAGACGCACAAGGGCCGCGTCGCACCGCGACCCTCTGGTGAACCGGCAAGGGTCACTCTTCCTCCCGGAAGCCAGTCCAAATGGCCGGCCAATGACCTGTTGGACCTGAGCCCGCTCTCGCCACGAGAGCTCTTGAAAGCGAAGCCGATCCTGAACGAGTCTGCTTTTTGGGTCATGGTTTACCTCGCGGTACACCATATCCCCTGCACTTTGGCGGTGGCCTTTACGGCCGAACAACGGTCTCTCCTGGCAACTGCCGTTCAGCGGACCGCTCAGGATAATATGCCGTAACGTTTTCTGTTACAGGACGACGGCTCAATCAATTACATCATTATTAGTCCTGGATATAATTCGTAAACAATGTTTTATCTTCGAAAGAAGATATGGAGAGAAGCACGTGCCGCGGCCTCAAAAAACGGTTCTTCCTTCGACCAAAGCGGACTTGATGGCGCGCGTCGAAAAGCTCGAGCGAGCCAACGCCAACCTGCGCACCAAGAACAAGGCCCTCACCCACGCCTATGCAGCGAAATCCGAGACTTTGGATGAGTTGTGGGGCGAGCGCCCGGTGGACGTCACCTTGGTCGCGCGTCGCTCCTAAGCGACCAAGCGGGGCATTCGGGCCACGCGATGTGGCCTGGACCAGTGCGACATCGGCCTCACGCTGGGTGGGCCGAGTCACGAAGGCGTGCGCAGCGGTAAGCACCGTCCGCCCGGCATTGCGCGTCAGGCGTCCGTCTAGAGCCCCCCTTCCAGACAACAGACGGTTCGCCCGCACTCTGTCCCTGTCTTGGACTCCACCGCCGCCACAGGAAGACATAATGCACCTGGCGATCAATTCTCTGACCGCGCTGGGCGTCGTAGTGGCGACGGCCGCCACGGATGCGGTCTATGTCATGTTCAGTTCCGCCATCGCGCGGCAAAAGCGGGTGCCCGCCGCAACCTGGAGCAGCCTCTGGTATCTGCTCTCATCCTTCGCCGTGATCAGCTATACGCAGGATTGGATTTACGTCGTCTTCGCGGCAGCGGGCTCCTGGATCGGTGCCTATGCGTCGGTCACCTTCATCAGGCGCCCGAACGCCGCATCCAGCGCGCCGAAGGAGCTTTCATGACCCAATATCCCCCGCCTGCTACGTTGTCAGCGTCTTCAACTCCCCGCGAGCGACGCCCACCAAGGTGCGCACGAGCAACCCCGCGATCACCATCGTCGCGAGGGCCAGCAAGCCGAGCGCGATCACGTCCGTGATCAGTCCCGGCTCTGCCGCCGCGACGCGCAGGGCCGCGATGGACGAGGCGGCGAGCGGAAAACTCACGGCCCACCAAGCCATCCGGAACGGGCAACAGGCGATCAGGTTGCGCAACCGCCCCAACAGCACCGCCAGGATGAACAGCGTCAGCATATAGAGCGACTGCGCGAAGAGATCGATCTGCCCGGAGGTGACAGCATAGGCGGAGAACCCCACGGCGAAGGGCGCAACCAGGATCAGCAGCGTCGGCTGCAGCGCGTCCGGCATCGGCGGCTCGAACAGCAGCCGCGAGAAGATCAGCGTAAACAGCGGCACGGCGAAGAACAGGCCGACAGCCAGGCCCAACACCATGACGCCGTGCATCGGGGGTAGCCCCAAGCTAGGCAGCGCCAATGGCACGTCCAAGACGCCCACAACGGGCACGATCCATGCGGGCGTCGCGTGGGCGATCGCTTGACGGTCGCTCATCCACCGGCTGACCATCATCCAAGCGAAGGCAAACATGCCGATCGCCCCTGCCACCCACAGGATCCGCGCCAGATCAAGGGCGACCGGGGCCAAAACGATGGGGAGCAGCAAGAGGCTGATCAGAAATGTGCCGAACAAGTTGCCGGCGATCGGATGACGGAACTCCTTCATCACGGCGTCGGGCGCCGTGATGGCCTTCAGCCCATAGCCCAACACAATCAGGATGAAGGCGATGACAGCGACCGTGCCGATCCCGTCCGCCACCCAGCCGGGTGCGCCGTAGCGCAGATGCGCCAACCGCCACGCCACCGAAAGTCCCGTCAGGCCCATGACGGAGCCGAACAGGCCGACGGGAAAATAATCGAACCGCCACTTTGTGTGGTGGGTGGTGACACTGATTGTGCTGTCGCTCATGCTTCTGTTTCCGCTCTCAGACTGTTTTTCATGCGTCAGGAGTTTGGAGCAGATCTTCGCTCCTCATTTCCACCACGGGTATGTTCGGAAATAGGCCTGAAAAGCAGGATAAAGCGCGAGGTTGCTGGCATAGTCTAGGATCAAATCGCGCTGGATCTCCTCGGCCTAGGGCGCCACGACTCAAAGAGCGCTCATCGACGCCGCAGCGCCACTCTCAGCCGTTCATCTCAACCAGAGCGCAAGTCTGAAATAGGGGAAACTCGATCCACAATCAGGCGGCAGATCGTGCCTGCGCGTCGGCGCGCAGCCTGTCGCGGCTCGACATCAGCGAACCGACCGGGTCTCGAACAGGGGCGAAACCCGCGAGCCCAATGCGCTTGGGCATGTTCACGTAGATGGCTTCGATGCCGCCCTTGGCACTATAGGCCTCATGCCAGAACCCAGCGCCACGCGTGTCTTTCAGAAAGTCACGCCACCATCCCGCATGGGGCGCCGATCGCGTGAAGTGATGCAGAGAGTCGAGATCGCGCCAATATTGCCGGAAGCCGATATGGTTCCAGCCAAACAGGGACCGCTCCTCCCCCAAGAGACCATCCGGCGGATTGCGCTGGATCTCCGCGAAGCCTTTCCCCAGGCTCAACAGCGCCGGGATCGCGCGCAGGCGATGCGCTTTGAACCCCAGCAGCACCATGACCAGATCAGGATAGGCGCTGAGGTCGACCGTTTCCCGCACAACACCTTGCTTCATGGCGATACCTCTGTTTACATTGTAAGCATAACAGGGCGTGCTTACGGTGTAAACAGCGTGGATCTCAAACAGGACTTACGATCGCGTTTGGTGCAGGAAGCGATGCGGCTTCTCACCGAGCACCCATCCGAGCTGACGCTGCGTGGCGTGGCGCGTGCCGCCGGCGTCTCCGCCATGGCGCCGTATCGGCATTTCGCCGACAAGGCCTCCTTGATGCGCGCCGTCACGGATACTGGCTTCGCGATGCTGCGGGCCACGCTGCTCGACGCCGATCGCGCGGACACCGATCGGGACGCGCTGATCGGGCAAGGCCTCGCCTATATCACCTTCGCGGTCGCGCATCCGGCGTTGTTCCGATTGATGTTCGCCGAGCCCGAGTATGAAAAGGTGGACCGCGATCCCGGGGGCGACACGGCCTATGGCGTGTTGGCGCGCCGGATTGCGCAGATGGTGCCCGGGCGGACCCCAACGGCGATCACCGCCGCCTGGGCGATCGTGCATGGTCTCGCGACACTCACGCTCGATGCACGACTGCCCGCTGAGCCTGACCATGCCCGACAGGTTCTCGATCTCTTCGTAGACGGTCTCGCGACGCTTACTCCGCGTGGATGAAGCGGGCGAGATCCGTGGCGAGTGTGGCGGGTGACGCCTGGGGTGACAGCGGCGCCAGGAAGGCACCATCCGGCCCCATGAGGTAGAGGACCGCGCTATGGTCGATCGCCTCCAACCCGTCGGGCGACGCGACACCGGGCCTGACGACGACGTGATAGGCCGCCTCGACGGCCCGGATCTGCGCAGCCGTGCCCGTCAGGCCGATCAGACGCGGGGAAAAGGCCGCGACATAGCGCCCGATGACCGCCGGCGTGTCCCGCTTGGGATCGATCGTGATGAATATAGGCTGGATGCCGTCGCCGCGAGGGCCAAGCTGGTTCAGGGCTTGGATGACGGAGGCCAGGGTCGTCGGGCAAATATCGGGGCAGGACGTATACCCGAAATACACGAGCATATCGTGACCTCGGAAATCGCGGTCCGTCACGACGCGCTTCTGGGAATCCACGAGCTGGAACGGGCCGCCGACGCTGGCGGTCGGCTGCCTTTCTCCGCCCTGCATCAAGGCAAAAAGACTGACCGACGCCGCCAGAAGCAAGGCGAGACCGGCAACCGCCCGCTTCCATTTGGCCACCCTCACATCCGCATCCCCGGTGACAGGCTGGCAAGCAGCCCGGCTGCGAGAATAACGGCAAAGCCCAGGCCGATCTCTAGCGTGATAGCGTAAAGCAAAGTTGGCGGGCCGCCGCGCGCGCTTGCCAGGCGCGGCGTCGCATAGACGCGATTGAAGGCCGCCACACCCAGCAGCAGCAGGAACAGAAGCAGCTTGAGAAGCGCCGTCCAGCCATAGGCGCTGTGGGCGAGGAACGACCAACTGCTGATCAGGATGACGCCTTGATAGAAGGCCGTGACGGCAAGAACGGACACGCAGACGAGACCCACGGGTGAAAAGCGGCGCGCCAGCGCCGCCGACACGGAGGGTGGCAGCCGGCGCACCGCGAGGGCCAGGGCGGGAAGCGACCCCAACCACGCGCCCGCCGCCAATAGATGAGCGGTGACAGAGACGCGCAGCACCGGCAGGCCCATGCCGAAGGCATGGCCGTGGCAGGCGTGAAGAACAATCATGATCGCCCCCGGCGCGAGGGAGAGAAGGTCAAGCGGTGCCGGCAGCATGAGTGCCACGAGCACGAGCACCAGCGCGCCGCATTCTGCGACCAGAACATGACCGAAGCTGGTGTCGTGGACCACCGTCCAGACGGCATCGATGGATGCGCCAAATCCTGTCGCATCGGCCAAGGACCGCGCCACCAGGACCAGCCAGAGGGCCATTGCGAGCAGCGCGATCGCGGCCAGCACACTGCCCTGGCGCGCCAGCCGCCGCCGAAAGGCGGCGGCCTCGGGCAAGGGCAGCAAGGCGAAGCCCGCCGGCGCCACGACCGCCCGGAAGATGAGCGTGCCGAAAACCATCAGCACGGCGGCATCCGTCACGCCTCGACTGAGGACGAGACCGATGCCGCCACTCTCGGAGAGGTCGAAGCTGGGCACGCTTACGGAGCGACGGTGAAGCTGTAGACGCCGTGCGTCTTATGCGTATCCGTATCAGTCGCGTGCCAGGTCACGGTGTATTGGCCGGGCGGGAGCGGCTTGAGAGCGATGCTCAGATGGTGGCTATCCGTCGCCGAGACTGTCGCGGGGCCTTCGCTCATCACCATGCCCATGGCATCCGTAACCTTCACGCCCGTGAACTTCGGTTCGAGTTCGTCGTCGAATTCGATCCAGAGGGCAGCGGGTGCGGTCTTGATGGTGCTGCCTTTCGCAGGCAATTCGGTTTGGGGATAGGCATGGGCGAAGGCGCCCGTGGCGCTCAAAAGCGTGGCGCTCAAAAGCGTGGCGGCAAAAGCCGCCGCCAGGATGCGGTTGTTCATGGAGGTATCGTCCTTCGAGAACGCACGGACGCGCGGCGTCCGTCACGTCGATCAGCACAGGGATTTGTCGATGCAGCACAAGCCGTCAGAGGCGGCTTGGCGGTCCCCGTGCCTGCCAAGCCGCCCGCCGCAGCCGGGGCGGGCCTGACCATGACACTTGCGGGAAGGCGACCATCGTCCAGGCCAACACGGCGCGTGGCAAAGGCGCCGGCGCGCCCATCAGGGCATGGGCATTGTCCGCGTGCTCGACGAGCAAAAGGTCATCGAAGGAAGCGTGATGACGGGGGGCTTGCGGCGGTTTGGTCTGCCCCGGCGCACACATGACCATGACGGCTTGCAAGCGCCCGATGGGATCAGACGCCGCGCTCGGAACCATCGGCACGGTCGCGCCCAAGGCCAAGCGGCTTGCCAAGGCAAGGCCGAGCATGACCGTCAGGACGAGACGCCAGACCGAACGACCGGATGAGGTGGAGGCGGAATGCATGTCGGCCGATGTCATAGCATCGAATCTGTGCCTGCCAATCGTACTCCCGCCGCGACGACGCCCGTCAGATGTGCTGAAAGAGGACGATAGTCTGGTCATGTGCGGGGCGACAATGCGACGAGTCATTGCCGATATTTTCAACGACAGCGGTCGCAACCTGCCGCTCAAGGTCGTTGGTCTCTATACGATCCTGATCGGCGGTAATGTCGTCGCCTGGGCCTGGGCGCTCATTGCCTTCCACCACCATCCGGTTCTGCTGAGCTTGGCGTTTCTTGCCTACGGCTTCGGCCTGCGCCACGCCGTGGATGCCGATCATATCGCCGCCATCGATAACGTCACCCGCAAGCTGATGCAGGAGGGGAAGCGCCCGGTCGCGGTCGGCTTCTTCTTCTCGCTTGGTCATTCCACCATCGTCATCATGGCCTCGGTCGCCATCGCGGCGACAGCGACCGCGCTCAAGACGCAGTTCGGCGCCTTCCAAGCCGTGGGCGGTGTCATCGGCACCTTGGTCTCGGCACTGTTCCTGCTCGCGATCGCCGCGATGAACTTCGTGATTTTGGTGACGGTGTATCGAACCTTTCGGCGCGTGAAGGGCGGCGCGCCTTATGTCGATGAGGATCTCGACATGCTGCTGGCCGGTCGGGGGCTTCTTTCGCGGCTGTTTCGGCCGATCTTCGCGCTCATTCGGCGCAGTTGGCACATGTATCCCCTGGGCTTTCTGTTTGGCCTTGGCTTCGATACGGCGACGGAGGTGGGCCTGTTGGGCATGTCGGCGGCCCAGGCGTCCCACGGCACATCGGTTTGGTCGATCCTGGTCTTTCCGGCGCTGTTCACCGCCGGCATGTCCCTGGTCGATACCACTGACAGTATTCTGATGCTGGGGGCCTATGGCTGGGCCTTCGTCAAGCCGATCCGCAAGCTGTATTACAATATGACCATCACCTTCGTGTCGGTAATTGTGGCTTTGGTGGTGGGCGGCATTGAAAGCCTCGGCCTCGTTCAAGACCAGCTCGCGCTGAAAGGGTTCTTCTGGGATAGCATCGGTGCGCTGAACGACCATTTCGGCACCATCGGGTATCTGATCATCGGCATCTTCGTCGTCAGCTGGGCTGTTTCCGCGATCATCTATCGGGCCAAAGGCTACGATCGGCTGGAGGTCGAGATCGGCTAAGCCAAGGTTTTGCTTGGGCTGCCGTGCGATCTACCGTGACGATGCATGAACAACTGGATGCCTCCGTTCCATAGCGGCACTCGGGCCGGTGGTAAGGACTTGCAGGATCTGAGAGGGCTGGCGCGGTCGCCGTTCCACGCCTTCCTCCGCAAGGTCGCGCGGCCGCCTCGGCCGCGTGTCAAAACCGCGACGCCCGAGGCGCCTGCCCCCGCCTATCGCATGATCGCTGCCTTCGCCTCATCCCAGACCTGGCGCTGGCTTGCCGAATACGTGCGGCATCGCTTTGGGCCACGTCATCCGTTCCAAACCTACCAGGGCCACGGGTCCGGCATCTATCGCCTCCAAGGCGATGAGCATGGCGATGAGGTGCGTGTCGCACTCGCCGGCGATTGGGGCACCGGCACGGACGAAGCCGCCCTGGTGGCGCGGCAGATCGAAGGATTTCGCGCGCATTACACGATCCATCTCGGCGACGTCTATTACATGGGTGACGGCCGGGAGGTTGCAGAGAACTTCCTCGGACAGCCCGTCCAAGGCAGCCACTTTACGCCCATCGCCTGGCCGCTCGGCAGCCGAGGGAGCTTTTCCCTCCTCGGCAATCACGAAATGTATGCGCGTGGCATCGCCTATTTCAGGCATATCCTGCCGTCGCTGGGGGAGATGCGAAACGGCGTCTCGCAAGGTCAGCAGGCGAGCTTCTTCTGTCTGGAGAATGATGATTGGCGGGTGATCGGCATCGACACCGGCTATGATTCAGTCAATTGGCCCTTCATCGAATCCATCCTAGAGCCGGACTGTGCTTTGCCGCCGTTGCTGATCGACTGGCTGGAGAAAACCCTGAAGCCCAGCGAGGATGATGCACGCGGCATTATCGTGCTCAGTCATCATCAGTATTTTTCGGCCTTCGATCATGCTTATCCGAAAGCCGCAACCCAGCTCGCGACATTCTTCAAGCGGCCTGTGCTGTGGTTCTGGGGCCACGAGCATCGGCTGACGATCTACGACAAATTCTCAGTCAAAGACGGTGTCGAAGCCTTTGGCCGTTGCATCGGCCATGCTGGCATGCCCGTCGATCTCGCGCCGACGACGCCCGCGCATCCGGAGGTTCCTATCGTCTTCCTCGACGAGCGTGTCTATCACAACGACGAACACCTGCATCTCGGCATGAACGGCTTCGCCCGTCTCACCTTTCGGTCCAAGCAGCTTCTCGTCGATTACGTCGATCTTCACGGCACATGCATCTATACCGAGACATGGACCGCCGAGGACGCGCAACTGCTTCGCGAAGACGCGGGACCGGTGTAACAGCCATCCACGTTGACGGCGGAATGCGCTACGCTTTTCCGCCCTACCTGGCGAGCAGAGCTCGCACGGCATCGATCGTCGGATGCGGCAATCGCCTGGTCAGCGATCGCGACGTGGCCCAATCGGGTTCGTACTGCTGACGACGGTTGTTCCAGGTCAAGACTGCAACCTGAGACCGACTAGCTGAGCTAGAGCCGTCCATTTCATAGAGAAACAGAAGACGCGGCCGTGCCCCTTCACCCGGCATCGCGCCGGCGGCGTCGAGCCCCATGCAGTCGAGAGCAGAGGTCGCGGGTGTCGTGCGCGCGAAGTGGGCTCGCTTTTTACCGTCGAGCACAAAGACTCCGCAATCAAATCGCATGTGCTGGCCGGACATGTTGACCACTGTGTCGAACTGGATCGGTGCAATGGTTAACGATTCTGTTGTGTCCGCATGCAAGAGAAACATCTCTCCGTTCTGGAATGTGGCATCCGACGATCCGTGTGGAAGCGCATTCCGATCGAAGTAACTGCGCAGATGGTCTTCCTGGTCACCCGAAATTGGCACCAGAGCTGCGCTGTCACATCGCGCCTGAGGGATCGCGCTCGCAAGGAGGACCGATGCAAGCGCCAAACTCCGCACCACTGCCGTCATGACTGTGTCCGCTCGCTAGACTGGCGCTTCGGCCGCGATTTGGCGCAACGCCTGCTCGAAGGCCTCTGGCGGTTGGCCGCCCGAAATCAGATAGCGCCCGTCGATTACAACCGCCGGCACCGAATTGATGCCGCGCGACCGCCACAGATCTTCGGCCGCGCGAACCTCTTCGGCGAAGCGGCCCGAGGCGAGGATGTCGCGCGCCGTGTCACCGTCTAGACCCGCGTTTTCGGCCGCCGCGACCAGGACGTCATGATCGGCGGGGCTCTCCCCCTCCGTGAAATAGGCGTCGAACAAGGCGTGCTTCAGGGCCGCCTGTCGGCCTTCCAGCTCAGCCCAATGCAGCAGGCGATGCGCGTCGAAGGTATTGTAGATGCGGCTCTGATCGGACATCGCCATGGTAAAACCCACGGCGGCGGCGCGGTCCCGGATCATTTGCCGGGAGGCCGCGGATTGCTCGGGCGTCGAGCCATATTTCGCGCCAATATGGTCGACGATATTCTCGCCCTCAGGCGGCATGTCGGGGTTCAGCTCGAAGGGCTGGAAGTGGATATCGGCATCGATCACATCGCCGGTTCGGGCCAATGCCTCCTCCAGCCCACGCAGGCCGATGATGCACCAGGGGCAGGACACATCCGACACGAAGTCGATCTTCATCGGCCGGGCCATCGGCGCATCCTTTCGATCAGCGAAACGCCATTATGGCCTCACCCCGACCATGCTTCAATCCACAGTTGCGAACCGATGTTTTGCGATGAAATCGACGAAGGCGCGCAGCGGCGCCGGCAGATGACGCCGCCCCGGATAATACAGAAACGGACCCGAGTAGCGCTGCCACCAAGGCTCCAGCACCGGTTCGAGCGCGCCGCTTTCCAGATGCGGACGCAGCCATTCCTCGAACAATTGGATGATGCCGCTGCCGGCAATGGCCGCCTGGACGGCGAGATCCGTGCCCTCCCCCACGCGCACGATGAGCGGGCCTCTCGGCTCCACGATGACCACCTCCCCGTCCCGCTCGAATTCCCAGTCCGTCATCGCCCCGCTTTTGAACCGACCCCGCAGGCAGGCATGCTCCAGCAAGTCCCGCGGATGCACGGGGCGGCCTCGGCGGTCGAGATAAGCGGTCGCGGCTGCGGTCGCGGACCGCTGCGTGCGGGGACCGATCGGCACCGCGATCATGTCCTGCTCCAGCCGCTCATCATAGCGGATGCCCGCATCGCATCCCGCCGCGAGGATATCGACGAAACCGTCTTCGGCGATCACCTCAAGTTCGATGTCCGGATAGGCCGC
Source organism: Acidisoma sp. PAMC 29798 (assembly GCF_030252425.1). Lineage (GTDB taxonomy): Bacteria > Pseudomonadota > Alphaproteobacteria > Acetobacterales > Acetobacteraceae > Acidisoma > Acidisoma cladoniae. The sequence continues at coordinate 1,723,528 of NZ_CP126994.1, read as the reverse complement.
GAGGAAGGCCGGCACGATGGCGGGCAGAACCAGCCGCGCTGCGCTGACGGGCACGTTTAGCCGCAGCATGCCGGCCGGGCGATCGCGAAAGCCGTTCACCACATCAAGCGCGGCCTCAACCTCACCGAGCGCGGGGCCAAGGCGGTCAAGCAGGCGGGCGCCGGCTTCGGTCGGCGCCACGCTGCGCGTTGTGCGGTTGAGCAGGCGGACGCCGAGCCGGTCTTCGAGCCGACGCACGGCCTCGCTGAGGCTGGAGGCGCTGCCGCCGCTCAGCCGCGCGCCTTCGCGAAAGCCACCTGCGCGCGCGACCGCCACAAAGGCCGTCAGGTCACCAAGATCCGCTGCCATTGTTCGACCTACCGCACAGCCTGTGCCGATTATGCCTTATTATCGTGCAGAGTGGGAGGGCTTACATCACGGTCAGTCACAAGGAGAATGACCATGACCGATATCAGCAAAGCGGGTACCTTCACCCTCGGCGACCGCATGGTGAAGCGCATGGGCTACGGCGCCATGCAGCTCGCCGGCCCCGGTGTTTTTGGGCCGCCGAAGGACCATGATGGCGCCCTTGCGGTGTTGCGGGCGGCGGTGGCAAGCGGCGTCAACCACATCGACACCAGCGACTTCTATGGCCCGCATGTCACCAACCAGATCATCCGGGAGGCGCTGCATCCCTATCCCGATGATCTCGTCATCGTCACCAAGATCAGCGCGCGCCGCGATGAGAAGGGCGGCTGGATCCCGGCGATGTCGAAGGAGGAACTGACGCAGGCGGTGCATGACAACCTCCGCAATCTGGGCCTCGATGTGCTGGAGATCGTCAATCTGCGCAGCATGTTGAACCCCCATCATCCCGTGGAAGGCTCATTGGAGGCGCCGTTGACGGTGCTCGCCGATTTGCAGCGGCAGGGCCTGGTGCGCCACATCGGGTTGAGCAACGTCACCGCCACGCAAGTCGCGGATGGGCGGCGCATCTGCGACATCGTCTGCGTGCAGAATCTCTATAATCTCGCACACCGGGACGATGATGCGCTGATCGACGAACTCGCCGCCGCCGGCACCGCCTATGTGCCCTTCTTCCCGCTCGGCGGCTTCACGCCCCTGCAATCGACCGCGCTTTCCGATGTCGCGCGCGGCCTCGGCGTGACTCCGATGCAGGTGGCCCTCGCCTGGTTGCTGCAGCGCTCGCCGAATATCCTGCTGATCCCCGGCACGTCTTCGGTCGGGCATCTGCAGGAGAATCTCGACGTGGCGGAGATCGCGCTGCCGCCTGAGGTGCTGTCGACGCTCGATGGGATCGGGCGCGCCGTCTGATCGAATGGGATGTAAATTTCCCTCACATGGCGTAATCGCGTCGCATGAGTTGGACCGGACAGCGACGCGGCTACCACCACGGCAACCTGCGTGAGGCGCTGGTCGAAGCGGCGCAGACGCTGATTGCCGAAAGCGGCCCAGCGGGCTTCACGATCGCGGAAGCCGCGCGCCGGGCGGGCGTCAGCCCCGGCGCGCCCTATCGCCACTTCCGTGACGCCGAAGCCTTGGTGGCGGAGGTAGCTTTGCGCGGCTACGAGCGGTTGACTGTCGCTCTGCGCCAAGCCTGGCACGACGGCAAACCTGAACCGATCCAGGCCTTCGAGAATATCGGCCGCGCCTATCTGGCCTTTGCGCGCGCCGAGCCCGCCTTCTACGCCGCCATGTTTGAGGCGCGAATCGATGCCGAGGCGCATCCCGGCCTGCTCGCCGCCAGTGACCGGGCGTTTCTGGTGGTACGCCACGCGGCGGAAACGCTGACCGCATCGGCCACCCGCGCCGGCCGGCCGCCGGCGCTGATGGTGGCGCTGCATGTCTGGGCGATGTCCCACGGCATCGCCTCCTTGTTTTGCCGCGCTGATGCCGGGCGCCGGAAGCTGCCCATGTCGCCTGAGGATCTGCTGGAAGCCGGGGTCCTGCTCTATCTGCAAAGCCTCGGCCTCGCCGGCGGAAAATAGGAACCGACGCGCAAACTCCTTGACGCCGCGACGATCTCGCTCATAAATGTAAATGTGTTTTACATTCACATAGGACCAACATCATGTCCGGCGCTGCGAACCGAGGTGCCTACGGCAATCCTGGGATGGGCCAAGCACCCTGGGATGGTGCGAGAAAACCACCTGAGGCCACCGGATGGCCGCTGGACTATTTCGGCCTTTGGTCGCTCTCCCGCCCGCTGCTGATCGCCGCCACCATCACCGGCTTCTTCATCTGGTGGCCTGTCGGCCTTGCGCTGCTGTTCGTGTCGATCTGGAACAAGCGCGTGGGGCGCTGGGCCTTCGGCCGCCAATCGGGCTTTCAGGGCTGCGGACCCGCCGCCTGGGCTGGCCGGAAAGCGAACTTTTCCGGCCGCACCGCACCGTCCAGCGGCAATAGCGCTTTCGACGAATATCGCGCCGAAACGCTGCGGCGGCTGGAGGAGGAGCAGGGTGAGTTCTCAGGCTTCCTCGACCGGCTGCGCTTCGCCAAGGACAAGGCTGAGTTCGACCAGTTCATGGCCGAGCGCCGCAATGCGCCGCCTTCGTCCGAGCCCAGCCCGCCGCCAGAGTAATAGAGGGCGGATGAGCGCAGCGTTATCCGCCATCAACGCTCCGCCCATCGCCTGAAGCCGGCGAGACTATGAAACTCCGACAGGCTATGCGCGTCGGCGCCTGGTAAGATGCCATCCATCATCCGGGCGAGCGCATTGCCCGGTCCCAGCTCGATGATCTTCGTGACATCGGCGGCGCGGCAGGCCTCCATGCAGGCCTGCCAATCCACCGTCTGCTTGATTTGGCGGGCGAGTTTGTCGAGCCCCGCGGGCACGTCAAACACCGCCCCACCATCGATGCCACTCAGCAGCCGAATATCCGGCGGCATCTGCGACGGCCACGTCGTCGCCGCGAGATCCTGGCGAAACCGATCGCTTGCAGCGCGGAGCAGTGGCGTATGCGAGGCGACGGCGACGGCCAGCATCGTCGTCCGCTCAGCGCCGGCGGCCTGGGCCGCTTGAACGACCGCCGCAAGCGATGCCTGCGTGCCACCGACAATCATCTGGTCCGGCGCGTTGATGATGGCGACATGCGCATCAAGCGCGGCACAGAGCGGGTCGAGCACATCGCGCCGTAGGCCGCGAATCGCGACGAGGCCCGAGGGCTCGATTGTCGCCGCATCCATCGCCATCGCGCGCTTCACAGCGAGATCCAGCACGCCCGCCGCGTCCAGCAGGCCGGCGACACCCCAGGCGCCCAGTTCCCCAACGCTGTAACCGGCAACGACCAGCGGGCGCGGCAAGCCTTCGCCGATCACTGCCCAGGCGGCCATGGTGAGCGTGCAACACAGAATTTGGCCGACCTTATTGGTGTGGATTTCCGCGCTGCTCGCGGAGCGCACGAGGTCGCGCGCATCGCGCCCGCCGAGCGCGGCCTTGGCGGCTGCGAAGACAGGGGCTGCTTCCGGTGCATCGGCCAGCAGATCGAACATACCGGCGCTTTGCGCCCCTTGGCCCGAGCAGAGGATGGCGATGCCCGTCATGTATGACGCTCCAAAGCATCGAGGAACAGCGTGATCGCCAGCAAATCCGCACAACCGCCCGGGCTGAGATTTCGCGCGACGAAGGCATGGTGGATGGCCTCTGCCGCGTCGCGCCAATTCGGTTGCGCGACACCGCCGGCGGCGAGAAAACCGGCTGCCGCCTGTTGCGCAAACCGTAAGCCCTCGGCACCGCCACGATGAAGCAAGTTCGTGTCTTCTACAGTCGCAAGAAGGGCAAAGAAGCACTGAACCCGCCCGGCATTGCCGGTACCGGGCATCAACCGCAGCGCAGGCAGCCCGATTTCCAGCGCATGCGGAAAGCCCGCAGCGGCCTGTGCCCGCGCGCCGCCGGCGCCGTATTGCAACAACGCCGCGGTGCCATGGCTGCGCAGGGGAATCGGGCCGCGTATAATCCCCTGCCCCCAGCGTTGCCGGACCGTCGCGCAGAGTGCGCCGGCGTTCCATGCGCGCCCGTTGGCCCCCGCTGCGGCGCAGAGCAAACCGAGGCCGAAGATGGCGCCGCGATGGGTATTGACCCCACCGGTGGCGGTCAGCATCGCGCCCTCCGCCTGCAGGCCGATGGCGCGCAAACCGTCCATGCCCGCCCCCGTCGCACCGGCGATGACCAGCGCCGCGAAGAAGGGCTCGATCGCCGTTGCGCTGGCAAGGAAGGTGCCAGCGTCCATGTCGGTATGGCTGCCGCAATCGACATGGCTGACGAGGCCAGGTTTCGGCCAGGTGTCCAGTTCGGCACGCAAGGCGCCCGCCGCCAGGCGCGCCACCTGATGCGCGACGGCCTCCGACAGCGGCGCGACGAAACGCGGTGCGAGCGCGGTCATGGCGCGAACAAACCCGCGACGGATCGCGCTTGGACGCCGGCCATGGATTTGGCAAGGATGTCACCGCCTTGGGCGTATTCCCGCCAATTCACGGCGACGCCGTCCGGCAGTTCCAACTCGCCGTCAAGGCGCACCGCCCCATCCAATCGCCGCAGCCCTTGCACGAGTGCATCCGCCGCCGGGTGATCGCCAATCATCCACAGCAGATCGAGATCCGATCGCTCGGTGAGATAGGTCAATCCGGTCAGATGCTGCCACAACAGCGCCCCGAAGACGCGCGGTTCGCCGAGGCCGAGCAGACCCGCGATCACCGGCAGCCACGAAGCGGGCGCCGATGATGCAGCCTCCCCCAACAAGACCGCCGGTCGCGCCGTCACCTCAGCGCCCGCCGGAAAGGCAAAGGCGACGCGGCGCTTGCCGTGACACGGTGGCAGCGGCAAGGCCGCCGGAATGGCGTCCGGCGCATCCGCAGGCATCGGCCGCCGCACGATCACGGGCCAACCTCGTTCTGCCCAATCCGCGACCAAAGGCAGATCGCCCAGGCCTGGATGCTGCACGAGCATGGCGGCCCAAGCCGCAGGCGCAACCTGCAAAAGATCGTGCCGCCGCAGGGTCACGCGGGCGTGCCGGTCGCCTCGGCGATGACGCGCTTCGCCACCATCGCAGCCATGGTCCGGCCTTTGCGCTCGGCACCGAGTTGATCGCGCATATCCTTCGGCGAGGCGGCGGCCAAGGCCTCCTCCAACTGCGCGTCCAACGGCTTGGCCGGGTCCCAAGTGATGGCGACCGCACCCATTTGTTCCATATGCTCCAAGCCCGGCGCGAAGACGGAGGTGGTTTTGGCCAATTCCTCCAGCGTTTTCACCGGCAGCTTCGTGACGCGCGAGACAGAGGGCAGATCCATCACCGTCGGCGTCGCGCCCGGCAGGCCAATCAGCATATCCGTGGCCAGCGCCGTTGCGAGGAAAGCGCCCGCCGCCGCCTTGCCATATTCCAAACCGATCGTCCGATGGCCCTCCTGGCTGGCCAGCAGCAGGCACTTGGCGAGATGGGCGAGATATTCGTTCAGACCCAGCATCTCATCCCGCCGGGCCATGAGCTGGCCCTGCGTATCGACAAGAACGAGAATGGGCGTCGTGCCGCCGGCCGCGACGACCTGCAACACGGCCTCGGCCAGCGGCAACACGCCCGCCGTTCCTAGCGCCACGCCATTCGCCACGCCGATGACGGCGATGGGTCCACCGGTTTTGCGCAAAGCCGTGCCGGTGATGAGGCCGTCTTGTGAGACGGTGACATTATGCCCGGTCGGGAACAGGCTTTTGAGAATCTCATCGAGCGTCATGGCTGGCTCCCTTGATGCCATTGGCGAGGGCAATGAAGGCGTCATTGTCCATCGCGCTGATCGCCTCGGGATGATCGATGCCGAGGATTGTCCACATCGATATCGCGTCTTCACACCCACCGAGTCTTGTCTGGCGCTCGGCAAGTCGCGCCTGCTCCGCTTGAAGCGTGGCGAGGTCGAACTTCGGCACATGCGCGAGCACAGCCTTCGTCGCCGCGCGAAACCCGTCCATCGCATCGGCCGTGAAGGCATCCGCGCCGCCGATCAAACGGCGGTTCTTGCCGCCCGAAACGCTCCAGACCAGCGCCTTGTCACGGGAGTCGAATTCCTCGACGCCCTTGTTGGTCTCGATGACTTCGGGACCCGAGACGCTGATGCGGCCCTGTTCTGACACGACGATACGCGAGCAGGTCGCGGCCGTTAGACCGGCGCCACCAAAGGCACCGGCGCGACCACCGACAAGGGCGATGACCGCCACGCCGGCACGGCGGGCTTCCGTCACGGCGCGCATCACCTCGGCCACGGCGAGTTCGCCCGCATTCGCTTCTTGCAAGCGCACACCACCACTGTCGAGCAGCAGCAGCACGACGCGCGGCAGATCCGTATGGTCGCGCGCGGCACGGAGAATACCGACGATCTTGGCGCCGCTGACTTCCCCGAAGGTGCCGCCCATGAACTGACCTTCCTGCGCCGCGAGCAGCACGGGCGTGCCGTCGAGGCTGCCGCGACCGACGATCACACCGTCATCAAAGGCCGAAGGCAGATCGAACAGATGCAGATGCGGGCTCTGCACGCGCGCGGCGGGCCCGATGAATTCCTGGAAGCTGTTCGCATCCAAAAGACCCGCAATGCGCTGGCGCGCCGTCGCCTGGAGCCAACTGCTGTGAGCGTGATCCATCACTCGGCCTCCATCAGCGCGCTGCCTTGAAGCAGTCGCAAAAAGACCGTGTCGGGCCGCGCCCCGCCGTCATTGATCGAAATGCGCAAGCCGCCTGGTGAGGATCGCTCGACGAATTCGGCGACGACGGCCGCCCAGGTCTCGTCATAGCCCTTCACCGGCGTCGCAATGATCACTTCGCAATCGGTATCGGGCAGAACACGCTCCAACAGCACTTCCAGATTGCCGGAGGCGACGACGCCGATGATGGCGCTGTCCTTCTTACCCGGCAGGCGCTGCTTTGCGGTATGATTGAACGTCAGGGTCTGCATATCCGCGTCTCCTACCAGTTACGGAACTTGCTCGGCGGGGCATAGAGATTCCCCGACCAATGCATGAGGTCCTTGATCGACTGCGCGGCCAAAAGCCCGCGTTGCGCATCCAACGGATTGATGCCGAGATCTTCCGGCCGCTGGATAATCTTGCGCGCGCGCAGCTTCGCGACCATGGCATGATCGCGCTTGCGGCCGACCTCCGTGAAGCCGGCGATGCCACGGATCGCCTGCTCACGCTCTTCCGGCGTCCGGCATAGCAGAAGATTGGCCATGCCTTCCTCGCTGATGATATGCGTCACGTCATCGCCGTAGATCATCACCGGGGCGAGTTCCAGCTTGAAGGTCTTGGCGAGTTCCAGGCTGTCCAGCTTTTCGACGAAGACCGGCACCATCTTTTCGCTGAAGGTTTCCACAAGCTGCACGACCAGCTTGCGGCCGCGCATCAGCCTCTGGTCGCCGTCCGTCGCCTCCCGCCCCGCCTTCAGCCAAGGGTCGCTGGGATGGCGGCGGCCATGCGGATCGGAGCCCATGTTCGGCGCGCCGCCGAAGCCCGCGATGCGGTCCGTGGTGACGGTCGAGCTATTGCCCTGCAAATCGATCTGCAAGGTTGAGCCGATGAAGAGGTCCGTCGCGTATAGGCCGGCGACCTGGCAATACATGCGATTGGAACTCATCGAGCCATCGCGCCCGGTGAAGTAGATATCCGGCCGGGCGCGCATATACGCGTCCATGCCGACTTCCGAGCCAAAGCTGTGGATCTGTTTCACCCATCCGGATTCGATCGCCGGGATCAGCGTCGGATGTGGGTTGAGTGCCCAATGCGTGGCGATCTTGCCCTTCAGCCCGAGTTTTTCCGCGAAGGTCGGCAACAGCAACTCGATCGCAGCAGTATTATAGCCGATGCCGTGATTGAGGCGTTTGATGCCGTATTCGGCGTAGATGCCCTTGATGGCCATCATCGCCGCGAGAATCTGCGTCTCGGTGATATTGGCGGGGTCGCGGGTAAACAGCGGCTCGACATAGAAGGGCTTCGGCGTGACGACAACGAAATCGACACGGTCACCGGCAACGTCCACGCGCGGCAGTTTGTCCACAACTTCATTGACCTGGGCAATGACGATACCGCTTTTGAAGGCGGTCGCCTCGATCACCGACGGCGAGTCTTCGGTATTCGGACCCATATACAGATTGCCGTCATGATCCGCCGCGCGCGCGACTGTGAGTGCCACATGCGGCGTCAGATCCACGAAGTAGCGCGCGAAGAGTTCGATATAGGTGTGGATCGCGCCGAGTTCGATCTTGCCGGCGTTCAAGGCGCGCGCGATAGCGCCGCCCTGAGGACCCGAATAGGAAAAGTCGAGCTTCTTGGCGATGCCCTTCTCAAACAGATCGACATGGGCCGGAAGCACGATGCCGGATTGCACGATATGCAGATCGTGGATGCGCGCGACATCGACTTTCACAAGCGCCTCGGCCAGGAAATCTGCTTGTTTCTGGTTGTCGCCCTCAAGACAGACGCGATCGCCGGTACGGATCACCGCTTCGAGCAGCTTGGTCACATCCGCAGGCGCGACCATCTTGCCCTTCGCGAAAACCTTACCCGCCGCCAGTCGCGCGTCACGGGCCGTCCGTTCGGTTTGCCATTCGGCCATGTGGTTCAACTCCCGTTATAATTCCAACAAGAACGCGGCCTGGAAATGGTCGCCGCTAGCCCATGCCGGCCGTGAAATAGATTGCCGCCGCAAGCGTGACGGCACTGAGCAGCGTGCTCGCGATCAGTGTGGTGCCGACCACGTCGGAGGCCACGCCGAAGCGCAACCCGAACAGAATGCCGAAGAAGCCCACGGGAAGCGCCGACAGCACGATCGCCTCCCGCGCCGTCAAGGGCGACACCGCGAAGATCCAGGCTAGCCCGGCCGCGAGCAACGGATGGGCGACATTGGCGAAAAGGGTCTGGAGACTGACGCTGCCACTCAGCCGGACCTTTTGTGCCGAGAGAATGAGGCCGGTCAGGAACAAGGCCGCACCGCCACCCACCTGCCCCATGAGGGAGAAGGAGCGCTGCAGCGGCTCGGGCAATCCTACGCCTGTCAACACGAAAGCAACCGCGATCAGTGGTGCCAGAACGATAGGCTTCTTGAAGGTGGCGAGGAATGCCTGCCCGATGCTGCCCTGCCCCGGCTTCTGCGAGCTTCGCGAAAGAATGATCAGGGTGATGGGGGAGACGACGATGGAGCCGCAGGCGATGGCCACGGCGACCGACACCAGATGGGCGGCGCCGAGCAAGGCCGCGATCAGCGGTAGGCCGGCCGAGGCGTAATTCGGCAGCGACGTCGTGAGCGCCTGAACCGAGGCCTCACCGGCCGGCACATGCCATACGCGGCGCACCATGACGTAGGTCAGGACATAGAGGATGACCATCGACAGCGACAGGATGCCGGCCAAGGGCAATTGCTGGAACAAGGTGCTGCGCGAGGCCTGCACCACGGTCGCGAAAATCGCGGCCGGAACTGCGAAGTCCATGACCAGGGCATTGAGTTCGCCGACATGCTTGTTGTCGAGATCGCGTGTCCAGCCGCCAATATAACCGAGACCCATGCCAAAAAAGACCGGCACCAGCGCATCCAAGATGATCTTCAGCAAGACGGATTTCTCCCCGTGATCGGCGAACCGAAGGCTCGGTCCGCACAGGGGGGTCTAGGCGCTTGGTGGTCCTCGCGGCAGGCTCGGAAAGTACTTAGGGCGGATGACGCGGCATCATTACATATTCGACGTGCCTTTGGTGCGCCGCTGTTGCCGCAGCACCGCTTCGATCCAGGTGTCGAGTTGCGCGGTCAGCGCTTCCGCCTCGGCATGCTCGGGATAGGCATCGGGGAAGCGCAAAGCCAGCCAGCGCCAGGCCACCAACCGCTTGTGCCGCTTCTCGGCGCGCTCCAACTCCTCCCGCGACGCGCGCTCCGGCGGCGGCAGACGCCCGGTCGAGGGCGGCGGCACGGCGCGACCGGCGCCATGCTCGGCGGCCCAGGTCGCGAGGCGCGGGATGCCATGGTCGCGCTCGTCGATCGGGCACATCGCATAAGTCCAGCGCTGTTGTAGATCGAGGCCGGCGACACCTTCCAGCGCCGTCGCCACGGCGAAGGCCTGGCTCATATCCGCGAGGCGGTAATTCGGGTCGTCCCGCCGCAGCACGGCCCGGCGGATGCGCGCCAACACGCCGAACAGACTGTCGGAGCCGATTTCAGCCGCGACGGCACGCACGATATCCGCGTCCGGCTGCACCAAGGGCCGCAGATCGCCGGGCTCGGCCATCGGCGCCGCGAGCATCTGCCGCACGAAGCTCGGGCTGCCGGCCCCTGCCAGCACGGCGACGATGCCGGTTTCATGCTTGCCATAGCGCCCGGCCCGGCCGCCGATCTGCTTCACCTCCTGCGCAAGCAGGTCCCGGCTCTGCGTGCCGTCAAACTTGCGTAAGGCGCCAAACACCACGCGGCGGATATTGAGGTTCAGGCCCATGCCGATCGCGTCCGTCGCGACCAGAATATCGGCCTCGCCACTGTTGAAGCGCGCGGCCTCGGCCCGCCGCACCTCAGGGCTCAGCGCGCCATAGACCACGGCGACGCGCTTGCCCTTGGCCTGCAGCGCCGCCCGCAAATCCAGCACTTCCCGCCGGGAAAAAGCGACCACGGCGTCACCCACGCCGAGGCTGGCGAGCGGCACGGCCTCGCTCGCCGCGACCAGCGGGCCTTTGCGCAGCAGCGTGATCTCATCCAGCGGATCGCCACAAAGCGCCGCGATGCGCCGCACCATCGGCGCGCAATCTGGCGCGCCCAGCACGAAGACATGGTGCGCCGGCGCACCCATGATCGCGGCCGTCCAGGCGGCGCCCCGATCGGGGTCGTAGAGCATCTGCGCCTCATCGACGATCGCCACTTCGACCGGGTTGTGCAGCGGGCACATCTCCACCGTCGCGGCCAGATGGCGGCTGCCCGGTTCGGTGATCCGCTCCTCACCCGTGGCAAGCGAAGCGACCACGCCGCGCGTGGCAAGCGCCTCACGGAATTCGTGGGCGAGCAGACGCAGCGGCGCCAAGGCCAAGCCGCTCGTGGCACCGGCCAGGCGATCGAGGGCGAGATGCGACTTGCCGCTATTGGTAGGGCCGGTGACCAGCGTGATCCGCCGCTCGATGGCCCGCGCGGTGGAGAAATGCGCGGCATAGCGGTCGAGCGCCGCAACGCGCGCGATGGCCGCATTGGCGGCCTTGCCCGAGCGAATGGCCGGGGCGCCGATACCGCCCCCGATCCCGATTTGGGGCCCCTGCTCCTCCTGCCGCCAGCGGGCGATCTCCACGCGTAAGGGCGCGAGCGCCACCGGGTCGAATTCCCAGCGCTCGCCACCCTTTTGCGGAATCCGCCGCGCCACCGGCAAGCGATTGGCCGCGATCCAGCGCAGCGCTTCCTTCATCGTGCAGCCCAGCAGGGCCGGCACATCCTTGAACTCGACCAGGCTGCGTTCCCAATCGCGCAGCCGCTGAACCTCTTCCCGCCGGCCGGCACGCGCGGCCGTTTCGGCGTCACGGCGCTCGCGACGGCGCACCTCCTCGTCCCGCAGCGCGGCGAGCACGAAGGGCGCATCCGGCAGCAGATCGAAGGCGCGCGCGACGGTTTGGGCCAGCGCCTCATGCTGGGGCGCGGTCAGAATACGGCCGCCGGAATCGAACAGCTCAGTCAAGGCGAGGTCCAGAGCCTGCCCCGGCTCTGCGGCGAAACCCCTCAGCCGCGTCAGCATCACCGCATCGAGCGCCTCACGCAGCGTCGCGTCATCGACCGCCGGGTCCTGGATGCCGGCCGCCGCCGCGACCGCGTCTTCGCGCAGAACCCAGTAGCGGCCTTCGCGCTGGGAGGTGTCATACAGCCGGGACACCCAGCCCTTGCGACGCAGTTCGCACAGCGCGTCTCGCACGGCCTCGCGGTCGGCGGGCAGCCGCCGGGCCACCAGACGCTCCAACCGCGCCATTTCATGGGTTTCGACGGTGAGGTTCGCCGCTTCGATCGCGGCTTCAGCAGGGGAGAAATTGATCATCGTGGCCGCTTAAAGCATGATCACGGCGGTGATGCGCTATAGCGTAGCGTTCTTGCGCAGCACGCGCTGGTATCGGGGTCCCGCTTCGATGAAGCCGGTGGCGCGGCAAAAGGCCTCCAACTCCGTCTGATCAGGCAGCGCCGCAAGCTCCAAAGCGCCGCAACCGGCGACCCGTGCCGCCTGGGCCGCCGCCTTGACCAACATCCGGCCAATGCCCCGGCGCCGCGCCTCGGGCGCGACCAGAAGCGTGGTGATCAGGGCGACCGGTAAAGCGGCCTCCAGCGTTTGATACCAATGGAGCACGATCACGCCGCTGGGCGGACCCCACTCCAGCGCGACCAAGGCGGTGCCCGCACCCTGGCGGATGGCGTCAAGCCGGTCTGCCAGAAGGCGTGGCGCGACCGCATGGCCGCCGGCGGCCAGAAGCTCGGCCAGGCCCGGCGCCTCAGCGCCGGTGGCGGCGCGAATTTCGAGCCCATAGCGCGTGGTCATGCGCCAGATATGGCCGTCCTGGCAGGTCGCCGCAACGCGCGCCGGCGCGCGATGGACGCCCGTGCCCCCGCATGGCACCAATAGGACAATAAAAAACGAGGGAGAGACGGGCATGAGCCAGACCATTGCGCAATCGGCATTGGCGGACTGGGTCTCGGCTTTCGGCGCGGCGCTTGAGCGCAATGACGCCGAGGCTACGGCCGTTTTATTCGAGGACAAGGCCTATTGGCGTGATTTGGTCGCCTTCACCTGGAATATCCACACGACGGAGGGGCGGCCCGCGATCGCTGCGATGTTGCAGGCGCGGCTGCAAGACGTGCAGCCCCATACCCTTCTTCCCAAGGACGGATCTCAGGAGGAGAATGGCACCGTCTCTGGCTGGTTCACGTTCGAAACGGCCGTCGCCACGGGCATCGCCCATGTCAGGCTGCGGGACGGGCTGTGTTGGACGCTGCTGACGTCGATGGAGTCCTTGAAGGGGCATGAGGAGAAAAAGGGCCGCACCCGGCCCCTCGGTGCCGAGCATGGCGTGCGTCGCGGCAGCACCACTTGGCTCGAACGCAAGACGGCGGAGGAAGAAACGCTGGGGATCACACGCCAGCCCTATTGCCTGATCATCGGCGGCGGCCAGGGTGGCCTCGCCCTTGGCGCCCGATTGAAGCGCCTCGGCGTGCCGACGATCATCATCGATCGCAATGCCCATGCCGGCGACTCCTGGCGCCAGCGCTACAAGTCGCTCTGCCTGCATGATCCGGTCTGGTACGACCACATGCCGTATCTGCCCTTCCCGGACGACTGGCCGGTCTATTCGCCGAAGGACAAGATGGGCGACTGGCTCGAAGCCTATGCCAAGGTGATGGAGCTGAATTACTGGACCTCATCCTCCTGCGTCGGCGCGCAGTATGATGCGGCGGCCGGTGAATGGGTCGTCACCGTCGATCGAAACGGGGAGAGCATGACGCTACGTCCTAAGCACCTCGTGCTCGCGACCGGCATGTCGGGCATCCCCAATGTCATCGATGTGGCCGGTGCCGAAAGCTTCGCGGGCACGCTGCTGCATTCGAGCCAGTATCGCAGCGGCGAGGCCTTTCGCGGCAAACGCTGCGTTGTCATCGGCTCCAATAATTCGGCGCACGATATCTGCGCCGATCTTTGGGAGCATGACGCGGCCGAAGTCACCATGGTGCAGCGGTCATCCACGCTTGTGGCGCGCGCGGACTCGCTGTTCAAGTTCGGGACGAGCCATCTCTATTCCGAAGCCGCGCTCGACCGTGGCATCGATACGGCCAAGGCGGATCTGCTGAACGCGTCACTGCCTTACGCCATCATGGGTGAGTTCCATAAGCACACTGTCGCGGCGATTCGCGACGCCGATGCCGATTTCTATACGCGACTGGAAAAGGCCGGCTTCCTGTTGGATTTTGGCGATGACGGTTCCGGGCTGTTCATGAAATATGTGCGCCGAGGCTCGGGCTATTACATCGACGTCGGCGCCTCGGGGCTCATCGCCAATGGCGACATCAAGCTCAAAAGCGGGGTCGGCACCGAGCGGATCACGGAAAGCGCGGTGCTGTTCAGCGATGGCACGGAGCTGCCGGCCGACCTCATCGTCTATGCCACGGGCTATGGCTCGATGAACGGCTGGGCTGCCAAGTTGATCAGCCAAGACGTCGCTGATCGCGTGGGCAAGTGCTGGGGCCTGGGCTCGGATACGACCAAGGATCCCGGTCCTTGGCAGGGCGAATTGCGGAATATGTGGAAGCCGACGCAGCAGGAGGCATTGTGGTTTCAAGGCGGCAATCTGCACCAGTCGCGGCACTATTCCCAATATCTCGCCCTTCAGCTCAAGGCGCGGATGGAAGGCATTCATACCCCCGTTTATGCTTTGGCGGAGACACATCACCGGACGTGACGCGGAAATGCGTTGACCGGGCAAGGACTTTGGGTAGCCTCGGTATCGCCCGCGCAATACCGCGCGGTCACCTGCCGGGGGAAGAGGAATGTCGCATTTTCGAGGGTATCTGAAGCCGCTTATGGGGGTCGCGCTGCTCGTGGGCCTGGGCGTGTCCTTGTCGGGCTGCCTCATCGTGACGCCCCATCATCCGCGTTTCTGCTATTACCACCCCTATAACCCCGGCTGCTGAAAACAGCGGCTCTGGGCTATATAATTCAGATTATATAGCCCAGAGGTTCGCGTGCTGACCTTAAGGATCACCACCGTCGGCGCGTCTTCGGGCTTCATCTTGACGAAGCAAGCTATGGCTCATCTGAAAGTTCAGAAGGGCGACACGCTGTATCTTACCGACGCGCCGGACGGCGGCTACCGGTTGACCGCATACAATCCCGAGTTCGAGCGACAGATGGCACTTGCGGATGAGATCATGCACGAGGATCGTGAGGTCTCGGCACGCCCGGCCCCACCAATACCCTTCTCGCCACCGCAGGCGCCCAGGTCGGCTTCAGGCGCGCCCTGCCGCTCATCTCCGCCAAGGCCGGCGGCTATATGATCGCGATCCTCGTGATCGGGCTGGTGCTGCGGCCCATTCTGACCAGCCACCCGGCGATTGCCCTCACGCTCAGGCTGTTGATCGGGCTCTACCTGCTGTGGCTGGCGATCTGTCTGTGGCGCCGGGGCACCGCCGTGATCGCCCAACACGGCAGACTGATCACGCTGCGGGAAGTCTTCGTCACGACGCTGCTCAACCCCAAGGCGATCATCTTCGCCCTCAACGTCATTCCCTTCGCAGCACCGCGCCCCTGGCTGTATTTCGCGGGTTTCCTCGGCCTGCTGTCGGCCGTGGCAGCCTTTGCCCTGGTGCTCGTGGCGGGGCCGCTCATCCACCTGCACTGACCGAATATTTCATTGCGGTGTTGTAATGTGTTAGTTGTAGGATCGGGACAAGAAATTCAACCCGCCACACGGCCAAGACGATCGCTTTAAGAATCGAATAATTAATCCCATTGTCTTCAAAAAAATATTGATCTGGTCATTCTTTGTGCTAACGGTGTTCTTACGCTGTAAGCCAAAAGGATTACGCCAGGACAGTAGTTCCTGCGTCGTGTCACGACGGACCCTCGTCCGTGCAGCGTTTAGACACACCCTTGCAGGAGCCGACCATGACCGGAACCACACTCCGTTCGGCCGACTTTCTCAATACGCTCGGCGTCAACACGCATATTCCCTATACAGACGGGGGTTATGCTAATATCACCAATATCGATGCGGATTTGAAATATCTCGGCATTACCGAAGTACGAGACACGATCAGTAATGGATATGCGGGCTCGGCGCCGCTATCGAGCTACATCACCCTCGCCAAGGAAGGCGTAAAGTTCACGATCTGCCTGTTCGGTGGCGGCGCGATCACGACCGCCAGCCTGACCGCTCAACTCGCCCTGGTGGCGGCGCTGAACAAGGCCGTGCCTGGCAGCGTCATCGCGGTCGAGGGTGCGAACGAGATCAACAACTTTCCGATCACCTATAACGGCGTTGGCGGCCTCGCGGGCGCGGTCGCCCTGCAGAAGGCGATCTATGCCGCCGTTCACGCCAATGCGGACCTCAAGGGCGTCTCGGTCGACTATTTCACCGGCTATGCGGCGGGCAGCGATGCGGTCGGCCCGAACCCCGCCACCACCGCCGGCCTCGCCGATTACGACACGCAGCACCCTTATCCGAACCAGGGCGACGCGCCCTATCAATGGGTCAACCGCACCCAGGCCCTGGGGAACGAGACGCCGGCGACAGGTGCCGCCGTCTATACGGAGACCGGCTACAGCACGAATGGCGGCACCAGCGGTGACGTCAATCAGGACGTGCAGGCCAAATACACGCTCGACCTCTTGATGGACGATGCGGCAAGCGGCATCGCGCATACCGATCTTTATCAGCTCATGGACGCCTATGCGGCGGGGTCGTCGCAGGGCGACGACGGTTACGGGCTCTACGCCCCCGGCAATACGCCGAAGGAAGCCGCCACCGCGATCCATAACCTGACCACGATCCTGGCAGATACCGGCACCACGGCCAGCACCTTCACCCTCAAGCCGGTCAGCTACACGCTGACGAACCTGCCCTCGACCGGCCATACGCTCGAAATTCAAAAATCCAGCGGCGCGTCGGACATTGTGGTCTGGAACGAACCCGCGATCTGGAACGAAGCAAAGGGCGCCGAAGTCACGGCCGCCACGACGAATGTCACTGTCAAGCTCGGCGCGACGTACAAGACGGTGGAGGTCTTCGATCCCCTCAAGGGCACGACCCCGATCGAAACGCTCACCAATGTCAGCAGCGTCACGCTCGGCATCACGGATCATCCGTTGATCGTCGAGGTCGAGCCGGGGACCACGACAACCACCACGCCGATCACGACGGCCCCGGTCACGACGCCGCCCGTCGCAACGACGGAGACACTGACGCTGAATATCGCGGAAGATGCGTGGAAGGGAAACGCGGACTACACGATCTCAGTCGACGGAAAACAGGTGGGTGGCGTCCGTGCTGCCTCTGCGCTTCAGGCAGATAACCATTCCAACGTCGTGTCAGTGACCGGGGATTGGGGTCTCGGTACCCATGATGTTCAGCTCACGTTCCTCAATGACGCCTGGGGTGGCAGCGACGCCACGGACCGGAACCTCTACATCAACGGCATTGCCTTCGATGGCGTGACCTACGCCGGGACCAGCAAGGAGATGAACGCCGGCGGCGCCTATGATTACACGGTCGGCGGATCAACGGCGAAAGCCAGCGCGCCGGCGGATACCTTAATCCTGCATCTTTCCGGGAATGCCTCAGGGGGGAATGCGCAGTTCACCCTGATCATCGACGGCAAGGCCGCATCGACACCACAGGGTGTCTCCGTCGCGCATAGCAGCGGCTTATGGCAGAGCGCTTCATTCTCGGGCAATTTCGGCGCGGGCACGCATACGATCGCCATCCAATTCGATAACGCCGCTGCGGGGCGCGACCTCTACGTCAATGGCATCAATCTCAACGGCACGCATTACGGCGCCGGCGTCGTCGAACTGACGACGATCAGCCACACGACCTTCACGGTCACGACCACCGCATAGAGGCTATGGCTCACGTCTCGAATAAGTCGGCGTGCGTTCCCGCTCGGACGAACAAAACGGCGCCAGCCGTCTTGCCGTCTTCAAGCTGATAGATGAGCAAGAAATCGCCCCCGATATGGCATTCTCGATGACGAGCCCAGTTTGATGTGAGAGCATGATCACGCCATTCAGGACCAAGAGGCGCATCATTGGCGACGAGCATGAGTATAACGGACTTCAGCCGCGTGAGATCATACCGACCCGATCGCGTGAGTCGCTGCCAATCTTTAAGAAAGTCGCGCGTGTAGTCCGAACTTCGAGGAAGCGAGGCGCGCTTATGTGTCGATGACGTCGTCGAGGCTTTCAATCAAATCATCCCCGCTGCTGAAGCGCAAACGCCGCGCCTTCATCATCTCATCTGCGTCTTGCATGGCCCGACGCGTCGTTGCGTTTGGAACCTTCAGTTCTAAAGGAAAGGCTTGATCCTGGACGACACGATGAAGGAGCACCCGCACCGCATCGGAAACCGTCAGTCCCATGGCTTCCAGCGCTTCTGCAGCCCTCGTCTTCATCTCTTCATCGACGCGCACATGCAGCATCGTGCTCTGAGCGGCCATAGCGCGGTCTCCGATATCTGGGCGGGAGGCGGAATGATGCGCGTCCACGCGTAAACTGCGCCTAAGCACAGATACTCAATTGAGATACATCCAAGCGTTAGACATATCAAGTGTAAGCAGAGCGGTTGCTACCGGCTCGTCGCGGCCAACTGCTGCGTGGTGAGAAACCGCGTGTTACGGTCCACCGCATCGCGCACTGGGTCTTCCAGGCCTTGATCCAGAGCCGCGATCATCACCGCCATCTCCTCCTCTACCCGCTTCATCTCCTTGTAGACGGCGTGCCGGCCAACGCCGTAGCCGTTCTTGCGAAGATGTTCGAGGATCATCCAGGCCCGGCTATAGACGACATAGGCGCCGACCCAGGGAGGAATATTGCCGCCGCCGCGATTGGCCGTGTCATACCCCATGAGGCTTGTCCTTGTTGTCGGCGCGGATATTGCGCCGTTTTTGTGTGCCGCGACAGCAGCTTAGATCAATGCCGTGGTGCAGCATTGTCTTCATGGGGTTCGGGCCCACCTCTGGCCACGACCATCCCCATCTGCGCATACCCCGATCTTTGCTCCCCGTCTTCGCCCGCCGTCTTCGCCCCCCTCTTCGTCTCAGAAAGGACCGGCCTTGTATCGACGTGATCTGGTCCAAGGGAGCGCCACCGCCTCCCTCCTCGCTCTGCTTGCTGGCACAGGCCTACCGGCTAGCGCGCGCGCCGCCACTGTGCCGCTGCCCGCACCCGTGACGGGGCCTTTCGACGGTGCGACGGTGCGCCGCCTCGCCCAGGCGTTGGCACGTCAGGCCTATGTCGGGCCCGACACCAAGCTGCCCGGGGCCATCACCAATATGAGCTATGACAACTTCAGGGGCATTCGATATCGCGCCGACCGGGCCCTGTGGCACGACCAGTCGCTGCCCTTCCAGGTCGAGTTCTTTCCCCGCGGATTCCTCTATGAGGCCCGCGTCGATATGTTTGAAGTGGCCGATGGCCAGGCCAAGGCCGTGCCTTACAGCGCCGATATGTTCGACTATGAGAATCCGAAGATGCAGGTGGCCGGTGACATCGGCTTTTCCGGGCTGCGCATCCGTGCCCCCATCAATAGGCCGGATGTCTTTGACGAAGTCTGCGTCTTTTTGGGTGCGAGCTATTTCCGCGCTGTCGCCAAGGGCCAGGTCTACGGCCTTTCGGCGCGGGGCCTCGCGATCGGCACTGGCAACCAGAAGGAGGAATTTTCGCGCTTCCGCGCCTTCTGGTTGGAACGTCCGCAGCCCGGCGCCAGTTCCCTCGTCATCCACGCCCTGCTCGACAGCCAGAGTGTGACCGGCGCCTTTCGCTTCACCTTGCGGCCGGGCGCGGAAACCGTGTTCGACGTCGAAAGCGCCCTCTATCCGCGCGTGGACATCACCGAGCCGGGCATCGCCCCGCTCACCGGCATGTTCGATTTCGACACCAACAATCACAACAAGGTCGATGACTGGCGGCCGGCGGCGCATGATTCCGAGGGGCTGTCGATGTGGAATGGCCAGGGGCTGCAAATCTGGCGCCCGCTCAACAATCCCACGACCCTGCAGATCAGCGCCTTTACGGACGGCAATCCGCGTGGCTTCGGCCTGATGCAGCGTAAGCGGGCCTTCGCGGATTATGAGGACCTCGCCCTTCAATACGAAAAGCGGCCCAGCCTCTGGATCGAGCCGATCGGAGATTGGGAACAGGGCGTCGTCGAACTCGTGGAAATCCCCACCGCAAACGAGGTGAACGACAATATCGTGGCCTTCTGGCGGCCGAAGGACAAGCTGGCCGCGAAGGGCGAATATACCTTCACCTACCGGATGCATTGGGGCTGGGATAACCCCTTCCCGACCCCGCTCGGCCGCATCGTCGCGACGCGGATCGGCGCCACCGAGGATGGCAAGCGACGGCTCATCGTGCTCGATATCGTGGGGGATGCGGTGAAAAACCTACCCGATGACGGCAAGGTCCATGCCGACGTCAAAACCTCGCAGGGCAAAATTCAAAACGTCGTGGTGGAGCCGAACCCCGATAGCGGCGGCTGGCGGATTCTGTTTGAGCTGGCACCGGGTGACGCGAAGCTCGTCGAGTTGCAATGCATCCTGATCGGCGCGGCAGGTCCCGTGTCCGAAACCTGGCTCTACCGTTGGACGCCGTGACGGACGCCGGCTTCCGGGCCTTGCCGGATGAGGCGCCGCTCGCCATGCCCGTGCAATCCCTTTCCGAGGCGCCCCCACGCGGTGGGCGGCCCGCGAGTGAGCCGCGCGGCATCGTCTTCCGCCGGCTGTTCGTGATCGGCGGCGCGGTGGCCATGACCCTCGCCGGTGGCGAGAAGATGTATTTCGTCTTCAACAGCAACGGCCCGAGCATCCTCGGCATCCTCGTGCTGCTGCTGTTCGTCACGCTGTTTGCCTGGGTCGCCCTCGCCTTCATGAGCAGCCTGGGCGGCTTCATTGCGGCGATGAGCGGCGGCGGCTGGCGCTTCGGCATCACCCAAGACGGGCCTCTCCCCGAACTCACCGGCCACACGGCGCTGCTGATGCCGACCTATAATGAGAGCCCGGCCCGCGTCATGGCGGGGCTGGAGGCGATGGACGAATCGCTGATCGCCACCGGGCGGGGCGCGCATTTCACCACCTTCATCCTCAGTGACACCACCAATCCCGATATTTGGATCGCCGAGGAAGCCGCCTTCCTGGCGCTGCGTCAGCGCACTGGTGGGGAGACGCGCATCTTCTACCGCCGCCGCGCCAAGAATATCGAGCGCAAGGCGGGCAATATCGCGGAATGGGTGCGCCGCTTCGGCGGCGCCTATCCGCAGATGATCACGCTCGACGCCGATAGCTTGATGGACGGTGCCACCATCGTGCGCCTGGCCGCCGCGATGGAGCAGAATCCGGGTGTCGGCCTCATCCAGACCCTGCCCGTCATCGTCAATGGCGAGACACTGTTTGCCCGCATGCAGCAATTCGCAGGCCGCGTGTATGGGCCGCTGATCGCCCAGGGCATCACCTGGTGGCATGGCTCGGAGGGCAATTACTGGGGCCATAACGCCATCATCCGCACCCGCGCCTTTGCCGAACAGGCCGGTCTGCCCCATCTGCGCGGCCGCAAGCCCTTCAGCGGCCCGGTTTTGAGCCATGATTTTGTCGAAGCCGCGCTGATGCGGCGCGGCGGCTGGGCCATCCATATGATCCCCGCTCTGGGCGGCAGTTTCGAGGAAAGCCCGCCCTCCCTCACCGATGTCGCGGTCCGCGACCGCCGCTGGTGCCAGGGCAACCTCCAGCATGTCGGTGTCTTGCCGGCGTGCGGGCTGAACTGGGTGAGCCGGCTGCATTTGCTGATGGGCATCGGCAGCTACGTCACCGCGCCGCTCTGGCTGTGCTTCCTGCTCGCCGGCGTGCTGATTTCCTTGCAGTCCCGCTTCGTGCAGCCGTCCTATTTCGGGACCACGAAATCCTTGTTTCCGCGCTGGCCGCAGGTCGATCCGGTACTCGCGAAATGGGTCTTCATCGGCACCATGGCGGTACTTCTGGCACCGAAAGTCTTCGCCTATATCCTGCTGCTGTTCAACGGACCCTTGCGCCGGGGCTGCGGCGGGGCCGGCCGCGCCTTTCTCAGTCTGCTGCTCGAAACCCTGCTCGGCGCGCTGGTCGCGCCGGTGGCCATGCTCATCCAGACCTCGGGTGTGATCCAGATTCTCAGCGGCCGGGATTCCGGCTGGAACGTCCAGAATCGGGACGGCGACCATGTGCCCTTCCGCATCGTCTGGCGCCAATACTGGCGCTACATGCTGTTCGGCATCGTGCTGGCCGTCGCCGCCTATGCCGTCTCGCCCGCCTTGTTTCTGTGGATGACGCCGGTCCTGCTCGGCTTGGTGCTCGCGGTGCCGATGGAGATGATCACGGCGAGCCGCAGCATCGGCCTCGCCCTGCGGCGCCTCGGCCTGTTGCAGATCGTCGAGGAGCATCGCCCCCCGACCGTCATGCAACGCGCGACGGCGGCGCATGAAGTCTTGCGGCGCCAGCATGCGGAAAGCGGCGTTGCCCGGCTGCTCGGCAGCCGACGACTGATGGAGCACCACCGCGCGATGCTGCCGCCGCCGCGCCGGCCGGGTCACGACCCCATTGATGCACCGCTGCTGGTCGGCCTCACGAAACTTCAGGAGGCTACATCGCTCCAGGCAGCCTTGTCCGCCCTTAGCACCTCCGAGACCGCCGCCGTGCTAGGCTCGGCGGAAGGCCTAGACCGCCTGGTCGCCTTGAACGTCGATTGCCAGACCGCGCCGGCGGCCGCGTCCCGGTAAGGCGCGGCCAGCGAGCGGTGATTTGCCGCCGAACGGTCATTGGACAAGTGCTGTCTCCTCTGTCTCAACCGCAGCAAGAGCCCCCTCTTCCTTCAAGAGTCGGGAGCGCTCGCCCTTGATCGGAGTCGCAGCGTGATCACGCTTGCCACATCTGCCGCCGCATTCTGCCTTCTCGCGACTGTCGTTCACGTGCTGAGCCTGGCGATCGCGTCCATTCGCTGCCGCGAACGATCGCGCCTGCCCTCGGCGCCGATCGACGCCCCCCATGTGACCATCATCCGGCCTGTCTGCCGGGTCGATAATTTCGAACGCGAAACCTTGGCCTCCACCTTCGCGCTCGATTATCCCAATTACGAAATCCTGTTTTGCCTGGCGCGGGAGGATGACCCGGTCGGCGGCATCGTCCATAGCCTGATCGAGAGTCACAAGCAGGTTCCGGCGCGGCTGCTGATCGGCGAGGACAATCGCAGCTCCAACCCCAAGCTGAACAACGTTCTGAAGGGCTGGGACGAGGCGCGGCATAGCTGGATCATCATGGCGGACAGCAATGTCCTGATGCCACCGGACTATGTGCAGCGGCTGATGGGCCGGTGGCGGAAGGATACCGGCCTGGTCTGTTCCATGCCAATCGGCGCGCGGCCGGGCAATTTTTGGGCCGCCCTGGAATGCGCCTTCCTCAATACCTTCGAGGCGCGCTGGCAATATGTCGGTGAAACCCTGGGCTTCGGTTTCGCGCAGGGCAAAAGCATGCTGTTCCATCGTGACGTGGTCGATCGTGCGGGCGGCTTGCTGAAGGCCCTGGGCACCGAAATTGCGGAAGACGCCGCCTTTACCAAGATGGTGCATGAGGCCGGATTGCGCGTGCATCTGGTCGATACCCCCTTCCCCCAGCCGCTCGGCAAGCGGACCTTCTCCGAAGTTTGGAGCCGCCAGCGCCGCTGGGCCACGCTACGCCGCACGACCTTCCCGGTCATGTTCGCGCCCGAAATCCTCACCGGCGCCCTGTTTCCGGTGCTCGCAGGGGTTTACGTCGCCTGGGCCGAGGGCCGCAGTGAGGCTTTGGTCGTCGCCATCCTCAGCGCCATCTGGTTCGGCGGTGAGGCCATGCTGGCTTGGTCGGCCGGTTGGTATTTTTCGCCACGCATGCTGCTCGCCAGCGTAATCCGCGATATGCTGCTGCCGGCCCTGTGGGTCGAGGCATGGTTGCGCAACGATTTTGAATGGCGCGGCAATGAGATGAACATTCAACAGGTCATGGCGGAAGAACTCGATTGATGACGAAATGGCTCGCCGCGATTATGGTGCTAGGCATGGGACTGTCCCAGACCGCCCTCGCGCAAAGCCGCATCGGAAGCGTTGACACGACATTCCGGCTACTCGGCTCCAACGACCGGGTGGTGGTGGACCGTTACGATGATCCCGCCGTCGCCAATGTCTCCTGCTATGTGTCGCGCGCCGAAACCGGCGGCGTCAAAGGCAGCTTCGGCCTGGCCGAGGATCCGTCCCGCTTCTCCATCGCCTGCCGCGCCGTGGGGCCGGTGTCCTACCCCACGGGTCTGCCGAAGAAGCAGCGTGTGTTCGATGCCGCACTCTCGGTCTTCTTCAAGCATCTCGCGGTGTATCGCATGCTGGACGACGACAAGAAGGTGATCCTCTATGTCGCCATCAGCAGCCGCCTCACGGATGGCAGCCCGTTCAATTCCATTTCGGCGGTCGCGACGAGCGGGAACCCCTAGCACGCCACCAGGCTTGACAGCGGCCCCGTAAAGCGGGGCCCGCCGTTGCTCAATAATACGAGCGTCCCTATGTTGCTGCCAATGACCGTCCAACGACCGAGTCCCGAGAGCGCCACTGCAAAGCCTCCGAATGAGTCCGTGGATGCGGATATGTTCGAGCTGGCACCGGTGTCCCTTTGGTTGGAGGATTACAGCGGTCTTCACCCGCTCTTTGAGCAATTGCGGGCCGAGGGCATCGAGGATTTGGCGGCCTACTTGGCCGATGATCCAGCGCGGATCGTTGACTATTCGGCGAAGCTGCAAGTGATCAAAGTCAATCGGCGTACTCTGGAGCTTTTCGAGGCCTCAGGCTTAGACGACCTCGTCGGCAACCTCGACCGTATTTTTGGACCGGATTCGCGCGCGTCACTGATCAGCGAATTGTGCCAGCTTTGGGCGGGCAAAAACGCCTTCGCCAGCCAGACCGTCAACTACACACTCAGTGGCCGGCGTCTCGATGTACAGACGAAGGGCACGGTCTTGCCAGGCTATGAGGGCACGCTAGGTCGCGTTCTCGTGGCGGTGCAGGACATTACGGACCGCGAAGCGGTGCGCCGGCAACTGGATGCCAGCGAACGTTACGCGCGCGGTTTGTTCGAATACTCGCCGGTCTCACTCTGGGTCGAGGATTTCAGCGCCATCAAGGTTCTTCTTGATGATGTCCGCGCCAAGGGGATCACTGATTTCCGCGTCTTTCTCGATGTGCATGAGGAGTTCGTGGTGCGCTGCATGCGCGAAATCCGGATCATTTCGGTCAACCAGCACACGCTGACCCTGTTTCGCGCACCCGACCAGAAAACCCTGATGCGCCGCCTGCCCGATATCCTTCGGGACAAAATGGAGCGGCCCTTCAAGGAGCAGCTGATCGATCTGTGGGATGGCAAGCTCCTCCAGCAGCGTGAAGTCGTGAACTACACCCTGAACGGCGAAGAACTGTATCTGCATCTACAGCTGTCGATGTTGCCGGGTCATGAGGATGACTGGGCGCTCGTGCAGGTCGCATTGACCGATATCACGGCACGCAAGAAGGCCGAGGCTTATCTTGAGTTTCTGGGCAAGCACGACGAACTGACCAAGCTGTTCAATCGGTCCTTCTATGTCGATGAGTTGAACCGGCTGGAGCGCAAGGGCCCCTACCCGATCTCGATCATCATCATCGATCTCGATGGCTTGAAATCGATGAACGATCAGCTCGGCCATCTCGCGGGCGATGGCCTTCTGCGCCGGATGGGGGAGGTGCTGACGATGGCCGTCAGTGAGCCGATGCACGCCTGCCGCATCGGCGGCGATGAATTTGCGATTCTCATGCCGGAGACCGATGAGCGTGGCGGGCAGCTGATGGTCGATCAGCTTGCCGGTCTCATCGAGATCAACAACCAGTATTACTCCTCGGTGCCCTTGCGTATTTCCTTGGGCCTCGCGACCGCCGAGCCCAACGAACGCCTGGAAGCGACGATCCGTATCGCCGATGAGCGGATGTATGAAGCCAAGCGGCTTCATTATGCCGCGGCGGTGTCCGAGACGGTCGGATCCTGAGACCACGCCTTCCGCCAAACCCGCCCATAGCATTGCATCGCGGCGCCTGCGCCTCATATCCGGTCGATGAGCGACATCGAAGACCTTTGGGACTGGCGACGTCAGGTCGCAGACCTCTATGCCGATATCCGGCGCGAACCGAACCCGGAGGTCGCGTGGCGGCAATGGGTGGCGACGCGGTCCCGGCTGTTCGCGACGCATCCGCAATCGCCCATCGATGCCGAAGAGCGTGTCGACTACACCGGGCCAAAGGTCTTTCCCTATGACCCGGCCCTGCGCTTCACGGTCGGCCTAGTGCCTGCCACCGGAGGGCAAATCGCCTTGCCTGCGGGGAATGACGGCAGCGTTCTGCTGGACGTCTTTGCGACGACGGAAGGATTGCAGGCGGCTCTTGGCGGTGAACTCACGCTCTACTGGATTGGCGGCTACGGCGGCGGCGTCTTTTTGCCCTTCGCGGATGCGACCAGCGGCCGGGAAACCTACGGCGCCGGGCGCTATCTTTTGGACACCATCAAGAGCGCGGACCTCGGCGCCGCCCCGGACGGCCGGCTGATCCTGGACTTCAACTTCGCCTATGCCCCGTCCTGCGCGCATTCGCCGCGCTATATCTGCCCCCTCGCCCCGCGAGAAAACCGGCTGCCTGCCGCCATACGCGCGGGGGAATGCTGACCAAACGCGCGGTGCCTTCTCTCGCGGCGTTTTCGCCCGTATCATAGCGCCTGCCGAGGAGAGGTGGCCGAGTGGTTTAAGGCAGCGGTCTTGAAAACCGCCGTACGTGCAAGCGTACCGTGGGTTCGAATCCCACCCTCTCCGCCATTTCAGAACAGAACTGCGAACGCCGGGCGTAGCCGGCGCTACGCCCGCTCCGGCTGCAAGGGCTCTGAGCAGATCGCCCTTCGATCCCATGATACGGACTTCCTTATCCGCAACCTCGACCCGCTGGGCGAGCGCGCGGAGATGGTCACGGCGGTAGCCGCCGCCGTCGATCCGCATACGCGCCCGCGCCGTTCGGGCGAACTTGCGCACCATCTGCGGCGTGATCGCCTGCTGGCCGGAGCTTTCGAGCATGGCCTGAGCGCGCTCCGCGTCGGCTTGTGCTTGATCGTGAGTCGCCTTGAGCCCGGCGATACGGTCTTTCAGCGCCGGGTCGTCCAGATCGGCCACGCCCGATTCGATGGCGTCATACAGCCGCTTGAGCCGTAGATCGGTTTCGGCGGCGCGCTTGTTTAGTTCGGCGATGTGTTCGCGGCGACGTTCCGAGCGCTCCTGCCGGCGGTCGAGCACGGCGGCCAGCACTTCCTCAAGCCGCTCCGGTTGCAACAGCCTGTCTTCGATATGGCCGGCCACGAGGTTGTCCAGCTTCTCCATCGGGATCGAGCGGCCTTTGCAGCCGGTCTCGCCCTGCCGGGCTTTGATCGAGCAGGTGTAATAGCGATAGCGCCCGCCCTTGCCGGTGCGGAGCGTCATGGCCCCGCCGCAGTCGGCGCAAAAGCAGATGCCGGTAAGAAGGGTGGGGCCGCTGACAACGCGGGCCGGCGTCACCTTCGGGTTTCGTGACCTGAGATGCGCCTGCACAGCGTCGAAGGTTGTCTGATCGATAATCGGCGGCACGGCGACTGTGACGATCTCGCTGACCGGCTTCAACTCCTTGGCCTTGGAGCGTTTGTTGAACTCGTGCTCACCGATATAGGTGCGCCGCGTCAGGATGCGATGAACCTGCCCGATGCCCCAGCGCCCGCCGTCGCGGGTAAAGAGGCGGTGGAGGTTGAGACGGGCCGTGATGTTCTTCACGCCCATTGGGCCGGACGTGCCGTCGCCCTCCAGCGCAAGCCGATAGATCAGCCGGATCGTGTCGGCGTGCAGCGGATCGATTTCCAGCTTCTTCTTGACCTTGGCTCCGCGCTGCTCAGCCGCGACGACGCGGTAGCCAATGGGCGGCAGGGAGCCGTTCCAGAAGCCCTGACGGGCATTCTCCTTCAAGGCCCGCAGGACATGCTTGGCATTCTCTTTGGACTGGTACTCGTCGAATAGCGCCATGATCTGCCGCATCATGACGTGCATCGGATCGTCGCCCATCTCCTGGGTAATGGAGACGAGCTTGACGCCATTCTTGGCGAGCCTGCGGACGTAAAATTCAAGCTCGAAGTGGTCGCGGAAGAAGCGGCTGAACGAATGGACGATGACGACATCGAACGCCGAAGGCTTACTGGTGCCCGCCTCGATCATCCGCTGGAATTCGGGGCGGCGATCATTGGTCGCCGATGCGCCCGGCTCAACGTAGGTCTCGACGAGTTGGTAGCCCCGTAAAGCGCAATAGGCTTCGCCCTGGCGCTTCTGGTCGGGGATGGAGACATCATGCTCGGCCTGGCGCGCCGTCGAGACGCGCAAGTAAAGGGCGGCGCGTAGCGGCACGGTCATGGCAGATATCTCCCTGTCAAATCATCGGCACGGTCCGAACAGTTCATCGAAGATGTCGCCGAACCATGCCTCGAACACGCCCACCTCGGCCTCCGTGACCGGGACGCACCGGGGCCAGTCGTCGGTGACGGTCCACGTAGCAACATCATGCTTCGGCGGCCGGCCGATGCGGGGCCACGGCTCCAACTGGATGTAAAGATCGTCGGGCAGAACGCCCAGATGCGGGTATTCGCGACGGTCTTTCTGCTGTTTTTCGCGCGTTCGGGACATCCCGACAGGATCGCGCGACTCGTCAAAAACAAGAACGGCCCAATTTTACGCGACAGTACGATTCGCAACAGAGCGTAAAAATACTTGGGTGATGCGGGACTGGCGCTGCCCATAGTTGCCAAACGTAGGTTACGCGGCACTTTTTAGTGGGCGGGCGCGTTCGATTCGCTCACGCTCCTTGGGGATATGCATCGCGTCCCATAGGTCGCTGCGCCGCTGAACGTTAAGCCAGAAGTCCGGACTGTTGCCGAACACACGGGCGAGGATGAGGGCGGTTGCCGCTGTCACGTTCCTGCGATCGTTACATAGTTCGTTGACGTGCTTGCGCTGAACGCCCATCGCCTCGGC
Organism: Acidisoma sp. PAMC 29798; assembly: GCF_030252425.1. Lineage (GTDB taxonomy): Bacteria > Pseudomonadota > Alphaproteobacteria > Acetobacterales > Acetobacteraceae > Acidisoma > Acidisoma cladoniae. The sequence continues at coordinate 1,694,704 of NZ_CP126994.1, read as the reverse complement.
AAGTGCTGCTTGCGTCAGGCCCATCGGCTCCATGAACTCCTCAGTCAGTATCTCGCCGACCGTCGCCGGCTTACGCTTTGTTGTCAGCATGGTTTACTCCTTCACCTATAGCTGTGGTCATCCAGATAGATGTCCGCCGCTTCTCCACGCCCGCCGTCCCAACGGAAGATCAAGCGCCATTGCTGGTTGACGCGGATCGAATGGAATTCCGCCAGATTGCCGCGCAGCTTCTCGAAGTGGTTACTGGGCGGCACCCGCAAGTCCTGATCGGTCGTCGCGTCGTCGATCATCTGAAGCTTGCGGAACAGCCGGGCTTCAAGATCAGGCGGGATGTTCCGCGACCGGACATCATCCACGAAGAAGGCATGCAGCCATTCGTCCCGAAAGCCAACGATCATTCCGGCGCTCCGAACATAGCCCTATGTACCACTCCATAGGTCATTTTGCAAGCTCCTCTTTGGGGTCGGAACCGACGCCAGCCCTCTGCGTCGGCATTGGAACGTCCACGCTCCCAATCAGCCTTACTTGCTTGGAGAGCCCCCCGCTGGGCCAGTGACAGCCGGTCAAGGCTGGCGCGGCACGCGCCACCGCGCAGCGGCTTGGCCTTGACGGGATGGCGCTGGTCCGGCCTCCTCGCCACCAGCAGGCAAGGCTTTTCCGTACTTTCACAATCCGAGTCCGCGCTGCCTGCCGAAGCCCCATTCGATGCCGCCATCGTCACGATGGATGCCGCTGAGATGCTGACCGATGCGCTTTTCGAGGACGGGCTGCCAAGGGACGAGCTGGAAGCCCAATCCGTCCTCGATCATGGCGAAGCGCCCGCTGGTGAGGGTGGCGACGCCCGCCAGCCGCCCGGTCACATATTCCCCCAGCTCGCTTGGCGCATAGGACAGGCCACGCTCGGCCGCCATCTGCCGGCCAACGTGATCGACCTCTTGCCGTTCGAGCGCGGCGATGGTCTTGCGCGGGATGGTAATCGTTTGCCCGCTGTCCGTGGCGTGGCCCATCTCCACCAGCCGCTCGGCCCGTCGGTAGAGGGCATCCTTCACCTCCTGGCCGAAGCCCGCCTCGGCCAGCGGGGTCCGTTTGTCGGCGACAAGCTCCCGATCCAGCCAGGTCGCGCCGCCGCTGCCGATCTGCCGTTCAAGGTCGAGGGTCGAGAGCGTGCGGATGGCGAAGTCCTTGGGTCGTCCCGGCGCGTCATAGCCGACACCGCGCTCGGCGATGTCGGCGGGGATTTTCCAGTGATCGGCGTCGATGCGCTCCACATGGCCGGCGCGGCGAAGCGCTTCCAGACGGCGGACATGGGAGCGGATGAAGGCGTCCGGGTCGCCGTGGCGGCGTTCGATGATGTCCCGCATGGCATCCAGATGCTGGCTCGGCCGGTAGATGCCGCCATTGGCTTCCGCCATCGTGTGGATATTGAGGTCGGCGGGTCTCGGCTCGGCCTTGGTCGGGACGGGATCGAGCGAGACGATATGCCCCCGCTTGATCTCATCCAGCTTGGTCGCATCCGCCGTCTCGACATAGTGGGTGCGCCCGTCCACGCCGTCGATGACCAGGTGCAGCCGGTCGCCCATCTCGTCCCCGGCCAATCCCTTGGCGAGCACGCGCCCGACGACTGGATGGGCGATCTGCTTGCCGTGGGTGACATATTGGCTCGGACCGCGCTCGTCGGCGATACCGTGATCAGCGAGCGCCCGGTGCATGGTCTTGATGATGTCGTTGCGCTCGCCCAAAGCCTTCAGGGTCGGTTCGGCTTTCTCGGAGATGGCCCAACGTCCGGGCTCGGTTTCAGTGGCGAGGTCGTAGCGTTCCAGCTTCTTCGCCCGGTCGATGAGAAGATGGCGGTTGGCGCGGACAGTGTAGCTCTCGGCGGCATCGGGGCGAAGGTACACGACGCCCTTCTCCTGTTGCTCGGTAATGAGCATCCGGTCGAGCCGGGTCAGCCGTTCGGCATCCACCTCGGTCGCCAGCTTGCGGGCGACATCAAGCTCGGTCTGTGGCCCGAGTTCCAGCGTCACCAGTTCGCTCGCCCGGTGGCGGACGCCATGGGCGATGTAGTCGCCGGCGATGTTGAGGATGCGGCCATCGTCGAGGACGCCCCGGACGACGACATGGGTGTGGGGGTGGCCGGTGTTGTGGTGATCGACCGCAACCCAATCGAGCTTCGTGCCGAGGTCGGTTTCCATCTGCCGCATGAGGTCGCGGGTGAAGCCGCGAAGGTCGCTCATCTCGACGGAATCCTCCGGCGCAACGATGAAGCGGAACTGGTGGCGGTCCTCCCGCCCGCGCTCGATGAAGGCACGGCCATCCGCCTCGTTCTCTTGTGCCGAATAGGCGCGGCCCCTCTCGCCGTCGCGCATCACCCCGTCGCGTTGGAGGTAGCGCAGGTGGGCGTCGGCCGCCTTGCTCACCGTGCCCCGCATCTTCAGGCCGCGTGAGCCGCGCTGCGGGTTGAGCTTGACCACCCGCGCCTTGACCACCACACGGCGCGAACGAAACCGCGCGCCGTTCCCGTCGCGGCTCCATCCACCACCGTCTTTCGGAAAGGAAGCCACCACCTTCGCGCCCCGGCCGTGCGCATTGAACCGCCCGCTGCCTTCCCCTTTCCGGCTGCCCGCCGATCCCGATCCCCGGCCGATCCGATTGGGGTTGCCGCCGGCTTTGCGAACGGCCGCCTTGACCTGTTGCAGGAACGGCAGGTCGTGCGAACGGACGCGCGTCCTTTGGGTACGGGACCGCCCCGGTTTGATGCGGAAATCGTCTGCGTCATTGCCTGCCATGACAGGACGATCAGCATCGGATTCGGGATGCGCAAGACCTCGAAAGCACTCATCGTGGTGTGGCGTAAAAAGACTTGCTGTAGCGTAGAAACAGCGGGACGTGCCACGCGGCACCTTGCGAGCGCCACCCACTTTTGCATTGAAAATAAAGAGAAAAGTGCCTCAGGCGGCACCACGCACACCGTTCGGAGTGCCGCTACATCGCCGTAAAGCGGCTCAAAAACAATGTGCAGACAACCACTTACCACCGAAGGGAGCGCGGATTGAAAATCCGCTTTATCTTGCCATCACTCTTCTTTCTGCCACCCTGACCTTCACGCTATCTCCAACGCTAAGTTTTGACTGCAAAGCACCCTGAAAACAATGATGCGAATGTCGACTCAGAACTTGCAGCCAAACCACCTTGCATCTGCGTTCCCTAAACCGTCCGCCTGCCGGAAACGTGCCATCGACAAACGGATTGCATGTCAAAAAGCTCGCGGTCGCTTGGCTCTCGCCGTGTCGATCGCCGTCATGCAGAGGCACGAATGAAGCGAAACGGGGCATTGCACATCGCTCTCAGTCCGGCGTGAGTTCTGTGGTGATATGGCGCCGTGAGACTTTGCAACGCTCGTGCAATCGGGCGGATATTTGACGACGACGAACATGGGGTCCAAATGCGCGATCAGTATGCCGGCGATGTCAGCGACGTTCTCAAATTCGCGTTCCTACGCGCGCTTGCGGGCGCAGACCGGACGCTCGGCATCGCATGGTACTACGCGCCGGGAGATGACGGACGCCCGGATGGACGGCATCTCGAATGGCGCGACGAGGCGGCATGGCGTCTACTCGATGAAGAGCTTCACGCGGGGCTCACCACGCTGCCCCAACGCAGCATTGCCGCTCTGGAACAGGCGGCGATCTGGCCCGAGGGAGCACTGTTTCATCGTGAGCCGATGCCGCCGCGTTTCGCGCGGAGCGCGTGGGGGACACGGAAGCGGAGCGCTCTCGACGGGGCGGACATCGTATTTCTCGACCCGGACAATGGCGTCGGCGGAGAAACGGAGAAGCATGCGACCTTCTCGGAAATCCGGCTGCTCCGCAAACCCGAACGGGCCATCGTCTTCATCACCTTCCCGGGCCGAAGCATGACGCACGACGCGCTGCTGCGGCAGTTGCACGGGCGATTGATGGTCGAAGCAGATGCCGGGAACCTCATCACCCTGCGGACGAATGTCTCCGTGCCCCGCACAGCGGGATCGCGGTCCTACGTGCAACGCCAGCGCTGGTTTACGGTCGTCGATCCCGATGCCGAATTGACGGTCAGGGCGCAAGCTTTCGCCACGGCTCTGGCGTCCGTTCCACGAGTCCAAGCTCGGCTCGATGGTATCAAGTGAGTGTTCCGCGAGGCATACCACGCCACCAGCGGCGACCATAGAACGCCGGCTGGGTCGGTGCTAGGTTTGATCAACCGCGTGTCAAATGGAGCCGTTGGCTGCGAGGTTGAATACCCAGTGAGATAGACAGGACCGAATGAGCGCAGCAATTCTTGAACCGCAGATTTTTGATGAACTGAAAGCTGCGCTTAACCACGGCATCGCGTCCGGCGAGCTGCTGACACACTTGCAGATCGAGCAGCAAACAGCGCTCTTCCGTGAGCGCTTTGGACCAGCCGTGTTGCGCGATCTCGACGGTGAAGCCCTGCTGCGTCTGATGCACGGGCGCTTGACGGGTGAAACTCGGTGCTTGGCCTATTGGCTGGAGTTCAAGAACGATGATGATTTCTCCGGCAATCAATTTGGCGGAATTGGTGGTGGGTCAGCGCTAAAATTCGGCATCTACCAGCGCCAGAGCGACAATGCCTGGATGACGGGATCGCCGAAGGCACAGAACGTCCTATCGCTTGAGGGCGCCATAGATTTCGCTCGAAATCAGAGAGACCAATTGGTGGCCGGGGCTGAAGCATTGTCGTCACTTGACATCGGCGACACGTCGGATGAGGCATACGTTAAACTTCAAGCTGCCATGGAGAAGGCCGCCCCAAAACTGGCGCACGACGGCTGGGCTCACAAATACTGGTTCCTTATCAGCCCTGACCGCATTGATGACTACCATAGCCCCCGTTACCAGCGATTCCACCTTTTCAAGCTCTTACAGATGCCTCCCGATGAAGTCGGCATCCTGGATGGCAGTTCGCCGCGCTTCATCTGCGCTGGGCGTTTCATTGCCGCCGCGCGTGAACTTGAGGTGCCGGTCACGACACTCAACACAATCCTCAATCGGCGTGATGGTGCCTTTCACCGGTATTGGAAGGTTGGCACTACAGAAGGGAGTGACGGCGGAAGCCACTGGGCAGAAATGCGTGAGGGCGGTTTCGTGTCCATTGGTTGGTCCGAGCAAGTTCCCGATCTGTCAGAAGCAATAGGTCAGGACAAGACCACTGCAAAAAATAGAATTCGGGATTTTTTGCTTCCGGCTTACCCTTCTAACGCAGGCGTCGCGTCTAGAAAAGCTGGAGAAATACTGAACTTTTCTCAAGAAATCTCGGAGTCAGATTTAGTACTGGCGTGTGAAGGCCAAACCGTGCTGGGCGTAGGGAAAGTTCGCGGGCCTTATGAGTATGACGGCAGCCTTGGCTTCCCACACAAACGTCCTGTTGAGTGGCTTAGCCTCGACTCCTGGCGAATGCCCGACCAAGAGGGACCGCGTACCACGGTTTATGAACTTGGCAGGAGCGCAGCCAACCTGCTTGAGCTTGAGCAGCGGTTATCCCGAAGAGGGACGCTGCCTGCTGCGGTATCTGCGCCGCGTCCATTTGCTCCGGCGGCCGAAACCGCACCTATGCCGCCGCTTGATCAATTCGCTTTACGAATCGAAGCCGTCCTCCGCCGCAAAGGCCAGGTGATATTGTATGGTCCGCCGGGCACCGGGAAAACCTACCGGGCGTTGGCCGTCGCCAACGAACTTGCCGCCCGCCATGCGTTCCGGAAGAGCTTTGTCGATCTGACCACATCTGAGCGCAAGACGGTCGTCGATGGCGACGGTCTCGTGCGTGTCTGTACCTTTCATCCTGGGTGGGGTTACGAGGATTTCATCGAGGGTCTACGGCCGACGACGATAAATGGCCGGATGGTTTTCGAGCCGCGCGACGGTATATTCAAACGTCTCTGTGCCGATGCGTCCAAGCAATCGAACCAGCATTTTTTTCTTGTCGTGGATGAAATTAACCGTGGCGACCTACCACGCATCTTTGGGGAACTACTTACGGCGATCGAATACGATAAACGGGATCGACAGATCATATTGCCGGTCACCGGGGCAGTCTTTGCTGTGCCAAAAAACGTGTTCATCATTGGCACGATGAACACGGCGGATCGGTCCATTTCTATAATGGATACCGCACTTCGGCGGCGGTTTGGTTTCGTCGAATTAATGCCAGAAAGCAATTTACTGGCTGGACGGAAAGCGGGGGGGTTACTGCTTGGTGCTTGGCTGGACGCGCTGAACACAAGACTTCGCCTCCACCTGAAACGGGACGCACGCAACCTTCAGATTGGTCACGCCTATTTAATGCCACCGCAGCCCATCACTTCGGTAGCAGAGTTTTCGCGCATTCTACGCGACGACATAATCCCCTTGCTCGAAGAATATTGTTATGATGATTTTGGTATGCTCAGAGACATACTTGGCGGTGAACTGGTCGATGCGGAGGTTGGTCGTATTAGAGAAGAGATATTTGGTACCAATCGGGAAGGAGATCTAATTCAGGCTGTGTCATTCGAGGAAATGCAGCCACTTTTACTTGATCAGGAGCCGGCCGATAGCACTTTGGCGGGCGAGCCGTCTGATACCCCTGTCGACGACAACGAGGGTGAGGATGACTCCGCACCCTGACGGTCCGGCCCCTTTCGTCGTCGAACTAACAGAATGGGACCAAGTCGGCCCTGCACAGGACGCGCGCTTGAGGGGCTGTTCTCTAGCGGGCGACATGGCGTCGCGCCGACTGGCCGAGGCGCTGCGTGGACGATTGGACATCCGCGAGGGATACGACGGACTTGAAATCACCAGCACATCATTCGTCGGCCGTGTGGACGTGGGGCCGCTTCGCATTGCGATTGGGCCCAAGCTGCCTGCGATGCCGCTCGCTCGACTGCTCCGCTACGCTTATGGGTTGCGCGATGTCACGGCGGTGGAGGAGACGAGGTCTCCGACCACCCGGCACGGTTTACACGATTTGCTGATTTCGTTGCTCGCAGCGGAGGTGGAGGAACTACTACACCGGGGTCTGGCGCGTCGCTACATCCCATTATCGGAGAATCTGGAGAGCCCGCGCGGCCACATCCTGATAGATCAAATGATCCGCCAAGGCGGCGTGCGGGAGGCGCGGCTTCCCTGCAGACATTTCGAACGTCGAGCTGACTGGCATTTGAATCAGGTATTGCGCGCCGGCCTTGAGGTTGGGGCGCGACTTGCTGAGGACAGGAACCTACGACGGCGTGCGCATCAACTTTCGTCGATGTTTGGGGATGTCGAGCGCTTGGTGAGCCTCGGCGCTGATGATATCGACCGAGCGGATCGTGGCCTAACCCGCTTGACCGCATCCTGTGGGCCAGCGCTGACGATCATCCGGCTACTGCATGACGCCCTGGGTATCGCCTTCGATTCGGGACAACCGCCGAGCCGGACGCCCGGTTTTCTGTTCGATATGAACGTCTTCTTCCAACGTCTGCTCTCCCGCTTTCTGCACGATAATCTTGCCGGTGCGCGGATCGCGGACGAACCAGCGATTCGCAACTTGTTTGCCTATGCGCCTGACGCCAATCCGAGGCAGCGCCGTGCGCCGGCACCGCGGCCGGATTACGCTCTATTCTACGACAAAGAGTTGCACGGCTTCCTGGACGCAAAATATCGCGACGTTTGGGAAAGGAGCCTCCCAGCCGAATGGCTGTATCAACTTTCAATTTATGCACTTGCCTCGCCAAGCGAAGTTAGCGTGCTGCTGTATGCCTCAATGTCTGCGGAAGCACGTGACGAGCGCGTTGAGGTTCGTCAGCCTGTAACATGGTCCAACAAGCGGCCGGCTTCGGTCGTCTTGCGTCCGGTCTCGCTATCCTACCTCGCTGAACTTCTCGACCCTGATCGAGCGAGGAGTCTGGCCGACGAGCGGCGACGGTTAGCAGACCAACTGGTAGTGCCCAGTACTCGTAATTACGACATGCTGGCAGCCTGACGATTGTGTCTCATTGGCTTACGCGCTTAGGTGCGTTCATAGGGCTATGGCGTAGACGTAGTGCTCATCATCATTGGGCATGGCCCGCCACAGCCTGCTGTCAGGACACCAGGCTGGTATCCCCGTCCGCGAGCGCGATTTCGCTGATCCGCAAGCCGGTCTTGGTGATGCGTGACGGGAAGACGTCCGCAACCTCCTGATCATGCGGGGGAACGACGCGCTTGTAGTCGCCGCCGACGGCACCCATCATCGCGTCTGTCGCGAACAGGAGATTCTCCTGGCTGCACATGGCAAGACCGAGCGGCACATAGCCAGGGTCGGCCGGATCGGTGCCCCGGAGATTGTCGTAGCTATAGGCCAGATCCCCGGCCATGACCCAGGCATCGGCGCTGTCGCGCTTGCCATCATTGCGGATCGTCAGGAATTGCGAGCCCCAGGTGTGGCTGTCTGCGGCCAGACGGAGATCGATGCCGGGAAGGATATCGTCCCTGTCGCCGTCGATGGAAACGAGACGGCCCTGGCGCGCGAGATCGACGATCCGCGCGATGTCACCAGGATCGGTCGCGGCCTGAAGCCAACGGAATTTGCGATCGAGCGCGAGCGCCCAGATCCATTTGGAAAGCTCCCGCTCCTGCAAATAGAAGGTCGCGTTCGGGAAGGCGTCGGTATTTCCAGCGTGGTCGAAATGCGCATGCGTCAGGAAGACATGCTCGACATCCGATGGCTTCACCCCGGCCTCGGCCAAAACCACATCGGCGGGCTGCCAGCCATGAACGTCGAACTTCTCCGCCAGGACTTGCCCATACTCCTTGTGATTGTACCCAACATCGACCATGGCGAGCGTGCCTCGGCCTTTGATGAGGACATAGCCATACGGCATCTTTCGGGTGCCCTGGTTATGCGCCCCATAGACCATCACGCTGACCGGCGCGGTCGGCATGAAGGCATATTCCATGATCCAGATCGAATAGTCAGCCATTGGTGGTCTCCCGTGGTTGTCTGTGCGCCGCGCAGCAGGATTGGTTGAACGCCACGACTTCGAAGCCCGGCAGGGCGCCGGCGGCGAAATGAAGGTGCCGTAAGCCTTCACGCAGCAGGGTCAGCGCCCGCTCGTCTTGCCCCTCGTGCAGATGCAGCGCGGCTTCCCGGCAGGCCGCATCCAGCGCATCGGAGCAGGCGCGGAGATGGAGGCGATGATGCGCCCCGCCCCGCCCCGGGCGCAGAGCGCCGATCCTATCGCGCGCCTCTGCTTGCGCTGTTTGGGCGAGGGCAAAGACCGGATTGTCCTGCGCGCTGCGCCCGCCGGCCGCCGCCAGAACCAGTAGCGCCGCGAGTTGGCCGGATGCCGCGCGCAGCAAATCAAAAGCCGGCCGCGCAGCGAGGACATAGGCAAGCGTCGCATCGTCCAGCCCCGTCTCGCCCTCGGGGGTCCACAGGTCCGGCGGCGCCACGGGCGCACAGAATAGCGGGATATCAGGTCGCCGCTCCTCGACCCGCCGAAGCGATTGTCGCGTCAGATCGATATTGCTCATGCCGCCGTCTCAGGCATCGGCCTCAAAGCCGCCACCGTCGATGACAACGACTTGGCCGGTGATGAAAAACGCGCTGTGCTGCGAAGGGTAAAGCACCAGCTGCAACTGCCGCGTTTGATCTTTGATTTGATGCATTCAAACGATACCTTGGATTTTTGAATTTTTTATTGTCGATATCTTGCCGTCATGCTCGGCGACGTTAGCCGTCAGCGGCCAAACGCGCGGGCAATCGCGAATTTACCAGCGGGCAGCACGCCTATTCCATTCTGTGTCCATCCCACCCTGCCGCGTTTTATTGTTCACGAGCGGCCGCTTTGTTCGTCCAGCTATAGAAGGGCGTCGACGCAGGCGCCAGCGCCCAGGCTGCTCCATTGCGGCATCATTGGTCTAGCCGGTGTCGCAATCTGCCAATGACAAAGTCACCCCGTCTCCCGTAATCGTGAGCGACGACACGCTCTCTGGCGTGTAGACTTCACGTCGCATCAGGTCGGCTCCTGTAACGCCGTCCGGCTCCAAGGGAGGCGCGGCATGGCGGTCATACAAAATCCGGTCCTGTGGCTGTGGGACCAAATCAGGCTGTCATACGGTACGGTCGGTTCGGCCCAAGGCGATGGCTACCTCCCCCAGACCAAGACCGAAAGTGCAGCGCCGGTCGTTCGGCACATCGGCACCGCCGACGTGTGGGAAGCCCTTCGGGCCGGGTTGCGGGACTTCGCGGCTATTCGCACCGACGTTATTTTCCTCTGCATCATCTATCCGGTCGTGGGCCTCGTGCTCGCCGGCCTTTCCTTCGGCGAGGGTCTGCAATGGCTGTTTCCCTTGGCCGGCGGATTGGCCTTGGTCGGGCCAATTGCCGCCATAGGCATGAACGAAATGAGCCGTCGGAGGGAGCACGGCTTAACGGTGAGATGGCCGGATGCCCTGAGCGTCGTACGCTCCCCATCGATCGGGGCGATTTTCGCCCTCGCGTTTATTCTGGTGATCGTCTTCCTGATCTGGCAACTCGTGGCTGCCGCGATCTATAGCGGCACGATCGGCGCTCTGGCGCCAGCATCCATCGGCGCGTTCCTGCACACCCTGTTGTTCACGGGCGCAGGCTGGGAACTGATTACCATCGGCGTTAGCGCAGGCTTCGTCTTTGCCCTCGTCGTTCTCTCGATCAGCGTCATCTCGTTTCCGGTGCTGCTCGACCGCCATGTGCATGTCATGACGGCGATGCGAACCTCGATCCGGGCCATGACGACAAACCCTGTGCCAATGGCGCTGTGGGCTGGCATCATCACCGTCGGGCTGGTCCTTGGCTCAATTCCCTTGTTCGTGGGCCTGGCGGTGGTCATGCCTGTTCTGGGTCATGCCAGTTGGCATCTCTACCGCAAGGTCGTGGCACAGTAAGGGAAAGCGGAGCATGACCACGCCGATCCTGCTCTAGGCTGCCGAGGCGACGGCCCGACGCACGATGGTGCGATCCTGAGCGCGGGCGCCCCCGGTCACGGTTGCAGGCTCACGCACGATATAGCCCCTGCCCCATACGGTGGAGATGATGTTCGGTGCGCCCGCAATCTGGAGCTTCTTGCGAAGCTTGCAGATGAAGACATCGATGATCTTGATGTCTGGCTCATCATTGCCGCCATAGAGATGATTGAGGAACGATTCTTTGGCGATGATGCTGCCGCCCGCAGCAGCAGCAGTTCCAGGATGCGATATTCCTTTTCGGTCAGATGCACGTCCTGATCGCTGACTGCGACGGTATTGGAATCCATGTCGAGCACGATGGGCCCGATGGAAAGCTTGGCATGGCTGAGACCCTTGGAGCGGCGGACCAAGGCCTGGACCCGGGCCGTCAACTCCGTCTCATCAAAGGGCCTGGCGAGGAAGTCATCGGCGCCGAGCGAGAAGGCCTTCACCTTCGCCTGCGGGCGCGTGAGACTCGATAAGACCAGCACCGGAACGTTGATGGACGCCCAGCGCAACCGACGGATGACCTCGTAGCCATCGGTATCAGGCAGCATCAGGTCGAGGATCATCAGGTCGTAATCGTAGCGTTTGGCGAGTTGCAGCGCCTCCTCGCCCGAATCGACGTGTTCGATGACGGCGCCGGAGGATTTGAGCGCAATCTGCACCGCATTGGCCGCATGTTGGTCGTGATCGACGAGGAGGACACGCATGAGATACACCCCTAGGTTGCATAAGATGTGCTACCAGAACGTGTGCGAGTCAATAATACTTATGACCTCGCAATAATTTTCCCGTGGAATTTTCATGATTGCGAAGAGCGTTGAATTGGCTGACGGAGCGAAGCGACTCAGACTGAGCTTCGATCTTTCGCAATCAACTTTTTGTGAGGCCGATGTTGGCTGCGATGTAACGCATGCCAAGCTGGCTTCGTACAACGGGAACCGTGGTGGGCGCAACAGGGATTGAACCTGTGACCCCTACCGTGTCAAGGTAGTGCTCTCCCGCTGAGCTATGCGCCCACGGTCCCGAAGGCGCACTTCCTAGCCGCTGATCCGGGGCTCTGCAAGAGGCAGCGCCGCGTCTCAGCCACCAGAAAAAATCCTCAATTCAAGTCGGCCGGTCCACCGATCCAGCCATGGCGGAAACTGATCCAGCCGCTGTTGATCACGCCGATCAAGACCAGCCAGACGATGACCGCCACGATGGTCGTGATCACCACAGTCCGCAGCACGAAGGGCCGCGTCGGCGTGCCCCGCCAGCCGGACACGGGATCCGCCTCACTGGTCGGGTGGTTCATGAAGGGCAGCACGGCGAACAAAAGGGTCCACCACACCAGCACAAACAGAACCAGCCCGGTGAACCATGCCATGGTGTCGCGATCCGATTAGCTGGCGATACGCATCAAATGCACATCGACCAGCGGGCGCTTCTGCATCCGCCGCCCCACGGCACGCCGGAGGGAGGCACGGGCCGATTCGGCGAGGGCGACATCATCCCGGCGAAGCGGCGCCGGCAGATCGGCGACCGAGGAGGTGAATTCCGCGATCATGCGCGCGGTCTCAGGATCCTCGGGGTCGAACAGGCCCGGCGCGCTGATCTGCGCCGCGCCGCGAATCCGGCCCGTCTCATCCACCACCAGGCTGCCAATGACGATGCCGTTGAACATCATCCGCCGGCGCGCGGCGAGCACCCCGCCGGTCATCGGCACCAGGCGGTTGCCATCCACCGCCAGCCTGCCGACCGGCGCGCTGTCGATGATGCGCGGGGTGCCGGGGGCGAGGCGCAGGATATCGCCGTCCTCCAGCATCAGTGGCGTGGCGCCGGCATCCTTCGCGAGTCCCGCATGGGCCGCGAGATGGCGCCATTCGCCATGCACCGGCACGGCGAAGGTCGGCCGCACGAGTGCGTAGATCTGGCGCAGCTCGTCCCGCGCCGGATGGCCGGAGACATGGACCATATGGTCGTTATCGGTCATCAGATGCACGCCGCGTCGGGCCAGATTGTCCTGCACCGTGTTGATCGCGCGCTCATTGCCGGGAATGACGCGGCTGGAGAAGATCACCGTGTCGCCCTCACCCAGGGCGATGCGCGGATGCGAATCGGCCGCCACGCGGGACATGGCACTCCGCGCCTCACCCTGGCTGCCCGACAGAATCAGCAGCAGGTTGTCGTCCGGAATGTCGGAAGCCGCATCCTCATTGAGGAAGGGCGGCACATCGGCGAGGTAGCCGCATTCGCGGGCCGCCGCCTCGATATTGCGCAGGCTCCGCCCAGCAATGGCCACATGGCGGCCGACTGCCTTGGCAGCGAGGGCGATGCTCTCCACCCGCGCGACATTGCTGGCGAAGCAGGTGACGGCGATGCGCCCGCTCAGGTTGCGCATCAACGCCGGCAAGGCGCGCCGCACCTCAGCCTCGGAACCCGAATGACCTTCGACCAAAGCATTGGTCGAGTCGCAGACCATGGCCAGGATGCCGGCATCGCCGTAGCGCTTCAGGGTCGCCTCATCCGTCACCGGCCCCACGACGGGGTCAGGGTCGATCTTCCAGTCGCCGCTATGCATGACGACGCCATAGGGCGTGGTGATGGCCAAAGCCTGCGCTTCCGGCACCGAATGGGCCACGGCGATGAACTGGATCTGATAGGGCCCAAGCTCGATCGAGCCGCCGGGGGCGACGACATGCAACGGCACTTCACCGAGCAGGCCGGCCTCATGCAGCTTCCGCCGCAGCACCGCCGCCGTGAAGGGCGTTGCATAGACGGGGCAGCGCAACTGGCGCCACAGCCAGGCGACCGCGCCGAGATGATCTTCATGCGCGTGGGTGATGACCAAGCCGAGCAGCTTGTCGCGCCGTTCGGCGATGAAGACCGGGTCCGGCACCATCACATCGACTTCGGGATGCTCGGGGCCGCCGAAGCCGAGACCGCAATCCACGGCCAGCCAATGTCCATTACAGCGGTAGAGATTCAAATTCATGCCGATCTCGCCCGTCCCCCCGAGTGGGAGGAAAGCCAGATCGTCGTCAGTGCTTGTCATAAAAGCCCGTATCCTTGGGTTAGTCTCCTGTGGGCTGGCGCTTCCAGTCATTCGCCAAGCTGGGTGTCGGGTTGCGCAGCGCCAACAAACGCAGCCCCTCCAGCGTGAGATCGGAATCGATGGTCTCGAATATCGTGGTGCCTTCGGCGAAAAGCGGCGCAAGGCCGCCTGTCGCGATCACCTTCATGGGTTGGCCGAGCTCGCTGCGGATTCGCGCAACCAAGCCCTCTATCATTCCTACATAGCCCCAAAAGATGCCGGAGCGCATTGCCGGAACCGTGGATCGGCCAATCACTACCTGCGGGCGACCAATCGCGATACGCGGCAGCCGCGCGGCGGCCTGATGCAGCGCCTCGATCGACAGGTTCACGCCGGGCGCGATGATACCGCCAATAAATGCGCCATCCTGATCGACCACATCGAAGGTCGTGGCGGTGCCGAAATCGACCACAACCAGCGGGCCGCCGTAGATCTGATGCGCCGCCAGCGTGTTTAGCAGGCGATCGGCGCCCACTTCGCTCGGCGTATCCATCTTGATTTCGAACCCCCAATCGAGATCCGAGGAGGCGATGAGCGGCTCGCAATACAGCCATTCGCGGCACAACCGGCGGAGGTGATAGAGGGCCGCCGGAACCACGGTGCCGATGACGGCGGTCGTAATGCCCGCCGGGTCGATGTCGCAATGCTTGAGAAGGGTAAACAGCCACACCGCATATTCGTCGGAGGTGCGTTGGGCATCGGTCGAGATGCGCCAGATGCCGCGCCAGCCTGTGCCGTCATGAACCGCCATGACGATATTGGTATTCCCGGCATCGATGACGAGACGCATCGCGAACCGTTATCCCCCCTGCCCCATCAGCACGTCCCCTGTTGAGATGGCGTGGATTTCGCCATCCGCCAGAAGCAGCAGGGCGCCTTCCGGCGAAAGCCCCGCAAAGATTCCCGCGCGCGTGCGATCGCCCTGTCTGATCGTGACCGGCGTTCCAATCGGATGCGCATGGCTGAGCCACGCGGCGCGGATCGGCGCGAATCCATTTTCCGCCAATCGGTCCCGCCAATGGGCGATACGGTCGAGGAATCGGACCGCGACGGAATCGGCTGTCGGCGGCGTGCCTTCGTGGCTCGCGATGGTTGCAACGCGGCGGCCCTCGACAGGCGGTGCCACGGCCAGATTGGCGCCGACGCCGATGACCAGCCAGTCCATGGTGCCGTCCGTCGTCATCGCAGCGTCGATCAGCACGCCCGCGAGCTTGGCCTCGTCCCGCAAGACATCGTTCGGCCATTTCAAAGTCAGCAGCGCCGGCGCGATGTCGAACTCGGCCAGCGCCTCAACCAAAGCGAGGCCTGCGAGCAGCGCCCATTGGCCGGCACCCGCACCCTCCACCGCATCAAGCGGACGTAGCAGAACGGAGAGCATGAGATTGCCGAGCGGTGCGGACCAGTCCCGGCCCCGGCTGCCCCGCGCCTTGGTCTGTACGCGGGCGAGGATCGCCAGCCCATCGGGTTCGCCGGCTTTCGCACGCTCGATACAGGCGTCAGAGGTGGAGCCGATCGTGTCGACCCGCTCAAGCCGGTAGCCCAGCAGTCCCTCGGCTGGAAAAACGAGGGCGCCAGACCTCACCCCAGAAGGGCCCGCGCCGCCGCTTCAGCCGCCGCAGTCACGGGACCCGCGACGAGGATGAAGAAGGTGGTGACGAAGCCGCTTGCCGCGACCACGAACGACAGCGAGGGCGACCGCCGGTCGAAGGCCCCCACCGGCGCATCGAAATACATCACCTTGACGATGCGAAGGTAATAGTAGGACCCGATGATGCTGGTCACGACGCCGATAACGGCAAGGGTCCATAGGCCGCCCTGAACAGCAGCGAGAAAGACGTATAGCTTGCCGAAGAAGCCGGACAGCGGCGGTATACCCGCCATGCTGAGCATGAAGATGGCCATGCCGAGCGCCAACCCGCCATCGGTGCGGCCGAGGCCGGAGAGGTCAGAAATCTTCTCGATGCTGCGGCCCTGTCGGCGCATCGCCATGATGACCGCGAAGGACCCCAGCGTCATGAAGATATAGGTCGCGAGATAGACCAGCGTGCCCCGCGCCCCGGAGGTGGTGCCGGCCGCGAGGCCCATCAGCGCGTAGCCGATATGGCCGATCGCCGAATAGGCGATCAAGCGCTTGATATTGGTCTGCATGATCGGCGCCAAGCAGCCGAGGACCATGGAGCTGATGGAGATGATCTCGATCAGCAACTGCCATTGCGGCAGCAGATGGCCAAAGGGCACGAACATAACCCGCAGCAACAGCGCGACCGCCGCCACCTTGGGCGCGGAGCCGAGCAGTGCCGTCACCGAGGTCGGGGCACCCTCGTAGACATCCGGCGACCACATATGGAACGGCACCGCGGCCATTTTGAACACCAGGCCGCAGATCACGAAGATCATGCCGATGATCAGCCCGGCCGAGGGTGTCGCCGTCAGCAGTGCAGCGGCGATATGGGCGAAGTCCATGCTGCCCGAGAAGCCGTAGG
This sequence comes from Acidisoma sp. PAMC 29798, assembly GCF_030252425.1. Taxonomy (GTDB): domain Bacteria; phylum Pseudomonadota; class Alphaproteobacteria; order Acetobacterales; family Acetobacteraceae; genus Acidisoma; species Acidisoma cladoniae. Next base: position 1,678,163 of record NZ_CP126994.1, on the reverse strand, counting down.
TCAGGGAAATGCCATACAGCAGCAGCCCCGAGGCGAGCGAGCCAAGGACGAAATATTTCAGGCCGGCCTCGGCCGAGCGCAGCGTATCCCGCGCGAAGGCGGCGATGACGTAGAGCGCGAGGGATTGCAGCTCCAGGCCAAGATACAGGGTCATGAGATTGGTCGCCGAGACCATGATCATCATGCCGGTGGTCGCGAACAGGATCAGCACCGGGAACTCGAACCGAGCGAGCCCCTCCTCCTGGCGGTTGAAGTCCAGCGACAGGATGATGGCCAGGGCTGCCGCCGCCAGGATCAGGATCTGGCTGAACCGGCTGAACGCATCGGCCATGAATAAGCCGCCATAGCCCAAGCCTTGCGGTGCGATGACCACGAGGCCCGCCGTCAGCAGCAGCGCGCCGAGAGACAGCATGGCGCAGAGCAGGAACGAGCCACGACCTTCCGTGAAGGCGCCGACCAGCAGGACCGCCATGGCCGTGAGTGCCAGGGCGATTTCGGGGATGGCGACGAGCCAGTTCATCAATTGGATCCCACGGCGAGGAGAGGCGTGGCGGAAGCGAGATGCGGGCCGCCGGCAATGGCTGCCACATGCTGGTTCGCCATGGCCGTGACTGTCGCATCGAAGAAGCCGGAGAAGCTGGAGGGGTAGAGGCCCATCCACAGAGTCAGCACGACCAGCGGCACCAGCATGGCGATTTCGCGCCCGCCGATATCGGTCAGGCCCTTGAGTTCAGGCCGCACCAATGCGCCGAAGATGACGCGGCGATACATCACCAGGGTGTAGACGGCGCTGAGGATCAGCGTCGTCCCGGTCAGCAGGGCCACCCAGAAATTCACCTTCAAGGCACCGACGATGACCAGGATTTCGCCCACGAAACCGGCCGTGCCCGGCAGGCCGACGGTGCCCATGGCGAATATCATGAACAGCAGCGAGTAGAAGGGCATCCGATGCACCACGCCGCCGAACCCGTCCATGCTCTGCGACTTGGTGCGGTCCATCAGCACGCCGACGCAAAGAAACAGCGCGGCGGTAATGAAGCCGTGGGACAGCATGCGGAACAGCGAACCCTCGATGCCCTGCACATTGAAGGTGAAGATGCCGATGACCGCGATGGCCATATGGCCGACCGAGGAATAGGCGACGAGCTTTAGCAAATCTCGCTGTACCAGGGCTGCGATCGATGTGTAGATCACGGCAATCACGCCGAGGGCGAACATCAAAGGCGCGAAATGCTGCGAGGCCTGCGGCAGCAGCGGCAGCGAAAAGCGCAGGAACCCATAGCCGCCCATATTGGCGAGCACGCCGGCGAGCAAGACGGAGGCCGCGATCGGTGCCTCCTGATGCGCATCGATCAGCCAGGTATGGACCGGCCAGATGGGGATCTTCACGGCGAAAGCCGCGAGGAAGGCGAGGAATAGCCAGAACTGCAAATGCGGCGGCAGCGGAATATGCAGCATGTCGGGGATGCTCATCGTGCCGTCATGGAACCACAGCGCCATGATGCCGAGCAGCATCAGCATCGAGCCTGCAAACATGAACAGGAAGAACTTGATGGCGGCATACAACCGCCGCTCTCCACCCCAGACGCCGATGATGATGAACATCGGGATCAGCACGCCTTCGAAGAAGACGAAGAACAGGATAAAGTCGAGGGCCGAGAACAGCCCGACCATCATCGTCTCCATGACCAGGAAGGCGATCATGTATTCGCGCACCCGGCCGCCGGTGCTGTTCCAGCTCGACAGGATGGCGATGGGCGTCAAGGCCGTAGAGATCAGCACGAACATGACGCTGATGCCGTCCACGCCCATGCGGTAGCTGACGCCGAACTGCGGCAGCCAGGACAGCACTTCGTTGAATTGGAAACCGGCCTGGCTCTTGTCGAACTCGAACCACAACACGAGGCTCAGCACGAAGACGATCAGGCTGGTCCAAAGCGCGGTCCAGCGCGCGGTGGAGGCCACTACGGCGTCATCACCGCGGATGGAGAAGATGACGGCCGCGCCGACCAGTGGCAGGAAGGTCAGCAGCGAGAGCAGCGGAAAGCCGGCCTGGTTCATCACGCTCACCGGAAGATCAGGAAGACGCTGATCAGAACGACCAGGCCAATCAGCATGACGAAGGCGTATTGCGCGAGTGAACCGCTCTGCAAGCGCACCAATCCCCCGGCTGAGCCGCGCGCAATGGCCGCGCCGCCCCTTGGAATACCGTCGATGATGCCCTCATCGCCGATATGCCACAGCCCGCGCGCCAGCACGCGATAGGCGCGGACGAAGACCGCGTCATAAAACTCGTCGAAATAATATTTGTGGACAAGCACGCGGTAGACGCCGGCGAAGCGGCGGGCGAGCCGGGCCGGCAGATCGGGCGTCGCGACATACATCAGATAGGCCGCCAGAATCCCGAGGATACCGAGCACGGTCGGCAGGATGTCGATCAGGAAGGGAATATGTTCGAGCGACGGAAGGATACCCTCATGATGAATGTCGGAAATCGCCCCGTCCCAGAACAGCGTGTCACCGGCGCCGATGAAGTCGTATTTTAAGGACACGCCCACGAAGATGGCGCCGAGGGCCAGCAAGGCCAGCGGCCCGCGCATCACCCAGGGGCTTTCATGGACATGCGCCATGACGTGATCATCCCCGCGCGCACGGCCGTGGAAGGTCATGAACAGCAGGCGCCAGGAATAGAAGGCGGTCAGGAAAGTGGCGATCTCGACGCAGATGAAAGCATAGCCGCCGCCATGGCCGAAGAAGGCGGAATCGACGATCGCATCCTTGGAATAGAAGCCCGACAGCGGCGGAATGCCGGCGAGCGCCAGGTTGCCGATCCACATCATGACGTAGGTGAAGGGGATAAGACGCCACAAGCCGCCCATCTTGCGCATGTCCTGCTCGCCCGACATCGCATGAATGACGGAGCCTGCAGTGAGGAACAGCAGCGACTTGAAGAAGGCATGGGTGATGAGGTGGAAGATCGAGGCCTGATAGGCGCCCACCGAAATCGCCACGAACATATAGCCGAGCTGCGAGCAGGTGGAATAAGCGATGACCTTCTTGATATCGGTCTGCACGCAGCCGATGGTCGCCGCGAACAGCGCCGTGGTGCCGCCGATAACGCCGACCACGCCCAAGGCGATGGGCGCGTATTCCAGCAGCGGCGACATCCGCGCCATCAGGAACACGCCGGCCGTGACCATGGTCGCGGCATGGATGAGGGCGGAAACCGGCGTCGGGCCTTCCATCGCATCCACCAACCAGGTGTGCAGCCCGATCTGCGCCGACTTACCCATGGCGCCGATGAACAGCAGGATGCCGATGACATCCATGGCATGCAGATTGGTGCCGAACAGACGATAGACATCGGCGTTATGGGCCGGCACGGCCGCGAAGATCGCGTCCAGGCGGATGCTACCGAACAGGAAGAACACCAGGCCGATGCCCAGCGCGAAGCCGAGGTCGCCCACCCGGTTCATGACGAAGGCCTTGATGGCGGCGGCATTCGCACTCGGGCGGTCATACCAGAAGCCGATCAGCAGATAGCTGACCAGGCCCACGCCTTCCCAGCCGAAGAACAGCTGCAACAGGTCGTTCGCCGTCACCAGCATGAGCATGGCGAAGGTGAAGAGCGACAGATAGGCGAAGAAGCGCGGAATGGAGCGATCCTCGGCCATATAACCGACCGAGTAGATGTGAATGAGCGTGGAGACCACGGTCACCATCATCACCATGACGGCCGACAGGCTATCGACGCGCAACGTCCAATCCGCCTGGAAACTGCCGACATGCATCCAGTTGCCGATGACCAGGATGCCATCGGGCACCAGGCCGGTAAGGAGTTGCAGGCCGGAGGCGACGGCAGCGGCGGAGGCGATCAGCATGAACAGGACACTGACGATCTGCGCCCCGCGATCCCCCAGGCTGCGACCGAACAAGCCCGAGATCAGCGCGCCCAGCAGGGGGGCGAAGACGGCAATGGCGAAGATCACGTCTTAGCCCTTCATCAGATTGACGTCTTCGACCGCGATCGAGCCGCGGTTGCGGAAGTAGGTGACGATGATGGCGAGGCCGATGGCGGCTTCGGCCGCCGCGACCGTCAGCACGAACATGGTGAAGACCTGCCCGGTGAGGTCATGCAAGGCGGCGGAGAAGGCGACGAGATTGAGGTTCACGGCGAGCAGGATCAGCTCGATCGACATCATGATGGTGATGACGTTCTTGCGGTTCATGAAGATGCCGAAGATGCCCACCACCAGCAGAATGGCCGACAGCACGAGGTAATGGCTGATGCTGACGGGCATCTCAGTGCGTCCCTCCGGGCGTATGCGAGACCAGAACAGGCTCGGGAGCCACCGTCTCCGGCAGGGTCACACCATCCTCGGAGGGCGGCGCCAGCAGCGGGTCCGGCCGGCGGATGCCCAGGGCCTTCACGCCGACGCCGATCGGCAGATCCATCATGATCATCGTATCGGCCGGCGTCCGCGCGATCTGGCGTGCGATGTCCTGATGCTTGGACCGCTTGCGATCCCGCAGCGTCAGCACGATGGCGCCGATCATGGCCACCATCAGGATCAGGGACGAAGTCTCAAACAGGAAAGCGTATTGGGTGTAGAGGACGCGGCCGATGGCATCGGTGTTGGTGATGCCCACGGTCATCGGCGTCAGGCTTTGGGTCGCGACGCTCGGCGCGAAACGCCACCCGCCGACGCCCAAAACCAGTTCCAGGAACAGGATGGCGCCGATCACGGCGCCGATCGGCGCGTAGCGCTGCACGCCGGCGCGCAGCTCGGAAAAGTCGATGTCGAGCATCATGACGACGAACAGGAACAGCACCGCGACCGCACCGACGTACACGATCAGCAGGATCATCGCGAGGAACTCGGCCCCCGCGATCAGGAACAGGGCCGCCGCGTTAAAGAATGCCAGGATGAGGAACAACACGGAATGCACCGGGTTGCGCGAGGTCACGACCATGACCGCCGCCGCGACCAGGATCGCCGCGAAGACATAGAAGAAGAGATTGGCGAGGATCATGGCGCCGCCTTACCGGTAGGGGGCATCGAGTTCAAGGCGACGGGCGAGTTCCGGTTCCCAGCGGTCCCCGTTCGAGAGCAGCTTCTCCTTGTCATAGAGCAGCTCCTCCCGCGTTTCGGTCGCGTATTCGAAGTTCGGTCCCTCCACGATGGCATCCACCGGGCAGGCTTCCTCACACAGACCGCAATAGATGCACTTCACCATATCGATGTCGTATCGCGTGGTGCGGCGGCTGCCGTCTTCGCGGGCCTCGGCTTCGATGGTGATGGCCTGGGCCGGACAGATCGCCTCACACAGCTTGCAGGCGATGCAGCGTTCCTCGCCATTGGGATAGCGGCGCAGCGCATGCTCGCCCCGGAAGCGCGGGCTCAGCGGCGACTTCTCGAAGGGGTAATTGATCGTGACCTTCGGCTTGAACATATAGCGCAAAGTGATGGCCATGCCGCTGAGCAATTCCAGCAGCAGAAGACCCTTGGCGGTGCGTGCGAGCGAAGCCATCAATCGTTTCCTTGGCTCGTTAACGAGAGGCGCGTGAACTCAGCCATTGGGCAGCCATCCGAAGATTTCCAGCACGGCGGCGGTCAACACCATCCAGCCGAGGCAGAGCGGCAGGAAGACCTTCCAGCCCAGACGCATGAGCTGATCGTAGCGGAAGCGCGGAAAGGTCGCCCGCACCCAGAAGAACATGAACATGACGAAGCAGATTTTCAGGATGAACCAGATCGGCCCCGGCACCCAGGTGAAGGGCGCGAAGGGCAGCGGGGCGAGCCAGCCGCCCAAGAACAGGATGCTGACCATCCCGCTCATCAGGATCATGTTCGCGTATTCGCCGAGGAAGAACATCGCGTAGCTCATGGAGCTGTATTCGACCATGTAGCCGGCGACGATCTCGCTCTCGCCTTCCGCCATGTCGAAAGGCGCGCGGTTGGTTTCAGCGAGGCCCGAGATAAAGAAGACCACGAACATCGGGAACAGCGGAATGCAGAACCACAACCCGTTCTGCGCGCGCACGATGTCATTCAGGTTGAGGCTGCCGACGCACAGCAACACCGAAACCAGCACGAAGCCGATGGAGACCTCGTAGCTGACCATCTGGGCCGCCGAGCGCAGTGCGCCGAGAAAGGCGTATTTAGAGTTGCTGGCCCAGCCGGCAATGATGATGCCGTAGACACCAAGGGAGCTGATCGCCAGCAGATAGAGAATGCCGACATTGATGTTGGCGACGGCCAGATTGTTACCGGTCGGCACCACGGCCCAGGCGACCATGGCAAGGCCGAAGGTGATCATCGGCGCCATCATGAACAGGATGCGGTTCGCGCCCGTGGGGACGATGGTTTCCTTCATCACCATCTTGATGGCGTCGGCGAAGGGCTGCCAAAGGCCGAAGGGGCCGACGACATTGGGTCCCTTGCGCAGCTGAATGGCGGCCAAGGCCTTGCGCTCGGCATAGGTCGCATAGGCGACCATGAGCAGCAGCGGCACCAGGATAGCCAGCGTCTCCAGCAGGCGCAGGATGATCTGGCCCAGAATCGTCGTGAAAAACATCGCCATGACGCGGTCTACTCCGCCGCCTGCAACAGCGGCGCGAAGGTTTCGGTACAAGCCTGCATGGTCGGGCTGGCGCGGCTGATCGGGTCGGTCTGGTAATAGTTTTCGATCGCGCGGGTGAAGGCCCGTGCCCCGGCTGCGTGACCCGAGGAAACCGGCCCGGTGGTGTCGGAGGTCGCGAGACGGCGGAAGGCGGCGGCAGTGTCGAAGACCGGATTGACGGCGACCAGATGCTCCCGCAAGGCGCGGATCGTGTCATAGGGCAGCGTGCGGTCGATGACCGAACTGAAGGCGCGAATGATGCGCCAGTCTTCCTTGGCCTCGCCCGGCGGGAAGGTCGCGGGCTGGGTCTGCTGCACGCGGCCCTCGGTGTTCACATAGGTGCCGCTTTTCTCGGTATAGGCAGCGCCGGGCAGGATGACGTCGGCGCGCGCCGCGCCCCGGTCACCATGATGGCCCTGGTAGATGACGAAGGTTTCCGGCGCGATGGCGGCGGCGTCGAACTCATCGGCGCCCAGCAGCCACAGCACGTCTACGCCGCCATGCACCATGTCGGCCCAGCCGATGCCGCCCTCACCCGGCACGAAGCCGAGGTCGAGGCCGCCGACGCGGGCCGCCGCACGGTGCAGCACATTGAAGCCATGCCAATCGTCGCTGAAACCGCCGACCTTTTCGGCCAGCGCCCAGGCGCTCGCGAGCACATCGGCGCCGCCTGTGCCCGTCAGCGCGCTCTCACCGACCACAATCATCGGCCGCTTGGCCTCGGTCAGCACTTTCGCGAAGGCGTGGCTTCCGTCCAGCACGGCGGCCAGCGTCTCGGCCCCTGCGCCGATGATCTCGGACGGATAGGTAAGGTCCGTCGCTGAACCGATCACGGCCACCGGCAGGCGATTGGCGCGCCAGCGCTTCAGAATGCGGGCATTCAGGATCGGCGCCTCATGGCGCGGATTGGTCCCGATCAGCAGCAGGGCATCGGCATCCTCGATCCCGGCGATGGTCGAGTTGAACAGGTAGAAGTCGCGCCGGGCGGTATCGAACTGCGCGCCGCCCTGGCGGCAATCGACATTCGTGGATCCGAGCGAACCGAGCAGATCCTTCAGCGCCAGCATGCTTTCGGCGTCTGCCAAATCGCCCGCGAGGGCGCCGATGCGGCTACCCGGCACGTCCTTAAGGCGCGCGGCGATGGCGATGAAGGCCTCTTCCCAGGTCGCAGGGCGCAGCCGGCCGTTAACGCGCAGCCAGGGCTTGTCCAGCCGGCGGCGCATCAAGCCGTCCTGGGCATGGCGGGACTTATCGGCCAGCCATTCCTCGTTCACGTCCTCATTGAGGCGCGGCAGGATGCGCATCACCTGCGGGCCGCGTGCGTCGATCCGGATATTGGTGCCGACCGCGTCCAACACGTCGATGCTGTCAGTCTTCTTCAGCTCCCACGGCCGCGCGGTATAGGCATAGGGCTTGGAGGTCAGCGCGCCGACCGGGCAGATGTCCACCAGGTTGCCGGACAGCTCCGACGTCAGCGCCTTCTCGACATAGGTGGTGATCTCCATCATCTCGCCGCGCGAGGTGCCGCCCAATTCGGGCACGCCGGCGATTTCGGTCGAGAAGCGGATGCAACGGCTGCACTGGATGCAGCGGGTCATGGTCGTCTTGACGATGGGGCCGAGGTTCTTGTCCTGAACCGCGCGCTTATTCTCGGTATAGCGGGAATGGTCGGCGCCATAGGCCATCGCCTGGTCTTGCAGGTCGCACTCGCCGCCCTGATCGCAGATCGGGCAATCCAGCGGGTGATTGATGAGCAGGAATTCCATCACGCCCCGGCGCGCCTTGCGCACCAGCGGGCTGTCGGTCTTCACAACCATGCCCTCGCCCACCGGGAAAGCGCAGGACGCCACGGGCTTCGGCGCCTTCTCGACCTCGACCAGGCACATGCGGCAATTGGCCGCGACAGACAAACGGTCGTGAAAGCAGAAACGCGGAATCTCCTTACCGGCGGCCTCGGCCGCTTGCAGCACGGAGAAGCCGCTCGGCACCTCGATCTCAATCCCGTCTATCGTGAGCTTGGTCATTGCCCGTTACTCCGCCGCAATCGCCAGGGGGTGCGTGACCGCCACGGGCGGCATCCGGGACGCCTTATAGGCGGTGATCCGTTCTTCCATCAGCGGGCGGAAGTGACGAATCAGGCCCTGGATCGGCCAGGCGGCGGCGTCGCCCAAGGCGCAGATGGTGTGGCCTTCAACCTGCCGTGTCACGTTCTCCAGCATGTCGATCTCGTCCAGTTCCGCACGGCCTTCGACCATGCGGTTCATGATCCGCATCATCCAGCCGGTGCCTTCGCGGCAGGGCGTGCATTGGCCGCAGCTCTCATGCTTGTAGAAGGCCGAGATCCGCGCAATCGCCTTGATCAGATCGGTGGACTTGTCCATGACGATGACCGCGCCGGTACCCAGGCCGCTGCGCATTTCGCGCAGGCTGTCGAAGTCCATCAGCGACTTCTCGGCCATCTCCTTGGTGATCATCGGAACCGAGACGCCGCCCGGAATGATGGCCAGAAGATTGTCCCAGCCGCCACGCACGCCGCCGGCATGAACCTCGATCAGCTCCCGCATCGGGATGCTCATCGATTCCTCGACCGTGCAGGGCTTGTTCACATGGCCGGAGATGCAGAACAGCTTGGTGCCGACATTCTTGTCGCGGCCGAAGCTCGCGAACCATTTGGCACCGCGCCGCAGGATGGTCGGCGCCACCGCCACGGTTTCACAATTGGTCACCGTGCTCGGGCAGCCATACAGGCCCATCGCCGCCGGAAAGGGCGGCTTCGAGCGGGGCATGCCCTTCTTGCCTTCGAGGCTTTCGATCAGCGCGGTTTCCTCGCCACAAATATAGGCGCCGGCGCCGCGATGGACGAAAACGTCGAAATCATAGCCGGAGCCGGAGGCGTTCTTACCGATGAGGCCGGCCGCATAGGCCTCCTCCACCGCCGTCTGCAGCCGCACATATTCCAGGTAATATTCGCCGCGAATGTAGCAGTAGGCGGCGGTCGCCCCCATCGCGAAGCCGGCGAGCAGACAGCCCTCGACCAGCTTATGCGGGTCGTTGCGCAGGATTTCGCGGTCCTTGCAGGTGCCGGGCTCGCTTTCGTCGCAATTGACCAGAAGATAGGCCGGCTTGTCGCCGCGATCCTTGGGCATGAAGGACCATTTCAGACCGGCCGGGAAACCGGCGCCGCCACGGCCGCGCAGGCCGGAGGCCTTCATCTCATCGACGATCGCGAAACGTCCACGCGCCATGATATCGGCGGTGCCTTGCCAATCCCCGGACGTGCGGGCGCCGTCGAGATGCCAGTCGCGTTCGCCGTAGAGATTCGTGAAGATGCGGTCGTGATCTTTCAGCATGTCATCACACTCCCGGCTTGGCGGCGATGGGCTCAGCGGGGGCCGGCGGATTGGCGGCGGCCTCTGCGGCTGCGCGGGCTTGCGCCTCGGCACGCGCCTTCTTCTCCGCGTCGTAATGGGCCGGCGACCACAAAGCCGCCTCGTCCAGCAACGTCGTCTTGCCGCCCTCGGCCATGGACCCGATGCGACCGATGGTCGAGCCCGGCGTCGGCACTTCGCCGCGGCGCAGAGCGGCGATCAGCGCCTCGGTGCGGGGGCCGTCGAGATCTTCGTAGTAATCGTCATTGACCTGGATCATCGGCGCATTCACGCAGGCGCCGAGACACTCGACCTCCTTCATCGTGAACAGCCTGTCGGCGCTGGTCTCGCCCCAGTGGGCAATGCCGGTGGCCTTCTTGCAGGCGGCGACCACATCGTCCGACCCGCGCAGCCAGCACGGCGTCGTGGTGCAGACTTGCAGGTTGTAGCGGCCGATCGGCTTGAGGTTGAACATCGTATAGAAGGTCGCGATTTCGTAGACGCGGATCGGCGGCATATCGAGCAGGGCCGCAACCGTATCCATCGCAACGCGCGGCACCCAGGCACTGTCTTCCAGACGGAACATCTGGTTCTGCACGACGTACAGCACCGGCAGGACCGCACTCGCCTGTCGCTCGGGCGGATAGCGTTTCAGGATGACGTCGATCTGCTCGCGGCTATGCGCGTCAAAGACGAAGCTCACCGGCTCGGCGACGTCGACAGTATTGGTTTCGCTCATGATTACCTGTCGATTTCGCCGAAGACGAGGTCGAGGGAGCCGATGATGGAGACAGTATCGGCCAGCATGTGCCCCTTCGCCATCTTGTCCATCGCCTGGAGGTGGGAGAAGCCCGTCGAACGGATTTTGCAGCGATAGGGCCGGTTGGTGCCGTCCGCCACCAGATAGACGCCGAACTCGCCCTTGGGGGATTCGACGGTCGTATAAGTCGCGCCGGCCGGCACATGGAAGCCCTCGGTAAAGAGCTTGAAGTGATGGATCAGCGCTTCCATCGAGCGCTTCATCTCGGCCCGCTTCGGCGGCGTGAACTTATTGTCCTGCACACGGATGGGGCCTGGCTTCATCTTTTGCAGGCATTGGCGAATGATCTTGACGCTCTCACGCATTTCCTGAATGCGCATGAGATAGCGGTCGTAGCAATCGCCGTGGCGCGACACCGGGACCTCGAAGGCCACTTCGGAATATTTCGAATACGGCTGGGCGCGGCGGAGATCCCACGGCACGCCGGAAGCCCGCAGGTTGGGGCCGCTGAAGCCCCAATTGAGCGCCTGCTCGGCCGTGACGATACCGATATCGACCGTGCGCTGCTTCCAGATGCGATTATCCGTCAGCAGCCCTTCGAGGTCATCGATGAAGGTGGGATAATCGTCGCACCACGCGAGGATCTTATCCTCAAGACCGATCGGCAGGTCGCGATTGACGCCGCCGGGCCGGAAATAATTCGCATGAAGCCGCGCACCGGACGCCGCTTCATGAAACTCCATCAGCTTTTCGCGTTCCTCATAACCCCAGAGGCTCGCCGTGAGCGCACCGACGTCGAGCCCGAAGGACGTGACGTTGAGGATATGGTTCAGGATGCGGGTAATCTCCGCGAACATGGTCCGGATCCACTCGGCCCGCTCCGGCACCGTGATGCCGAGCAGCTTCTCGACGGCCATGCAGTAGCAATGCTCCTGCGCCATCGGGCTGACATAGTCGAGCCGATCGAAATACGGAACGTTCTGAAGATAAGTCCGTGCCTCGATCAGCTTTTCAGTGCCGCGATGCAGCAGGCCGATATGCGGGTCGGCGCGGTCCACCACCTCGCCGTCCATTTCCAGGATCATGCGCAAGACCCCATGGGCCGCCGGATGCTGCGGCCCGAAGTTCATCGCATGGCTGTCGATTTCGATGGTCTGGGTCGTCGTGCCGGCCGGCATCGGGTCGTATTGCGCCGTGCCCAGCTTGTCCGTGACGTCGCTCATGCCCTCAGCCCTCGCGATGTGCTTTCTCGTCCCCGGGGAGCGTCGTCATGCCCTCCCAAGGCGAGATGAAATCGAAGCGGCGGAAATCCTGCGTCAGGTTCACCGGTTCGTAGATGACCTGCTTGCGTTCCTCGTCGTAGCGGACCTCAACATAGCCCGTCATCGGAAAGTCCTTGCGCAGCGGATGCCCGACGAAGCCGTAATCGGTCAGGATGCGGCGCAGATCCGGCTGACCGGAAAAGGCGATGCCGAACAGGTCGTAGCATTCCCGTTCCCACCAGGTCGCCGACGCCCAAAGTTCGTGGACGGACGGCACGGCAGCCACCTCATCCGTCGTGACGATGACGCGGATGCGTTGGTTGAGGGAGACGGAGAGCAGATTGTAGACCACCTCGAAGCGCTCGGGCTTGCTCGGCCAATCGACGCCGCAAATATCCATCACCTGCTCGAAAGCAAAGCGTGGATCGTCTTTGAGCGTCGTCATTACGCCGATGAGCGACTCGCGGTCGGTGCGCAGCACCACCTCGCCCACCTCCACCTTAGCCGAGAGAACGCGCGGAAGGCCGCCCGCGAGGCTCGCGAGGGCGGTCTCAGCACTAATCGGGGCCGGAAGCGCCTCGGCGGCCGGTGCGGGATCAGCCACGAAGGATGGTCCCCGTGCGACGGATTTTCTTTTGCAGCTGCATGATGCCGTAGACCAGCGCCTCAGCCGACGGCGGGCAGCCCGGCACATAGACATCGACCGGCACGATGCGGTCGCAGCCACGCACCACGGAGTAGGAATAGTGGTAGTAGCCGCCGCCATTGGCGCAGCTGCCCATGGAAATGACCCAGCGCGGCTCGGGCATCTGGTCATAAAGCTTGCGCAGCGCCGGCGCCATTTTGTTCGTCAGCGTGCCCGCGACGATCATGACGTCGCTCTGGCGGGGGCTGGCGCGCGGGATGATGCCCATGCGGTCAAGATCGTAACGCGGCATATAGGCGTGGATCATTTCCACGGCGCAGCATGCCAGGCCGAAGGTCATCGGCCACAAGCTGCCCGTGCGGGCCCAGTTCACCAGCTTGTCGAGATTGCCGACGACGAAGCCCTTGCCGGCGATTTCCCCGGTGATGCTGCGAATGACGGCATCCTGGTCGTCACCGGGCGGAAGCGCATCGCGATTCCACAGCACCGGCGCGTTGGGATCGTGATTGGCAGAACCGTGATCGGGAGAATGGGGTGTCAGGGCGATGCTCATGCTGTCATTCCCAATCCAGCGCGCCTTTGCGCCACTCATAGATGAAGCCCACGGTCAGAACGCCCAGGAAGCCCATCATGGTCAAGAAGCCGAACATGCCGATATGGGCAAGGCTGATGGCCCAGGGAAACAGGAAGGCGACTTCCAGATCGAAAATGATGAACAGCAGGCAGACGAGGTAGAAGCGCACGTCGAAACGGCGCCGCGCATCGTCAAAGGGCTCAAATCCGCATTCATAGGCGGAGAGCTTTTCGGCATAGGGCTTCTGGCGCGCGGCCAGAAGCGAGCCCACCAGCATGGCGCCGGCGATGCCGCCCGCAATGACGATGAAGACGAGGATCGGCCAGTATTGCGAAAGCAAAGGGTACACCTTCAACTCCTTGGGCCGAACCAGAACCGCAGGCAGCGGCCTGACGGGGCCTTCTACCGCAACCGCGAAGTGAGCGTAATCCCCTGCGCGAAGACTTGCCAGGGGGACCCCTTCACCATGTGTGGAGGGGACGGCTCGTCTATGTGAGGGGATTGATAAGCCTGAAACATTGTCACTGTGGCGCGAGTGACGGGACTCGAACCCGCGACCTCCGGCGTGACAGGCCGGCGCTCTAACCAACTGAGCTACACCCGCAGCGACTGGCCGGGTGTTAAAGCGGCGCGGCCGAAGCGTCAAGCGGCTCTGGCAAAGATGGGAGAGGCGTGAGCGGGCGTCACGCATGCGGCGCCTAGGCTGGACAGGAGTTTGGTGGGCGGTGACGGATTCGAACCGCCGGCCCTCTCGGTGTAAACGAGACGCTCTACCGCTGAGCTAACCGCCCATCGTCGCGCGGCGGAATACGCTGCGCTCTTCCGCCCTACATACCGCAGCTTCGTAGGGCGGAAAAGCGCAGCGCATTCCGCCGTCCGAGATGCGGACCTTAGTTAACGGCATCCTTCAACGCCTTGCCGGGCTTGAATCGGACTGAGACGGAAGCCGGAATCGGGATTTCCTCGCCCGTGCGCGGGTTGCGGCCGGTGCCGGCCTTGCGTTGTGACGTCACGAAATTGCCGAAGCCGATCAACCGCACTTCGGACGATTTCAACCCTTCGGCGATCTTGGCGAAGACCGCATCCACCACCTCCCCCGCCTTTGCGCGGGACAGATCCGTCTGCTCGGCGACCGCCGCGACCAATTCCATTTTATTCACACCAGCACTCCCTATTTCAGCGAAAGGATGGACGTTCCGACACCAGAACTGGCATCGCGATCCGAAGTTACTAGCCGTCGATCGACCGAGAGGTCGAAGCGGCGCGTGCACGGATTGCAACCAGGACTGGTAATCATCCTTTTTCGCTAAAGGGCCGCCACGGCAGAAAAAAGGCGGCGGAATTGCTTCCGCCGCCTTTTTTGCCTCAATGCGAATCGCGCCTCAATGCGGCAGCAACGGCGCCTTCTCTCCGACAGCCGGTTTGGCCGGAATAGGCTCCTCCACCGGCTCGGACCACTCGATGGGCTCGGGCTTTCGCTGCAGCGCCTGGCTGATCACCTGATCGACATGGGAGACGGGAATGATCTTGATCCCCTTCTTCACGTTGTCGGGAATTTCGGCCAGATCCTTCTCGTTCTCCTTCGGGATGAACACCGTGGTGATGCCGGCCCGCAACGCCGCCAACAGCTTTTCCTTCAATCCGCCGATCGGCAATACGCGGCCGCGCAGAGTGATCTCACCCGTCATCGCCACATCCCGTCGGATGGGAATACCCGTCAAGATGCTGACGATGCTGACCGCCATGGCGACACCGGCGGAGGGTCCGTCCTTGGGGGTCGCCCCTTCCGGCACATGGACGTGGATGTCCCGCTTCTCGAACAAGGTCGGCTTGATGCCGAAGGTGATCGAGCGACTACGAACGTAGCTGATCGCCGCCGCCACACTCTCCTGCATCACGTCACCAAGCTTGCCGGTATGCTTCACGCCCCCCTTGCCGGGCAGCAGCACGCTTTCGATCGTCAGGATCTCGCCGCCGACTTCGGTCCAGGCCAGGCCCGTCACGACGCCGACCATGTCTTCCGACTCAGCCTCGCCATAATGAAACTTCTTCACGCCTGCGAACTTTTCCAGGTTCCTCGGGGTGAAGGCGAGCTTCTTCGCCTTGCCGGTGACGATCTCTTTCACCGCCTTACGCGCCAGATTGGCGATTTCCCGCTCCAGGTTACGAACGCCCGCTTCCCGCGTGTAGTAGCGGATCAGCTCGTGCAAGGAGTCGTCAGAAATCGACCATTCGCCGTCCTTCAGGCTATGGGCGAGACCCTGCTTGGGGATCAGATGGCGCTTGGCGATTTCGACCTTCTCATCCTCGGTATAGCCGGGGATGCGGATGATCTCCATGCGATCGAGCAACGGCTGCGGCATCCGCAAGGTATTGGCGGTCGTGACGAACATCACGTCCGACAGGTCGTAATCGACTTCCAGATAATGGTCCGCGAAGGTCGAATTCTGCTCCGGGTCCAGCACTTCAAGCAGCGCAGAACTCGGGTCGCCGCGCCAATCGGCGCCCAGCTTGTCGATCTCATCCAACAGAAACAAGGGGTTGGATGTCTTTGCCTTCTTCATCCCCTGGATGACCTTGCCCGGCATGGAGCCGATATAGGTCCGGCGATGACCGCGAATTTCAGACTCGTCGCGCACGCCGCCGAGCGACATGCGGACGAAGTTGCGGCCCGTAGCATGGGCGATCGACTTGGCGAGCGAGGTCTTGCCGACGCCCGGCGGCCCGACCAGACACAGGATCGGTCCACGCAGCTTCTGGCTGCGCACCTGCACCGCCAGATACTCGATAATGCGCTCCTTGATCTTCTCCATCGCGTAATGCTCGTCGTCGAGCACCTTTTCGGCGGCCGCAATGTCGTTCTTGATCTTGCTGCGCTTCTTCCACGGCACCGCCAGCAGCCAGTCGAGGTAGTTGCGCACCACCGTCGCCTCGGCGCTCATCGGGCTCATGGTCTTGAGCTTCTTCAGCTCGGCCACGGCCTTGTCGCGGGCTTCCTTGGAGAGCTTGGTCTTCTTGATCTTCTCTTCCAGCTCCGCGGTCTCGTCCTTACCATCCTCGCCCTCACCCAGCTCCTTCTGAATCGCCTTCAGCTGCTCGTTCAGGTAGTACTCGCGCTGGGTCTTCTCCATCTGCCGCTTGACGCGGTTGCGGATGCGCTTCTCGACCTGAAGGACGCCGATTTCGGTTTCCATATGGGCGAACAACCGCTCCAGACGGTCACCGACGCCCTTAATCTCCAGCAGCTCCTGCTTTTCAGAGATTTTCAGCGTCAAATGGCTGGCGACGGTATCGGCGAGCTTCGCCGGATCTTCGATTTGGTGAAGCGAAACAAGGACTTCCTGGGCGATCTTCTTGTTGAGCTTGATGTATTGTTCGAACTGTCCGACCACCGTGCGGCTCAGCGCCTCCAGCTCCTTCGAATCGCCGCCGATCTCCTCCATCGGGGTGACCTCGGCCTCGAAGAAATTGTCGGTCTCGGTGAACTTCGTCACGCTCGCGCGGCTCTGGCCTTCAACGAGAACCTTCACGGTCCCGTCCGGCAGCTTGAGCAGCTGCAGGATCGTGGACACGGTGCCGAGCTGGTAGATGTCATCCGCCGCCGGATCGTCCTGCGCTGCGTTCTTCTGCGCGACGAGCAAGATCTGCTTGCCGTCCTTCACAACGGCCTCGAGCGCGCGGACGGATTTTTCGCGGCCCACGAAGAGCGGCACGATCATATGCGGGAAAACCACGATGTCCCGCAGCGGCAACACCGGCATCCGCGTGGCGATCGGAGAAGGCTCCGGTGCCGTCGTTTTCTTGTCAGTCACGATGACCTCCTTTCAAGGACAGTCGTTCACGTCGCGGGCCCAGAAGCGGCACCCGCATGGAACTTCAGCGTTCGGCGAGCGTCTGGAGAGGCCGTTAGGCGCTCTCTTCAACCCGCTCCTTGCCGTAGGTGAACAGTGGTTCGGCACGGCTCTCCGCGACTTCGCGGTTGATGGTGACTTCCTCGACATTGTTGAGGCCGGGAAGCTCATACATCGTGCTCAGCAAGATCTGCTCCATGATGGAGCGCAAGCCCCGCGCGCCGGTCTTGCGCTTGATGGCCCGCGCCGCCACGGACTTCATGGCGTCCTCGGTAAAGGCGAGCTTCACGCCCTCCATCTCGAACAGACGCGCATACTGCTTAACAAGGGCGTTCTTCGGCTTGGTCAGAATTTCGATCAGCGCGGGCTCATCGAGATCCTCCAGAGTCGCCAGCACCGGCAGACGGCCGATGAACTCGGGGATCAGGCCGAAGCGCAGCAGATCCTCGGGCTCGACCTCACGCAACAATGCGCCGACTTGGCGTTCGTCAGGCGAGGTCACGCTCGCGCCATAGCCGATGCCCGAGCCCTTGCCGCGCGCGCCGATGATCTTGTCCAGCCCGGCAAAGGCGCCGCCGCAGATGAACAGGATGTTCGTCGTATCAACCTGCAGGAACTCCTGCTGGGGATGCTTGCGCCCGCCCTGCGGCGGCACGGAGGCGACGGTGCCTTCCATGATCTTCAACAGGGCCTGCTGCACGCCCTCTCCGCTCACGTCGCGGGTGATGGAGGGGTTGTCGGACTTGCGGCTGATCTTATCGACCTCGTCGATATAGACGATGCCGCGCTGGGCGCGTTCCACATTGTAATCGGCCGACTGCAGCAGCTTGAGGATGATGTTCTCAACATCCTCACCAACATAGCCGGCTTCGGTCAGGGTGGTGGCGTCCGCCATGGTGAAGGGCACGTCCAGCATCCGGGCCAGAGTCTGGGCAAGCAATGTCTTGCCCGAGCCGGTGGGGCCGATCAGCAGGATGTTCGACTTCGCAATTTCCACGTCATTATGCTTCTGGCCATGGGCCAAGCGCTTGTAATGGTTGTGAACCGCGACGCTCAAAACCTTCTTGGCGTGTGTCTGGCCGATGACATAATCGTCCAGCACCTTGCAGATCTCACGCGGAGTCGGCACTCCGTCACGGGACTTGACGAGGTGGGTTTTGTTCTCCTCGCGGATGATGTCCATGCAAAGCTCGACGCATTCATCGCAAATGAACACGGTCGGACCCGCAATAAGCTTGCGGACCTCATGCTGGGACTTGCCGCAGAACGAGCAGTAGAGAGTGTTCTTAGAATCGCTGGTTTTGCTCATAGCAAGCTCCTGCCCCGGATCGTGCCGGGCGTCGATCGTCGAGACTACGCCCCGGAAGCGTTAGGAAACAAGGCGGCGGGGGTCTTAGCCGAAAGCTATCCCCGCCTTCCCGGCTCTTCGTCACGGACCGCGATCCGGTAACCTTCGCGGCCCGACGCTGGTCAGCATCCAAGTTTCGATCCAAGTTTCGGGCCAAGGCCCAAGGCTTGGCCGGAACGGCCTTAAACGACGATCTTGCCGTCCTCACCCACGACCGGCCGGTTCTCGACAACCATGTCGATCAAGCCGAAATCCTTGGCTTCGGCGGCAGACATGAAGCTGTCGCGCTCCAGCTTGCCTTCGATCTTCTCCAGGGTCTGGCCGGTGTGGTGAACGTAGATTTCGTTCAACCGCTGCCGGATCCGCAAAATCTCGCGGGCCTGGATTTCGATATCCGTCGCCTGGCCCTGCGCCCCGCCAGACGGCTGGTGCACCATGATGCGTGCGTTCGGCAGTGCGAATCGCTTGCCAGCCGCGCCCGCCGTCAGCAGCAAGCTGCCCATGGAGGCCGCCTGCCCAATACATACGGTGCTCACGGGGCATCGGATGTATTGCATGGTGTCATAAATCGCGAGACCGGAGGTGACCACGCCGCCGGGGCTGTTGATGTAGAAGGCGATGTCCTTGGCGGGATTCTCGCTCTCCAGGAACAGCAACTGGGCGCAGATGAGCGAGCTCATCTCGTCATAGACCTGGCCGGTCAGGAAGATGATCCGCTCCTTCAGGAGGCGGGAATAGATGTCGTAGGACCGTTCACCGCGGGAGGTCTGCTCCACAACGATGGGGACCAAAGTGTTGTTCAGAACGCTGATCGGGTCCCGATCTCTCATGTCATTCCTTTCCCCGCCCAGGGTCACCGGCGCGGTCTAGATGGATATCGGGCATTTCCCCATGAACCTGCCCGCATCGCAAGGGGTCGTCTTATCCAGCCTGCCAGACTGCCCAACCGTCCCGCTTTGGCGACGTAGGGAGGCCGGTCGTCTGCGGCCTCACCCATATGTGAGACCGCCTTAGGAAAAAGAAAAGAGGCGTCTTACGCTTCGGTCTCGAGGGCCGCTGTCAGCTCGGCTGGAGAGACGGCCTTATCCTCGACCTTGGCGAGTTCGAGGACGTAGTCCACGACCTTCTCTTCGAAGATCGGGCCGCGCAGGAAATCGGCCGCCTGGGGGTTCTTGCGGAACATCTCCAGCGCTTCCTTCTGGCGCGCGCCATACATCATGGAGTGCTGGAACACGGCGCGGCTCATCTCTTCATTGGAGACGGTGATGCCGTTGGTCTGGCCGATTTCGGCCAGCAGCAGGCCAAGGCGCACGCGACGATCGGCGATCGCCTGATACTCGGCGCGCAGAGTCTCCTCGTCCTTGTCCTTGTCTTCCTCGTCGATGCGGCCGGCCTTCCGCTCCTCTTCCAGGCGATCCCAGATCTGCTTGAATTCACTGGCTGAGAGGCTCGGCGGCACGGCGAAATCGACCTTTTCGGCCAGGGCATCCAGCAGCTGACGCTTCAGGTTCTGCCGCGCCTCGGAGTCGAGTTCGCGCTGCAGGCGGTCACGCACGAATTTCTTCAGGTCTTCGAGATCCTCGAAGCCGAGTTCGACAGCCAACTCATCCGTGGCGTCCTGGGTCTCATAGGTCTTCAGCGCCTTGGCAGTGACGTCGAACTCGGCCTCTTTGCCGGCAAGCTCGGCGGCGCCGTAATCGGCCGGGAAGGTCACGGTGATGGTGCGGGTCTCACCGACCTTCATGCCTTCGAGCTGTTCGGCGAAGCCCGGAATGAAGCCGGTGCCACCGATTTCGATGGAAATGTCCTGGGCGGCGCCGCCCTCGAACAACTCACCACCGGTGCGGCCGACGAAATCGACCACCAGGCCATCGCCCTGGCCAGCGGGGCGATCTTCGGTGACATCGATCTCCTTACGGCGGCTCTTGAGGATATTGGCCAGGCCCTGATCCACGGAGTCGGGCGCCGGTTCAGCCTTCAGGCGGGTCAGCGTGATGTCGCTCAGGCTCGGGATGACGATCTCGGGCAGCACTTCGAGTTCGACGGTGAACTCAAGATCCTTTTCCTCACCGGCGGAGACCAGATCGACCTTGGGCTGCGTCGCCGGGCGAAAGCCGCGATCTGACAGAAGCTGGCGGGTCGCCTCGTTCACCGACTCATCGGCGACTTCGGCCATGACGGCGGAGCCATAGCGCTTCTGGAGCAGCGTCATCGGCACCTTACCGGGTCGGAAGCCCGGCAGCTTCATCGTGCGGCCCAATTCCGTCAGCCGCGCCTGGCGCTTCACCTCCAGATCCGCGAACGGAAGGGTGACGGTGAAGGCGTGCTTCAGCCCATCGGACTGGGTTTCGGTGATCTGCATGGACGTCAGGGCTCCGGGTAGAACGAGGAAGGCGTGAGAGGGCGAGGATAAGGACGGCGCGGCACGGATGCGGTTCGAGAGCGGATGGTGCGGGCGGAGGGACTTGAACCCCCACGGCTTGCGCCACCAGAACCTAAATCTGGCGTGTCTGCCAATTTCACCACGCCCGCGGGCCGCATCCGCAGGGGGCGCGCTTTACCCCACATGCGCACCCCCCACAAGCGCGGCGGGTCAAAACGGTCTGGAATCAGGTGAGCGGGAGGCCACACCTTAAAGATTGGCACCCGCGGACTTGATCCGCGGGCCTACCGGTTGCGGCGCCCTGGCCGCGTTTAGGCGCTGCCCGGGTAGGTGCGCGGGTCAAGCCCGCGCATGGCGAGGGTAGATGAGCATCCCCAACGCCTGCGGAATGGCGTCGGCCAAGTCCTCGGCGATCAAACCGCCACCGCCAGGGTTCGGATCGGCGATCGTCGCCGCCGCGCCATGGACCCAAACGCCCGCCGCCGCCGCCTCCCAAGGCGCCATGCCCTGGGTCAGCAAACCCGCGATGATGCCGGCGAGCGTATCGCCGGACCCGGCGGTCGCCAGGCTCGGCGGCGCATTATTATTGATGGCGACGCGCCCGTCGGGCGCGGCGATGACCGTATCCGCGCCCTTGAGCACGACCACAGCCCCGATCCGCGCGGCGGCGCGGCGGGCAGCGGCCACCTTGTCGTCCCCCACAGGCCCGAACAGCTTCGCGAACTCCCCGCCATGCGGCGTGATGACCGCAACCCCCTTCAAGCGATCTGGGTTCCCGGCGCAGGCCCCCAGCGCATCCGCGTCTGCCACGATCTGGCGCTCGGCGGCGATGAGCTTGGGCAGAGCCGCTCGTGCGCGGTCCAGCCCCAGGCCCGGTCCGCAGAGCCAGGTTTTGCGTCGCTCATCCTCCAGCAGTCTCTCCAGCGGTGCTTCGCTAACGATCAGGCCCGGCTCGGTCGCGCGCAGCACGTCGCCATTGCCCTCCACCACGACAGTCAGCAGCCCCGCCCCTGCCCGCCGCGCCGCCATGGAGGCGAGGCGCGCGGCGCCCCCCATCTCCGCCCCCGCCAGCACGGTCAGCATGCCACGCGTATATTTCTGACCGCTCATGGTGAGGCTCGGCACGGTCCAGAGCGCGGTACCGTTGATCCAGGTTTTCACGTCGATCCCGTCCAGCACGCCGTCAGGCATGCCGATATCGGCGAGCACCGTCTCCCCGCACAGCTCCCGCCCCGGCAGAAGCAGGTGGCCGGGCTTGAGGCGATAGAAGGTCACGGTCATCTCGGCATGGGAGACGCCGCCGCGCGAGGCACCGGTGGTGCCGTCCACGCCACTCGGCACGTCCACCGCGACCAATCGGCGGGCAGCGGCAAGCACATCGGTCACGGCGGGATCGACATCGCGGGACAGTCCGGCACCAAACACGGCGTCGATCGCCAGACCGGCGCGCGCAGCCTCGGCCACGGTGAAGGGCACCATCAGCCCGCGCCATCGCGCGGCCATGATCGCGGCGTCCGTGCCGTCACGCGGCGGTGCCAGGGCCGCGACGGCGATCGGCCACCCGTCCTGTGCCAGCAGCCGGGCCACGACATAACCGTCGCCGCCGTTATTGCCGGGACCGCAGAACACCACCGTGCGACACGGCCGCATCCGGCGACGGATGGCGCGCGCCACCGCCCTGCCCGCATTCTCCATCAAAACGAGGCTCGGCACGCCCAGGCCCGGCGCCGCGCGATCCACCTGCCCCATCTCGTCCGGCGTCAGCAGTTCCGATGGATCGGGCATCATCTCACCTTGGGAAGGCCGCCGCCCCGCTGCCGGGCATGAAGGGATAGAACCACAACGGCAAATCCGGCCAGTCCAGGCAATTCCCGGAATCGAGCGCGGTCGGATAGAATGTGGTGGAGGGCGCAGATGCCACCAGATCGGTGCGGATATAGGTCACTTCCAGCGTTTCGGGCACCGGAAAGCCCGACACCGTCGCGATGCCGCCAAAATTGTTGGCATGCACATGGCAGAGGGTGAAGGCGGAGGACAAGGTCGCCAGCGCCTTCCAGGCCATGCTGCGGAAGCCGCGCTCCTCAAGCCGGGGCAGTTCATGCAATTCGATGACGATCTGCTCGAAGCGTCGCAGCAGACCCATCGGTGTCTCAGTCAGCACGTCCCACTCCGCGCCCTCGACGTCCATCTTCAGGATCGGCGCCTCCCCACCCGGCGGCAGCTTCGCCATATGGTCCGCCAGCGTGAACAGCCGCCGCGCAACATCGGACTCGCCCGAAACGCCTTCGGGATACCAGGTGAAGCGCTCATGCGTGGCCGGCAGCGCATCAATCGTGTGGTCGAACAGCAGCACCGTATGGCCGCGCGCCGCGAGGTCGAGGTCGAAACTGACCGTGGGGCCGACCCCGAAGCTCATGACCGCCTGCCCCGGCCGCAGCCGATCGACCAGCACATAGCCGCCGTCTCCCGGGCCGCCGATGCGGATCTTGCGCTCCTCCGGCAGATCTTGCGGCGTCAGCAGGGACAGCGCCTCGAACACGCCCCGCTGGCGGGCGACGCCGGCTTCCAGCGGTTCGGTGATGGGCCGGAAGGGTTTCATCCGCGTTGCTCCCGAATCAGCCGCTCGGCCTCGACCGGATCGCAGTCCAGCGCCTGCCGTGCGACGCCGCCGTTGAAGCCGGCACGGCCAAAGGCCGCCAGAATACGGTCCCGGCTCTCGTCTTCTGACGGCGCCTCACGCGCAAAAGGCCCAACGCGCCGGCGACGGGCGAAGGACAGGGCGGCCGCGAGTTCCGCCGCCTCATCCTCAGGCACCGCAGCCGAAGCGAGGTCGGCCGCCACGCCTTTGCCGCCGAGATGGGCGAGCACCGCGCGGCGGGATCGGCCGGACCGCCGCAGCCGCCGGGCGCGACTTTCGGCGAAAGCGGCGTCATCCACGGCCCCGAGTTCTGCGAGTGACAGCACAACCTCGCGGGCGATGTGCTTGAGCACCGCCGTCTGCGCGGCAATCGCCTCGCGGTCCGGCGCTTCGGCCGCCAGCAGCGGCTCCGCCCATCGCCGGATCCGACGGTCGAGGGCGCGTGTCAGCGCCGCCGCCGTACCGCCATACCGCGCCATATAGGCAAGTCCCGCCTCACGCAGAGCGGCTTCGTCGAGCCTTGATGCTTTTGCCTGTGTCATCTGTGTGTTGCTTGGTTCTGCTTTATTGACGTCACTGGCGGCGGATCCCATACATCTTTACTTTCCGCCTTCAGGAAAGTTGCCATGATTCCTGCCCTTATGCCCAACTACAACCGTGCTGACGTCGCGTTCGAGCGCGGCGAAGGCGCTTGGCTGTTCACGGCGGACGGGCGACGATTCCTCGATTTTGGCGCGGGCATCGCGACTTCCTCCCTCGGCCATGGCCATCCGGTTCTGACCAGCGCCATTGCGGAGCAAGCGGCACGCGTCATTCATGTGTCCAATCTCTATCGGGTCCCGCAAGCCGAGACTCTGGCGGCGCGCTTCGTTGAGAACAGCTTTGCCGACAGCGTCTTCTTCTGCAATTCGGGTGCGGAAGCGAATGAGGGCATGGTGAAGATGATCCGCAAGGCCCAGGCGGAAGCGGGCCACCCCGAGCGTTGGCGTATCATCTGTTTCGACGGCGCCTTCCATGGCCGCACACTGGCGATGATCTCCGCCACCGGCAACGCCAACTATCTGAAGGGCTATGGCCCGCCGGTGGATGGTTTTGACCATGTGCCGTTCAACAACCTGAACGCCTTGCGCGATGCTATCGGGCCTGAGACGGCGGGCATCATCGTCGAGCCGATCCAGGGCGAAGGCGGCATCCGCTCGGCCAATGAAGGCTTCCTGCAAGGGTTGCGCGCCGCCTGTGACGAGTTCGGCCTGCTGCTCGGCCTTGACGAAGTCCAGACCGGCATGGGCCGCACCGGCAAGCTGTTCGCCCATCAATGGACGACGATGACACCGGACGTGATGTCGCTCGCCAAGGGTATCGGCGGCGGCTTCCCCATGGGCGCGGTGCTGACGACCGAAGCGGTGGCGAAGAACATGCGCCCCGGCACGCATGGCACCACCTTCGGCGGCAGTCCCCTCGCCTGCACGGCGGGCAATGCGGTGCTGGACGTGATGCTGCAGCCCGATTTCCTGCCGGATGTCGAGCGGCGGGCGGCCATGCTGCGCACCCAGTTGGAAGCGCTGGCGCGCGACTTCCCCTCCGTCATTCAGGATGTGCGCGGGCACGGCTTTCTGCTCGGTCTGAAGCTGAGCGTGCCGAATACCGACATGCAGGCCGCCTGCCTCGGCGCCGGCCTGTTGACAGTCGCGGCCGGTGACAATGTGCTGCGTCTGGCGCCACCCCTGATCGTGTCGGTGTCCGACTGCGAGGCGGCCGTTGGTATGCTGCGCCGCGCGGCCGCACATTTCGCCGAGTCCAAGGTCGCCGCCCAGTGACACTGGCGGCCCCGAGGCATTTCCTCGACCTCAAGGATATCGACGCGGGGACGCTGCGCCACATCCTGGAGACCGCCGCCACCTGCAAAGGTCGGCGGCGGGACCATGCCCGGCCGCTGACCGGCAAGTCCGTGGCGCTGATCTTCGAGAAGCCGAGCACCCGCACGCGCGTGAGCTTCGAGGTCGCGATCCGCGAACTCGGTGGTGATCCGGTGATCTTGCTGGGGCATGACATGCAACTCGGGCGCGGCGAGACGGTGGCCGATACGGCGCGCGTGCTGTCCCGCTATGTCGATGGCATCATGATGCGCACCGACCGCTCAGCCAAGCTGCACGAGCTCGCGCAGTATGCGACCGTTCCGGTCATTAACGGCCTCACCGAAGCGTCTCATCCCTGCCAGATCATGGCCGATATCCTGACCTTCGAAGAACTGCGCGGCCCGATCGAGGATCAGGTCATCGCCTGGTGCGGTGATGGCAATAACGTCGCGCGCAGCTGGATCGAGGCTTCGGCCCGGTTCGGCTTCGTCCTGCGTCTGGCCACGCCGCCGGAACTCGCGCCCTCGGCCGAGTTGCTGGCCTGGGCGCGATCACAGGGGGCGCGCGTGGAAGTGGGCAGTGACCCAGAAGCGGCGGTGGCGGATGCGCGATGCGTCATCACCGATACCTGGGTCAGCATGGCGGATACCGAGGGCGAGAACCGCCACAATCTGCTGGCACCGTTTCGGGTGACCGAGCGGCTGATGGCCCAGGCGGCACCGGACGCGATCTTCATGCATTGCCTGCCCGCCCATCGCGGCGAGGAAGTGACGGCCGGCGTGATCGACGGGCCGCAATCCGTGGTGTTCGAGGAAGCGGAGAACAGGCTGCACGCCCAAAAAGGTATTCTCGCCTGGGCGCTCGGCGCCTCCGACTGATGGCGACACCCCCTCTGAAGACCGCCGTCGTCACAGGGGCCACAAGCGGCATCGGGCGCTGGATTGCCATGGGCCTTGCGGCCGCCGGCCACCGCGTCATCATGGTCGGCCGCAACCGCGAGCGCGGAGAGGCAACCCAGGCCTGGATCGCCGCGCGAGTGCCGGGAGCGCAAACCCAGCTTCACATCACGGATCTGTCATCGCTCGCTGAGACGCGTGCGCTTGGTGCGGCGATCCTCCGCGACATGCCCACATTGGACCTGTTGGTGAACAACGCCGGCGCGCTCTGTCCACGCCGGGTGGTGACGGCAGAGGGGCATGAGACGACGGTGGCGACGAACCTGCTATCGCCGATCTTGTTGACGCAGACACTGCTGCCGGCGCTTCAGGCCGCGCCGCGTGCGCGCGTGGTCATGATCGGCTCCTCAAGCTCCGACCGGGCAGAGATCGACCCTGAGAATCTGGAACTCACTCATGGCTGGAGCATGGTGCGCGCCTATGCACAGTCGAAGCTCGCGCTCATGATAGAAAGTTTTGCGCTTGCGGAACGACTGCGGCACACCACTGTAACGGTGAACGTTGTGCATCCCGGTCTGGTCGCGACCAGAATCGTCCGCCACGGCGGCGTCGCCGGTCTCGCATGGCGGCTCATGGCTCCGTTCTCCCTGTCGGAGGAGCGCGGTGCGGCGCCGCCGCTCTTTGCGTGTCTGTCACCCGAACTCGATGGTAGGACTGGTATTTATATTAAGCGGCGCGGTCAGGCGCGACCCAATCACCGGGCGCTCGACCCTGAATTGGTCGCCAGAGTTGACAAGGAAACTGCATTGCTTCTGAGCAGGTCTATTTGAATAGACGGGCATCCCGCCACAGTCTGAGCGCAGAAGATGCGCCTGCCGCATCCTCGTGCTCAAATGTCACATTCAAAAGATCCACTGGAATTATAGAGTTGCCAGTGGTCCTTTGATTCCGGCATTTGCTACAGTGGTTACCGCAAGCGGATGCAAATGTCGGAAACGGACCACTAGGCCCCTCCCCTTATGATCTTGCAGAAACTCCGTGTAACCGGCCGGCCCGCAACCATACTGGGCACGATTCTGATTGGCGCGTTGCTCGCGTCGGCAGCCCTGTCCGCAAACTTTCTCAGCCGCAGATCCGCCGAGCAACTCCGCTGGGTGCAGCAAAGCTACAACGTCGTTGAACGTCTGATGAAAACTCAACTCGTTCTTTACCAGGTCGTTTTGGGGCGGAACGCCCTTTTGCTCGGTCTGTCCTTGTCACCCGACGCGCGTCAAGATTTCAGCCGAGACGCGACGGCGCTTGAAGGTGACGTGGCCTTGCTCGCGACAATGACGTCCGACAATCCCGAGCAGCATGCGCGTGCAACAGCGATCAAAGCGGACGTGGATTCGCTGACCTCAGGCTTGCGGTCATCGCTCGGCCAAGCGTCGTATTCCGACGCATCGACAGTTGTGATCGTCAAAGCGGCATCGGCGCGGCGCATCGTTCTCCTCCGCGCCATGACCTCGATGATCGAGAACGAGCGTCGGTTGCTCGATAAACGAACCGACGCGTATACGGCGCTCTCGCGCGCTATCAACACGTTTCTGCTGATTGCGCTGTTGGTTGCGGGCATTCTGGCGATTTTCGCATTGTGGATCTTCCAGCGAAGCCTGGAGCAGGGTCGGGAAAAGATCCAAGACCTGCAGACAAGCCGCGGCGCACTCGCGGCATCTCATGCCGAGATCAACACTGTGCGGCGGCGCCTGCAGTCGATCCTCGATCATGCGACAGATGCCATCCTTCTCATCGGTCCAGATGGCGCGGTCCGCTTGGCGAACCGTGCGTCATCTTTGCTGTTCGGGCTGCCGAATACCGCGCTTGTGGGCCACCCGGCGGCCGCACGGATCGCGGGTCTGGCCGGCGGCGCGACCGAAGTCTTCGGCATCCGTGGCGATGGCACCCGCTTCCCCGGCGATATCTCGGTGGGCGATGGCGCCGGCGAATTGGCGGATGAAACGGTCTGCATCCTGCGCGACGCGACCGAGCGGCATCGGCTGTCGCAGCTCAAGAACGAGTTCGTCTCCACGGTCAGCCACGAATTGCGGACGCCCCTCACCTCGATTCGCGGGTCGCTTGGCCTGCTCATCTCCGGCGCGGCCGGGGAATTGTCCCCCAAGGTGCGCCAGTTCGTGGAAATCGCGCATAACAACAGCGCCCGGCTCGTCCATCTCGTAAACGACATCCTCGACATCGAGAAAATCGAATCCGGGCGAATGGATTTCCAATACGACATGCTTCCGGCCCATGCGATCGTGCAGCAGGCGGTCGAGGCGAACCGTGCCTATGCGGCGCCTTTCGGCGTCACCTTCCAAACGACAATCGACCTACCGCCTCTGACGGAAGTGCGTGCCGATGCCGCGCGCGTGCAACAGATCATGGCCAATCTGCTCTCTAACGCCGCCAAATTCTCCCCGATCGGCGGCGTCGTCGATATCACCATGACGGCGCAGCCGGACCATATCCGCATCAGCGTGCGCGACCATGGAGCCGGCATCCCCGACGAGTTCCGCGCTCGCATTTTCCAGCGATTCGCCCAGGCGGATTCAAGCGACCGTCGCCAGAAAGGCGGCACCGGTCTCGGCCTGAGCATCAGCAAGGCCATCGTCGAGCAGCATGGCGGCACCATCGGCTTCGATGTGCCAGAGGATGGCGGCACCCGCTTCTGGTTCACCCTTCCCTGTCGTCATACGCCTGCCATCGGGGCCGAAGCGCCGCTCGTGGACGACGAGGCCGCGCCTGTGGACAGGCGGCGGATCCTGATCGTCGAGGACGATTACGATGTCGCGCGTCTTCTCGGCTTCATGTTGGAGATGCAGGGTTGGCAGGTTCAAACTGCCCATACGGCTCGCGAAGCCGAGGCGCTGCTCGCGACGACCCGTTTCGATGTCATGACCTTGGATGTTCTCTTGCCCGATGAGGACGGCCTGGCCCTGTTCCGTCGTATCCGGGCGAAACCCGCCACGCATGACCTTCCGGTCGTCATCGTCTCAGCCGTCACGGACACCGCGCGACGCGACTTGAACGGCGACGCCTTCTCCGTGGTCGACTGGATCGACAAGCCGATCGACCAGGACCGGCTCCGCCATGCGATCCGCCGGGCATTGGCACAGGGCACCGGCGCCAACCCGGCCATGAACGCCGTGCTTCACGTTGAGGACGATCCGGATATCTTCAAGATCGTCGCAGCCGTCATCGGCAACGAGGCCGAGGTCGTGCAGGCACCCAGCCTGTCGGAAGGCCGCCGCGCTTTGGCGGAACGGACCTTCTCCCTCGTCATCCTCGATGTCTCCCTGCCGGACGGCTCGGGCCTCGATCTGATCGATGCGATCCGCCGCCTGTCCGATCCGCCGCCGATCCTGATCTTTTCCGCGAGCGATTCCGATTCCGCCATCGCCGCGCGGGTGTCAGCGGCGCTGGTGAAGAGCCGGACGGACAATGTCGCCCTGCGGGACATCATCGCGGGCCTCATCCGGCACCGCTCTCCTGAGATAGAGGCGCGTTAGGCGATGGCAAACGTGACGCTCAGCCGCATTCTCTATGTCGAAGACGACGCCGACATCCGCTCGGTCGCGACCTTCGCGCTGGAGACCCTCGGCGGCTTTACCGTTGCGGGTTTCGAGTCGGGCGCGCAGGCGATTGCGGCAGCGGCCGATTTCGAGCCGCAGATGCTGCTCTTGGACGTGATGATGCCGGGCATGGATGGACCGACCACCCTGATCGGCCTGCATGCCATCCCGGCACTCAAGAATGCTCCAGCGATCTTCATGACCGCCAAGGTTCAACCGCAAGAGGTCGCCCGCTACATGGCGATGGGTGCTCTGGACGTGATCGCAAAGCCGTTCGACCCAATGGCGCTGTCAGACTTGGTGCGCGGCATCTGGGAGCGGCAGCGGGGATGAGCCATTCCTTGCCCTCCGGCCCATCCGATTCCTTCAGCCGGTTGCGGGCCGCTGGCGCGCAAAGCCTGGGCATCCGCATCGAATCGACTGTATCGACATGGAGCCGGCTTCAGGCGGCGCTGGCGGCGTCTGATGGCGCCATCCCGCCGAGTGAAGCGGCTCGCGTGGCGGGGACGTTGACCAGCGACCTCCGCGCCCTCGCCCAGGATATTCATCGCGTGGTGGGGTCCGGGGGTACCTTCGGCTACCCCGCCGTTTCGGCAGCCGCAGCGCCACTGGAATTGCTGTTCGCCGGCATGGCCGAGGCCGGGGCCGTCACGCCCAATCAGATCGAACTTGCGTCGCTTTTGATCGACCAACTCCGCACGGCCTGGCTTCAGGGCCCGATGGAGGGTGTGACGGCGCGCCCGCGCTACTCCGACATCATCGAGCCCGCGCGGAGCACCGATCTGGCGATCGGCATTGTGGTCGATGATACCTCCAGCGGCGAAATCCTGGCGATCGTCGGCCTGCTGGGTTACGCCGTGATGCGGCTGGCGCCCAGCGAGGCTGTGCCGGAAGCCGGCCTCGCCTGCGCGATCATCGATGACACCGCAGATCCCTCGCTTGAATTTTGCCAAAGAATCGCAGCGCTTTGTCCCGTGCTGCTGATCACGCAGGAGGTCTCATTCGAGCGTCGTCTCGCGGCGTCGCGGGCCGGCGCCACCGCCGTTCTCGGCCGCCCTCTCGATTCCGACGAACTCGCCGACTGGCTGGACGAACTGGCCGGCCGGATGTTCGAGACGCCGTTTTCGATCCTGGTCGTGGATGACGACGTGATGCTCGGCGAGGCCTATGCCCAGGCGCTTCAGCGCAGCGGCATGCAGGTGACGGTGGTGTCGCAGTCCGATCTCGCCTTCTCGGCCCTGTCCGCCGGTCAGCACGACCTCGTTCTGATGGATTTGCAGATGCCGGGGATCGATGGAATCGATCTCGCCCGCGTCATCCGCCAGACCCGACGGCATTTGTTCTTGCCGATCGTTTTCCTGTCGGCGGAGCAGGATCGTGCGCGCCAATTGGTGGCGCGGACCCTCAGCGGCGACGATTTCATCGCCAAGCCCGTCGATCTCGATAAGCTGGTGCAGATGGTGCGGCTGCGGGCCGAGCGGGCCCGCGCCTTGCGCAAGGTGATGGAGCGAGACAGCCTGACCGGTCTGCTCAATCACAGCCGGTTCAAGGATCGGCTGGTGCGGGAACTCGATCGCAGTCGCCGCTCCAAGAGCGAACTCAGCCTCGTGCTTCTCGATCTCGATCATTTCAAGAAGGTCAACGACACCTTCGGCCATCTTGTCGGCGACCGGGTCATCCGCGCCCTCGCGCGCACGCTGATCACCTGTCTGCGGAAAAGCGACGTCATCGGGCGCTATGGTGGGGAGGAGTTCGCGGCCCTTCTGCTCGACACCTCACCGAGCGACGCCAAAGATGTCGTCGAAAAGATCCGGCAGCGGTTCCGCGCCCTGCCCTTCGAATCGGATCGGCGGCCCTTCACGGTGACGCTTAGTGCAGGCGTGGCCGGTAGCAACGGCCGGGAAGCCGCCGAAACCCTTATCAACGCCGCCGACCGCGCGCTCTATACCGCCAAGCGCGAAGGGCGCGACCGCGTCACGATCGAACTGCAATCGCGGGCCTGGTTCACGGCCGATTGACGGCCCGCCGCGCCAGCCTGTTGAACAGGCGACGCAACGCCATCTGTGAACTCCAGCGCCGCGCACGGCGACCGAAAGCGCCATGCACGGTCGAAGCGTCGCCGGAGGGGGCGAAGACCGTGGGGCATGGCACCGGGCCCGCGCTGCCATCGCGCACCAGATGCCCGTCGATTCCCAGACGCTCGATGACCTTGCCGGTCCAGACCGGGGCCAGGCGGCTCAGCAACGCGAAACAGGCGACTGTGCCGCTAATCGTCATTTCCGCGCGTCCGGTCGTCGCGGCCATCAGCAGCCCACGTGCGACGACCGCCGGCTGATAGACCGGGGGCACCGGGCGGGCAGGCCAGCCCATATGGCTGATGGCATGATGAAAGAACGGCGTGTTCACCGCCGGCGGGAACACCGTGCTGACGCGAATGCGGCTGTGCTCGAAAGCCAGTTCGACGCGCAAGGCCTGGCCGAAGGCCCGCACCGCTGCCTTGGCGCCGGAATAGGACGTCATCAGCGGCAGGCCGTGAAACACGACGCCCGAACAGACATTGACGATGGTGCCGCGATTGCGGGGCCGCATGCGGGCCAGGGCGACGCGCGCGCCATTGACGGTGCCGAGATAGGTCACCTCGGTCACCTGGCGGAACTCCGCTTCCGAGACATCGGCGAAGCGGCCATAGACGCCGTTACCGGCGGCATTGATCCAGACATCGACGGGGCCGAGCGCCGCCTCGATTGCGTCCGTCGCGGCCGATAGCGCCTCGCTGTCTGTGACATCGGCGACAGCGATGGCCGCGAGCCCGCCGGCGGCGCGCACATCCTCGGCCGCTGCCGCCAATCCCGCCGCCCCGCGGGCGATCAAGCCGACGCGCCAGCCGGCGGCGGCGAAGACACCGGCCGCACAGCGGCCGATGCCGGACGAGCCGCCTGTGATGATGACGAGCTGCGCCATGCTACTGCATCAGCCTACTTCATCGAGCACCGCACCAGGGGGCTCGGAAAGCCGGTGCAGTCTGGGAAGGAAATCTCGTCCGGTCCGGTCTTCACCACCCGAAGCGTATCGGGTTGCGGGCAACCGAAGCCCAAATCGTCCGAGATACCGGCGATTGCGTCCGGCTTCGCATCCGTGGGCGCCAGGGTGAAGATGGTGCCGTCCGGCGTGCCGCGCACCGCCGCGATGGCATTCTGGATGGGTTCGGGATGCATGAGCGTGCTGTGCAACACCGAATCCTGCGAGACCTGGAAGGTGACATGCGCGCGGCATTCGTCCGGCGACATATTCGGCGGCGCGGGAAAGATCCCACCGGCCCAGACACCATAGAGCCAGGCATGGGGCGGGCCGGCAGACGCGGCATCGGCCTTCAATGCCAGACCGGAAACGGCCACAAGGACGGCCGTCGCGAGCAAGGTGGTGCCTAGCCGAACGGCGGTCGGCCGGGTCGCGTGCGGATGGTGCATGATCTTCCTCGTGACGTTCGTCATAACGCTCTAAGAGTGAAAAGCTTATGAGCATTCCGCTGGGGCGCGGACGCGGCTCCTCTGTTGAAGGGCGGGCGTCGCCATGGCAAGTGCTCCGCTTTGGGCGAGACCGTATCAGCCATGTTGAGACGCGTGTACGACCGTATCCTGGCGTTGGCCGCCCATCGCCATGCAGCCTGGTATCTCGCGGGCATCGCCTTCGCGGAAGCCAGCGTCTTTCCAGTCGCGCCTGATGCCATGCTTGCAGCGATGGGCCTAGCGCGGCGCGAGCGCATTTGGTTCTACGCCCTCATCTGCACCATCGGCAGTGTCGCGGGCGGCGCCCTCGGCTACCTCATCGGCTATGCGGTCTTCGACCGGCTGGCGCTGCCGGTGATCCATTTCTACCACATGGATCATGCCTTCCAGACCTTTCGCGACAGATTCGCGCAGTACGGCGTCGCTCTTATCCTGCTCAAGGGCCTGACGCCGATCCCGTACAAGATCGTCACCATCGCGGCAGGCGCAGCGAAGTTCAGCGTCTGGCAGTTCATGGCGGCGAGCCTCGTCACGCGGGGTGGGCGCTTCTTCCTGGTGGCTTTGGTGATCCGCCACTTTGGAACCAGGGCCCGCGACTTTATCGAAACGCGCCTGCTCCTGGTGACCAGCCTGATCGCCGTCGGCGCGGTCGGTGGCTTCGTCGCCCTGGCGTTCCTGTAACCGACATGGGGTCCTTCACCGCTGCCGCCCCCGCTTTGGCCGCCGCCATGCTGTTCGGTGCGAGCACGCCCTTCGCCAAACGGCTGCTGGGTGACGTGGACCCTTGGCTGCTGGCAGGTTTGCTCTACCTCGGCTCGGGCGTCGGCTTGGCAGTTCTGAGCCTCGCACGGCGTGGCCTGACGCATGGGCCGGCCGCCGAGGCGCCCCTCAGCCGGGCGGACCTGCCATGGCTTGGCGCAGTGGTGCTGCTGGGCGGGGCGCTCGGGCCGCTGCTGCTGATGCTGGGCCTGCGGCAGACGCCGGCCGCGACCGCATCCCTGCTGCTGAACGCCGAGGCTATCGCGACGATGCTGATTGCCTGGCTGGTCTTTCATGAAAATGCCGACCGCCGCATCGTGCTCGGGGCCGGCGCCACCATCGCAGGCGCTGCCTTGCTGTCCTGGCACAGCGGTACGCTGGGCGGCAGCTGGGGCACGCTTCTCATCCTCGGTGCCTGTCTGGCCTGGGGCATCGACAACAATCTCAGCCGACGGCTGAGTGCGGCGGACCCCGTGCTCATAGCCATGATCAAAGGGCTCGTCGCCGGCACTGCCAATCTTGGTCTCGCGCTGATCCATGGGGCGAGCTGGCCCGGTCTCAGGCCCGTCATCGAAGCCGGGGCGCTCGGCTTCCTCGGCTATGGCGCCAGCTTGGTGATGTTCATGCGCGCGTTGCGGGGCCTCGGCGCCGCCCGCACCGGGGCCTATTTCTCGCTGGCGCCCTTTATCGGCGCCATCATCGCCGTCAGCCTATTCGGCGAGCCAATAACGACGCGCCTCATCCTCGCGGCGGCCCTGATGGCCCTCGGCCTCTATCTGCACTTGGCGGAGCGCCATGAGCATGAGCATGCACATGAGACTATGCAGCATGACCACGCTCATGGTCATGATGCCCATCACGACCATGAGCACGCACCTGATGTTCCGGCGGGGGAGCCGCACAGCCACCCCCATACGCATCGGCCGATGATCCACCGGCACCCGCACTACCCCGATCTGCATCATCGACACCGCCATCACGACCACGCCTGACCCGTCCCATCAGCACGAAAGAGACCCTGACCTTGGCCATCGGCTTGCTGAAACGCCTGACGCGGAGGAAAGCCGAACGCCGCACCGTGGCGCGGCCTGCACCATCCCTTGTCGCGTCAACGCCGCCGCCCTCACGCGCCGCCTTGCTCGTGTTGGCGCATCCCGCGCTCCATCGGTCGCGCGTGAACGCGGCGTTGATCGCCGCCGTCCACGACCACGATCAGGTGACGCTGCATGATCTTTACCAGGACTACCCCGACTTCCTGATTGATGTTGCCGGCGATCAGAAGCGCCTGGTGGCGCATCGCCTGATCGTGCTGCAATTCCCGATGTATTGGTATTCCACGCCCGCGCTGCTGAAGGAGTGGCTGGACATGGTCCTGCTCCATGGCTTCGCGCATGGTCGCGGCGGCACCAAGTTGCAGGGCAAGACGCTGCTCTGTGTGATCACCGCAGGCGGCAGCACGACGGACTATCACCCCGAAGGCATGAACCGCTTTTCGATGGAGGAGTTGCTGCGTCCCCTGGAAGCGACGGCGCATCTGTGCGGCCTGGTCTGGACGCCGCCCTTTATCGTGCATGACTCGATTCAACTCGACGAACGCGGTCGTCGCGCAGCGGCCGAAGCGTATCGCGCCCGGTTGGAGGCGCTGATCGAGGCCACCGCGCAGCCCGAGCAGCCCGCGCCCGTGCATCATCCAGCGCCGACCTTGGTCAGGGGCTGAGGGCATGGATACCGACAAGGTCCTGATCCAAGCATTGGTCTATCTCGCCGCCAGCGTCATTGCCGTGCCGATCGCCAAGCGCGCCGGGCTCGGCTCGGTGCTCGGCTATCTCATCGCCGGCGCCATCATCGGCCCCTTCGCCCTTCATCTGGTGGGCAATCAGGCCGACGTCATGGGGTTCGCCGAGTTCGGCGTCGTCATCCTGCTGTTCCTGATCGGACTGGAGGTGCGGCCGGCGCTGCTGTGGTCCATGCGCGCGGCGATCTTCGGCCTCGGCGCGGCGCAGCTCATCGGCATCGGGCTATGCCTGGCGCTGGCGGCCATTCTGCTCGGCCTGCCCTGGCAGCAGGCGCTGGCCTGCGGCGCCATCCTGGCGATGTCCTCCACCGCCATCGTGCTCTCGACCTTGGAGGAAAAGGGGCTGCGCCGTGGCCCGGTCGGCAACGCCGCCTTCGGCGTTCTGCTGTTCCAAGATCTGGCCGTCATTCCCTTGCTGGTCCTGCTGCCGTTGCTCGCTGTCATGAAGGTCACAATCCCTGGCCAGGCGAACGGCCTGCATGGCTGGGCGCATGCGCTGGCCGTGCTCGCCGCCGTCGCCGCCATCATCGCCGGTGGCCGCTACCTCACCGCGCCGGTGTTCCGTTTCATCGCCGCCGCCCGCCTGCGGGAGATTTTCACCGCCACCGCCCTGCTGCTGGTGATCGGCGTCACCGCCCTGATGCAGCTCGTGGGCGTCTCCCCGGCTTTGGGCGCCTTCCTGGCCGGCGTCATGCTCGCCGAAAACGAGTTCCGCCGCGAACTGGAATCGGACATCGAGCCGTTTCGCGGCATCCTGCTCGGCCTGTTCTTCATTACGGTGGGCGCAAGTCTCGATTTCGGCCTCGTCGCGCGTCATCCCTTCCTGATCCTAGGTGTCACGGTCGGTTTGATGGCCATCAAAGGTGCTGCGATGACGGCGCTCGGCCGGCTGTTCCACCTCACGCTGTCGGACGCCCGCATGGTCGGCGTTGCCCTCTGCCAGGGCGGCGAATTCGCCTTCGTGCTGGTGGGCTTCGTCATCACCGCCCATGTCTTGCCGGCCGAGTTGGGCCGGATGCTCAACGCCATCGTCGCCGTGTCCATGGTGCTGACGCCGCTCGTCTTCCTGCTGCATGAGCGGCTGATGACGGCGCCCGGGGGCATGGACGGGCCGACGCCAGAGAATGACGCCTTCGACGCCATGCCCGATGTGCTGGTCGCGGGCTATGGGCGATTCGGCCAGATCGCCGGCCGGTTGATCGATGCCAACGGGTTTCGTACCTCGGTTCTCGACGTCAGCACCAACCAGATCAGCCTGCTGCGCAAATTCGGCCGCCGCGTGCAATACGGCGATGCCTCACGGCTCGACCTGCTTCAGGCGGCGGGTGCGGGCCAGGCGAAGCTGCTCATTGTGGCGATCGACGACCGGGAGAAGGCGCTCGAACTGGTGGAGACGGCGCGGCAGGCTTTCCCCAACCTCATCATCCTCGCCCGCGCCTGGGACCGGCGGCACGCCTATGACTTGCTGGAACATGGCGCGCATGAGGTCGAGCGCGAGACGTTCGAAGCGAGTCTGTCGATCGGGCGCATGGCGCTGGAGCATCTGGGCATGCGCGCCAATCAGGCGCATCGGGCGGCGGCGCTGTTCCGCCGCCATGACCACAAGCTGTTCACCAAGCTTCGGCCGCTATGGGGTGACGAGGAAGGGTTCGTGCTCGCCTCCCGCCAGAGTTTCGCGACGTTCGAGAAGCTGATGGCGGCGGAGATCGGTGGCGGCCGGATTTCTGAGACCGACGGCGGTTGGGACACGGCCTCCGCCCGCCGAGAAAAGGCAGTCGACGACGCGGCGGATTAGCGCACCGGCGAAACCACGTTTCGTCGTTTCGTAGGGCGGATGAGCGGAGCGTTGTCCGCCAAACCTAAGCCGCGTGGCCGGTCAATTGCCGCGCGAGGGCCACGAGCTTCGCCGGCGAATAGGGCTTGGGAATGATGTGCTCGGCCCCGCCCATCGCGCGTAGGCGATCCAGCGATTCGGGGTGGCCCGTGGTGAAGATGATCGGCACGCTCACGCAATCGCGGCGCAGGCGCGCGGCGACGGCCATGCCGTCGGCTTCGCCCGGCATATTGATGTCGGTCACGAGAAGGGTCAGGCGGGTCGGCGGATCAGCGAGGATCGCGAGGGCCTCGTCACCATCCTGCGCCTCGATCACGCGAAAGCCTGCATCGAGGAATTCATCCGCCATGATCGAGCGGATGAGAGGCTCGTCCTCGACCAGCAAAATGCACATGATCGAGGCCTAGCTCTAATTAGGATTGCGGCTCGTCGCTCGGAACAGCGACCGGCGCTGGCTCGGGCTGCGGCTCCGTAATGCCGGCGGCTTCGGCGGTACGGCGACGCTCGCGCGCATCGGCCTGCTCGCGGGCCTTGTCTTCTTTCTTCAGCCGCTTCGCACGATCGCGCTCGGCACGCTGCTGATTGTAGTTCGGTTTCATCGCCAAGGTGTTATTCCCCCTTCTAAAGGCATCCCGCGCTGCGCGCCTCGCTCCAGGGGTTGGGCGGCAACTGGGTCAGGCAACCGGAGACCCCGAAGCCCGCTCTGCGGACCCCGGGGCTTCAGATCGATCTCAGACTTTAAGATTGACTGCGGCCATCTTGCCCTTCTGGCCACGCTCGAGATCGAACGTCACCTTCTGGCCTTCGTTCAGGCCACCGAGGCCTGCGCGCTCGACTGCTGAAATGTGAACGAACACATCCGCAGTGCCGTCTTCCGGCTGAATGAAACCGTAGCCTTTGGTGGCATTGAACCACTTAACCGTGCCGACCGACATCGGGTCTCTCCTCGCACCCGGCAACCCGCAACATGCGGGCCAAACTACTTTTGCATTGGGGGGAGGCGCCGGAACGGAAAACCGATGCCGAAACACGTAAGCCCAGGATGAAAAGCGCCGAGGGGACCGTATGAACGTTTCTCCCAAGGATTGCTAGGCGAAATTAGGCGTTTTTGCCCTGCACACAGCCGACTTCCGAAATTCGATGGCCTCATGAGCAAATGCGATTTGCATGTCAGGCACCCGATGCGGTCATCTCCAATCCCAGAACCGTGAAGACCCTCGCCACCCTGCTTCAAGCCGAGACCTGGAGACCGCCCGCATGCCGGATTACGCCCAGCCCGAGCCCCGACGCGAGGCTGGATCCTATGCCCGCATTCGGGCCGCGCTCGACGCGCGTCTGCCGGGCCACTCCCTGCCCCAGTCGCTCTATCAGGATGAGGAAGCCTTCGCCTTCGATCAGGTCGCGATCTTCCGCCGCGCCTGGATCCTGATCGGCTTCGAGATCGAGTTTCCAGCGACCGGTAGTTACCAGTCCCTCAACGTCGGCGGCGCGCCGATCATCGTCATCCGTGACCGCACGGGCGTCCTGCGCGGCTTCCACAATACCTGCCGCCATCGCGGCGCCGAGCTGTGCCCCGAGGGGTCGGGAAAATCCGCCAGACTGGTCTGCCCCTATCATCAATGGACCTACGACCTGTCCGGTAAGCTGATCTTCGCCGGCCGGATGGGCGATGACTTCGACCCCGCCGCGCATTCCCTCCGCCCGGTTCATGTCGAGACGGTCGCCGGCACGGTCTATGTCTGCCTGGCCGACACGGCGCCCGACTTCGAACCCTACCGCGCTGCGGTGGGGCCGATGCTGGAGCCGCATGACCTGAAGAACGCCAAGATCGCGTTCCAGAATACGCTCATGGAAAAGGCGAACTGGAAGCTGGTGATGGAGAACGGGCGCGAATGCTATCACTGCGCCGGCCGCCACCCCGAACTCGCCGTCACCTTCCCGATCTATGCCAAGGGCAATTTCGAGACGGTGAGCGATCACGAGGCGAATTTCGAGCGCCGGATGACGGAATTGGGCCTGCCCGGCATTCCGCAGGAAGCCGCCTGGTGGCAGGCCGCTCGCTTTCCGCTGAATGAAGGTGCGGTCTCCATGACCATGGATGGCACGCGCGGCGTGTCCAAGCTGATGGTGCAAGCCGGTGAAGGCGACATCGGCAGCCTGCGTTGGGCGATCGAGCCGCATAGCTTCTGCCATTCGACCGGCGACTTCACCTTCATGTTCAGTTGCGTGCCGATCAGCGCGCATGAGACGATGGTGATCGGCAAGTGGCTGGTCCACAAGGATGCGGTCGAGGGTGTGGATTACGATCTGGAGCGGCTGATCGAGCTTTGGAACACCACCAATATGCAGGATCGCGACCTCTGTGAGCTGAACCAGCGCGGCGTGAACTCGCCGGGCTACCTGCCTGGCCCTTACTCGCAAGTCGCTGAATCCCTCGTTGCCCGCTTCACCAACTATTACTGCAACACGGCACGGGAATACCTCGATGAACGCGACGGCAAAGCCGCGGTCGCCGCCAGCGCCTTCGCTGCTTGATCTTCGCAATGAGTGACAGCGTGTGGCGCGGCGGGGATGACCCGCTGCGCTGTGTCAGCGTGTCGGTGCAAGCGCCGGGGGTGAAGACCTTCCGGCTGGCGCCGGCCTCGGGCGCGCGCGTCATCTTTCATGCCGGTCAGTTCGTGACGGTGGAACTGCCTCTCGCGGCGGGTCCCACCTGGCGCTGCTTCACCATCGCCTCCTCCCCGTTGCAGGAGGGTGCGATCGATCTCACGATCAAGCGCCAGGCGGAAGGTAGCGAACGCGGCGGCACGGCCTGGCTGCATGATAGTCTGCAACCGGGCATGACGCTGCGCGCCAAGCCGCCGGCCGGTCCCTTCTGCCTGATGGCCCCGCCTGAGACGCCGTTGCTGCTCGTCTCCGCGGGCAGTGGCGCGACGCCCATGGCCGCCATTGCCCGCTGGCTGCGCGATATCGATTGCAAAACGCCCGTTCACTACGTCCATCTCGCCCGTCAGGCCGAGGATTGGCTGTTTCGTGACGAGATCGACGGCATCGCGGCGGCGCTTGGAACCTGGAAGACCGATTGGCTGACCACGGTCGCCGGATCGCGGCCCGATGCCGCCGCCTTCGCAGCCATGGCGCCCGACCTCGCAACGCGGGAGGTATTTTGCTGCGGCCCGAGCGGTTTCATGGCGGCGGTCGAGGACGCCCATGCCAAAGCCGGTGGACCCGCGCAGGCTTTCCGGAAGGAAGCCTTCGTCGCCATCCCGATCCCGGAACTGGTTGCCGAACCGAAGCCCGTCTCCGCCTCGGAAGAGGGTTTTTCCGTCACATTCCAGCCGAGCGGCAAGACGACCGCGGCGCGGCCGGACGAAACCTTGCTCGCCGTCGCTGGGCGGCTCGGCATCGCCATCTCCTATGCCTGCGGCGAAGGCATCTGCGGCACCTGTCGTGTTCGCAAACTCTCAGGCGAGATCGAGATGAAC
Source organism: Acidisoma sp. PAMC 29798 (assembly GCF_030252425.1). Taxonomy (GTDB): domain Bacteria; phylum Pseudomonadota; class Alphaproteobacteria; order Acetobacterales; family Acetobacteraceae; genus Acidisoma; species Acidisoma cladoniae. The sequence continues at coordinate 1,636,970 of NZ_CP126994.1, read as the reverse complement.
CATATGGGCGGCATCGAGGATGATGAAGTCGAGGCCGGTGAAATCCTCGCCTGTTGCAGCTACGCCCGCTCCCCCCTTGTTCTGGAAATGATCTGATGGCTTCCCAAGAAGGCCGCACTCTCGCGCTGGAAACCCTCGCCGTAGGCGCGGGGTACGACCCTGCGGAGCATGGCGGATCGGCCAAGCCGCCGATCTACATGACCTCGACCTTCGTCTATGCCTCCGCGGCCCAGGCAAAGGCCGTGCATGAGGCCTTCTTCGATGGCGATGTGCCTGAGCGCGGCGGCAAGAACGGCTTCATCTATGCCCGCCTCGATCACCCGAACCTGGTGATGGCGCAGACGCGCATCGCGGCGCTGGACCGCGCCGAGGACAGCGCCCTATTTTCCAGCGGCATGGCCGCGGTCTCGACCCTCGCCATGTCCCTGCTGCGGCCGGGCGACAGCGTCATGCACAGCCGCCCCATCTATGGCGGCACGGATATGCTGCTGCATACCCATATGAACGAGCTGGGCGTGACGCCCTTCGGCTTCACGGATGGCGTGGACGAAGCCCATATGACGGAGGTCGCAAACGCCGCCATGGCGCGCGGTCCGCTGGCCCTGATCATGGTGGAAAGCCCCGCCAACCCGACCTGCGCCATCGCCGATATTGCGATGATCAGCCGCCTCGCCGATCGCATCGCGCTCACCCAGAGGCGTCGCCCGATCATTTCGGTCGACAACACCTTCCTCGGCCCCTTCCTGCAATCGCCGCTGGAACATGGCGCTGATCTTTGCATTACCTCGCTGACGAAATATGCAGGTGGGCACAGCGACTTTCTGGGCGGCAGCGTCAGTGGTTCGGCGGCTATGGTCGGTCGCCTGAAGAAACTTCGCACGCTGTTCGGCTGTCATGCCGATCCGCATAGTTGCTGGATGCTGCTGCGTTCGGTCGAAACCATGTCGCTGCGCACCGAACGCGCCGGGCAGAACGCACAGGTCATCGCCGCCTATCTGCGCGACCACCCGAAAGTGTCGCGCATCACCTATCTCGGATTCCTGCCCGAGGGCACGCCGGCGCGCGCCGTCTATGACCGCCAATGCGGCGGCCCCGGCTCGACCTTTTCCTTCGATGTCATCGGCGGTGAGGCGGAGGCCTTCCGCTTCCTCGACCGACTTAAGCTGCTGCGCTTCGCCGTCAGCCTCGGCGGCACCGAAACGCTGATCTGCCACCCCGCGACGACAACGCATTACGCGGTGCCCGAAGCCGCGCGCGCCGAGGTCCATATCGGCCCGGCGACGATGCGGGTGTCCGTCGGCATCGAGAATAGCGGCGATCTGATCGCCGATCTCGCCCAGGCTCTGGAGGCCGTTTGATGGAAGACGAAGTCTCGACCACCGACTTTCACGCCATCGGCGAGAAACACACGCTCGCCACCGAGCAGACCGAGTTGCTCGTTATCGGGGCCGGTGAAGCGGGCCTCGCCGCCGCCCTCGAAGCCGCGCGCACCGGTGTGCGCGTGACGCTGGTCGATGAGAATCCCCTCGGCGCCGGGCTGATCGGCATGGATGTGCCCTTGCTGTTCGGTAATCGCTGGACCGCCGCCGTGCAGAATCAGGGCCGCATGCTGGAGCAGATTCTCAGCACCAATCCAGGTCTGGAAGAGGCTTTTGAACTCGGCGTCGATGTGAAGCTCGGCACCTATGCCTGGGGCGCCTTCGTCTCGGGTCCCAATCTGCGCTCCCTGCCCGGCCCGGTCGTCGGCCTCGCGGATGAAACGCGCTCCTGGTTGTGTGGGTTTCAGCGGCTGATCATCGCCTCCGGCGCACGGGACCTTGTGTATAGCTTCGCGGGCTTTGAGACGCCGGGCGTGATCGGCGCGCTGGGCTTCACCTCACTGCTGACGCGCTATGAGGCCTTCAACGGCCACCGCCTCGTCATTCTCGGCAGCGGCGATCTCGCCGTGAGCACCGCCCATCGCGCCCTCGCCGCCGGGCTGGAGGTCGCGGCTTTGGTCGAGGTGCGGGACGCGCCGCAGGCGGATGTCAGCGACCTCATCGCGAAAGGCGTCAGGATCGTCACCGGCCATACCATCCTGAGCGCGACCGGCACGGACGGCGTCAGCGGTGCCGTCCTCGCGTCCGTCGATGGTGGCGCCGTGCAGACCGTCGCCTGCGACACCATCGTGCTGGCCATCGGCACAGTACCGGTGGTGGAACTCGCCGATGTCGCCGGCGCGAAGATTCGCCGCAGCGAGGCCGGCGCTTATGTGCCCGCCATCGACTCGGCGCCGCGTGGCGTGTTCTTCGCGGGCGATTGCACCGGCGCCGGCCAGGATGCCGCAACCTCCGGCCGCGCTGCCGCCCATGCCGCATTGCGTTCGCTCGGTCATGACATTCCCGATGTCGCGCCCCTCACCGCCACGCCTGCGCTGCCCACCGATACCGACGCCTATCGGATGGAGTGGATGCGCGCGCTGATGGCGACCGGCGGCCTTGATGTCGTCGCCTGTAGTTGCGAGGACGTGACTCGTGGCGATCTGCTCACCGTGCAGCCGCCGCGATACCTCGAAGCGCCGATTGCCGAACGCGACATCGGAACGCTCGCCCAGGACGGGCCGGTCAGCCAGGACCAGATCAAGCGCCTCACCCGCGCCTGCATGGGGCCGTGCCAGGCGCGGCGCTGCCGGGAGCAGGTGGCCATGATGCTGGCCATAGGCTCGGACGTTCCGCTGTCCTCCGTGGCGCTCGCTGGCTACCGCGCGCCGGTGCGCCCGCTGCCGCTGGCGGTGCTCGCCGCTTTCGAGGAAACGCCCGAGATGGCGGAAGGCTGGAACGTCTGGTTCGGCATCCGCACCCAATGGGTGCCTTACGGCGATATCGGCACGGAGCGCGAGATTGAGCGCGCCGGCCGCGTGGCGCATTTTTAAGGGTGCGATGATGGATAAGAAATCGGCTTCGGTCATCATCATCGGCGGCGGCGTCACCGGCCTCAGTGCGGCCTGGTGGCTGGCGCGTGAAGGCGTGGATGTGCTCGTCATCGAAAAGGGCATCGTCGGGTGGGAGGCTTCGGGTCGCAATGGCGGCGGCTGCACCCATTACCAAAGCCCCTTGTTCCAGGAAGAGCAGCGGCTTTGGCCGCAGATGGACGAACTGCTCGGCTATCCAACCGAGCATCGCCCCGAGCGTGTCATCGTCGCGCTGACCGAGGCGCAGCTCGCCCAGTATCGCGATCATGGCGATATCTGCGCCGCAATGGGCTTTCACTACGACGTGCTGGATGCCCAGCAGACGCGGGAGTTGGTGCCCTTCGCCGGCGATAACGTGGTCGGCGCGGTCCATTACCATTTCGGTGGCCAGGCCAATCCGCAGCGCACCGTGCAGGCCTATGCCTGGGCGGCGCAGGATCATGGCGCCCGCATTCTGCAACACACCGCCGTCTCCGCCCTCGTCATGCAGGGTGGCCGCGTCAAAGCGGTGGAAACCGATCGCGGGCGTTTCGAGTGCGACCAGCTTGTGCTGGCGGCAGGCCCGCAGACGGCGGCGCTGCTGGAGACGATCGGCATTCATATGCCAATGGCCCCGGCGCGAGCCGAGATGATCGTCACCGAACCGCTGCCACTGATGAAGATCGGCGGCGTGGACGGCAACGGCCTCTATGGCCGGCAGACGCTGCGCGGCAACCTCGCTTATGGCGGCGGGCCGCATGAATGGCTGGAGGAGACGCCAGCCATCGGCGGCAGCACGGCCCGCCCCTCGACGCAGCTTTTGCAGAACCTGTCCAAGCGGCTGGTGGAGATGTTCCCCAAGGCCGCGCATGTGCGCGTTATTCGCAGCTGGGCTGGCATTATCGAGAATACGCCCGACGGCCGCCCGATCATCGAACGCCTGAGTGAGCCGGACAACCTGACCGTGACGACCATGAGCAGCGTGGGCTTCGGTCTGTCGCCGGCCACCGGCCACGCCATCCGCGACCTGGTCATGGACGGGCGCTGCAGCTTCGTCGATATCGACAAGCTGGGCCTCGACCGCTTCGCCAATCTGCCGCGCGATTGGCGGGCTCGACAGGGCTGGGTTCCGTCCTCCTTGCAGACCGCCTGAGAAAGAGATTGCTATGACCGCCACTGGAAAAGTCCTCATCGTCGGCTGCGGCATCGCGGGTCTTGCCACCGCCTGGAGCCTGCTGCGGCGCGGCTTCGAGATTGAGATGTTCGAGCAGGGGCCGATCCCCAATCCCAAGCAATCATCCTGGGACGAGCATCGCATCACCCGCCACGCCTACGGTGAGTTCGAGGGCTATGCCGCGCTGATGCCGCAGGCTTTCCGGCTGTGGGACCAGATGTGGAAGGATATCGGCGCCGTCCATTACGACCCGACCGGCGCCGTCTATTTCATGCGCGGGGACAACCCCTGGTATCACGGCACCTCGACCGCGCTGATCAAGATGAACATCGGCCACCGGGATATCTCTCTCGCCCGTGCAGCGGCGCGCTTCCCAATGTTCAACCTTGATGGCGTCACTCGCATCGTCGAGACGGATGGCGCGGGCATGCTGTTTCCGTCGCGCATCATCGTCGATCTCATCAACTATCTCGGCAGCCGGGGCGTGACCTTCCACAGCTACCATCAGGTCAGCGATATCGACCCTGAGGCGGGGACCGTCACCGCCAACGGCACGGTGTTCACGGGCGACCGCGTGGTGGTTTCGGCCGGCGCGTGGGCCGATCGTCTGGTGCCGAGCCTGCGGCCCGAGGGCCTTCCCTCCCGCCAGGCGGTCATGTTCCTGGCGCCGCCCGCGAATGTCGCCCGCGCCTGGGCCGAGTCGCCGGTAATGGCCGATATCGGCGAGGACACCAGCTGCTACATCCTGCCGCCGCTGCGCGGCACGCGCCTGAAGTTCGGCGACCATGTCTTCACCCGTCGCGGCGACGCGGATGAAGACCGCACGGCCACCGACCTCGACGTCACGCGGCTCATGCGGGTGCTGAAACTGGTGTTAAAGGATTTCGACCGCTACCAGATCCTGGAACGCAAGGCCTGCTTCTATACGGTCACGGACGATGAGCATTTCATTCAGCGCGCCATCGGCGCCAAGGGCTGGTTAATCAGCGCCTGCTCCGGCCATGGCTTCAAGCTCGCACCCGTCACGGGAGAATTGGCGGCCCAGGCGATTGCGGGCGAGCGGAGCGCGAATGAAGTGACGATGATTGCCGCGGGCCGCGCGCTCGAACTCGCATAAGGTTCGGATTGCGGCTCTCCGGCCCGCGCGGTAGCCTGTGGACATGTCCAACGGCTACAGCAAAACCACGCGCGGCGTCCGCGTCAGCGTCAAGTCTTTCTATCTGGAAGACCAGTCCCAACCCGATGAGGGCCGGTTCGTCTGGGCCTATCGCGTGACGATCGAGAACCAGGGGAACCAGACGGTGCAATTGCTTCGGCGCACCTGGCGCATCACCAATGGCCAGGGCCGGGTGCAGCATGTGCATGGTGAGGGCGTGGTCGGGGAGCAGCCGACTCTGGAGCCGGGCGAGTCCTTCGAATATACGTCCGGCACGCCGCTCGACACGCCGACCGGTTTCATGGTCGGCGACTATCACATGGTCTTGCCCGCGTCGGGTGAGACATTCGATGTCGGAATCCCGACCTTCAGCCTCGATAGTCCGCACCAGAACGCCAGGCTGCATTAACCGTGCCAGGTGCTTGCCGCGCCAGCATTTTGGTCCTAAATGCCGCTGCCGACTGAACGCCTTTGTGGCCAGCACCCCTAACGGCACGAGGCATCCATGGATCTCGCGACTCTCTATCGGCTCCGCTTCGTTCAGGAGGAGCAGGCCGGCAAGATTCGCGTTTGGCAGGCGCTATGCGCCGGGTTCTTCCAAAAGCTTGTAGGCCCGGACAAGGTCGTGCTCGATCTGGCCTGTGGATACGGCGAGTTCATCAACGCGATCCACGCCAAGCGTAAATTCGGCATCGACATGAACCCCGATGCCCCATCCTATCTCAATCCCGGTATCGAGTTCATCCGCTCCCCGGCCGATTCGATTCCGCTCGACGACGCCTCCGTCGATGTCGTGTTTACGTCCAATTTCCTGGAGCATCTGGCTGACAAGGCGGAATGCGACCGCGTCTTTGCCGAAGTGAAGCGGATTCTCCGACCGGGCGGGCGCTTCATCATCATGGGCCCGAATATCCGCTATCTTGCTGACAGATACTGGGATTTCTACGACCACCACCTGCCGTTATCGCATCTCTCCCTGGAGGAGGGGCTGGGGATGTCGGGCTACACGGTGGAACGCGTCATTCCAAAGTTCCTGCCCTACACTGCCAAGTCCGCCTTGCCGAAGCACCCGGCGCTGGTCTCGCTTTACCTGCGCGTGCCGCTTGCCTGGCGCCTCATGGGCCGTCAATTCCTGGTGGTCGCGCGCAAGCCCCTCTGATGGGCTCGGCCCATCACTCTAGGCGTGGAACTTGGTGGCTTTGTCCATCAAACGCGCCATGACCGGCGCGCGGCGATAAGTACTATTGGCGGCGGCACGCACCTGGGCGAGTTCCGCGAAATGCTGCCCATCGAGGCCTTTGAGGCGGGAATCGACACCGACGAAGCGGTATCCGTCGCCATAAAAGGCCGCAGCCCCGACAAAGACGCCATCGACTTCGATGATGTATGACTGTCTCACGATAGTCTCCTGGCAGCGTCACGGGGCGGATAAAGTAGGCGGCCCCGAAGAGGTATAAAACTTAGCGTGATCATAGTGCTGAAACACAATCTTCACGTTACGCGTGAAGCCATGTCCCGTGGCAATGCGCCGCTGAATACACCTGCCGCCGACCCTCTGACAGGCGCATGCGGGCATGTTCACGCCACTGTCACGGCCCGTCGCGCAGCCGTGCCATGCTGATCAAACGCAGCTTCAGCATCGCCGGCCATCGGACCAGCATCGCCCTCGAACCTGAGTTCTGGACCGTGTTGGAAACCGCCGCCGCGCGGCGGAATGAGCCCCTCGCCATGCTGGTCGCGCAGATCGATGCAGATCGCACGCCCGATCGGCCATTGGCCTCGGCGCTCCGCGTGCGGGCGCTTACCGAGGCTCAACGCGGATGACTTAGCTGCCGGAAGGCCCGTGCACGATCCAATGGGACGGATTGCGAATCGGCCCCTGCACCACGGCCGTGACCCCCTCGCCGCCGGTCTGCTCCGTCATTTGTCGCGGCGTGATGACGAGGTTCAGATTGCAGATGCCGCGCACGAGATCGACCTGGCCGCTGCCCTCCACCCCGCCCGCGTCGCCGCTGAACTGCACGCCGTCGAGGCGCAGATTGCCCTGGGCCAGCCGCCCGCTCGCGGCCATGGCGGCGAAAGCGGTCGTACCGCCGAACAGACCGGGCTTGGGTGCGGCGGCGAGGTCGAGGCCGGAGAGTGTCGTGCGGGCGGCCTTGGCGCTGACCGTGCCGCCCAGGCTGGAAAGCCATGACGCCAGGCTGTAGCCCGTCGCCGTGACGGCGAATTGACCGTCCAACCGGTCCGCCGTGAGGCCGAAGGGAAGCCAGTCTACCCAGACCGGGTCCGGTGCGGTGGGATCGTTGGTCGCGGGCGGTGCGAGATGCGCGCCACTCAGGGCGAGCGATGCCGTGAGCCTGGGCGGTTTCGCGCCGTCCAACAGAAGGTCACCGGAGGCGATCCCGCCAAGAACCGTCGCGCTCTTCAGCGCCACTGTCAGCGCGCCATCGCCGATGCCGGCGTCGGCCACGACGTGAGAGGCGACCGGGGCAAGGCCATCCAGAACCTGATTGACCGTCAGGTCGAGCGTCGCGTTCCAGCCGCGCAATAGCTCGACCGGAATCGGCTCATCGGGATCGGGGTCAGGCCATGGCAAAGTATCGATCGCGAGCGTGCCGCGGATGCCGCGATCATCCGGCGTCCTGGAAAAGGTGCGACTGAGGCTGCCGGCGCCATGCAACATGCCGATGCTGAAGGTCAGTGGCGACACCCGCCAGCCCGTGGGGTCGGACGCGACATTGCCGACGAGCGACAGCGACCCCTCCCCCAGCCAGGCTGTCGCGTCGCGAAAGCCGATTTCGCGCAACAGTCGCGTGGCATTGGGGTGGCGTAGCGTCACTGGCCCGTGCCACCGCATGGACCGCAGATCGAGCATGGGTTGGGCCGAGAAGGTCGTGTCTCCCAGCGAGCCGTTCAGCATCAGGGCCAGGGCTTCCGGCGGGCCTTGCGCTGTGACGCTGGCCGCGAAGGGCTGCGACCAGAACGGGGCGTCTCCGCGCAGCCGGGCAGGCAGCACGCCCATCAACCGTGTCGCCGGCTGTGCCCAAGCGGCCAGCCGCGCCTGTCGCACGACACCTTTCGGGTCGATCGCCCCGGACGCCACAATTTGCAGGTTCTGATCCTGCCCCGCGAACCGACGGAGGTTGACGCCGCCATTCGCGATCCCCGCATCGACCACGACATGATCGACTTCCTCATCCCCCAGCCAGACCTCGGCCGCCGATAGCCGGAGGTCGGCCGAGATGCCCTGCAAGGCACGCACCAGGACATCCGGCCGTGGCGGATTGCTCAGCCAGGCCGGCGGCAGCCAGTTGCCCAGGTCGATCTTACCGAACGCCAAGCCCGCGCCGATGCTCGGGTGGTCGCCGAGGCCGAGCACGAGATCGCCGGTGACCGTGGTGTCGTTCATGCGGCCCGTCAGGCTCGTCAGTGCCAGATGGTCGCTACTCGCGACGATATTGGAGGACGCCGCCAGGCTGCCGAGCCCCGACAGCGTCGAAGACACGTCAGGGGCGAGCTTCGACGCCACCAGCCAATGCAGGGTCACGCCGGGGGATGGCGCGCGCAGGCCCATGTGTCCGGTGAAGGTCATGGCCTTCGAGTCGTAGTCACCGGCCAGAGCCAGATCGGCCTCACCCGGCAGGCTGGCATGGAGACTATCGACATGGATGCCGGTCGCGGATGTGGCGATCTTCAGGCCAACGCGGCGCATCAGGCCTTGGCCGAAAATAACGGCGTCGGCGTCAAGCGCCAGGGTCATCGGTGGCGCCGTGGCGCTGCCGGCCGGAAAGGCTGCCAACCACGGTGCGAGATCGAGCATGGGCGTATGGAGGCCGATCGCCAGACCGCCGGCCATCGGCGCCCCCTGTTTGGTCGTCGGCAAGGTCAATGTCAGGCTGCCATCGGCGGGCATGGTGCCGAGGACCAGATTGAGTCCATCGAGACGTACGCCGGTCTTATCGGCCGCCAATGCGCCGGAGGCATCGAAGGGCAGCGGCGGCGTGGGCAGGAGAAAGGATAGATCCTCGCCATGCGCGGTGAGCGTGCCACCAACCGTCCCGTTCTGCTTCATCTCCCCCGCGAAATCGAAGGTGCTGCTCGGCTGCGCATCGCGGCGGATGGTCGCCTTGATGGGCGCCCCGCCATCCATATGCGGCCAGGCGAGCGCCAGACTGACCTGCCACGGCTTGCCGCCCACCGTCGCCGAGCCATCCATTTGCAGAGCCGCGTCCGCGCCCCCGGTCGCGACGGTCAGGGAGGCATCTTCGATATCCAACGGTCCCAGGAACAGGCGACCACGGGTGATTTCAGCCGAAAGGGAGGCCAGCCAGGGCGGCGGTTCGATCGAGCGCGGACCATTCGGCAAAGGCCATGGCAGCCGGATGTCCGGGCGCTCCAGCGTGACATGCGTGACATCGACGCGGCCGGTGAGGAGGGCGCCGAGGGACAGATTGAGGGTGAGGCCCCGCGCGGCCATGCGCACGCCATCCCCACCATCCTGCACATCGACGCGCTCGGCCGTGATCGAGGGATGCGGCAGCAGGGTCAGGCGAATCGGGCCGTTGATCAGGACGTTGCGGCCGAGGAAGCCGCTCGCGGCTGCTTCGATGGCGGCGCGATGATTGCTCCAGTCGAACAGGCGCGGCCCCACCCAGACGCCGACGACAAGAATGACGACCGCACCCAGGATGATGGGGGTCGGCTTCAGGCGGAACGACCGACGCTTTCTGAAGCGCGGGACCGTCATCGCAGCGCAAACCGCCAAAGCGTTATGGAATTCTGGGAGATTCCGGCAGATCCTTGCATAGCCCTGGCCGATCCGGCCCCGAAATGCGCCAATTGTCTCGTCATACTGGCCACAGGCAGCCCCGGATAGGCAGTTGTAGTGGTTTGTTGATATCGCCGCGCCGACGGCCACGTGTTAGACCCCGAACATGCTCTGGGGAAAGATCATTGGCGGCGTTGCAGGATTCGCCGTTGGCGGTCCCATGGGCGCCGTGGTGGGTGCGGCGCTTGGCCATGCCGCCGATAGCGGGGCCATTCCCCAAATCCAGAACGGCATCCAGGGCTTTTTCCCAGGCGCCAAATCCTCCGCGCCGCTGAACTCCGCGCGTCTCGCGGCCATGCTGGGCCAGCGCGAGCAGCTTTTCGCTATCGCCGCCGTTACGCTCTCAGCCAAGCTCGCCAAATGCGATGGCCCTGTGAATCGGTTGGAGATCGATGCCTTCAAGCGCGCCTTCCATGTGCCGCCGCAGAACGTGGCGAGCGTCGGGCGGTTGTTCGACGAGGCGCGCCGGAGCCCCGGCGGCTACGAGCCTTTCGCCCAGGAACTGGCCCTGGCTTTCGAGACGGACAGCCGCATCGTCTTGGAAGAAGTGCTGCGGGCGCTGTTCGTGATCGCCCGTGCGGATGGGCCGCTGAATGGCGCGGAAAGCCTGTACCTTCAGAATGTTCACCGGCTGCTGCGGCTCGACCGCTTTGCCTGGGACCAGGCCATGGGCGGCGCGCAGGATCGCGCCCGCACGCAGCAGGGCGGCACCGACCCCTATCAGGAACTGGGCCTGACGCGCGCGGCGACGGACACGGAACTGCGCGAGGCGCGCAAACGGCTGATGCGCGAGAACCACCCCGATGGTCTGGCGGCACGCGGCGTGCCGCCAGAATTCATCGCCAAGGCCACGGATCGTGCGGCGCGGGTCAACGCCGCCTGGGACGTCATCAAGCGCGAGCGCGGGCTTTAGGCGCCGATCATTTACGCCTGACTTGAAAGCTCTATTCGTCATGCTCGGCCTTCGCGTGCCATGACGACAGTCGCAATACGCGGCACGGTATTTGCTTGAGGAAAAATGAGTTCTTCTCAAGAAATATCGGAGGATGTCTATGCCGCAGTTACGATCGGATAGTCTAAGTTTCGTCGAGGCTCTTGGCCAATCGGTGGCGAATGTCTCGCCAACCCTCACCCCCGCCATCGCCGTCGCCGTGGTCGCGGCAACCGCCGGCACGGCGTCCTGGCTGGTCTATGTTATTGCAACGATTGCCCTGGTCGTCGTCGGCTACAGCATCGGCAAGCTCGCCAGCAAAATCTCGGCGGCAGGCTCTTTCTTCATCTATATCTCCCGCAGCCTCGGGCCGACCGCCGGCATGCTCGCCGGCTGGGCCATGCTCGCCGCCTATGTCTTCACCGCCATGGCGCTGACGGCCGCGACCGCCCTCTTCATCCAGGCCCTGATCACGGCTGTCGGCTTCAAACTCATCGTGCCGACTTACGTGCTTTATTTCGTCATCTCTGCTCTGGTTTACGTCTTTGCCATTCGCAACATCCGCTTCTCTTCCCGTCTCGGGCTCGGCCTGGAAGTGGTGTCGGTCGCCATCATCGCCCTGGTCTGCTTCCTTTCCTGGCAGGCGCATGGCTTCGCGATCGATCCGAAGCAGAACCACATCCAGGGTGCGGGCTTCGGTGCCATCGCTCAGTCCATCGTCTTCGCCATCTTCTCCTATGTCGGGTTCGAGAGTGCCGCGACCCTCGGCAAAGAGACGCGCAATCCCAAGAAGGTCATTCCCCAGGCGGTGATGCTGACGCCGGTCCTGGCCGGCATCGTCTTCATCGTGACGACCTACCTCATCGTGCAGGGCTTCAACGACGACACCACCAAGCTTGGCGGCAGCGCCGGCCCCCTCGCCGCCATCGTGCCCGGCGGCGGCGCGGGCCTCACCATCCTGGTCTATATCGGCGCCATGGTGAGCTGCTTCGCCTGCGCCCTCGCCTCCATCAACTCCTTCTCGCGCATCCTGTTTTCCCTCGGGCGCTACCGCTATGTGCATCGCTCGATGGGCCAGGTGCATGACAAGCATCAGACGCCGCATATCGCATCGACAATCGGCGTGATTCTGAATTTCGTCGTCTGCGCCGTCTTCTACAAACACGGCTACACGGATCTGCTGGGCTGGTTCGGCACGATCGCGAGCTTCGGCTTCATCATCGTCTATCTGATGTGCTCGATCGCGGCACCGGTGCTGTTGCGCAAGACCGGGGAGGCGACGACGATGGTCAATGTCATGGGCGTTATCGGCGCCATCGTCATGGCTCTGGCGCTGGTCGGCAGCGTCTATCCCGTGCCCGCCGCGCCGTACAACTACCTGCCCTATGGCTTTGCGGCCTATATGCTGATCGGCGTTCTCTGGTTCCTGGTCCTGAAGGCCCGGACGCCGCAGATTTTCCTCAGCATCGAGCATGACCTCGAAGGCATCGTCACCGGCGCCAAGTAGTCCCGTTATGCCCCTCCCCGAACCTGGGGAGGGGTTTCGGTCAGAAGGCGCTGCCGGTCATCACCATCCGCATATAGAGCTGGCCGAGCAGGCGCTGAAGCGCGCCGAGCAGCAGAATCGCGATCAGCGGGCTGAGGTCGATATTCCCGAGGAAGGGAATGATCCGGCGAATCGGATTGAGCACCGGGGCGGTGACTCGCTCCAGGAAGTCCATCACCGACCAGACCAGCCGGTTGCGGCTGTCGAGCACGCCGAAGGACGCCAAGGTGCTGAAGACGGCCGCGAGGATGATGGCCCAGATGTAGAGGGTGATCACCTTTTGAACGAGCCAGAAGACCACATCGATAAACGGGGACGCGGCACCCATGAGGGGAGAAATCCTTTGTTGCAGGGGGGCGGACCCTACCGGGCGCATGAGACCGGCGCAACGGGCACGCTTGACAGCGGAGGGCCATCAAACGATGTTCCGCGCCCGGCGGGATGGGGCTGTAGCTCAGCTGGGAGAGCGCGTCGTTCGCAATGACGAGGTCAGGGGTTCGATCCCCCTCAGCTCCACCATCCCGCCGTTTACATCCCATCAAAATCAGCGGCTTGAGACGGGTGTCTCGTCTCGTTTCTCAACATTCCGACACAGTTGCGCCACACCTCTGTCACGGGGGATGGGGCATGCTGCGCCCCATGACGGACCCTGAACCCCGCCCAGACGAGCGCGTTGCCCGCGGTGCCGAACCGGACATGGTGGAGGTGCCGGCCTCGCCCTGCTTAGATTGGCAGGTCTTGCTGCTGCGATACCTGCCCGAGCCGAGTTCGGCCCATGCCGTGAAGCGGTTTTCAGCGCGGTAAGCTGTGTTGTGAGGGATTCGTAGGGTGGATGAGCGCAGCGCTATCCGCCAGCCGACGCGCCCAACACCAACGACGGTGCGGTATTCGCCACCAACACCCGGTCGCTGTCGTCCTTGAGCGTGACGCCGCTGATGCCCCGCGTCATCGCCTGGTCGATCAGCCAACCGATCCGCCGCGCGGCCTCGGCCAGCACCATGCCTTCGGGCCGAATGTTGGAGATGCAGTTTCGATCCGCATCCGTCAGCCCCAGGCGCGGCGCGAGCGTGAGATAAGCGCCGAGGCTGTCGGGCGAGGACAATCCTGGGCGCTCCCCGATCAGCACCAGAACCAGCCGCGCACCGAGCAGCGCGCCGACCTCATCGCCCAAGGCGACGCGACCGCGCGGGGCGATGCAAATCGGCCCAATACCGCGGCCGGCGCGCCGCAGGGCCGGCACCAACAGGCCGAGCAAATCCGCCGCATGGCTCGCCGTCGCGAGAGCAGAAAGCCCGCCCGCGACGAGAACGACAATCTCCTCGCCCTTCGCCTGGGCCTGCAGGGCAGCGACCGAGACCTCATTCAGGCGGCGGCCGAGATCCGGCCGCGTGAGATAGCGGGCCTGGTCCGGCGCGCGGCTTTCCACCGCCACCACCGGCAGGCCGAGCGGCGCCAGCCCGGCGGCCATGGCGTCGAGATCGAGGCTGGTGTTCACCGCATCCCGCGCCAGCGCATGGGCGGCGCGGAAGGCGAGATGATCGGCCGTCGCGATGCCCGGTCCGCTGCGGCCGAGGCCGATTCGCGCCGCCGTGAAACCGCGAATATGGGCGAAGCGATCGACCTCGCTCATGCCGCCGCCAGCAGTCTTTGGAACCGTTCCGGCATGTCGAGCGGCCGCACGCGGCCGGCATGGTCCGTCAGGCCCACGCGCGCCAACCATGCCTCGAATTCCGGTGCCGGCTTCAGGGCCAGCATCTGTCGCAGGGCCAGCACGTCATGAAAGCTCGTGCTCTGGTAACCGAGCATGACATCGTCCGCGCCCGGCACGCCCATGATGAAGGTGAGGCCAGCGGCCGCCAGCGACGTCATGAGCACGTCCATGTCGTCCTGATCCGCTTCGGCATGATTGGTGTAACAGACGTCGCAGCCCATCGGCACGCCGAGCAGCTTGGCGCAAAAATGATCCTCCAAGCCGGCGCGGATGATCTCCTTCCCGTCATAGAGATATTCCGGCCCGATGAAGCCCACGACCGTATTGACCAGAAGTGGCGAGAATTCCCGCGCGACCGCATAGGCGCGCGCCTCGATGGTCTGCTGGTCGCAGCCATGATGCGCATCGGCGGACAGCGCGCTGCCCTGCCCCGTCTCAAAATACATGACATCCGTGCCGACGGTGCCGCGCTTGAGGGACAGGGCCGCTTCATGCGCCTCCCGCAAGGTCGAGAGCCCGAAGCCGAAGCTGGTATTGGTCGCCTCCGTCCCGCCAATCGACTGGAAGACGAGATCGACGGGCGTGCCGCCCTCCATCAGCCCGATGGCCGTGGTGACATGCGTCAGCACGCAGCTTTGCGTCGGCACTTCCAGCCGTTGGCGCAGATCGTCGAGCATCGACAGCAGGTCATGCACCCGCTGCGGACTGTCCGACGCCGGGTTGATGCCGATGACGGCGTCGCCGCAGCCCAGCAGCAGACCGTCCACGATGCTGGCGAGGATGCCCTTGGGGTCGTCGGTCGGGTGATTGGGCTGCAACCGCGAGGCGAGCCGCCCCGGCAGGCCGATGGTGTCACGGAAGCGCGTCGTCACCCGCCGCTTGGCGGCGATGAGGATGAGATCCTGGATGCGGCAGATTTTCGCGACCGCCGCGACCATTTCCGGCGTCAGCCCGGCGGAGAGTGCTGCGAGGGCGGTGCCATCCGCCTCATCGGACAGCAGCCAGTCCCGCAATCCGCCGACGGTCAGCGCCGCAACAGGCGCGAAGGCCACCGGGTCGTGGCGGTCTATGATCAGGCGCGTAACCTCATCCTGCTCATAGGGCACCACGCTTTCCTGCAGGAAATGGCGGAGCGGCAGGTCCGCCAGGGCCATTTGGGCGGCCACGCGCTCGGCCATGCTGCCCGCCGCGACCCCCGCCAGGACATCGCCCGAGCGGTGCGGAGTCGCCCGCGCCATGAGGGCGCGCAAATCTGGGAAGGTGTATCGCGTTCCGCCGACGGCATGGCCAAACATGCGAGATCTCCCTATTCGACGCCCCGGAGTTTTGTGGAACGGCGGTCCCGATGCAAGCATGAACGGCACGAACGGTTAGGGCTTTGAGCGCGCCATGCTATGCGAGCGGCTTGAGGCGCCTCGGCGACCCGAATTTCTGAAGGCGTGCGGCACAGAGCATGACGAGCCCGCGGCGGATGCCGACCCTGACGCCGACCAACGGCCGCCGCGTTCCGCTTGTGCCCTCCCGCCGCGTGCAGCGCGCGCGCAACGCGCTCGCCTGGGCAGGCGGCATGTCCCTCGGGCTGCATGCGCTGATCATCGTGGCCCTGATCGTGCAGTTCCCCGACACGCCGCCACAGGAAGCGCCGGCAGCACCAAGTGTCGACGTGGTGTTCGAGAGTGGGGCGAAGAAGGCCACAGCGCCAGCGGTGAAGAAGGGCGTCGCTCAGCAAGCCCGACAGGCGGCTCCGAAGGGCGAGAAAGCGACGGAGGCGCCCCGCGTGGCGCAAGCTGCACCGCGGCCTGAGCCGACCCCGCCGCCGCCGATCCCATTCGTCAAACCGACGCCCCCACCTAAACCCGCGCCTCAGCCGCCCCAGCCCAAGCCGGTTGAGAAACCTGTGCCGTCGCCGCCGCCCAAGCCGGCGCCTCTGCCACCTCGGCCGATGCCGCCCGCGCCGCCATTGCCAGTGGTCAAATTGCCGCCGCCCTTGCCCGCGCCACCGGTACCAGCGCCACCGATCCCCGCGCCGGCGCCACCCGCGCCACCGCCGCCGCCGTCCGTAGATACATCTCAGGCTCAGATGAACGTGCCGATGCCGACCCTGCCGCCCTTCTCTTTGCCCATGCTACCGCCGCCGCCACTGCCGCTGCCGCCCGCGCCACCGCAGCCGACGCGCACCGCCCAACGCAATCCGTCACGGTCGCGCAGCGCGCTGGGCGGCACGGTCATGAACGGAATGTCCTTCAATGGCGGTGGCAGCCTGTCCGGCGGCACCGGTCGTGGGTTGAACACCTCACTGGGGCAGGCCGAACAGGTCGATGCCGATCCAACAACCGTGCTCAAGGGCGACGTGGGCTCCGATTGGATCGCCACGTTAGACAAGTGGGTGCAGGACAATACCTACTACCCGCCCTTCGCGGCGGAGAACGGACAGCAAGGCGATGTCCTTGTGCAGTTCACCGTCGAACGAGACGGCACCGTCAGTCGCTTCGCCCTCGTGAACGGCTCACACTATCCGCTCCTCAACCAGGCCTTCCTTGGGATCTTTCGGAACGCGAAGGTGCCACCGCTGCCGACCTCCATGAAAGACAATCAGGCGATCATTCAGTTCAAGATGCAGTTCGTGCTGATACATTGATGGTCTCACGGCAGGCAGATCGGCTCGACAATGAAGGGTTATGAGATGACGGTTCGACAATGGCTCGGCGCGATTGCCGCCACAGCGGTCGCCGCGATCGGCGCGACTTCGGCGTCGGCCCAGACTGCGACACCGCTACCCGTGAAGGTCATGATCGTGTCCATGTTCGGGCCGGAGGGCGGCGTCTGGCTGTCTCACCGTGACCTGAAACGAACGATCGCGGTGCCGGGACTCTCGCCCGACTATCCAGACGTGCATTGCGGGCCAGACGGCGTCTGCCTGATCACGACCGGCATGGGGCATACCAACGCCGCCGCCTCGATTGCGGCGCTCGTATTCTCGGGAAAGTTCGACCTGCGCCACAGCTATTGGCTGGTCGCGGGCATCGCCGGCATCGATCCGCATGAAGGCACGCTCGGCTCCGCCGCTTGGGCGCACTACGTCGTCGATTGGGGTCTGCAATGGGAACTCGACGCGCGGGAGGCGCCGAAGGATTGGCCGTCCGGCTATCTGGGCATCAACACCAAAAGCCCGAGCCAGAAGCCGCCGCTCGATTACCGGACCGAGGTCTACACCCTGAACGCGGCGCTGCTCGACAAAGCCCTCGCCCTGTCCAAGGATGTGACGCTCGCGGACAGCCCCGAGGCGCAGACGGCGCGTGCCGCTTATCCCGCGCCCGCCAACCAGCCGCCGCACGTCATCCAATGCGATACGCTGGCCGGCGACACTTGGTTCTCCGGCACGCATCTGGGCGAACGCGCGGAAGCCTGGACCAAGCTGCTGACGGATGGGCATGGCATCTATTGCACCACGCAGCAGGAAGACAACGCGACCTATGAGGTCCTGAAGCGGGCGACCGCCGCCGGCCTGGCGGATGATCAGCGCGTGGCGGTTCTGCGCACGGGGTCCGATTTCGACCGCCCTGCCCCCGGCGGCAGCGACGTGGCCAATCTTCTGAACTATCAGGCCCAGGGCGGCTTCATGCCGGCGATCACTAATCTGTATCGCGCCGGCAATCCCTTGGTGCAGGACATCGTCACCAATTGGGCGGAGTGGCAGACTGCGGTGCCGACGCCATAAGCCCGATCTCGTCCTGGCCATGGCCGCCCGACCAGGCGCTCAGGCGCGTCTGATCCTCAGGCGCCAGCAACTGCTGGCCGGCTCGCCGCAACAGCACAGCAAGGCGGCCAGCGGTCTCTTGAATGCTCAACACCGCCACGTCATCAAGCCAGATGGCGCGCAGCATGATCATCGATTCCAGCGATCGGCCCTGCTGCTGCAAGGCGATCACGTCGATCAATAGCCGCTCGTCCGGCGTGATCACCGGACTGCTGACGCCGCTGATGGCCAGGGCCCTCGCCGCCGCACCGGGTGCGGCAAGGCTGCCGATGAAATCGAGCAGCGCACGATCGGCGTTCGGGCAGGCGAGCATGTCCAGAATGGCGCGCACATGGGATCGCCGATCAACGCCCGTACGCAACCCCTCCACCTCTACCCGGATTGCCAGCAGCAACACCGATTCAGCGGGCGGTAGATGTCCTCGATCGCGTGCCTCGGCCTGGTTCATCGAAAGGCTCCCTCACTTGCATTTGCAACTCATTCGCAATTGAAGATGTAAGGGAAGGCGATGCGCGGAGCAAGAGTGGCGTTCAGGAAGTGAAGCGTGATGAGTGGCGGACCCAGAACATCGTCACCCGCACACTTGATCCGCGCATGACAATGTTTTTGGGAATTTATGGATGACGCTCAACCCTTAACTGGGATCGGCACCACCTTGATGGTCGCGGCGGGCGGGCCATAGACATCCCGCGCCCGCTTGAGGAAGGCGTAGACCATGCGGCGCACGGCCTCGGCGAAGACCGAACCGATCGCCATTTGCAGAACTTTGCTGCGAAACTCGAAGTCCACGAAGAAGTCGATCGAGCAGCCCGCATGGTCCGGCTCGAACCGCCACCGATTGTTGAGGTAGCGGAACGGCCCATTCTCATAATGCACTTCTATGGTATGCGGATGCTCCAGCTTCACCCGGCTGGTGAAGCTCTCCCGGAACGGACCAAAGCCGATGGTCAGATCCGCGACCAGTTCCTCATCCGTATGGCTGCGAATGCGCGCGCCGACGCACCAGGGCAGGAACTGCGGATATTTGCCTACATCCGCCACCAGATCGAACATCTGCTCGGGCGAATAGGCCACCCGCTTTTGCTCCGAGTAGCGCGGCATCAGTCTGCTGCAGCTTGATAGGCGCCACCAGCCAGCTTCGCCGCCCGCGCATCGCGCAGCGCCGCGAAATCCTTGTCGGCATGATAGGAACTGCGCGTCAGCGGCGTCGCCGAGACCATCAGGAACCCCTTCGCGCGCGCCAGGGTCGCGTAATCCGCGAATTCATCCGGCGTCACGAAGCTCGCCACCGCCGCGTGCTTGGCCGTCGGCTGGAGGTATTGGCCGAGCGTCAGGAAATCGACATCCGCGATGCGCAGATCGTCCATCACCTGCCCCACTTCCGGCCGCGCCTCCCCCAGGCCGACCATCATGCCGGACTTGGTGAAGATCGTCGGGTTGAGCATCTTCACCTGATCGAGCAGACGCAGGGACTGAAAGTAACGCGCACCCGGCCGGATGGTGGGATAGAGCCGCGGCACCGTTTCCAGATTGTGGTTGAAAACATCCGGCGCGGCCTCGGCCACGATTTCCACGGCGCCCGGCTTGCGCAGGAAGTCCGGCGTCAACACCTCGATCGTCGTGCCCGGCGCCGCCGCCCGGATGGCGCGGATGACCTGAAAAAAGTGCCGCGCGCCACCATCAGTCAGGTCATCCCGATCGACGGAGGTGATTACGACATGGCGCAGGCCGAGCTTGGCAACGGCATCCGCCACCCGCGCCGGCTCATCGGCGTCCAAGGCATCCGGCAGGCCCGTGCGAATGTTGCAAAAGGCGCAGGCGCGCGTGCAGGTATCGCCCATGATCATCATGGTCGCATGGCGCTGGGACCAGCACTCCCCGATATTCGGGCAGGCGGCTTCCTCGCAAACCGTGACGAGCTTGTTTTCCCGCATCAGGGCGCGGGTCTCGTGATAGGTCGGGTGATTGGGCGCGCGAACCCGGATCCAGTCGGGCTTGCGCGCGATGGGATTATCCGGTCGATGCGCCTTTTCGGGGTGGCGCAGGGCGCCCCCCTGGCGGTGGTCTATGAGAACCCGCGTCGCCATGATGCTGTCCCTGAATACCCTCGGGTTAGAAGTGAATTGCCTGGCCGTAGGCGTCAAGCACCGCCTCATGCATGGTTTCGCTCACGGTCGGGTGGGGGAAAACCGTCTCCATCAACTCGGCCTCGGTCGTCTCCAGCGTGCGGGCGATGACATAGCCCTGGATCATCTCTGTCACTTCCGCGCCGACCATATGGGCGCCGATCATCTCCCCGGTTTTGGCGTCGAAGATGGTCTTCACCAGTCCCTCCGGCTCGCCCATGGCGATCGCCTTGCCGTTGCCGATGAAGGGGAAGCGCCCGACGCGGATCTCACGCCCGGCGGCCTTGGCCTTGGCCTCGGTCATGCCGACCGAAGCGACCTGCGGGCGGCAATAGGTGCAGCCAGGAATATTGCCGATATCGAGCGGATGCGGATGCTTGCCGGCAATCATCTCGACGCAGATGACGCCCTCATGGCTGGCCTTATGGGCGAGCCAGGGCGCGCCCGCGATATCGCCGATGGCATAGAGACCCTCGACACCCGTGCGGCCGAAGCCGTCCACCACGACATGCGTGCGCTCGACTTTAACGCCCGCTGCTTCGAGGCCGATATTCTCGACGTTACCGACGATACCGACCGCCGAGATCACGCGATCGACGGTGAACTCCTCGGTCTTTCCCCCGGCCTCGACCGTCACCGTCACGCTGTCTGTGCCCTTCTTCACGCCTTTGACGGAAGCGCTGGTGATGATGGTCATCCCCTGCTTCTCGAAGGCCTTGCGCGCGAAGGCACTGATCTCCTCATCCTCGACCGGCAAGACCCGGTCCAGCGTTTCGACCACCGTCACCTTGGCCCCCATGTTGAGGTAGAAGCTGGCGAATTCGATGCCGATGGCGCCCGACCCGATGACCAGCAGAGTCGTCGGCATCATGGTCGGCACCATGGCGTGTTTGTAGTTCCAGATCAGCGTGCCGTCGGCCTCGATGCCCGGCAGTTCGCGCGGCCGCGCGCCCGTCGCCAGGATGATATGCGGCGCCTTCAGGGTCGCGACGTCCTTCCCGTCTTTCGTGACCGAGACGGTGTTCTTGCCGGCGAGCTTCGCCTCACCGTCGATGACGGTGATCTTGTTCTTCTTGAGCAGAAAGGTGACGCCCGACACCAATTGCTTGGCGACGCCGCGCGACCGCTTCACCACCTTGGCGAGGTCGAAGCGGATATTGTCGGCGGTGAAACCGAATTCATCGAGATGGGCGAGCAGATGCGAAATCTCGGCACTGCGCAGCAGCGCCTTGGTGGGAATGCAGCCCCAGTTGAGGCAGATGCCACCCAGATGCTCACGCTCCACCACAGCCGTTTTCATGCCGAGCTGCGCCGCGCGAATAGCAGCGACGTAGCCGCCCGGACCGCCGCCGATGACCACGAGATCGAATGCTTGCTCGGCCATGTCGTATTACCTCTTCAATGTGGCCAACTCGTAGGGTGGATGAGCGAAGCGTCATCCACCAAATGCCGGCGGATTACGCGTCGCTTATCCGCCCACCATCGCCCGCCAAAGCCTCAAGCGCGGCTCCGGTCAGTCTCTGTCGCGTCCATCCGTCTTGCGGCACGGCACCGATCGCGCGGTAGAAGCGAATGGCGGGCTCGTTCCAATCCAGAACATCCCAATCCATCCGCGCACATCCCTGTGAAATGGCGTGTCGGGCGAGGAATCGGAAGATCATTCGGCCGATGCCTGCCGCGCGATAGGCGGGGTCCACGTAGACATCTTCTACGAACAATCCGTGCCGCCCGCGAAAGGTGCTGAAGTTGTAGAACCAAACCGAAAAGCCCACCGGCCTGCCGTCGATCGAGACGATCAAGGCCTCCGCGCGGGGAATCTTCCCGAAGAGCGAGTCATGGAAATCGGCTTCTGTCGCCAGCACCTCATGCGCAAGCTTCTCGTATTCGGCGAGGGCGCGCACGAAGCCGAGGATGGTTCCCACATCCTCAGGCGTCGCCAGCCGCAGCTCAGGCGCGGACACCGGCGCCTCAGAGCATCAGGTTGAGTGGTTCCTGGATGATTGCTTTAAAAGCCTGCAACCATTCGGCACCCAACGCGCCATCGACCACGCGGTGATCGACGCTGAGCGTCGCGCTCATGACAGTCGCGACAGCCAATTGTCCGTCCTTGACGACCGGACGCGGTTCGCCCGCGCCGACGGCCAGGATCGCCGCCTGGGGCGGATTGATGATGGCCTGGAAGTCCTTCACGCCGAACATGCCGAGATTGGACACCGAGAAGCCGCCGCCCTGGAATTCCTCTGGCTTGAGCTTTCCGGCGCGGGCGCGCAGGCCAAGGTCCTTCATCTCATTGCTGATCGTGGCCAGGCCCTTCTGGTCCGCACGGCGGATGATCGGCGTGATCAGACCGTCCGGGATGGCGACGGCGACCGAGACATCGACATCGTCATAATAGGCGACGCCGTCTTCGGTGAAGCTGGCATTGACCTTGGGCACACGGCGCAGCGCCAGGGCCGAGGCCTTGATGATCATGTCATTGACCGACAGCTTGAACGATCCGCCGCCATCCTTCGACGACCGGGCGTTCAACTCGCCGCGTAGTTTCAACAGCGCGTCCAGCTCGATATCCATCGTCAGATAGAAATGCGGAACCGTCTGCTTGCTCTCGGTCAGGCGCTTGGCAATGACGCGGCGCATGGAACTATGCGGCACGAACTGATGCGGAGCGGTGATGGTGGGCGTGGGCGCCTTGGCGGGTGCGGGCGGCGCCTTGGCGGTGACGGGTGCAGGCGCAGTTGCGGGAGCCGAGGTCGCGGGGGCTGATGCGCCCTGCCCTTTTTGGGCGGCCTGGACATCCGCGCGGACGATGCGGCCGTTCGGGCCACTGCCATTGACGCCCTTCAGGTCGATGCCGGCGTCCTTGGCGATGCGCTTGGCGAGGGGCGATGCAACGATCCGCTCGCCGCTGTCATGACCATTGACCACATTGGCAGCTGACGCCGGCGCAGCTTGTTTCGGTGCCTCGGCGGGCGCCGCCGCTACGGGGGCAGCAGCCGGCGCGCCTTCGGCGGGAACGGTCTCACCCACCTGCACCAGGATGGCGATTGGCGCATTGACCTTCACGCCCTCCGTGCCGTCCGGCACCAGGATTTTGCCCAGCACCCCTTCATCGACCGCTTCCACTTCCATGGTCGCCTTGTCGGTTTCGATCTCGGCGAGCACGTCACCCGCCTTGATCGTCTCGCCCTGTTTCTTGAGCCAGCGGGAGAGTGTGCCCTCCGTCATCGTCGGGCTGAGTGCGGGCATGAGGATGTTGATGGCCATTCGGCGTGCTCCTCAAACGATCTTGCGAACAGCGTCCACGATCCAGGAGACCTGCGGCAAGGCAAGCTTCTCCAGATTGGCGGCATAGGGCAACGGCACATCCAGGCCATGCACGCGCATAGGCGGGGCGTCGAGCCAGTCGAAGCAGTGCTCGGTCACCTGCATGGCGATTTCGGCGCCGATGCCCGCGAAGGGCCAGCCCTCCTCCACCGTCACGACCCGGCTGGTCTTCTTCACGCTCTTCACGATGGTGTCGATATCGAGCGGCCGGATGGTACGCAGGTTGATGACTTCGGCACTGATGCCCTGCTTGGCCAGTTCCTCGGCGGCATGCAGAGCCGCACCCACCATGATGCTGAAGGCGACGATGGTGACATGCTCGCCCTCACGCTCGACCTTGGCGCGGCCGATCGGCAGAACGAAATCCTCGGCGGTCGGAACCTCGAAGCTCTGGCCGTACAGGATTTCGTTTTCGAGGAAGATGACCGGGTTCGGGTCGCGAATGGCGGCGCGCAACAGACCCTTGGCGTCGGCTGCCGACCACGGCGCCACGACCTTCAGGCCGGGGCAATGCGCATACCAGGACGCGTAGCACTGGCTGTGCTGCGCCCCGACGCGGGAGGCCGCGCCGTTGGGGCCACGGAACACGATCGGCGTGCCCATCTGCCCACCGGACATATACAGCGTCTTGGAGGCCGAGTTGATGATCTGGTCGATCGCCTGCATGGCGAAGTTGAAGGTCATGAACTCCACGATCGGCTTCAGCCCGCTCATCGCGGCGCCAACGGCCATACCCGTAAAACCATGCTCGGTGATCGGCGTATCGATAACGCGGCGCGGGCCGAATTCGTCGAGCAAGCCCTGGCTGATCTTATAGGCACCCTGATATTGGGCGACTTCCTCGCCGAGCAGGAACACGTCGCCATTGGCGCGCATTTCCGCGGCCATGGCGTCACGCAGTGCCTCGCGCACGGTGGTTGCCTTGGTCGGACCCCAATCCTTGTCGGGTTCCGGCACGGCGGCAGCGGTCGCCACGCTCGGGAGCGCCTTGATCACGGCAGGCGCGCCGGCAGGTGCAGGCTCCGCGACCGGTGCGGCACTTTCGGCCTTGGCGGGTGCGGCGGCCGTGGTGCCGGCAGCGCCATTGATCTCAGCGATCGGCGTGTTGACGGCGACGCCCTCGGCGCCTTCTTCCACCAGGATGGAGGACAGTTTGCCTTCATCCACGGCTTCCACTTCCATGGTCGCCTTGTCGGTCTCGATTTCGGCGATCACGTCACCGGCGCGGATGTCGTCACCGACCTTTTTAAGCCAGCGCGACAGCTTGCCCTCGGTCATGGTGGGGGACAGAGCCGGCATCAGAATTTGGGTCGCCATCGGCTCAGACCTCCACCAGAATATCGGTCCAAAGCTCCGACGCATCAGGCTCGGGGCTGGACTGGGCGAAATCCGCCGCGTCCTGCACCACGACCTTTACGGCGTCGTCGATCTTCTTGATCTCCGCCTCGTCCACCCCGTGCTCGGTGAGCAGGGCATGAACGGCCTCGATGCAGTCGCGCTCGCTGCGCATCTTCTGCACCTCTTCCCGCGTGCGGTATTTGGCGGGATCGGACATGGAATGGCCGCGATAGCGGTAGGTCTTCATCTCCAGCAGGAAGGGGCCCTTGCCGGCGCGGCAATGGGCGATGGCCTGCTCCGCCGCTTCCTTGACGGCGATCACGCTCATGCCATCGACCTGAAGACCCGGAATGCCCCAGGGGCTGCCGTTCTTGGAGAGGTCCTTGGAGGCAGAGGCGCGCTCGACGCTGGTGCCCATGCCGTAGCGGTTATTCTCGATCACGAAGACCACGGGCAGCTTCATCAGCGCCGCGAGGTTGAAGCTCTCGAAAACCTGGCCCTGATTGGACGCACCTTCACCGAAATAGGTGACGGAGACATGGTCATTGCCGCGATACCAATTGGCGAAGCCGAGGCCCGCGCCGATACTGACCTGCGCGCCGACGATGCCGTGGCCGCCGTAGAAGCCCTTGGCCTTGCTGAACATATGCATCGAGCCGCCCTTGCCATGGGAATAGCCCGTGGAGCGCCCCGTGAGTTCGGCCATGACGCCGCGCGCTTCCATGCCGGTGGCGAGCATATGGCCGTGATCGCGATAGCTGGTGACGACCTGGTCGCCCGGCTTCAGGGCCGCCTGGATGCCGATGACGACGGCTTCCTGGCCGATATAGAGATGGCAGAAGCCACCGATCAGGCCCATGCCGTAGAGCTGGCCGGCCTTCTCCTCAAACCGTCGGATGAGGAGCATGTCGTGATAGGCGCGAATCAGGTCCTCTTTACCCATGGAAACCTCGCGGGTCTTCGGGCGTTTGCGGGAGTCGGTTGCCAGGGCCATTCCATTCTCCGTGCGGTCGATCGGTGGCGGTATGACCGGAAAGACGACGAACACCTAGCCACTCAGGGCATTCCCGACAAGCGGATGCGGGATAAAACCGTGATGTTGCAATGCAATATGAGGTATTAACCACGAAGCGGTTAAGTGCTTGAATGGCCATCGCCGAGGGCCTGAGGCGGAACGCGGCATTGCCTGAAACAGGCGATTGGCGACCGGTTATTGCGACGGGACGGTCGAGAAGCTCCAACTGTTGCGCGAACGACATTTGTCGCCTCGTCGGGCGGATCTGGTTCGGGACGACGATCCTATGCCGCCGTCCGCTCGATCTGCATCCGAACGTTTAGCCCCGCGCGCGCGGCAAGAACGATGAGGGCATCCAAGCCGAAGTTGTTGATCCGACCACGCAGCAGGTCGTTCAACCGAGGCTGCGTCACGTTCAATCGCCGCGCCGCTGCGGCCTGGGTCACCCCCCACGTTGAGACGACATGGCGGATCGCGGTCATCAACTCCGAGCGGAGCCGCATGTGAGCAGCCTCCGCCGGGGTATCTTCCAAAGCATCCCAGACACTAGCGAAAACCTCACCCGTAATGGTCTTTGATTGGGTCATGTCCTGCTCCGCGTCAGTTCCCGAAATCGCGCCTCTGCCACCTCCAGGTCGCGTCTCGGCGTCGCCTGGCTCTTCTTCTGGAATGCATGAAGGACGTAAACTGCTTCCGGGAAGGTCGCGACATAAATGATCCGAAATGCACCCGCCTGATCCCGAATGCGCACCTCTCGCACGCCCGGTCCAATGGAGGCCATCGGCTTCCAATCGTCAGGCTCCAGACCGCGCTGAACTCTGTCTAACTGGTAGCCAACTTCACGCCGCGCTTGTTCGTGAAACACTTTAATGTCCCCGAGTGACGATGCCAGGAAGGACAAGGGTTTCAACCATCAACCCCATAATATCAGTTTTAGTATAATCTAGAGCCGACCGCCAGACGTCGTCAGGCGGATAACGCTCCGCTCATCCGCCCTACGACGTTACGAAGGCTTCATCACCTCGAACATCGCACTGTCGATCATGAAGCTGCCATCCGGCTCGATGGCGAAGTGCCGGCGCACGGGCTCGGCCATCGCGCCTTGAAGCATCCGGATCGCTTGGGCGAGTTCCGGCGGCGTCCGCATCCGCGCGATCCAGGTCGCGAACTCCATGCGCAAGCGGAAGGCGCGTGCGGTCCCGGCCACGAACCCCGCCGAGGCCAAGGTCGCCTCCCACTCGCCGCGCGTGTAATCCCGCACATGAGAGGTATCGCGCAGGACTTCGACGGTTTGCAGATAGGTGTCGAGCGCCGGCCCGCCCGGCGACACGATGTCGATGAACACCGCGCGGCCGCCGGGTTTCAGCACGCGGAACGCCTCCCGCACCCCGGCCGTCCAGTCACTCCAGTGATGGGCGCTGAAGCGCGTCACCACCCAGTCGAACTGGGCATTGGCGAAGGGAAGTTCTTCCGCCCTGCCCTGCTCGACCGAGATATTGGCCAGCCCACGGTTGGCGGCCGCCGCCTCCACCACCGTCAGCATCTCGGCCGACAGGTCATAGGCCACGACCTCGGCCACATGCGGCGCGGCCACGAAGCTCATATGGCCGCCACCGCAACCCAGATCGAGCAGCCGCGCCCCGGCGCCGCCGCCTGCCAGCAGCGCCGAAAACGCCTCCAGGTCTGGTCCCTGGGAATGGACCGCGCTGGTCAGATAGGAACTGGCACGCGGCCCGAACTGCGCCGCGACGATTTTGGCCTGATCCGCCCCGCTCATGACACCACCGCCGCACTATTGGCCGCACTCATTAAGGCGCGCATCGACGCCTCCCCGCTGTCGACATCGATCCCGACGCCGAAAACATTGGGCCCGTTCGGCACCGCGCATTCGATATAGGCGGCGGCCTGGGTGCCGGAGCCCTGACCGATGGCGTGCTCCTCATAACTGACGATATCGAGCGTCACGCCGCACCCCTGGCGGAGGGCATCGACGAAGCTCGACAGCGGGCCATTGCCCTGGCCGGTGATCGTCCGCGTCTGGCCGTCGACTTCGATACGGCCGGAGAAATGCCGAATGCCACTCGCCTTGTCCGCCGCCGACACGGCGTAGTCGATCAGCGTGAAGCGCTGCGGGCCGTCCAGCCGATAGGCCTGGCGGAAGGTGGCCACGATATTGGCCGTGGTCATTTCGCGCCCGGTCGTATCTGCCATCTCCTGCACGACGCGGCTGAAGGCGATCTGCAACCGGCGCGGCAGGCGCAGGCCCTGGTCCTGCTCCAGCACCCAGGCGACGCCGCCCTTGCCGGACTGGCTGTTGACGCGAATCACCGCCTCATAGGAGCAGCCGATATCGGCCGGATCGATCGGCAGATACGGCACTTCCCAGGTCTCGTCATTCTGCGTCGCGCGGGCGGCGAAACCCTTCTTGATGGCATCCTGATGCGAACCCGAAAAGGCCGTGAACACCAGATCGCCGGCATAGGGGTGGCGCGGATGCACGGGGATCTGATTGCAATGCTCCACCGTCTCGACGACGTGGCGGATATTGGAAAAGTCGAGACCAGGATTGATGCCTTGCGTGTAGAAATTCAGCGCCATGGTGACGAGATCGACATTGCCGGTGCGCTCGCCATTGCCGAACAGGCAGCCCTCGACGCGATCGGCGCCTGCCATCAGCGCCAGTTCGGCCGCCGCGATGCCGGTGCCGCGATCGTTGTGCGGATGCACCGAAATGATGGCGCAGTCGCGCCGGCTCATATGGCGGCAGAACCATTCGATCTGATCGGCATAGACATTGGGCGTCGCGACCTCGACCGTCGCGGGCAGATTGAGGATGATCGGACGCTCCGGTGTCGGCTGCCAAATGTCCATCACCCGCTCACAGACTTCCAGCGCGAACGCCGTCTCGGTAAAGCTGAAGGTCTCGGGCGAGTATTCGTACGTCCAGATGGTGTCCGGCCGCGCGTCGGTCAGTTGCTTGATCAGCCGGGTGCCCGACACCGCCAGTTCGATCGTGCCAGCCTTGTCCTGATTGAAGACGAGGCGGCGGAACAGCTCAGACGTCGCGTTATAGAGATGAACGATGCCGCGATGCGCGCCGTCCATGCTGTCGATGGTGCGGCGGATCAGCTCCTCGCGGGACTGGGTCAGCACCTGGATGGCGACATCCTCAGGAATGAGGCCGCCCTCGATCAGGCCACGCACGAAGTCGAAATCGGTCTGGGAGGCGGAGGGAAAGGCGACTTCGATTTCCTTGAAGCCGGCTTTCACCAGCAGGTCGAAGAAGCGGCTCTTTCGCTCCCCGTCCATGGGATCGATGAGGGATTGGTTGCCGTCGCGCAGATCGACGGAACACCAGCGCGGCGGCTGGGTCAGATTGCGGCTCGGCCATTGTCGGTCGGGCAGATCGACCGCCTGGAAGGGGCGGTATTTGGCTTTGGGGGCGCTCAGCATCATGGGGGCGCTCGTTCTTTCTGGCAGACTCGATGAGACAGTGTCGTGCGGCGGTCTACGGTCGCGGGCTGGCCGTCAGCGGGCGCGACCGCACCGAAGTCGCAGCCGGGCTGTCGGCAGAACGGGCGTTATGTGATGAAATTGGATCATTGTAATGTCTTCTGGCAGTCGGGGCAGACAACAAACCCGCACCACATGCGGGGGCAAACACGGCCTCGTTAGAGAGCCGCGGTGGTAAGTCGCCCAAGAAGCGCCAGAGCGCTCATGAATGTGTCATGCGTCATTACAAGCCTAACCTGCCCGCTCCGCGCGACCCTCGCAAGTTGGATTGCGTCGCCTGCGATGCATGTCAGACCTGAGGCGCCGCCGCAGGCGGCAATCACATGCGCTCACGCGGCGGCAGGATATCGGCCAGGCGCATCAGCGCCTCCTCCTCCAGGTCGATCTCCTCCATCAGGACGCGCACCGCCTCGTCATTGATGGTGTGGTTGGCGCGAAGGGCACGCATTTCGGCGCGCTCCACCCGCACGCCGCGCAGGCGAATGGCCAGTTCCACGCGCTGATCCTCCAGCGCCCGCATCTGGTTTTCGTCGTCGCCGTCGCGGCCCTGAAGCTTCAGCCGATAATCGCTGATGACGCGCTCGACCGCCGCTTCATAAACCTCACGCGCGACGCCTTCTCGCTTGGCGATACCCTTGGCAAGCCGACCCTCAAGCTCACGAATGACACCCTGCGCCATGGCATTGCGCGCCGCCTCGACCTCAGCCTCAACGGGATCGACCTCCGGCACCGGCAGGCGCCGGATCAGCGGCGGCAAGGCGACCACGGCGAGAAGCAAGGACGACATGATGACGCCGGCCGCGATGCAAATCAGCAAGTCACGCCCTTTAAAGCGCGATCCGTCATTGAGCACGAGAGGAAGCGACAGAATACCTGCGAGCGTCACGGCGCCACGCACACCCGCGACAGAGGCCACGGCGGCCACGATGAGCCCGGGCTGCTGCAACGACTGCCGACGCAAACGTGCCATCCAGTACCGGACAAAGACCGTGAGCATGACCCAGAGGAAGCGCAGCACGACCAGCGACAGCGTGACCAGAACGATCAGCGACAGAAGCTTCCAACCCGAACGATGCGCGGTCTCGGTGATGGACAGGCCGTCTTTGACGATGGCCGGCAATTGTAGGCCGAGCAGGAGGAAGATCAGGCCGTTGAAGGCGAATTCCATGACGCCCCAGATGGCGTAGGTGCGGCGACGCACGACGCCCGCCCCGCCGCCGAAAGGGTCCATCACATTGATCGTAATGCCCGCAGCGACTGCGGCGAGGATGCCCGAGGAGCGAATTTCCTCCGCCGCCAGATACGCAGCGAAAGGCAACAGCAGGGTTAGCACGATGTAGATGGAGGTCTCTTCCATCTGGCGCGACAGCAATCGCCGGTCGAGATGGACAAAAGCCCAGCCAAATAGAGCGCCGATGAGCAAACCCCCGAGGGAGACGCAGACGAAGCTCAGCGCCGCCTCGGTAAAGGAAAACGACCCCGTCAGCACGACTGCGACGGCGACGTTGAAGGACACCAGGCCGGAGGCGTCGTTGAGCAACGCCTCCCCCTGCAGCACATGCATGAAGCGCCGCGGCAGACGCTGGCCGTTCATGATGCCACCCAGCGCCACGGCATCCGTGGGCGACAGGACCGCCGCCAGAGCGAAAGCCGCCGCCAGAGGCAGGAATGGCAGCAGCCAATGGACGAAATAGCCGACGCCGATGGTCGTAAACAGCACCAGACCCACGGCCAGAACGACCACGGGCACGCCGACCTCGCTCAATTCCCGTTTGGGAATCCGATACGCATCCGCGAAGAGCAACGGCGGGATGAACAGCAGCAGGAACAGCGCGGGGTCGATGGAGAGATGCACACCCACCATATCGCAAGCAGCGCCGGCGGCGATCTGCAACAGCGGGAGCGGCAGCCGGATAAACCGCGTGACGAGGTTCGTCAGCGCCGTGACGAAGAGAAGCAGCAGGATCGTGGTGAGGAGTTCCATCCGCGCCCTGCCCTATGACGCCGGGAACTTAGCGCGCAGACAGAACCCGCCCGGCAACGACATCGAGCTTGGCCACCAGCGCCGGATCGCGATGCGACGGCGCGGTGATCAGGCTATAGGTCAAGGCGCGGTCACAGCCGGCAGAACACAGGCCGCGTGGCGCGCCCACCGCTGGCAGCACGGCGCGGACGAGGTTGCGGGCGTTGTCGGCATTGGCGAACAACGTCTTCACGACTTCATCGACCGTGACGGCATCATGGCCTTCACGCCAGCAATCGTAATCCGTGACCATGGCGACGGTCGCGTAACAAATCTCGGCTTCACGAGCGAGCTTGGCCTCCGGCATATTCGTCATGCCGATGACGCTACAGCCCCAGGCGCGATAGAGGGTGCTCTCGGCGAAGGTCGAGAACTGCGGCCCCTCCATCGTGAGGTAGGTGCCGCCGCGCGACACCGGCAGGCCAAGGTCACGCGCCACCTGTTCCAGCGCATCGCCCAAACGGGAACAGACAGGCTGCGCCATGGAGACATGGGCGACGCAGCCGGGGCCGAAAAAGCTCTTTTCGCGGGCGAAGGTGCGGTCGATGAACTGGTCGATGACCACGAAATGGCCCGGCGGCAACTCTTCCTGAAGACTGCCCACGGCGGAGAGGGAAATGATGTCCGTCACCCCGACCCGCTTCAGCGCGTCGATATTGGCGCGGTAGTTCAGGTCGGAGGGCGGCAGCGGATGGCCACGGCCATGGCGCGGCAGGAAGACGCAGCGCAAGCCGTGCAGGCGGCCGAACATCAGCTCATCGGATGGCGGACCCCAGGGCGTCTCGACCCGGCGCCACTCCCGCTCTTCCAGATCCGCGATGTCATACAGGCCGGAGCCGCCGATGACTCCGAGCAGGGGTTCGATGGTTTCGCTCATCGGATCATCCATGGTCGGGTTCGGCATGGGGGAGCGCCGACCAGATGCGCCGCTTGAACAGCAGGGTCAGGAAGGCCAGGAAGCAGAGGAACAGGACGACACGCACGCCATCCCCGCGCCGCTCCTCGACCGTAGGATCGGCAGCCCAGGCGAGGAATGTCGTGACGTCATGCGACATTTCCGGAACCGTCGCCTTGGTGCCGTCTGCGAAGGTCATCTGCCCGTCATGCAGCGGATTGGCCATGGCGATCTGGTTGCCGGGGAAGGCCGTGTTGAAGCTACGGTTCGGGAACAGCGTCACACCCGGCGGGGCATCGCCGTAGCTGGTCAGCAGGTCGTCGAGGTAGGTGACGCCGCCGGGGCTCATCGGAACGAAAGCGCGCTGTGGCACGATCAGGCTCAGATCGGGCGGATAGGCACCGTAATTGGCGGCGCGCGCAGCCTGAGGGTTCAGGAACGGGTTGGGAAAGCGGTCGGCCGGCACGCCGGGGCGCAGAACGGGCAGGCCCATGGCATCGACACCGCCCGGCACCATGGCCGTGGAGGCCATGGCCGCCGCTTGATGCGGGGAAAGGCCGATCCCCTCCAGGTCACCGAAACGAAGATCGCGGATGGAATGGCAGGCGGCGCAGGCCTGCTCATACACCTGAAAGCCGCGCTGAAGGGCGGCGCGGTCATAGGTTCCGAGCGGACCGCGAAAGCCCCATGACGTCGAGGACGTGTTGATGGCCTTGCCGCCTTCCGCGCCACCTTCGTCGGCGCGGACGGGCGTCATGGCAGCGGCCAGACCGAGCGCGAGGAGCGCGGCGAAGCCGGATGTGAAGCTCAGGCGGCGCATCAGCGTGCCTCCTGCGTATGCAATCGGGGCGTCAATGCCGAGGATCGCACCACCGGCATCTCGCGCGGCGTCTCGATCGCGCCCAGCAGCGGCAGCGCGATCAGGAAGAAGGCGAAATAGAGCAGCGTGAACAGCCGGTCGAGGAAGACCCAGCCTGCCGTGGTGGGATGCGCACCCGCCCAGCCGAGCAGGATCACCAACACGAAGAAGGCGATCAGCGCGGGCCGGAACAAGGGCCGATACCGGGCGCTGCGCACCGGCGAGGTATCGAGCCAGGGCAGCAGGAACAGCACAGCCCAGCCTGCGACGACCAGAACCAGTCCGATGAAGTGGCTCTCGGCGCAGCGGCTCATGGCGTAGAAAGGCAGCAAATACCATTGCGGCACCACATTGGTGGGCATGATCAGCGGATTGCCGGGCAACGCGTTCGCGGCATTCTCGAAGGTATAGGGAATGAAGAAGACGACGATGGAGCAAACGATGAGGAAGACCAGAACCGCCAGCGCCGCGCGCACCGTGTAATACGGATGGTACGGCACCATCGGGCCACGGTGCTCACTCTCCGTGGCATGGACGCTGCTGGAGCGGATGCCACGGACATGAATGAAGACCGCGCCGCAGACGGCGAAGGCCAGAAGGATGTGGAAGACGTAGAAATGCGTCAGCGTCGTTTCGTTCAAAGCGTCCGCGCCGAGGATCCAGCGCACCACGTTA
Organism: Acidisoma sp. PAMC 29798; assembly: GCF_030252425.1. GTDB lineage: Bacteria > Pseudomonadota > Alphaproteobacteria > Acetobacterales > Acetobacteraceae > Acidisoma > Acidisoma cladoniae. Next base: position 1,603,170 of record NZ_CP126994.1, on the reverse strand, counting down.
TGGCCGATGAAGGGGAAGCCGCCGAGCACATTGGCGAGCGCGAGCGTCGACCAATAGGACATCTGGCCCCAGGGCAGAAGGAAGCCGGTATAAGCCGTCAGCATCATCAGGATCAGCGTGACGAGACCGAGCATCCAAATCCGCTCGCGCGGCTTCTTGTAGGAGCCGTAGTAGAGGCTGCGGCCCAGATTGATGAAGGCGATGATGAAGAAGATCGAGGTGCCTGCCATATGCATCAGCCGAATGAGCCAGCCGTAGCTGACGCCGCGCATGATCCACTGGATCGTCTCGAAGGGATAAGACCCGACGGCGTAGTTCATGGCCAGAAACAGGCCGGTGACCATCATCAAAGCCAGGGACACGGCGGCGAGAATGCCGAAATGCCATAACAGGCCCTGGCTGCGGGGCACCAGGGTGCTGCCGAAGCGTGGCCGCGCTGGGCCATCCAGAGGAGCCGCTTTCGTCTCGATCGCCATCGTCTACCGCTCCCCGTCTCAGCCGATGGTTATCGTGGTGGCGGACGAGAAATCATAGGGCGGGATGGCCAAATTCTTACGCGCCGGGCCGGAGCGCACGCGCCCCGACGTGTCATATTCGCTGCCATTCGTCGGGCAGGTCCAACCGCCCCACTTGCCGCGTGCGTCCGATGGGTTGTTGCCAACGGCCACGATGCCGTTCCGGTCGCAGACGCCGTAGAGCACGATGAACTCAGGATGGCCGGTCTTGACGCGGGCGAGGTCGCTCTCGGAATCGCGCAGCAGATCGATATCGACATTCGCCTCGGCGGTGATCTCGGCCGGTGTGCGATGGCGGATCAGGATCGGCTGGCCGCGCCATAGCACGGTAATGCCGCTGCCGGCTGGAATGCTGCCCAGATTGACGCTGACATCCGACGCCGTAACCACGGCGCGCGGCGGATCCATGACATCGAGGAAAGGCCAGACGGCCATGGCGAGGCCGGCCGCTGCCGTGCAGGCCAGCGCCATGATCAGGAAATCGCGCCGTGGCCCCTCATGCCCATGGGCGTCATGCCCATTTGCAGTTTGCCCGGCAACATGGGCCGTCGGAAGGGACTCAGCAGGTCCAGCCATTAACCACCTCGACACAGGACCGCCTCACGGCAGTCAACCGAACCTATTGCTTCAACCACTTGCCACCGGCACTTGCCAATCTGGCACTTGCCACACCGACGCGCCGCATCAACAACAGCGGCGCGCCCATGGCAAGTCATTGACCGTCATACTAGAAGCCGCCGCCGATCCCTGGCAACACGCCTCTACCCGCTCGCGGGGCTTGGTTCGCGGGGGCAAGACGAAGGATACCAAGATGCTCGACGCATTTAACGATGCTCCCGATCATGCCGCGATCCGCGAACGCGCACAGGCGTGGTTCCGCGAACTCCGCGACAAAATCTGCGACAGTTTCGAGACGATCGAAACAGAGGCGACCGGCGCGCTCGCGCATCTGCCGGCCGGGCGCTTCACCCGCAACAGCTGGGAGCGTCCGACGCAGGACGGCTCTCATGGCGGTGGCGGCGTCACCAGCGTGATGCGCGGCCGGGTGTTCGAGAAGGTCGGCGTCAATATCTCCACCGTCTCAGGCGAATTCAGTCCCGAATTCCGCGACAAGGTTCCCGGTGCGGCGGACGATCCGCGCTTCTGGGCCTCGGGCATCAGCATCGTCGCCCATCCGCAAAGCCCCTTGGTGCCCGCCGTTCATATGAATACGCGCATGCTCATCACGCGCCATGGTTGGTTCGCGGGCGGCGCCGACCTGACGCCGATGCGACTCGACGCGCCTGACGCGCTGGCAGACGGAGCGACCTTTCATGCCGCCCTTCAGGCCGCCTGCGACGCGCATGGGCCGGATTTCTACGAACGCTTCAAGGCCTGGTGCGACACGTATTTCTATCTCCCCCACCGCGACGAACCGCGCGGCCTGGGCGGAATTTTCTACGATCAGCACAATACCGGCGATGTGGAGGCGGATTTCGGCTTCACGCGCGATGTCGGCCTCGCCTTCCTGAACGCCTATCCCGCCATCGTCCGGCGCCGGATGCATCTGCCCTGGACGAGCGAAGACCGCGCGCATCAATTGATGCGCCGGGGCCGCTACGTAGAGTTCAACCTGCTCTACGATCGCGGCACGCTGTTCGGCCTCAAGACCGGCGGCAATGTCGAGGCGATCCTGATGAGCCTGCCGCCGGAAGTCACCTGGGCATAGGCGGCTAAAGAATCTTGCCCTCGAAGGGCGGCAAAAAGTCGTCCGCCTCGAATTCGAGAACCCAGAGGTCCGGGTCGATCTTGATCTGGCGCGCGACATAGGCATCCGCCTTGTCCTGCTCCACGGGGTCCGCGCCGGTCGAGCGCATCCAGGCGAGGTCGCCGCCGGTGGTGCGGGTCTGCGACAGCACGCAGACAGCCCCTGCCCGGTTCCGCAGTACGACGAGAATGCCGCCGGCATCGGCATCGCCCCGCCGCAGTACCATGCCGGGCCGCCCGTCCCGGTCCCCCAGGCGCAGCGCCATCTGCACCCAAAGCTGGGCCTTCACGCGTGGTTCCATCGTGGGCTAATCCTCGTCCTCTAGAGTCCGGCCCTCATGGCGGAATGCGCTTCGCTTTTCCGCCCTACGGACCATCGTAGGGTGGATGAGCGCAGCGTCGTCCACCAACAGGGCTGATCGCAATGATCCAAACACGTGCAGGGAGTACGGCATGACCCGAAAAATGACCGATTCGCAGAAGGCTTACGAGACGAAGCGCGCCGAAAAGGCGGGCATGACGCTCGATAAGTGGCTGCATTCGAAGGACCGGGAGAAGGTACAGGCCATCGCAGCGAAGAAACCGGCCGAACCTGCGAAGCCGCCCGGTTTGCTGCGCCGCCTTGTGGACCGCGCCCATAAGCCGCTCAAGGCGAAGGGGTAACTACCCGTCCGCCATGTCGAGCGCCGCGACGTTCAGAAGGCATTCGAGTACCTCAGGCTCCTGAGCGCCGGCGATGGCGTGGCGACGACCGACGATGAAACAGGGCGCGCCATTGATGCCGAGGCGGTGCGAGCGAAGATTATCCCCATGCACCTGCTCGATTGCGTCATCCGTCAGCAGATGGTTCCGCACCGCCACAGGCTCCAGCCCGCATTGGCGCCCAACCGAGACCAGAACGTCCAGGCTGCCGATATCGAGGCCATCCGTGAAATAGGCGGTGAAAAGGGCGTCCGCCACAACTTCAGCGCGGCCCAGCGCCGCCGCGAAGCGCACCAGCCGATGGGCATCGACGCTGCTCGGCGTGCGGCGGATGCGATCGAACCGGAATAGGATGCCCTCCCCGCGTCCGATATCGGTGATCGAAGTGAACAGCCTGCGCGCGCGATCCTCGGCGCCGAATTTCCGCACGACATAATCCGCGCGGGACATGCCGGCGCGCGGCATATCCGGATTGAGCAGAAAGGGGCGCCACTGGATGTTCATGCCAAGCTCGGGCCGCCGGCGCAGGGCGCGGACCAACCGGCGGGTGCCGATGAAACACCACGGACAAACAAGGTCGTAAATAATCTCGACGGACAAAGGTGCCCGAGAGAAGGCCAGCATGTTCATGGCCGCGATCTTTCCGCCAAAGTCTTTTTTTGGACCGCACAAGAGGATGTCTTGCGCCGATCGCTCTTCCCTTTACGCCTTCCGCCCCAGCCGTTGCTATCCCGAAGCGTCTCTCTGCTTCATGACCGCCACGGATCAGATACTCGCATAGTCTGAAACCGTGGGGTCGAGCCTAAACTCATTGACGAAGAAGTCGATCACCGCACGGACGCGCGGCGCCAGATGCCGACGGGAGGGATAGACCGCATGGATCGGCACCCGAGGTGGCTGCCAGTCGGTCAGGATCGCCTTCAATCGCCCGGCGGCGATATCGTCCGTAAACATCCAGATGGGCAGGCGGCTGATGCCGAGTCCGGCGCGCACGGCGTCACTGATGCCCTCGATGCTGTCAGACCGGAAGCGGCCATGAACCTCGACCGAAGTCGTGCCCTCCGCCCCGCCGAATTCCCACACGTTGGACAAGGCGCGCTGCGGCCCGAAACCGCCCGTATAGACGATGCACTCATGGCTCGCGAGGTCCGCCGGGGTCTGCGGCTCGCCATGCTTTTCGATATAATCGGTGCCGACGAGCACGGCGCGGCCGGTGGAGCCCAGCTGGCGCGCGACGAGGGAGGAATCGGCAATCGCCCCCGCGCGAATGGCGAGATCGAGGTTTTCCGCCACCAAATCCTGGGCCTGTTCCGAAATACTGGCCTCGATCTCCAACTGCGGATAGCGCTGCAACAGCCGTGGCAGACGCGGGATGATGTGCATACGCGCCATGGCGGTCGAGGAGGCAATCCGCACCGTGCCGGACGGCGAGGCACGGCGCTTGCCGAGAATTTCCTCCGTCTCCTCCACAGTTTCCAAGACCCGCCGCGCATGGGCGAGAAGATCCTGCCCATCCTGGGTGAAGGTCAGGCTGCGCGTGGTGCGCTGGATCAGGCGAACGTCAAAATGCGCCTCAAGCGCGGCAATCTGGCGGGAAATGGCCGGCTGCGTGGACCCGACCTCCCGCGCAACAGCGGAAAACGACCCTGTTTCCGCGACGCGGACGAAACAGCGGAAGGCAGCGAGGAGATCCATGGGTCATATCCTGCCGCATGAATGTTATCTCGGCCAGCGCCATTACAATTGGATCAGGTATGAACCATTTAGCGTTGCAGTGGTGGACAGTTCGATCTCAGCCCTGCAATAATTGCAGAGGGTCGACAGCCAATCAGGTATCGCAATGAAGTCGTTGAACGGTCAACTTCGTGCCTTCAAGAGTTCGATGCTGGAGCGCGCGGATAAGGCGATCCTCTGCGAATTGGCGGAAGGCGAGGCGCAGGCACGCGCCGAAGCGGCAAGTGCGGCGCATTTGACCGTGGGCGACCATGCGCCCGATTTCACGCTTAGCGATCCCGATGGCAAGAAACACCGGCTGAAGGATTATCTGGCGAAGGGTCCTGTCTTGGTCCTGTTCTATCGCGGTGGATGGAGCGCGCCTTGCACCTTGACGCTGCGTGCGTTCGAGGACATCGCGGGCGATTGCCACAGAGCCGGTGCCTCAATCCTCGCGATCTCGCCGCAGAAAGCGAGCCGAGCGGCGGTGGTGGCCGAGAGCAACCTCGTCAGCTTTCCGATTTTGATCGATGTCGGCAACAAGGTCGCAGCCGCCTTCGGCATCGTCGGTGAAATTCCGCCCGTTCTGCGTCGCATTTACACGCAGATGGGCAATAACGTGCCCGATGAGAACGATGCCGCCGATTGGCGCCTGCCCCGGTCCTCGGAATTTCTGATCTGCAATAGCGGCGTCATCCACCTCGCGCATGTTTCGCCGGTGTCTTATGAGCGCACGGAACCGCGCGAGGCCTTGGAGGCGATGAAGAGCCTCTCGGCGCGCATTCTGGCCGGCGCTGATGACCGATAACGCGCGGAGTGGTGCCCGGCGTCCTTGCCGGTGTGGCCGGGCGACGGTATGAACGGCGCGTGTGTTCGCGTAGCTCAGCAGGATAGAGCACAGGATTCCTATTGAATTGGGCGTCGCGTGCGGAAACGGCGCGGCGGAACCGCTCAAAGTCGGGGAAAGCTTCGGCCCTCTTGGGTCTTGCCGATCCCGAGCCAAGCCCGGCCGAAAGACCCGGGAAGGTGTAGAGACTGGATGGGTGGCGCCTAAGGGTTTTCAACCTAAGGCGAAGGGACAGTCCAGACCACGAACGGCGCCCCATGCGGCGTCGGCGGCGAAAGCCGAAGTGGTACGAATCCTGGGGCCGTGGGTTCGAATCCCGTCGCGAACACACTTCACGACGGGATTGTCTGCAACTCGGCAGACTGCGGGTTAGCCTAGCACTGCTTTCCGGACGATCTCCGCGACCCTTGTTTGCCAACCCGGCCCTATTCGCGCAGCGCCGCCGTCACTTCCCGATCGAGCCGCAGCGACACCAATTCTTTCGTTGGTTCCTTCTGCGGCCCACGTAAGCGCGCATGACATGAGGGACGTCTGTCAGGCGTTCGCCGTCGCGAAGTCGTGCTCCGTCCACGCGGACGCATCCGGATCGGCCGCTATGCCCGCTCGGATGGCGGCTTCCATCTCCGGTGAATTGCGTTGAAACCGACGCGTCATATCGGCCGATCTCCTTGTTGCTCGCCCTTCGCATGTTGATAATTCGCAGCGATCTGCGGTGAAGAGGCCGGTCTCTCGAGACGGTCTGTAACACTGCGCCGCCGACACAGCCATGCGTTCGCGTATGCAACGAAACCGTCCATCAGGACTATATGACGCCCCTGACTTTGAGAGTGTGTCATGAGCAACCGGACGAAACTGTTCTACCTGATCTCCGTCAGCGCCACCCTGGCCCTGGTCGCGTTCATCGCACTCCGCACCCAGGGGATCGTCTAGGATCGCCTCTAACAGGCGAGCTTCGGAATCGATCGCGTCAGGTTCGGGAAGGTCAGCTTCAACTCCCGCAGGGCCGCCGCATCATCCGCATATTTGGCGCGCGTCGCCATGTCCGCCGTCTTGATGAACTGCATCCGCTTCCGGTTCAGCCGATACAGCGTCACCGCATAGCGATGCGGAGCGACATGCGGCTCATTGCCCCAGATGAAGTTCCACACCGCCAGGCCGTAGCCGCGCCGCCCACCGAGGTCACCGACATAGATGCCGCCCTCGGCCAAGGTGTCGATGTCGCGGGGCGTCCAGAGGCTGAGCTTGCCGTGCTCCGACCCGAAGACGATTGCCTCATAGGCGCAATCCGATCCGCCCGTTGCGGCGGCGACAGCCAGAACCGCAACCGAACTCGGGTCCGGCCCCGGCAGCACGGCGTAATGCACGGTCGGGTTCATCGTCCCGTCTGCGTTCTGCTGGATGGCGAAGGTGTCGGACTGGGCGCTGCCCACCGTGGCGTTCAACAGCACCCTGCCCTGGGCATTGGTGAGAACGATCGCCGGCACCGCGCCCACCGCCTTGACGGTCTTGATCCCAACCACGCCAATGCCAGGAAAATTCGCCTCGGAATGCTCGGCACGCGCGCCCACCGGTCCAAGCGCGAACGCCGCGACCAAGGCGGCGATCGCAGGGAGACGTCGGATGCTGGTCATTCTGCGTTCGCCCATACTGCGTTGTTCAGCCAAGAATCATGGTGCCGACGCCACCTTCCGTGAAGAGCTCCAGCAAGCAAGCGTGTTCGACGCGACCATCCAGAATGGTCGCCCCCTTCACGCCGCCACGGACTGCCGCCACACAGTTTTCAACCTTGGGGATCATGCCGCCGGTGATCATGCCGCTCGCGATGCCGGCCTCGACCTGCTCCACCGTCAATTCCGGCAGCAGTTCCTTGTTCTCATCCAGCACGCCCGGCACATCCGTCAGCATCAGCAACCGATGGGCCGACAGGGCGGCGGCGATGGCGCTGGCCGCGGTATCGGCGTTGATATTGTAGGTCTCCCCGTCATCGCCGATGCCGACAGGCGCAATCACCGGAATGAGGCCCGCGCCCGTCAGGGCGTGGATGACGCGGATATCGACATGCGCAGGCTCGCCCACGAAGCCGAGGTCGAGCGCGCGCTCGATATGGCTGTCGGGATCGCGGGTCAGGCGCGTCAGCTTGCGGGCGCGAATCAGGCCACCGTCCTTGCCGCAGATCCCCACCGCGAGGGCGCCGGCCTGGGTGATGAGCGACGCCACATGCTTATTGACCGACCCGGCGAGCACCATTTCCACAACCTCGACCATGGCGGCATCCGTGACGCGCAGCCCGTCCACGAAGGTGGATTGGATCGCCAGCCGCTTGAGCATGGCGTTGATCTGCGGCCCGCCGCCATGGACCACGACGGGATTGATGCCGACCTGCTTCAGGGCGGCGATGTCGCGCCCAAAGCTGGCGGAGAGCTTTTCGTCGCCCATGGCATGGCCGCCGTATTTGACGACGATGGTGGCGCCGGCATAGCGGCGCAGATAGGGCAGCGCGCGTGAGACGGTGGAGGCTTGTTCGGCAGCGATCCGGTAGCGTTCGGCGGCATTGGTCATCGTCAGCGTCTCCCTCATCGTGGCCAGGCGGACGTCAAAGTCAGATCAGCGAGGCAAAGGCCGCCCGCGCTTCGGGGATGCCGTCTCCGCTCCGCGCACTGGTCACCAGCACCTCAGGGAAGCCGGCCGCGTGCTTGCGGGCCAAGGCGCCCAGCGCCTCCAGCTTGCGCTCCAGCGCCGGCGGTTTGATGCCATCGGCCTTGGTCACCACGATCTGAAAGGTGACGGCGGCTTTGTCCAGCAACTCCATCACGGCCGTGTCGGATTCCTTGACCTCGACCCGCGCATCCATCAGCAGGGCGACCCGGCGCAGATTTGGGCGGCCGCGCAAATACTCGAACATCAGGCCCTGCCAGTCTTCCTTCACCTTCTTCTCGGCCTGGGCATAGCCGTAGCCCGGCATATCGACGAGCGTCAGGCGCCCACCGAGGTCGAAGAAGTTGAGCTGCCGCGTTCGGCCCGGCGTGTTGGAGGCTCTGGCCAGCGCATTCTGGCCGGTCAGCGCATTGATCAGCGTCGACTTGCCGACATTCGACCGACCGGCGAAGGCGATTTCGATGCCGGCGGGCGGCGGCAGCTGATCCAGTCGCTGGGCCGCGAAAAAGAACCGGCAGGGCGCGGCAAATATGAGCCGCGCCGCTTCCAGCACTTCCGCCGTCGGCGGCTCGACGGCGAGGTTCAACCCCTCCGGCGCGTCACCGTGGTCATCATCGTCGCGTGCGGCCATAGACCCAGCGCCTCAGGCGCCCTTGCGGGCGGTGCGAAGCGCGCGGGACGGCCGGTCCAGCCGCGTGCGGCGCATGATGAACCACTGCTGCGCGACGGAAAGCAGGTTGTTCCAGCTCCAGTAGATCACCAGTCCGGCCGGGAAGCGCGCCAGCATGAAGGTGAAGATGATCGGCATGAGCTGGAACAGGCGGGCCTGTGTGGGGTCCGGCGGCGGCGGGTTCAGGCGCTGCTGCAGAACCATGGTGCAGCCCATGATCAGCGGCCAGATGCCCAGATGCAGGAAGGGCGCGACCGCCATCGGGTCCCAAGGGATCAGGCCGAAGAGCGTGAAGATATTCGTGGGGTCAGTCGCCGATAGATCATGGATCCAACCGAAGAACGGCGCGTGCCGCATTTCGATGGTCACGAAGATCACCTTATAGAGGCAGAAGAAGACCGGGATCTGGATCACCATCGGCAAGCAGCCTGATGCCGGATTGACCTTCTCGGCGCGATACAGCGCCATGATCTCGCCCTGCTGCTTGGACGGGTCATCCTTGAAGCGCTCCCGCACCTCCTGCATCTTCGGCGCCAGGAGCTTCATCTTGCTCATGGACTTGTAGGATTTGTTGGCGAGCGGGAAGAACAGCAGCTTCACCGCGACGGTGAAGACCATGATCGCCAGGCCGAAATTGCCCAGCACCTTGTTCAGGTAATCGAGCGCGAAGAAGATCGGCTTGGTCAGGAAGTAGAAGATGCCGAAATCGACCGACTTGTCGAAGCTCGGGATATGATACTCGGCCTCATAGCGATCCAGCAGGCTGACCACCTTGGCGCCGGCGAACAACCGGCTCGTGGTGGACACGGTGGCGCCGGGCGCTACGGTCTCGGGCGCCTTGGAGATGAAGTCAGTCTGATAGCCGTCTGTGCCGTTCACCATGAAGGCGCGCGCCGAGGCCGTGACATCCGTCTGCTGGTCCGGGATCAGCGCCGTCAGCCAATATTTGTCGGTGAAGCCCAGCCAGCCGCCATTGCTCGTCTCGGTGTAGCCGACGCCGTCATGATGGGCGCCGTCGCTCTTGATGCCCTTATAGCCAAGCTCATGCAGCGTGCCGCCGAAGACGCCGACCGGGCCTTCATGCAGCAAATAGTAGCCGCTCGTCTCGGGCTGGTAGTCGCGGCGAATGCGCGACCACGGATAGAGGGCAACCGGCTGCTTGGCCGCATTCGCGACCTTCTGATCGATCGCAAACATATAATGGTCGTCGATGGTGAGCAGGATCGAGAAGGTCAGCCCCTGCCCGTTCGGCCAGGTCAGCGTCAGCGGATGCGCGGGATCGAGAGTGGTGGCTGAGGCGGTCCACAGCGTGTTAGAATCCGGCAGCTTGACCGGTGTGCCGTCCAGCACCGCACCGGGCGCGGCCGTCCAGCCGAACTGGATGTAATAGGGCTTCGGCTGCGACGTCGGCTCCAGCAACCGTACCAGCGGCGACTTCGGGTCGATCGTCTCGTGATAATCGGTCAGCACCAGATCATCGAGCGAGGCGCCGCGCAGGTTGAGGCTGCCGGCAACGCGGGGCGCCTGGATGATGACCCGCGGGGACGGCGCCGAGGTCGCGGCCGTGGCGGGCGCGCCAGGGGCGCCCGTGCCCGAAGGCGCTGGGTTATCGGCAGACGGATTGGTGGTGGTGGCGATGGCCGCCGGCTCGGGTGGCGGTTGCGGGAGGTGCGGCCGCACCAGGAACTCGAAGCCGAGTAGGATCGCGAGAGAGACCGCAATCGCGATTATGAGGCGCTTCTGATCCATCAGCCGACAGGGTCCCAGGTTGATTGCCGGGGCGCGCCCGGCGTCGAGTCAGAATGAGGGTGGTCACAGTGGTCGTGGCGAGGCGGCACAGGATCGTCCCCGCCGGCATGCCAGGGATGGCAGCGCAGGATGCGGCGGCCCGCGAGATAGCCGCCGCGGACGGCGCCATGCTCGCGAACCGCGGCGATCGCATAGTCGCTGCAGCTTGGCGTGAACCGGCAGTTGGAGCCGAGAATGGGGCGGAAGACGAGTTGGTAGAAACGCACCAGTCCGATCAGCAAGGCGCGCAGCAGCGTCGCCAGCATGTCGTTCATGAACGGGTTGCCTGCGTCGAAACCGTGCGGCGCGCCTTGGCGACCGCATTGCGAACATCGGCCATCAGGTCGAGGAACGGCCGCGCCGCCGTACGGTCCCGGCCGATCACCACCATGTCGAAACCACGATAGCTCTCGATATCCATGGTGAGGCGCACAGCTTCTCGCAGCCGCCGCTTGGTCCGGTTACGGACCACGGCGTTGCCGACCTTTTTTGTGACCGTGAAACCGACGCGAAACGGCGCGTCATCCTCACGCGGCATGAACTGAAGCACCAGACCCGGCATCGGCGCCTTCGCCCCTTTGCTCGCAACCCGAAGAAACTCAGCCCGTCGCTTGAGGCGTGGCGGCTGGCTCATGAGAGTCGTCGCCACGGCGCCACCTTCAGCGTACGAAACTAGGCGGAAAGCTTCTTGCGGCCCTTGGCACGACGATTGGCGAGCACCTTTCGGCCGCCAACAGTTTCCATACGGGCGCGAAAGCCATGCCGCCGCTTGCGGACGATCTTCGAGGGTTGATAGGTGCGCTTCACAATTCTCTCCAGACTTCTTGGTCATGGTGGACTATTTTCCACCGGACCCGGTAACGACGATCGACAACAGCCGACGCGGCGCCCGCGAAGGCACCGTTGCGGCGGGGTATAAGGTTCGCCTCCCACAGGCGTCAATGCGCAAGCAGCCGTTGCCAGATGCGAGTTTTCGCTCATCTATCGCCCATGGACATCAAAATGCCATCAAGACCGACCGGTTCAGGGCCAGGAGACACGGGGGGAATCGCCCTCGCCCTCCAGGGTGGCTCGGCGCACGGCGCCTTTACCTGGGGCGCGCTCGACCGCTTGTTGGAGACCGGAAGCGTCTTCGACTCCGTCTGCGGCGTTTCGTCCGGCGCGATGCTTGGCACGGCCATGGTACAGGGCATGGTCGAAAACGGCGCGCCGGGTGCGCGTGCCGCGATGCGCCGTTTGTGGAAAAGCGTCGGCTCGGCGGGCGCCATGAGCCCGGTGCAGAATTCCCCCATCGAACGTTGGCTTTACGGCTGGGACCTCAGCAATAACATGGTCTGGGCGGGGTTGGAGACGACGATGCGGCTGTTCAGCCCGCACCAGCTCAACCCCCTCGGCCACAATCCGCTGCGCCCGCTGCTGGAGGAGATGTTGCAGCCTGACCTGCTATGCCATCCGTCCGCGACACGCCTCTATGTCGGTGTCACGGATGTGGAAACGGGCGGCGCCGTCATCTTCACAAATGAGACTATCACCGTGGATGTGCTGCTCGCCTCCACCTGCCTGCCGCTGATCTTTCCCGCCGTCGAAATCGACGGGCGCGCCTTTTGGGATGGCGGCTATAGCGGCAATCCGCCGCTCGCCCCCCTCCTCGCCCATCATCCGCGCGAGCTGATCCTCATTCGCGGCCAGCCCGCCCGCCGCCACGGCGTGCCCCGGACACCTGCCGAAATCATGAACCGCCTCAATGAAATCGCCTGCCATACGGTGCTGGAGACGGAGTTGCTGACCCTGCCGCCCGGCCTGCTGCTGCGCGCCCTCGATGCCGATCCGGCGCTGGGCGACCTGCCGATTTCAAGCAAGTTCAATACGGACGCGGACTTTCTGGCGGAACTCTTCGCTGGTGGGCAGATCGCCGCGGACGAGGCGATGGCGGTGCCGATGCGGGAAGGCTTCCTCGTATGAGCGACCCATCCGAAGAGCTGGTACGGCTTCGGGCGGAACTCGATGAGGACCGCTGGCGCCTGCGTCGCCTCGCCGAACTCGGCATGCTGCAGGCGAAGATCAATCACGACCTGCGCAATATGATGACCTCGGCGCTGATGATCGCCGACCGGCTGTCGATGTCCGAGGACGCCAAGGTCAGCCGGTCCGGCTCGCTCCTCGTCACGCTGTTCGAGCAAGCGAATGCCTTGGTCGAACGGACGGTGGATTTCACCGGTGAAAAGCCGCCGAACCTGACGCCGACGCGATTCGGCTTGGCGGAGCTGGTGGCCGAGATCGCCGAGGAGCTGTGCCGCCACCACACCACCTTCGCGGTGGAGAATACGGCGCCGGCGCATGTGATGCTGGAGGCCGACCGCGTTCATGTCGGCCGGGCGCTCGGCAATCTATTGCGGGTGTCGGCGAAGGCCCAGGCGAAGCGGGCGGTGGTTCATGTCGAGGATCATGGCGCCATGATCGCCATCGTGCTGACCGATGATGGCCGCCCGTTTCGGGATGTGGACGCGGCGGCGGCGTTTATGCCGTTTTCCGGCACCTTCCGTTACGGCAGCACGGGGCTCGGATTCGTCGTGGCCCGCGATCTGGTGCAGGCGCATGGCGGCAGCCTGAGCCTGCGCGACCGCCGCGAGGATGGCCGGACCTGCATGGTGGTGACGCTGCCGGCCTTCGGCGGATAGCGCTGCGCTCATCCGCCCTACGGGGCCGTGCCTCTCGCAGGGTGGAAAAGCGCAGCGCATTCCACCAAGAGCCGCTAGGCGACCCGTCGCGGCTCCGGCACCGCTTCGACGCCGAGCTTCACGTCCTTGTTCTCGATGCCAAAACCCACCAGCAGCGCGATCATCACCGCCACAACGCCCGCCACACCAGCGAGGGCGTAGCTGTAATTGTGGTGGAAGCGCGCGCCAATAGCTGTCTGTAGGGTCGCATTATACGACGCGAGGAAGTTGCCCATCTGGTAGACGACGCCCGGAAAGGTGCCCCGGATTTCGGACGGCGACAGCTCATTCAGATGGGCGGGAATGACGCCCCAGGCGCCCTGGACCATGAACTGCATGAGGAAGGCGCCGAGGCCGAGCAGCCATGGCGAGGACGAGAAGGCCCACAGCGGAATGATCGGCAAGGCCAGGACGGCGGCGATCACGATCGCCTTGCGCCGCCCGATGACTTGGGAGATGGCGCCGAACGACACGCCGCCGAGCATCGCCCCGATATTATAGGTAATGGCGATGATGGTAATGGTGTCGTGGCTGAAGCCGTGCTGCACCTTCAGGAAGGCCTTGGGATAGATATCCTGCGTGCCGTGGCTGAAGAAGTTGAAGGCCATCATCAGGATGACGGCATAGACCGTGAGGCCGATATTCTTGCGCAGCACCTCCATCACCGGGGTGCGCGGACGCTGCTGCCGCAGCGTCCAATCCGGGCTTTCGGGCACATTACGGCGGATATAGACCACGAGCAGCGCCGGGATGGCGCCGACCATGAACAACCCGCGCCAGCCGACATGCGGCCCGAGGATGCCATAGGCGAGCGTCGCGAGCAGATAGCCGCTCGGGTAGCCCGCCTGGAGCAAGCCCGAGACCCAGCCGCGCCAACGAGCGGGAATGGTCTCCATCGTCAAGGACGATCCGACGCCCCATTCACCGCCCATGGCGAGGCCGAACAGCGCCCGCAGGACCATGAAGGCGAGCAATGTCGGTGCAAGGCCGGACAGCAATTCCAGAGCCGAAAAGCACAGGATATTCGCCATCATGACCGGGCGTCGGCCGTAACGATCGGCGAGCCGGCCGAAGAAGTAGGCCCCAAAGGCGCGCATCAGAAGTGTCAATGTGATGGCGAAGCTCGCCGTGGTCAGTCCGACGCCGAAGGTCTTGGCGACGTCGTCGAAGACGAAAATCATGATGAAGAAGTCGAAGGCATCCAGCGTCCAGCCGAGATAGGCGGCCACCACGACATTCCTGGCGTTCCGTATGTCTTCGGACATGTCGCTCCCCGTGTTTTTTGACGCTACCGGCCCGGAGAATCCTATAGCTCCAAGGACCTAGCCGATCGTGTCATCTCGGGGCTGGCTTGCCAAGCGGCGATCAAAGCCACCGCATCCAAGCCTCTCAGCGCCGTAACACGGATAGTTGAACAAAATGGTAATCTAACGGTAACCTTGCTGGGCAGCTTGAAAGGAACGTCATGTCTCCGCCCCCGCCTGTGTCTGACAACACGCCGATCGATACCGACATCCAGCATCTTCATAAGATGGGCTATGCGCAGGAGCTTTCCCGCCGCATGCCGCTCTTTTCGAACTTCGCAATCTCCTTCTCGATCATTTGCATTCTTGCGGGCGGCATCACGTCGTTTCAGCTCGGCTTCAGCTCGGCCGGCGGCTTCGGAATCGGCGTCGGCTGGCTGATTGGTTCGGTCTTCGCGCTGATCGTGGCCTGTTCCATGGCGCAGATCGCCTCGGCCTATCCCACCGCCGGGGGGCTCTATCACTGGTCCTCGATTCTCGGTGGACGCGGCTGGGGCTGGGCGACTGCTTGGATCAACCTTCTCGGCCTCATCTTCGTCGTGGCCTCGGTGAATGTCGGCGTCTATCTCCTGTTCACCCAGTTGGTTCTGACCAATATCTTCCACATGGATGTCTCCAAATGGGGGCTGTGGCAGCAGGCCATCGGCGTCGTCATCATCACCGGCAGCCAGGGCCTGTTCAATCATTTCGGCATTCGCCTGACGACGAAACTGACCGACTTTTCCGGCTATCTCATCCTAGTGACGGCGCTCGTGCTGACGGTCGCCATGCTGTATGCCGCGCCGAAACTCGACTTCAGCCGCCTGTTCACATTCGTGAACAATACCGGTGACGCCGGCGGCGGGGTCTTTCCGCACTATGGCAGTTCGCTGATGGCCATCGCCCTTGGCCTCATCCTACCGCTTTATACCATCACCGGCTTCGACGCCTCGGCCCATACCTCTGAGGAAACGGTCAATGCCCAGCGCACCGTGCCCAAGGGCATGATCCACGCCGTGGTTTGGTCGGCGGTGTTCGGCTACATTATGATCTGCGCCTTCGTGCTCGCGATGCCCGATGTCACCAAAGCGGCCAAGGACGGCGGCAACGTCTTCTTCAACTTGCTCGGCGGCCTTGGCATCCCGACCTGGCTAAAATTCCTGATCTATATCGCCATCGTTCTGGCGAACTACCTGTGCGCTCTGGCGGGCGTCACCTCCACATCGCGCATGCTGTTCGCCTTCGCGCGAGACGGCGGTCTGCCCTGGTCGTCGGGCCTCAAGAAGGTTCACCACGTCTATCGCACGCCGACCTATGCGATCTGGACCGTGGTTGTGCTGGCGATTCTGGCGACGCTCTATTCGCCGGCCTTCAGCGCCCTGGCCGCCGGCTGCGCCGTGTTCCTGTATATCTCCTACGCCATGCCGGTTGCCGCCGGTTTCTTTGCCGAGGGCAAGACCTGGACGGAGTTCGGGCCCTTCCGTCTCGGTGCGCTATCCAAGCCCTTCGCCATCATTACGGTGCTCGGCTCGATCATCCTGTTGTTCATCGGCACGCGGCCGCCGAACGACATCTTGGACAATTACGCGATCGGTTGCGTCGTGCTGCTGATCCTCGGCTGGTTCCTTCTGGAGCGTCGTCGCTTCAAGGGTCCGCCGATCGGTGAGGCCGCCGTGCGGCAGCGCCAGGCGGAGATTGCCGCCGCCGAAATCGCGATCGAGCGTTAAGGGGGCGGCCTCAACCTCTCGACACGCACCCGTCATGCTCGGCGAAGGCCGAGTATCCACGCCTTCCTTGCGGGCCGAAGGCAAGGCGTGGATGGCCTGCCTTCGCATGCCATGACGAGAGACTTAGACGACGATATCCAGAAGACCACCGTCCGCCTTCAGCCCCAACCCCGCGCCCGGCGGACCGCATCGGTGAAGCGGTCACGGTGGGTCGCGGCCAAGGGCGCCTCCGGCTCATACTGCGCGCCGACCACGGATTGGAGGGCGGGTGCCGCAAGCCCCGCCCCTTCCATCGCCATCAGCGCCGCGCCGAGCGCCGCCGCCTCCCCGTCAAACACCGTCACCGCGCGACCCAGCACCCGCGCCAGGAACCGGCAGAAATAGCGGTTGCGGGACAGGCCGCCGTCGATCGAAATCACGTCCGGCAAGGCGATCAGCGTTCCCATCGCCTCCAGCACCTCGGCCGCGCGGAGCGCCACGCCTTCCAGCACGGCCCGTGCCATGTCCTGCCGCGTCGTGCCCAGCCCCAGGCCGATGAAGAGGCCCGTGGCACCACGGTCCCAATGCGGGCAGCCGAGACCGGTGAGTGCCGGCACGAAGACCAGGCCACGCTCCAGCGCCGTCGGTCCCGCGAAATCGTCGATCTCGGCATGATCCGCGAACAAGCCGACGCTCCGCGCCCAATCCAGCGCCGAGGCCGCGTGATAGAGCCCGCCATCAAGCGCGTAGGTGGTGACGGCACCGCGCCGCCAGGCGACGGTGGTGAGAAGCCCGCTGACCGCGTCATGCACCGGCGCTTCCCCGGTCACAGCGAGGGCGAAGCCGCCGGTGCCAAAGGTGAATTTCAGAGCGCCGGCCCCCCGACACCCATGGCCGAACAAGGCCGCTTGCTGATCGACCAGACTGGCGGTGACTGGCACGCCCGTCGCGAGACCGAAGGCACCGTCGCTCGACAGGATGCGCGGCAGCGTTTCCGGCGGCACCCCATAGAGTCCGCACAGCGTTTCGTCCCAGGTCTCGTCCGTGAGGTTCAACAGCCCGGTGCGCGACGCCGTCGAAAGATCGGTGGCGAACGACCCCGTCAGGCGAAACAGAAAGAACGCATCGCTCGTGCCCAGCCGCAGGCGGCCCTGCGCCAGCAGCACCCGCGCCTCAGGCACAGTCTCCATGATCCAGCCGAGCTTGCCGGCGGAGAAATAGCTGTCGAGCGGAAGTCCCGCACGGGCCAGCGACACCGCCTCAGCGCCCTCGGCGCGCAGGCGCTGGATGGTCGGCTCGGCGCGCGCATCCATCCAGACGATGGCGGGGTGGATCGGCCGCCCGGTTTGGGCATCAAAGGCCACCACCGTCTCGCCCTGGTTGGCGAGGCCGATGGCGGCAACCTCGCCCGCCGCCTCGATCGCGCCCGAAATATGGGCGAGCAGTTCCTCGGCATCATGCTCCACCCAGCCGGCGGCGGGGTGGCTCTGCGCATGGCGCGCCGTGAAGACAACCTGATGCGTGCCATCTGGAAAGAGCAGCACGCCCTTAGTGCCCGTGGTGCCCTGGTCGATACCGAGGGCCGGCATCACGCCAGATAGCGCCGGAGCGTGGTGGCGACGGCCTGGCCCTCGCGGAAGCAGCGACCGGCCGTCTTCACCGGGTTCACAACGTTGCCGGCGGCGAAGAATCCGGACGGCATCGAACGCCCCGCGAGCAACGAGGTTTCCGGTACAAAAGCGCCGCTGAACACGACCCCGTCGCAGGCGATGCGCTTCGACTGACCGTTCGTATCGCGCAGCAGCACGCCCGTGACCTGCGGACCACCCTCGATCGACTCGACATGGAAGCCACGCAGGACCGGAACCCCAAAGATATGCGCCGCGACCAGATCGGCCGGCCGTCGCCCTGCAATTTCCCCCACCAGGGCGGCGATCTCGATGCCGGCGTGGCGGCAAGTGAGGATGGTCGAGAATGCCACCAACTCCGTGCCGATCACCACGACGCGCCGCGCCGGGCGGCGGTTCTGGAGATAGACGCATTGTTGGAGGGTGCCGGTGGTCATCACCCCGGCGGCGCGGATGCCGCCGATCAGCCGGGCACTGCGCGGCGTTTCCCGGGCGCCCATGGCGAGCAGCACCGCACGCGGCGCGAGGGTGTAACCGCCATCGGGACCGACCACCCTCAACCCGCCATCGGCGTCGATGCCGCGCGCCGTATGGCCGGTGCGTAGGTCGACTTCAGCCAATTCGGCCCGCAGGCGTGCCGCGAAAGCCGGGCCGGTCATCAGCCGGCCGTATTCCCGCAGCCCGTAGCCGGTATGGCCGCAATGGCGCGACGCGCCGCCAGCTTCGGGCTCGCGCTCCAGCACCACGATATCGCGCAGGCCCGCGCGCCGCAGGGACCGCACGGCGCCGGCCGCCGTCGGGCCGCCGCCGATGATGACGACAGCCGTCATGCCGGGAAGAACGCAGGCGCCACGACGGCGACATTGGCGGCGCAATAGAAGCCCTGACAGCGCCCCATCATGACGCGGGTGCGTCGCTTCAAGCCGCCGAGATCGGTGGCCGGCAAAGGCCCGGTGAGTGCCGCCAGAACCTCGGCGCGGGTCACGCCCTCGCAATGGCACAGGATCGGGCCGGGCGCCGCGCCGTCGATCCCGCGCGGCAAGCTTTCGGTGAGGTTCGGCACGAAGACCGGACGCGGCGCGGCCACAGGCGTGAGGGCGCCGAAATGCGCCGCATACAGATCACGCACCATCTCCGCGATGCCGAGCGCGGCGGTGAGACCGGTCGAGCGGATGCCGCATGCCGTGATCCAGCATCGCTCCGGCAGCGCTTCGAGCACATAATCGGTCCGGTCCGTCGCCGGGCGCAGACCGGCATAGGTCGCGGTCACGCTGATATCGCGCAGACCGGGCAGCCGCGTCTCGGCCACGTCCTTCAACATGTGCAACTGGTCTTCGGTTGTCACGGCGAAGTCGCGCTGCGCGACCTCCTCCGCCGTCGGGCCGACCAGCAGATTGCCGTAGACGGTCTGGCACAACACGATGCCCTTGGTGCGCTCGGTCGGCACCGGCAGCAGAATCGATCGCGCCAGCGCGGCGGCTGGCTTGTCATAGACCAGGAACTGTCCCCGGCGCGGTCGAATGGCGAAAGGCGCGGGCCGCGCCAGCGCCTCCACATGATCGCCGAACAGCCCGGCGGCATTCACCACGACACGCGCCTCCAGCGGGCCACGCGCGGTCTGCAATCGCCACGACGCGCCATCGAAATTGGCCGCCGTCACCTCCGCCTGCCGCCACACCTCTGCGCCGTGTTCCATGGCTTGCAGCAAATAGGCCAGCGGCGCGGACCAGGGATCGATCAGGAACTCGCCAGGGATATGCACGGCACCCACCGCGCCCGGCCCGAGCGCGGGCTCACGCCGCGCCAGCTCGCCCGCATCGATGAGGCTGGCATCTGCCGCACCATTGGTATGAGCTTTGGCGAGAATACCGTCGAGCTTGGCGGCCTCCTCCGCCGTCCAGGCGATGACATGCGCGCCAGTGCGCAGCAGCGGAAGGTTGAGGCTCTCGTGGATGGCGAGATAGGCGCGGTAGCCGGCCTGCATGGCCTGCACCTCGATACTGCCGGGGGGCGCATCGAAGCCGGTATGTAGGATCGCGGAATTGGCTTTGCTGGCGCCCGACAGAATATCCGCGCCACGCTCGATCAGGACCACGGACAGGCCCGCAAGCGCGAGTGCGCGGGCGATGGCGCAGCCCACGACACCGGCGCCGATGATCGCGACGTCAGCCATCGGCGTCCTCAAGCAGGACGGTGAATGGGGTCGATCCAGGCAACGGCTTCAGGCGCCTCGACCATGGCGATGTCGAGATTGACCACCACCGCCTCGCTGCCGCTGCGCATCAGCACGCATTCCAGCGGCTCGCTGTCACCGGCATTGATCTCCTGATGCGGCACATAAGGCGGAATGAAGATGAAATCGCCCGGCCCGGCCTCGGCCATGAACTCCAGCCGCTCCCCCCAGCGCATACGCGCCTGGCCGCGCAGCACGTAGATCACGCTCTCGACCTCGCCGTGATGATGCGCGCCGGTCTTGGCATGGGGCGCGATCTTGACCGTGCCGGCCCAAATCTTCTGCGCGCCGACGCGGGCATGGTTAATGGCGGCTGCCCGCTCCATCCCCGCTGTCTGCGCCGTATTGGGATCGAGCTTATCACTATGGATGACCTGCACGCCGTCATGCTTCCAGCGCGGCGTATCGTCCATAGTCACGCCCCTTTGCCCACGAAGGGATTGTTGCGCCGCTCCTCCCCGATCGTCGAGCGCGCGCCATGGCCGCAAAGGAACACGAAGGAATCATCCAGCGTCATCAGCTTGTCGCGGATCGACGTAAGCAGGTCCGACGAACTGCAATAGGGGAAATCCGTGCGCCCGACGGATCCTCGGAACAACACATCCCCGAAGATGCCGAAGCCCATGGTGCGGTCCACGAAAACGATATGGCCGGGCGTATGCCCGGGGCAATGCAGCACCTCGAAGGTATGCCCGGCGATGACGATGTGGTCGCCTTCCACCAGCCAACGATCGGGCTCGAAGGCGCGGGCATCCATGATGCCATAGCCCTTGCCCGTCTCGGCCAGACCCTGGAGCAGGAAACGGTCCCGGATATCGGGGCCCCAGATCGGCACAGGCTCCACGGCGCGGGCGGATAGTTCATCGCGCAGCCGCGCGGCACCGCCAGCGTGATCGATATGGCCATGGGTCAGCAGAATATGGTCGATCTTGATGCCGAGCCCGTCGATGATCTCGAGCAGACGATCGACATCGCCGCCCGGATCGACAATCGCGCCGTGCTTGGCGAATTCGCTCCAGATGATGGCGCAGTTTTGCCGGAAGGGCGTGACCTGCTCGATAGCGAGCTTCAGGTGATCCAACGCTTCATCCTCACAACCTTTGATAGGTGACCACCGAACCGTCATCGGCTTTAAAAGACAAGCCCTGCCACACCCAATCATCGCTGAAATACGTGTCGAAATGCAGATCGCCCGAGGCGTTGTAATGCCGCGCCTTCACGGTGCTGCCGTTGGCGAGTGGCCAATCGGCATAGCCCAGGGATGTCACCGTCGGGTGCATCAGCTTCCCGTCCTCGGTATTGATCATGGGCCCGTCCAGCATGGCGTGGTTCCACTGCGATGTCGGCAGCGCATTGGCCGGAGCGAGATAAGCATCGGGTCGCTTGGTGCCGCGTGCCATGAAGCCTGCGGCGGTGCGCCAGCCTTGGGCATAGAAATCGTTGCCGTTCTTTTTCGTGGTCGCCGCGAAACTCATGATCTGGCCGTTCTGCCAAGTCTCCGTCTCGTTATGGGTTAAGGCATAGACCGTCACCATGGCGATCCTGACCTTGATTTGGGCCGCGATGCGGATGGTCAGGGTATTGCCCGATGTCTCGAAAGCGATCGTTTGATGGCCGATGACATCGCCCTCCCGCGTCAAACGGAAGACCAGCTGGCCGCCTGGCGGCACGCCCTGCGCCAAGGCGCGCCAAGGCGTCATCAACAAAGCGGCGCCACCGGCTGCGGCGAGCACGGACCGCCGTGCGAGCGGCGCCGTCATGCGGCAGCTCCACGCGGCATCAGGCCGTCGTCTTGGCCGATCATCATTCGCATATCTCCTTAACCACGAAATCGAGCATGACCTACCTCAGATTAGTCCTGAGCCGGAAATTCGGATGCACTGGTCGCCTCCGGGCGGCGACATGGGCCTTATTTCGTGTAAAAACAGCCCATGCGTCAGCTTCTCCTGCTCCGGCACGCCAAATCCAATTGGGCGGATGCTGCCCTTACGGATCACGACCGCCCTCTGGACGCGGAGGGTCATGCGGGCGCCGCCACCATGCACCGCGCGTTCCACAGCCTTGGATTGGCACCGGATCTGGTGCTCGTCTCCTCCTCCCGCCGCACGCGGGAAACGCTGGAGCGGCTGGAGCCTCTGCCCGCACCGGCGCGCGTCATCCGCTCGCCTGATCTTTACCTCGCGACGCCCCGGCAGATCCTCGACCAGGTCGCGGCCCTGCCGGCCGACACCCAGTCCGTGCTCGTCATCGCCCATAATCCAGGTCTGCACGATCTGGCGATGATGCTGGCGGGTGCGCATCAGATGGCCCAGGGCGTGGGCGGCGCCGGCCGCCTGGCCCGCGGCTTCCCGACAGCCGCTTTGGCCGAGTTCTCCGTCGCGGGCGGATGGCACGATCTACCGGAAGGCGCGCGGATGGTGCGCTTCCTGACACCTTCGGACATCGGACAGGCCGCCACGAAATGATCACGCTCGAACTCTCGGGCGGACCCTCGGTCGCCCTCGCCCTGGGGAAACACCCGGCTCTCGGCCGGCCGAAGGGCAGCCGGGCGCGCTATCGCAGTGTCCAGAAGATGTGGCACGACACCCCCGATCGCGCCTTGGCGTTGCAGGACCTGGCCCTCGCGGAAGCCGGGCCGCTCTGGGTGATGGAAAGCCTGGGCCTGGGCTGGCCGCGCCGGCCTGGCACACCCGCCACCGCAATCGCCTCCTCCGCCCACCCCGCCGAGTTGGAAAGCCAGCTTGGGGAGATCCTGCCGGGTCCTCTACGGCCGATCGCGAGCCTCACCGGGCGGCTGCAGCGGCTGAAAGTTATCCACGAAGATGCCGTGCTGGATCTGCGCATCACCACGGGCACCCTGACCGCGATCGATGCCGATGGCGACGGCGCCGAAACCCGCCCCTTTGCGCGCGCTGAGATCACAGGCCCGCTGGACGCTGCGCTGTCCCTCGCACGCGCTTTGGCGGCCGACGTGGCCGTCACGCCGAGCCTGATCAGCCTGCCTTATGAAGCGCAAATGCTGGGGCAGGTGAAGCTGAAGGCCCGTGCGGCGCCCGAGTTGGCGCCAGAGATGCCGACCGAGGCAGCGCTCGGTGTTCTCCTGTTCGGCGTCATCACCACCTTCCTGATGCGGCTGAGCCAGATCGCGCCAGGCAACGGTGCCGAGCCCGTGCATCAGGCGCGGGTGGCGCTGCGGCGCCTGCGCGCCCTGATGCTAGCCTTCCGGCCGATCCTGCGCGACGCGGAAGACGCCCTCAAGCCGCCACTCGCCGCGCTCAAGGCGGTGCTCGGCCCAGCGCGCGACTGGGATGTCTTCCTGTCGGAAACGGTGGAGCCCCTCGCCGGCACGTTGGAGGAGGCCGATACGGTGACCGACTGGCTGCGGCGCGCAGCGACGGCGCGGCGCGATGCCGCCTATGTCGCCCTCGTGCGCTTTCTGGACGGCGCCGCCTATCGCGATCTCGCCTGGCGGCTGGCGGGCCTCGCCCTCGGTGAGGGCTGGCGCCATGCCGATCCGACGCTCAGCGAAGACGAAGCCGGCACGACCATCGGGCCTTTCGCGGTCAAATGCATCGAAAGCCGCTGGAAGAAGACCGCGCGTCCGGCGCGCGATCTGGCAGCGCTGCCTGCGAGCGAGATTCACGACCTCCGGATCAGGTGTAAAAAGCTGCGCTATCAGGCTGAAGTGTTTGTCGATGTGCTGCCAAGCAAAAGCGGCAGACGGCTGATCAAGCGTCTGGCCGAGGCGCAGGAAACCATGGGCCTGTTGAACGACGGCACGGTGGCGACCGATCTCGTTCGCAGTCTTCGCCCTTCGGCGGCGGAGGCGGCCGAGCAATCACTGGCGGCGGAGGCCATCGGCCTCATTCGCGGTCACGGCGTCGGCCATGCCCGCGACAGCCGGGAGGCGGTGATTGCCTCCTGGCGCAAGCTGGTGAAGCAAGGGCCTTATTGACACCCCTTCGCCCCACGGCAGGCGTGCGCCTGTGCTGCACCCGCGAACGTTGCCAGCATCCCAGGGCGGCCCTATGTGACAGGCTTCTGTGATCAGGTCCTTTGGTGGCTCATCCAGGCCCCTCGGGCGTCGGTCTCATGCGGTTCACGCGATGAAACAAAGGGCGGCGGAATGAGCGACACGGCCAAGGACGCAGTAACTATTTCGTTGAGCGGCGCGGACAAGACTGCAAGCCTGCCGTTGTTGCACGGCACCATGGGGCCGCCGGTCGCCGATATCCGAAAACTCTATGCCGATCTGGGTATCTTCACCTTCGATCCGGGCTATGGCGGCACCGCCGCCTGCGACAGCAAGATCACCTATATCGACGGCGACGAAGGCATTCTGCTGCATCGCGGCTACCCGATCGACCAGCTCGCCGAGAATTCCAATTTCCTCGAAGTCGCCTATCTTCTGCTCAATGGCGAGCTTCCGAATGCCGTCGAAATGGAAGAGTTCCATATCGGCGTGACGCATCACACAATGGTGCATGAGCAGCTACGCAGCTTTTTCCAGGGCTTCCGCCGCGACGCCCATCCCATGGCCGTGCTCTGCGGCGTGGTCG
Source organism: Acidisoma sp. PAMC 29798 (assembly GCF_030252425.1). Taxonomy (GTDB): domain Bacteria; phylum Pseudomonadota; class Alphaproteobacteria; order Acetobacterales; family Acetobacteraceae; genus Acidisoma; species Acidisoma cladoniae. The sequence continues at coordinate 1,578,408 of NZ_CP126994.1, read as the reverse complement.
GTGCGCTCTCCGCGTTTTACCATGACAGCCTCGACATCAATAACCCCGAGCACCGCCGCATCAGCGCCTTTCGCCTGATCGCCAAACTGCCGACGATCGCCGCCTGGGCGCATAAGTATTCGATCGGCCAGCCCTTCATGTATCCGCGCAACGACCTCGGATATGCGGCGAACTTTCTGTATATGATGAACGCGGTTCCCGCCGAGGATTACAAGGTCAACCCGATCCTCGCCCGCGCCATGGACCGCATCCTGATCCTGCATGCGGATCATGAGCAGAATGCCTCCACCAGCACGGTGCGCCTCGCGGGTTCGACCGGCGCCAATCCCTTCGCCTGTATCGCGGCCGGCATCGCCTCGCTGTGGGGTCCGGCGCATGGCGGCGCTAATGAGGCCGTGCTCAAGATGCTCGCCGAGATCGGCCACAAGGACAATATCCCGGACTTCATCGCCAAGGTGAAGGACAAGACCAGCCACATCCGCCTGATGGGCTTCGGCCACCGCGTTTATCGCAACTATGATCCGCGCGCGAAGATCATGGAGCGGACCTGTCACGAGGTCTTGGATGAGCTTGGCATCCGGGACGAGCCGCTGCTCGACCTCGCCCTGGAACTGGAGCGGATCGCGACCACCGATGCTTATTTCATCGAGCGGAAGCTGTACCCGAACGTCGATTTCTATTCGGGCATCATCCTCAAGGCGATGGGCATCCCGACGAGCATGTTCACCGTGCTCTTCGCCGTTGCGCGCACCGTGGGCTGGATCAGCCAGTGGAAAGAGATGGTTGAAGACCCGGCGAACCGCATCGGCCGACCGCGCCAGATCTACACCGGCGCCCCGACCCGCGATTACGTGCCGGTCGAGCAGCGTTAAAAGATCGTCCGTCAGTACAACATCGGCGGCAGCGGTAACCCCGCTGCCGCCATCACCGCACGGGCGCGGTCGGGATAATCGGTCGTCACGGCACCCACGCCCCAATCGATCAACCGCGCCATGTCGGCTGGGTCATTGACGGTCCAAGGATTTACCAAAATTCCAAGGCCCCGCGCCTCCTCCACCTCGGACCGCGTCAACGTGGTCGCGTCCGGCCCCCAGACGAGACCGCCCTCGGCGGCGACGGTGCGGGCGGTCGAGCCACCAAAATCGTCCGGTGACGGCCCGTCCCACCACAGCCGCGCCGCCGCACAGGTTTCACCGTCCGTCAGATAGCCCAGGCTGAGGCCGGGACGGACGCGGTGCAAATACCGCAGCCCGCGCCAGTCGAAGGAAATGATCCGCGCCTGCGCAGCGGCACCCGCTTGGTCGAGCACCGCCAGCACCGCATCGGCCATCGCCTCCGGCGACACGGTCCACTCCGGATGATCGGGGAAGGTCTTCAACTCGATCGATAGACGAGCGCCCTCGGCAATCGCCAATACGTCCAGGAGCCGAGGCAGCCCGACGCCGTCCATGCCCTGCTGATGCGGAAACAGGGTCGCCTGCGCCGCGCCAGGCTTGATCCTTCCAACATCGAAGCGCGCGGCCTCGGCATAGGTCAGGTCGCGCAGCAGCGCGCCCGGCGGATCGATCCAGTCACCCTCCGGCCCACGGGTGAGAATGGGATCGAGGATCGGATCATGGCTGAGCAGGACGACGCCATCCGACGTCAGCGCGACATCCATCTCGATAGCGGTCACGCCCATCGTGATGGCGTGGGCAAATGCAGGGAGGGTGTTTTCAGGCCATAACCCGCGGGCACCGCGATGGCCGTGAAGCTCGAAAGGCCGGCTCATGCCGGCAAATCGGCAGGATCAGTCGCAGTCGCAACCCGGTGTCGGGCCATCCTCGGCGCGCACGACATGATGGTCGATCCATTCGGCGACGAGCCTGCGGGCTTCATCGATCGAAGCTTCGGGGTGATGAATGCGATACAGAGTCGTGCAGGCGCGAAAGGACTCGAAGTCGCCATTGCCATGCGTCAATAGCTCGCGATAGGCCGTCACGACGGCACGCTCACAACGACGAGCGATGTTGCTGAAGTCACGCCCCATTCCGCAACTGCTCCTGAAATCCGCCCGAATTGCGAAACATTCGCAATCACTTCGCGCGGATAGTGATGAGGTTGTCTAGCCCGCCGGGCCGCATGATTCAAGGCGCGCCTGGGTTACCAACGCGTAGGTCCTTGCGAGCCGTGACCAATACACTAGAACCGGCCGGATCGGACGACGCATTGGAGCGAATGATGACGGCCTTATCCCGCAAGATCGCCGGGCATGCGAGTGACTGGGACCGTGACGCGGCCATGACCACCGCCCGCATCCTGCTCGAAATCAAAGCGATCAACTTCCGCCCGGAGGAGCCCTATACGCTCACCTCCGGCTGGAAATCGCCCGTCTATATCGATTGCCGCCGCATCATCTACTTCCCGCAGGCACGCACAAAGATCTGCGAACTCGCGGTCGAGAAGATCCAGCGCCATATCGGCTACGAGTCGATCGAAGCCGTCGCGGGCGGAGAGACGGCGGGGATTCCCTATGCCGCCTGGATCGCCGACCGCATGGGCAGCCCCATGGCCTATGTGCGCAAGAAGCCGAAGGGCTTCGGCCGCAATGCCTTGATTGAGGGCGATGTGCCCGAAGGCAAGCGCACCCTGCTGGTCGAAGATCTGACCACAGACGGCCAGTCGAAGATCAAGTTCGCCCAGTCGCTGCGTGATGCCGGCGCCTTCTGCAACCACGCCTTCGTGGTGTTCTTCTATGGCGTCTTCGCCGGCAGCCTGGAGACTTTGGCCGAGAACGACATCGCCCTGCTCTATCTCGCGACCTGGTGGGATGTGCTGGAAGCCTGCCGGGAGCGGCCTTATTTTCCCGCCGCTGCCATGGCCGAGGTGCACCGCTTCCTCGAAGCCCCGGCCGAGTGGTCCGCCGCCCGTGGCGGTGCCACATCCAACAAGCGCCCACCCGAGGAGTAAGGGTGAGGGTGGATGACGCTGCGCTCATCCACCCTACGGACCTTTGTAGGGTGGAAAAGCGAAGCGTATTCCACCGAGCCTAGGGAGGCCGCATAGCTGCCGAGGTTTGACAGCGCCCCGGTCGGCCCCTAGAGACCCCTCCATTGCCGGGAATATGGACGAACTGCGGCCTTCCGCGGATCGCGCCTGCCACCCAAGGCGTATCGGGCGGATGCCTACCCCTCACGGGGCTGGGCCACCGCCCTTTCGCTGTCCTCCTCAGACGAGGGCCGGGATGGACTACTGGCGCAACATGAGAAGGAGCCGCGCATGACCAAGCGCCTCGAGAGTAAGTACAAGATTAACCGCCGCCTCGGCGTGAACCTTTGGGGTCGCGCCAAGTCCCCGATCGGCAAGCGCGACTACGGCCCCGGCCAGCATGGCCAGCGCCGCAAGAAGCCGAGCGACTATGGCGTTCAGCTGATGGCGAAGCAGAAGCTCAAGGGCTACTACGGCAATATCTCCGAGAAGGTATTCCGCAAGTATTATGAGGAAGCCGTGCGCCGTAAGGGCGACACCAGCGAAAACCTCATCGAGCTGCTGGAGCGCCGCCTGGACACGGTCGTCTATCGCCTCAAGCTCGCCGTGACCCCCTTCGCCGCCCGCCAGTTCGTGTCCCACGGGCACCTACTCGTGAACGGCAAGCGCGTGAACATCGCCTCCTATCTCGTCGCCAATGACGACGTGATCGAAGTGCGCGAGAAGTCCAAGCAGCTCGCCGTTGTGCTCGACGCCACGCAGAGCGCCGAACGCGACATTCCCGAATATCTGGAAGTCGATCACCGCGCGATGAAGGGCCGTTACCTGCGCGCCCCGAAGCTCGCCGATGTCCCCTACCCCGTGCAGATGGAGCCGAACCTGGTCGTCGAGTTCTACTCGCGCTGATCACGGCTCTTGGCTGGATGTGCAAAAGGGCGCCCTCGTGGGCGCCCTTTTCGTATGTGGAGGCTGTGAATGAACGATGCTCAGCTCATCACCGCACGCCTCGTGCTGCGTCGGATGACGATCGCGGACGCGCCGGCCTTGCACGCGGCCTTCAGCGACCCTGAGGCGATGCGGTATTGGTCCACGGGGCCGCACACGACGATGAGCGAGACCGTGGCCTGGATCGAGGCGACAGTCGCGGCGGTGGAAGACGGCTCGTCCGATGATTTCGCGGTCACGCGGGACGGTGCGGTGATCGGCAAGGCGGGTCTATGGAAGGGAAATGAGGTCGGGGTGATCTTCGCACGCAGCGCCTGGGGCCAGGGCTATGCGCAGGAAGCCATGGCCGCCGTAATCGCGCGGGGCTTCGCAAGCCATGTCGAGGCGATCGTCGCCGATGTTGACCCCCGCAACGCCGCATCACTGCGTCTGCTGGAGCGGTTAGGCTTCCAGCAGACCGGAGACGCGAGCGCGACGTTTGAGATCGACGGCGTGTGGGTCGATAGCGTGTATCTGACGCTCACGCGTTCGCGGAGTGGTGGATAACGCGTCGCTCATCCACCCTACGTATGTGGATAAGCGCAGCGTCATCCGCCCTACGTGATCAATAGCCCGGCTGATAGTAAGGCTGCGGCGCCGAGTAATAGACGGGCGGCGGAGCCGGCGCATAGTAAACAGGCGGCGGCGGCGGGGCGTAATAGACAGGCGGCGGCGCATAATAGACCGGCGGCGCCAGCGACCCGATGATCGCCGCACCCGCGGCAGCGCCTAACAGGCCACCGATGATTGCGGGACCGGGTCCGCCCCAGCCGCCGCCGTGCCAGCCGCCGCCACCACCGTGCCAGCCACCACCGCCACCGCGCCAATCACCACCACCGCGGCCGTAGCCGCCGTGGTTCCAGTTCTGGGCCTGTGCCGCGGGGCTCGCGACAATGGCCGTGCCGAAGCCAACCACCAAAGCGGCAGCGGCAATCGTGCGCGACAAGCGAAAACGCGAAAGACTTGTCATTGCTCTACTCCTTCAACCCGATGATAGCCGCCAATCGTAACAGGATGGTGTCCGTCGCTGCGGCCTTCAGGCTCAGTGTGAGAGATAGGCAGGCATTGGGGTCGTTATAGGGCGCCCTTTTCACAAAGGCGCCGTAATGGCCTCGACTTCGCCCTAATCGGCATCCGCGAAGCGCGCCACGGGCACGCCTTGCAACGACGTCGCCATGGCGAACAGCCCGCCGGCATTGGGGAATTCCCGGCGCATGTCCTCATCTTTTGGCAGGCCGGAGGTGATGAAAACCCGACCATCCGCGAAACAGGGCATGGTCGGGTTGGGAACGGACGTCGCAATTGCCTCGATCAACTTTCCGTCGGTTCCGAAGCGATTGATGACGCCCCTGCCCGACCCGGCGGACCAATAGCTGCCATCCATGGCCAGCGCCGCGCCGTCGGGGCGGCCTTCCGCGTCACTGACATCGGCGAAACGGCGACGGTTACTAATGTTCCCGCTCGCGGTGTCGAAATCCCAGCAGTCGATCCATGGCCCGCGCGTGTCTGAATGGTACATCGTCCGGCCATCGGCGGACCAGGCCAGGCCGTTGGAGTTCTTCAAACCCTCGATCTTCGTCTCAACCCGGCCATCTGGCGTCACGCGATAGAGGTGGCCGCTGGCGAGCCCATCCGACCCTTCGTTGATGGTGCCGACCCAGAAGCAACCGTCTGGGCCGACCTTGCCATCATTGAGGCGATTGGTGTCCGGCTCGTCGATCGAAGCGAGCGGCACCAATGCCTCCGTCTCTGTATCGAAGGTCATGATCTTCTGCTTCTGGCAGACCAGAATCAGGCCCGACTGGCATAGCCCCAGGCTGCCCAAGACCTCCGGCAATTGCCAGGTGCGGCTCTTGTCCGGAGTCGTCGGGTCGAAGCGATGCAGGCGCCCCGCCGGGATGTCGCAGAAGTAGAGAACCTTAGCGCGCTCATCCCAGACCGGGCTTTCGCCGGTGCCACAATGGATGTCCCAAACCAGGGAAGGCGATGCGTCGGCCATGGTCATCTCTCCGGGTCAGGCCGACTACATGGTGCGAAGGCTAGGCCGCGTCTACCTTGGGGCGACCCCGGCCCGCTGCCTCACTGTCCGGCTCCGGCATCGTGGCGTCGCCTGAGGTCAGCGCCGCCAAAATCGCCTGACGTAGCCCTTCCAGCTTGCGCTCATTCTGGATCTTCAGACCGAAAACGTCCTTCACATAAAAGACGTCGATCGCCCGCACGCCATAGGTGCTGACATGGGCAGAGGCGATCTGCATACCCTGATCCGTGATTGCCGCCGTCACGTCATGCAGCAGACCCGGACGGTCGCGGCCATTCACCTCGATGACCGTGTGGGTATTGGAAGCGTGATTGTCGATGACGACGCGCGGCGGCACATGGATCGCCCGCATGCGCTGGCCCAGCAGCGCATCCGACAGGCCGCTGATTTCACTGGCTAGTCGCAGGCGACCCGACAAGGCCTGTTCGATCAGCACCGAGAGCCGCGCGAGGCGCTGCGGGGCTGCGAAGATGCCGCCGGCCGCATCCTGAATCCAGAAGGTGTCCAGCGCCATGCCATTGGTCAGGGTGTGAATACGCGCATCCACGATCGAAGCGCCGGCAATGGCCAGCGCCCCCGCGATCCGGCTGAACAGCCCGGCATGGTCGGCGGCATAGACCGTCACTTCCGTCACAGCGCGGCTATGCAAGACTTCCGTCTGCACGCTCAAAGGGGCGTGGCTGTGCCGCGCCTCCCTGATCATCCGCCCATGGCGCTCATGCGTGGAGGGGTCGAAGCTCAGCCAATAGGCGGGATAGCCAAGGTCGAGGAAGGCATCGATATCCTCGGCCGTCCAATCATGCAGCCGCTCGGCCGCCGCTTCCTTGGCGCGCGCGACGCGCACATCGCGCTCCGTCGTGGCCAGGCCGCCGGCGAGCACTTCGGCCACGCGCGTATACAGCTCGCGCAGCAGCGTTGCCTTCCAGCCGTTCCAGACCTTGGGGGAGACCGCGCGCATATCCGCGACCGTCAGCACCAGCAGAAGCTTCAACCGCTCGGGCGACTGGATGGTATCGACCAGGTCGAGAATGGTCTTGGGGTCGTCGATATCGCGCTTGAAGGCCGTCTGGCTGAGCAGCAGGTGATGCAGGACCAGCCAGGAGACCATTTCGGTCTCTTCACCGGACAGGCCGAGGCCCGGACCCACCGCGAGGGCGATTTCGGCGCCGAGCACCGAATGATCCCCGCCGCGTCCCTTGGCAATGTCATGCAGCATGACGGCGGTATAGAGGGCGCGCCGCGATTGCAGGTGATCGACGATGCTGGAGGCGATGGGCGCGGCTTCGGACAGGTCGCCCCGTTCCAGCGCCGCGACGACGCGCAGCGCCTCGATCGTATGCTCGTCCACCGTGAAGACATGATAGGTGTCGAACTGCATCTGCCCCACGATGCGCGCCCAGTCCGGCACCAAGCGGCTGAGAATGCCGGTCTCGTTCATCAGCGTCATCCAGCGCGCGCCGTCGGAGCGCTCGGTTTCGCCATCCTTGCCGCAGAGCAGATCCATGAAGATCTTCATGGCCTCGGGGTCGCGGCGCAGGCTGATCGTGACGCGCTCGTTACGGATCATGGCCCGCAGCGCCAGGGGGTGGATGCGCAAATGGCGATCCCGTGCGCATTGCATCAGGCGCAGCATGAGGATCGGGTGTTGTGCCACGCCATCCCCGTCCGCGAACAGAAGCTGGCCGTCGGCGAGCACGAAGCCCGCCTGCACAAGCGCTTCATCCGTGCTCGGGGCGATCGCCGGCGAACCCTGCGCTACGCGCACAAGTTCCGGTTCCAAAACGTGTGAAAGACGCGCGACATCGCGCGCGGTGAGGAAGTAGTGGCGCATAAAGCGCTCGACGCCATCCTGCACGCCGTGGCGCGTATAGCCCATGCGGGCGCCGACGATGGGTTGCAGATCGAAGGTCAGCCGCTCTTCCGGGCGCCCCGCGACATAATGAAGATGGAATCGCACGGTCCAGAGGAAATCTGCCGCGCGGTTGTAGTGCCGCGCTTCCCGCAGCGTCAGCATCGGCCCAAACGGACCATCCTTGGTCAGCAGATCCTGCACGTCATCGATGTCGAAGATGTAGTTCGCGACCCAATGGAGAAAATGCAGGTCACGGAGAGCGCCGCGCCCTTCCTTGACGTTCGGCTCGACGAGGAAAGGGCTATCCCCGTAACGGCGATGGCGGGCGAGCCGCTCGGCCTGTTTGACGCGAATGAATTCGGCGGCGCTGGAGGCCGCGCATTGTTGTCGGAATTCCCGCCGAAAATCGGTGAACAGCGCCTGCTCACCCACCAGACATCGCGAGTCGAGCAGCGCCGTGCGGATGGTGGCGTCCGCCTGCGCCTCGGTCAGGCATTCCGCAACCGAACGCGTCGCATGCCCCACCTTCAGACCGAGATCCCACAGGAAATACAGCATGAACTCCACCGCGCTCAGCGTGCGGTCGGAGGGGGCAGCCTCAGTCAGGAACAGCAGGTCGATATCGCTGAACGGGGCAAGGTAGCCGCGTCCATAGCCGCCGGTCGCGACGACGGCGATGCGGTCGGGCGCGTCCGGCACGGCGTCGGTCGTGGCATACAGCATGAGCGCGGTGATGACGCCGTCCATATGGCCGGCCAGGGCCTCGGCGGCCGCAAGGCCCGATAGCTCGTCACGCTCGAAGGCGTTCTGCAACTGATGCTGCATGCGGGCGAGATGGCGGCGGAACACCGCCAAAGCGGCGTCACGCGCAACACCGCCCTCCTCGGCCGCCAACTCGGCAAGAGCGTCGGTCAGCGACGTGGCCTGAGCCTTGGATAGAGACAAAGCGGCGGGATTCGACATCGTCACGATGCTAGCGTTTCCTCAGGCAAAGGGCCAGAAACCATGTCCTTTAAACGGTATAAGCTTTCCAGCGCCTGACGCGGGGTCATCTGTTCGGGATCCATAGCGCGGAGCGCTTCGACTAAAGGATCAGGCACAGGGTCGGGCGTGACATCGGTCTGGATATCGCTGCCCTCCAGATGAAGCGCCTGCGCGGCGGCGAACAAGGGCAGCTCCGCCGATGCCGTCAGCGGGCCGGCCTTCTCCAAGGTGGCGAGTAAGGCAGCGGCACGCTTGACCACCGGCGCCGGCACACCGGCGAGTGACGCGACATGCACGCCCCAGCTTCGCCCTGCGGCCCCCTTGGTGATTTCATGCAGAAAGATCACGCTGCCCTTCCAATCCTTGATGCGCATTGTTGTTGGCTGAAGCTGCGGCATTATGGGGGATAATCGGGCTAATTCATGGAAATGCGTGGCGAAGATCGCACGGCAGCGTATCGTGTTGTGCAAGGCCTCCAGCACCGCCCAGGCGATGGCGAGACCGTCGAGCGTCGCGGTTCCGCGGCCGATCTCATCAACCACCACCAGACTGCGCGGCCCGCCTTGGTGCAGGATCGCCGCCGTCTCGGTCATTTCCACCATGAAGGTGCTCCGCCCGCGCGCGAGGTCATCGGCCGCGCCGACGCGTGAGAACAGGCGATCGACGATGCCGAGCCGCGCGGTCGTGGCGGGCACGGGCAGGCCTGCCTGCGCCATGACGACGATCAGCGCATTCTGCCGCAGGAAGGTGGATTTGCCAGCCATATTGGGGCCGGTGAGCAGCATCAGCCGCTGGCCCGGCGACAAGTCACAGTCATTGGGCACGAAACTCGCCTGGCCGGACAGCGCCGCCTCCACCACCGGATGGCGACCCCCGACAATCGTGAAAGCCTCGTCCTCGGTCATGGTTGGGCGGCACCAGCCGGCGCCCTCCGCTAGCCGCGCGCAGGCCTGCAGAACGTCGATCTGGGCAAGCGCCGTCGCGCAGGCCGAGATGGCGGCGCGATCCGCGAGGGCGGTGTCGGTCAGATGGGCGAAGACCACGCGCTCGCGCACCGCCGCGCGGTCCGCCGCTGCCGCGATCCGGCGGTCCAATTCACTGAGTTCGGTGCTCGTCAGCCGCGCGACATTGGCGAGCCCTTGGCGATAGACGAGTTCCGGCCGGTCCCGCAGCCGTTCGGCGGCGGCGGCGGGCACTTCGATCACATAGCCAAGCTGGGCGTGATGGCGAATCTTGAGGCTCGCGACACCGTAGCGCTCGGCATAGTCGAGCTGAACCTTCGCCAGGATTTGCCTCTGCTCGTCCCGCAGGCTGCGCTCCGCGTCCAGTTCGGGATCGAATCCGGGTGCGATGGCACGGCCATCATCCAGCCGGGCGGGTACCGGTTCGGCCAGCGCCAGGCCCAGAAACTCGGCGAGATCCGGCAAGGCCGCGAGGGCGGCGCGCATCTCCGCCAGGATCGGCGGCAAATCCGGCGGCAAGTCGTCGGCGATCGTAAGCGCCACCCGCACACCGTCCCTCACCCCTGCAAGGTCGCGAGGGCCGCCCTGCCCCAAGGCCAGGCGCGCCAGGGCGCGGGCGAGGTCCGGCGCAGCACGTAGACTGAGGCGCAGCCGGTCGGTCAGCGCGTTGTGGGACAGCAGGAAGTCCCAGCCGTCCTGGCGGGCGAGGATCGCCGGCTGGTCCGCGAGCGGCGCATGCAGCCAGGCCGCGAGCAGCCGGGCGCCCCCCGGCGTCACCGTGCGACGGATGGCCGCGAGCAGCGTATGCCGGCTCGGGCCACCGCTGCGGGTTTCGCTGATTTCGAGGCTGATCCGGGTCGCGGCATCCATGGCCAGCGTGCCGCGCAGGCCCTGCGGCTGCGGATGGGACAGATGCGGCTGACGGCCGGCCTGGGTACGACGCACATAGTCGATGGCGATGGCAGCCGCGACCGCCTCGACATCCTCGAACTGGCCGAAGGCATCCAGGCTCGCGACCTCGAAGGCCTGGGCCAGACGTCGCCTTGCGTCATCGGGTCGGGGCGCGGCGGGCGCGGTTTCGGCACCCCGCCGCTCGGACCAAGCGCCGAGGGCCAGCGCATCGGTGGCGATGATTTCAGCGGGGTCCAAGCGGCCGAGCAAAGCGGGCAGATCGGTCGCGGGAAGGCAGGCGGTTTCAAACTGGCCCGTCGAAATATCGAGCCAGGCCGCGCCGATGAGTGCGGGCACAACGGCTTTGCCGCGCGTCGCTGGTGTCTCGCCCTCTGCCAAGGCGAGCAGCAGGTTCGGCTGCGCCGCTTCGAGCAGGGAATCCTCGGTCAGCGTACCGGGGGTGATGATCCGCACCACTTCGCGCCGCAGGGGTGCCTTGCCGGTGCGGCGCTTGGGGTCCTCCATCTGCTCGGCGAGGGCGACGCGAAACCCGCGGCGGATGAGGCGGGCGAGATAGGCATCCCGCGCATGAACGGGAACACCGCACATGGGAATTGGCGCGCCGGCATGTTCGCCGCGTGCCGTCAGCGCGATATCAAGCGCCGCCGACGCTGCCTGCGCATCCGCGAAGAAAAGCTCATAGAAATCGCCCATCCGAAAGAACAGCAGCGCATGCGGGTTCTCCGCCTTCATGGCGAACCACTGCGCCATCGATGGCGACGCTCCTTCGGCACTGAGATTCTGCATGTCTCACATTAACCGGCAAGACAGGTCCGCACCATGGGATCGCGCCGGTCATCGCGCGTGCCGGGTGACAATGGTCGGCCCAAAAGACAAATACTGATAAAAAAAGGCTGCGGGTGACTCATTTAAACGGCGAGGACTTGGAGATATCGCCTCGCGTGAAGACGATGGTGCCTCATCCTGGCACTATGACTAATCATAACGATTGCGTAAATTTTTTCTGAAGATTAAAGAAGTAACCATAGTCTTTCCGCTGCTCTGCATTTTTGCTTGGCTGGGACTTTAAACTGATGTCCGCAATAAATTTTTAACCTCCGCGCTGTCATAACGGGATCGTCAGGCATCATCTGAAGACGTCCGGTCAGTTTGCCTTCGACGCGAGGTTTGGTCACACCTGAGGGCAAGTCACGATGGGCGCGAGTTTCTGTTCCGGTACGAAAATTCTTTCCACACGCGGTCGCGTGCGAATCGAGAACCTGCGCGTGGGCGACGAGGTCATCACCGTTTCCGGCAACACCATGCCGATCCGTTGGATCGGTGAGCGCACCTATCGCCGCCATTTCGCGCGCCTCAACCCAGGCAGCGTTCCGATTCTCATCAAGGCCGGCGCGTTGGATGACGGTGTGCCATCGCGGGACGTCTATATCGCGCCCGGCCATCGCATTTATCTCGATGGCGTTCTCGTGGCCGCGAGCGACTTGGTGAACCACGCCTCGATCCTCGGCTGCCCGGACATGGACCCCATTTCCTATTTTCATCTTGAGCTATCCGCCCATGCGATCCTCCTGGCGGAGGATATGCCGGCCGAAAGCTATGTGGAGCGGGGCGATCGCGCCATGTTCCTCAGGGCGTCCTCCGCTATTCCCTATGACCCCACCATCGGGACGCCGGCCTGGACCTCCTGCGCGCCGCTGGTGCAACGTGGCGTGATGCTCGATCGTATTCGGGACCGCCTGGCCTTGCGTGCCGGGATCATCCCGCCGGACATCATGGAGAAGCCGCAGGGCGGACCCTTGATCGGGCAACTGGAATGGGCAGACCACAGCACGCTGTCTGGCTGGGCCTGGCTGCCCGACCATCCTGTGGTGCCGGTTGTGTTGGAAATTCTCGACCACGGCGAAATCATCGCCGTCACCATCGCCAACCATTACCGGGATGATCTGGAGCGCGCCGGCATCGGCGACGGCTTCGGCGGATTTCACGTCGATCTGTCCCGCCCGCTTGACCCATCCCGTGCCCATAGCATCACGGTACGGCGCGCCGCCGATTCCCAATCGGTCCCGGGCTCCCCGGTCGCGCTCCCCGCAAGCGCGCCCCTGCATGCCCTGGAAGGCCTCGACCTCACCGCATTGGCCGCCCAGGGTGGTCCGACCGAAATCGCCTTGCTCCTGGCTTGGCTGGAGCAGCAGGCCGCCAAGCTGCAAAACATGCTGGAACGCGACCCGCTTGTGCCGCCTTGGGCCTCGGTCATCGACGCCGCGTCCACCTCGGTCAATCGTCGGGCGCGGCGACCGCGCATCGGCAAGCCGAGTGGTTTGGACCACGAGGTGTCTGTCGGAAACTGACCGACCACGGTAGAGGAGCACGCATCAACCGGATGATGGGTGTCTCATGGCGGGCGTACCGACCTTCGCGACGGCGCCGGGCTTCCTCGGGCGCCCGTTTTCAGACAGCGGCTCGACCTACACGGTCGCCGGCATCCCTCTCGACATCGGCGTCACCAACCGCGCCGGCGCCCGCGCCGGGCCTGGCGCCATCCGTGTCGCCAGCCGGATGTTGGTGGATGGCGAGCATCCCCATTTCTGGACCGATGTCGCGGCCATGCCGATTGCCGATATCGGGGAGTTCGAAATCGCCCTGGGCGATCTGCCCCGCAGCCTCGCGCTGATCGAGGAACAGGCCGCACCGCTCGCGCATCTCATTGCCCTGGGCGGCGAACACGGCATCACCCTGCCCCTGCTTCGCGCCCTGCGCAGCCGGCTCGGGCAGCCTGTCGCCCTCATTCACTTCGACGCCCATGTCGATACCTGGGACGATAATTTCGGCCAGGTCTATGGCCATGGATCGGTCTTTTACCACGCCATCAACGAGGGCCTGGTCGATCCCCGCAAGATGATCCAGATCGGCATCCGCTCCCCGGTGCAACGCGAGATCTGGGACTGGACGATCGGCCAGGGTGTGACGATCTTGAGCGCCCAGGATGTTCATGACATGGGCGTGGCCGCTGTCGTGGCGCGCATCCATGAGGTGGTCGGGACGGCGACGCCGACCTATCTCACCTATGACGTCGATTGCCTGGACCCCGCCTTTGCGCCCGGCACCGGCACGCCCGAAGTGGGCGGCCTCGCCAGTTGGCAGACCCAGGCCATTCTACGCCGCCTCGGCGGCATTCCCTTCGTCGGCATGGATGTGGTGGAGGTTCTGCCCGCCCATGACGTGAGCGAGATCACCGCCCTCGCGGCGGCGACCGTGGTTTGGGACTATCTGGCGCTGCTCGGCCGCGCGGGCGCGTGATGCGCAACCTGCTGACCGACATCGCCGGCGTCTCCGTCGGCCATGTCACCGACCTCGCCTTGGGCTCCGGCGTCACGGCCGTGCTGTTCGACCGGCCCGCCATCGCCTCCGCCAGCGTCTTGGGGGGCGCACCCGGCGGACGGGACACGACGTTGATGGAACCGGAAATGACGGTCGAGCGTGTCGATGGCATCGCCTTGTCCGGCGGCTCGGCCTTCGGGTTGGACGCGGCGGGCGGCCTGCAAGCCTGGTTCCGTGACATCGGACGCGGCACGCTCATCGGTACGGCGCTGATCCCGATCGTGCCGCAGGCGATCATTTTCGACCTGCTGAATGGCGGCAATAAGGAGTGGGGGCGGTTTTCGCCCTACCGCGAGATGGGTTGGGCGGCCGCCGAAGCGGCCTCCTCGGGAGACTTCGCCCTCGGCACCGTCGGCGCCGGAACCGGCGCCACCACGGCCACCGTCAAAGGCGGCCTCGGCTCGGCGAGCATGGTGACGCCTGAAGGATATCGTGTCGCCGCCCTCGTCGTGGTTAACGCGGTTGGCAATCCCTTGATTGGCGATGGACCGCATTTCTGGTCAGCGCCGTTCGAGCTGAACGGCGAATTCGGCGATCGAGGCTATCCGCCCTTCCCGCTATCGCCGGACGCTTACGCGCCGCGCCTCAAAGGCCAGCGCAGCGCGACGCCCGAGACCGGCACCACCATCGGCGTGGTCGTGACGGATGCGCCACTGACGAAACCTCAGGCCAAACGCTTGGCGATCGCGGCGCAAGACGGGCTCGCCCGCGCCGTGCTGGCGGTGCATTTGCCCTTCGACGGGGACACGATGTTCGCCGCCAGCACCGGCGAAGGGCCGGCTGTGGGCGCCGATATCCTGTCGCAGCTGTGCCATGAGGCCACCATCGTCACGGCGCGCGCCATTGCGCGCGGCGTCTATGAAGCGGCGGCCCTGCCCTATCCCGACGCGCAGGCAGATTGGAAGGCGCGATTCACCTAGCCGCCTCGTAATCGGCCGCGAAGGCCAGCAAGCTGCCCTCGCTCCACATGCGGCCGACGAAGAGCAAACCAAAGGCCGAACCCGACGGATAGGCCCCGGCCGGCACCGTGACGCCCGGCAGGCCCGCGATGTTGATCTCCGACACCGCCGTCTCCCGGATCGGGACCGTGGAGAAGAGCGGTGGCGTTTCCTCCTGCGCCTGCGGCATCACCATCGCATCGAGGTCGGCCGCCTCCATCACGCCGTTGAAGAGGTGCAAATACGCCTCCCGCAGCGCCATGAAGGCTGAGAGATCGGGGGGCTCGGCGCAATGCGCGACGAGATGTGCGAATTCCGGCAAATCCCACATGAAGCCGAGCACGCCCGCGCGGTCGAAGGGATCAGCCCCCGTGACGCGCTTGAGGCTGTCGATCGAGCGGATGGCGCTGCCCGGTCCGAAGGCCGTGAGATAGCGTTCCAGGTCATAGACGACGCTTTCGCAGCCGCGCTCGTCAAAGCCCGTCGGACCGATCAGCGCCAGATCGGCAAAACCCGATCCCGCAAAGGGATCGGCCACCAACTCGGCGCCGAGGCTTCGCAGCGTTTCCATCGACTCCGAATACAGCGCCTCAGCACCGGCCGAAAGCGGCGCATCGCGCCGCCATCCTGGGCCATACAGACCCAGTCGCTTGCCGCGCAACGCGCCCGGCATGAGGCTGCCCGCATAGCCCGTGAGCGGTCGGCGCCCGACGCCTGCAATCGTCTTTGGGTCCGCCGAGGTATAGCCCGCGAGCACATCGAGCGCGATCGCGGCGTCCCTGACCGTGCGCGCGACAGGCCCCACGACATCACGCGTGCTGACCGCCAAGGGAATGACGCCGCTATTGGGGACAAGCCCGAAGGTCGGTTTGATGCCGACGAGATTCTGGGCGGCGGCCGGGTTCTGGATTGAACCGCCGGTTTCTTCCGCCAGGCCGATGACGGCATAGTCCGCCGCGACACCGGTGGCACTGCCGGCGCTGCTGCCGCCCGGCGCCAGATCGGGCGCGAAGGCGTTCAGCGTGGGTCCGGCCCAACTATTGTTCGCATTGGTGCCGCTGGCGCTCATGATGGGCACATTGGTCTTGCCGATCAGTAAGGCGCCGGCTGCGCGCATCCGCGCCACCACAGCCGAATCGCGCGTCGGGATCAGATCCGTGCCGCCGGCCTTGGCACTCAGCGGCGCCCAGCCGCCGGTGCTCGGCAGACCCGCCATATCCATCGTGTCCTTGACCAGAACGGGCACGCCGGCGAGCGGCCCGACCGCCTCCCCTGACGCACGCCGGCGATCGATGGCGCGCGCATCCTCCATCAGATCCGGATTGAGATAGAGCATGGCGTTGAAGCGCCCGTCCTGCGCCGCGATCGCCGCCAGGGATTGCTCGGCCAGGGCCACGGCCGTGGTGTCACCGCGTGCCAAGGCGGCCTGAATGGCGCCGACCGTCCAGATCTTGGTCATTACAGGCGTCTCCGTCGTTGATGGTCCAAAAGGTCACGCAGCCCGTCCCCCAGCATATTCAGGCCAAGCACCGCAAAGGCGATGGCGAAACCGGGGAAGACCGTCAGCAGGGGCGCGGAGTAGATGTAGGTCTGCGCATCGTTCAGCATGCGGCCCCAGCTCGGGGCGGGCGGCTGCGCGCCCAGCCCGACAAAGGACAAAGCAGCCTCGGCCAGAACCGCGAGCGAGAGCTGGATGGTGATCTGCACGATCAGCACGCCGGTGATATTGGGCAGGATATGCGCGCGGGTGACGGCGAGTTTGCCGCGACCCAGCGCCCGGCTGGCACGCGCATAATCCTGCGCCCAGATCACCGACGCCGAGGCGCGCGTCACCCGCGCCAAGACGGGTGCGGTGAAGACGCCGATAGCGACCATCGCCGTGGACGCACCCGGCCCGCGCAGCGCGGTCAACATCACCGCCGTCAGCAGCGCGGGAAAGGCGAAGGCGAGGTCGGCGCCGCGCATGATCACCTCCTCCGTCCAGCCGCCGCGCGCCGCCGCGATCAACCCGGCGGGCACGCCGATGAGGGCACCGAGCGCCACGGCGACCATCGCCACAGCCACCGAATTTTGAGCCCCCACCATGATCATGGAAAAGACGTCCCGACCGAACGGATCGGTGCCAAACAGATGCGCAGGCGAAGGCACGGCCAGACGATGAATGACGTCGATGCCGGTCGGCGCATAGGGCGTCCAGACTAACGACACCACGGCGAGCAGCAGCACCAGCAGAGTCAACCCGCCACCAAGGACGACGCGAAACAGGCTCACCCTTCACCTCGCGCGCGGCGGGGGTCGATCGTCGCGGTGACGATATCGACGAGGACGTTGATGACGATCACCACAGCCGCGAACAGCAGAATAAGGTCCTGCACCACGACGAGATCACGCTGGCCGATTGCCTGGAATAGCAGTGAGCCGAGACCCGGTAGGGCGAAGACATATTCAATGATGATGGTGCCAGCGAGCAGAAACGAAAACTGCAAGCCCATGAGCGTGACCACGGGCACCATGGCGTTCGGCACCGCATGCAGCCACAGCACGCGGCTCGGGCGCATGCCCTTGGCGCGCGCGGTGCGCAGAAAATCCCGCTCACCGACATCGCGCATCGCACCGCGCGTGACACGCGCAAGGATGGCCGCTTGCGGCAAGGCGAGTGCGAGCGTCGGCAGAATGAGCGCCCGGAAAGACGCGCCGGCGCCATGCCACCAGCCCGGAAAGCCGCCCGCCGGAAACCAGGCGAGATGCACGGCAAACAACAGGATCAGCAGCAGTGCCAACCAGAAATCCGGCACCGCGACACCGATCTGCGTGACGCTCATGATGCCGCCATCGACCACGCCGCGCCGCGACGCCGCCCAGACACCCAAAGGCACGGCGAGGACGGACGCAAGTATCATCGCCATCACCGCCAAGGGCAAAGTCACAGCCATACGCTGCAAGATCAGTGAGGATACGGACGTGCCATAGGCAGTGCTGCGGCCGAAGTCACCGGTCAGCAAGTGGCCACCCCAGCGCAAATAGCGCAGCCAGACCGGCAGATCGAGGCCGAGTTGATGGCGCAACGCCGCCAGCGTATCCGGCTGCGCATCCGGCCCCAGAATGACCAAAGCCGGATCGCCAGGCAGGATCTGGAGCACGATGAAGACGACGATGGAGGCGACGATGAGCGCCACCACCAAGGCCATCAGGCGACCGAGCAGAAACCCTGTCAAGACAGGCGCAATCGGCTCACGGGGCCCAGGACACGCCGGTCACGTCATTCATCGGCATTGGAGCATTGGACCAAAGGCCGCGCAGATGCGCATTCCAGATGCCGATCTTGGGAAACGCGAACAGGAACACGTTCGGCTCATCCGTCGCAAGCTGGCGCTGCATCTTCTGCAAAAGATCGGCCTGCGTCGCGGCATCGGTCGCGGCGATATATTGCGCGTAGAACGCTTTATAGGCGGGGCTGTCATAGTTGAAATAGTATTTCGGCCGCGCATAGATATCGAGGTCATGCGCCTCGTCATGCTCGATCACCGTCGCGTCGAAGGCGGATTGCGTGAAGACCTGGCTCAGCCATTTCGGCCATTCCACCGATTCCAACTTGGCATTGATACCGACCTGCTGGAGGTAGGCGGCGATCAGCTCCCCGCCGCGCTGGGCGTAGCTCGGCGGCGGCAGGATGATCGTCATCGTCAGGCCAGGGCCGACGCCGGCCTCGCTCAGCAATTGCTTCGCCTTGGCGGGATCATAGGGATAGGTCTTGGAGAGATCGATATAGCTCGGGTCCTGCGGCGTGTAATGCGAGCCGATCGGCGTGCCGAGGCCGGAATAAGTCGCATCGATCAGGGCCTTGCGGTCGATGGCATAGGCCAGCGCCCGGCGGACGCGCACATCGTTGAAGGGTTTGCGCGCGTTGTTGAGGGCGAGGATCACCTTGCCCTCCGTCGTGCCGATATCAACGGTGAAGCGGGAATCGTGGCGGAACTTGTCCACCGTCTCGGGGGCCGGGAAATCCGGATAGGCATCGAGCGCGCCGGACAGCAAAGCCGCCGTCGCGGCGGCGGGATCGGCGATGACCCGGAAGGTCACGCCAGAGAGTTTCGGCGCCGGTCCCCAATAATGCGGATTGCGCACCAGCTCGATCCGGTCACCCGGCACCCAACGGCTAAAGGTGAAAGGCCCGGTGCCAATGGGATGTGCCTTGTTGCCGCCGGCACTGTTCGGCGCGACCATCACCGCGTCGCCCCAGGCCATGCCATAGAGGAAGGTCGAGGTGGGGCGCTTGAGGGTGATGACGGCGGCGAGCGGCGACGGGCAATCGACCTTGGCGATCGGCTCGAAGAGTTCCTTCTGGGCATTGATGCTATCGGGCGCGGCCGCGCGGCCATAGCTGAACTTGACGATGGAACAGTCGAAGACGGTGCCGTCGTGGAAGGTCACTCCGGACTGGAGGGCGAAGTTATAGGTCAGCCCATCCGGTGAGACGGTCCAGGACTTGGCGAGGTCAGGGATGACCGTGCCGGCGGCATCGATACGCGTCAGACCCTGGTAGATATTGGCGAGCGTGACTTCGCGAATGGCCGAAGCCGCACCCGCCGTGGGATCGAGGCCGGGCGGCTCCAGCGGAATGCCGACGCTCAGCGTATCCGGCGCGCCGGCCTGGGCGGAGAGGATCGGCAAGGCCGCGAGAAACGTCGCGGCCAGCAGGGTCGATGATCGGGTCATGCCATTCCTCTTTGCGCGCTCATGTCCCGCTACAAGACCACTGTCGCGCCCGAATGCCAATCGGGTACGAGTGACAGGCGTCGCGCACCAGCTTGCACCGTCATTCGCGGACTGGATCCGCGAATGACGATAAGTAAAATCAAGGATCACTCACCCTCTGCTCATCCCGCCTTGGCACGGCGGCGCCAGGCGTGCAGCACGAATTCGGTATAGCCATTGGGCTGGGCACGCCCTTTGAAAATCAGCTCCGACGCCGCCTGAAAAGCCGCCCCGTCGAAATCCGGCGCCATCGGGCTATACAGCGGATCGCCGGCATTCTGCGTGTCCACCACCAGCGCCATGCGACGCAGCGTCTCACTCACCTGATCGGCGGACACCACACCATGCAGCAGCCAATTGGCGATATGCTGGCTGGAAATGCGCAAGGTCGCGCGATCCTCCATCAGCCCGACGTCGTGAATGTCCGGCACCTTCGAACATCCCACGCCCTGGTCGATCCAGCGCACCACATAGCCCAGGATGCTCTGGCAATTATTGTCGAGTTCCTGCCGCACATCCTCGGCCGACCAATTGACGCCCTCCGACAAGGGACTCGTCAGCAGCGTGTCGAGTGACGATGGCGCGCGGGTGGCAATCTCCGTCTGCCGCGCTCCGACATCGACTTGATGATAATGCAAGGCATGCAGCGTCGCGGCGGTGGGGGACGGCACCCAGGCGGTATTGGCGCCGGCCTTGGGATGACCGATCTTCTGCACCAGCATCTCGGCCATCTGGTCCGGCGCCGCCCACATGCCCTTGCCGATCTGGGCATGGCCGCGCAGACCGCAGGCGAGGCCGATATCGACGTTGCGATCCTCATAGGCCCTGATCCAGGCGGTGCCCTTGATGGCGTTCTTGCGCACCATGGCGCCAGCTTCGATCGATGTATGGATCTCGTCCCCCGTGCGATCGAGGAAGCCGGTATTGATGAAGAACACCCGGTTGCGCGCTTCATAGATACAGGCGGCGAGGTTGGCGCTGGTGCGCCGCTCCTCATCCATGATCCCCATCTTCAGGGTATTGCGTGGCAGGGACAGCAGATCTTCGATACGGTCGAAAACCTCATTCGCGAAAGCAACCTCTTCCGGGCCATGCATCTTGGGCTTGACGATATAGATCGACCCCGCGCGGCTGTTGCGAATGGCGGCCGTGGCGTTCAGGTCATGCAGCGCGATCAGCGCGCTCACCGCGCCGTCCAATAGGTTCTCGGGAATCTCCTGGCCCTCGGCGTCGAGCACCGCATCGGTGACCATGTGCAAGCCGACATTGCGCACCAGCATCAGGCTGCGGCCCGGCACGGTGACGGTGCCACCATCCGGCGCGATGTAATCCCGGTCCGCGTCCAGCTTGCGCGTGACCGAGCGGCCGCCCTTGTCGAAGCTTGCCGTCAGCGTGCCTTGCATGAGGCCGAGCCAGTTGGTGTAGACCGCGATCTTGTCCTCGGCATCGACGACGGCGACGCTATCCTCGAAATCCATGATCGTGGTCAGCGCCGATTCGAGCAGGAGATCCGCGACACCGGCCGGATCGTCGCGCCCAATCGGATGGGCGCGGTCGATCACGAGTTCCAGGTGCAAGCCGTTGTGGCGCAGCAGGATGGCGGTCGGCGCCTCGGCCGGTCCGCGATAGCCCACGAAGGCTTTCGGGTCCTGCAAGGTCGCGGTGCCGGCATGCAGCGCGTCGGCGACCACGGTATAGCCGGGTGCTGTGGCATGCGACCCATCTGTGAGCGGCGCCACCTCATCCAGGATCGCCTTGGCCTTGGTCACCACCAGCGCCGCGCGCGCGGCGTTCAGGCCACGGCCGCGCTTGCTGTCCTCGGTTTCCGCGATCGCGTCGGTGCCATACAGCGCGTCATACAGACTGCCCCAGCGCGCATTGGCGGCGTTCAAGGCGTAGCGGGCATTGGTGATGGGCACCACGAGCTGCGGCCCGGCAATGCTGGAGATTTCGGCGTCCACGCCCGATGTGGTCACCGCGAAAGGTGCGGGCTCCGGCACCAGATAGCCGATCGCCTCCAGGAACGCGCGATAGGCGGCGGGGTCGGGGCGGCCGGGCGTCTTCCTATGCCAGGCATCCAGCGCGGCCTGGAGATCATCGCGCTTGCCCAGAAGATCCCGGTTGCGGGGTGCGAGATCGGCGACCATAGCCCCTAACCCGGCCCAGAAGGCCTCGGGGGCGATGCCCGTGCCAGGCAGCGCCTGCGTCTCCACAAACTCATGCAGCGCCTTGGCGACCTGAAGGCCACCCGCTTCGATCCGTTCCATAACCTGGCCTCTTCTTCTTAGGATGCGTGGGACGAGGGTAACCGGCCGTTCCCGCGCGAGGAAGCGGGCAACAGCTCCGCGCGCATCACCGTGCCGCCCCAACCCTCGACCATGTCGGCGCCGACGATGTCGGCCACCGCATGGTCCGAGCCCTTGACCAGCAGATCCGGGTGCAGGGCCGCGATGGTGGTCAGCGGCGTATCCTCATCGAAGACACAGACCAGATCGACGGAGGAGAGGCTCGCCAGATCGGCCGCCCGGTCGGCCTCGGGCCGGATATGGCGGCCGCCGTTCTTGAGGCGCCGGGCGCTGGCATCGCTGTTCACGGCCACGATCAGCCGGTCGCAGCCACTCCGCGCCTGCTCCAAAAGATGCACATGGCCCTGGTGCAGCCGGTCGAAGCGGCCATTGGTGAAGCCGACCCGCCAGCCGCGCCGGCGCCACCGCTCCGCCTGCTCGACCGCAACATCCCGGCTGACGATCTTGGCGCGATTGCCACTCACCGGTTCCAGGCGGGCGAGGATGTCATCCTGCCGGGCGGCGGCTGTGCCGACCTTGCCGACGACAATACCGGCCGCGACATTGGCGAGGCGCGCGGCGGCGGCAAGCGGCAGCTTGGCCGCCATGCCGGCGGCGAGGACGGCCGCCACTGTATCCCCAGCCCCGGCGACATCATGCACATCCAACGCCTCGGCCGGAAAATGCCAGGCCTCGGCGAGGGTGATGAGGCTCATGCCATGTTCGGAGCGGGTGACGAGGGCCGCGCCGATGCCGAATCGGCTGAGCAGGTCGCGGGCGGCGACCACGATCTCCTCATCCGTTTCCGCCGGAAGGCCGGTCACGGCCTGCAATTCCCGCCGATTGGGCATGATGACATCCGCCCCGGCATAGGGCCGATAGTCGTAGCCACGCGGATCGACGATGATCGGGCGGTTGGCCTTATGCGCCGCTTCGATCAGCCGGGCCGGTATGTCTCCGGCCAGGACGCCCTTGCTGTAATCGGACAGGATGGTGACGGTCGTGGCCGACATCACGTCCGTCGCGATGCGCAGCAGCCGCTCGGCGATCCTGGGGTCAAGCGGCGCCGGATCCTCGGTATCCGCGCGGAGCAGATGCTGCCCATGCGCGAGGAACCGCGTTTTGACCGTGGTGACGCGGCTGCCCTGGACCAGCAGCCAGGGCTCGACGCCGCTCTGCCGGCCGATGAGGGCGGTGAGGTCCGAGCCTGCCGGGTCGTCCCCCACCACGGACACGAAGGCGGCGGCGGCCCCCACGGCGGTGATATTGCGCACGACATTGGCGGCGCCACCGGGCATGGAAAGTTCGCGTTGCAGGGACAGGACCGGCACCGGCGCTTCCGGGCTCATGCGCCGGGCCTCGCCATAGAAATAGCGGTCGAGCATGGCATCGCCTACCACGAGCACGGAGCCACGGCCGAGTTGCCGGGCGGCCTCGGCGAGGTCTGCCGCAGCACCGTCCTGCCAGGTGCGAGGGACGCGGGTTTCCGTCATCTCTCTGAAATAGCGTCAATAGGCCCGGCCGGGTAGCCCCGATGGGGAGGGTGTCCCAGGGAACTGTTGATCGGCTGCGCGGAGCGTGATATTCGGCCCGCACTGTCCTGTTGGGGGATAGTTTAGCGGTAGAACTCCTGGCTCTGACCCGGGCAGCCTTGGTTCGAATCCAGGTCCCCCAGCCAACACGTTGAAATCATTATCTTTTATCCGAGCATCACCAGGAAATGGGGCAAACGCCCCATCTTCTGCTCCATCGGGAGTCGGATGTGCTCGTGCGTCGGTCAGGAATCTACCACTACAGGAGGGTTGTCCCTCCCCGCCTCCGTTCGATTCTCGGCGCACGCGAAATTTGGCTTTCCCTCAAGACCCCTTACGTTCGTGTAGCCGAATCGCGGGTGGCTCGGTTTAATGCCGAGATTGATGGGGTGATCATGTCCGCGCGAGACAACCTAAGCCTGGGAAGCCATCCAAGTTCTCAGGTCAGGGACGTTGCGCGGGAACTCCGTGATGTGCTTTCGAAGGCCAAGGCCCTCGCGTCGGTCACGGGGCGTCTTCAGCGCTACACTGAGACTATAGGTCCAGAGCTGTATGTTGATACTCGTGTGAAACCGCGCTCTTTCGGGAGTGAAGATATCTTCGATATCGTCAATAGACTTCAAGAACGACTAAAAGTCGTCGATGATATTTCTGTGAGACTTGAAGCGGTTGAAGCATCGGCCGGGAAAGCTCAGCAACGCACGACTCCACCCGCTTCTCCGGCGATGTCTGTCAATCAGCGTTGAATAGTTACCAGGCAACAGCGTCCAAAAGTTTCCACTTTCTCAGCTGTTTTTCGGCTGTTTCTTTCGCTGCTTGAAGCGGAACGAGTCGTTGCCGGTCTCCAGGATGTCGCAGTGGTGGGTGACCCGGTCCAGCAGTGCGGTTGTCATCTTTGGGTCACCGAAGACACCCACCCATTCGGCAAAAGAGAGGTTGGTTGTGAAGATCAGCGAGGTCTTTTCGTAGAGCTGGCTGATCAGGTGGAACAGCAGAGCGCCGCCCGAGGCTGGGAACGGCAGATAGCCGAGTTCGTCGATGATCACGGCGTCGGTCTGCACCAGCTGACGGGCGAGATTGCCGGCGCGTCCCTGCTGTTTCTCCCGCTCCAGCTGGTTGACCAGGTCGACGGCGTTGTAGAAGCGCACGCGTTTGCCCTGGTGGATGGCAGCGACACCCAGCGCCGTCGCGATGTGGGTCTTTCCGGTGCCGGTGCCGCCGACCAGGATCAGATTGTGCGCGGTTGCCATGAAGGCGGCGGTCGCCAGTTGTTCGATTTGCGCCTGCGGCAATGGGGTTTCGGCCCATTCGATACCGGTCAGGTCGCGATGAACAGGGAAGCGCGCGGCCTTGAGCTGGTAGCGCAGGCTGCGGACCTGGCGATCGGCAAGCTCGGCTTCGATTAACCGGTCCAGCCATGCCTCGGGCTGCATCGGCCGACGTGGGCCTTCCGCCAGCAACTCGCTCCAGGCGGTAGCCATGCCGTAGAGATGTAGCGCACTGAGTTGGCCGAGGCGGTCTACGCCGGAAGCAACCAAGGCAAGAGGCTTAACAGCAAGATCAGTGGATGACATGGCTCACCTCGCGCAGGTGGTCGTAGCGGCCGCAATCGGCGCGCGGCTCGGTTTGGAGCTTCAGCATGTCGGGCACGTTCAGCATGGCGGGCGTGCTGGGTGCGACAAGCCGGCGCATCTCGTTCAGCACCACGGCGGCAGTGATGACATTGCCGTCCAATACCAATTCGCAGGCGACCTGCAGCGGCTCCAGGCCGAACTCGCGTGCCATCATCAGCAACTCGACAAAAGCACGATCGCCTTTCGGCTGCTTGAGAATGCGGTCGCGCACCAGCCGGATGGGCGTGGGCAAATCCCATTGCTGGAACGGCACACCGTTGCGCAATGCGCCAGGTTTGCGTTCCAGGATCGGCAGATAATGCCACGGATCGCAGATCAGTTGATCACGCCCATACCGCCGGGCATGGTCGGCGACGATTGCGCCGTCGGCCACGATGCGCACGCCGGCGGCTGAGGTGCGCACCGAGACAGCGCGGCCGGCGAAGGCGGCTGGCACGCTGTATCGGTTGCGATCCACCGCCACCAGGCAGGTGCTCGACACGCGCAGCATATGTTCGACATAGCCGTCGAATGTCGCGGTGATCTGCCGCAGCGACGGCTGCTCCTCGGCAAAGCACGCGGCAATCGAGCGCTCCGGCGTTACCGGGTGTTTGCGCTGCGCCAGCTCCCGGCAGCGCGTGGCCAGCCAGACGTTCAGCGCATCGAAGCTGATAAAACGGGCCAGCGGCGTGAATAGCCATTCGCGGATGTTGCCAACCTGGTTCTCGACCTGCCCCTTCTCCCATCCAGAGGCGGGGGTACAGGCGACGGGCTCAAACAGATAGTGGTTGGCCAGCACCATGAAGCGCCGATTGAACTGCCGCTCCTTGCCGGTAAATATCGTCTCCACAACGGACTTGAGGTTGTCGTAGACCATGCGCTGGGGCACCCCGCCGAAGAAGGCGAAAGCGCGGTTATGCGCGTCGAAGACCATCTCCTGGGTCTCGCGTGGGTAGGCCACCACGAACATCTGCCGGCTGAAGGTCAGCCGGAAATGCGCAACCTTGATGGTCTGCATGACGCCGCCGAGTTCGACATGCTCATGGCTCCAGTCGAACTGGCACACCTCGCCGGGTGCGAAGGCCAGCGGGATAAAGGCGTGCGCCAGCGCCGGGCCCGACTTGTCCGCCTTCCAGCGCCGCACGAAACGTTGCACGCTGTCGTAGGCGCCGCGGTAGCCCTCCGCCTGCAAACCTTCGAATAGCCGCTGGGCCGTGCGGCGCTGGGCTTTCGGGAGAAGCCCTTCGGTCCGCAGCCACGTCTCCAGCGTCTGCTGGACCGCTCCCAGCATCGGCGTTGGCTGCCGGCTGCGCTGGTAGGACGGCTGGGCTTCGGTCCGGCAATGCCGGCGGACGGTCTGCCGGCACAGCTTAAGGTCCCGCGCGATCGAGCTGATGCTCTCGTGGCGGACCAGATGGCGGCGCCGGATCTCGGCAATCAAGTCCATGAGCAGCACCCCAGATTCCCCAGCAAAAATGCCGGATGATCGCACGACCAGGGTGGAAACTATTGGACGCTGTTTACCCCTGGAATCTGGGAACTTTTGCACGCTGTTTTACAGCCAGTGTGCAGTCGGGGCTATCGGCTCCGGAGGCAGCTCCCGCGGCAGGCCTTGTGCCTCGCGAGACCGATTGTCCACGTGGATATCAAGACCCGCCGCCGTGAGGTATGCGTTCATTCTCGCGTCGATTTCCGAACGCATTTTCCGGCCGTTCTCTTCGCGAAACATGGCGTTCCAAGCTCGATTCTTGACACGCAAGAGACCATCCGGGCCGACCTCGCGCATGGTCAGCAACAGGTGTCCGTGGGGCTGCTCGTCCCCGTCCGATGCCGTGGGGCAGTGGAGATCTATCTGGCATGCCATTCCCATCGACACCCAGGGACTTGCCACCGCCTTCAGAAGCTCAAGGCGAAGGTCGGGCGGGCATTGTCTCGGGATTGAGATAAGCACTTGGCGCGCGAGCTGGGCGTCATGACGGCGCTCGGATTCTTCCACGGCGCGCCACAAAATTCCGGGGTCTCTCAGAGAGTCGGGGGCACCTTCCGGAAGCAGAACGCAGCCGTCTATGCGCTCCTTTTTGTGACGGAAGTCGAATCTCTTTCTAGCGTGCTGAAGCCGTGTTCCGGCGTTGTAAGCCGCAATTTTTACGGCGTTGCCGTCTCGCACGGAACGCGAAACCATGGCGAAATTTATGCGCGAGAAAGCTAGCTGAGCAGGACTCACGGTATCTCGTCTTCATGCCATCCGGATTTTTTGAGGACGGCACGGCATTCTGCGAGATATGCGCGATATGCCGCTCCGGATTTCGACCGTCCGACTATTCGTCCGTTGTCCCACGCGTCGCGCTGTCGTGTCACAGGCGCATCGCGTGCAGGAACCAGCGCCGCACACGGCAGCTCGGGATGCTCACATCCGGAGATCCAGGCTCGTTCACACGCTCCCCCCCAGGGCGCGACGGCATCGTAAGCATCGCAGCCAGGGACTGTCATCAGGACTTCAGGAAGCCACGGCATCGGCGGCGAAAATTGGAGGCCGATTAAGACGCCTTCGGGCCGTTTGCTGAAGTCCTGATGAGCTGTCTCTCTGCCGTCCGGTGTGCGATAGATAGGCCGCCCGCCGCCTTGCAGTCGCGTCGTCCATCTTTTCCACTTGCCCCATCTCTCGGCCCATGCCGCCGCAAAATCTATATCGCTCATGACGCTAGTCGAGTTCGATGTCGTCTGGCTCATCATCGATTTCCCATTTATCAGAAACGAGAAGCCAGGGCTCAGCCGTCGCAATCGCTGCGATATATGAGGCGAAGTCGGCGTCTGTCATTGTGAAGTTCGGCGTGTGTTCGGCTATCTCTTGCATGTGCTGTCCTCCTTCTGCGAGCTATACTTCCGCGAAGCGGATGTATAAGGCGAGCATATCGCCTGCTTCGCAGGCTCTGCTGGCTCTCCCCAACAATATCAGAATCCACAACCGAAACGGAAGCCGTTCGGTCATCTTTCGTTGTAAAAACCACGCTTGTGTTTGCAAATCAGTGTAATTTCTCGACCTTCGTCGAGTGTTATCTCGACTGTTGTTTTTATTTTGCTCAGAGACCTGCCAAAAATTTCGTTGAAAAGGTTTCCCAAGTCGCCGTTGAATGCGTTGATCTCCTCGATACTGCCCGTCAACGCCGCGCCTGTGTCTATGTCCGTCGTCTTCATTTGTCTTCCTATTCTGCGAGTGCGTATTCCAAAAATAATAACAGATATTCTGGATTACTTGGTAGTCGATTTGGTATCTTCGTCTGAAGAGCTGATAGGACTTCAGATGACAACGAAATCTGTGGACGAGCACTTGCTTGCGTTGCGAGCGAGGCAGGATGCCGCGCTGTTGCGTGCACGCAATGCGCGTACGGCGGTTAGTAGATTTGAACGCCAGATGGCGGCGCTCTCTCGACGTCAAACCACCCAGCGATTATGCACTTTGGGAAGGGCCTGGTTGGCGCTTGGCGACGCCAGCCCAAATTTTCAGAGTGTCGGCCAGCGCTTCTTGAACAGCTATATTAGCCGTGAAACCGACCGAGATATTTTACGCGGAACACCGTGGGAAATCTCCGACGTCCCTGCGCCTGACGAGGCACCAGACCATGATTGAGGAGGTCACCGACGACGGCGAAAATTTCCCAATGTGGTATCCGAGCGACAATTGGATCGCGAATCAAATTAGATCGCGGCGAGGGTGGGGCGACTCCCGTCCGGTGCCAGCGTCGCTTATCGCTGCGTGGCGGGCGGCGATGCGCTCCGAGGCTCTGCGTCAGCGGCGTTGGCGACGGCGCAATCCCGACGCCAAGATTCCGATGCCCGTGCGCCGCCGTGAGCGGACGGAAACCGTGGATGCGTTCGAGATAGCGCGGGAGGTTTTGACGCATCCGTACATGCTCGCGATGCTCAGCGCGATGATTTTTATGCCCCGTTTGATGACGGCAGCTATGGCCGAGACCGGAACTCTGTTCAGGAAACCCCCGAGGTGGCGGCTGGTGCCAATCCTCGCGTACATTCGGGAAAAAATTCCGGGTGACCGAGGTATTTTGATACGGCATTCCAACCAGACACCCGTGTCACCTATGCACGTTGCGGCAGTCAACGGGATGACTCGGTCCGCCGCTATCTTATGGAACGAACGGCTCACAGTTTTGGCAGCAACGCAGCAGCACGACGCAGTTGATGCCGCCCTGGCGGAGCTGGCTGAGTTAGGAGTGTTGGCAATCGAAGCGGCGAATCCCTTACGGATTACTGGTCCGGAACCAGGGCCGCCGCGCGGTCTACTGCCTGACCCGGAACCAGAACCAGAGCCTCCGGTATTAGCTGGAGTGCCAGGTGGTGAGGGAGCCACCGCGCCAGCACCGGGCGGCCGATGAGCTCGGAGCCTGTGCCGGGGCGTGCGCTGGAGCGAGCAACGGATAGCTCGGTGTATGAAATCGTCGCAGGCAAGGTCAGGCGGGGGACTATCCGAACACGGCTACCTGAGCAGTGTCGAGAGTCCGGCGTGTTTTTTGCGCCGGCTCCTCTAATGCCATATCTCGACGCAAAAATCGCAGTAATCACGGAGATAGTGTCGCGTTGCGCGCCGTGGCTCCACGTGTTGGCGGGACCAGCGCTTCGGAAAACAGCGGATGGCCCCCTGCCGGACCTCTCCGCATTCAGGGAGGTGGACCAGGGCGCGGACGGTCGGCTGACGTACAGCGTGAGCGGGTGTGCTTGGCATTTTGACGGCCAAAGTCACGGCCAAAGTCCTCTAATCGCGATCCGTACGGCGTTAGGCCTGACGCAGGTGAAATCGACTGTACATCACGAGCTTTGGCACGCGATTGAAGAGCATTTGTCGGACGAGGAACTCGCTATCGTCACTGCCGCCGCCCTCAAAGGCGATCCGATGCCTGGATCGTATTTAGATTCTGCCGTAGAGCGGCGCGCACGGCTTTATGAGCATTTTGCGTCGTACATCGATTTTGGCGGTGCGTGCGCAACAGTCAACGGACAGATAGCGTTGCCACTCCAGGGTGTATTTTGGCGCGTGTACAGTGGCGAACTATCTCGCGACGTGACGACGGGCCGCCAGGGCTGCGCAGCAGTCCGTCGCGGCCCGACGCGCAGTCGCGTAGCGGCGAGCACGCGAAGCCCTCCCCCTGGGGGGAGGGCACACGCCCGTGAAGCGGGAGGGGGGCGTTAGGTCTCCTCGTCCTCCTCGCCGTCCTCCTCCTCTCGCGACACAAAAAACAGCGCGTCCAGCAACTCACAATCTGCGCAAATTTGTTCGGCGCCTGAGAATTCGCGTCGTCCAGCAGCCAGGATGTCGCGCATCAGACTGCGCCACGGTGCCTCTGGAACGCTACTGGGGTCGTCATTCGCGAGGTCCATATGGCCGTCGAGCAGCACCTGAGCGAGACCGGAAAGGTCCTCCCGCCGGAGGGTTATGCGCTCCAGCGGGACAGGGTTAGAGCCCATCAACGGGCCTACGGCGGCATAGGGCAGCACGCTGAGCGGGATAACGTTGCCGCCGTTGGCAGTGTGAACTGAGGTCATTTGTAGATGCTCCTTAGGGTTGCGGAGCCATCTAATAGAAACGCAAATCTGCTGACGTCAACAGAGGATTTTTTGGTTTTCCTTGTCAACAATTATGATTTTCCTTGTAGACGGCATACCTCACGCAATTGCGATCGCTCCCTCACCGTGTCGACGCCTGCCCGCGCCTGGACACGCAACAATCGAAACAATTCTGGTCAACCGGCCGGAAACAAAATTTCGTCTGTGCCCCTCGGGATAGGGTTTTTCTGAGGTGCTACGATACCCGGAGGGTGCGGGACGGCTCTCAGTGAGCCGGAGAACACGTCTGTTTTGTGTCCTCGGGCTAAAAATCGGGTTTCGGGCGGTTCGTGAGCTTTGCGACCATGTTGTCGAGTTCCTGGAGCAGTCTGTGGTATCCCGCGATGGTAGCCGTCGAAACCAGACTGAGTGGACTACTGCGGGACCGGTTAGAATCAATGAGCATTCGTTGCAGCGCTTCAAGGGCGTAGGCTCGATACGTATTCGGGCAAGGTGGGTCTGATAGCCGCATCATCATCAGTTCCGCCCTGGCGACGATTGCAGGATCAAGGTGGGCAACGCTTTCAGCCTGCCGTTGCGCTAGCTCGTCTGCTGCAACTTCGACCGCGTCTATCACAGACAATTCCCAGAATTTGGCGGCTAGCCGCTGCACGTCTCTCGGTTCTGCCTCGGGGCAGGCGGCTGAGATAGCCCTAAACCTAGTGAGTTCCCGTTCAGCCGCCACAACTCCGATCGCGAGCGCTTGAACCTTGGGGTAGCCCTGAAACATGAGGCGGCCTCCGTGTGCACATGCCGGTAGACGTAAATTTACTGGCACTTGCGCCCACAACTGCGCCGGGAAGTCCGGCGGGCAGGACTGACAATCCACTCCTTGGTGGATCTGACCTCGGGCGTGAGCGATGTTTGCTACTCGTTGCTGCGAGGAGATAGCCGCCTCCAGCGCGTCCTCGAGTGCTGCCGCCTGTGTCGCGTCAGCCTCGAACCACGTGTCGGGCTCAGCAGTAGCTCTGGAGGTCGTCCACTGCGCGCCGAGCCGCAGTGCTAGTGCGGCATAGCGCCGCCCCTCGGACGTCGGGAGTTCGGCTATCGTGAGAGGGAGAGACGGGGGCGAGACTTCTGGCGATCCTATTAAGTAAAAGGAGTCATCCCTGGCGGTCGCTCGCGCGTGCGCAATAGGATCGCGAAAAGTCTCACGCTCAAGGGCTGCCGCTTTCTCCCTCTTGATTTGCCGATAATAGTTGGCCTTGCTGACTCCCCGCTCCTTCCACGGTTCTGCCCTGTCCCCAGCTTTGCGGGCCATAACTCCCTCCGCGCGTCTGCGGTTTCGGTCGCGTACACGCTTGGGAGCGAGCTGATGCAGGACTAAACGCTCGGCCTCTTCATCGTTGATTGCCATTACTCGGCGTAAAGCCTCAGCAGGCAGGTCACGGCGGTCTTTGGGCCGCGTGCAGGCGGCTGCGATGAGTGCTACACCAATCGGGCTGTGCGCCCAGGCGAAGGAATCCTTGAGGTTGCCGCCGTGGACGGCCAGCCAGCCAGCCAATTCATCCGGAACATTCGTTGCAGCAGTGACGTGGGACATCACGGCTGCGATGGCCGCGACTTGCACATCGGTCAGATAGCCGTTTCGGTGTTTGCAGATCCGGCCGAGTTCCAGCATTACGTGTGAGCGGGCATCCTCGACACGCTCGGCGATTGCCCTGGCGGCGGACCTGGAAACACGCGGTTTGCGAGATGCTTGCGCTACATTGCCGTTGATTTTATCGAGGTTTTTGCGCATTATTGATGTGCTCCGACGCGGTTCGCAGCCCTGCAAGGCTCCCCGCTCATCTATCGATACACCAACGGCGGCATGAAGCAAGATTTTCATGCCGCCGTTGACGTTTTAAGCTCGCGGATTTGTCGCCTCCTCATTTTGTTATCTTTCGACAAAAACATTTGTCGAAAGGCTTGTGAGCTGTCCAACAAGGAAGTTCTTTCCATGCTTGTTCATGCAGAACTCAAAACTTGTGCAACAAAACTAACCAATTGATTCAATTTCTCTTCTTAGTTGCACAAGTCCGTTGCACAATTAAAGCATGATTTACGGATATGCCAGGGTATCGACAGACGGCCAAAGTGTTGAGACGCAGGTGGGGCAGCTCACGGCCGCAGGCTGTGGTCGTGTGTTTAAGGAGACCGCTAGCGGGTCGAAAACCGACCGTCTCCAGCTCGCCCGCGCGGTCGCGGCTCTGGAGCCGGGTGACGTGTTGATGGTTAGCCGGTTAGACCGTCTTGCTCGCTCCACACGAGACTTGCTGAATATCCTGGCCGCCATCGCTGCCAAGGAGTCCGCTTTCCGCTCGCTTGGAGACGCCTGGGCGGATACCACAACGGCCCATGGCCGATTGATGGTAACTATCCTCGGTGGCCTCGCCGAGTTTGAACGCGAGCTGATTCGAACGAGGACCGGGGAAGGGCGAGCACGAGCCAAAGCTCGCGGGCAAAGCTTAGGACGACCGCATAAGCTCACGCTTCATCAGAGGAATGAAGCTTTGGCCCGCAAGGCTCGGGGAGAGCCAGTGCGCGAGGTTGCTCGCTCCTACAACGTCAGTGCGTCAACGATTTCTCGCATACAATCGTAGCTTTGGAGGGATGTCGATGCGTGAATATATTGATGATGAGCCGCTGACTCTTGAGCGCTTCATTGAGCTAGAGCAGGAGCAGCTCTCTATATCAATGTCTCAAGACCTGGAGGAACTGAGAGCTGTTAGCCATATTCAAGCTCTCTATAGTGCTGCGCTATCCAAAATTACCTTGCGAGCAAAAGCCGACCTGATTGTGTTTCAGCTTCTGGGATTTACCCATTATCATTTTCTCTTCGGAACGGCATGCCTTCTGCGGTGCCATCTTTCCGAAGCATTCAGCTCGCTTAGGGTCGCGATTGATGCCGCGCTTGTCGCAGCTTACATCATCCAGGATCGGCCGTCTCAGGAGGCCTATTTCGCTAGAACTAAACCGTTCGACAAGCTCATCCGACACGCAAAGAACTTCATCCGGGACAATAGACCGGAGAAGCTCCCACATCCCATGATTCCGAATCTAATCGATATGCATGACGTGTGCAGCCAGTTCGCAAGTCACGCGGACATTGAGACATTTACACACAGGAGGCGTGAGTTCCGCGATAATGACGGCATCAGTTGGGCGACGACAGAATACTTTCAGTTCTCACGCGACCCCAAGATTCAGCGTTATTACTTTTTTAGCCTGATGCATGGTTATGCAATGTTGCTCGATATATTTGCTCTATTTTTGATTGATGAGCAGGAGAAAGTGCCGCAGCAGTGGCGGCTGGACTTGCATAAAATTGTAGCAGGTATCGAGCAGCTTAGGGGCAAGCTTGAGCCTAAAGAAGAGGAACCCTCCTCTCCTGGAGATCTAGCAGGCGGTGACTAGAGAGACGATAGTCACGCGACCAACTTGTCCTGGCTACGGCGCAAAGCGCCCGGCTCCCTCGCCTGTCCTTACGGCCGTCTGGACGGGTTGACTTTGCCCCATCTACTGCCCCATCTTGTCCTCCAGCGCTCGGCTAAGACGTAGTATTTTCAATGAGTTGTTGGGATTGTTGGAGCTGATGGGTTTGACTTGTTTGCTCCATCTTCGGTTCCAGGTCCCCCAGCCATAGAGCACCTCGCGGTGCGTTGGGTTGCAGGGGCTTCGGATGACCGAACGCCCCTGCCCCCAAACAACGGCTTTTGCCAGCCTTCTGGCCGCCCGTGATGACAGATATCCTGCCCGAAACCACCCCTGCATGCTTTCTCAACGGAGGTCGCGATGCGCTCATTTGGTGCCGACACGATCAGAAACGAAGTCATCCTCGTTTCCCGCATCCTGCTCGTTCTGCTGTTCCTCATCTTCGGCTGGGGCAAGCTCATGAACTATACCGGCACCGTCGGGTATATGACCCAAACCGGTGTGCCCGTGCCGCCCCTCGCCGCCATCGTCGCGATCGTCATGGAAGTCTTCGTCGCCATCGCCCTCATCCTGGGCGTCTTGACGCGACCGCTCGCCGTGCTGCTCGGGCTCTATACGCTGGCAACAGCCATCATCGGCCATCATTACTGGACAATGACGGGTGCGGCCCAATACGAAGCCGAGATCAACTTCTACAAAAACGTCAGCATCATGGGCGGCTTCTTCCTGCTTTACGTGACCGGCGCTGGAAGATATTCGATTGATGCGATGGTCGGGGCGCGAAAACTCTAACTCGGAAACATGACGCTTTTGCGCGTCTTCCAATTGTAGCGCAGGCGGTCGTACAGCCGTGGCGCCTTCGACCACGGCTCCTGCGGCCGGGGCACACTCATGCAGGCGAGATCGATGAAGTCGCCGGAAATCTCCAGCCGCAGGAAACCGAACCGGTCATCCATGTAGCTGTCCAGGATGACGTTCGGATCATTCGGTGCCTGATACGGCGTGACCAGATCCTGCCCATTGGCTCGCGCCATCTTGTGCAGATTGTGGTAGCCGCCATGCCCGGCCACGATGAACGGCGTCATGCCATGGGCATCACTCACGCTGAAGCGTTGATAGTTATGGACATGGCCCGCGAAGACCATGGAGGGCTGGCGCTTTGAGGCCGCAACGGCGGTCGCCAGCACCTTCGCCATGGTCTTGCTGCCGCTGTGAAAGGTATCGAGCGACTGGATCGGGTGATGCATCGCCACGATCAGGGGAAGATGCTTATCGGCCGCCGCCAGCTCACCCTCGAACCAGTCTTGCTGGTCGGGATGCACCACGCCGCCCTCGGGCACATTAGTGTAGAGGCCGACGAAGGTCGCGAAGGGCGTGTTGAGCGTGAAATACACGTTCGGTTGAATCATCGCCGTGCGTGTCGCCTCACGCGCTTCGGGCGTATGAACACCGGGCGTCGCCGCACAGAAGTTGCGCACGAAGGGCGCCAGCGATGGTTCCGGATTGACCAGCTTGCCATCGTCATAGATGTCGCCGTCATGATTGCCGGGAATGCCGAGGATCGGATTGGGATAGTGTTCGTAGGGCTGGTAAAACTGCGCGAAATATTCGCTCGCCTGCCCATCGAAGTAGATCACATCGCCGAGGTGATAAAAGAAGCCGGGTACTCCGAAGGCGCCCGCCACGCCTGCATCCTGCTCAAGACCATTAGCAACGAGCTGTTGTGGTGTCGGGTTTTGCACGCCGCCAGTGTCACCCACCATATGCAAGGCCATGCCGCCCGCCTTTTCCATGGCCTTGACGGCGTCTGGAATGATCTCCGCCAAATTCAGGCGGAACGGCGCTTGCCCCGTTGGCGCGGGCAGCGGCTGCACCTTGCTGCCGTGGAAGAGCGGGCTCGCCTGGCTATGGCCGCCATGCGCGGGCGGGCGCTTCTGGCCAAATTGATGGCTGGGATGAGACGGCGTCTTGATGCGTGCCATCACCACTCCCTAGCCGAGGCGGATAGTCCGTCGCGTGACAAGGCCATGAACTTTACCCGACCGGGATGGATGACCCTGCAAGCGCGGCAGAGATATCACCACGCAGCGCGGTGAGGCGAGCGTAGTAGTCGGCGTAAAAACGGGCGAATGCCGCCTGCTCCGTCGCCGGCACCTGAGTCTCCCAGGCCGCAAGCGGCTTTCTTGCGGCATCGAGACCGGCATAGAGGGACGCAAAATAGGTCAGATTGGCGATCCGATTCGTATAGCGCGGCTCGGAGAAGATCGCGTTGAAGTGGCGCAAATAGGACCCGATCGGCGGATCATCGTAGAAGATCAGCGCCACCTTGGTGTCGAACACGTCGTTCGGCGCGTGCACGACATAAGCCGTGGCCAGCGCGCCCGGCTCAGACGGCAGGCGCCCATACTCCATCAGCAGGGCGCGCGCCGGCTGATCGTGGAACAGCGCCACCAGATCATCCATCTTGGTGTCGTTGGTGCGCCGCATGATATTGACGAAATCGTTCTTCGGCACCGGAAAGGAGAAGACGGCATAGGGCCAAAACTGATCTGTCGGCCAGGGGTTCAAAATATCGCAGGCGGCGAGTGCATTATGCGACAGATGCACGCAATTGTTCTGCAAGATCGACCCGTCGAAATGCCGCGCGCCGGCATATTCCTCGTTCTTGGCATTGAGAAAATTCACCATGCGCAGCATTTGCGGCCGCGATACTGGCACGCGCGCGCAGTAACGACCCCGCGCCAGGCCGATGCCATAATCGGTGCCGACGGAAATGTCATAGCGATAGTCTTGATCGGACATGCCGGCGGGCTTGTCTGCATAGAGTTCTGGCCGAAAGACCAGCCCGTTCAAAATACCCAGCTTCTCGGCGTCCCGCTCCATCTGCAGATAGCGCGCCTGGGTGAAGGGCTCTCCCGCTGCGACACCGCCGTCATAAAAGAAGCTGCGCCCGGCCGTGACCGTCCAATTCGCATTGCTGAAATTGCCGTCCATGCTGACGCCGGCGCCTTGCACCACATCGGGCGGCAATTGATCGCACATCCGCAGCGTGGGGTAATTCACGTTCGGGTCGCGGCAGGCACCGTTGAGAAAGAAGGCCGCATGACCACCGATGCCACCGCTGACATCGGCCGCGAAATGTGGCTTCATGCGAATGCCGGAGCCTGCGCAGAATTCGAGATAGTCCGTGTTTTCAGCAGCTGCCAGCGTCATATCGGCATTCGGCGTGTAGCCGAAGTTCGAGACGCAGCCAGCCAGACTCGTGACCATGCAGACCGCGCCGGTCAATCCGCGAAACCGCCGCCATAGCTTCATAACGTAAGCGCCAGTTGAGAGGTTGACCGCAAAACACGCTGCGGTTCCATGCCTGAGATGGTGACGCCCAATAGGCGCACACCGCGTGGCGAGGGAAAACAGGGCCGCAAAAGCTCCAGGCTGATGCTGGCAAGAACGGAGGCCGAGGGGATCGGCTCGAGGGTCGAACGGCTGCGTGTGATCTGCTGAAAGTCAGCGTATTTGACCTTGATGGTCACCGTGCGCCCGGCATGGCCGCCGCGCGCACAGGCGGCCCAAACCTTGTCGAACAAAGGCTCCACCGCCGCCACCGCATCGTCCCATTGCGTGAGATCACGCTCGAAGGTGTTTTCGGCCCCGACCGATTTGCGAATGCGATCGGCCTCGACCTCGCGATCGTCCTCGCCGCGCGCCACGCCGTAATAGTAATCGGCGGCCTTGCCGAAATGCTCGGTGAGAAAAGCGTGGGACTGCGCGCGCAGGTCGAGGCCGGTATGGATGCCCAGCGCATTCATCCGCGCCGCGGTCACCGGGCCGACACCGTGGAACTTGCCCACGGCCAGCGTCTCCACGAACAGCGGGCCCAGGCGTGGGGTGATGACGAACAGCCCGTCCGGCTTGCGGTGGTCGGAGGCGAGTTTCGCCAGGAACTTGTTGTAGGACACGCCGGCCGAAGCCGTCAGCCCGGTCTCGGCACGAATCGCCGCGCGGATTTCCTCGGCGATGGCGGTGGCGGACCCACGGTCAAGCAAGGGCTGCGTCACGTCCAGATAGGCCTCATCCAGAGACAATGGCTGAATGAGCGCGGTGTAGCGCGCAAAGACGGCGTGAATCTGCTGCGAAACCGCTTTGTAGACGTCGAAGCGCGGCGGCACGAAGACCAACTCGGGGCATTTTCGCTTCGCGGTGACCGAGGCCATGGCCGAGCGCACGCCGAATTTCCGCGCCTCATAGCTTGCGGCGGCGACCACGCCCCGCTGGCGGGACCCACCGACGGCCAAGGGCAGGCCGCGCAGGCTGGGGTCGTCCCGCTGCTCGACGGACGCATAGAAGGCGTCCATGTCGATATGGATGATGCGCCGGTGAGACATGCTGCCGACCCTCTAGCACATGCCGGAAAAGAGAACAAAACGGGATCAAGCAAAGACATTCGCCGGTTTCGGCAGGCCCAGATGCGCGCGCAAGGTCGTGCCCGCATAGTCGTGGCGAAACAGGCCGCGTTGCTGCAATTCCGGCACGACCTGATCCACGAACTCCGCCAGCCCCTGGGGGTGCGAGGCCGCGAGGATGTTGAAGCCGTCACAGGCGCCGCCTTCGAACCAGGTCTGCATCACGTCCGCGATCTCCTCCGCCGTGCCGACGAGTCTCATATGGCCGCGATTCTGCACCAGGTGAGTCGCGATCTGGCGAATCGTGAGCCCGTCCCGCGCCTGTTCCCGGATCAGGTGAAGACGCCCCTTCTGAGCATTGGTCTCGGGCAGGTCAGGCAGCGGCCCATCGAGCGAGTAACGGGCAAGATCATGCTGCACTTCATCCGACAAATAGGACACGGCGAGGCTGGCCGGCACCAGATCCTGCAAGGCACGGTCCTTCGCCTCCGCCTCCATCCGGGTGCGTCCAACGATCGGCATCAGTCCGGGCAGGATTTTCATCGCCTCCGCCGATCGCCCATGGGCGATCACGCGCTGCTTTGCCGCCGCATAAGACGTCTGCGACGCAGCGAGGGTGCGCTGAATACTGAACACGACATCCGCCACCTGCGCCGCCAGCGCCTGGCCGGGCTCTGAAATGCCCGCCTGGATGATGACCGGATGCCCCTGCGGCGGGCGCGGCATATTCAGCGGCCCGCGCACCGTGAAGAACCGCCCGCGCCAATCCGCGCGATGGATCAGCGCCGGGTCCGCCACCTGCCCGCTCGCCGTGTCGAAGACCAGCGCGCCATCCTCCCAGCTATCCCACAGCCGGCGCAGCACATCGACGCATTCTCGCGCCCGCTCATAACGTTCGGCATGGTCCAGATGCGTGTCACGGCCGAAGTTCCGCGCTTCCAAATCCGTGCTGGAGGTCACGAGGTTCAGCGCCGCCCGCCCCTCGCTCAGGAAGTCGAGCATCCCGACCATGCGGGCGATGTGATAGGGTTCGTGATAGGTGGTCGAGACGGTAGCGGCGAGGCCGATGCGCGTCGTCACGGCTGAGAGCGCGGAGAGCAGCGTCAGCGGTTCGGGCCGGATGGTCACGCTATGGCGCAAGACGGCGTCATAGGTGTCGTTGATGCCGAGACCGTCCGAGTGAAACAGCAGGTCGAACTTTCCGCGCTCCGCGATTTCAGCCAATTCGCGGTAGAAGGCGAAATCCATCAGCCCGTCTGTGCGCGTGCTGGGCATCCGCCAGCCGGCGCTATGGTTGCCGAGATTGAACAGGAATGCGCCGAGGTGCATTTGCCGCGCCGCCATGAGACACCTCCGTCTTCCGCCTAAAACCCTCTATACTCGTCACTCACATTTAGGGAATGCAGCTTGCCCCTTACGCCGAGGCTTCGCGCGACCCGGCTGACCTCCCTCACGCTGCTGCTCCCGTATCTGCGGCCTTATCTAGGACGGGTGATGGGGGCATCCGCGTCCCTGCTGATCGCGGCAGGATTGGTACTGGCCCTCGGCCAGGGCGTGCGCCGCCTGATCGATCACGGCTTTGCCGGCGGCAACATGGCGCATCTGAACGCGGCGGCGCTCATCATGTTCCTGGTCGTCGCGGCCCTCGCGGCCGCCACCTTCACGCGCTACTCCCTCGTCTCCTGGCTCGGTGAGCGGGTCGCCGCCGACCTGCGGCGGGATATGTTCGACCGCGTGCTTTCCCTCTCCCCGGCCTTCTTCGAGACGGCGCGGACAGGCGACATCCTCACCCGGTTGACGGCGGATATTTCCGTGCTTCAGGCGCTGATCGGCTCGGCCATCTCCCAGTGGATCCGCAACGCCCTGTTGCTGGTGGGCGCCTTCGTCATGCTTCTGGTGACGAGCCCGAAGCTCGCCGGCATCGTGGTGCTGGTCATACCCCTCGTGGTGGTGCCCTTGGTGCTATTCGGACGCCGCGAAAAGCGGCTGTCGCGCATGGCGCAGGACCGCATCGCCGATCTCGGTGCCTATGCGGAGGAGACCATCAACGCCCTTCGCACTGTGCAGGCCTTTACGCATGAGGCGGCCGATCGGGCGCGGTTTTCGGCCGATGTCGAGCGGTCGATGGATGCGGCGCTGCTGCGGGTGCGCACCCGCGCAACGCTGCTGCTTGTGGTGATCCTGCTCGGCTTCGGGGCGATCGTGTTCAGCCTCTGGGTCGGCGGGCGGGATGTGGTCGCCGGGCGCATGAGCGGCGGAGATCTGTCCGCCTTCATCTTCTACGCCGTGCTGCTCGCAAGTTCCGGCATGCAGATGAGCGAGCTATGGGGCGAATTGCAGCGTGCGGGTGGCGCGGCCGAGCGGATGCGTGAGCTGCTCGATGAGCAGCCGACCATCACCGCCCCTGCGCAGCCCGCCTTGCTGCCGATGCGGGCTGAGGGGCGCGTGGTCTTCGAAAACGTCCGTTTCACCTATCCGGCAAGACCGGACCAATCGGCGCTGTCCGGCTTTTCCCTCACGGTCGAACCGGGGGAGACGGTGGCGCTGGTCGGCCCCTCCGGCGCCGGCAAAACGACGGTGTTCCAGCTTCTGCTGCGTTTCTACGATCCTGACAGCGGCATCCTGCGAATGGACGGGGTCGATATCGCCCAAGTCGAGCCATCCGCGCTGCGCGGCCGCATCGGCATCGTGCCGCAGGATCCGGTCATCTTCAGCACCACGGCCTGGGAGAATATTCGCTACGGCCGCCCCGATGCGACGGATGAAGACATCCGCGCCGCCGGCCATGCCGCCCATGCCGATTTTCTCGACGACCTGCCGCAGGGCTACGACACCTATCTCGGCGAAAAGGGCGTGCGCTTGTCAGGCGGTCAGCGGCAGCGCGTCGCCATTGCGCGCGCCATCCTGCGCGATCCGCCCGTGCTGCTGCTGGACGAGGCGACCAGTGCCCTGGATGCGGAATCGGAACTGGCCGTGCAGACCGCCCTCGCCGCTTTGTCCCGTGGCCGAACGACGCTCGTCATTGCCCATCGCTTGGCGACGGTGCGGCGCGCCGACCGCATCGTGGTGATCGAAGCCGGCCGCATCGTCGCGACGGACACGCATGAAGCCTTGATGGCCGAGGGCGCGCTCTATGCCCGCCTCGCGCGGCTTCAGTTCACGGCGGAGGTTTAGGGGAGTCCCGCTAGCCTTCGCCGCGTGAATAGACCATGGTCCTGGCGCGCTTCCTGCATAGCTGACGGCGGTTGTTCCGCAATCGTCGCGTCCAAACCTCGCATATCAATCCGTCGTGGAGCTGCGTCACCGTATCTCCCCCAGAGGAACCAATATGACAGCTCGCAATAATCCGCTCGATCTTCTCCGTCGCCGGCTCGATGCCATCGACAACGACCTGTTCGATGAAGCGGCCTCCGGCCGGATCGACCGCCGCACCTTCATGCGGCAAGGCACATTGCTCGGCCTGTCATTGCCGCTTCTCGGTGGCGTGGCTGCAAGCTTTGGCTTGGTCGCCGCCCCCGAGCCCGCGCGCGCCGCCACCATGGCGAAGCCCGGCGGCACCATTCGTGTGGGCATCACCGTGCCGTCCGCCCTGATCGATCCGGTGACGATCGCCGATAATGGCGGGCTGGAAGTGCTGATCCAGACCGGCGAATTCCTCACTGTTCTGCGACCCGATTTCACCCTGATGCCGGTCCTCGCCGAAAGCTGGACGCATAACACCGACGGCTCCATCTGGACCTTCAAGCTGCGCCCGAACGTGAAGTTCCACAGCGGCGCGCCGATGACAGCCGATGATGTCATTGCCAGCATTGATCGCCTGTGTGACCCAAAAAATGCCTCCAATGCCTTGTCTGCGTTCAAGGGCATTCTGTCGCCGGGCAATAGCAAGAAGGTCGATGACCTGACGGTCGCCTTCCATCTCGACAGCGCCTATGGCGCCTTTCCCTATGTCGTGTCCTCGGACAACTACAATTGCGTCATCCTCCCCGCGACATATAAAGGCGATTTTGAACACAACTGGGATGGCACTGGCCCGTTCAAGCTTGAGAAATACACCGCCAAGGTCGGCTGCTCCTTTGTGCGCAACACGGAGTATTGGGGTGAGAAGGCGCTGCCGGATCGCACCGAGTTCACCTTCTTCACCGATCAGCAGCCGCAGATTCTCGCCATGCAGGGCGACCAGCTCGATGTGCTCGCGCAGGTCACCGTCTCCGGCGGGCAGGGACTGCTCAACGATCCGCGCTTCACCATTATCCGGGAGCGTAGTGCGGGTCATGAGCAGGTCCATATGCGCTGCGACACCGGCCCCTTCATGGACAAGCGCGTGCGCCAGGCTCTCGCCCTCACGCTGAACCGTAAGGCGCTGGTGAAGGGTCTGTTCCGCGGCCTGGCGGTTGTTGGCAATGACAGCCCCTTCGCACCTGCCTTCCCGATGACCAATCATACCATCCCGCAGCGCGACATCGACCTGCGCAAGGCGAAGGAACTGCTCGCGGCGGCCGGCGTGCCCAAGGGCTTCAAGGTCACGCTGACCACCGAGAACTATATCGAAATCCCCGACTACGCCGTTCTGATCAAGGATTTCGCCAAGCATGCCGGGATCGACATCACCCTGAACGTCGAAAGCCAGGATGCCTATTACGGCAAGGCGGTGTTCGGTCAGTCCGATTGGCTGGATAGCACGCTCGGCATCACTGATTACGGCCATCGCGGTGTGCCGAACGTGTTCCTCCGTGCCCCGCTGCTCAGCGACGGCACCTGGAACGCCGCGCATTTCAAGAACCCGACCTATGACAAGCTGGTCACCGCCTATGGCAAGTCGCCCGATCTCGGCGGCCAGCGCAGCCTCGCGACCGAAATCCAGACACTTCTGCTGGATGAGACGCCGATCATCTTCGGCTATTTCTATGACTATCTCGTGCCGGTGAAGAAGGGGCTGAAAGGCATTCCGCCGATCGCCAACCGCTTGTTCCTGAGCCAAGCGACCTTCGGGTAAGCAGCCGGCGGAATGCGCTCCGCTTTTCCGCCCTACACCAATTCGTAGGGCGGATGAGCGGAGCGCTATCCGCCACTACCCCGCCAACCACCCACCATCGACCACCAAATTCGATCCCGTGATAAACGTCGCGCGGTCACTCGCTAGAAACACCGCTGCATTGGCGATGTCCTGCGGGTGGCCGAGGCGCGGCCAAGGCGTACGGCGGCGCGCATTCTCCATCAGCGCCGGATCCATCGGCAGGCCGGGCTTGCCCGTCACTACCTTCCCCGGTGAGATCGAGTTACACACGATCAAGTCCTTCGCATAATCCACGGCGATCTGACGCGTGATGTAGATCGCCCCGGCCTTGCTGACGCCATAGGGCGTATCGCGCGGCGACGTCACGATGCCCTGCTGCGAGCCGAGGTTGATGACGCGACCCCGCACCTCGGCGCGCGGCTCCTGCGTGATCATCTGCTGAATGGCGCGTTTGCAGCCATTGAACATGCCGGTCATGTTCACTGCCATGACATGCTCCCACTGCTCCGCTGTGGTTTCCAGCAGCGGCGTGCCGGAATAGATCGCGGCATTATTGACCATGACATCGAGCCGCCCGTAGCGCGCGACCGTCTCCGCGATCAGCGCATCGACATCCGCCCACTGCGCGACATCGGTGGTGCGAAAGAACCCCTCGCCGCCTGCGCCGGTGATGAGATCCAGCGTCGGCGCGCCACCCTCCAGCGCGTCCTCCGTGACATCGGCGATCACCACGATCGCGCCTTCGGCTGCGAAGCTGGTGGCCATCGCCCGCCCGATGCCGGAACTGGCCCCGGTCACCACGGCGATCTTCCCGGCAAGCAAACTGGACATTTTCCTGCGTTCCATCGATGAGTCGGCTGTTTATTGAACCAACCGCCGTCACGAGCAACGCTTGCGCGAGGATCTTCCCATTTCCAAACTCATCCATCCCGATATCGACCTTGCGGCGTCGCTTTTCACGGCGCTCGATGCGGCGACGCGACGCGGCCGGGGCATCGAGCGCGATAGCTACGGCGCGGGAGAACAAGCGGCACATGACATCCTGCGCTCGGCCGCCGCAGCGATGGGCTTGGAGATCGCCATCGATGCCATCGGCAATCTGAGCATGACGCTGCCAGGCCGC
Organism: Acidisoma sp. PAMC 29798; assembly: GCF_030252425.1. Classification (GTDB taxonomy): domain Bacteria; phylum Pseudomonadota; class Alphaproteobacteria; order Acetobacterales; family Acetobacteraceae; genus Acidisoma; species Acidisoma cladoniae. Next base: position 1,533,632 of record NZ_CP126994.1, on the reverse strand, counting down.
GACCGATCCGCCCCGCGCATCCTCATCGGCTCACATCTCGATTCCGTGCCGCAGGGCGGCAATTTCGATGGCGCGGCCGGGGTAGTCGCCGGCCTGTCCGCCCTCTCGGCCTTGCGCCAAGCGGGTATCGTGCCCGGGTGTGACATCACCACCATGGCCATCCGTGCAGAGGAATCCGCCTGGTTCGACATTCCCTATGTCGGCAGCGCCGGCGCCTTCGGATTACTCGATCCCGCCTGCCTCGCCGTCCCCCGGTTCGATGACGGCCGCAGCCTGGAGGAGACCTTTGTCGCTCAGGGCTTCGATGCCGAGGCAATCCGCACGCGGCGGCGCCTGCATGATCCCGCTACCATTCGCGCCTATCTGGAACTGCATATCGAACAAGGGCCGACGCTCGTGCAGGCGGGGCTGCCCGCCGCCGTCGTCACCGGCATTCGCGGCTGCAAGCGTTTTCGCAATGCCCGATGCATCGGCGAATACGCCCATTCCGGCGCGGTCGCGCGGCCGTTTCGGCGCGACGCCGTGGCGGCCACCGTCGCGTTGTTGCATCATATGGAAGCGGTCTGGCTGCGCGAGGAAGCATCGGGCGCTGATCTCGTCTTTACCTCCGGCGAATTGACCACCGATCCCGCCATGCATGGCCCGAGCAAGGTCGCGGGCGAAACCCGCTTCGTCCTCGATATCCGCAGCATCTCCGACGAGACGATGACGAGGGTCGCGGCCGAAGCGCGAGACGCAGCGGCGCGCATCGGTGCAGACTATCGCGTCACCTTCGATCTCGGCGCCACCAGTGATTCAGTGCCAGCGCTGATGGATGCGCGTCTGCGCGCCAAGCTGATGACCCTCCTCGACCAGCCCTATGAGATGGCCAGCGGCGCCGGCCATGATGCGGTGATCTTCGCGGAGATGGGCATTCCCACTGCGATGATCTTCGTCCGCAACGAGAGTGGCAGCCATAATCCCGACGAAGCGATGGACATGGTCGATTTCACGATCGCGACCCAGGCCTTGATCGGGCTATTGCTCGACTTTCCAATAGAGGCCTCCCGATGACACTCCTCGTTACTGGTGCGACTGGATTCGTCATGAGTGTCATGGCGCGCCATTGGCTCGATGCCGATCCCGCCGCGCGCGTGGTGGCGCTGGATGCGGCCCCGCTAGATGCCGCAGCCCAACGCTATTTCGCACCCGTCGCTGACCGCTTGACTGTCATCGTCGCGGATGTGACGCAGCCGGAGACCTGGCGAGATGCGCTCGCCCACCACGACATCACCCATATCGTGCATGGCGCGACCGTCACGCCGCTGTCACGCGGCACGGCGGAGGAAGCGAAGCGCGAGCCGGAGGCGGAGAACCCCGCCCGCATCATCGACGTGAACATCATGGGCACGATCGCGGTGCTCGATTGGGCGCGCAGGCTGCCCAATCTTGCACGTTTCATCTATGTCAGTTCGGGTGCGGTGTATAAGCATCACGGTCCCGATCGTCCCGGTGAGCCGCTGCCCGAGGATGGGTACGTCATGCCGCGCCGTCTCTACGGCATTTCCAAATTCGCTTCGGAATTGATCACCGAACGCTACGGCGATCTCTTTGCCATGCAGACCGCCTCCGTGCGTTTGTCATCGGTCTACGGCCCCATGGACCGCGCAACGGCGAGCCGGAACTTTCGCCATGTGCCTAATCGTATCGCGCATATGGCGCTGGAGGGCACCGACCGCGTGCGGGTCAACACGCTCGACGCGGTGGGCGATTACATCCATGCCGAGGATGTCGCGACCGGCATCACGTCGCTGCTCCATGCGCCGAATCTTCACCACAGCGTCTATAACATCGCGGCCGGTGAGGTCGCGACGGTCGGCAATCTCGTCGCCTGGGCGGCGGAAAAAGTGCCAGGCTTCTGGGCGGAGATCACGCCGCCGGACGAGGCGGATATCCTGCAAGACCCGACGCTCACGGGCGGCATGTGGGGCGCCTATGACATCGCGCGCATCACCACCGAGACCGGCTGGAAGCCTCGCCCGACGCGTGACGCGCTGCACGCCTATATGGATTGGATTGCGGCGGAGCGGAGCGCGCAAGCATGACCTATCCGCGCGACCTCATCGGCTATGCCGGCAATCCGCCGCATCCCCATTGGCCGAATGATGCGAAGATCGCTGTCTCCTTCGTGCTGAATCACGAGGAGGGCGGCGAATATTCTGTGCTTCACGGTGACGATCATGCGGAATATGTGCTGACCGATGTCGGCGTGACGACGCCGCTGATGGGCGGCCGCAGTCTCAATGCGGAGTCGAGTTTCGAATACGGCAGCCGCGTCGGTTTCTGGGAAATCATGCGCCTGCTGCGCGGCCGTGGCGTCGATGCGACGCTCTATGCCGTCGGCATGGCGCTGGAGCGCAATCCCGCCGCCTGTGCCGAGATCGTCGCCAGCGGCTTCGAAGTTGCTTGCCATGGCCAGCGCTGGATCGACTACCACTCCGTGCCAGAAGTTGTGGAGCGCGCGGATATGCTGCGCAATATCGCGGCCATCACGCACCTGATTGGCACCCCACCCTCCGGCTGGTACACTGGCCGCCAAAGCCCCAATACACGCCGTCTGGTCGTCGAGACTGGCGCGTTCCTCTATGACAGCGACGCCTATAATGACGATCTGCCCTATTGGACCGAGGTTTCGGGCAAGCCGCATCTGGTGCTGCCCTATAGTCTCGACAACAACGATTCCCGCCTGCAACGCGGCGGCGATTTCGCGACCGGCGACGACTTCTTCACCTATTGCCGCGATGCATTCGACTGGCTGTATCACCAGGGCCAAGAAGGCCGGCCGCGCATGATGTCCATCGGGCTGCACAACCGGCTCATTGGCCGCCCCGGCCGCATCGGCGCGCTGGAACGGCTGATCGATCACATTCAGGGGCATGAGGGCGTCTGGCTGTGCAACCGCCGGTCCGTCGCGCAGCATTGGATCGCGACTCACCCGTCACGATGAACCGCTGCTCTGTCGCGCGACGGAGTGGACGATAAAATCGAGAAAGGCGCGGACCTTGCCCGGCGGCAGGTGGCGCGATGGGTGATAGGAATGCAGCGGAAACAGTTCGTCATTCCAGTCGGGAAACAGATTGACGAGCCTGCCGTCACGAAACGCCTCTTCCAAGCCGAGCGCCATCGGTTGCGCGATCCCGAACCCCGCCATGCAAGCGGCGATGGCCGTGGCGCCATCGTTCAGCACCAATCGCCCACGCACCTTGACCGTCAGCACCTTGCCCGCGCGGTGGAATTCCCAGGCGAAGGGCCGCCCGGTGGCAGGGTCGGTGAACAGAACGCAGGTGTGGCCTTCCGCCGCCAATTGCCGGGGATGCGTCGGCCGGCCGTGCCGGGCGAGATAGGCGGGTGAGGCGCAGGTCAGGATGCGCGTCTCCAGCAACTTGCGCGTGAGCAAGCCCGAAGGCTCCGGTTCACCGAACCGCACGGCAGCGTCGAATCCTTCGGAAACGAGATCGCCCAAGGTGTCGCGCACCACCACCTCCAGCGTCAGCGCAGGATAGGCCTCGAGGAATGCCTGCAGGCGCGGTGCCAGCAGCACGCTGGCGAACCACGGGTCGCATTTCACCCGAAGCCGACCGGTGACGGCGGCGGCCTCCCCCGCAGCGCCGCCTGCCGCTTCCGCGATGCCGGCAAGCAAAGGCGAGACCTCGGCAAAGAGGCGCCGGCCGGCCTCGGTGAGTGTCGTGGCGCGGGCGTTGCGATCGAAGAGCCGAACCCCGAGGCGCGTTTCCAGCCTGGCGACGGCGCGGCTGACGCCCGAGGCGGTCAGGCCCAGCCGCTCCCCCGCCCGCACGAAGCTACCGGTTTCCGCGACGGCGACCAGCGTGCCGATCCCGCTCAAGAGCCTCGCATCGACATCCATGAATGACCGCCTGTCAGCATTACACTGACGAGGATGCGCTGGCGTCGTGTTTTATCAAAGGCCATTTTGCCGCACGGGCAAAGCGGCTCGACAGGAGCAGAACTATGAAACTGAGCAACACGCGCGTGGTGGTATTGGGCGGCACGTCCGGCATCGGGCTGGCGGTCGCCGAAGCGGCGTTGCGCGACGGCGCCGAAGTTGTTGTGGCGTCAAGCAATGCGGACCGTGTGCGGGAGACGGTGGCGCAGCTCGGGGCTGGCGCCGAAGGGCACGCGGTGGATCTGACGGACGAAGCGGCGGTGCGTGACATGTTCGACCGCATCGGCGCCTTCGATCATCTGGTCTTTACGGCTGGGGAAAGCCTGCAACTCGGGCTACTCGCCGATATCGCGCTCGACGCGGCGCGGCGGTTCTTCGAACTGCGCTACTGGGGTGCGCTGACCGCCGCGAAATATGGCGCGCCGCTGATCCGGCCCGGCGGCTCCATCGTGTTTACCTCCGGCATTGCCGGGGCGCGGCCGCAGGCGGGATGGGCGCTCGGGGCGAGCATCTGCGCGGCCATGGAGGGGCTGACACGGGCGCTCGCCGTGGAATTGGCCCCGTTGCGCGTCAATATCGTCTCACCCGGCTTCGTCCGCACGCCCCTCTGGCGCGATCTGCCGGACGCGGATCGTGAGGCGATGTATGCCGCCGCAGGCGCCAAGCTGCCGGTCGGGCGCGTGGGTGAAGCAGCGGACCTCGCGGAGGCCTATCTATTCCTGATGCAGCAGGGCTTCGCGACGGGGCAAACCTTTGTCGTGGACGGCGGTGGCGTCTTGACCTGAGCGCAGGACGCGGGGCGCGCTTCCGGGCGCGCCCAATCCGGGCCAAATAGCCTACACTCCCATCCCATGAGCATTCCGACCGACTATCCCTTCGATTTCGACCCCACCTATGGCCTTGGACTCGAACAGCTTCGTGCGATCACGCCGCCCCAGGCGCCGCCCGATTTCGACTCGTTCTGGCGCACACGCTATGTCAGCGCCCTCGCCATCGATCCCCAACCAAAGGTGAGCGAAAGCGCGTCGCACCATCCGAATTGGCTGGTCCATGACATCACCTATACCTCGACCGATGCCTTCCCGATCGGCGGCTGGCTGCTTCTGCCGCGCGAGGGCGTGGTCCGGCGTGGCATGGTCATCGGCCATGGCTATGGCGGGCGCGACGCACCGGATTTCGACGTGCCAGTCACCGAGACGGCCATTCTGTTTCTCTGTTTTCGCGGCCTGTCGCGCAGCAGCCGACCGCCGATCTCCAGCGATCCCGCCTGGCATGTCCTCCACGATATCGACGACCCCGCACGCTATATCCTGGGCGGCTGCGTGGAGGATCTATGGTTGGCCGTCTCGGTTTTGACCAGGCTCTATCCCGAGATCGCAGGGCGGATCGGCTATAGCGGCATCAGCTTCGGCGGCGGCATCGGGGCGCTCGCGATTCCGTTCGACAAACGCATCGATCGGGGCCATCTTGTGGTGCCGACCTTCGGCAATATGCCGCTTTGGTTGACCTTGCCCACCGTCGGCAGCGGCCATGCGGTTCAACACTATCAGACGACGCATCCGGACGTGCTCAAAACCCTCCGGCTCTTCGATGCGGCGACAGCCGCCACGCGTATCGAGACACCCATGCTCATGGCCGTCGCCCGCTTCGACCCGGCGGTGGCGCCACCCTGCCAGTTCTCGGTCGCCAATGCGCTGTCATCACCAAGCCATCATGAGACGGTCATCCTGGATGCAGGCCATTTCGACTATCCAGACAGCGAAGAGCAGCATGCGCTTCTCTCAGAGAAGGTTAGACAGTTCTTCAGGGTGACATGAGGCGAGATTATCGGCGCTGGTATAGTCCACGACTCGATCGCGACATGGAGCTTCTGATCTTCGGCCATGCCGGCGCGAAGGTTCTGATGTTCCCAACGCGGGACGGGAAGTTTTGGGAATACGAAAAGCTCAATATCGTCGCGAGCCTCGCCGATAAGGTCAATGCCGGGCAGTTGCAGCTCTATTGCATTGAGGGTCTGGCGCAGGAGACCTTCTACGACTCATGGCGTCATCCGGCCGACCGCATCCGCCGACACGCCGCCTTCGAGGATTACATCCTCAACGAAGTGCTGCCGCTGATGGCCCAGACCAATTCCCATGACTGCACGATTGCCCTCGGTTGCAGCCTCGGCGCATTCCAAGCCGCCAGCCTCGCGCTTCGGCATCCGCATCTGTTCCGCAAGCTCGTCGCCTTTTCCGGGCGCTATGACCTGACGATGAAGGTGGACGGCTTCAACGATCTGTTCGACGGCTACTACAATGAGGACATCTACTTCCACACGCCGACGCATTTCCTGCCGGGCCTGGACAGCGGATGGCGGCTGGACAAGCTGCGCCAGCTTGAGATTGTCTTGGTCATCGGCCGCACCGACCCGTTCCTCGACAATAACCTTTACCTCAGCCGCCTGCTGGGCGAAAAACACGTTCATCATCAATTGCATTTCTGGGATGGACGCGCGCATCGCGCCGGCGCATGGCGGGAGATGGCACCGCTTTATCTTTAGGCGTCGCGTGGTGGCCGATGGTGGAATGCGCTGCGCTTTTCCACCCTAGGAAGCCTTACGAAGGCGACGACACTTCCCATCCGGGCCCCCCTGGGCGACAAGGTCGCCAAAGCTCAGGGAGACGACCCGTCCTATGCCTCGCACGCCTCGTCGCGGCGCCGTTCCGCACGCACCCAGCACCGCCCGCATCATGGTCGCCAGCCTCGTCGGTACCACGGTCGAATTTTATGACTTCTATATCTATGGCACCGCCGCCGCCCTGGTGCTGGGGCCGATGTTCTTCCCGGCCAGCACTCCGGCATCCCAGACCCTGGCCGCCTTCCTCACCTTCGGCATCGCCTTCCTGGCGCGCCCACTCGGCGCCCTGCTGTTCGGCCATTACGGCGACCGCATCGGGCGCAAATCGACGCTCGTCGCCTCCATGCTGGTCATGGGCCTCTCGACCACGCTGATCGGCGTTTTGCCGAGCTACGCCATGGCGGGCGTCTTGGCGCCGATCCTGCTGTGTCTGCTGCGTCTCGGGCAGGGCATCGGCCTGGGTGGCGAATGGGGTGGCGCCGCTCTGCTCGCCACCGAGAACGCGCCGGCGGGCAAGCGCGCCTGGTTCGGCATGTTCCCGCAACTCGGCCCATCCATCGGCTTCCTGTTGTCGAACGGCCTGTTCCTGATCCTGTTCATGGTGCTCACGAATGCGCAGTTCCTCGCCTGGGGCTGGCGTATTCCCTTCCTGGCGAGCGCGGTTCTCGTCGGCATCGGTCTCTGGGTGCGCGGCTCCCTGGGGGAAACACCAGCCTTTGCCCGTGCCATGTCGCGCCACGAAAAGGTCCGTGTGCCACTGAGCGAGGTGCTGGCCCGCCACTGGCGGCCGCTGATCCTGGGCGCCCTCGCCATGGTCGTGTGTTATGCGCTGTTCTACATCTCCACCGTTTTCGCCCTCGGCTATGGCACCAAGGTCCGCCATATTCCGCGCGAAACCTTCCTCGGCATGCTCTGCATCGCCATCATCGCCATGGCCGTCGCCACGCCGATTTCGGCGCACCTGGCGGACCGGTTCGGTCGCCGCCCGGTGCTGTTGGTCTCGGCCGCCCTCGCCGCCCTGTCCGGTTTTGCCATGGCGCCTCTGCTCGGTGGTGGCAGCAACGCCGCTGTGCTGGCGTTTCTGGCCCTGGAACTGGGACTGATGGGCGCGACCTTCGCGCCGATGGGCGCCCTGCTGCCGGAATTGTTCCCCACCCGCGTCCGCTATACCGGGGCTGCCGCCGCCTATAGCCTCGGCGGCATTCTCGGCGCCTCGCTGGCGCCCTATGCCGCTCAGCGGCTGGTGACCTATGGCGGCCTGTCCTGGGTTGGTTACTACGTGACGGGGGCAGCCGTGATCAGCTTCCTGGCAGTCCTCGCCATGACGGAAACCTCAAAGCGGGATTTGATGACGATCCGGTAGGCGCGCGCTCTACGAATTGTCATCGTAAGGGTGATTTTGCTCAATAATCTTCCAGGAGGCTGCAATGTCTGACACCGCGCTGCTCGTGATCGACGTCCAGGAATCGTTCCGCCACTCGCCCGACTGGAGTGACGAGGATGTGGCATCCTTCGTGTCATCCCTTCAGAGCCTGATCGACGGCGCCTCGGCCGCCGGCACCCCCGTGCTTCAGGTCTTCCACGTCGAGGAGACTGGCGATTTCTCGCTCGCGTCAGGGCATGTCCGCACCCTCGCGCCGCTCGCGATCCACCCGGATGCGGTGTTCCACAAGCGCCGACATAGCGCCCTTGTCGGCACCGGTCTCGACGTGTGGCTGACGGAACACGGCATCCGTCACCTCATCATCTGCGGTATCCGAACCGAACAGTGCTGCGAGACGACGGCCCGGCACGCGTCAGACTTGGGTTGGACGGTCGATTACGTGACCGAGGCGACGCTGACCTTCGCGATGAGCGGTGCCGATGGGCGGCACTACACGGCCAGCGATATCAAGGCACGCACCGAACTGGTGCTCACGGACCGCTTCGCCCGCATCGCGACGGTGGCCGAGGTGCTCGCGGGTCTCGCTTTGCCAGCGGCTGCATAGCGCTGGCACGCGACCTGATCAGCCTGACGGATCTCAACATGGAACAGATGGCCGCTTCCGGGTGAGAGCGCCGCCACACCCGCCGCATATTGCGGGCGGAAGCGAAGCCAACCGTGATTATACCCGGGCGGCCTCGGTGGCTGCCCGTTCAGGCCGCACTGGCTCGATCAATGTCGCATCGTTGTTCAGCAGGCTGTCGATCCGCTCCGAAACCGGCCAAGCCATGAGCACGCCGGCAGGCGCCGGGCGCAGCAGCCGGGTGGCGTCGGCGCGTGTCTCCCCAAGCCAGAGCGGCCAATCCTCGGCCTGAACCACCAGCGGCATCCGGTCGCTGACCGGGCGCAGGTCGGTATTGGCGGGCGTGGTGACGAGGGCGAAGCTGCGAACGGGTTCGCCGTCGGGCGACAGCCATCCCTCCCAGATGGCGCCCAAGGCGAGTGGCGCACCATCCAGCCGCGCGACGGCATGGGGTTGCAGGCCGCCCTGCACCGCCTGCCACTCGTAGAAGACCTCCGCCGGCACCAGGCAGCGGCGACGGTCGAACGCCTCCCCAAACAGGGATGACGCGACCAAGGTTTCAGCCTCCACGTGAGCGGGCTGCGACGACAGGGCCAGGATATCGGTCGAATGCGGAATGAGGCCCCAGCGGAGCGCCGCCATGCCGCGTATCCCGGCCTGCGGAATAAGACGCCGCACCACGCGCGCGTTCTGCCCGGGGGCAAGGTTCCACCGTGGCGCCAGCGCGGGCGCATCCCCCTCCGTCCGAAAGAAGCGTCGGAGGAAGGCGTTGGACAAGGTCGAGGCAATGCGACCGCACATAGGCGTGAATCTGCTCGTTTTCCGAGGGCGCAATGAGCCTCAAATAGGGCTACTGTCAGCCCAGCACACGAATAGCCGTCGCGAGGCGCGCCACCGCCTCTCTCAACTCCACCTCGTTCATGCTGGCGAAGCCCAGCCGCGCGCCCTGGATGGCGGCATCGGCGCGGGACGAGAAGGCGCGCCCCGGCAGAAAGCAGACGCTGTGGGCACGCGCCACCTCGGCCAAGGCGACGGGATCGATTCCCGCCGCAAACTTCACCCAGATCGCCAGCCCACCTTGCGGCAGGGAGAAGGTCAGCGCGCCACCAAGCTCGCGCCGCAGCGCCTCGGCCAGGCAGCCACGCCGCTCGGCATAGACCCGCAGCACCCGCCGCGTGTGGCTTTTGAGCGCCCCGCTGGTCATCAATTCCGCCGCCGCTGCCTCCGTCACCGGGTCGCCCTGGCGGTCGATCATCATGATCTCCCCGGCCGCGCGCTCGATCACCGCCTTGGCCGCGACGAGGTAGCCGATGCGCAGGCTGGGGGAGAGGAGTTTCGATAGCGAACCGATATACAGCAGCTTACGCCAGCCGATCAGGCTCGCCATCGGCAGCATCGGCCGATGCGCGAAATGGAATTCGTGGTCGTAATCGTCTTCGATGATGGCGAAACCGAATTGCTCGGCGAGGGCCAGCAGGCGGATACGCCGCTCCGGCGGCAGCAGCACCGTGGTGGGGAATTGGTGATGCGGCGTGACATAAACGGCGCGCACCCGCTGTCGGCGGCAGCAGGCTTCCAACTCATCGACCATCAGACCCTGGTCATCGAGGCCGATGCTCAGGGTGGTCGCGCCATGGGCGCGAAAGGCTTCGCGCGCGGGCGGATAGGTCAATGCCTCCACCACCACAGCATCCCCCGGCTGCGCGACCAGCCGTGCCGCGAGGTAGATGCCCATCTGGCTCCCACGCGTGAGGCAGATATTGTCCGGGCCGCATTCAAGACCGCGATCCTGCTTCAGCATATCCGCCACCGCCTGGCGCAGCACCAGGCTGCCGCGCGGATCGCCATAGCCGAGCTGGTTGCGCCGAGATGCCGCGAGCAAGACACGTCGATAGGTCCGCGCCAAAAGCTCGGCCGGCATCAGCCGCGTATCGGGTGTGCCGTCATCGAAAACGCGCTCGCCTGGCGCCGCCGCCACGAAAGGCAGATCCGGCAGCGCGCGCCGCAGTGGAAAGTCCGGCGGCTCATCCATCGGGGCCGGCGGCCCCTTTGCCGCGTCCGGCCCGACCGCCGGCAAGAGGGCGGACACGAATGTGCCGCGCGTCGTCTCCGCCGTCAGCCAGCCTTGGGCAATCATTTCGTCATAGGCCTGTTCGACCGTCTTGCGATTGACGCTCAAGCGTCCGGCCAAAGTCCGCGTTCCCGGCAGGGCACTGCCGGGTGCGAGGCGACCCTGGCGAATGGCATCGATCACCGCTTGCGTGATCTGGAGATAGGCGGCCGTCGGCCCCTCACGGTCGATGACGATCTGGAGCTGCCATGGCCTGAGCAATCGTTTCTCCTACTGGACCAGCCAAGTTCCTAAAACTGGAGGTTCCATATCATCCACCTGATTGGATAGGCTCCGCAACAGAGTTTAAACGGGGCATTGATCCCGGCGGCTCACGGGACGGACTTAGCCAGACGCGCGCGGCGATCTCTTCACAGCAACGGGCCCTCACCCGCCACGCAAGGATAGACGCGCATGTCATCATCATTGCCCGCCATGCGGGCGCTGAAACAGAATTGCCTCGGCCCTGTCGAGCTTCTCGCTCAGGGCATCGCGCTTATTTCGCCGACCATGACCGCCGCTTTGATCATTCCAGTGATGTATTCCAACACCGGGGATTGGAGTTGGCTGTCTTACGCCCTCGGCACGATCATGCTGCTGTTCGTGGCCTTCAGCCTCAATCAATTCGCGTCGCGCTCGGCGTCCTCCGGCTCCATGTATGGTTATATCCGCAAGGGCCTGGGCATGAGCGCCGGCGGCATCGGCGGCTGGTCCCTGATCTGGGCCTATATTGGGATCTCCATTGCCGGGGCCACAGGCTTTGCGATCTTCGCCGGCAAGCTGTTGGCCATGATCGGCATTCCGCTGCCGACGGTGTTGCTGTTCGCCATCTGCGTCGGCATCTCCGGCTACTGCGCCTGGAAGAACGTCGCCGTCTCCGCCAAGGTCATGCTGATCTTCGAAGGCGTGTCGATGGTGCTGATCGGCCTCCTGTGCCTCATCGCCCTCAAGATGCACGGCTTCACCGTCGATCCGGCGCAGGTGAATACGGCGAAGATTCCCTTCTCCAGCCTGGGCCTCGGCGTTGTCGTCGCCATCTTCAGCCTCGTCGGCTTCGAATCCGCGACCGCCTTTGGGGATGAAGCCCGCAACCCGCTGAAATCCATTCCCCGCGCGGTTTGGCTCAGCCTCGTCATCTCCGGCGCCTTTTTCGTCTTCGTGACCTATGTGATGGTGCAGACCACGCATGGCTATAAGACCACTCTGGACCAGATCGACGCGCCGTTGAACGTCATGGCGCAACTCGTTCACATGCCCTTCCTGCAAGCGCCGCTCTCGGCCTGTGCCATGATCAGCTTCTTCGCCCTCAATCTGTCCTGCCTCAATGCCGGTGGCCGCGTCATTTACAGCATGGGCCGCCAGGGCCTGTTCCATCAGTCGACGGCGGAGTCCCATGCGAAGAACGAGACACCGCATGTCGCCGTGCTGGTGATGGGTGCGATTTCATTTCTTGCCCCCGCCATCTGCATATTGCGCGGCATGGCGCCGCTGGATGTCTTCAATGATGCCGGCACGCTCGCGGCCTTCGGCTTCCTCGTGCCCTATATCCTCATCGCCATTGCAGCACCGGTCTATCTGAAGTCGATCGGCCAAATGAAGCCGGGACACATCGCCCTCGCTGCCGTCTCGCTCGTTCTGCTGACGATCCCGACGGTCGGCAGCGTCTATCCCGTGCCGCCCGCGCCGGTGAAATACTTCCCCTACCTGTTCCTCGCCTATCTCATCATCGGCGCCGCCTGGATCACGCTGCGTCACCGCACGATCGCCACCAATCCGCGTTTCGCCGCGGACATGATGGGATCGCGGCAGGATGCGTGATGCCGACTTTTCGGAAGACGCAACGCCCGACCTCACTCTGACCTTGCGTCTGGGTGAGACACCGGTGGCGGCGGCGGTCGGCGATAGCGTGCTCGTCGCTTTGCGCCGCGCCGCGACCGGCATCCGCTGCATCTGCGGCGGGCGATGCGCCTGCGGCACCTGCCGCGTGCGCATTGCCGAGGCCTGGCAGGCCTGCCTGCCACCACCCGCGCGAAACGAAGCTCGGCTGCTCGCGGCCCTGCCGGGCACAACCGGCGCGCATCGGCTCGCCTGCCAGATCACGCTCGACACCACGCTCGACGGCCTCGCCATCGAGATCGACAGCCCACCCACACGCAGCACCAAAACATCAAGTCTGGAGACCACAGAATGAACGACCTCATGGACACCCAAGCGAGCCTGGAAGCCGTCGGCCCCGCCTTCGCGAAGGAGACGATGCTCAAGGTGCGCGGCATGACGCGCGGCATCATCCACGACATCGCCGCCCGCGTGACACCGGGCATGGTCGAGGAAGATGCCGTGGACATGGCCAAGGACATTCTCGCCACGCATGACATGGTGCGCGGCTGGCACGACGTCTATGTCCGTTTCGGCACCAATACGCTGAAGACTTTCGGCGCCCCGTCCGACCCCGGCATCGTCTTGAAGGAGACGGACATCTTCCTGATCGACATCGGCCCCGTATGGAAGGAATGGGAAGGCGATGGCGGGGAGACCTTCACGGTTGGCGACAATCCCGACATGGCGCGCTGCGGCCGCGATGCCTGCAGCCTGTTCCACACCGTGCGCCACAAGTGGGAGACCGAGGGGCTGAGCGGCAAGGCGCTGTATGATTTCGCGACCGCCGAGGCCCTGGCCATGGGTTGGGAACTCAACCTCGATCTTTCGGGCCATCGCCTCGCGGATTTTCCCCATGCGGCGGTCTATGACGGCCCGATGATGGATGTGGACTTCACGCCCTCCCCGCTGCTTTGGGTGCTGGAGATCCATATCCGCCATCCCACGGCGGGCTACGGCGCCTTCTACGAAGACATGCTGCTCGACGATTCCTATTTCACCGATCGTCCGGCGGCATAGACCACTCGGGCGGCGGAAGACGCGACGCTATTACGTCCCACGGCCTTTCGGTAGGGTGTCGGGCGGAAGAGTTTAGCGTTTCCGCCACACCTAGCCCGGAGTTCCCCATGAGCGAAGCCAGTGCCGCCCCCGCCGCGATCGACATCGTCGAACTCACGCTGGAGCAGGCGCAAGCCGCCTTCGCGAGCGGCGCGATCACTTCGGAAGCACTGACCCAGGCCTTTCTCGATCGCATCGCCGTCTACAATGCGCATTACAACGCCATCGTCTTCATGAACCCGGATGCCCTGGCCGATGCGCGGGCGATCGATCGCCGCCGCGCCGCCGGGGAAGCGCTCGGCCCGCTCGCCGGTGTGCCCGTGGTGGTGAAGGACGCCATGGACATGAAGGGCTTCCCGACCACCGGCGGTTGGTGGCTGCTCAATAGCCAGCATGGCGGCGTCGATCTGATGCCCGGCACCGATGCGCCCGTGGTCGCGCGGATGCGCGCGGCTGGCGCCATCATCCTCGGTAAGACCAATATCCCCGTCCTCAGCCATACCGGCAGCCACGCGAATGATAGCTGGGCCGGCCCGACCTATAACGCCGCCGGCCGCGAATTCCTGCCGGGCGGCAGCAGCGCGGGCACCGCGACGGCGGTCGCCGGCAGCCTCGCCGTGCTCGGCCTCGCGGAGGAAACGGGAGGATCGATCCAGAACCCCGCCTCGGCCCAAGGGCTGGTCGGGATCAAGCCGACCTTCGCATTGGTGCCCAATGCCGGCGTCATGCCCCTGTCCAGCAATCGCGATGTGGTCGGGCCCATTGCGCGCTGCGTGCGCGACGCGGCACTGACGCTCGACGTGCTCGCCGGCTATACGATCGAAGATCCGAAGACGATCGCGGGTGTCGGCCACAGGCCGGCCGGCGGCTATGCCTCCAAGCTCAGCGCCGACGCCCTGCAGGGCACGCGCATCGGCCTCTATGGGCCGGGCTGGCGCGACATGCCGCTGTCCGAGGAAGCGACCGCCTTGTACGAGCGGGCCAAGGGCGAACTCACGGCGCAAGGCGCTGTGCTGGTGGAAGACCCGTTCCTTGGCACCGGCTTCGCCGATATCCGCCAATCCACCATCCCGAACGATACCTTCGATGCGCGCGGTCTGGAATCGGTGCCCTATGATCTGGGCCAATATCTGAAACGGCTGGGCCCGGATGCCGCCCTGAAGACCTTCGCGGACTTCGCCGCCGCCACTGCGAAGGAAAACGCCTTCGGCCCCGGCGGCGTGCTCAGCTTCATGCCGAACCTGCCGCAATTCATGGCCTGCCTCGCCAACCCGACAGCGCCGCCTGACCTGTCGGAGTTCATCGCCGCGAAGACGGCCTATATGGAGATCGTCGAGGCAGTCTTTGCCGAGCATCAGCTCGACGCCTTGATCTTTCCGCAAATGCGCAACGACCTCAAACCGCTTCATGGCGGCGGCAGGATTGATGAGACGACGGTGAGCGAGATCAATATCGCCGGCCTTCCCGGCGTCACCGTGCCGGCGGGCTACTACGCCTCCGGCGCTCCCTTCTGCCTCATTGTCGTTGGCCGCCAATGGAGCGAGGCCGATCTGCTGGCCTATGCCTTCGCCTATGAGAGCGCGACGAAGCACCGCCAGCCGCCCGTGCTCAGCCAGGGCTAGGCTTTCATGCCTCTCCAGGAATACGGGCAGACGCTGCCACTGCTACTGGCGACGGTTCTGCTCGTCGCCGGAATCGGGTTGCCCCGGCTGCGCAGCCGCCAGCCGCTCTGGCTGCGCGCCACTGGGCGCATCGTCATCTTCGTCCTGCTCACCATGCTGGTGCAGCGCATCCTCGGCTCGCCTCTGCGACCCCGCTTCGGGGTCATCAACCCGGCCGAGCGGTTGTGGGAACAACTCATCGAGATGGGTTGGTGGATGCTCGGTGCGCGCGGCGCCGTGGCGCTGGTTCGGCTCTTCGTGGTGCTGGAGAATAAGCCGCAGGAGACGCAGATCGTCTCGGACCTGCTGGCCGGCGCGATTTATGTGGCGACCCTTCTCGCCATCGTCAATTTCGCCTTTGCGGTGCCCATCGGTGGCTTGCTGGCGACGTCCGGCGTCATTGCCATCGTGCTCGGCCTCGCCTTGCAGAACACCTTGTCGGATGTTTTTTCCGGCATCGCGGTGGGGCTTGAGAGACCTTACCGCGCCGGCGACCTGATCTGGGTCGAAGGCGCGATCGAGGGCCATGTCGTTCATGTCACCTGGCGAGCGACCCATATCCAGACCGGCCACAACAACATCGCCATCATTCCCAATAGCGTCATTGCCAAGGCGCGTATCGTCAATCGCAGCCTGCCTAGCACCGTGCGAGGCGACGCAATCGAAGTGACGCTGGATGCGCGCGCGCGACCCGAGCATTGCGTCGATACGCTCACGGCGGCGACCCTCGCCTGCCGGCTGCCGCTGCCCACGACCACCATCCAATGCACCAAGTTACAGGGCGATGGAAACGTCTATGCCATCAACTTCACCGTTCCCAGCAGCGGCGTCTTGGGCGCCGCACGCACCGAACTCTACACGCAGGTCCACCGCCATCTCCGCCATGCTGGCATCGCCCTCGCGGTATCAGGAGTGGCGGTTTTGCCGCCGATCACGCCGCCCACACCACGTGACTTGCTCGCGCAATCGGATCTCTTCAGCGTCATAGACCCCGTGCAGCGCGACCTGCTAGCGGCGCATTTCACCGATATCGCGGTGCAGGCCGGCGAGACGCTAATCCGCAAGGGCGAGACCCCGCAGGCGTTGTTCGTCATCGCATCGGGCACGGCCGAGATTACGGCGGATGGGCCGGAGGGACCGCACGTCGTCTACCGGATGAGCCCCGGCGAGGTTCTGGGGGCGATTGCCCTGATCACGGGCTCGGATTTCGGCGTCACCGCCACGGCGCTGACGCCGCTGAGGGCGTTTCGTCTCGACATCGCCGCCATCACGGCCGCGATCAAGACGAGCCCGGATCTGGAGGGCGCTTTGGAGGCGCTGGCGGAGCGCGACCAATCGGCGCTGCGTCACGACGCCGCCGTGAATGCGGATCTCACGATCGAACGGCCGGAGATGTTCCTGACTCGCCTGCGCAGCTTTCTGCGCGTGCTGCGGGATTAGAGTGGCGCCTTCGTCATCGGCGCACTTGATGCGCGGATGACGGTGTACTTGTGTCCGCGCTAACCACTCACTGCCGGTCCCACGCCCAGCACGTCATGGATGCTGTCCAACAAGGCACTGTCCTGCAGCGGCTTTTCCAGCGTATGGCGCACCCCGGCCGCCGCCGCACGGCGGCGCAGGCTGTCGGTCGCATGGGCGGTGATGAGAATGACCGGCAACCGAAGCCCGATCGCCGCCAACTGGCTGATGACCGCAAGCCCATCCATCACCGGCATCTTGTAGTCCAGGATAAGGCACCGCGCACGCCATAGCTCGGGATGACCGATCAACTCCCGACCGTCGGCGCAGACATGCACGACCAGGCCTTCAATCTCCAGCGCGAATTTCAGCGAGTCACGGACCGCTTGGTCATCATCGACGACAAGGATGATGTCCTGTCCTGAAGGCATGCGCTGGGCTCCATCGGCTCACCCTGAGCCGGCTGTGCGGATACGGACGGCCATTATGGCGCAACCGGCCGCCGTCGTCTTGATCTGGGTCAACCCGACGGCAGCAATCCGGCCACCAGGGCCATGCGCACCAGCTCCGACAGGCTGCTCGTGCGCATCTTGGTCATGACATTGGCCCGGTGAACCTCGACGGTTCTCGGACTGATGCCAAGGTCGTAGGCGACCACCTTGTTCGGCTGCCCGCGCAGAATGCCGTCCAAGACCTCACGCTCCCGCGCCGACAAAGACCCCAGCCGCGCCTGGGTTTCGGCGATCTCGGCATCCCGGTAGCCGCGCTTGTCGTGCAGATCGAGCGCCGCACGAATGGCCGAGATCATGCGTTCATCATCGAAGGGTTTTTCGATGAAGTCGATCGCGCCGGCCTTCATCGCCTGCACGGCCAAGGGCACGTCCCCATGGCCGGTCATAATGATGACCGGAAACTTGGCGCCTGCCGCCTGCAATCTGCGCTGCAGTTCCAGACCGTCGACGTCGGGCATCCGTACGTCGGTGACGACACAACCCGGCTGGGCCTTGGGCAGCATCTTCAGGAAAGCGGTGGCCGATTCGTGCACGCGCACTGCGAGACCCGCCGTGGTGAGCAGGAAGGCGAGTGACTGCCGGACGGCGTCATCATCGTCGATCAGATGTACAACGGGCTCAATCGCCAAGATCGCTCTCCCCACCGCGCACGGATGGCAGTGTCAAACGAAAGGCCGTGCCGCCGCCTGGGTTGGGCTCAGCCCAAAGCCGGCCGCCATGCGCTTCCATGATCGTCCGCGAGATCGACAGGCCGACGCCCATGCCGAATTGCTTTGTGGTGACAAAGGGCTGGAAAAGCTGCTCCGCGATATCCGGCGCGATGCCGGGTCCGGTGTCGATCACGCTGACCTCCACCGTGTCGGCGTCCAGCTTGCGCGTCTTGATCACCAGCCGACGCGGCCGGTCATGCGGCTCGGGCGCATCCTGCATCGCTTCCACGGCATTGCGCACCAGGTTCAGCAAGACCTGTTGCACTTGAATCCGATCGGCGAGCACGAATTCGACCTGGGGGTCGAAATCCATCGAGGCATGGACGCCGCTTTCCTTCACGCCGATCAGGGCGAGGGCACTCGCCTCCTCAATGAGTTGTGCCAGGTTCTCAACCTGCCGTTCGCTTTCCTTGCGGGCCACGAAGTCGCGCAAGCGGCGAATGATCTGTCCCGCCCG
Source organism: Acidisoma sp. PAMC 29798 (assembly GCF_030252425.1). Taxonomy (GTDB): domain Bacteria; phylum Pseudomonadota; class Alphaproteobacteria; order Acetobacterales; family Acetobacteraceae; genus Acidisoma; species Acidisoma cladoniae. The sequence continues at coordinate 1,515,221 of NZ_CP126994.1, read as the reverse complement.
CAAGGCCTGCTCGGCGGCCCGCTCCACCGCGTCGCGCGCGGCGGGAATGTGCTCGCTCTGGTTGGTGTCCAGCAAGCGGCGGCACCCTTTCAGGTAATTAGCCACGGCTGTCAGCGGCTGATTGAGTTCATGCGCCAGCGTGGACGCCATTTCACCGAGCGCCGTGAAGCGCGACATATGGATCAGTCCGGCCTGCAACTCCTGCAGGCGCTGCTGAGTTTGCTGGCGCTCGCTGAGGTCACGCACGAAGCCCGTGAAAAAGCGCCGATCGCCCAACCGGGTTTCGCCCACCGTAAGTTCCATCGGAAAGGTGGAGCGATCCTTGCGCTGTCCCACCACCAGACGCCCGATGCCGATGATGCGGCGCTCCCCGGTCGTCATATAGCGCGACAGATAGCCGTCATGCTGTTCCCGATACGGACCGGGCATGAGGATACTGACATTCTGGCCAATCGCCTCTGCCGCCGTATAGCCGAACAGCCGCTCAGCCGTGGCGCTGAAGGATTGCATGACGCCGCGCACATCGATGACCACCATGGCGTCCGGCACGGTGTCGAGCACGGATTGCAGATGCGCCTCGCGTTCCGCGATCAGGACCTGCGACCGCTTCGCCTCCGTCACGTCGCGCGCCACCTTGGAGGCACCGACAAGCCGCCCGGACTCGTCACGGACCGGAGAGACGGTGAGAGATATGTCGATGATCGTGCCATCCTTCCGGCGGCGCTGGGTTTCGAAATGATCGACCCGCTCGCCTTGCGCAATCCGCTGAAGGATCGCGACGACATCGCTCTCCCGCCCTGGCGGTTGCAGGATGGAAACGGGCTGCCCGATGGCCTCGGCGGCAGTATAGCCGAAAATCGTCTCGGCGCTCAGGTTCCAGTCCGTGATCACGCCGTCCATCGTCTTGCCGATGATGGCATCGGCGGAGGACGCGACGATGGCGGCGAGCCGGTCATTGGCATGCTCCGCCGCCTTCTGGCGCGCGATGTCGATCAGGATGCCGTGGATGTCGCCCTGCCCCACTTGGGTCGATACAGCTTGCGTCGATCCGCCCCGCATGCGCATCCAGCGCGCCGTGCCATCCGCCGCCAAGGCCCGCAGATCGACGTCGAGATCGCAGCCGCTTTGCGCGCAGGCGAGCAGGCCGCGTTCGGCGATGACGCGGTCATCGGTATGAAGCCGCTCCAGAAACGCGGGCAGACCCATCGCGGCAGAGCCCACGCCCAACAGCACGCGGGACAGCGGTGAAAGCCGGATGGCATCCCCGGTCACATTCCATTGCCAGGTGCCGATGCCGGCCGCCTGCATCGCAAGCCGACGATCCTGGTCGGTATCGTCCATCATCTGCGCAGTCACCATGATCTCCGCCCTGGACGGGGCCATCATAGGTTGCGGTGGAGGATCGACACAAACACCGACGCTGGCCGAGAAACCTTGACCGGCTTCTTCCGCGCCCGGTAGCTTGCCAGCAGAGGGCGCGAAGCCCCGTCGGGAGGGAATGCATGGTCGGTTCCCCCGTCATGCTCGCAGGCAGGCAGATATCCAAGCAGTATGGCGGTGTGCAGGTGTTGTTCGATGTCTCCATCGACCTGCACGCGGGTGAGGTGCATGCGCTGATCGGGGAGAATGGCGCCGGCAAGTCGACCTTGATGAAAATCCTCTCCGGCTACCAGTCGCCAAGCGGTGGGGAGATTCTGCTTGCTGGGCAGGCGGTGCATTTCCCAAGCAGCGAGGCAGCGGAAGCCGCCGGCATCGTCCTCATCCACCAGGAATTCAATCTGGCGGAGCAATTGACCGTCGAGGCGAATATCTTTCTGGGTCGTGAGATCAAGCGCGGTCCGTTTCTGGATCTCGGTGCCATGCGCGCCCGCGCCCGCGCCCTGCTCGCCGAATTGGAAACCAGCATCGACCCTGCCGCCCGCGTGAGTGACCTTGCCGTGCCCGACAAGCAAATGGTGGAGATCGCGAAGGCCTTGGTGCGGGACGCGCGGATTCTGATCCTGGACGAGCCGACCGCCGTGCTGACGCCCAAGGAATCGCGCGTGCTGTTCCGCCAGATCGCGCGGTTGCGGGCACAAGGTGTCGCCATCCTCTACACCTCCCACAAGCTCGATGAAGTGCGGGCTATTGCCGATAGCGTCACCGTGCTGCGGGACGGCCGCCATGTCGTGACCGCGCCGGCGGCGACGATGACCGAGGATGAAATGGCGCGGCAGATGGTCGGCCGCGATCTGTCGGAACTGTTTCCACCCAAGGCGCCCGCGCCCACGGCGGAAATGGTGCTAGAGGTCGAGGATTTGTCCGTGCCCGGCTATGTCACCTCGGCCTCGTTTCACCTCCGGCGCGGGGAGATTTTGGGCGTGGCCGGGCTGGTGGGATCAGGCCGCACCGAACTCATGGAAGGCCTGATGGGCCTGCGACGCGCCCACGGCGCGGTCCGCGTCATGGGCAAGCCTGTCCATATCCGCAACCCATCGGATGCGGCGGCCCTTGGCCTCGCCTATCTCACGGAGGATCGCAAAGGTAGAGGTCTGCTTTTGGGAAAGTCGATGCGGACCAACCTCACGCTGCTCGGCCTCGATCGCTTTTCCGGCTTGCTGATCGATGAAGCGGCGGAAGATCGCGCCCTGGATCAGGCGATCCGCGAATTCGACATCCGCGCCCCGCGGCGTGACGTCGCGGTGGGCAACCTGTCCGGCGGCAACCAGCAGAAGCTGCTGCTCGCGAAAACCATGCTGATCGCGCCCGAGATCGTCATCATCGACGAACCGACGCGCGGCATCGATATCGGCACCAAGCAACAGATTTACGGATTTATCGAGCGTCTGGCGGCAACCGGCAAAAGCGTTATCGTCATTTCCTCAGAGATGGGGGAGGTCATCGGCCTCAGTCACCGGGTCATCGTGATGCGTGCCGGCCGCATCATGGGCGAGCTTTCCGGCGATGCGATCGGGGAGGATGGCATCGTGCGCCACGCCATGGGCCTAGAGAAGATGGCGATGAACGGAGACCTGCATGTCGGCCACTGAGACAACGCTGACCAAGCGGGAGCCCGCGCGGCGATGGAGCCCCAATCTTCGTGTGCTCGGGCCGCTTCTCGCCCTGATCCTGCTCGTGATTTTGGGCGCATCGCTCAACGGCAATTTCCTCAGCCCGTCCAATATCACCAATGTGCTCGCACGCTCTTCTTTCATCGGCATCATCGCCGTTGGCGCCACCTTCGTGATCACCTCCGGCGGGCTCGACCTTTCAGTCGGATCCATGGCCGCCTTCCTCGCCGGGGTGATGATCATCGTGATCAATGCGCTGGTGCCGCGCTTCGGCACGGGGTGGAGCGTGATCCTCATCGGCATGGCGGCGGGGGTCGCGCTCGGCGGGGCGGCCGGCCTCGGCAACGGGTTGCTCGTCACGCGTGGGCGGATCGAGGCCTTTATCGTGACGCTAGGCACCATGGGCATCTTCCGCTCGCTGGTTACCTTCCTCGCCAATGGTGGCACGCTGTCCCTGAACTTCGATGTCATGGACACATACAATCCGGTCTATTACGGCAGCGTCCTGGGTCTGCCAGTGCCCATCATCGTCTTCGCCGTGGTCGCGATCCTGGGCGATATCGCCATGCGCCGGATGCCCTTCGGGCGCCATTGCGCGGCCATCGGCTCGAACGAACAAGTGGCGCGCTATTCCGCCATTCATGTCGATACCGTCCGGCTGCTGACCTACGTGCTGCAAGGCGTACTGGTGGCGGTGGCGACGCTGCTTTACGTGCCGCGCCTGGGTTCGGCATCGAGTGCCACCGGGGTCTTGTGGGAGTTGGAGGCCATCGCCGCCGTCATCATCGGTGGCACCACGCTGCGTGGCGGCTATGGCCGGGTCTGGGGCACCGTCATTGGCGTCATCATCCTCAGCCTGATCGACAATATCCTGAACCTGACGAATATCGTCAGCCCCTATCTCAATGGTGCCTTCCAGGGCGTCATCATCATTCTGGCCGTCCTGCTGCAACGAAGCCGCAGAGCGAACCAGTAGGCTTCAAAAAACAACAGGAGGACCTCCATGAAGCGCTTCCGCACACTCGCCCTCGCCACCAGTCTCGCCACCGGTCTCGTCGTCTCGGGCCAAGCTATAGCCCAGGACAAGACCTATACGATCGGCGTCTCCGTGCCCTCGGCCGATCACGGCTGGACCGGCGGCGTCGATTACTTCGCCCAGGCCGCCATCACCCGCCTGACCAAGACCTATCCCAATCTGAAATTCGTGCTCGCCACGGCGGCCGATCCCGGCAAGCAGGCCTCCGACCTCGAAGACATGGTCTCGACCCGTCACATCGATGCGCTGGTCATTCTGCCAGGCGACCCGGATGCGCTGACATCGCCGATCAAGCGTGTGAAGCAGGCCGGAAAATTCGTGACGGTGGTGGACCGCAAACTGTCACAGCCGGGCATCGAGGATCTTTATGTCGCCGGCGACAATCCCGGCCTCGGCCGCACGGCGGGCGAATATTTTGCCTCCCGCTTCCCCGATGGCGGCAATATCGTCGTGCTGCGCGGTCTGCCGATCCCGATCGACAAAGAGCGTGTGGACGCCTTCAACGCCGCCATCTCAGGCACCAAGATCAAAGTGCTCGCCAGCCAGTTCGCGAACTGGAACCGCGATGACGGCTTCAAGGTCATGCAGGACTTCCTCTCCCGCTTCCCCAAGATCGACGCCGTCTGGGCGCAGGATGATGATACCGCCATCGGCGCCATCCAGGCGATCAAGCAGGCGGGCCGGCAGAATGACATGTGGGTGGTCGGCGGCGCCGGCATGAAGCAGGCGATCAAGGAAGTCATGGACGGCGACAAGATGACGCCGATCGATGTCGGCTACGACCCCGGCATGGTCGGCACGGCGATCGAACTGACCGCGCTGAAATTTGTCGGCGGTGTGCCGGTGCGCGGCAAGTTCATCATCCAGTCACCGCTGATCACACAACAGAATGCGGCGGAGTTCTACCACCCCGACTCGCCGTATTAGGCCGCCGCGATCACGATCCGTCGCGAACCCTGATCGCGGCGGAAGCGATTGCGCCTGCCGCGTCCAGAACTGTGAGGCGATAGAAGCCTGGCCCGGGCGGCGTCCAGGCGGTGTTGCGCAGTGCAGCGATGGACGGCACCGGCGCGCCATCGACCAGGAAGCGCAGCGGTCGCGTGCCGCCCATGGCCTTGAGGTCGACGGCGCCGGCACCTTCGATCACGGCGCCGGGTGGCGGATACAGCAGCCGCAGCGGATCGGGCTCCGGCGTGACAGCCAAAGACACCATCCGCGCGGCAGGCACGGCCATGGCGCGCGGCGCGGCGGGCAGAAGGCCGAAGACCTGGGCGAGGATCGGCAGGGCATGATCCGCTGCCGCGCCACCATCCATGGCCGTGCCATCGGGCCGGCCGACCCAGATGCCCACCAGATGCGCGCGGTCGAAGCCGAAGGCCCAATTGTCGCGGTCCCCCCAACTCGTGCCGGTTTTCCAGGCGATGCCCTGCTGCGCGCCGCCGGGAAAGGGCCGCGTCAGGATCGCGGCCACCATCTGCGCGGCGGCGGGCGTCAGCAGCGGCTTGCCAGCGACCGCGCCCTGGGTCGCGAGCGCCGTATAGAGCGCCATCATGCCGCGCATGGTCTGCCCGGCGCCGCCGAGCACGATGGGCAAAGACGGCGCTGCCCCGCGCGGCAGACGCAGCGGCTCGCCCGCCGCCGCCAAGGCGGCCGCGAAACGCGCCGCGCCATAGCGCGCGAGCAGCCCGACCGCCGGTAGATTGAGGGAGCGGCGCAGCGCCTCGGCCGCCGTCACCCGGCCCGCGAACTGGCCGGTGAAATCCTCCGGCGCATAGCCGCCGAAGCGCGTCGGCACATCCGCCAGGATCGTGTCCGGTCCCGCAATCCCTTGGGAGAAGGCGAGGCCATACAGAAACGGTTTCAGCGCCGAACCGGGGCTGCGGGAGGCGCGGGTGAGATCAACCGAGCCGGCCCGGGCGGCATTGCCCCAATCGCCCGCCCAAACGGCACGCAGCGTGCCGCTGGGCAAATCGGCGATCATCACCGCGAGGGAGACTTTCGCGGGCAGACCCGCCAGCGTCGTCTGCCCCAGACCGGCGAGTGCCGCTTCGGTTTCGGCGTCGAGCGACACGGTCAGCACCGGTGGATGACGGACCGACGCATAGAATTGCGGCACCGCGCGCGGCATGGGCAGGCGCGCGGTCGGCACCGGCTCTGTCAGGGCCGCCTGCGTTTCGTCACGGGTCAGCAAGCCGCGTGCCTCGGCAAGTATGAGAATCCGGTCCCTGATTCGCTTGGCCGCCACCGGATGCCGGTCCGGCCGCAACCCTTCGGGCCGGCGCGGCAAGGCCACCAGCAGAGCGGCCTCGGCCGCATCTAAGGCGCCCGGCGGCTTGCCGAAATAGGCCCAGGACGCCGCCTCCACCCCCACCAGATTGCCGCCGAATGGGGCGAGCGATAGCCACAGACCCAGGAGGTGCGGCCGGTCGAAGCGGCGCCACAGCGCGACGGCGCGGGCGGCTTCCAACACCTTCGCGGACAGTCTGCGGGGCTGCGGATCGAGCAGCCGCGCGACCTGCATGGTCAGCGTCGATCCGCCGGACACCACATGGCCTGCGCGCAGCCACTGCCAACCGGCGCGCAGCACGGCACGGGGATCGACCCCAGGCTCGGAGGCGAAGCGACGGTCCTCCACGGCGATCAGCAACTGCGTCATGAACGGCGAGACCTGGGCAGGCGACACCGCAAAACGCCAGACGCCGCCGGGCGCGGGCGCGAGGGCGATCAGCGTGCCGTCGCGGTCCCTCACCTCCGTGCCCCAGCTCGCCGGCGGCGGCATCGGCGCGGGCCAGACGAAGCCCATCGCCACCACCGTCACCCCCACTGTCATCGCGGCCACACCGACCGCGATGACAGCCCAGCGCCTCACGGCGTGGCGGGCGGCAGCACGGTGATCTTCACGGCGTTCTGCCGCGCGAAGATGCCCGGCCGATACATGTCCGCCAGTGTGATGCCCGGATAATCGTAGGTGCCTGGCGTCACCGCCCGCAGCATGACGGCCAGCCGGAAGTCGGCGTGGTCGCCCGTCAGGGACAGCGCCGCTGCATAGCGGTCATCGGCCGCCGCCTCCGCATCGGTGGTCGACAGGGTGCCAAGCCAGTCCATCCCGGCAACCGCGCCACCATCGAAATGGCCGGCGATTTCCCAGCCCGCCGGCAGCCCAGCGAGGACCATCGCCTGGTGATCCTGGCCATCCGTCGCGCGACCGGTGATCACCATGAGGAAGAGGCTGTTCTGCGGCAGCTTGTCAGGATCCACGGCCGATCCGTCGGCTGCAAAGAAATACCGATGGACCTCCATCCCGTTCTTCGCGGCAGGCGGCGCCTTTACCGGCACGCCCTGAACGACAAGGCTTCCCTCAATCGGCGTGCTACCCGGATTGCGGAGCGTCACCGTGCCACGGACTGGCAGGCTCAGCCGCGACGCCGGACCCAAGGTGCGCCCGTCGGCGACCAGGGAGATGGGACGCGCATTGGCGCCCAAAGCCGCCGCCGCCGCGCCGCCCCAAGCCTGTTCCTGCGTGTTCAGCGCATCGGGGTCGAGGTTGGAACCCGGCAGCGCCGCGCGGATCGACGGCAATGCACCGGGCATGACACCGCTTTCCTGCACCAGCACAGCCGTCGCGAACTGGTCCCGCAACGCGGAGCCGTAATCGCCATACCAATCCTGCCGCGACGGATCCTGAAGGACCGCGCCAAACAAATCCTTCGCCTGCCCGGCCTCCCCCAGCCGCGCCAGGGACGCCGCAATCTGCGCGCGGGCGAGCGGCGTCGGCTCGCTGCCGATCGTCGTCGCCGCCACGCGAATGGCACCCGCCGGCGCCTGGCCAGCAAGCGACAGAACATACAGCGCATAGGCCTGCGCTGCCTGATCGGTCGGGCTGCCCGGCGGGGTGGCGACTTCCGTCGTCAGCCAACCGAGTGCCTGCTTGATGGCGGTGTCCGGCACGGGGGCGCCGGCCTTGCGCGCCCGCAACAGGAAGTCCGTCGCATAGGCGGTGAGCCAGGGCTCCGCATCCCCGGTCGAGGACCATAGGCCGAAGGACCCGTCGTAGCGCTGCCGATCGAGCACCGCTTCCGCCGTTTGCTGGAGCTTGCCGGCACGATCCGGCCCGGCCGCACCGCCTTCCGTCAGCATCGCAAGCGGCAGGCCGCGACTGGTGAGCTGCTCCAGGCAATCGAGCGGATAGGCGATGAGAGCGCGTACCAGGGCCGCAGGGTCATAGCGGACGCCGCTGCCAAAACTGAGGCTCGCCTTCCAAGTGCCGGGCAGGAAGGCTGCGGCATCTGGCCCGACCGTCGTACCAGCACCCGCCGCAAGCAGCAGCTGCGTGACCTGGGCGACGGGACCGCGCGCGGAATGCACGGAGATGACGGACGAATGGGTGACATCGAAGCCGCCCGGCCCTTTCGCCTCGACGCTGAGCGTGCCGAGGCCCGCGCCTTTGGCGACGAGTTGCACCGGCAGCACCATCCGTGCCTGCTGGGCAAGCGTCACCGCTGCCGGATCGCCACCTGCCAAAGCCAACTCACCGGTGACCGACAGATGGACCGAGACCTGGCCCGCGGGCAGTTCCAGGTTCTGCAGCATGATGCCGATCTGCGCCGTGTCGCCCGGTGCGAGGAATCGCGGCAGCAGCGCCTCCGCGATCAGCGGATCGCGCAGGATCATGTCATGCGCGGCGGACCCGACCTTGGCGCCATCCCAAGCGACGGCCATCAACCGCAACTGACCGTCGAAATCCGGCAAGGCGAGCGGGAAATGGGCAATGCCATCCGATCCTGCCTGAACGGGACCGGAAAACAGCGACACGATCATTTGCGGAATCGGGTTGGATTGCTCATCCACATCGCCGCCCGCGCCCTGGCGCAGCATGGTATTCGCCGCACCCGCCGGGGCCAGCAGCCGCGCCCAGTCATCATGAATGCCGACACCCAGGGAACGTTGGCCGAAGTAATGGTCGAGGGGATCGGGCGTCACGAACCCCGTGAGGCTCAGGATGCCTTCATCGACGGCGGCGAGCGTCACCCAGGCGCCGGGTGTCGCATGAACGGCGATGTCGGCCGTGGTGCGCGGCCTGTAGACCGGCTGCGTTTCGATGGTGACGGGCAAGGTCCGCGACGCCGGGTTCAGCGCCACCCAGGTCAGGCCGATGGCACGTGTCGGCGCCGTTTTGCCGTCACTTCCGCCGGGCTGGAAGACATGCACGCCGATATAGGCGCCGGGTCCCCAATCGGCCGTCACCGGTATGCGCACGTCAAAGCTCGTGCCCGCCGCTGGAAGATCGAGGATACGCTTGATCCGGTCTGTCATCACCAGCACCGTCGCGGGACCCGCGAAAGGCGCCTCGACATGCACTGTCGCGGTGTCGCCGGGTTGATAGGTCTTGTGATCGACGCGCACGGACACGCGGGCCGGCACATCGGGGTTATCGCCGACTGCCCAGCCCGAATAGAAGATGACGGAGCTGGCAGCGAGGCCACCGGAGGCCTGCAATACCTGCATCCGGTAGCGCCCGAAGGGCAGCGTGCGACCATAGGCGAAGGGTGCGCCTGTGGCGGGCAGCGTGACGGTCTGGCTATCGACCGGTTCATCGCGCCACACCGTCTCATACCGCGCTTGGCCGTTTTGAACCGACAGGCGCCAATCCGGCTCCTGCCGCACGAGGCGGATCTGCACGGGCATCGCCACGCGCTTTCCGTCCGGCCCGATGGCGACAAAGTGGAAGCCGGCCTTGGCACTGGCATCCACGGTGTCATCGGCAAAGTCTTCGGCGATGCCGATAAGCGGCGCCACAGGCCGTACCGGAATGGTGGTGCTGGCGCCGACGCTGCGGCCGGCGGGGTCGTTCACCGTCACCGCGATCGTGGCGGTGACAGCACCCGTGGAATCCGGCACCGCCGACAGATCGATCGGCAGCACCGTCTTGCCCTGGTCATCGGTCGCCGCCAGATCGACCTGGCTCTGCTTGGGCGCGAAAACCTCATCCGACACGCCGAAGCGGTAGGTCGAGAAATCGGCGAAAGGCGTCGGGTTCAACGACAGCGTGACGGTGCCGCTGCCGGACAGATCCGCACCCGGCGCGCCATACAGGAAGCGTACGGAAACCGGCAGATCAGTGCTGCGGCCGGGTTCGAGAATGGCGGGTGCGCCGGCAAATTCCACCGCCAGACGCGGCGGCACGAAGGCATCGACCTGGAAGGTTTGGCTGGCGATGGCCGAGGACTTGGGGTCGGTTTGCAGCGACACCGTCCAAGTGCCGAATTGCGCGCCGGAGGATAGCGTGACGGCGGCATGGATCGATTGGCCCGCCGCGCGAGGCGGCACGGTATCCTGAAACACCCGGCCATCCGGCCGCGTCACGATCAGATGCAGCGGCAAATCGGTGGGCTGGCCGGCTTCATCGCGGAGCAGCGCCATCACCTGCACGGTCTCGCCCGGGCGATAGATGCCACGGTCGAGCCAGATGAAGGGATCGACCGGGCCAGGCTGCGCCGTGCCGGACACGCCACGATCGGACAGATCGAAGTCGGGCGCCGTCAGATCGAGCCGCGTGAAATCCCCATCCGCGCCGCGAATATGCAGCGCGGCCGGGGCCTGGCCGTTCTGACCCGCGAGCAGCGGCTGGGCGATATGGGCGATGCCATCCTGGTCGGTCGTCGCCTGGTCAAGAATCTCATTATCCGTGGCAACGAGGTCGATCGCCGCACCCGCCACCGGCAGGCCGCTGGCATATGAGCGGATTTGGATCGTGTCGCCCTCCGCCCCGTGCCAGACGGTGGGAGCGAGATCGGTGCGCAGGATAAGCTGCACGGCGCCGGGCGCCGAGCCATCCGCGAAGGGCGTGCCGTCCCCCGGCGAAGCGAGCAGGGCATAGAGTCCCGGGTCCTTCAGCGTCGGCGGCAAGGGCAGCACGACGTGATCGAGCTCATTGCGCGTATAGCCCGATACGGGCGCGCTGCCGGTCCAGATGACCTTGCCCTGATTCTGCGCGAGGTCCGTCGCTGCGTCCGAACCAAGGTCGTTATTGCCGGGGGGATAGGTCTGCATGACATGCAGCAAGTTCCGCTCTGCGATCTTCACGAGCGTCAGCTTCACGGCCGACAAATTGACGACATCGAGCGCGACGGTCGCTGCACCGTTACGGGGTTGCAGGTAGCGCGCGCCATCAAACACCATGCGCGGCTGGCGATCGGGCATCGCCACGGGCAGGACCAGATCCTGATGCAGGGACGTGCCGTCATCGCCCGGCATGCCGTGCAGCAACGTCACGGTCGTGGTCGCGCCGGCCGGGAGGCCCGTCACGCAGATCTTGCCCGACTCGAGGGTGACCGCCGCGTCCTTCAGGGCCGGGTCGAGCGTCACCCAATCGCCGGCATGAAAGCTCGGCGCGCTGCTGGGATTGCCCAGGAAACCGATGCAGGCGCGGGCGGGAAAGGCCTCGGCGTCCGTCGACAGGCTGCGATAGATCAGGCCGGTCCGCTGCAAGCCCTCAAGCGCCGCCTGTTGGGCCGCATGATCGCCGGGCAGACGGCGGGCAATGGCCCGCAGCACCTCGACCTCCGGCACCGGCTTATTGAGGGCGGCCAACGCCTTATCCATGACCCGCAGCGCGGAGACTTGATCCTGCGCCGCCGTATCGCTGCTCTCGTCGATGTGCTGGAAGGCCGTCCACGCCGCTTGCAGGCCGTGCACGGCATTGGGCGGCACCAAGGCCATTTCAGCGGAGGCCAAGGCGAGCCAGGCGTTCCAGGTTGCGTCGCCACCCAGCGCGCCGATGGCGCGCTGCATCGCCGCTACTTCGGCCGTCGCGTTGCCTGTGGCCACGGCTGCCGCGACGGCATCCGCCGCCTTTTGCTTCTGTTCATCCGAGGCGCCGGCGGGAAAGGGCAGCCGCAGCGCGGCGGCATAGGCATCGGCGTCCGATTGCAAGCCGGGGAGATCGATCTCCGGTCCGTCATCTTGTGCGCGTGCAGGCAGGCTGAGGGGACCGACGAGCAGAGACACGGCGAAGGCCGTTAGAATAGCAAAGCGCTTCATGGTGTTTCCCTGCCCGATTTTGGCAGCACTCTACCCTACGGCGAAAACTCTGTCCCCCCAACTGAAGCGACTTAATCGTCTTCACTCCCAAGTTCGGCGGAATAGGCTGCGCTTTTCCGCCCTACGACGCCGGGAGTGTAGGGCGGAAAAGCCCAGCCTATTCCGCCAGCCGAGCTTCCCTCAGGGTGTTTCCCAGGCGCCGCTTTCCGCCGACCGGAATACGGCGTCGATCACCCGCATATTGGCGGCCGCATCCTCCAGCGGAAACTCCAGCGGAAACTCCCCCAGAATGGCGCGCGACACCGCGTCGCCCTGAAGGGTGTATTGGTCCGCCACCGCGAAGGTTTCCGCGACTGCGCCCGATCCGTCCAGGGCTTCGCCGTCATCGATGACGATACGGCAGGGCGCGTCCGGCGGGGCGTTGAAGGGGATCATCACCTCCACCCGTGCCTTGGTGCCCATCACGGTCACGCGCTGATGCGGCGCCAATTGCGTCGAGCAGGTGAAGGTCAAATGGCCGGTCGGGAATTGCATCACGGCGCTGGTCAGCCGGTCCGTGCCCATGGTGGGGTCGCGGTCGATCAGGCCCGAGACCTTGAGCGGCTCGGCGCCATAGATGTAGCGGGCGGTCGCGATGGCGTAGCAGCCGATATCCATCAAACCGCCGCCGCCGATGCCCGCCATGTTACGGATATTGGTGGGGTCATCGAGAAAATAGGTGAAGGCGGTCTGGATGGCATGAACCTCGCCCAGTCGGCCTTCCCGCACCAGGGCGCGGACGCGCTGCCACCATGGCGTGTAGCGGACCATGAAGGCCTCGGCGACGATCAGGCCCGAACGGTCCCGCGCCGCCAGCAGGGTGCGGGCTTCCGCCGTATCCAGGGCGATGGGCTTTTCGCACAGCACGTGCTTGCCGGCTTCCAGGGCCTTGATGGTCCATGGCACATGCAAGTGGTTCGGCAGCGGATTATAGATCGCCTGGATATCTGGATCGGCGAGCAGTTCCTCGTAACTGCCATAGGCTTTCGGGATGCCCAGGGCCCCGGCGGTGCGCTGCGCCGTTGCGAGATCGCGGGAGGCGATGGCCGTGACACGACTGACCGTGCCCTTCTGCATCGCGGGAATGACCTTCTCGCGCCCGATGAGGGCCGTGCTCAGCACGCCCCAATTCACAGTCTTCGTCATGATTTTTCCTCCCCGTCCGATTCGTAGATGACGTTACAAGGATTGCGGATGGATGGGCGGGGTGCGGCTCCACCAACGCGGCTTGCGCACCCGCTCACGCGACAACGTGAACAGCCCGGCGCCGATAATCACAGCGGCACCCACGAACATCAGCAGATCGAGGTGGTCGTGGAACACCAGATAGCCCAGGGCGATCGCCCAGAGCATTTGGCTATATTGCGGCGGTGCCACCAGGCTTGCCGGCGCCAGGCCCGAGGCCAACATCAGAAACACGTTCCCGATCCCACCGAGCAGCCCGTAGGCCAGAATCAACGCCCATTCCCGCCCCTCCGGCACCACGAAATGGGGCAGCATGAGCACGAAGCTCGCCACCAGCGGCCCGAGCAGCCCGGCGCCATAGAGCGAGATGCGCGTCTCGGTCGGACCCAGCTTGCGCAGCACGATGATGGTGACGGCACCGGCGAGGCCGCTGCCGATGGCGGCGAGATGGCCGATGCCCAGCGGATGCAGGCCCGGCCTCAACACGATCAGCACGCCGACGAAGCCGGCGATGACGGCGGACCACCGCCGCCAGCCCACCCGCTCCTTCAAGAAGATGACCGACAGGATGGTCACGAAGGATGGCAGCAGGAAGATGAGCGCGAAGGCTTCGGCCATCGGCAGGCGGGTGAAGGCGATGACCGAGAACAAGGCGCCCGCGACCGCCGCCAAAGCGCGCAGGCACCAGAGGCCACGATGGTTGCAATGCCACAGGTCGCGCCATCGTTCGGTCGGTTTGCGGACCATGGGAATGGCCAGCAGGCCCAAAACCGATCCGAAGAAGACCAGCTCGAAGGGTGGGATGGAGCCGCGCAGCAACCGCACCGAGGCATCGCTCCAGGCATAGGTCGCATAGGCCAGAAAGGCGATCACCACGCCCCGCCCGACCGAGCTTCGCACACCCGCCGTCACTGCTTTGTCCATGGCGCCGCTCTACCCCGCTGCGCCGCGCCCGGATATACCGTCGCGGCGCGTTCCCGCATCGCGTCTGACACCGCTCGAATGATAGGGTCGCCATGATACTGCGCCGCAAGCTGGTCGGCACCGGCTGGAAGATGAACCACGGCATTGCCGAGGCCGTGGCCTATATCGATGCCCTGCGCAGCCTGATGGCGCAGATCCCGCATCCCGATGTGGATGTCTTCGTGCTGCCGCCCTTCACGGCCCTCGCGGCGGCCGCGGCCGCCGCAGATGGCGCGGATATCGCCATCGGTGCGCAGAACGTCCATTGGGACGATCGCGGCGCTTGGACCGGGGAGATTTCGGCCCCGATGCTGGTCGAAGCCGGCTGCCGCTATGTGGCGCTCGCCCATTCCGAGCGGCTGGAGCATTTCGGCGAAACCTATGCCGCCGTGCGCCTGAAGGTGAATGCCGCCCTAAGGCATGGGCTGACGCCCATCCTGTGCATCGGCGAGACCGGAGAGGACAAGCATGCCGGGCGGGCCGATGCCGTCATCCTCGATCAGGTCATGACGGCGATGGCCGACCAGCCGGCCGACGCCCTGCCCGCCCTCGTGCTCGCCTATGAGCCGCGCTGGGCCATTGGTGCCACGGCGGCGGCCGACCCCGACTATGTATCCGACCGCCTGACGGATTTGCGCGCAACGCTCGCGCAGCATTTCGGCGCGGGACCGGCATCGATGACGCGCCTGTTGTATGGCGGCTCTGTCACGGCCGCGAATGCCCCTGCCCTCGCTGCGATCACTGAGGTGGATGGGCTTTTCGTTGGCCGCTATGCATGGACCGCCGAGGGCTTGGCCGAGATCGTGGCTATTGTCGCGAACGCAATGGGAGAGGACGCATCATGAGAATCGTCGTGGGTGGAGACAGCGCCGGCTTGCCGCTGTCGGATGTCATTTTCCGCCACCTGTCCGGTGGCGCGCATGAGGTGGTCGATCTCGGCCGCGCCGTGCCCGGCGGAACCGAGCTTTACGCGTCGCTCGCCGAGCGCATCGCGAGTGCCATTCTGGAGGGCCATTACGATCGTGGCATTCTATGCTGCGGCACCGGCATTGGCGTTTGCATCTCGGCGAACAAGATTCCGGGCATTCGTGCGGCGCATACGCACGATACCTATTCCGCCGAACGCGCCGCAAAAAGTAACGACGCCCATATCATTACCATGGGCGCGCGGGTGATCGGGCCGGAACTCGCCAAGGCGATCGTCGACAAGTTCCTGGAATCGCATTTCGATCCGCAGGGATCGTCCGTGGTGAATGTCGAGGGCATCAAGGCGCTCGACGCGAAATACGCGAAGTTGCGGGATTAGGTGGAACACGCTGCGCTCATCCACCCTACGGACCGTGGTGTAGGGCGGATGAGCGCAGCGTCATCCGCCGTGAAGCGACCCGCTATCGCGTCTGCCGGCGTCCGCCGGCTAGGGTAATCACTGCGATGATGATGACGCCTGTCATCAGGTCTCGAACCCCGATGCCCAGGCCGGACGAGTTCAACAGCGTCGCAATCAGGAACAGCATCAGCGCAGCCCCCCAGAGACCGGGCACATTGGCCATGCCACCTGCGACCGAGGTGCCGCCGATCACCACCACCGCGATCGACGTCAGCAGATATTCGGCACCGACATCCAGCGACGATCCGCCCGTGAACCCGGCCAGCAAGGCGCCACACAAGCCGCCCAAGGCGCCGCACAGCGCGTAAGTCACGAAGCGCACGCGACTAACGGAAATACCGGCAAGCCGGGCCGCGCGCATATTCTGGCCGACAGCCAGCACCGACCGGCCATAGACGGTGCGCGCCAGCGTTATGCCAACGACGACCGAGAACAGCAGGACGAGCACTGCGAGCACCGAAATGCCGCCCAGTCGCAGGGAGGCAAAATGCGCGAAGGCTGGCGGCGGCTTGATCTGCAAGCCATTGCCGTAATTGATTCCGATCGAGCGGATCACGAAACTCGACGACAGGGTCGCGATCAACGGAGGAATGCGCAGCAGCCGGATCAGCAGGTAATTGACGATGCCGATGGCGAGGCCCGCACCGATCGCACCCGCTAGACCGAGGGCGATGCGCGGATCGGACCCATCCATCATCTTCATGGCGACGGCGCTGGCGAGGCCGATATTGGCGGGCAGCGACAGGTCGATGTTCCCTGGCCCCAGCGTGATGACGAACATCTGCCCGATGCCGACCAGCACCGTGAAAGCCGAGAAGGCGATGGCCGTGGTGACAATCGACCAGCCGCCATGGCCGCCGGCCAGGATGACGGCCAGAGCCCAGACCACGGCCGCGCCCATGAAGGACCAGATCCAGGGCCGGTTACGGAGCGCCATGAGGTTCATGCGTCACTCCGATTGATGAGGGCGCGCACCGCCAGGATGAGGATGAGGATCAGGCCCTGCGCCCCCACCTGCCATTCGGACGGGATGCGAAACCCCGGCAGCAAATGCGGCAATTGGAAGAAATTCAGCGCGACCGCCGCAAGTTGCAGGGTCAAGGCGCCCATCACCGCGCCGATGGGCGACACGCGGCCGCCGATGAACTCCGCGCCGCCCAGAATCGCCCCGGCGATGGAAAGCAGCGTGTAGCCGTTGGCCATATTCGCGTCGCCCGAGGTTGAGACGCCGACCAGGGACATGCCGGCGAGGCTGCCGAAGACGCCGGCCATCGCGTAAGCCGTGGCCTTGATGCGCAGCAGCGACCAGCCGGCGCGCGCCACCGCCGCCGGATTGCCGCCCGCGCCGCGCAGCACGGCGCCGAAGGCGGTTCTCATGAGCACGAAGTGCATCACCGCCGCGATGACGACGGCGGCGACAATGGGGAACGGCACATAGGGCACATGCAGTCCCATGAAGCTCTGCAACCAGGCCGGCGATTCACCGCCCGGCGATGGCCGCACCAACAAAGCGAGACCGAGCCAAACGAAACTCATGCCGAGCGTGACCACGATGGACGGCAGTTGACGCCACTGAACCAGCGCGCCGAGCGCCGCGTATAACGCGATCGAACCCAGGATCACGCCGCCGCCGAGGAGCGGGCTTTGGGGCAACCATGTCGTCGTCACGCAAGCGATGAAGCCGACATAGGCGCCGATCGACAGATCGAGGTCACTGACGGTGATGACGCAAAGCTGCGCGATGGTGGCCAGCGCCACCGGCACCGCGAGATTCAGCATCAGGTTGAAGCCGAAATAGCTGATGGCACGCGGATTGAAGTCGTTGATCGCCAGAAGAACGATCAAGAGAGAGATCGCCGGCAGCGCGGACCGAAACAGGCGGCGCATATTGATCCCTCGGGTGCGCCTGGACGCGGACCCGTCCATCGTCTGCGGGGCGACCGTCATGCAACCTCTTGGAACGAAGAATGGATCACGCGTTCCTCCGTGAGTTCGTCACGGCCGAGTTCGGCCACGATCTGGTGATTGCGGAAGACGAAGACCGTGCTGCAATGCTCCAGCTCGTCCATTTCCGTCGTGTACCACAAGAAGGTTCGCCCCTTCTCCGCTTCGGCGCGGATCAGCGCATAGACATCGAGCTTGGTGCCGATATCGACGCCACGCATTGGGTCGTCCATCAGGATGATGTCGGCATCCGAGCCCAGGGCGCGCGCAAACAGCGCCTTCTGCTGATTGCCGCCCGAGAGCGACAGAATGTTGTTGTTCATGTCGGGCGTGCGGATGCCGATGCGCTGCTTCCAGGATTGCGCCAGCGCGTCCACCCGCTCGCGGGAAATAAGCAGGCCCTTCGTCAGCGTCGACAGCGAGCGGATGGTGATATTGTCGGCAATCGACCACAGCGGAAACACCCCATCCGTCTGCCGGTCACCGGCGACCAGCGCCACTGGGCCATGCACTTCGCTGCGGCCAGCGGCGGATGTGCCGGCGTCGAAGACATCGACCAGCAGATCGGACTGTCCGTGCCCCGCGAGACCGGCGAGGCCGATAATCTCCCCGGCATGGGCGCGGAGTTCGAGGCCGCCGGCCTGACCTTTCGGGCGGGACCTCACGCGCAATATGCGCTCCCCCGCGTCAATGCGCGCCACCGGCGCCGCCGCATGGCCCTCGGCCGCCCCGCCCATGGTCACGATCAGCCGCTCCCGATCAAAATTCGGCGTCGGCTCATCCGCAACCACGGTGCCATCCCGCATCACCACGGTGCGGTCACAATAATCAAGGATTTCGCGCAGCAGATGCGAAATCAAAATCGTGCTGCCGCCGCCTGCCACAAAGCGCCGCATGAAGGTCAGCAATTGGCGAGACGTGCTGGGATCGAGCGATGACGTCGGCTCGTCCAGAATGACCATGCGCAGCGGGTCTTGGGTGACCGTGAAGGCGCGCGCAATCTCCACCATCTGGCGCCGACCGATCGACAGATCGGAGATGACGGTGCCGGGGGCAATGCCATGGCCGGGAAACATCTCGTCGAGCTGCGCGCCGATCAGCGCGCCAGCGCGGCGACGCCAGCCGAAGCCACGCAGGCGCGGATGCATGATGCGGGTATTTTCGGCGACCGTCAGGTTAGGGCAGAGCGACAATTCCTGAAAGACGCAGCGCAGACCAAGCCTTTTAGCGGCAATGACGGTGTAGTCGGCACCGTCCGCGCCCGCGCCTTCCACCGTGCCGGTGGTGGGCGCGATGGTGCCCGTCAGCACATGCATCAACGTGGACTTGCCGGCCCCGTTATGGCCGACAAGTCCCAATGCTTGTCCCGCGACGATCGTGAGATCGACGCCTGTCAGCGCCTTGACCGCACCGAAGCTCTTGGTGACGGCGCCGAGGCGTACGATCTCATGACCCATGGGACTACTTGCCGGTATTGGCGGCGATCGCCTTAACGGCATCGGCTTGCGTATAGACGACGTTGGCGACGCTCCCCACCGGGGTCGATTTCACTGCGTCATCCAAGCCGGCCTGCGTGATCTCCAGATACGGCACTGTCAGATCATGCGGCACGCTCTTGCCGTCGAGAATCTGCTGCGTCACCCACAGCGCGAGGGAGGAAACGCCCGGCGCGATGGTGGCGGACCAGGTGGTGTAGCCGTTCGCGTCATGCTGCTGCTTCCACCAGGCGAGTTCGTCCTGCCGGTTGCCCATGATGATGATCGGCTCCGCCCGGCCAGCCGCCTTGAAGGCCTGCGCCGCGCCATATCCGTCACCACCCTGATCGACCACGCCCACGACTTGGGGCAGCGAGGACAGCACGGTGGAGACGGCCTTCTGCGCCGTCGCCTCATCCCAATCGCCCTCGACGCTGCCGACGATCTTAAAGCCCGGATGCTTGGCGACACCGGCCACGATACCGTCATGGATCAGGCCGTCGATCGAGGTGCCCGCGAGGCCGCGAATTTCGAGCAGATTGCCGCCATTCGGGAAGCGGCCTGCGAGGTAATCGACCTGCTTCTCACCTAGCGACTTGAAATCGACCGTCAGGCGATAGGCGCAAGGCTCCGTCACAATGCCGTCGAAGGAGACCACGACGATATGCGCGTCACAGGCGGCCTTGATGGCGCCGTTCAGCGCATCGGGGGAGGCCGCGTCGATGACGATGGCGTCGTAGCCTTGCAGTATCAGGTTTTGCACCTGGGCCGCCTGGGTCGTCACTTCCTTGTCGGCCGTGGTGAAGGAGTCGGCCGCCGCCAGGGCCTTGTCGCCCATGGCTGCCTTGCCGGCTTCCGTCCAGGCTTGCAGCATCGCCTGACGCCAGGAATTGCCGGCATAGTTGTTGGACAAGGCGATGCGCTTGCCGGAGGTATCGGCATGCGCCGGCGCCATGGCGACGCCGATCGAAAGCGCCAAAGCAGTGCTGCAGAGCAAGTATTTCATGGTCTCATCTTCCCAATAGACCGGGTCTTGCGCCCGGTGGTTCATCCGGCCATTGGGGCCGGACATCGTGCCGTCGGGATGGTCAGGCCGGCAGTGTGCCGCCCAGCTCATCCTCGATATGAATGCGAATGATGTCGTCGAACTGGCGTTCGGCGACGAAGCCGAGGGCCTCCGCACGGCTGGGATCGAAACCCCGCGCCCAGCCACTGACGATATGCGCGATCACCGGATCGGGTTCGTGCTTGATCAAGGCGGTGACCTTGGGTCCCGCGACACGCTCCAGCGCCGCGATCTGCTCACCCACCGTGACCGCGAGACCCGGCATTGTCAGGCTGCGCCGGTTCTTCAGCAATGACAGGTCAAGCGTCGCGGCATGCAGCAGGAATTGCACCGTGGCGCGCGGGCTGCCCATCCAATGACGCACATCCTCGCTCACCGGCAGGATGGCGGTTTGCCCGG
Organism: Acidisoma sp. PAMC 29798; assembly: GCF_030252425.1. Taxonomy (GTDB): domain Bacteria; phylum Pseudomonadota; class Alphaproteobacteria; order Acetobacterales; family Acetobacteraceae; genus Acidisoma; species Acidisoma cladoniae. The sequence continues at coordinate 1,494,637 of NZ_CP126994.1, read as the reverse complement.
CCAGCGGCTCACGGATGATGCCCGAGAAGAAGCCGGACGCGGCGCGGTTGGGCTTGCCCGGCCGCACGCAGACTGTGGGCAGGCGCAGTCCGATGCCATCGATAAAGCCGCGACGCGAGTAATCCGCCAGCAGCAATTCGCAGATCGCCTTTTGCGTGCCGTAGCTGGTTTCGGGCGTCAGGAAATACTCGTCGCTGATCACGTCCGGCATATCACCGCCGAAGACCGCGATGGAGGAGGCGAAGATCACGCGCGGCTTCCAGCCCGTGCCGGCCTGGCTGGTGCGAATGGCTTCCAGCAGATGCCGTGTGCCATCGAGATTGACGCTATAGCCCTTCTCGAAATCGGCTTCCGCCTCGCCCGAGACGATGGCGGCCAGATGGTAGATCACGTCGGGTTTTCCGGCGAGCAGCGTGGTCGCGGCCCCCGACACCGTCAGATCCGCCGTCACGCAATCGGCGGTGCCGGAGAAACCGGCCGGCGGATGGGGCGTCACCATATCGGCGAGGGTGAAGGCGGTGATCGGCGTGCCGCCGATGGCGCCGTCCGCCGCCAGCCGTTCCGTGAGCTTGCGGCCGACCATGCCCGCGGCGCCGATGATGAGAATATGCATGGGACGGTTTCCTCGGTTGGTCGGCGACGGTTCGGCGGTGCCGCATATCGAGTGCGGCGCCAGATCGGTCAAGGCGGCCGGCGATCAGCCTGTCGCCGCGTCATCCTCGGGCCTGTAGCCGAGCAGACGCTCGGTCAGTGCAATATCCCACAGCATGCCGCTGTTCTTGGACATGCCGTTGACGATGATGGCGGGCGCGGGCCAGCCGGATGCATCGGCCCGGATCGCACGCTCAAAGACCTGGGCGAAGTCCCTGTTGGACAGCCACATATTGCGGAACCAGGCGAGATCGCGCTTGGCCTCGGCATCCTGCGGGCCGGTATCTTCGACACCGGGTTGGCCCGTAGCATTGAGGGTTTCGGGGCGGTTCACACCGGGCTGACACCAGCCGATCCGCACGGCGACCGTGGTGAGCGTGCCATGCGAGCCCAGCGCCCGCTCCCGGCAAATGCGCTCCCCTGTCAGCTTCGTGACCGCATAGGCATAGGGCAGCGACAGGCTGCCATCCGGCTCGCGCACCTGCGTGCCCGGGCGGGGCGACAGATCGACGGTCAGCGATCCCGGCGCCATGCTGTCTGAGTCTTCCTTGTAGCCGCCCATGACGTGGTTGGAGGTGGCGAAGATGAAGCGACCAACGCCCGCTTCGACCGCCGCGCCGGTGAGGTTCAGGGTCATGTCGATCGATGTCGTCGAATCTTCCCATGTCGCGTCCACGTACGGGCGCTGGGCGGCGAAATGCACGATGGCATCGACACCCTGAATGGCGTCCTGCCAGCGCTGGTCTTTCCGGTCCGCGAGATCGGCGACCACGGCCGTGACTTTAGGGCCGCCGGCCTCATAGGCGATCAGGTCGAGGGCCACGACCTCCTCGCACCAATCGGCCGCGATCAGATGGGTCACCAGCTTGCGGCCGAGATTGCCGCACGCGCCGGTCACCGCGACCCGTTTTGCAGATCCGTTCATAACCTTCTCCGTCTTGTTTAGTCCGCTCGTTTGACGATCGGCTCGTTGAAATCGTGGTGATGGTGAAACCATGAGGCGGCGGCACGAATGTCGAGAGTGAGCGCCGCCCGCGCCGCCCGCGCATCGCGCCGTTCCAGGGCCGCGATCACACGGTCATGGATTTGAACGCCACGTTCGAACATGACACTCGACCCCGGCAGGTTGCGCACGAAACCCAGGATTGGCCCGAAACGCAGCCAGAGCGATTCGATGATCTTGAGAAGCTCCTCCGCCTGGGCAGCGCGATAGATCGTAAAATGAAAACGCTGGTTTCCTTGCAGCATGCCATGGGAATCCTCCGCCTCGACCGCTGCGCGAAATGTCTCATTGATGGCCCGCAACCGGGCGCAGAGTTCGGGCGTGGCGCGCATCGCGGCGCGACGGGTGGCGTAGCCCTCCACTTCCACCCGAATGCGGGTCCATTCCTCGAAATTGCTCGGCGTCAGGGCCACCACGCGGGTCGCCCGGTTCGGCATCTGCACGAGGGCGTTTTCGGCCGTCAGGCGCTGGATCGCCTCCCGCACCGGCATCGGGCTGGTGCCAAGCGCTTCCGCAAGGCTGCGAAGATTGAGCGTATCGCCGGGCATGAACCGGCCCTGATACAGCGCATCGCGCAGTTCCTGATAGACCCGCTCCTGCATGGTGCTGACGTCGATCTGTTTGATTTTCTGGTCCATCAGCGACGCCCCTCCCCTGCCGCAGGAAGCGTGCTCAGCGGCCTTCTGTCAATTCTGGCGGCCCGCTGAGGCAAGGAAGGCCAACAGCATGTCCTGCAAGCCAACAGCCATGATCTGCACGCCGATGGTGAGCAGAAACAGAGACACGATACGCTTGACCACGCGCGAACCGGCCCGGCCCAGCAAGCGAGACAAGCTATCCGCATAGGAGAACAGAAGGGCGACCAGCACCACGTCCGCCACGGCCGCCAAGGACACCCCGGCCAGAAAGGCGCCATCGACGCGACCTGCCGTTCGGGTCGCCCCAAGGGCGATGGCAACCGAAATGGCGCCAGGACCCACCACCAGCGGCATCGTGATCGGGAAGAAGGTCATGTCGCCCTGTGCTTCCGCGGGTGCGGGGACGTCATCTTCGGCGGCGTCCGGAGCATAGAGCATGCGCCAGCCGGTGGCCGCCACCACCAGGCCGCCGCCGATCTTCAAGGCCGGCAGTGTGATGCCGAAGAAATTCAGCACATACGACCCAGCCCAAAGCGAGACCAGCAGGATGATGAGGGCATAGAGCGCGACCCGCCGCGCCATGACCATGCGCTCGGCATGCGTCCGATCGGCGGTCATCTGGCTGAATACGACCGAATTGCCGAAGGGATCGGTGATCGAGACGAGAGCGGGAAAGCCGAGCAGCAGGCCGCCCTGCACGGTCGTCAATGCGCCCAGGATGGACCAGATCGCCATCTCCAGGCCTATCTCCGCGCTGCGGCGATGATCGGCAACAGCAGCGTCTCGACGCCCGAGGCCATGATCTGCACGCCGAGGCAGAGCAGGATGAGGGCGAAGAGCCGCGTGATGGCGCGCGATGCCGTCTGGCCAACGATCCGGCCGATGCTGTCCGCGTAGCTGAACAGCACCCAGATGGTGATGGCGAGGACCAGGCACGCGAGCGACAGGCTCAACAGATACGGCCATGCGGTGCCCGTCGCGGGCCGTGACGCGCCGAGCGTGATCGCGACGGAAATAGTGCCGGGCCCGATCGTGAAGGGCGTGCTGATCGGGAACAGCGCGATATCATCGACCGTTTCGGCGGCGGCGGTGCGGCCCTCCTGATGGGCCTGCAGCGTCTTCTCGGCCTCGCGGCGTTCCGGCGCATTCAACAGCCGCCAGCCGCCGACTGCGATCACCAATCCGCCCGCGACCTTCAGGGCGCCGAGGGTGATGCCGAAAAAGCTGAGAACATAGGAGCCGACCCAGAGCGAAAACAGCAGCAGGATGAGGGAATAGACGCCGACGCGCCGGGCCAGGCGCAGACGCTCCGGATGCGTTCGGTCTGCGGTGATCTGGTTGAAGATGATGGCGTTGAGGATTGGGTTGGCGATGGAGAAGAGCGCCGAAAAGGCGAGCAGGAAGGTGCTGAACGTGCCGGCGAAGGGACCCAGCAGAGCGGAACGGAGCATCGGCTCTCCTGCCTCGGGTTGTGGCGCGCAGGATGTCGCAGGAAGCGGGAGACGGGGTCAAGGGCGGGTGATAGCGCTGGCTCAGCAGCTTATGCGCTGGGCATTCTGGCTATGAGCGATCGGATTGTCGCACATGCCGCCTATCCGTGTCGGCGCGTCCTGATCACGCTCGTTGGCACGCACAAGGACGATGACACAATCAACGCGGAGACCGTGCCGTCGGCATCGTCCCACTGATATAAATTGTCGCTCATGGTCGCGGTCCCCCGTTGTTTTCCTGGGTCGGAACCCGACTTGGACAACCTCCCTTCATTGGTTTGGTAGGCGGATGTATGCGCAGACGGATAAAAGCTGCCTGAGGCTTCTCCCCGGTCAGGTCCCCGTCACACGCGAGCGCGCTTTTCCTGGCTGCGTCAGTTTTAATTCCGATTGTCCCGAACAAGCCCGTTTTCCATCCACGAACCTTGGAGATCTTCTACCATCATGGAAGTTGAGCCGTTGAGATCACGCTATGACGTCGGGCTTAGTCTGATACAGCGCTGCCAGACAGAGGGAGACATAACCGCCCTCATCTCTGAATACTTGATTGTATATGCAGATTTTGGTTTCCGATCGGGAGCGGGCGGTGGTTGGACAGGGATAGGTCGCGGTCGCGCGTATCGTTTTTATTTCAACAATTGGCCCCAAGATTGGCTTGAACGCTATACTGAGCATCAGGCATTTTTTGATGATCCTATCATCGAAGAAGCTCAACGCCGTATGACTCCGTTCCTATGGAGTGAAATTTTCCCACGCGGCACATTGAGCGCTTCCGCAAATACTCTTTTGCAAATGGCTTATGACTACGGCTGGACAGATGGCTTGGTCATTCCGGTGCATGGTCCGGCAGGCTACCAAGGGGTTGTGAGCTTGGCTGCTCAACGCCCGCTCGATCTCAGCGCATCGGACATCTCATTGCTATGGGTCATGTCGTTGGCACTCCATGCTCGGTGTAGAACGACGCCCGGATTGGGCGAAAGCTCCTCCGTCAGGCCACAGCTGACCGCGCGTGAACTGGAATGCATGCGGTGGGTGGCCTCTGGAAAAACCGACTGGGAAATTGCCCAACTTGTCGCGATTTCCGCCTCAACCGTACACTTTCATGTCGAGCGCGTGAAGAAACGCCTCGGTACCAGCAGCCGAACCGAAGCGACCGCGCTGCTTGTGCTTCATGGCGCCCTGTAAACCTTCAAGAGGCCTGATCGGAGATCGATACCTAGCTGATCAGCTAGTTTGATCGGTCGTCAAATCCCGTGGCACAAGATGGATCGGGATCACGACCATCCAACAGAACACGGCAAACCATGCATCTTCGTCTAAGGAAAACAGGGTTTGCGAAGCGGCCGACTTCTGATGACCACGCATCGCTGAACCGAAGAGTTCGACCCAGACGACGATGCTTTCCATGGATCGATCATCGCAAACTGGCGGGGCTTAGCGGTCTTTTACTTTCGGCCGTCGTTCCAGCGGCTTTTGCACAGCAGGCGCCGAACCTCGTCGGCACCTGGACCACGACGGAGCCCGGGCAAGGCGGCATGGTGCAGACCACAGTCGGCATGGGTAGTGACGGCACCTACGCTGTCGAGACCCAACTCCCCAACGGATCGCGGATGCGCGTTTGGGGCACATTCCAAGCGACGCCCATTTCGGGCAGTGAAATCCGAGTGACGGCGCAGATTTCTGACTGGAAACCTCATCAAATTTGCACACAAGCGCCCGGACTTCAGGCTCGCTGCACCTCATTCCAGCCGCCACCTGCGCAACCTCTTCTGTTAAACTTCGAAGGTCCGGACAGCTATCAGATTGATGGTGTCGTATGGTCACGCGATCCGGTCGCGGCCCTTCTGCAGCAGCCGGTGGACGACCCGCTCGTCCAATATGCGCAGGCTCCCGTCAGCCCGATGATACCGCAACCGGTGGCGCCCTCAGCGCCTCAGGAGCAGTTGCCGTCAGACCCCAGGTCGCAATACGAAGTCGGCAATCAGAACTTTCTGTACGGTCATATGAAAGGCTGCTCCTTCATCGATGGCCGCTGGCAGGATTGCCAGCAATAGCGCCTCTCCGCGGCAATGCGGACAGGCCGATACCCTCGCATGCACTCCATGAAATCGGCGGGACGGTGAACATTATGGGACAATGCTGATGTCGACTGAAGTGTTTGTCGCGGCTACTCAAGCGGAACTGCAAAGTGACATCGATAGCGCGGATCAAGGGGCACCGGCCGGGACGAGCATCGAAATCGACCTTGGCGCCGATATCACGCTCAATCATGACCTCGATGCCATCGACTTGGAGGCAGGCGAAAGCCTTACTATCAACGGCGAGGGTCACGTGCTGGACGGCGCCGGAATGTACCGTGGCATCTTCGCGTATGCGGGCACAACGACGATTGAGAACCTTGGGCTGAACGATATGCGTGCCCAGGGTGGCGCGGGCGGTTTGGGCGGTGGGGGCGCGGGGGCCGGCCTCGGCGGCGGTCTCTTCGTCGCATCCGGTGCGAACGTCACTCTGGACGGCGTCTCGTTCAAAGACGATCAGGCGGTTGGTGGGCAGGGCGGTGCCACGACCACATTCACAGACAATGGCGTGACCTATGGTGGCACCGGTGGCGGTGGCGGCGGCGGGCTTGGCGGCTCGGGTGGGCCTGCGGAGGCGACGGCCGGGACTTACGCCAATAATTTTATGGGAAAGACGTTTGCTGGTGCCGGTGGCGGCGTCGGTGTTTCGGCCTTCGGGGGGTCCTATAACACCGCTCCCGGCGCCGGCTTGATCGTGGGCGCAGGCCCCGCAGGCGCGGGAACTGCGGGCACGGGAAGTAGCGCGGGTGGCGCGAATGGCGGCGGCGGCGGCGGCGCTGGGGCATATTCTCCCCCGAACCTGCGCGGGGGCTACGGCTTCGGCGGGGGTGGCGGGGTTGGTGGCACCGCCGGCGGAAACGAACAATACGTCAGCGGCACCGGTGCATCCGGTTTCAGGCCGGCGGCAGGCAACGGCGGCTTTGGTGGCGGTGGGGGTGGCGGTGGCGGCGGTGGCTTTGGCGGCGGCGGCGGCGGCGATGCAGGTGGCGTTGCTGGAAGTGGGATGGGCTCGGGGGCCGGCTGGGGCGCCGGTAATGGCGACGCAGGCTACGGCATCAGCACCGGCACTGCAGGCGGCTTTGGCGGTGGTGGGGGTGCGCAATTTGGCTACGGGCCCGATGGCAACGCCGCGCGTATCAATTACGGTGGCGGTGGCGGTTTGGGAGCGGGCGGTGGCATATTCGTCCAGCAGGGCGGGAAGCTGACGATTGGCGCCGGCTCGTTCAGTGGCGGTAGCGTCACGGGCGGCCAGGGCGCTGAGGGCGCTGGATCGGGTCAAGCTTTCGGTTCCGGGATCTTCGGCGAGGGGAATGATACCATCAACCTTGCCCCCGCAGCCGGACAGACGCTGACGATCGGCGACGCAATCGCTGATCAGGAGGGGTCGGATAACGCCAGCTCGGAAGAAACTGGAGGCAACGGGAACCCTGCCGACAATGCGTACGGGGCGGTGAGCCTGAATGTCGATGGCACGGGGACTGTCAGCATTGCTGCCGCGGCCAATACCTTCACAGGCGGCATAACGCTCACGTCGGGAACCTTGGATCTCGCGGCCTCGGGTGCTGCGGGCTCAGGTAAAATCGCTTTCGCGACGCCCGGGGGCGCCGTGTTGGAATTCGCGACGTCGGTGGCCCCGACCAATACGATCACCGGCTTCACGCACGGCGACACTCTTCAGGTCGATGACCTGGATCTGACCGGCCACAGCTATGACGGAACGACGCTCACCCTCGACGGTGCGGGCGGTCCGGTCAGCGTGATCATTCCCGGCGTGCAGGAGACTTTCACCTTTTCGGAGGTTAGCGGAGCAGACGACGTGATCGTCGGCGTGGCGCCCTGCTTCGGTCATGGCACCCATATCGCGACGAAGCGCGGTCAAATCCGGGTGGAAGACCTCAGGGTGGGTGACAAAGTCTTGACCCTCGACGACAGCCAGCCAGTCATATGGATTGGTCATCGTGAAGTCCGATGCGACCGTCACCCCGCGCCCCATAAGGTCAATCCCGTTCGTATTTCCGCGGGTGCATTTGGAAACGGTCTGCCGACGGATGATCTTTTTCTGTCGCCAGATCATGCCATCTTCGCGGAGGCTGTTCTTATTCCGATTAAACACCTCATCAACGGCAGCACAATCCGACAGGTCGAGGTCGTGACGGCGCATTACTATCACGTGGAGCTGCCTGCCCACGCGGTTGTTTTAGCTGAGGGACTGCCGGCTGAAAGTTACCTTGATACCGGCGATCGAAATGCATTCTTCGGCAGTCGATCGACTGATCTTTATCCCGCCTGGGGTTCGGAAGCCCAGGACATTGCACTCGTCATGGATGCGCTGGGATACGCCCCGCTTCGCGTCGCGGGTCCTGAGATCGAGCGTTTGCGCAAACATTTGGCGGCACGGGCCTTCCTCGCCCAGGATCGTGCGAGCGCGTAGCGCTGTCGGACCTTATTCAGAGACAGCGTCACGTATCAGGTTCAATCGCGCGCCGATTCAACCTGATACGATCTGGGTCTAACATGATCGGAGTTCTCTGTGCATACCGGACTCCACTTCATCTCCGGCCTGCCGCGTTCGGGGTCGGCCTTGCTGGCGGCATTGTTGCGGCAAAACCCCGATGTGCACGCGGGCATCACCAGCCCCATTGGCTCGCTCATCTCCATGTTGCTGCGCGAGATGAGCCAGGGTAACGAGAGCGCCATTTTTATCGATGATACGCAGCGCAAAGCGATCCTGCGGGGCGTTTTCGATGGCTACTACGGGGCAATATCGCAAACACAGACGGTATTCGACACGAACAGGCTTTGGTGCGCGAAGCTCAATGTCGTGGCGGCCCTGTTTCCGAATGCCAAAGTCGTTTGCTGTGTGCGGCACCTTCCTTGGGTGCTGGACAGCATCGAGCGGCTCACGCAACAGAATAGATGGGAGCTGTCGAAGATATTCAACTTCGATCCTGGAGGCACGGTCTATTCTCGAGTGGAGGGACTAGTGAGTAGCAGTGGGCTGGTGGGTTTCGCCTACAACGCCCTGAAGCAAGCCATGCACAGCGAAGAGTCCGACCGCCTTCTTCTTGTGTCCTATGAAACATTGACTCGGGAGCCGCAGAGGGCGCTCGACGCTATCTATGATTTCACAGGGCTCCCACCCTTCCAGCATGACTTTGAGAGCGTCACCCTCGACGCCAACGAATTCGATGCGCGGCTGGGGACACCGGGGCTGCACAAGGTGGGAAATGCGGTAAGGCCAAACGAACGGCAGAGCATTCTCCCACCCGATCTGTGGCGTCGGTTCGAAGTCGACAGCTTTTGGAGTGAGCCGGCCTGGAACCTTCGCGGGGTGCGGATTGTGTAGGGCGGCAATGGAGCGGCCCCTGTGTCGATCAGGCCCCTAGCATCATGCTGAGGCGCTAGGTTTCGTGTCTTTGAAAAGATTGGTATCCCGTACCGGATTCGAACCGGTGTTGCCGCCGTGAGAGGGCAGCGTCCTAGGCCTCTAGACGAACGGGACATCGCAGGCCGCGCCAAGCCGCGCGCGGTGGCGCTCTCTTAGGGCAGCCGCGCCCAAGGATCAAGAGAGGGATCAAGAGCATCGTCCGCACCCCAAAAAAAGCCGCCGCACCCCCCACGTAACGATTGCTCCCGCGCCGCTGCGGTGCACAATAGAACCATGCAGGACCAGAACGCCCCCGCCGACAGCGCCCCCGGTTTCGACCAGCCCGAGGAGATCTCGGCCCTCGGAGCGGATCTGATCAGCCTCATGACGGCCGCCCTCGGCCGAGCGGCGGAAGACCCCTTCAGCAATCCGGTCATGACCGTGGCGCTCGCCATCTCCCGGCGGATCGATCAGGGCGCCCTCACCGAAGGCGCCCTCAGCGGCCTTGTCTGTTGGCTGCGCGATGAAGCCTTCCAGCACCGAGCCGAGCGGATCGCGGCCTATGTCGGCCTGAACGCTGAGGTCGGCCCGGTGGACGCCATGGCCACCCTCGCCGCCCGCCTTGTGCGGCCCGACCCGAATGACAGTGCCGTGCCCTTCGCCCAGTTCCGCCGCGCGGTGGAACACACGCGCTTCTCCGCCGTCTTCACGGCCCACCCGACCTTTTCATTGCCGCTGCCGGTGGGTCAGGCGCTGGCCGGCGCGGCCTCCGGCGACGCCGACCCGGCCGCCTGTTTCACCACCCATCGCCCCCTGCCTGTGACGCTGGAAGATGAGTTCGACCAGGCCCATGCCGCCATCGCCCGTGGGCGCGATGCGCTCGACCTGCTGACCGGCGCCATTCTGGATGCCGCCCATGCCACCTGGGCAGGCCGCTGGCTGGATCTCGCGCCCAGCCCCATCACGCTCACCACCTGGGTCGGCTACGACACCGATGGCCGCACCGATATCGGCTGGTGGGACACGCTGCGCCTGCGGTTGCGCATGAAGCTGTATCAGTTGGAGCGCGTCGAGGCGCAGTTGGCACCGCTGCCCAGCGCCGGCGCCCTGCTCGCCCGGACCCAGGCCGCCGTCGCCGCCGTGCGGGATCAGCTTGCCGCCGCGCCGAACGGCACCGACGCCACCGAGGTCGCGGCCTTCGCCCAGGCCCTGGTTAGCCGGCGCGATGAAGCGCTGGTGACGCCGGAACCGCTGCTCGCGCTATTCCCCGATGCGCTCGCCCAGGCGGATGACGCCGAAAAGCGCGCTCTGCTCATCGCGCGGGCCGGCCTAGTTTCCCACAATCTCGGCCTCGCCCATACCCATGTGCGGCTGAACTCCGCACAGCTCCATAACGGCGTGCGCCAGCGCCTCGGCCTTGCGGACCCACCGGCCGATCCGTCCCGCCGGCGGGTGTTGCTGGGCGCGATCAATGCCGCGCTCGACACGCTGGAGCCCGAGACGATCAATTTTGGCACGCTGATGGCCGAGCAGGCCTCGGCGGCGCGGCTGATGATGACCGTCGCCCAGATGGTCAAGCACATCGATTCCGCGAGCCCCGTGCGCTTCCTGATCGCCGAGACCGAGACGGGCTATACCCTGCTGACGGCGCTGTATTTCGCGCGGCTGTTCGGGATCGAAGACAAGATCGAGATCAGCCCGCTGTTCGAAACGGCGGAGGCGCTGAGTTCCGGCGGCCGCATCATCGAAGAAGCGCTGCGCAGCCCGCATTACCGCGCCTATCTGCGCCGCACCGGCAAGCTGTGCGTCCAATTCGGCTATTCCGATTCCGGCCGCTATGTCGGCCAGATCGCCGCCACCTATCTGATCGAGCGGCTGCGCCTGAAGCTGTGCGAGGCGATGGTCAAGCATGGGCTGAAGGGCGTCGAGATCGTGCTCTTCGACACGCATGGCGAAAGCATCGGGCGCGGCGCACATCCCGGCTCGCTGTTGGACCGTTTCGCCTATCTGTCGCCGGCCGCCGGCCGCCGGGCCTTTGATGCCGCCGGCATCGGCTATCGCGAGGAAGCCGCCTTCCAGGGCGGCGACGGCTATCTGCTGTTCGGCACCCCGGCGCTGGCGCAATCGGTGATCCTGCGCATCGCCGAATTCGCCCTCGCCCGCGTCGATGAGGCCGAGGATCCGATCTATGCCGACCCCGACTTCGCGGCAGATTTCTTCGCCACCATCCGGTCGAACATGGAAGAGCTGGTCGAGGATCCCGGCTATGCTGCCATTCTGGGCACCTTCGGCCCGGCGCTGATCGACCGCACCGGCTCCCGCCCGGCCGCGCGGCAGAGCGACAGTTCCGGCGGCCCTGCCCTCATCAGCCATCCGCGCGAGCTGCGGGCCATTCCCAACAACGCCATCCTGCAGCAGCTCGGCTGGTGCGCGAATACGCTGCATGGCCTAGGCTTCGCGGCCAGCCGCAACCCGGACACGGTGACGGAGCTGCGCCGCACCAGTCCGCGCTTCCGCCGCTCGATGGATTTCGCTTCCCACGCCATGCGCCATTCCCATCTGGATGTGTTGCGCGCGGTGGTCGAGACGCTGGACCCCGGCACCTGGCTCGACCGCGCGGGCCATAGCCAAATCCCCGGCCGGCGTGAGGCACTGACGGCGGTAGCCGGTGGCTTGGAGCAGCTCGATATCTGGTCTGATGTGCGGGCGATGTTCCGCCGCGTCCATGCCGACCATCTGGCACTCCGCGCCGCCTGGCCCGATGCACCGACGATGCCGGAGCGGGAGCTGCTGCTGCATGCCATTCGCCTGGCCGCCATTCACCGCATCTGGATTTTGACCGCGACCATTCCGGATTTCGCGCCGCGCATGGGCGTGATGCGAACGGGCCTGCAACAGCGGCTGCTGCGGTTGGACGTGCCGGCGGCGCTCGCCACCTTGGAGCGCATCTTCCCCAGCGCGCCGGACGATACCTCCGGCACCGACTTCGCGGAGCCGGGCACATCGCCGAATGCCATGGCCTATGAGCGCGAGCACGAGGAGATTTTCAGCCCGATCCGACGCTATTTCGCGCTCGTCCGGGAGATCAGCACGGCGGTCTGCCATGAGGTCGGCGCCTTCGGGTAAGGCGCCGACAAAGACTTACCCCTGGGCGTTGCGGGTTCCGGCGGGAAGCCGCACGACCAAACCGTCCAACGCCTCGTCCATGACGATCTGGCAGCCAAGGCGCGACGTTTCCTGCAAGCCGAAGGCGAGGTCGAGCATATCCTCTTCGTCCTCGGTGGGCGGCGTCAGCCGCTCGAACCAATCCGGGTCGATCACCACATGGCAGGTCGAGCAGGCGAGCGAGCCCTCGCAGGCGCCCTCCAGATCGACGCCGTGCTTGTGCGCCACCTCAAGCACCGAGAGGCCGATCGGCGCGTCCACTTCGCGGCTGGTTCCGTCGCGCTCGACGAAGGTCATCTTCGGCATCGGCTCTCATATCCCTTGGTGTCGAACGGCCCGTCGGTCAGTCCACAGCCGACCGGGCCACCGCCGCGTCTTGGTGGAGGGCAGCGGCCACAATCATGTCGGCTGCCGCATCCACATCGGAATCGGAGGTAGTTCGTCCCAATCCGATACGCAAGCTGCGGCGTGCCTGCGCCACCGTCAGGCCGATGGCGGTGAGGACATGGCTGGCGCCGACGCGGCCATCGGCGGTCGTGGTGCAGGCCGAACTGGTCGAGACGCAGAGGTCCGGCGCCGCGCCCATCAGGCTGACCGAGTCGCCGCTTGGGAAGGTCAGATTGAGGTTGCCCGGCACGCGGCGTGTGGCATCGCCGTTCAGGACGAGGTCCGGAATCTCCGATCGCAGCCGGTCGAGCAGCCGACTTCCGAGGCGGCTCATGCGTCGCGCATCCGCCGGCCCTTCGCTCTGCGACAGGCGCGCGGCCTCCCCCATCGCCACGATCAGCGGCACCGGAAGGGTGCCTGGGCGTAGCCCACGCTCCTGCCCGCCGCCTGACATCAGGGGTGCCAGACGCATGCGCGGGCGGCGCCGAACATAGAGGGCGCCGACGCCCTTGGGGCCGTACATCTTGTGGCCCGAGAGGGAGAGCAGATCGGCCTGCATGGCGGTGACATCGAGCGGAATGCGCCCGGCGCCCTGGGCGGCATCGATATGGAAAGCGCTGCCAGCCGCCTTCACCATGGCCCCGAGCATCGACAGGTCCTGCACAACGCCGATTTCATTATTCACCGCCATGATGCTGACGAGCAGGGTCGGCACGCGCAGCGCCTCGGCGAGTACGGCCGGATCGAGCAACCCGCTTGGCCCGACGGGCAGCACCAACGGCTCGAAGCCCTCAGCGGCCAGATCCGCCACACAGTCGAGCACCGCATGATGTTCGGTGGCCAGGGTCACGATGCGCCGACGCGGGTCGCCGAGGGTCATCGCCATCCGAGCCGCGCCCTTGATGGCGAGATTGTTGGATTCGGTCGCCCCGGAGGTGAAGACGATTTCGGAGGAGGTCGCGCCGATCAGTTGCGCGACATGGTCCCGCGCCTCCTCCACCGCTTCGGCCGCGTCACGGCCAAACGGATGTTCAACGCTCCCGGCATTGCCGAAACGCGCCGTGAACCAGGGCAGCATCGCCGCCAGCACGCGCGGATCGCAGGGCGTGGTGGCGTGATGATCGAGGTAGATCATGCGGCCTTGCGCCTCATCTGCTGCGCCATCACCCGATAAGCGGCGGCGAAGGCCGTGACATGATCGGGTGTGGCATTCCAGGGCAGCGAGACGCGAATGGCCTCACCCGCCAGGGTGCCGAGGCCCATTGCCTCCAGCACATGGCTGCGCGCCACCTTGCCGGAAGAGCAGGCGGCGCCGGCGGAAACCGAGAAGCCGGCAAGATCCAGGGCGATGACCTGTGATTCGGCGCGCACACCGGCAAGGGCGATGCAGGTCGTATTGGGCAGACGCGGATTGGCCAGGCGGGGCCCGCCGCCGCCCACCACGATGCCGCCGGCCGCGATAGCCGCCGCCTCGATCGCATCGCGCATTCCCGCGAGCGCCCTGGCGGTCTCCGGTTGGGCCGCCAAGGCCGCTGCGGCGAAACCCGCAATATTGCTGAGCGCCGGCGTGCCGCCGCGCCGGCCGCGTTCCTGCCCGCCGCCGACCAGCAGAGGCACCAGGCGCGCGGCCGCTTCGGGCGCCAGAAGCAGGGCGCCAGCGCCGGTTGGGCCGCCGAGCTTGTGGGCAGAGATTGACAGGCTGTCGGCGCCTAAACTGGCCAGATCGACGGAGATCCGCCCCGCCGCCTGGACGGCATCGACATGCAAAAGGGCGCCCGCCGCGCGGCAGAGTGCCGCAACCTCCGCAATGGGTTGGAGGGTGCCCGTCTCGTTATTGGCGAGCATCAGGCAAACGAGCGTCGGCTTGATCGCCGCCAGGCGCGCTGGCAATTCGGTGAGATCAATGAGGCCGTCCGCGTCCACGGGCAGGATAACGGCACCGTCCCCGGCAGCGGCGATTACCGCTGGATGTTCGGTCGCGCCCCGCAGAATAGGCCCGGAGCCAGCCAGGCCATGGATCGCCAGGACATTCGCTTCCGTGCCGCCGGAGGTGAAGATAACGTCGCGCGGGGCGGCGCCGAAGCGCGCGGCGATGCTCTCGCGTGCATCTTCCAAAAGCCGCCGGGCGGCGCGGCCGTCACCGTGGATCGAGGAGGGGTTGCCGAGCCGGTCGAGCGCGGCGATGACGGCCGCCCGCGCTTCAGGCCGTAGCGGCTCGGTCGCATTGGCGTCGAGATAGACGCGGCCGGACGGCATCAATCCGCCGTCTCTCGGCGCGCGACCGCCATGCGGGAGACGCGGCTTTCGAGATCGGAGAGTTCGGCCCGCAGGCTCTCGATGTCGCGCACCAGCGGATCGATCATCTCCCCGCAGGGTGTGCCATAGGGGTCGAAGGCCGGGGCGCGCCGATGGCGATCGATCGGCCGGGCCGGGATGCCGACCATGGTCAGGCCTGCCGGCACGGACTGCGTCACCACCGCATTGGCGCCGATGCGCGCGCCGGCGCCGATGGTGATGGCCCCCAGCACCTTCGCCCCCGCGCCAATGATGACGCCGTCACCGACGGTCGGGTGCCGTTTGCCGTGGCTGAGGGAGGTGCCACCCAGCGTCACCTGATGATAGAGCGTCACGTCATCGCCGACCTCGGCCGTCTCCCCGATGACCAGGCCCATGCCGTGGTCGATGACGAGGCGCCGGCCGAGTTTAACGGCCGGATGGATCTCGATTCCGGTCAGCCACCGCCCCATATTAGAGACGAAGCGTGCGCTGGACCGCAGCCCGAGCTGCCACAGCCGGTGCGCGGCGCGATGCCACAGGACCGCATGGAGGCCCGGATAGCAGAAGAACACCTCGAGGCTGGACCGCGCGGCAGGGTCCCGCTCACGATAGGCCCGGATGCTTTCGCGCAGAAACATGAAGGCCATGCGACATTTCCGTATGAAACCCGGTTAGGCAGGCCTTAATATCATATTCTGCCCGGCGGCAATAAGGACTGCCGGCATGCTTGCCATTGAACATGCCTCGCCTACCCGCCCGATCCTGTTCCAGGCCGCGTCTTGATCATCGTCAGTCGCACGGCTTGGGTCACCGCCAGGTTAACCCGACGAGATCGACGATGCTGTGACGACGCGCACGGTGCCGCTGAGCCACCGCCCTTTTACGCCACTTATACGGGCGCGAAATGAAAGCGGATGCGGGTGAGGCTTCGGAGACGTACGGAATTGACGTGCCTTGGATGGCCGCCCGGCATGCGGGGTGGCCCAATCGCTATCAAAAATAGGTTTGATTGCCATGCCTGAAGTGATGTTCGCCGGTCCCGACGGTCGTTTGGAAGGCCGCTACCACCACAGCAAAGAGACCGGGGCGCCCCTCGCGCTCGTTCTCCACCCACATCCGCTGCACGGCGGAACGATGAATAACCGCATCACCTATGTGATGTTTCAGGCCTTCCAGCGCCTGGGCTTTTCCGTGATGCGCTTCAATTTCCGGGGCGTCGGTCGCAGCCAGGGCAAGTATGACGGTGGCATTGGCGAGATCAGCGATGCCGCGGGCGCGTTGGACTGGATGCAGTCGGTCAACCCGAACTCCGGCGGACTTTGGATCGCAGGCTATTCCTTCGGCGCCTTTGTTGGCATGCAGCTTCTCATGCGCCGCCCCGAGATTTCGGGCTGGATCAGCGTCGCGCCGCCCGCCACGCATTACGATTTCGGCTTCCTGGCACCCTGCCCCACCGGCGGCTTGCTGATCCATGGCGATGCCGATGAGATGGTGGCCGAGCCTGGTGTGCGGAAGCTGGTCGACAAGCTGAACACCCAGAAGGGCGTTTCGATCGATTACCGCGTCTATGAGGGCGCCGATCACGTCATGGCCAATTACGCGGATCGGATCGGGACCGAGACGGAAGAGTATGTGCGCCAGACGATGGCCCGCAAGCAGATGGCCCTCGCTGCCGATTGATGGGACGTGGCGGATAACGCTGCACTCATCCGCCCTACAATCCACGTAGGGCGGATGAGCGCAGCGTTATACGCCAAATCCAAAATTCTGCTAGGATCCGACCATGAATGTCGCTCTGCGCACAGGCATTACGATCGATCAATTCCTCGCCTGGGAACACAGGCAAGAGCTGCGCTATGAGTTCGATGGTTTTCAGCCCGTGGCGATGCCGGGCGGAACCGAAGCGCATGCGGGCATTCAACGAAACCTCATCATCGCCTTGGGAACCCGCCTTCGCGGGCAGCCATGCCGCCCCTATGGCAGTGAGCTAAAGATCGAGGTCGCTGGGAGAATTCGCTATCCTGACGCCTTCGTCATCTGCACGCCGGTTCCTCCACGCTCAACCGTCGTTCAAGATCCGGTCGTGGTTTTCGAAATCCTGAGCGCCGGTACGGCTCACACGGACGTCGTCACCAAGAACGCCGAATATCGCGCCACGCCCTCCATCCAGCGCTACGTCATCCTGACGCAGACGGATGCCGGCGCTACCGTCTTCAGCCGCAAGGGTGAAGATTGGGTCGCCGAGATCGTCCAGGCCGACGACGTTCTGCGGCTGAACGAAATCGGCATCGAAATCCCCCTCGCCGAAATCTATGCCGACATCGCACTGGTCGGCGAAGACGCGGAAGACGCCTGACGCGTTGCGCGCCCCAGACGGGCGATCATCCAGGACCGGAACAGGCTGATGGCGGGGTCGCCGAGATCCTCCGAATGGAAGGCGAGATAATACCCGTAGCCTTCCTCGACGATCTCGTCATAGGGCGCGACGAGGCTGCCGCGCGCCAATTCAGGCGCAAACATATCGACATCCGCCAGCACCACGCCCTGCCCCGCCGTGGCGTATTGCACCGCCAGGGTGATCGTATCGAAGGCCATGCCGCCCCGCGCCTCCAGGGTGAATCCCCGCTGCCGCGCGAAATGCGCCCAATGGCCGCCGATCGGCTCGCCCACGAACTTCACGTGCAAAAGCTCGTTCGCGGATAAGAACGCGCGCAGCCCCATCCCCGCACAGCGTGCGGCGACCGAGGGCGCGCAAACCGGCGTCGAGCGCACCATCCACAGCAGATCGCGCACCGTATCGCTCGCTTGCGGACGATCGAAGACGACGGCGACATCCACCTCCGTCGCCGGCAGGCCGATGGCGAAGCCGCTCGACACATCGATCAGGATGTCGGGAAACTCCCGCCGGAAATCGCCCAGCACCGGCAAGGCAACCTGATGCAGGAAGGACGGCGCTACATGGACGCGCAGCCGGCGCTGATGCCCAACCTCCTCCCGCAGGATGCTGTTCATCACCTCTTCCAGCCGGTCGAAGGACTTGTTGATGGCGGGCAACAAGGCGCTGCCCGCCGCTGTCAGCACCAGACCATGGGGCCGTCGCTCCAGCAGCGGGCGCCCGAGCAGATCCTCCAGGCTCGCGACATGCCGGCTGAGCGCGCTCTGTGACACATGCAAGGCCTCGGCGCCGCCCGTGAAACTGAGGTGACGTCCCACCGCTTCGAACGCGCGCAGTGCATTCAGTGGCAGCCATCGCCGGTCAATCACCGCCATCCGACTCTGAGTCCCTCGCCTGATCCAACACGGATATCACCAACCATCTGCCTAAGGTGCAGGCAAGTCGATCCGATGACGGTCCGGCTGCGCGCGCCCTTGGTCGCTGGCATCATCCTTGCTGAGACCTCAGGGCCACAGAGCATAAGGGTTTCGGTCATTTGACAAGCGGACGTTTTCGAGCCGTCATTCCATGTGTGGCGCGCATGTCACGGACCTAATTTCGCCTGCCGCGCTGCCCATTTGGAACCCAGCCACGGTCGCCCGATCAACGGGCCAATGACGAGGATACGATGTCCAAGCGTGATGATCTGATTTCCCAGGTTCGCCGGAACCTGTCTGAGGCCGAGAACGATGTGATGGACAATGCCCTGACCGGGCGTGTCGATCGTCGTGGCTTCCTGGTGCATGGCAGCCGTCTCGGGCTGTCCCTCCCGCTCCTCGGCACGCTTGCCGGCGCCATGGGCATGGCGGCCAGTAAGCCCGCTCGTGCCGCAGGTCCGTCAGGCGGCACGCTGCGTATCGCGATGACGATGCCGGCCGCCGCGATCGATCCGGTGACGATCGCCGATGACGGCGGCCTCATGGTCGCGATCCAGACCGGCGAGTTCCTTTGCGCGCTCAACCCCGATTATACGCTTCTTCCCGTGCTCGCCACGAGTTGGTCACCCAATACGGATGGCTCTGTCTGGACCTTCAAGCTCCGCTCCGGCGTGAAGTTCACCAATGGCGAGCCAATGAATGCCGATGCGGTCGTGGCCAGCGTCGAGCGGCTGGTCAATCCGAAGAACGCGTCCAATGCGCTATCGGCCTTCAAGGGCGTGCTGTCGCCCGGCTCATCCAAGAAGATCGATGATCTGACGGTCGCATTCCATCTCGACGCGCCAAACGGCAATTTCCCGTACGTCCTGTCTTCCGACAATTACAACATGATCATTCTGCCGGCGAACTATACCGGCGGCTTCGAGCAGACCTTCATCGGCACCGGCCCCTTCAAGCTTGAGAAGTATATTCCCAAGACCGGCTGCTCCTTCGTGCGCAACGACGCCTATTGGGGTCCGAAGGCGCTGCTCGACCGCGTCGAGTTCACCTTCTACTCCGACATCCAGCCGCAGGTTCTGGCCTTGCAGGGCGGCCAGGTGGATATGATCGCGCAACTGCCCGTGGCCTCCGGGCGCGCGATTATCAACAACAAGGACTTCAAGGTCATCAGTTGCAAGTCGACCGCGCATCAGCAGGTCCACATGAACTGCGAGACCGGGCCGTTCCGCGATAAGCGCGTGCGCCAGGCGCTGGCTCTGTCCATCAACCGCAAGGCCTTGGTGAAGGGTCTGTTCCAGGGCCACGCGCAGGTCGGCAACGACAGCCCCTTCTCCTCGGCCTTTCCCTCGACAGACCTCTCTGTGCCGCAGCGGGACTTGGACCTCAAAAAAGCACGGGAGCTGCTGGAAGCGGCCGGCGTCGGCGGCGGCTTCTCGGTCACGCTCACCACCGAGCAATATCTGGAAATCCCGGATTACGCCGTGCTGATCCAGAGCTTCGCCAAGAAGATCGGCATCAAGATCAACCTGCATATCGAAAGCCAGGACGCCTATTACGGCAAGGCGGCCTTCGGCCAGTCCGATTGGCTCGACAGCCCGCTCGGCATCACCGACTACGGCAGTCGCGGCGTGCCGAACGTCTTCCTCAATGCCCCGTTCGTCAGCGCGGGCACCTGGAACGCGGCGCATTTCAAGAACCCGACCTATGACGGTCTGGTCGCCGACTATGTGAAGGCCCTCGATCTCAGCGGCCAGCGTGCCGTGTCCGGCAAGATCGAGACGCTGCTGCTGGATGAGACGCCGGTGATCTTCGGCTACTTCTACGACTTCCTCTATGCCACCTCGAAGAACGTGTCGGGCCTGCCGGCGACGGCGGACCGGCCGTATCTGTCGCAGGTCTCCATCACTCAGAGCTAAACAGATATGCGATTTAAGCGAAAACGAACTCCGTCCACCACGTCATGCTCGGCGCAGGCCGAGCATCCACGCCTTCCTTGCGGGACGTAGGCAAGCCGTGGATGGCACGCCTTCGCGTGCCATGACGAGAGACTGGGACCATGGATCATGCCTGAAATAATCCGCCACTAAACGACAGCAAGCGAGACGCGAAGCCGCATGAGACTGTACCGCGCCATCCTCTACCGACTGATGCTTGCGGGGATCACGCTCATTCTGCTGAGCGTCATCGTCTTCGCGGGCTGCCAAATCCTGCCCGGCGATGTCGGGCGCGCCATCCTGGGGCCGCTGGCCGATGCGCGGGCGGTCGCGGTTCTGAACCACCAGCTTGGGGTCGATCAGCCCCTGCTGGTGCAATATTGGCACTGGGTCAGCGGTATGGTGCGCGGGGATATGGGCATGTCCTATACCTACCGCGCGCCGGTCGCGCCCTTCATCGGCCATGCCCTCGTCAATTCCCTCAAGCTCGCCGGCATCGCCTTCGTCATGGTGGTGCCGCTCGGCATCCTCGGCGGCGTGGTCGCGGCGCTGAAGCACGGCACCTGGATCGACCGCACCATCGTCATCGCTGGCCTTTCCGCGACGGTGGTGCCCGAATTCGTCTCCGGCATCGTGCTGATCATGGT
Source organism: Acidisoma sp. PAMC 29798 (assembly GCF_030252425.1). Taxonomy (GTDB): domain Bacteria; phylum Pseudomonadota; class Alphaproteobacteria; order Acetobacterales; family Acetobacteraceae; genus Acidisoma; species Acidisoma cladoniae. The sequence goes on along the minus strand of NZ_CP126994.1, from coordinate 1,473,688 downwards.
CTTCAGCATCTGGCTGCATGTGTTTCCGCTCACCGCCAGCGCGCCCCGCAACGCCAACGGCCTTACCCAGGTCTATTACCTGCTGATGCCGGCGGTGCCGCTGTTCATGATCATTTTCGGCTATATCGCCCGCATGGCCCGCGCCGGCATGATCGAGGCCCTGGCGGCGGATTACACGCGCACGGCGGTGCTGAAGGGCCTGTCCTATCGCCAGGTGATCTGGCGGCATGTGCTGCGAAACGCGCTGCTACCGACCATCACCGTCATCGCGACCCAGAGCGGCTATCTCATCGGCGGCCTCGTGGTGGTGGAAACGCTGTTCAACTACCACGGCATCGGCAGCCTGATCTTCTCGGCCGCCCACGCCAAGGATTTTCCCATGCTTGAGGCCGGTATCCTGGTCATCGGCATCGTCTATGTGGGGGCCAATCTCATCGCCGATCTTCTGTATTCCGCCCTGAATCCCCGCATCTCCTTCGGGAGCGGCCGGGAATGAGCGCGAGCCTGACACCTGACGCGGACGTCGCACCGCCCGCCCCTCCCTCCGCGCGCCCGCTCGACACGCCCAACAGCATCCGGCGCGAGCGCATCAAGCTGCTGCTACGCTCGCCGCCGTTCCTGGTGGGGTTCCTCATCCTGCTGTTCTGGGTGGTGATGGCGATCTTCGGGCCGCTCATCGCGCCCTATGGTGCCGATGACACCGATTTGCTGAACACGCTGATGCCGCCGAGCGGCGATCATTGGCTCGGCACCGACCAGTTTGGCCGTGACGTGTTTTCCCGCGTGATCGTAGGATCGCGCGACATCCTCATCGTCGCCCCACTCGCGACCCTGCTCGGCACTGTTGTCGGCACCATCCTCGGCCTTGTCACCGGCTATGCACGCGGCCTGACGGATGACGTCATCAGCCGCCTGATCGACGCTTTTCTGGCCCTGCCGCTGCTGATCATCGCCATGCTGGTCATCACCGCGCTCGGCATCTCCAACACCACGGTGATCATCGTCATCGGCCTGTCCTTCGGCCTCATCATCGGGCGCACGGTGCGCGCGGCAGTGCTGGGGGAGCGTGATCTGGACTATATCGCCGCCGCCAATCTGCGCGGCGAGAAGGCGATCTACATCATGTTCGTGGAAATCCTGCCCAATGTGATGCCGCCGATCATGGTCGAGACCACCATCCGGCTGGGCTATGCGATTTTCACTGTCGCGTCCTTGAGCTTTCTTGGCCTCGGCATCCAGCCACCGTCACCTGACTGGGGGCTGTCCATCTCCCAGAATTATGGCCTGATCGGCGGCGGCTATTGGTGGACGGTGCTGTTCGATGCCCTGGCCATCGGGTCTCTCGTGGTCGGCGTCAATCTCGCCGCCGAAGGTGTGCAGGCGGTGCTCGATGCTTGATTCCCTCACCCCTATGCAAGACGCCGCCGCAGATGCGCTGGATGTCCGTGATCTCGACATCGCCTATCGCGTGCGCGGGCGGGACCGCCAGGTCATTCGCGGCCTCTCCTTTCGCATCGGCCGTGGTGAGACCTTCGGCTTGGTCGGCGAATCCGGTTGCGGCAAGTCCACCGTCGCTCTCGCTGTCACCCGCTATCTGCCCACCAACGGCCGTGTGCGCGCCGGTGGCATTCGCATCGCAGGGGAAGATGCGCTGGCCATGGACGCCGTCGCCCTGCAACGCCTGCGCACGCGCAGCATCTCCATGGTCTATCAAGACCCCGGCCGCGCCCTGAATCCGTCGCTGCGTGTCGGCCGACAAATCGCCGAGGTCTTCGAAATTGCCGGCGTGCCGGCCTCCGAGCGGCTCGACCGCGCCGAGGCCATGCTGAAACGGGTGCGCATCGTGGATGCCGGGCGTGTCATGGATCGCTATCCGCATCAGCTGTCCGGCGGGATGCTGCAGCGCGTCGTCATCGCCATGGCGCTGGCGGTGGACCCGACGCTGCTCATCCTCGATGAGCCGACAACGGCGCTGGACGCGACTGTGGAAGCCGAAGTGCTCGATCTGATCGAGGCGCTGCGCCAGGAATTCGGCAGCTCCGTCCTGTTCATCGGCCACAACCTGGCGGTGATCCGCCGCATGTGCGCGCGCGTCGGCGTGCTCTATGCCGGCACGCTGGTCGAGGAAGGCCCGACGCGGGAGGTCTTCGCCGCCCCGCGTCATCCCTATACCGTCGGGCTGCTGCGCTGCCTGCCGCAAGCGGGCCTGTCCAAGCACAAGACGCGGCTCGACACCATTCCGGGCTTCCTGCCCACCAGCCTCGCCGGCATTCGCGGCTGCGTCTTCGCCGAGCGTTGCGGCTTGGCGCAAGATATCTGCCGCACCGACGAGCCACCACTGATCCCGATCGGCGATACGCGCCTGAGCCGCTGCCACTTCCATGAGCAGGCGCCGAACCTGCCGCGCTCCACCCCGCCGGCGCCCCCGCCCGAGCGGATGTCGCGCAGCGCCTTCCGGCCCGTGTTGCGCGCCGATAATGTGGCGAAAACCTTCGGCAGCGCCGCCGCGCCGATTTACGCCCTGCGCGACATTTCGCTCGAGATCTGGCCCGGCGAAACGCTCGGCCTGGTCGGCGAATCCGGCAGCGGCAAAACCACGCTCGCGAAACTGCTGCTCGGCCTGTCCTCCCCCGATCCCAACGGGATCATTGAGTTGGACGGCCAGACGCTCGCCGCCATGGCCACGAAGCGCCAACCGTCGGAGCTGGAGGCGCTGCAGATCGTCTTTCAGAATCCCGATGCCGCGCTCAATCGCAGCCAGACCATTCGCGCCATCATCAGCCGGCCGATGCGCAAGCTGGGCGGCTATCGGGGCAGCCGGCTGACGACGAAGCTGTCGGAGTTGATGGGCCATATCCGCCTCGCCGAACGCTACCTGCCGATGCGCCCGCGCCAGCTCTCGGGCGGCCTCAAGCAGCGCGTGGCCATCGCGCGCGCCTTCGCTGGCGATCCGCGCATCGTGGTCTGCGATGAGCCGACTTCGGCGCTGGATGTGTCTGTGCAGGCCGCAATCCTCAACCTGCTCGCCGATCTTCAAGTCGAACAGGGCGTGAGCTACCTGTTCGTCTCCCATGATCTGCGTGTGGTGCGGTACATCTCGGACCGCATCGCCGTGCTGTATCTCGGGCGCTTGATGGAAGTGGGGCCTGCCGAGACCGTCTTCACCGGGCCGCATCATCCCTACACCGAAAGCCTCATGGCGGCGTCGGCGGAAGTCGATGCGGGATCGTCGCTAAGGCTCAAGGGTGAAATCCCGAGTGCCATGAACCCGCCTTCGGGTTGCGTCTTCCACACCCGCTGCCCGCGCAAGATCGGCGCGATTTGCGAGGAGCAGGAGCCGCCGCTGATCCAGCGCGAAGGCGACCACGCCATTCGCTGCCATTTGGAACTTTCGCAGATGGGGCGCGTGGCTTAACGGCGGAATACGCTGCGCTTTGCCGCCCTACGCGTGCGGACGGCATTGCCCATTACGGATGCGGATAATCCATCGTCTCGACGGCTCTGGTCAGGGACTTGAAAGGCTCGACCGACACCTGGCTGCGGCCGACGAAGGGATTGTCCAATAGCACGACCAGCATCAGCACCAGGCCGATGCTGGCCCCGAGCAGCCCGACCATGACGACATGCATGGCGATGCGCGGCGTGCCGAACAGAGAGCTGAAGATGATCAGAATCTCAGCGCCGGCCAGCAGGTTCCACCACAGGATGGGCGGCAGGCTGGACCCGGCCGCGTGGAAGCGACCCCGCCTGACGTCATAGAGCTTGTTCAGGTTTTGGAGCATGCTGCTCTGCGCCGCGAGGGTCGGGCCGTCCTGCGGATGAAGCTGCACCAGGCCGAGATGGAACTGATCCAAAGCCTGCCAGCCCTGGATGCGCGCGGGCATGGAGGTCGTCATTTCCGGCCATTCCTGCTTCATGACGGTTTCGGTGTAGGAAAATAGATCGGCGCGCAATGTCGTCGCGACGCCCGGCGGCAGGCTGATCGTGCCGCGATACAGGTCGTCGACCATATTGGCCTCGGTCTGCACGAGGTTGTCGGCCGCCGCATAACTCTCCCACACCGCGATGGCGATGAAGGCGAGCAGAACGGCGTAGATGACGCCGACGATCGCCAAGACGAAGCCGGCGACATCATTGTGCTGGCTCCTCAGCGGATGCGGAATGAAGCGATGCAAGAACAGCAAGGTCCCCACGGAGATGCCCGCCGCCAGCGCCATCGCGAACAAGGTCGCAAGGGTCGGCGGCAGGCTGCACAGCCAGTTCGCGAATTGACCGAGTATGACGTCTCTCCTCAGGCGAGCGGGCGCCGAGATGGCAAACTAGCGCCCGCGCACCGATTTGGCCACGAAACATCCGGTGCGATAGAAACCGCTGCCTTGTTACGCCTGGGGTTTTCACGCCGCGCGGTCAGCGATTGCGGCGGCAGCCACTCCCATAGTTTTGAAACCAACCATTGATCGCGGTAGATCACATTTCGCAGAGGACACGTCATTCTCAGATTGCTTGTTCCCACCTCTGTATTAGGCTATTAGTTGCGATGGCGTTCGCTCCTTGTCGGTTAACAGCCGCCAATGCCGAGGCTCATGCCATTGGGCAACGCGCTCTCCTAATCATTTTACTCGCACCACGGGTCGTCGATTTTGCAGCAGTCGTCGCATGATGCCTCGCTCACCGTCGTCGGCATAGGTGCGTCGGCCGGTGGTATCGAAGCGTTCCGCAGCTTTTTCGAAGCGATGCCCGGTGACAGCGGGATGGCGCTGCTCGTCGTTCTGCATTCCTCGGCGGGTCATAAAAGCCTTCTGCCGGAGATCCTGTCACGCTGGACGCCGATGCCCGTTCGCGAAGCACGCGATGGCGAGACCGTCGAGGCGAATACGGTCCTTGTGATTCCGCCCGGCTACCTGTCGCGTTTCGAAGATGGGCAAATACGCCTGGACCTTCCTCTCCAGGACGATGGCCGCATCCTCAATCCGATCGATGTTTTGTTCGACTCGATGGCGCGCAGTCTTGGCGACCACGCCATTGGCGTCATCCTGTCCGGGACGGGTCATGATGGCGCGCTCGGGCTCAAGGCCATCAAGATGAGTGGGGGCCTGACCCTCGCCCAAGGTACGGATGGCACCGCACCGCAATATTCCGGCATGCCGGAAAGCGCGGTCGCATTGGATGCGGTGGACCTTCAGGTCCCGGTCGACAAGATTCCAGCCCATATTTTGGCCGCACGGGACACACGAGAAGCCCAAGGGCGAGACCGTGAAGATAGCGTTCGGGTTCAACGCACGCGTCTCGCGATCTGCGCCATTATCCGGTCCAGGCTTGCCCACGACTTCAGCCAATACAAGGAACAGACCTTTATGCGCCGCGTCCAGCGGCGCATGCAGGTTCTGAAGCTCACTGGCTTGGATGCCTATATCGCGCGGCTGGAAGAGGATCGCGAGCAGGTCGTTTTGTTGTTTCGCGACCTGCTGATCAGCGTCACCAGCTTCTTCCGCGACAAGGAAACCTTCGACACGCTCGCCCGCGACATCATTCCCCGTCTATTCAAGGGCAAGGACGCCACCGGAACCGTTTGCATATGGGTTCCCGGCTGCGCTACGGGCGAGGAAGCCTATTCCCTCGCCATCCTCATACGCGAGCATATGGATACGGTCACAAACCCGCCGAAGGTCCAGATCTTCGCGAGCGACATCGACGAACAGGCCATCAGCTCCGCCCGGGCCGGTCGCTATCCGAGTACGCTTTTGGATGGTCTGTCGCCCGGTCGCCGCGCCCGTTTCTTCACGCGGGGTGACAGCGCCTACAGCGTATCGCGAGAGATCCGCGAGCTTTGTACCTTTTCCGCCCATAGCCTCATCCGCGATCCGCCCTTCTCACGGATGGACATGATCTCCTGTCGCAATTTGCTGATCTATCTCGACAGTAATCTGCAATCGACGGTCATTCCGATCTTTCATTATTCCTTGGTCCCAGACGGCATCCTTCTGCTCGGCATATCGGAAACGATATCCCGACACGATACGCTGTTCGAGCCGCTGGATCGGGCCCATCGGTTCTTTACCCGGCGGGATGTGCCGAGCGAAGCGCCGCGGATGCCCTATATTGCGTCGCGGGAGCCGATCACGGCTCTGCGTGCGTCGGATGGGGACACGGACCCCAAGTCCCATTGGCGGCGAGCGATCGGCCTCGCCGGCCAGCGCGTCCTCGAACGTTTCGCCTCTGCCTATGTCGTGGTGACCGAAGGGGGTGACATCGCCCATTATTCGACTAACACGAGCAAGTATCTCGAAATGCCTGCCGGCACGCCGACCACGAATCTTTTTGAGATGGCGCGGCGCAGTTGGAACTTGGAAATCCGTAACGCCCTGCGGCGCTGCATCGAAACCGGCCGTTCCGTGGAGCAGGATCGGAGCCTGCCTGACACGGACGCCGATGGTGCGACCACCGTGAGGCTCGTCGTGGAACCGCTGGCTGTGGCAGCCGCCACGCCCCTCTATCTCGTCATCTTCGTGGAGACGGGTAAAAGCGGCAGGCCCGTTCGCACACCGCTTGACATGCCCCCGGCCGAGGATGCGGGCCTAGTCTCCCAACTCGAAGATGACATACGCGTGTTGCGTGAGCAGCTTCAGTCCGTCACCGAGGAATACGGGACAGCGCTGGAAGAGCTGAGAAGCTCAAACGAGGAACTGCAATCCGTCAACGAGGAACTGCAATCGACCAACGAGGAGCTTGAAACCTCGAAGGAAGAAATCCAGTCGATCAACGAGGAACTCAACACGGTCAATGCCGAGCTTGTCCGGAAGATCGAAGAGCTGGACAAGACAAGCAGCGATCTGAGAAATCTTTTCGACAGCACGAAGGTCGCAACAGTCTTTCTCGACTCGTTCATGATCATTCGCAGCTTCACGCCCGAGATTGCGAAGATCTACAGCCTGATCCCCACGGATCAAGGCCGACCGCTGACCGACATTGTGCATAACCTCGATTACCATGATCTGCGAACGGATGTGCGGCACGTGCTGCGCACGATGGAACCGCTTGAACGGCGCGTTGCCCGCAGTGACGGCAGCGCGCATTACCTCATGCGCATTCTTCCCTACCGGACACCGGAAAGCGCCATCGACGGCTCACTGGTGACATTCGTCGATGTCACCAGCATTGTCCGGGCCGAGGAACATCAACGGCTGCTGATCGATGAGCTCAATCATCGCGTCAAGAACATGCTGACTGTGGTGATCTCACTGGCGACGCATACACTGCGGCGCAGCACGAGCCTGACCGACTTCGGCAGCATCTTTCTGGGTCGGATTCACGCGCTGACGGCGGCCTATGAACTCGTCACGCGCGACGGCTGGTCGAATGTTCCTCTGCGGGCCGTTCTGGTCGAGGAGTTGAAGCCGTTCATGACGCCGGACGGCGTTAACATCATCCTCGAAGGCCCGGACGTGATGATCGAACCGCGCGGCGCGCTGGCGCTCGGCATGGCGGTCCATGAATTGACGACGAACGCCGCCAAATACGGTGCGCTCTCCGTCGCGGAAGGCACGGTCTCGGTGCAATGGAGCATCGAAAAACGCGACGACGGCGAGTATCTGCGTCTGCACTGGGCAGAGGATTATGGCCCGACCATCAGCCTGCCGGTGCGCCGGGGGTTCGGCATGATGTTGATCGAGCGCGGTCTCGCGCATGATCTGGCGGGCGAGATGACGGTGGACTTCGCACCCGGCGGCGTTAGGGCAAATTTGAGCGCACCGCTCCGCATCAGGCCGGAACTGCTCAACGCGCATCATACAACGGACGACGAGTGATAGACCCTGCGTCCATCCTGGACCGCAAGCGCGTCCTGGTCGTGGAAGACGAAATGTTGGTCGCTTTGCTGATCGAGGATCTGCTGTACGATCTGGGCTGCATCGTCATCGGGCCGTTCGGGACGCTGCGTAAAGCGCTGGATGCCGCTGCATCTGAGGCCTTCGATCTCGCCGTGCTCGACGTTAATCTCGCGGGGGAACGGGCCTACCCGGTGGCCGAGGTATTGACCGGCAGAAACATCCCCTTCGTCTTCCTGTCCGGCTATGGCCAGAGCGCGATGCCGCGCAATCGCCCGGAGTGGAAGGTGTGCAGCAAACCCTTCAGGCGGGAGGCGCTGGCGACAGCCCTCGCGTCCAGGCTCGTCGCGCACACACCCTGAGCGTGATACGACCGTCATGCGCCTGCCCTTGCGTTGGCTACCCTCTCCGGTTGAGAAGGGCCCTTGTCCCAAGGGAGCGTCCTTATGCCTAAAGCAAAAAAAATCGTTATCGGCGCGGCGGTGGTGGTTGTTCTCGTCGTAGCCGGTGCCGGCGGCGCCCAGGTCTGGGCGCAGAATGAGGCGCGCACGCGCCTGGATGCCATGCTCGCCAAACTGCCCACAGGCGTCACCGGCCGTTACACCAACGTTCAGTACAACCTGTTCACGAGCACCTTGCGGCTCGACGGCCTCGTCATTACGCAGGATGGAAAACCCACCGTCGCCATCGATCAGACGGTCCTGCACCACGTCTCCGGCGACGGCACACAGGCAAATCCCTATCGTGCGGACAGGCTGCGTATGGTCGGCATGACCTCCCATCATGATGCGCATACGCTGAAGGTCGCGACGTTCGAGGCGCAGGCCATCGCTCTTCTGGCACCTGGCGTGCCGGCGCCGGATGGAACTCCCGCCTGGCTCGTGACACCGTATGGAACGCCCCTGAGCGGCGACACCGCTGTTGCCAATGGATTAGCGGACGATGAGGGCGACACGCTCGCCACGGTGTCGGCCGTCGGCTATCACGCGGGCCACCTCGATAACGTCGTCGCCGCCGATTTCGAGGATACGGAGGGCCACCGCATTGCAGCGGCCTCCGGTTCCGCGATCGATCTGGATGGTCTCGACCGCGTCTTCAATGCCGCGCGCTATACGCCCGGCGCGCCGACTTGGCCGAACCCCCGCCCCCTCATCGGCCATGCCGAGATCAGCGGCATCGTGGAGCAGAGCAAAGGAGGCACGGGCGACACACTCGGTCGCCTGTCCATGGATGCCTTCGCGGCACGGCCCTTCGCATCATCCCCGACGGATGCGCACGCGGATACGATTGATTTTTGGTACGATGCCGCGAGCGCCATCAGCTTGGGATCGGTCCATTTGTCGGGTCTGAGCGGCACGACAACCGGGCCCAAGTCGGTGGTTGCGCTGAACGACTTGGTCGCGAAGACCTATACTGCGGGCACATTGGCGAGTTTCTCCTTCGACGGCCTTTCCCTCTCGGGTTCTGACGGTGAGAAGGCCACCTTTGGCCATTTCGATCTGAACGGATTGAACCTCGCCAGCCTGCTGCATAACCCCACCACAGGCTCGCTGTGGAGTGCGATGACGGCCGCAGACGATGGCTCATTGCGTCTCGATACCCTCCATCTCTCGAACCTCACTGTCACGCCGAAGGAGGGTGGCACGGTGAAACTCGACTCCTTGTCGGAAGCCGTGTCGGCAGGATCGCCTGTGCTGACCACCGTCACGATGCGTGGTCTCGCCATTCCGGCGGACACCCTGTCGCTTGCAAGCAAGCCGCTCAAATCGATGGGCGTCGATACCCTGACGCTCGATTTGGATGAGGCTCTTACCTTCGACCCAGTCAGCGATACCGCAACGATCCAACAGGCGAAACTAACGGCCCGCACCCTCGGCACCGTCACCCTGGCGGGCAAGCTTGCCAATCTTCCCAAGGGTAAGGGCATGACGTCGGCCGATGAAATGCTCGCAGCCTTGACCAAGATCGCTGTGGCGAGCTTTCAGGTCTCCTTCACGAACGACACGCTGGTGCAGCGTCTCATCGCTCTGCAGGCGAGCGAGTCCGGCAAGACGACGGCCGACGTGATCAGCATGGCCAAGCTCGGGGCATCCTTCGTCGCCTCGACACTGGTGCCGGATCAGGCGGATGCCGGTGAGCAGATCTCGGCCTTCATCGACAATCCGAAGACCGTGACCATCACCGCCACGCCGGCGGTTCCGGTGCCGCTTGCAGATTTCGAAGGGCAACAGCTGACGGAGAGCCAGAAGGCGCTGAACCTGCACCTGACGGCGGAGTAGCGCTCAGACGCGCACATTTAAAAGTCGTCACCCGCGCAGTTGATGCGCGGGTGACGACTTAAAGGTATCGCTACTCCACCCGAGCCAGAAACCGCCGCAGCAGGGCGATTTCATGCCCTGTCAGCGCCTGAAGTGCTGCGGCTTCCGCAGCACTCACGCGCTCGACCAAGGCCGCCACGGCGGCGCGACCGACATCGGTAAGAGACACCGCGTCGTCCGTGTGCAGAACGAGGTCACGCGCCGCCAGATCTTCCAACATCACCTCGGTCGCGGTTTCGCTGGTCGGCCCCATCAAAGCCTCCAGGTCCGCAACCCCGTGCGGTCCCTCGGCCAAAAACCGCAGCACCTGGAATTCCTCGGTCGCCAAGCCGGACGCGGCGATGTCGTCCGACACCCGCGCGTCGAGTTTGGATTGCGCCCCGGCCAGCAGATCCCCCAGAAGCGGTGCCCCCCCACCGACCGCCGCTGGCGCTTCGTTCTTGACGAAAACGCCGTAACGGCCGCCGTGGAAAGCCAGCGGGGCATGGCCATCATGGTCGAATTCATCGACCTCGCCGACTAGAATCATGTGATCGCCGCCTTCGTGGCGATAGGCGGTGCGACACTGGAACCGCGCGGCGCAGCCGGGAATGAGCGGAATGCCACCGGCACCGCGCTCCACCGTCACGCCGTCGAACTTGGTGTCGCTGCTGCGGGCGAACTTGCCCGACAGCGCCTCCTGATCCATCGCCAGAACATGCACGGCGAAATGCTCCGCCGCCATGAAGGCGTCGAGACTGCTGGAGTTCTTGCCCAGGCTCCACAGAATCATCGGCGGATCGAGGGACACCGAGTTGAAGCTATTGGCGGTGACGCCGACATCGCGGCCATCGGGCGAGCGCGTGGTGATGATCGTCACACCCGTCGCGAAAGACCCGAGCGCGTTTCGGAACTGGCGGGTCTTGTCGCTGATGGTCGAAGACATCAGGCGCGCACCGCAGAGGTTCCGGCGGCAATACCGAGAGCGGAGAGAGCCGTCGCCACGATGTCCTTGGCCGTCAGCCCGGCCTCGATCGACTGGCCGGAAGGCGTGTTGTGGTCGATCATTTTGTCGGGGATCGTCATCGGCCGCATCTTCACGCCGCCGTCGAGCAAGCCGGCAAGCGCCATGTAATGCATCACGGCGGAGCCGAAGCCACCGGACACATTGTCTTCGATGGTGATCAGCACTTCATGATGCCGCGCGAGCTGGGTGATCAATGCGGTGTCGAGGGGCTTGGCGAAGCGGGCATCCGCGACCGTCGTGCTCAAGCCGCGTCCGGCGAGTTCGTCGGCCGCCTTCAGCGCCTCCTGCAAGCGGGGGCCGAGCGCCAGAATGGCGACCTTGGAGCCTTCGCGAATGATCCGGCCGCGCCCGATTTCGAGCACGGTGCCGCGCTTGGGCAGTTCGAGCCCAAGCCCCTCACCGCGCGGAAAGCGGAAGGCGCTGGGTCGATCGTCAATCTGGGCGGCGGTTGCCACCATATGCATCAGCTCGACTTCATCGGACGGCGCCATCAGCACGATGCCCGGCAGACAGCCCATGAAGCAAAGATCGTAGACGCCGGCATGGGTATGGCCGTCGGCACCGACCATTCCGGCACGGTCCATGGCGAAGCGCACCGGCAGATGCTGGATGGCCACGTCATGCACGACCTGATCATAGGCGCGCTGCAGGAAGGTGGAGTAGATCGCCACGAAGGGCTTCATGCCCTCGGTCGCCATGCCGGCGGCGAAGGTCACGCCATGCTGCTCGGCAATGCCCACGTCGAAGGTGCGCTCGGGGAAGCGCTTGCCAAAGCTGTCCAGCCCCGTGCCGGTCGGCATGGCGGCGGTGACCGCGACCACGCGGTCATCGGCCTCGGCCTCGGCGATCAGCGCATTGGCGAAGACCTTGGTATAGCTCGGCGGTCCCGGCGGGGCCTTGGTCTGCTCACCGGTGATGACATTGAAGCGGGTGACGCCGTGGTATTTGTCGGCGCTGGCTTCGGCCGGGGCATAGCCCTTGCCCTTCTGCGTCACGACATGAAGCAGTACCGGGCCGCCTTCCTCATGGTCGCGCAGATTGCGCAGGATCGGCAGTAGATGGTCCATGTTATGGCCGTCGATCGGGCCGACATAGTAGAAGCCCAGTTCCTCGAACAAGGTGCCGCCGGTCAAGATACCGCGCGCATATTCCTCGGCGCGCTTGGCCGTCCGCTCGATGGAGCGCGGGAAGCGCTTGGCCATTCGGGAGGCGAGATCGCGCAGGTTGAGGAAGGACTGGGAGGAGATCAGCCGCGACAGATAGGCGCTCATCGCGCCCACGGGCGGCGCGATGGACATGTCGTTATCATTGAGGATGACGATCAAGCGGCTTTTCATCGAGCCCGCGTTATTCATCGCCTCATAGGCCATGCCGGCACTCATCGCGCCGTCACCGATCACGCAAATGATCTGCTGCTCGTTGTTCTCACCCTTGAGGTCGCGGGCGACGGCCATGCCGAGGCCGGCCGAGATAGAGGTCGAGGAATGGGCGGCACCGAAGGGGTCGTATTCGCTCTCGCTGCGGCGGGTGAAGCCCGACAGGCCACCCGGCTGGCGCAGGGTGCGGATACGATCCCGCCGTCCGGTCAGGATCTTATGCGGGTAGGCCTGATGACCGACATCCCAGATCAGCCGGTCCGTCGGCGTATCGAACACGGCATGGATCGCGACCGTCAGCTCGATCACGCCGAGGGCGGCGCCGAGATGGCCGCCGGTGACGGAGACGGTGTCGACGACCTCGGCGCGAAGTTCCTCGGCGATCTGGGCAAGCTGCTCGTTGGAGAAGTTACGAAGATCGGAGGGGATATGAACGCGATCGAGCAGCGGCGTATGCGGGGGCATCGGTATCAACTCCGTCTCGAAACCACGAAATCAGTCAGGGCGACCAGATGCGCGGCGCGGTCACCGAAACTCGCGAGGTAATTGGCAGCCTGAGCCGCGAGCATCGCCGCATGGGCGCGCGCCTGCTCCAGGCCCATGATCGACACCATGGTGGCCTTGCCGGCGGCAGCATCTTTGCCGGCGGTCTTGCCGATCTCTTCCTCGGTGCCCTCGGCATCGAGAATGTCGTCGGCAATCTGGAAGGCGGCGCCGAGATCGCGGCCGAACGCCGCGATATGATGGCGCTGCTGCGGCGGCGCGCGGCCGAGAATCGCACCGGCCTCGGCACTGTATTGGATGAGGCGCCCGGTCTTAAGGGCCTGAAGGCGCGTCACTTCCGGCGCCGAAAGCTGGGTCCCTTCCGAGACCATGTCGATCATCTGGCCGCCGACCATGCCGCGTGCGCCGGCCGCCGCACCCAGCGCCGCCACCAACTCGCAGCGCGCCTGCGAATCGGAATGGGTGTCGCTGTCGACCAGAACTTCGAAAGCGCGGGTCAGCAGGGCATCGCCGGCAAGGATCGCCGTCGCCTCGTCAAAGGCGCGGTGGCAACTCGGCTGACCACGGCGCAGGTCGTCATCGTCCATTGCCGGCAGATCGTCATGAACCAGAGAATAGGCGTGGAGCATTTCCACCGATGCCGCGACGCGCGCGGCACAGGCCGGCGCGACCGAAAAGAGGCTTGCCGTTTCCATGACGAGGAACCCACGCAGCCGCTTGCCACCGCCAAGCACGGCATAGCGCATGGCCTCGATCAGCCGCTTCTCCTGCCCGTCCGGCAGGGGAAGAAGCACATCCAGCGCGTGCTCGACTTCTCGGGCGCGCCGTTTGAGGGCTTCGGTCAGGGCGGTTCGGGTATCGCTCGCGACGAGGTTCATGCTCATTCCGTTTACTCGAACGCCACTCTACTCGATCGGCCGCGTGCTGAGCGCGCCGTCCGCGCGCTCGACAATCGCCTGAATTCGGGTCTCGGCCTCGGCAAGTTTGGACTCGCAGTGACGGCGGAGGGCGCTTCCGCGTTCAAAGGCGGTGATCGCCTCCTCCAGCTTCTGCTGGCCACTTTCCAGGCCACGGACGATCTTTTCCAGCTCAGTGAGAGCGTCCTCGAACGAGAGGGCCGATACATCCGCAGGTCCGGCCGCGTTGGGCGCAAGGGAAGCGGACATCAGACAACACTCCAAGGCGCGCGAGGCCAGCATCTCAACATGACCCATCTCGTAACCCTTTTGGACCCGAGGCGCCAACCCCTGACTGCGTGATAGGGCCCAGGCGGCGGCCCAAGCCCCAATGTATGATCTTGCTCTTGATGCCATCAATGCTTAAAAATACATCATTGATGGCAGAAGGCCGTTGAATGGCAAGCATTACGATTCGAAATCTGGACGAGCCCTTGAAGGCGCGGTTGCGCGTTCAAGCCGCAGTGCATGGTCGCTCAATGGAGGAGGAAGCCCGCGATATATTACGGGCCAATCTGAACACTGAGCCCACCTCGCCCGTGGCGCTCGGCACGGCCCTCAATGCTTTGTTTAAGCCTCTCGGTGGCCTCGATCTTCCAGACGTTACCCGTGAGCCGATGCGCGAGCCGCCATCCTTTGACTAGCCGATACAGAGCGTGATCATTCTTGATACGAACGTGATTTCGGAAGTCATGAAAGACGAACCGAATCCGATCGTGCTCGGCTGGCTCAATGCGATGCCGCCTGCCAGCCTCTTTGTGGCATCCGTGTCACAGGCCGAGTTGTTATATGGAATAGCGCTCTTGCCTGCGGGAAAGCGACGCGGCGACCTGCTTCACGCCGCCAGCATAGCCTTCAACAGACATTTCCGGGGGCGTGTTCTTCCCTTCGACAATGATGCCGCTCACGCCTATGCGGAACTAGCCTCTACCCGCAGACAGGCCGGTCGGCCGATGACCCCATTTGACGCACAGATCGCCGCGATTGCACGATCACGTGGCGCAGAGCTTGCGACACGCAACGTCCCTGACTTCGACGGCTGCGGGATCGTCGTGATCAATCCATGGAGCCTGACGTCATAGCGGCAAACGGATCGTCGCGCGCAGGCCACCGAGCGGACTGTCGCTCAGCGTGATCTCTCCGCCATGGGCGCGCACAATATCGCGCGCAATGCTCAGGCCGAGCCCGGTGCCGCCGCCCGGCAAGCCGGGGTGCGCCCCGCTTTCGAAGGGTCGAAACACACTCTCCCGCCGCGACTCGGGAATGCCGGGCCCATCGTCATCCACCGTGACATTGACCGCGTTCTGGCCATGGAGCGCGACGCCGATCGTGACATGCACGGCATGACGCCGGCCGTTATCGACCAGGTTGGTGATCGCGCGGCGCATCGCATCGGCCCGCAGCGGTAAAACGAGGTCTGACGCACCGTGCAGCGAGATTTTGGTCCCTGCCCGCCGAGCCCGCGCCACAATCTCCTCCAGCATCGCCGACAGATCAGTGGGCGTCGTCGTCTCCGCCCCCTCGCCCCGCGCGAAGGCAAGGTAGCCCGCGATCATCCGCTCCATCTCCTCCACATCCGCCGTCATGTCGGCCACATCGGGGGCGAGTTGAGGCCCGGTCGGAAGCATCGCCAGCGTTAGGCGCAGGCGTGTCAGCGGCGTGCGCAAATCATGGGACACGCCGGCGAGCATATCCGTGCGCTGGGCGACGAACCGCACCACACGCTCCTGCATCCGGTTGAAGGCGATCGCGGCACGCCGCACCTCCCGCGCGCCTTCAGGCTGAATGGGGCCACGGTCACGGCCCATGCCGAAGGTTTCGGCCGCGCGCGCCAGACGGCGGATGCCCCGCACCTGAACCCGCAAGAACAGCACCGCAATGATGATCAGCAGGATCGAGGTGCCCACGACCCAGCTCACGAAGATATACATCGTGCCCGCATAGAGGCGCTTGCGGGGTACCGCGACGTCCACAACGCCATTGGGCAATTGCATCTGGATGAGCACAGAGTCCGGATCGGACACCCAGTCCATCTGGAACGGCAAGCTGAGATGCTGGCGCAGCGCCTCGGCCAGATCGTCATCCTGGGGACCGAGGACGTTGATCTCGCGCCGCGGAACCATCTTCCGCCCCGGATCGAAGGTCATATGCAAGTCGAACTGCCGCGCCACATCATTGGTGATGCGCCATTGCGTTGCGGGGTCCGGGCTACGGGCGATGACATCCAGGCTGAAGGCGATCTCGCCCGCGATGCTGAAGGCGAAACGGCGGGAGATGATGCCCAGATGACTGCCGTAGAAGACCTGAAGCGTCACCGCTTCCAGCAGCAGGATCGGCAGCAGGATGATCAGCAGGCTGCGCGCGAACAGGCCGCGCGGCAGAAATTTCCGGAACAAACGCTCGGGCGCCGCTAACGACATACCTAACGCCGGTCGATGGGAGGTGAAGCCACGACCGTCATCCGATTTCTGCGTGCCGCGTCATACACCTGGCTTGAGAACATAGCCGCGCCCACGCACGGTGTGCAGAAAGCGCGGCTCGCGCGAATCACGCTCGATCTTGCGCCGCAGCCGGGTCACCTGGACGTCGATCGCGCGCTCGCCGGGCTCATCCATACCCAGGGCGAGTGCGATTTCCTCTCGCGACAGAATCTGGTTCGGCTTGCGGGCGAGCGCCGTCAGCAGCGCCACCTCCCCACCCGTCAGGCGCATCGGTCCGGCAGCATTGCGGAGTTCGCCGCGCGCCGGGTCGAATTCCGCGTCGCCGAGGCGTACGGGACCGATATCCGCGGTTGCGACGGCACCGACACTCCCGGCCCGTCGCAGCAGGGCGCGCACGCGCAGCACCAACTCGTAGGGGTCGAAGGGCTTGCCGAGGTAATCATCGGCGCCGGCCTCGAAACCCGCGATGCGATCCTCCGGCGCGCCCCGGGCCGTCAGCAACAGCACCGGCAGTTCCGGGTCCCCGTTGCGCCGCAGGTCATCGACCAGCTCCAACCCCGTCTCGCCCGGCATGGTGACATCGAGGATCATCAAATCCGGCCGCAGCGACCGCAGGCTCAGTCGCGCCTCGGCCGCGTCAGCGGCGGCCGTGACGCGAAAGCCGTGATCGGTCAGATACCGCACCAGAAGGCGCCGCAGCCGCTCATCGTCATCGACGACCAGGACATGAGCATGAAGCGTGGCATCATCAGGCAGGGGCGGTGTTCCGCTCATGCCGATCGTGCGCGCGGCTCCCGCGCGGACGCCTCCATGGCAGCGAGATGGGACTGCCCGGCGTCATCCGTCAGCGCGCGTAGCACGCGCTTGAAGCCTTCTACCGAGGGGCCGCCGGCTTCGCGATACGCCCGCAGCAGAACATCCCGCTGCCGCTCGAACAACCGGCGCTCCAGCGCGAGCCCCTTGGGCGTGAGGCTCAGCAGCCGCTGCCGCCGATCGGCGCGGCCGGGCGACTGGGCGACATAGCCCTGATCCATCAGCGTCGTGAGAACGCGCGACAGGCTCTGTTTGGTGATGCCGAGGATGGCGAGAAGGTCGCTGACATTCATGCCGGGCACGCGGCCGATGAAATGCAGCGCCCGATGATGCGCCCGCCCAAGCTCCAGCCCTTCCAGCACTTCATCCGCCGATCGGGTGAAATCGCGATAGGCGAAGAACAGCATATCCTGCGCCAATCTGATCTCCTCCTCCCGCAGGAACAGAAGACCGGCACCCGCGCTCGAGGTTGATGGCGTGCTGGGGGGCATAGCTGACATACGATTGTTTTAAGGCAGCTTCATTGACTTAACAAGCAAGACGATCATAACCTTGGGCCATTCGACGCAACAATATTTCGGAAACAACAGCTATGGCGCTCGTTCCTTTCGATGACCGCGACGGCATGATCTGGTGGAATGGCGCCCTTCGCCCCTGGCGCGACGCCAAATTGCATGTCCTCAGCCATGGGCTGCATTACGGCAGCGCCGTCTTCGAGGGTGAGCGTGCTTATGGCGGCAATATCTTCAAGCTGCGCGAACACAGCGAGCGGCTGAAGAACTCGGCCAAGCTTCTGGGCTACGAAGTGCCCTACACGGTCGCCGAAATCGACGAGGCCTGTAAGACGACGCTGCAAGCCAATGGCTTGACCGATGCCTATATCCGGCCAATCGCCTGGCGCGGGTCCGAGCAATTGGCCGTTTCCGCCAAGCTCACCACCATCAATCTCGCCGTGGCCGTCTGGGCCTGGCCAAACCTCTTCGGCAATGACCGCATGAAGGGCGTGCGCCTTGGCCATGCGGCCTGGAAGCGCCCGCATCCCGAAACGGCGCCGACGGCGTCCAAGGCTGCCGGCCTCTATATGATCGGCACCATGTCCAAGCATCAGGCCGAGGACCAGGGCTTTGACGACGCCCTGATGCTCGACTGGCGCGGCCATGTCTCCGAAGCGACGGGCGCCAATATCTTCTTCGTCATGGACGGGGAACTGCATACGCCGACACCGGATTGCTTCCTGGACGGCATCACCCGCCGCACCGTGATGTCCATCGCGCGCCGCCACCAGATGAAGGTGGTCGAGCGCACGATCATGCCGGAAGAGATGGCCAACGCCTCGGAAGTGTTCCTCGCCGGCACCGCCGCCGAAGTGACGCCGGTGCGCCAGATCGGGGATCTGCATTTCAGCCCCGGCCCGATCACTGAGCGGCTGCTGCGCGACTATGAGGCGCTGGTCATGATGTCACCTGAGAAGGTCGCGTCGCTCGCGGCCTGAGACTGACGATTAAGTTTATGAAGAAGACGATGACGGCCAGCGGGATCGAAACCTATACCGGTCCCGCTGGCGGCTGGGGTGCCTTGAAGGCCGTGGCGCGCGCGCTGCGGGGCCAGATGGACCTCAACAGCGGCGGGCGCCTGCTGCTCCAGAACAACCAGCCGGATGGTTTCGACTGTCCCGGCTGCGCCTGGCCCGACCCCAAGCACACCTCGACCTTCGAGTTCTGCGAAAACGGTGCCAAGGCGGTCAGTTGGGAAGCGACCAAGAAGCGCGCCACGCCTGAGGTTTTCGCGACCCATACCGTGTCCGAGCTGCTGGGCTGGAGCGACCATGAGATCGAAGATCTCGGCCGCCTCACCCATCCCATGATCTATGACGCGGCCTCGGATACCTATGTGCCGATCGCCTGGGATGAGGCTTTCCGCCGCATTGCGACGGCGCTCAACGCCCTGCCTGACCCCAATATGGCGGAGTTCTATACCTCCGGCCGTGCCTCCAACGAGGCCGCCTTCCTCTATCAGTTGTTCGTCCGCGCCTATGGCACCAACAACTTCCCCGATTGCTCGAACATGTGCCACGAGGCGACCAGCGTCGGTCTGCCCCAGTCCATCGGCATCGGCAAAGGCACCGTCTCGCTTGAAGACTTCGACCATGCGGACGCCATTTTCTCGATCGGCCACAACCCCGGCACCAACCATCCGCGCATGATGACGACGCTGCGCGAAGTGGCGAAGCGTGGCGGCGCCATCCTGGTCTTCAATCCGCTGAAGGAACGCGCGCTGGAGCGTTTCGCCTCCCCGCAGGATGCGGTGGAGATGGCCACCTTCCGGTCCACGCCTATCGCCAGCGACTATTATCAGGTCAAGGTCGGCGGTGACGCCGCAGCCCTCAAGGGCATCATGAAGGCGGTGCTGGAGCGGGACGCGGCCGACCTCGCGGCCGGCGGCGCGGGCCTGCTGGACCGCCCCTTCATCGCCGAACACACCAACGGCTTCGAAGCCTTGCGGGACGATCTGGTCGCGACTGCCTGGGCCGATATTGAACACGCGTCGGGGCTTTCCCGCGCCTCGCTGGATGAAGCGGCCGGCGTCTATTGCGCCGCGAAGTCCGTCATCGTGGCCTATGGCATGGGCGTCACCCAGCATCGGCGCGGCACCGAAAATGTGCAGCAAATCGCGAACCTTCTCCTGCTGCGCGGGAATATCGGCCGGCCTGGCGCCGGCATCTGCCCGCTGCGCGGCCATTCGAATGTGCAAGGTGACCGCACCGTGGGCATCGACGAGCGGGCGCCCAAGGCGCTGCTCGCCGGCATCAAGCGCGTCTTCGGCTTCGATCCGCCAGCGGCGCATGGCCATGGCGCCATCGAGGCGGTGCAGGCGATGGCGGAGGGTCGGTCGAAGGTCATGATCGCCCTCGGCGGCAACCTTGCCGTCGCCATGTCCGACCCGACCGTCACCTTTGCGGCGCTGCGGAAGCTCGATCTCGCGGCGCATATCGCGACCAAGCCGAACCGGTCCCACCTGCTGCTCGCCCGCGAGAATATTCTGCTGCCCTGCCTCGGCCGCACGGAATTGGACGCCCAGGCGAACGGACCGCAATCCGTCACCGTCGAGGATTCGATGTCGATGGTGCATGCCTCGAAAGGTCGGTTGCCGCCGCCGTCCCCTGAGGTCCGGTCAGAGCCCGCCATCGTCGCCGGCATCGCGCATGCCGTGCTGGGCGACCGCTACGGCATCGACTGGAACGGCTATGTCGCGGATTACGACCGCATTCGCGAGTCCATCGCCGCCGTGCTGCCGGCCTTCGCCGCCTATAACGAGCGCATCAGCGAACCGGGCGGCTTCCGCCTGCCGCTAGCCGCCGCCGAGCGAAAGTGGCTTACGCCTTCGGGGAAAGCGGAGTTCCTGCTGCATCCCGGACTGGCGGAAGACCCCCGCATGGACGATCCGGCAGTGCTGACGCTCACCACGCTGCGCAGCCACGACCAATATAATACGACGATCTATGGCCTGGATGACCGCTACCGGGGCGTGTTCGGGCGACGGGATGTGGTGTTTCTGAACGCGGAGGATCTCACGGCGCGCGGCCTAGCAGCCGGTGACGTCGTGGATATCGCAGCCGAGCCGGAGATCGGACGGGCTGCGGGCGCCGTGCTGCGCGGCATGACGGTGGTCGCCTATGATATCCCGCGCGGCTCGGCTGCGGCCTATTATCCGGAAGCCAATGTGCTCGTGTCCCTGGCGCATCACGACAGCCGCAGCGGCACACCCTCCTACAAGTCGGTGCCTGTGCGCATCACTCGGGCTTCGAAGGGTCCGGTTCCTTCGGGGGCACTGGTTGCATGATCGGCTGCATAATCGGCTGAGGCCGAAAGCGGTTCCAGAAACCCCGCCCTGGCGTGACCGGTCTGCGGCTGCCGTGCCGATAGGCATAGACCTTGGTGAACTCGGCCCCGAGCAGGAAAATCTGGGCGGAGTAATAGACCCAGAGCAGCAGCACCACGAGCGCGCTCGCCGCGCCATAGGATGACCCGACGCTGCTGCTGCCGATGTAGCGGGCGATGATGGTCTTGCCGATCGTATAGAGCAGCGCGGTGAAGACCGAGCCGATGAAGACGTCCCGCCACTCGATCCGCTTGTCCGGCAGCACCTTATAGACCGCGCCGAACAGCACGGTGGTGACACAGAAGGACACCAGGAAATTCACGATCCGCAGCAGAGAACTTGCGCCAGGCACCACCTGATCGATGTGATTCCAGGCGGCGCTGATCGCGGCACTGATCGCGAGCGTCACCAGCATGAGGAATCCGAGCGTTACGATCAGGCCCAAGCTTTGCGCCCGCGCCTTCAGCATGCGCGTCACGGTGCCATGGGCGGAGGGATCGGCCTTCCAGATGGCATTGAGGGAACTTTGCAGCTCCCCGAAGACGCCGCTCGCCGTCACGAGCAGCATGACAATGGAAACAACGGTCGCGATGATGCCGGATTTCTTGTTCGACGCACTTTGGATCATCGATTGCACCAGCCCCGCCGCATCTGGCCCCAGCATGCCCTTGAGCTTGCCGAACAACACGCCGCGCGCGGCATCCTCCCCAAACACGAAGCCCGCGATCGCAATCACCACCAGCAGGATGGGTGCGAGGGAGAAGATGGTGAAATAGGCGATGGAGGCGCCTCGGCTGAGGCAGTTATCCTCCATGAAGCCATTGATCGTGTCCTTGGTCATCTGCCAGCCGGCGAAGGCCCGCTTGCTATGTCCGGTCCAAAACGCCATGCGCCCCGGCTTCCCCTCGTGATTACCGATGCGACATGAGGGTGAACCGGCGCGCTTCAAGACAAGGCGGTGTCAGGCGGGTGCGTCCGCAGGCACCACGGCGCGGCCGATGACGCTTCGCCTATCAGCGCTACCACGCGTGAAAGTAGGGCGGAAAAACGCAGCGTATTCCGCCAACGCACCTTCTCAAAGGGATTGCCGGCGTAGTGTGTCGCCTCACTTGCCGGAGGCGCTGGCATGGCCGAGCGAGCCCTCAGCATGACCTGGGTCAAGCGGATGATTGCGACTCCCGACTGGAACGACCTCGATCCGCGTTATCCCGAACGCTCCCGATCCTACCTTGACCGCAATGCGCTGAAAGCGAGGCGCCCATGATCAGGACCAGCTACGACCCTGTTGCCGACGCCATGTTCATTTGCTCCTGAAGGCGCGACCACCGTCGAAACGGCCGAGATCGCACCAGGCATCATGTTCGACTATGACGCTGCGGGCAAAGTGATCGGCATCGAGGTTTTGGACGTCGGCAGCCGCGTGACCCAGAACGCCCTCAGCATCGCCGCAGAATAGGACCTAAGCCGCTCTCTTCGAAAGCTGGTCGTAGGCCTGAAGCTTGGCCAGAACCGCCGGCATTTCGGCGATCGGAATCATGTTCGGCCCGTCCGATGGCGCGTGGTCGGGGTCTGGGTGCGTCTCCATGAAGATCGCCGCACACCCCACGGCCAAGGCAGCACGCGCCAAGATCGGCGCGTATTCGCGCTGACCGCCGGAGGAGCCGCCCTGCCCGCCCGGCTGCTGCACGGAATGGGTGGCGTCGAAAACGATGGGGTAGCCGGTGCGCGCCATCTCGGGCAGGCCCCGGAAATCGGTCACCAACGTATTATAGCCGAAGCTCGTGCCACGATCGGTGAGCATGATGCGCTCATTGCCCGTGCTCGCGATCTTGGCGGCGACATGCTTCATGTCCCAAGGGGCCAGGAACTGGCCCTTCTTGATATTGATGGCGGCGCCCGTCTCCCCGGCCGCGATCAACAGATCGGTCTGCCGGCAGAGGAAGGCCGGGATCTGCAACACATCCACGGATTCGGCCACTTCGGCGCATTGATGCGCGTCATGCACATCCGTCAGCACCGGGCAACCGAAGCGCGCCCGAACCTCGGCCAGAATGGCCAGGCCCTTGGTCAGGCCGATGCCACGCTCGGCGCCGCCCGAGGTGCGGTTCGCCTTGTCGAAGCTGCTTTTGTAAATGAGCGGAATGCCGAGCTTGGCACAGATGCCGACCAGTTCCTCGGCCACCTCCAAAGCATGGGCCTCAGACTCGATTTGGCAGGGACCGCCGATGAGGACGAAGGGCAGGTCGTTGCCGACCGTCACCGGCCCGATCTGAACATGCGCCATTACACTAGCCTGGCTTGGCGCACGCAGGCGCCGATGAAACCACGAAACAAGGGATGCGGATCGAAAGGCTTGGACTTCAGTTCGGGGTGATATTGGACGCCGATGAACCAGGGATGGTCTGGGTATTCGATGATTTCAGGCAGAATCCCATCGGGCGAGAGGCCCGAAAAGCGCAGGCCCACCGCCTCCAGCTGCGCGCGGTAATGGACATTGACCTCGAAGCGATGGCGATGCCGTTCCTCGATCGAGGCCGCGCCGTCATAGACCTGCCGCACCAGCGATCCCGCCGCGAGGCTGGCCGGGTACGAGCCCAGCCGCATGGTGCCGCCCAGGTCGCCGCCGGCCTCGCGCCGCACCAGCTCGTTGCCTTGGGCCCATTCTGTCAGCAGACCGACGATCGGCGTATCGGTCGGTCCGAATTCGGTGGAGGAGGCATTGGGCAGGCCCGCCAAATTCCGCGCCGCTTCGATCACCGCCATCTGCATGCCGAAGCAGATGCCGAAAAACGGCAGCTTGCGTTCCCGCGCGAAGCGCACCGCCTCTATCTTGCCTTCGGTTCCCCGCTCCCCAAAACCGCCAGGCACCAAAATGCCATGGACATCCTCGAGTCGCTGCACCGTGTCGGGCTGCTCGAAAACCTGGCTATCCACCCATTCCAGGCGAACCTTCACCCGGTGGCTGATGCCGCCATGGGCGAGCGCCTCGGCCAGGGACTTATAGCTGTCGAGCAGGTTGGTATATTTGCCGACGATCGCGATGCGGACCTCGCCTTCCGGCTTGGTAATGGCATCCATGATCGACACCCAGCGCGACAGGTCGGGCGGCGGATCGATGGGCAGCCGGAAGTGGCGCAGCACCTCCCGGTCCATGCCCTCGGCATGATAGCTGCCGGGCACGGCATAGATGCTGTCCACATCCAGCGCCGGAATCACGGCCTCGGTGCGGACGTTGCAGAACAGCGCGATCTTGCGGCGCTCATTGTCGGGGATCGGCCGATCGCAGCGGCAGAGCAGCATCTGCGGCTGGATGCCGACGTTCAGAAGCTCCTTCACCGAATGCTGCGTCGGCTTGGTCTTCAACTCCCCCGCCGAGGCGATATAGGGCACCAGCGTCAGGTGGACGAACATCACCCGCTCCGGCCCCAGCTCGTTGCCGAGCTGGCGGATCGCCTCCAGGAACGGCAGGCTTTCGATATCGCCGACGGTGCCGCCGATTTCGATGATCGCAAAGTCCAGGCCATCGGTCTGGCGAACGATGACTTCCTTGATGGCGTCAGTGATATGGGGAATGACCTGCACGGTGCCGCCGAGGTAATCGCCCCGCCGCTCCCGTGCGATCACATCCGCATAGATGCGACCTGTGGTGGCGTTATCGGCCTTGGTCGCGTGAACGCCGGTGAAGCGCTCGTAATGGCCGAGGTCCAGATCCGTCTCCGCGCCGTCGTCGGTCACGAAGACCTCGCCGTGCTGATAAGGGCTCATCGTGCCCGGATCGACATTGAGATAGGGGTCGAGCTTGCGCAGCCGCACGGAATAGCCGCGCGCCTGAAGCAGCGCGCCGAGCGCCGCTGCCGCCAAGCCCTTTCCAAGAGAGGAAACCACGCCGCCCGTCACGAAGATGAATCGCGTCATGGGCGTTCCTCATACAGGGTCGGACCCGGCCAGGGGAACCCCAACCGGATGGCCAACAGATGTGCGAACCGCAATGGTTCGGCTTACGGGGTCGAGGGCGGAGCGGGCACGGCCGGCGCGCTCGGTTTGGCCGGCGCCATCATCGCCGGCGCGGTCGTGGTGTGCGGCGCCGGATTGAAGATGGAGTTGATGCCACCCGAGGATCCACGGCTCATCAGGGCCAGAACCAGCGACAACGACAGGAATACGGTGGCGAGAATCGCCGTGGTGCGCGTCAACAGATTGGCCGTGCCGCGCCCGGTCATGAAGCTGCCCATGCCCTGGCCGCCGCCGATGCCAAGGCCGCCGCCCTCGCTGCGCTGGATCAGCACGGCGCCGATCAGCGCCAGGGTAACGAGGACATGGACGACCAGCAGCACGTTGAACATTGAAAGCCTTTCGGGGGATCACCCGCGCGCCTTCTACCGAAGGCGGAGGCGGATGCAAAGCGGCGGCGCCCGCAACGCCGAACCCAGCCAGAAACAGGTGTCATTCCGGGCTGGAGAAAGCGCCAACCCGAAATGATGCCCTCAGTCGTCGCGGTGGACGCGTTCCATCCGTTCGTGACGCTCCTGCGCCTCGATCGACAGGGTCGCGATCGGTCGCGCCTCCAAACGGCGCAGGCCGATCGGCTCGCCGGTATCTTCGCAATAGCCGTACGCGCCGGTCTCGATCCGCTGAAGGGCCTGATCGATCTTGGAAATCAGCTTGCGGGCCCGGTCCCGGGTGCGCAGTTCCAAGGCCCGATCGGTTTCCACACTCGCCCGATCGGTGATGTCGGCTTCCATGATGCCGCCTTCGGAAAGGCTGAGAAGGGTGCCGTTCGCCTCCCTCAACAGATCGTCCTGCCACCGAATAAGCTTGCGGCGAAAATACTCGACCTGGCGGGGATTCATGAAATCTTCGTCCTCTGACGGACGGTAGTCGGGTGGCAGCGTAACCATCATGCGGCGTCGGTCTCCGCTCTCTGCAAGACAACCCGCGTCTGAACTTAACTGGGCCGAATGCGCCGGCTTATAGCGGCCATGCGCCAGGACGCAAGCGGATTACAGCAAGTTCAACGTTCTGCAACAGAGCGGCGGCACGAGTCGTGGCTCGCGTTAGAGCGGCGAGGTCTGGCGCGCCAGAAACAGATCGACCTCGGACCGGGTCGGCATCGCATCCATTCCGCCCGGCGCGGTGGCCGTGATGGCCCCCGCCGCACACGCGAAATGGGCGATCCGACCCAAAGTCTCGGCCGAAAGATTAAGGTCCGACTCGAGCAATCCGGTCAGGAAGGCCGCCATAAAGCTGTCGCCGCAGCCGGTGGTATCGACCACCTTCACGGCGATGCCGGGGGCACTGACCTCAACATCGCGCGTCAGGATGGTGGCACCGGCCGATCCGCGGGTGATGGCAACCACGTGCAGGCCGCTGTGCCAGAGAGACTCGATGGCGGCGCGTGGGTCATCGATGCCGGTGATGATCTGCAGCTCGTCCTGCCCGATCTTGAGGATATTGGCGACGGCGATCACTTCGCGGGCTGCGGCGATCATCGCCTCACGCGACGCCCAGAGCAGCGGGCGAAGGTTGGGGTCGACAGAAATCAGGATGCCGGCGGCCTGTGCCACACGCACGGCGTGCCGCTGCGCCGAGGCCGAAACCGGGCTCGCGAGAACCAGGCTGTTGACGTGGAAGATGCGCGCCGCCTGGATCAGGTCGTCACGGACCTCCTCCGGCGTGAACATCACATCCGCGCAGTTCTCGCGATAGAACAGGAAGTCGCGGTCACCCTGGGGGTCGAGCGTGACGACGGCGAGGCCGGTGCGGAACTCCTGCGAGACGACGATGGCCTCGATGGAGGCGCCGGATGCGGCGATTGTCCCGGTCAGGAGCCGCCCGAAGGCGTCATCGCCGACTTTGCTCAGCATGGCGACGGATCGACCCAGCTTAGCGAGACCGACGGCGGCATTGCCCGGTGCCCCGCCCGGCTTGGCGGCAAAGTTCAGGCCGCCACCGAGAGCGGTGAGCGGCACCATGTCGATCAGCAGTTCGCCCGAGGAAACGACATCGTAGCCCATCTTCATGCCCGCCCGTTTGATTTGGGCGTTTTGTCACGACCGCTCCGAAGGCGAAAGCTGTGACCGTATCGATGCCCCGTTCGTAGGGTGGAAAAGCGCAGCGGATTCCACCAGCCCCGTCGGAAGCGGCGGAATAACCTGCGCTCTTCCGCCCTACGAAGCTCGTCTAAGCTGGACCAAGTCCCACCGGTTGCCACAAATGTCCTCGAACACAGCCACTGATCCATAAGGCTCGATCCGTGGTGGTTCGATGAACCGAACCCCTCTTTCGATGTAGGCAGAGTGATCGCGGGCGAAGTCGTCCGTTTCGAGGAAAAGGAACACGCGCCCTCCACTCTGATCGCCGACAGCCGCACGCTGCCGGTCCCCGACAGCCCGTGCCAGGAGGAGGCCGCCAGAACCGCCCGGCGGCACGACCACGACCCAGCGCTTTTCAGCGGTGAGCGTGGTGTCCTCGCGAAGCTCAAAGCCGAGCGTCCCGACATAGAAGCCGATCGCTTCATCGTAATCTCTGACGAGGAGGGTGATCAGGCTCAGCTTTTGAGACACGGTGCGGGGTCCGTTCATGGGCATTTGACTTAGGGTTTTCGCAGGCGCTTCACCGCTACCATCGCCAGCAGCATCAGCCGAAGTGGCCGGGGTCGGCCGAAAACGCCACGGCATAACGGCGCCCAGGCCTCGCGCACCCGGTCTCGTCGCAGCAATTCGCGCCCCATCGTCCAGGCGAACTCCGCCTCCGCCCGCCGACACAGACGCGCGAACCGACCACCGCCGAGCCGCGCCGCAATCCTGGGATTGGACCGGATCGCCTCCAACACGGGCCGATAGGTCTGCGGCAAGGTCGCGCCGCCATGCATCTTGCTGCCGGCGCGGCGGCGCACGAACAGTGCCGGCGTGCCGCTGATGGCGGCGAAGGGCCCCTGAAGTGCGAGCCGCAGCCAGAACTCCCAATCCTCGCCATAGCTCAGTGTCGTGGAAAACGGCCCGGCAGCGCGCCAGGCGTCGGCCCGGATGAGAACATGACCGCCATTGGCGAAGACATTGCCCACCACAAGACGCGGCAGCAAATCCCGGGCGCGCGGTGCCCGGCGGCGGTCAAGCGGGCCCGGCGCGCTCGCGGTCGCGGTTTCACCCACAAAGGCGAAGGCCGCATGGGCCGCGACCGCTGCCGGATCACTCCGCAAAGCGCGCACGAGGCGGGAGACGGCGTCTGGCGCCAGCCAATCATCGCCGTCGAGGAACAGGAAAGCATCCGTTTCACCCGCGTCCAGGGCGCCGCGATTGCGGGTGGCGGAGGTTCCATGATTGGTCTGCCGCACCAGCCGCAGACGCGCATCCGGGAAGGCCGCGACGAGTGGGGCCGTCTCGTCACGCGACCCGTCATCGACGACAGTCAACGTGAGATCGGTATGGCTCTGCCCGAGCACCGAACCAACCGCCGCGCCGATGAATGGCGCGACGTCGCGGGCCGCGATGACAACCGCGACCCGCACGCGTGTGGATAGGGTTAGGCGGCGACGGAGTGCGGAATGCCCTGCTCGGCGAGGAGAGTGCTCAACTCGCCGGTCTGGTACATTTCCGTGATGATATCGCAGCCGCCAACGAACTCACCCTTGACGTAAAGCTGGGGCACCGTCGGCCAGTTGGAGAACGCCTTGATGCCGTCCCGCAGCTCGGGGTCCTCAAGCACATTGGCGGTCTTGAAGGGGACGTTGAGGTGGCTGAGGATCTGCACGACCCGCGCCGAAAAACCGCACTGCGGAAACATCGCCGTGCCCTTCATATACAGCATGACCGGATTCCCGGTGATGTCGGCTTGGATACGCTCGGCGACAAGGCTCTGAGACATGGAACTCTCCTTATTCGGGCGCTGAGGTTTGCAGGGCGAGGGCGTGAAGCTCCCCGCCCATGCGCCCCTGAAGCGCCGCGTAGATCATCTGATGTTGTTTCAGCCGCGACATGCCGCGGAATTGCTCACTCACCACTGTAGCAGCGTAATGGTCACCATCACCCGCCAAATCCTCGACCGTCACCCGCGCATCGGGAATGGCGGTCTTGATCAGGTTCTCGATCGCGCCGGCTGACATCGCCATGGGTCTCTCCCGGCCGTCAGGCCATCCACTCCGCGAAGAAGCGCACATGCGCATCCCGCACTGCGCCCAAGGATATCGAAAGCCCCCCGGGTAATGTCAATTCATTCCCGCCGGTGCGGCCCAGCAAAGCCGCCGGAATATTGGCCGCGCGCGCGGCGGCCAGGATGCCCGTGCCATCTTCGGCCGCCAAAACGTAGCGGGACTGGTCTTCGCCGAACCAATAGGCAGCGGGCGAGGCGCCTTCGGGCGCGTCTTCGAGGGCGAAGCCGGTGTCGCCGGCCAGCGCCATCTCGGCCAAGGCAATGAGCAGCCCGCCATCCGAGACGTCATGACAGGCATGGATGCCGCCGGCCGCGATCTGATGGCGAACGAAATCCCCGTTGCGCCGCTCAGCGACGAGATTGACGGGCGGCGGCGCGCCCTCCTCCCGGCCCGCGATTTCGCGCAGCCACAAGGATTGGCCGAGCCAGCCCGCCGTCTCCCCGATCACGACTAGATCGAGGCCCGCACAAATCGCGATGCCGCGCGCCATGGCCGCATCCTCGATCACGCCCAAGCCGCCGATGGCCGGCGTCGGCAGGATGCCGGTGCCCTCCGTCTCATTGTAAAGGCTCACATTTCCGGACACGACCGGGAAGTCCAGCGCGATGCAAGCCGCCGCCATGCCTTGGATGGCAGCGGCGAACTGGCCCATGATTTCGGGCTTTTCGGGATTGCCGAAGTTCATGTTGTCGGTGATGGCGAGCGGACGCGCGCCCGTTGCGGTAATGTTGCGCCAGGCTTCCGCCACCGCTTGCATGCCGCCCATCTTGGGATCGGCCTGGCAATAGCGCGGCGTGCAATCCGTGGTCAGCGCCAGGGCCCGCTGCGAGCCGTCGATCTTGACGATGGCGGCATCCGAGGCGCCGGGGCGCTTGACGGTCTGGCCGCCGACGGCGCTGTCATACTGATTCCAAATCCAGGCGCGGGAACACAGATCCGGACAGGCGATCAGAGTCAGCAGCGCCGCGTCCAGCGTCACGTGGCTAGAAATCGCCGGATGATCCAGCACCACCGGGGGTTCCGGCCAGACGATAGGCCGGCGATACAGCGGCGCCTCATCGGCCAGCGGCCCAAGAGCGATATCCGCTTCGAGCACACCCTTGTGGCGCACGACGATGCGGCCGGTGTCGGTGATGTGACCGATGACCGCGAAGTCCAGGTCCCATTTGTCGAAGATCGCCTGCGCCATCTCCTGCGCGCCGGGGCGCAGCACGATCAGCATGCGCTCCTGGCTTTCGGACAGCATCATCTCATAGGCGCTCATGCCTGTCTCGCGCTGCGGCACCTGGTCGAGGTCGAGCTCGATGCCGACATTGCCCTTGCCGGCCATCTCGACCGCCGAGCTGGTCAGCCCGGCCGCGCCCATGTCCTGAATGGCGACGATGGCGTCCGTGCCCATCAGCTCCAGGCAGGCCTCGATGAGCAGCTTTTCCGTGAAGGGGTCGCCGACCTGCACGGTCGGGCGCTTATCCTCGGAATTCGCATCGAACTCGGCCGAGGCCATGGTCGCGCCATGAATGCCGTCCCTCCCGGTCTTGGATCCCACGTAGACGACCTGATTGCCGATGCCGGCGGCGGCCGAGAGAAAGATGCGGTCGCGCGGGGCGATGCCCACGGTCATGGCATTGACCAGCGGATTGCCGTCATAGGCGGCGTGGAAGTTCACCTCCCCGCCCACGGTCGGCACGCCGACGCAATTGCCATACCCGCCGATGCCGCGCACGACGCCATCGACGACGCGCTTGGTGCGGGGATTCTCGGGCCGCCCGAAGCGGAGCGCATTGAGGTTGGCGATGGGGCGCGCGCCCATGGTGAAGACATCCCGCAGGATGCCGCCGACACCGGTCGCCGCACCCTGATAGGGTTCTATGAAGCTCGGGTGGTTGTGGCTCTCCATCTTGAAGATGGCGGTCAGCCCCTCCCCGATATCGACCACACCGGCATTCTCACCGGGACCATGCACGACCCAATCGGCCTTGGTCGGTAGTTCCTTGAGCCAGACGCGGGAAGATTTGTAGGAGCAGTGCTCCGACCACATGACGCTGAAGATGCCAAGCTCGGTCAGGCTGGGCGTGCGGTCCATGATGGTCAGGACGCGCGCATATTCCTCGGCATTGAGGCCGAATTCGCGGGCGAGCTTTTCGTCGACGATGCGCGCGCTCATGCGGATAGCCTCTGCACCAGGGCATCGAACATTGGTCGGCCATCGACATCGCCCATCAGCGGATCGACGTGATCCTCCAGGTGGGGCATCAGGCCGAGAACACGGCCGTTCTCGGAATAGATGCCGGCGATGGAACGCTGGCTGCCATTGGGGTTATAGGCGTCGCACACTTCACCGTCCGGCCCGCAATAACGGAAGGCGACCAGCCCCTCGCCTTCCAGTCGATCGAGCGTCTCCTCATCGGCGAAGTAATTGCCGTCACCATGCGCGAGGGTGGCGCTGAGAATGCGGCCGGCCTCGTAGTCGCTGGTATAGGCGGTGTCGTTGCGTTCCACGGTCAGATGATGATCCTGCGCCAGGAAGCGCAAACCCGCATTGCGCAGCAGCGCGCCGGGCAGAAGGCCGGCTTCGGTCAGAACCTGGAAGCCGTTGCAGACGCCGAGCACGAAACCGCCGGAGGCTGCGAATTCGGCAACGGCGCGCATCACCGGGGACTGCGCCGCCATGGCGCCGCAGCGCAGATAATCGCCATGGCTGAAGCCGCCGGGCAGCACAATCAGGTCGAGCGGCGGCAGCGACACATCCTTGTGCCAGATCATCACCGGCGCCACGCCGCCGGTCGCATGGGAGAGCGCGATCGCCATGTCGCGCTCCCGGTTGGTGCCTGGGAAAACGACGATGCCGGCCCGCAAACTCATCTCAGACGACCTCGACCTTGAAGCTTTCGATGACGGTATTGGCCAGCAAGCGGCGGGCCATGTCCTCGGCGGCGGTCTTGGCGGCGACGGCATCGGTCTCGGCCAGGTCGAGTTCGATGATCTTGCCGGCCCGCACCTCACCCACACCCGCGAAGCCGAGGCCTTCCAGGGCATGGCCGATGGCGCGGCCCTGGGGGTCGAGCACGCCGGGCTTCAGCATGACGGTGACGATCGCCTTCACTGCATAATCTCCGGGCCCTTCATGTCGCGCATGCCCGCTTCCGGCAGGATGCCCAAACGCTTGGCCACTTCCTGATAGGCTTCCTCGACCTTGCCGAGGTCGCGGCGGAAGCGATCCTTGTCCATCTTCTCGTTGGTCTTGGTGTCCCAGAGGCGGCAATTGTCCGGGCTGATCTCATCAGCGAGGACGATGCGCATCTCCTCATTCTCCCACAGCCGGCCGAACTCGACCTTGAAGTCGACCAGGGTGATGCCGACGCCCAGGAACAGGCCGGTGAGGAAATCGTTGATCCGCAGCGTGAGGGACACGATGTCGTCCATGTCCGGCGGGGCGGCCCAGCCGAAGGCGGTGATATGCTCCTCGGCGACCATCGGGTCGTTCAAGCCGTCGTTCTTATAATAGTATTCGATGATGGAGCGCGGCAGGCGCGTGCCCTCGGGGATGCCGAGGCGGGTCGATAGGCTGCCGGCCGCCACATTGCGAACCACGACCTCCAGCGGAATGATCTCGACCTCACGGATAAGCTGCTCGCGCATGTTCAGGCGGCGCACGAAATGCGTCGGCACGCCGATTTCGCCCAGGCGCAGCATGAGGAATTCGCTGATGCGGTTGTTCAGCACGCCCTTGCCGGTGATGACGCCTTTTTTCTGGGCGTTGAAGGCGGTGGCGTCATCCTTGAAGTATTGCACGAGGGTGCCGGGTTCCGGACCTTCGAACAGGATCTTCGCCTTACCCTCATAGAGCTGACGACGACGAGCCATGGGTGCAATCCTTGGTATCTTGCCCGGTCATGATCCGGGCGATGATGGGCTGGGCTATAGCAGTGGCGGCGGGGAACGAACAGCGCACGGCCCCAGGATCTGCCCCGCTAATCGGTGGAATGCGCTGCGCTTTTCCACCCTACGATGCCACGATGGTGGGCGGAAAAGCGCAGCCGATTCCGCCATTACGCCGCGCGGGCGATGGCCAGGAAATCATCGACGACCAGGCTGGCGCCGCCGACCAGCGCCCCGCCGACATCCGGCACCGCCAGGATTTCTGCCGCGTTGCCCGGCTTGACGGAGCCGCCATAGAGGATACGCAGACCCCCACCATTGGGGTGCAAGCTGACCAATTGGGCGCGGATGAAGGCGTGCATGCTGGCGATATCGCCGATGGTCGGCACCCGCCCGGTGCCAATCGCCCAGATCGGCTCATAGGCGATGACGCCCGCGAAATCCGGCGGCAGACTGCCCGCGATCTGCGCGCCCACGACCGCTTCATGGTCGCCGGCCAGTCGCTGGGCCTCCGTCTCCCCCACACACACAATGGGAATGAGGCCGGCGGCCACCGCCGCCTCGGTCTTCGCGCGGACGAGCGCATCGGTCTCGCCCTGATCCGCGCGGCGCTCGGAATGCCCCAGGATGACGTAGCTGGCACCGACGTCCATCAGCATCGCCGCCGAGATTTCGCCGGTATGCGCACCTTGGGTTTGGGCGTGGCAATCCTGGCCGCCGACACGGATGCCGCTACCGTCCAGAATCGTCGCGACGGCCGCGATCTGCGTGGCAGGCGGGCAGACCAGCATCTCCGGCGCCAGATCGCCGATCCCCTGCCGCAAGGCATGGGCAAGTGCTGCGGAGGACGCCGTCAGCCCGTTCATTTTCCAGTTGCCGGCGATCAATGGTCGCATTCCGTTCTCTCGCCCTCTGCGTGGTCGCGCTCTTTCGAGGGCCATTAATCGGTCGGGCGGGAACTGGCAAACCGCCGGAGGTCTGCCTATGGTGCGCCCCATCATTCGATCAGGTTTCCGATACCGATGCTCGCTCTCTTCCGCCGCTCGCTCAATACCTGGCCTGTCCGCATCTTTTTCTTCGTGCTGGTCGCAGCTTTCGCGACCTGGGGCGTGGGCGATGTGGTCCGCAACCTCGGCAATGACGGCTCGGCCGCCCGAGTCGGCAGCGCGCGGATCAGCCCGCAGGAGGTGACCAACCTTTATCGCCAGCAAATGCAGCAGACCGCGCAGATGATGGGTGGCGCGGACCAGGTCAGCCCCGCCACGCGGATGATGATCGCCGAGCAGGCGACCGCGCGGCTCGTGGCGCAGGCGGCGATCGACCAGATGACCGGCCGGCTGGGTCTCGCCGCGCCGGATGCAGATGTGCGGCGGCAGGTCTTCGCCATGGATGTCTTCCAGGATGCCGGCCACCAGTTCAGCCGGGCGCAGTTCGATCAGCTGTTGCAGCAAAACGGGCTGAGCGAGACCGAATTCCTGCGCCTCATGCAGGCGCAGATCACCCGCAACCAGTTGCTCGACACCGTGCGCGCTGCCGTCACCGCGCCGGCGATCATGGTGCGCACCGTCTATGCCTTCCAGAACGAGACGCGCATCGCGAAACTGGTGCAATTGCCCTTCGCCGCCGTGCCGGCGCCCGCGAAGCCTGATGATGCCGTGCTTCAGCGCTGGTACAAGAACCACCCGCAGGAATTCAGCGCCCCGGAATATCGCCGCCTGACGATGGTGATCCTCAGCCCCGATGTGCTGGCACGTGGCATCACCGTGCCCGATGCCGATGTGAAGCGCGCCTATGACCACATGGTCGCGGCGACGCCGGCCGCGGCCGAGACGCGCACCATCCAGGTGATCGTGACCCAGGACCAGGCGGCCGCGCAGACCTTGGCCAAGCAGTGGTCGTCGGGCGCCGACTGGGCGGCGATGCAAAAGGCCGCGACCGCAGCCGGCGCCAATGCCATCCTGCTGCCGGATACGACGGCGGCACAGATGCCGAGCCCGGAACTCGCCGAGGCCGCCTTCAAGGCACCCGCCAATACCATCACCGGCCCGATCAAGAATGGCACCGGCTTCGCGGTGCTGAACGTCACCGGCATCAAGACCAGCAACGCCCCGAGCTACGCCAGTGCGGCGCCGGCACTGCGGGCGCAGATCGCTCGGCAGCGGGCGGCAGCGCTCGCCGATCAGCGGGTCAATCCTTTGCAGGACGCCCTGGCCGGCCACACGCCGCTGGAGCAATTGCCCGGTGATCTCGGCCTCGCCGCGCTTCAGGGTTCGGTCGATTCCAATGGCTTGGCCGAGAATGGCCAGCCAGCCCCCATTCCCGGGTCCGCCGCCCTGCGCACCGCCATCGTCGCCCAGGCCTTCAAGCAGCGCGTGGGTGAGCCCGCGTCGTTGATCAACGGCCCCGACCACAGCTACTTCGCGCTGACGGTGGACGGCATCAATTTCGCCACCCAAAAGGCCTATGCCGATGTGCAGGCCCAGGTCCTCGCGTCCTGGACGCAGGACCAGATCCGCCGCACGCAGGAGATGGCGGCGGCCAATATGCTGGCCGGCATGCAAGCGGGTCGGACGCTGGACGGCGTCGCCTCCGCGCTCAACCTGATGGTCGCCACCTCCCCGCCGATTGGCCGCCAGGGGGCGCCCCCCGCCGGCGTGCCGCAGAACCTGGTCGCCCCGCTGTTCAGCCTCCACGTCGGCGAAAGCACCATGGTCCAAACGCCGGACGGATTTGTGGTGGCTCAGCTTGCCCAGATCGTGGCACCCAGTGAGAGCACAGACCCTGTCGGATATGAACAGTTGCGCACCTCCCTCGGCACCAGCCTCGCCAATGACATGCAGGCGATCTTCGCCGGTGCCGTCACGGCGCGCGCCAATCCCCGCATCAACCAGACCGTCATTCAGCAGATCGCCCAGCCGTGACGGCTGCGACCCTTACCAAGGAACCTGCCACCATGATCGCCGACGAACCCAGCATCGCCTTTCGCGCAGCCTTCGAGGCAGGACGCGGCGCGCTGGTCTGGCGAGAGAGCCCGGCCGATCTGGAGACGCCTGTCGGCGCCTTCCTGAAGATCGCCCACGGCCAGCCCTATTCCTTCCTGTTGGAAAGCATCGAGGGTGGCGCATCGCGTGGCCGCTACTCGGTCATCGGCATGGCTCCGGACCTGATCTGGCGCTGCCAGGCGGGCCGCGCCGAAATCAACGCGGACGCCATTGAGCAGCCGGAGGGTTTTGCGCCGGAGGCCGAACTGCCGCTCGACAGTCTGCGCACGCTCCTTGCCCGCACGCGGCTCGATCTGCCGCCCGGCCTGCCGCCCATGGCCGGCGGCATCGTCGGTTATCTCGGCTATGACATGGTCCGGCTGATGGAGCGGCTGCCCGACAAGAACGTCGATGCCCTGGGCGTGCCCGAGGCGATTCTGATCAGGCCCACCCTGTTCGCGATCTTCGACAATGTGCGGGACGTGCTGACCCTCGCGGCGCCGATCTACCCGCGCGCCGGCCTGACCGTTGATGCGGCCTATGCTCTCGCAAGCGAGCGGCTGAACGCGGCGGAAGATGCGCTTATGCAGCCACTGCCTGCGGCCACAGGCGGCACCCCGCCGCTGCCGCTGGACGAGCCCAAATCCAACATGACCAAGGACGACTTCTTGGACATCGTGGTGCGGATGAAAGCCTATATCAGCGCCGGTGACGCCTTCCAGGTGGTGCCCAGCCAGCGCTATTCGGTGGCCTTCCCGCTACCGCCCTTCGCGCTGTATCGGGCGCTCCGCCGCATCAACCCCACGCCCTTCCTGTTCTTTCTCGACTTCGGAACCTTCTGCGTGGTCGGCAGCAGTCCTGAGATTCTGGTCCGGCTGCGGGACGGGATGGTCACCTTGCGTCCCCTCGCCGGCACCCGGCCGCGCCATGCCGATCCCGTCGAAGATAAGCGGCTGGAGGCCGAGCTGCTCGCCGACCCGAAGGAGCGCGCCGAGCATCTCATGCTGCTCGACCTCGGCCGCAACGATGTTGGGCGGGTTGCGGAATTGGGCTCGGTCAAGGTCGTGGAGAGCTTCGCGATCGAACGGTTCAGCCATGTCATGCACATCTCCTCCACCGTGCAGGGCAAGCTGCGAGCCGGGCTCACGGCGCTCGATGCCCTCATCGCAGGCTTCCCCGCCGGCACGCTGACGGGGGCGCCGAAGGTACGCGCCATGCAGATCATCGAAGAGCTGGAGCCGACGCGCCGCACGATCTACGGCGGTTGCATCGGCTATTTCGCGCCGGACGGCACCATGGACACCTGTATCGGCCTGCGCACCGCCGTGGTGAAGAACGGCGTGATGCATGTGCAAGCCGGCGGCGGCGTCGTCGCGGACAGCGAGCCGGAGTTGGAGTATGAGGAAAGCCGCCATAAGGCGCGCGCCCTGTTCCGCGCCGCAGAGGAGGCGGTGCGCTTCGCCTCCGCCCCGAAACGCCGCGCCTGAGGTCTATTGGCGGAAGACGCTCCGCTTTTCCGCCAACCAACGGCCGTCGCGGCGTTGCCCCAATTCTTGCATAGGTCCTTGCCTTGACCTTCCGGACCTGAGCCTCGATTTACAGAGCGGAACGATTGCAGCGCGGCGAGCCATCGCCCCACATACGGAGAATAGGCGGAATGCTGATCAGGCTCGGCTACGAAATCACCTTCCAGGTTCCCCAGCCGACGCCCATGGTTCTGATGCTGAATGTGCGGCCGGAGCGGACGGCGGACCTTCTCTCACCGGACACGATCTATACGAACCCCTATGTTCCGGTGACGCTGTATTACGACGTCTTCGGCAACCTCTGCTCGCGCGTGCTGGCACCGGCCGGGGACATCACCTTCACCGCCGATGCCGTCATCAACGATCCCGGCGTGCTCGACCCCTATGTGCCGTCTGCCCAGCAGATCCCAGTCGAGGATCTGCCGCCCGAGACGCTGCAATTCCTGCTCGGAAGCCGCTATTGCGAAACGGAAAAGCTGTCGGACTTCGCCTGGCAGCAATTTGGCCATATCCAGGACGGCTGGTCGAAGGTCGAGGCGATCGTGGACTACACCCATAACCACATCACCTTCGGCTATCCCTTCGCCCGGAACACCCGCACGGCGTATGAAGGTTGGCAGGAGCAGGTTGGCGTCTGCCGTGATTTTGCCCATTTGGCACTCACACTTTGCCGTTGCATGAACATTCCGGCGCGCTATTGCACGGGCTACCTAGGTGATATCGGTGTGCCGCCCGATACCGCGCCAATGGATTTCAGCGGCTGGTTCCAGGCCTTCCTAGGCGGCGAATGGTACACCTTCGACGCCCGGCATGGCCGCCCCCGCATCGGTCGTGTGCTCATCGCCGTTGGCCGCGACGCATCCGACGTGGCCATCTCGACCATCTTCGGCCCCAGCATCCTCAAGACCTTCAAGGTCGTGACGCTTGAGGAGGCTTCTTAAGCTTGCATGACGTTCCCGTGATCTTCGGCTAAGAAAGATCATGGGTGCTGATCTTTATCGCGGACGAATCTCGGAAGACGGCAAGATGGCGGGGCTGCGCGTGCGCCCCCCACTCTCGGTCGGCTTCATCCTCGCGGACAACTTCACCCTCTCGGCGTTTTCCCTCTTCATCGATTTCCTACGCCTCGCGGCGGATGAGGGTGATCGCAGCCGCCGCATCCTGTGCCGCTGGTCGATCATGTCGAGCCGCCAGACCATGGCTCAGGCCAGTTGCGGCGTGGCCATCGGCCGGGACAGCGGTTTCCTCGACCCCAAGGATTTCGATTACATCGTCGTGGTCGGCGGCCTGCTTCATGCCGGGCCGCAGATGGACGCCGAGACCAATGCCTATTTGGCGGCGGCGGCCAAGGCGGGCGTCACCCTGGTGGGCCTTTGCACCGGCAGCTTCATCCTATGCCGCGCCGGGCTGATGAAAGGCCGGCGAAGCTGCGTCAGTTGGTACCACTACCAGGACTTCCTCGCCGAATTCCCCGATGAGCGCGTGATTGCCGATCGCATGTTCTTCGTGGACGGCAACCGCATCACCTGCTCTGGCGGCGCCGGCACCGCCGACCTCGCGAGTTTCCTGATCGAGCGGCACCTGGGCCGCGCCATCGCCCAGAAGGCCCGCCATGTTCTGCTGCTCGACCGCGCCCGCTCGGGCAGCGAGGCGCAACCGCATCCGCCCTCGAATGACGAGATCGTGGGCGATGAGCGCGTGCGCCGCGCCCTGCTGCTGATGGAACAGCATGTGGCCGACCCGCTGCCGATCGCGGAACTCGCCTCCCGCCTGTCGATTTCGCCGCGCCAGCTCGAACGACTGTTCCAAAGCGTCATGGGCGTGCGCCCGGCGTCCCACTACCGGCTGCTGCGCCTGCGCTATGCGCGCTGGCTGCTGGACCATACGGATCTCTCGATCACCGAAATCGCCCTCGATGCCGGTTTCGCCGACTGCGCGCATTTCTCGCGCAAATTCAAGGCGTTGCACGGCTTTACTCCGACTGACGCCCGGGGCCGCGAACGCCAACCGCTCAGCGATGACGCGCCGAGCATGGCGACGATGCCGCCGCCGGACGCCCATCTGGCCGCCATGCGGATATTTGAATAGCGCTGCCGGCGCGCATTCAGGCAAAAACCATGTCGCATCGGCGCAACGCAGCAGGGTTCCGGCCCGGCACGATAGAATTGCGGCCACACCCTCTGCCAAACGGAGATCAGGGACAATGACGACCCTGGACAAAGCCACGATCACCGACGAGACGCGCGCCGCCATTCGCTCGCTCATCGCACGTCGGCAGCCCGGCTACAGCCTGGACGCGCCCTTCTATACGAACCCCGAGATCTTTGCGGCCGATATGGAGCTGATCTTTGGCCGGCATTGGATCTATGTGGCGATCGAGCCCGAACTGCCCGAAGCCGGCGACTACGTGACCGTCACCCTCGGAAAGAACTCGATCGTCATCCTGCGTGACGACGATATGGGTCTGCGCGCCTACCACAATGTCTGCCGTCATCGCGGTGCCAAGCTGGTGCATGAGGAAGCGGGCGCCGTCGGCAATCTGGTCTGCCGCTACCACCAATGGACCTATAATCTCGAAGGCAAGCTCATCTACGCCGAGCATATGGGCCAGGATTTCGACACCAGCTGCTTCGGCCTCAAAAGCGTGCATGTCCGCTCCATCGCCGGGCTGATCTTCATCTGCCTCGCCGCCGAACCGCCTGCCGATATCGACGCTATGGAAGCGGCGATGACGCCCTATCTGCTGCCGCACGACTTGAAGAACTGCAAGATCGCAGCCTCCAACGACCTCATCGAGCGGGGCAATTGGAAACTCACGATGGAGAATAATCGTGAGTGCTATCATTGTTCGGGCAATCATCCCGAGCTGACCATTCCGCTCTTCGCCTATGGGTTCGGCTTCGCACCCGGCCAGATGGACGAGACCGAGCTGGCCCAGGCCGCCCGCTATGAGACGCTGGTCGAAACCTCCGCCGCGCGGTGGGAAAGCTGCGGCATTCCCTCTGCCGAGGTCGATCATCTCGACGATTGCATCACCGGCTTTCGCACCCAGCGCCTGCCGATCGACCAGTTGGGCGAGAGCCAGACACTGGACACGCGCGTCGCCTCCCGCAAGCTGCTGGGCAATCTGACCGATACCGCGCTCGGCGGTCTGTCCTTCTGGACGCAGCCGAATTCCTGGCACCACTTCATGAGCGACCATATCGTGACCTTCACGGCGCTGCCGATCGATGCTGAGCACACGCTGGTGCGCACCAAATGGCTGGTCCACAAGGATGCGCGGGAGGGTATCGACTACGATGTCGAGAACCTCACCAGCGTCTGGAACGCGACCAATAGCCAGGACGCGGGATTGGTGGAGATCGCCCAGGCGGGCGCGCGCACCCCAGCCTACGAACCCGGTCCCTATTCGCCCTATACCGAAATGCTGGTCGAGAAGTTCTGCAAATGGTACCTCGGCCGCCTTTCCGATGGGCTGGCGTAATTGTCGGATGTGATCGCCGCGCGTCGCCTGCATGTCGCGGCGGAGCTGGATGCCCGGCTGCCCGAATGGGATGCGGAGGCGGATGACGTCCTCGTCTGCCGCGCCGTGCGGCAGGAAACCCATGACGTCAAAACCTTCGTCTTCTCCGGCCGCTCGCCGCGCCGGCACAGTTTTAAGCCGGGCCAGTTCATCACCCTCGACCTGATCATCGACGGTCGTGCCGTCAATCGCTGCTACACGATCGCCTCCTCGCCCACCCGACCCCATCTGATCGCGATGACTACCAAGCGGTTCGCCGGCGGCGTCGTCAGTCCCTGGATGCATGACAGGCTGAAGCCGGGTGACGAAATTCGCGCCATCGGTCCGATGGGCGAGTTCAACTGCGTCGATCACGCCTCGGCCAATGGCAAATACCTGCTGCTGTCCGCGGGCAGCGGCATTACGCCGATGATGTCGATGGCGCGCAGCTTCCACGATCTGGCGCTGGAAACCGATGTGCTGTTCCTGCACAGCGCCCGCAGCCCGGCCGATATCATCTACCGCGCCGAACTGGCCCTGATGGCGCGCTCACCGGGTTTCCGCGCCGTGCCGATTTGCGAGCATGACAGCCTGGGCGAAAGCTGGACCGGGCTACGCGGCCGCGTCAGCCTGCCGATGCTCCAGATGGTGGCGCCCGATTTGATGGAGCGGGAGGTCTTCGCCTGCGGCCCCGCGCCCTACATGGCCGGCATCCGCGCCATGCTGGTGCAAGCCGGGTTCGACATGGCGCGGTATCATGAGGAGAGCTTCAACTTCGACGATCTTGCCCCGGTCGATGCGGCGCTCGCGCCGCCGGCGAATTGGGATGTGGCGAAGACCTATAAGGTCGAGTTCACCAAAAGCCGCCGCACGATCGAGGTTCCGGCCGACATGCATGTGCTGGCGGCGGCGCGGGCCGCCGGCATGCGATTGCCGTCGTCCTGTGCGCGCGGCTTATGCGGGACCTGCAAAAGCAAGCTCGTTTCGGGCGAGGTCTCCATGCAGCACCAGGGCGGCATCCGCCAGCGCGAGATCGACGCCGGCATGGTGCTGATCTGCTGTTCGAAACCGCTCAGCGATCTGGTGATCGACCGTTAGCGGTGCCACTGCACTACGCCGCCTGCGTCCAATCTTCGACGATGAGGTCCGTCACGCTGGCGAAAACCTGATCATTTGTCACGAGCACCGCGCCCACGCTGAGCGCGTGCGCCGCGATCAGGAGATCGATCGGCGCCAATATGCGGCCCTCCCTCGCCATCTGCGCGCGTTCCACGCCATAGCGCTCTGCCGTCGCACTCGTCCAAGGCAGCACGTCGATCCGCCGCAGCAACTCCCGCACCGATCGATGAAGCCGTGTCGCACTCGGCCGCTTGGCAAGTCCGAATAACAGTTCGCCTTCGGTGATCGCCGACAGGCACAGCGACGACATCGGAACAGAGATCACACGTCGGACCACTTCCGCTTGCTCTTTGACAAAGTAGCTGACGGTATTTGTATCCAGCATGTAGCGCGTCATTCGCTCCAATCAGCGAAGGGATCGCGCTCCTGCGGTGCCTGGTGTCGCTCGCTCGCATCAAGGAAATCAGCCGGCACGTCAGCGCCCTTGAGCGCAGCGAAAAAGCCATCCCAGGTTGGCGGCTTGCGGGACAGGATCACATCGCCGCTTTCCTGATCCTGGCGAATAAAAACCTCGGTTCCCTCGAACCGATAGGCCGCCGGCAGGCGTACGGCTTGGCTGCGACCGTTGCTGAACAGTTTTGCGACCTGGGTCATGGGGGCCTCCTTGCGATGTCAGATACCATGATATATACCAACAGCACGAGCTGCAAGTACCGACTGGAGCGTCTGCATGTCCCCGATTCTCTACACGACGCTCGGCGTCAGTGACGTTCCGCGCGCCCTCGTCTTCTACGACGCCGTTTTTGCGACGCTTGGCTATGTCCGATCGCCGGATTCGACAGACGGCTTCATCGGCTGGGGACCGAATTATGACGGCGGGGCCAGCTTCTGGATCTGCCCGCCCTTCAATGGCGCGCCGCCGACCGCCGGCAATGGCAGCATGATCGCCCTCAAGGCCGCCAACGAGGCCGAGGTCATCGCCTTCCACGATGCCGCCCTCAC
The DNA here is from genome assembly GCF_030252425.1 of Acidisoma sp. PAMC 29798. Lineage (GTDB taxonomy): Bacteria > Pseudomonadota > Alphaproteobacteria > Acetobacterales > Acetobacteraceae > Acidisoma > Acidisoma cladoniae. Next base: position 1,430,414 of record NZ_CP126994.1, on the reverse strand, counting down.
CCACGGCGGCACCAGCGAAGGCGCGCCCGGCACGCGGCCCTATTACGAGCCGAGCTTCTACGTCGCCTATGTGCGGGACCCGAACGGCAATAAGCTCGCCTGCGTCTTTCATCACCACAAGGCCGCAGCGTGACCCTGACCCGCATCTCCGCCATCGACCTAGCGGCACGGATCGCGGCGCGAGACGTCTCCTGCGTCGAGGTCATGACCGCCTTCCTCGACCATATCGACGCAGTCAATCCCGTCGTGAATGCCATCGTCTCGCGCGTCGATCGGGCCACGCTGCTGGCCGAAGCGGCGATGCGCGACATGACTGCGCCTATGGGCCCGCTGCACGGGTTGCCCTTCGCGGTGAAAGATCTGGAGGAGACCAAGGGCCTCCGCAGCACGCATGGCTCGCCGCTCTTTGCCGATCATGTGCCCGATGCCGACAGCATCATGGTGTCCCGCCTGCGGGCGGCCGGCGCCATCCTGATCGGCAAGACCAATGTGCCGGAATTCGGCTTTGGTTCGCAGACCTACAACACCGTCTTCGGCACCACGCTGAACGCCTATGACCAGAGCCGCACGGCCGGCGGCAGCAGCGGCGGTGCCGCCGTCGCTTTGGCCCTCGGCATGCTGCCGCTCGCAGATGGCAGCGACCATGGTGGATCGCTGCGCAATCCGGCCGCCTTCAACAACGTCTTCGGCTTCCGCCCGAGCCCGCAACGCATCCCCGAGGAAACCCTGGGAGATGTCTTTGCCGCCGGCATGGCTGTGCTGGGGCCGATGGCGCGCAGCGTCGCCGACCTCGCGATGCTGTTCTCGGTTCAGGCCGGCCCCGATCCGCGCGCACCGCTGTCTCTCCCCGAATCCGGTTCGGCCGTGTCGGCACCGCTGGACGTGTCTGTAGCGGGTCGCCGCATCGGTTGGCTCGGCGATCTCGGCGGCCATCTGCCGATGGAGCCGGACATCCTTTCCCTGTGCGAAAGCGGGTTGCGGGTGATGGAGGGTCTCGGCGCCATCGTCGAACCCGTTGCCATCGGTTTTCCCATGGAAGACCTCTGGCAGGCCTGGATCGATCTGCGGGCCTGGCTCATCGCGGCCTCATTGGGTGAAATCTACGCGGACGACCGCCGTGACCGCCTGAAACCGGAGGCACAGTGGGAAGTCGCCCGCGGCCTGGCCCTCACCGGCAGCGATGTAAGCGCCGCACTCGCCGTGCGCACGCGCTGGGTCCGCCATCTCAGCGGGCTCTTCGCGCGTTACGACTATCTGGTGCTGCCCTCGGCCCAGGTGTTCCCCTTCGCCGCAGACACGCATTGGCAGGCCGAGGTCGCGGGCAAACCGATGGACAGCTATCACCGCTGGATGGAAGTGGTGGTCGCCGCGACCATGAGCGCCCTGCCCGCACTCAACGTGCCCGTGGGCTTTAACGCCCAGGGCCTGCCGATGGGCATGCAACTGATGGCGCCCTTCCACGCCGACCTCGCCTGCCTCCAGCTCGGTCATGCCTATGATTGCGCGACCCGCTGGCCGGATAAGCGCCCGCCTCCATTGCGGGCCGGTCGCTAATCTTCAAATCGCCCGGCGTTATCCTTCTGTTGCCATCCGGCCCTCGGTTCCTATCCTGGGGTCGCATATCCCGAGCCCTAAGGACCACCAATGAAGACCCATGCGCGCGTTGTAGTAATCGGCGGCGGCGCGGTGGGCGTGGGCACGCTCTACCACCTTGCGAAAAAGGGCTGGAGCGACGTCGTGCTGATCGAGCGGCGGGAACTGACATCGGGCTCCACCTGGCACGCCGCCGGCCTGCTGCCATTGTTCAACCTCAGCTATTCGGTCGGCCAGCTCCATAAATATTCGGTCGCGCTCTATAAGAGCCTGGAGGCCGAGACCGGTCAGAACGTCGGGTTGCGCTCTGTCTCCAACATCCGCCTGGCCCGCACGCAGGACCGGATGGACGAGTACAAGTATTACGCGGGCGTGGCCCGCACCATCGGCGTGCGGACCGACTTCCTGACGCCCATCGAGGTCAAGGAGATTTGGCCCCTGATGGAGACGGACGGCATCATCGGCGCCATCCAGCATGTCGACGACGGTTATGTTCAACCGGCCGACCTCACCCAGGCCTTCGCCACCGGGGCGCGCCAGCGCGGCGCCGAAATCTACCGCAACACCACCGTGACCGGCATCACCCAGCAGCCTAACGGCGAATGGTTAGTAAGCACCGACAAGGGCGACATCACCTGCGAGCACGTGGTCTCCGCCACCGGCAATTTCGCCCGCAACACCGGCGCCATGGTCGGCCTAGACATTCCTGTCATTCCGGTCGAGCACCAGTATATCGTGACGGAACAGCATCCGCTGATCATGGAGCGGCGTGCCCAGGGCCTGCCCGAAATGGGCGTGCTGCGCGAAGCCGACAGTTCCTGGTACATGCGTGAGGAAGCCGGCGGGTTGCTGCTTGGGCCGTATGAAGTCGGCGCGCCCTGCTGCTATGTCGACGGCCCCTCCCCGCAGTCGGAATACGAGCTGTTCCAGGAAGATCTAGACCGGCTCGCGCCTTATATCGAGACGGCGATCGAACGCGTGCCCGCCTTCGGCGAAGTCGGCGTCAAGAAGGTCTATAACGGCGCCATCGCCTATACGCCGGACGGCAGCCCGATCGTGGGGCCGGCCTGGCACCTCAAGAACTTCTGGCTGAATGAGGGCCACAGCTTCGGCATCACCGCCGCCGGCGGCGCCGGCTGGCAGCTCGCCGAATGGATCACCGAGGGCGAGCCCTCGGTCGATATGATGGGCGTCGATCCCCGCCGCTTCGGCCCCTATGCCGGGCGCGGCTACCTGCGCGAGAAGACCGAAGAAGCCTATGCCAAGGTCTTCAGCGTCCATTACCCCGAGGAGGAGCGTGGCGCCGCCCGTGGCCTCAAGCGCGCGCCCTGCTACGACCGGATGGCCGCCCTCGGCGCGGTCTTCGGCACCGTCTATGGCTGGGAGCGTCCGGGCTGGTTCGCGCCGCCCAACTACGCCTTGAGCGAGGCGGAACTCGCCAAGCCGGACGTGCTGATGAACGAGAATCACGCCGCGCCCGAGACGGACGGTCGCATTCGCGAAAAATGGAGCTTCCGCCGCTCCAACGCCTTCGCCTATGTCGGCGCCGAAGCGCGGCATGTGCATGAGAAGGTCGGTCTGCTCGACATGACCGCCTTTGCCAAGCTGGAAGTCTCGGGCCCCGGGGCCGCCGCTTGGCTTGACAGCATCCTGACCAACAAGGTGCCTAAAACCGGCCGCGTGTCGCTATCTTACCTGCTGACCAAGCGCGGCGGCGTGCGCTCGGAATTCACCGTCTTCGGCATGGGTGCGACCAGCTTCTATCTCGTCTCCGCCGGCGCTTTGGAGCGGCATGACAGCGACTATCTGTTCAAGCTGCTGCCGACCGACGGAAGCGTCACCATGCAGAAGGTGACGACGCAATATGGTGTCTTCGTGCTCGCCGGGCCACGCGCCCGCGCGCTGCTCGCCACGCTGACGGATACCGATCTGTCGAACGCCGCTTTCCCCTGGCTGACCGGCAAGATGATCTCGGTCGGGGCAGCGACCGCGCTCGCCATGCGCGTCAACTATGTGGGTGAATTGGGCTGGGAACTGCATCATCCGATTGAAATGCAGAACTACCTGTTCGATCTTTTGTTCGAGGCGGGTGTCGAATTCGAGCTGAAGCCCTTCGGCATTAAGGCGATGGACGCCTTGCGGCTGGAGAAATCCTACAAGATTATTCCGCGCGAAATGTCGATTGAATATTCGGCGCATGAATCGGGCCTCGACCGTTTCATCTCCCTCAAGAAGGGCGACTTCCTTGGGAAAGATGCGCTGCTCGCCTGGAAAGACCGTGGCCTCGCCAATGCCTTCGTCACGCTCGAGGTGCATGACGTGACGGACGCGGATGCGCGCGGCTCCGAGCCGATCCATATCGGCAGCGAACTGGTGGGTCGCACGACCTCCGGCGGTTTCGGCTGGCGTGTCGGCAAGTCCCTCGCGCTCGCCATGGTCCGGCCGGATCTGGCGGTGATGGGACAAGCGCTGGAGGTGACGATTTTGGGTCATCGCCACCGCGCGACGGTCATCGCCGACAGCCCCTTCGACCCCGCCAACGACGCGCTGCGGAGCTGACGGTTCGGCGGAATGCGCTGCGCTTTTCCGCCCTACAAGTCCGCCGTCCAGCCCTTCGTAGGGTGGAAAAGCGAAGCGCAGTCCACCGGCTAGCCGATCCGCAGCAAGCGCGGCCCCTCGTCCCGCAGCCAGTCGGACGCCAGCCGCCAATCGGGGCACAGAACCTCCACCAATGCCCAGAAGGCCGGCCCGTGGTTGAGGTGACGCAGATGCGCCGCCTCATGCGCCGCGACATAGGCCTGCACGAAGGGCGGCGCCATGACCAGCCGCCAGCTAAAGGCGAGCGTGCCGTCCGGCGCGCAACTGCCCCAGCGGCTCCTGGTATCCTTGATCACCACGCGGCGGGGCCTAAGCCGGGCCTCGGCCGCCGTCTCCCACACAAGGGTCGTCATCCGCTGGCGGGCCGCGCAGCGGAGGTAGTCGGTCACCCGGCGCTGAATGAAGGCGGCATCCCCCGTGACACGCAGATCGCGCCCCTCGACCCAGGCGCCACCCACGCCATCCGGCTGATGGCGGATGCTGTGCGGAATGCCGTGGATCGGCACGCGGGCGCCATCGACGAAGGACACGCCCTCCGGCAGGGCTGCGAGGCGGCTGGAAACCCAGCCATCGTTTTCCATGAGCAGCGCCATGCCGGCGCGCTTGGAGGAACGTGGCGGCAAGGTCACGACCACAGAGCCGCTGCGCATATCGATGCGCAGGCTGATGCGGCGCGCGCGGTCGCTCCGCCGCCAGATCACATCGGCGCTGCCGCCCCGAAGGGCCAGCGTCTCACGGGCCAGGTCAGGCATGAGGGGATCGTTGCGCCATCACCGAGGACTGTGCCCCCGTGTGGCGCGACGTTCAAGCGACAGTTACCGACCTGTGGTGATCCGCTCGAAAAGCTGCCGCACCGTCGGGATGAAGCCATTGGAATAGAAGGGATCAAGCGCGAAGCGGAATCCGTTATGGCCGCTGAACATGAGGTTGTCCTCGGGCGACTTCTCGCCCGCCGTCTCATGCCCAATGGTCTGCAAGGTCTTCTGAATGCAGAAGCTGCGCGGATCGGCCTTCTTGCCGTTGGAATAGTCAGGCGCTTCCTGGCTCCAGTTCGAGAAGCGGCATTGGCTGAGGCAGCCCATGCAATCGACCTGGTCCTGGTAGATCTGCGCGGCGCTTTCCGGCGTCACGAAGATCAGTGTGGTATCGGGGGTCCGCAGCGCCTCGGTAAAGCCTTGGACGAGCCATTGGCGCACGCGCACCAGATCAGGCTTGGTCAAATACACGATGCGCTTACGCGGGCCGACGCCAAACTCAGCCGTATGATCGCCCACGACCTCGGTCGTATAGGCAACCTGACGGTCGCTGCGGCCGCGCAGTTCCTGGATGAAGCCGTTATTGACGGCACTGGAATAGAAGCCAGTCGGGCTGAAACGGTTGAGGAACACATCCCCCTTCTTCAGCGTCAGCAGCTTCTGCTTCCAGCTATCCCCAATCGGGCTTTCATGCGTCAGCAGCGGACGCGTGCCGAACTGAAAGGCGATGGGCCCGAGTTCGGGATTGTCGATCCAATCCTCCCACTCCTCCAGCCACCAGACGCCGCCAGCCATGATGATGGGCGTGTCGCCAAGGCCGAAGTCGCGCATCTGCTTGCGCAACGCCAGGACGCGCGGGAACGGGTCTTCCGGCCGGGCCGGATCTTCGCTGTTGGACAGGCCGTTATGGCCGCCGGCCAGCCAGGGGTCTTCATAGACGACGCCGCCGAGCAGGTTCGACGCCTTGTGATAGGCGCGCTTCCACAAGGCACTGAAGGCGCGCGCGGAGGACACGATGGGGTAGTAGTGGACGCCGAATTTCATGGCGATATCGGACAGGCGATACGGCATGCCGGCGCCGCAGGTCAGGCCGTTGATCAGCCCCTTGGCGCCTTCCAGGACCCCGGTGATCACCCGCTCCGCCCCGCCCATCTCCCACAGGATATTGGCGTGGATGCGGCCTGCGCCGCCGTTGATGTCATGGGCCTGCTGCGCCTGGGCGATGCCGCCCCGGATCGCATAATCCACCAATTCCTCATGCCGATCGCGCCGCGTGCGGCCGTGATAGATCTGGGGAATGCGCTGTCCCAGAGCATCGTAGCTGTCGGCGTTGACGGCACTGAACGTGCCCACGCCACCGCCTGCGGCCCAATGGCCACAGGTCAGCCCATCGGATACGGCGACACCTTTTCCGCCCTCGACGATGGGGAGCACGTCAACTCCGCCCATCCGGATAGCATTCAGCGCCTTCATCATTCCATTCCCGATGCGCGCGGCAAGCCGCGCCGGTCACTCTTAAACTCTTACGCGATGTCCTGCGGCACAGATGCACCCAGACGGGACTTGACGCGCCGTGGCGTCATGGTCCTGTAACCTATGATCGGCACTTCGCACAGACCAACCACGACGTCTCAGCCTCCCCTTACGCTGTCCGAGGACGTCGCGGAAGCGTTGCGGGCCGGACGGCCTGTGGTGGCGCTGGAATCGACCATTATCACCCATGGCATGCCCTATCCTGACAACATGGCCATGGCACGGCAGGTTGAACAGGATTGCCGCGACCATAAAGTGGTTCCTGCAACGATCGCCGTGCTGGACGGTGCCATTCTCGTCGGGATGTCGCCCGACCAGCTCACGGCGCTGGCGAAAGCCTCGGCGCCTATGAAGCTCAGCCGCGCCGATTTGGGCTTTGCGGTCGCCATGGGCCGCACCGGCGGCACCACCGTATCGGCCACCATGATCTGCGCGGCCCTGACCGGAATCGCGGTCTTCGCGACGGGTGGCATCGGCGGGGTGCATCGTGGCGGCGAGGCCAGCATGGACGTCTCCGCCGATCTTGAGGAGCTATGCCGCACGACGGTGACGGTGGTCTGCGCCGGCGCCAAGGCGATTCTCGATCTGCCGCGCACGCTGGAATACCTCGAAACGCGCGGCGTGCCCGTGGTGGGCTTCGGCACCGACCGCCTGCCCGCCTTCTGGAGCCGCGAGAGCCCGTGGCGGGTGCCGCTGCGCCTGGACTCGCCCGAGGAGATTGCCCGGCTGATGGCTGCCCGCCAAGCGCTTGGCCTCGGCGGCGGCGTGCTCGTCACCAACCCGATCCCCGCCGCGGACGAAATTCCCTACGACCGGATGGCGCTGCTGGTCGAGCAGGCGCTGGCGGATGCGCGCGAGGCCGGGATCGAGGGCAAGGCTGTGACGCCGTTTCTGTTGTCCCGGCTGCTGACGCTGAGCGATGGCGCGAGCCTGACGGCCAACATCGCCCTCGTTCGCAACAACGTGCAGCTCGCGGCACGCATTGCGACAGCGATTGCCGCATGACAGCGGCGGCTGTCGGCGCTTCAATATCCGTCATGGATGTCCATGAAGTTTCCCCGCCGTTGAGCCTCGTCGCGCCGTTGCAGCAGACGGCGCCGGTGATCTTCGCCTCCCCCCATTCCGGCGCAGATTACACCAGCGCCTTCCTGGCTGAGGCGCGGCTGGAGCCGCATGCCCTGCGTCGCAGCGAAGACTGCTTCGTGGACCGGCTGTTCGCCGCCGCTCCGCACTATGGCGCGCCTTTCCTGAAAGCGACGTTTCCGCGCGCCTATTGCGATGTGAACCGGGAGGCCTGGGAACTCGACCCTGGCATGTTCGAGGATGCGCTGCCGCCTTGGGTCAATACCAGCAGCCCCCGCATTGGCGCCGGCCTCGGCACTATTCCGCGCATCGTCGCCTCGGGGGAGGCCATCTACGCCCATAAACTCCGCTTCGCGGAGGCGGAGGACCGGGTGCGCCGTTGTTGGGAGCCGTATCACGCCGCCTTACGTGCGACCATTCAGGCGACCGTCGCCCGATTCGGCGTCTGCCTGCTGATCGACTGCCACTCCATGCCCTCGGTCGGGCAGTTGACCGGCGTTGATTTCGTGCTCGGCGACGCCCATGGCACCGCCTGCGGCGCCGAGATCGTGAGCAAGACGGAAACCTGCCTGCGCCGCCTGGGCTATAGCGTGAAGCGCAACGACCCCTATGCCGGCGGCTATGTTACGCGCCAATACGGCCGCCCGCGTGAGAACGTTCACGCCCTGCAGATCGAAATTGCGCGCGGCCTGTATATGGACGAGCGGCGGATCGAACCGAATGGGGGTTTTGTCCGCTTGCAGCAGAACATGACGGACCTCATCGCGTTCATGACGACGGAGGGGTTCGTCTGATTCCCATGGGACGACCGTCATTCACACAGTACACGCGTCACCCGCACACTTGATGCGCGGGCCCATGGGCGCCCCGCTTGGGGGTCAAGCCCGTGGATGACGGGTGGTAGAGAGCGAGGCGTTCGTCTGATGCAACTCGGCGTCTATACCTTTGGGGAGACCACGGTCGATCCCGCCACCGGCCGCGCCCTCAATGCCGGGGAGCGTCTGCGAGACCTGATCGAGGAGATCGCGCTGGCCGACGAAGTCGGGCTCGACGTCTTCGGCCTCGGCGAGCACCACAGGTCCGACTACGCCATCTCCTCCCCCGCCGTCGTGCTCGCCGCCGCCGCATCGCGCACCAAACGCATCACACTAACCAGCGCGGTGACGGTGCTGAGTTCGGATGATCCGGTGCGGGTCTTCCAGGATTTCGCGACCCTCGACCTGCTGTCCGGCGGTCGCGCCGAGATCATGGCGGGGCGCGGCTCCTTCATCGAATCCTTCCCGCTCTTCGGCTACGACCTCGATGATTACGACGACCTGTTCACCGAAAAGCTCGACCTGCTGCTGAAGCTGCGCGCCTCCGACCGCGTCACGTGGTCAGGCCGCCATCGGGCAGCATTGAACGATCAGCCGGTCTATCCTCGGCCCGATCGGGCGCTGCTGCCGATCTGGGTCGCGGTCGGCGGCACGCCAGCTTCGGCGGCGCGGGCCGCGAAGCTCGGCCTGCCGATGGCGGTGGCGATCATCGGCGGTGAGCCCGCGCGGTTCGCCTCACTGCTCGACTATTACCGAGACCAGGCCATCCGTGCCGGCCACGATCCCTCCGGCCTCGCGATCGGCATCAACAGCCACGGTTTCATTGCCGACACGACGGAGGCGGCGGTGGAGCTGTTCTACCCACCGCTCTCGGGGGTCATGAACCGCATCGGCGCCGAGCGCGGCTGGCCGCCGATGACACGGGCGCAGTATGACGAGATGCGCGGCCCGCGCGGCGCCCTGCTGGTCGGCACGCCGGAGGAGGTCGCGGAGAAGATCCTGTTCCAGCACGCGATCTTCCGCCATCAGCGGTTTTTGCTGCAAATCAGCATCGGACCGATGCCCCATGCCAAGATCATGCGCGCCATCGAACTGTTCGGCACCCGCGTCGCCCCCATCGTGCGGGCGGAGGTGGCAAGAAGGACGGTGTCGGTTTAAAAAATCTCATCCCCGGACTTGATCCGGGGACCCACCCCTCGCGGTGCCGGGACGCCGCCCTACCCCTCGTACGAAATCCGCTCCACGGATCCATCCGGCCGGCCGATGATCGCCGAACGGGCGATGTTAATGAACAAGCCGTTTTCGACCACGCCCGCAATGCTATCCAGACCGATGGCCAGCGCCTCGGGATGCGTGATGGCGTCCAGCTGGCAATCCAGAATGAAATGGCCGCTATCGGTCACGAAGGGCGCCGCCTCACCGCCACGCAGGGTGATGGCGACATCCAAATAGCCGCTCTCGACGAACAAGCCCCGGATTTGCCGCGCGGTCGAACGCCAGCCGAAGCGCACAACCTCGACCGGCAAGGGAAAGCGGCCGAGTTGCGCCACGGTCTTGCTGCCGTCGATGACCGCGACGAAGCTTTTCGCCGCCGTCGCCACCATCTTCTCCCACAACAGATTGCCGCCGCCGCCCTTGATCATCTGCCCGGCGGGATCGATCTCGTCCGCGCCGTCGATCGCGACGTCCAATTCGCCCACGTCATCCAAATCCGCGACCGGGATGCCAAGCTCGATCGCAAGTGCGCGCGTGGATTCTGAGGTCGAGACCCCCGTCATCGTCAGCCCTTGGCTGACGCGCAGGCCGAGGCTGCGGACGAACATCCGCAAGGTCGTACCCGAACCCAGGCCCACCAGCATGCCGTTCTGGACGAGATCCGCCGCCGCATCGGCCGCCGCCTGCTTCGCGCGGTCCTGTGAACTCCTCTCGGCACTCATGATGTCAGGCCCCTTTGGTGGGTTCGGCGACACGGATCACCAGCTTGCCGAAGTTATGCCCCCGCAGCAGGTCAATGAAGGCCCCCGGCGCATTCTCCAGCCCATCCACGACATGTTCACGGTACCGCAATGAGCCTTCGGCAATCCAAGGCGCCGCGAGGGCGCGCCACTCGGCGAAATGCTCCGGTTTGTCACTGACGATGAAGCCCTGGATATGCAGGCGCTTGCGCACCACGGCCATCAGGTTCGGGCCGGGACGCGGCTTGGTGTCGTTATACTCGGCCACCATGCCGCACATGATGATGCGCCCGAAATCGTTCATGAGCGGGAACACCGCCTGCTGCAGATCGCCGCCAACATTCTCGAAATAGACGTCGATGCCGTTCGGGCACGCGTCCTTCAAGGCGCCCGACAAATCCATCACATCGCGATGATCGATGCAATCATCAAAGCCAAGGGTATCCTGCACGAACAAAGACTTGTCGGAGTTTCCTGCGATACCGACGACCCGCGCGCCAGCCCGTTTGGCGAGTTGCCCGGCGACCGAGCCGACCGCGCCGGAGGCCGCCGAAATCACCACCGTCTCCCCCGCCTTCGGCTTGCCGATATCCTTCATGCCGACATAGGCGGTGGTCCCTGGCATGCCGAGCACACCGAGATAGGCGCAGGACGGCGCCCCCGGCGGGACGACGACGAGCTTGTCACCGGGCGTCACGATATGGCTCTGCCAGCCCCAGGCGCCGACCACGATCTGGCCCGGCGCGAAACGCGGATCGCGCGAGGCGACCACCTCCCCCACAGTCTCGCCCATCATCGCCGCGCCGACCGCGATCGGTGTGGCGTAAGAGGCGGCGTCGCTCATCCGGCCGCGCATATAGGGGTCGAGGGACAGCCACAGGGTGCGGGTCAGCACCTCGCCCTCACCCGGCTCCGGCATGACATCCTCCTCAAGCGAGAAGTTCTCGGGCGACGGCGCGCCCTTGGGGCGGCTGGCCAGCATGATCGAGCGGCGGAGGGTGCTCATGGTGATGTCCTTTCAGGCGGCGTTCGAAAGATCGCCCTGCACGTGGCGGGAAAAGGCGGCAAAGAGCCGGCGGGTGATGTCGCCCACCTTACCATCGGCGACCGCCGCGCCGTTGATCTTGATCACGGGCCGCACGAAGCTGGTGGCGCTCGTCAGAAACACTTCGCGCGCTCGCAGCAACTCGTCCAGGCTGAAGGCGCGTTCGGCGAGCGTGATCCGCTCCGGCGCCAGCATATCCGCAAGCGCCGCGCGCGTGCAGCCGGGCAGGATCTCGTGGCCAAGCGCCCGCGTGCGCAGGACACCCACCTCATCCACGATCCAGAGATTGGAGGAGGCGCATTCCGTGATCATGCCATCGCCATCGACCAGCGCCATCTCGAAGGCGCCGGCCTCCTTCGCGGCCTGCTTGGCGAGGACATTCGCCAGCAGATTGACCGATTTGATGTCGCGGCGCGCCCAACGCTGGTCCGGCCCGGTGATGATGCCGGTGGCCCAGGCATCGACATCCTTGGGATAGGCCGGCAGGGCGCGGGCCATGACCACCAGGGTCGGGCTGATCGCGGCCGGGAAATAATGTTCGCGGCGGGCGGCGCCACGGGTGACCTGGATATAGATGAGGCCATTGGCGCGGAGGCGGTTGCGGGACACCACCTCCCGGATCACGCCGGGCAGAACGGCACGGCCGATCGGCCAGGGGATGCGCAACTCGCCGAGCGAGCGGTCCAAGCGGGCGAGATGCCGGTCCTCATCGGTAAAGCGGCCACGATGGAGGTGGACGACCTCATAGACCCCGTCACCGAATTGGAAGCCGCGATCCTCGGCGCTGACGGCCGCCTCGGCCAGGGGAAGGTAGCGGCCATTCACATAGGCAATGCGGCTCATGGGGATTTCGCGCCATCCGAGGTTTGGCGGATGAGCGAAGCGCTATCCGCCGTCCAACTTAATCGTCCAATCCCAGCGCGCGAAGATGCTGGGTCTTCTCGTCCCAATTCGCGCGTTCCTTGACCGTCAGGAACAGATGCACCTTGCGGTCGAACAGCTTGGTCAGTTCCAGCCGCGCGCGGGCGCCGATTTCCTTGATGCGCGCCCCGCCGGCGCCGATCAGGATCGCCTTATGGCCGGCGCGCGACACCGTGACATTGGCGTCGATCCGCACCGAGCCGTCTTTCCGCTCCTGAAAGCTCTCGGTCTCGACCGTCGTCTCATGCGGCACTTCCTGATGCGTCTGGAGCAGGATCTGCTCGCGCACGATCTCGGCCGCCAGCAGCCGGTCCGGCAGATCGGTCAGGTCGTCGTCGGGGTAAAGATGCGGCCCCTCGGGCACCGCCTCGGCCAAGGCATCGCGCAGCTCGGCCACACCCTCCCCGGTCGTGGCGCTGACCATGAAGGTCTGGGTGCAGGTGAGGCGATCGTTAATCTTGGCGATCAGCGGCAGCAGGCGCGCGGGCTCGACCAGGTCGATCTTGTTCAGCACCAGCCACACCTCGCGATGCGCCTTGGCGAGCTTGGTGATGATGGCATCCGTGAGATCAGACACGCCGGCCTTGGCATCGACCAGCAGCACCGTGAGATCGGCGTCCTGCATGCCGGTCCAGGCGGCCGCGACCATGGCGCGGTCCAGCCGGCGCTTGGGCTGGAAGATGCCCGGCGTATCGACCAGCAGGATTTGGGACGTGCCGCGCATCAGCACGCCCATGATGCGGAAGCGCGTCGTCTGCGCCTTGGGGCTGACAATGGACAGCTTCACGCCCGCCACGCGGTTCAGAAGCGTGGACTTTCCAGCATTCGGCGCACCGATGATGGCGACGAATCCGCAGCGGGTGGGGGTGGTTTCGGTCATGAGACGTTCAATCGTGTGAGGAGGGCGCGGGCCGCAGCCTGCTCGGCCGCGCGGCGCGTGCCGGCCTGGCCAAGCCCGACTTCTCCGCCGATGCGGACGCGCACGACGAAAAGCGGCGCGTGGGACGGGCCGGCCTGGGATTCGATGTCATAAACGGGCAAGCCCATGCCGCGCGCCTGACCCCATTCCTGCAAGGCGGTCTTGGCATCCTTGGGCGGCTCAGCCTCGGCCAGCATCGTCACGCCGAATTTCGCGCGCACGAAGCGCTGCACAGGCTCAAGCCCGCCGTCGAGGAACATCGCGCCGAGCAGCGCCTCAACCGCGTCGGCCAGCACCGAGGCGCGCAGGCGCACACCGGCGCGTGCCTCACCGGGTGCGACGGACAGCAAGGCCGGCAGGCCGAGTTCTTCGGCGATGCTGGCAAGGACGGGTTGGGACACGAGATGCGCGAGGCGGCGACCGAGGGCGCCCTCCTGCTCACGCGGATAATGCTCGGCGAGCCAGACCGCGACGGCGAGGCCAAGGACGCGATCACCCACGAATTCCAGCCGCTCATTCGAGCCGCGACCGGCACCAGCGGCGGAACGATGGGTCAGCGCCTCCTCAAGCAGGCGCTGATTGCGGAACTGATGGCCGAGGATGCGCTCAACGTCAGACGCCGCCGTATCGGCGCCGGACGGCGCCAGAGCCATACCCAGAGGGGCGGTCAATGCACCGATTGCAGAAGGCGATTCCAACGGATCTCGAACGGCCATTCCCACACCTCCCACCAAGGATAGCGCGCATCAATCGAGAAAAAGATAATTTCCGCATGGCCGACCAAATTCGCGACCGGAATATATCCGACCGCATCGAGGACACGGGAGTCGAGGCTGTCGTCGCGGTTGTCACCCATGCCGAACACATAGCCGGGCGGCACGTGATAGACGTCGGTATTGTCCAGCGGCCCGTCATCCGACGCCTTGAGGATCGGGTGCTTCAGGCCGTCCGGCATCGTTTCCTGATACTGCGTCAGCACCATCGGCGGCCCGTCGCCCTCGGCGGTATAGGTGCCGTCGGGATCGCGCGGCAGTTCCTTGTCATTGATGTACAGATGACCGGCCTTCATCTGGATGGTGTCGCCCGGCAGGCCCACGATGCGCTTGATATAGTCGATGCTCGGGTCGCGCGGCAGGCGGAAGACCGCGACATCGCCACGCTGCGGCAGGCTGCCGAAAATCCGGCCGGAGAACAGGTTCGGCGACAGCGGCAGCGAGTAATTCGAATAGCCGTAGCTGAATTTCGAGACGAACAGGTAATCACCCACCAGCAGCGTCGGGATCATGCTGCCGGACGGGATATTGAACGGTTCGTAGAGGAAGGTTCGGATAAAGATGGCGATCAGGGCGGCGTAGATGACCGTTTTGAGGCTATCACCCCAGCCACCAGACTTACGCTGAGTCATGTACTGCCGAATCCTTGAGAGCGTGCGGGATGTCGCGGAAAGGGTTCTGCCTGTCAAGCAATGTGGGTTGCGGACAGGGTATGCGATCGGTCACAACCCGCCCATGGCCCCACCTTTGCTTTCTCTCCAGAATATCCGCATCAACCTCGGCACCACGGCGCTGCTCGACGGGGCGGAGCTGAATGTCGGCGCAGGCGACCGCATCTGCCTCATTGGCCGCAACGGCTCGGGCAAGTCCACGCTGCTGAAGATCGCGGCCGGCCTGATGCAGATCGATGGCGGCACGCGCTTCATCCAGCCCGGCGCCACCATCCGCTACCTGCCGCAGGAGCCTGACCTGTCCGGCTTCAAGACCACCCTCGCCTATGTCGAAGATGGCATGGGGCCGGGGGACGACCCCTATCGCGCCGCCAGCCTGCTCTCCGCCCTCGGCCTAACCGGCGAGGAATCACCCCTGAACCTGTCTGGTGGCGAAGGTCGCCGCGCGGCACTTGCCCGTGCCCTGGCGCCGGAGCCCGATCTGCTGCTGCTGGACGAGCCGACCAACCATCTCGACCTTCCCGCCATCGAGTGGCTGGAAAAGGAGCTGCAACGCCTTCGTGCCGGCATGGTGCTGATCAGCCATGATCGCCGGTTGCTCAACACCCTTTCGCGCTCCCTCATATGGCTTGACCGTGGCGTGACGCGCCGGGTCGATCGCAGCTTCGAAGGGTATGACGACTGGCGAGAGGAGATCCTGGCGCAGGAGGAGGCCGAGCATCACAAGCTCAGCCGCGAGATCGCGCGCGAGGAAGACTGGATGCGCTACGGCGTCACGGCCCGGCGCAAGCGCAATGTGCGCCGCGTGGGGGAACTCGCCGACCTCCGCCAGAAATACCGCGACCGCAACGGCGTCACGACCGGCAATAAGATGGCGGCGAGCGAGGCTGAGGGCTCAGGCAAGCTGGTCTTCGTGGCCGAGGGCGTGTCGAAGACCTATGACCGGCCGATCGTGCGCGGCCTCGATCTGCGGGTCATCCGGGGCGACCGCCTCGGCATCATCGGGCCGAACGGCGCCGGCAAATCCACCTTGCTCAAGCTGCTGACTGGCGCTGAGATGCCCGATACGGGCAGCATCCGCATCGGCACCAATCTGGAAATGGTGACGCTGGACCAGCAGCGCGCGACGCTCGACCCCAACACCACCCTGGCGGATACGCTGACCGGCGGTCATGGCGACATGGTGCAGGTCGGCGCGGAGAGCCGCCATGTCATCGGCTATATGAAGGAATTCATGTTCAAGCCGGAACAGGCGCGCACCCCCGTGGGCACGCTGTCGGGCGGTGAGCGTGGCCGGTTGCTGCTGGCCTGCGCCCTCGCCCGGCCGTCCAACCTGCTGGTGCTCGATGAGCCGACCAACGATCTGGACTTCGAGACGCTGGATCTGCTGCAGGAGATGCTGACCGAATATAGTGGCACCGTGCTGCTCGTCAGCCATGACCGAGACTTCCTTGATCGTGTCGTGACCTCGACCCTCGCCGCCGAAGGCGATGGGCGCTGGACGGAATATGCCGGCGGCTATTCGGATATGATGGCGCAGCGGCAGTCCGACCTGCCAGGCCGCGCGACGGTGGGCGGTGCCGCGCCTGCGGGCCGTAACGGCTCAGGCAAGACGTCTAGCGCGCCGGCGAAGCCCAAGAAGATGAGCTTCAAGGATATCGACGCCTTGGAGAAGCTGCCCAAGCAGATCGCGACATGGCAGGCCGAGATCGCCAAGCTGCAACGCTTCCTGTCCGATCCCGACCTCTACAAGAAAGACCCCAAGCGCTTCGGCGCGACGACGGCCGCGCTCAAGAAGGTCGAGACCGACATCGCGGAAGCGGAAGAGCGGTGGATGACCTTGGAAATGCAGCGCGAGGCGCTAGCGAGCTAGCGCAGGTGTAGGGCGGAAAAGCGCAGCGCATTCCGCTCTACGTTTTCTCTACGAGGCCTTCGGCAAGAACGACAATTGGCGGTCGGACACCACGTCCAGATCGTGCAGTGCGATCGGGTAGTCGCCTGTGAAACAGGCGTCGCAGAACTGCGGGTTCACTGCATCGCGGTTCGCCTTACCCAACGCCGTATACAAACCGTCGATGGAAATGAAGGCGAGGCTGTCGGCGCCGATCAGCGCCGCCATCTCGGCCACGTCATGCCGGGCGGCGAGCAGCTTGCCGCGCTCCGGCGTGTCGATGCCGTAGAAGCAGGAATGCGTCGTCGGCGGTGAGGAGATGCGCATATGCACCTCCGTCGCGCCGGCGGCGCGGACCATTTCGACGATCTTGCGGCTGGTCGTGCCGCGAACGATGGAATCGTCCACCAGGATGACCCGCTTGCCTTCCAGCACGGCACGATTGCCGGAATGCTTCAGACGAACGCCGAGGTTGCGGATCTGGTCCGTCGGCTCGATGAAGGTGCGGCCGACATAATGGTTGCGGATGATGCCCAGCTCATAGGGAATGCCGCTTTCGGCGGCATAGCCCATCGCGGAGGGCACGCCCGAATCGGGCACCGGCACGATGACATCCGCCTCGACGCCGGACTCGCGGGCCAAAGCGCGACCGATTTCCTTGCGGGCGCCATAGACGGGCTTCCCCTCCATCACCGAGTCCGGCCGCGCGAAATAGACGTATTCGAAGATGCAGAAGCGCGAGGTCGTGGTGTGGAAGGGCTTGATGCTCCGCACACCCTGGTCGTTGATGACCACGATCTCACCCGGCTCAATGTCGCGCACGAATTCAGCGCCGACGATCTCCAGCGCGCAGGTCTCGCTCGCCAGCACCCAGCCATCCCGCCCATCGGCATGGGGCAGCTTGCCCAGGATCAGCGGGCGCACCCCCTGCGGGTCGCGCACGCCGATCAGCCCGTCTTGCGACAGGGCGACCAGGGAATAGGCGCCGACCACCTGCTTCAGCGCATCGATGAGGCGATCGAGGACGGTGGAATACAGGCTTATGGCAATGAGGTGGATGAAGACTTCCGAGTCGGTGGTGGACTGGAACAGGCAGCCACGACGGACCAGTTGCCGGCGGAGCGCCAGGGCATTGGTCAGGTTGCCGTTATGGCCGACAGCAAAGCCACCGAACTCGAAATCCGCGTACAGAGGCTGGACGTTGCGGAGCACCGTCTCGCCGGTGGTCGCATAGCGGTTGTGGCCTATGGCATGCGGACCTGGCAGCCGGCCGATGATCTTGGCGTCGCTGAAATTGTCGCCGACCAGGCCGAGGCCCTTATGAACATGGAAGCGCTCGCCGTCGTAACTCGCGATGCCGGTGGCTTCCTGGCCACGATGCTGCAGGGCATGGAGGCCGAGGGCGGTAATCGCCGCCGCGTCCACGGCATGCCAGACGCCGAAGACGCCGCATTCCTCGTGCATCTTGTCGTCATCACCGGGCTCTTCGGGGCGGTCCTCGCCGTAAACATCCATCAGATGAGCATCCCCGAAAATCCTGATCCCGCGTCGCGGTGAGCGATGGGCGGTCTCTACTGCTTTTGAGTCGGCGCTAAAGCCGAGCCTTTCGGCTGAGGCTGCAGCAAATCATTCAAGCTGGGCGGCTGCGTGGACGGCGGCGCCGCGAGATGCGGGTGGTAACCGTCCGGTAACAATGTGACCGCCTGTTGGGCGCCTTCATACACATAGGGAAGGAAGCGTGCATCCCGTATCGGCTCGGGCCAGTCCTGCGGAACCGTCACCAGTCCGGCCGCGACATAGGCGAAAATGAGCACGGCCGCACCGCGCGCAAGACCGAAGACCAGGCCAAGGGTGCGGTCCACGCCGCCCAAGGCCGAGCCGCGCACCAGGGCGCCGGCCCAACTGCTGATGACCGACAGCACGATCAGCGACACCAGGAAGACCGCCGCGAAGGCCGCCGGATCGGCGAATTCCTTGGCGTGGATCCAGCCCTCGAACTTTGGGCTGACGAAGGGGAAGAACCAGAAGCCGAGCAGGATGGCGCCGATCCAGGCGCCGATGCCCAGAACCTCGCGCACGAATCCTCGAAAGAAAGCGAGCAGCGCCGACACCGCCAGGACGCCGAGCATGGCGAGATCGAACCAGGTCATTCCGAGCCTTCCAGGGCGGGCACTGCTTTCCCGCGCGCGCTCGCCGAAGCCTTGGGAGCCTCGGGCTTGTCGCGGAACCGCACCAGAAGATCGCTCACATGGCCAATTTCCGCCAGGGTCAGACCGGGCGGCGGCGCGATGGGTCGGCGCGTGCCACCGCCGAGGCGACGCGGCATGGCGGCGGCAGTGAAGCCGAGCTTGGCCATTTCCTTCAGCCGCAACTCGGCCTGCGCGACCTGCCGCACTTCGCCGGACAGGCCGATTTCACCGAAGAAGGCGAGGCTGGGGTCGGTCGGCTGGCCGGCGGCGGCGGACGCGATGGCGGCGGCGACCGCCAGATCGGCGGCAGGCTCGGTGATGCGCAAGCCGCCGGCGACATTCAGATAAACGTCCTGCTGGGCAAGGCGCAGCCCGCCTCGGCTTTCCAACACGGCGAGCAGCATACCGAGCCGGCCACCGTCCCAGCCCAGCACGGAACGACGCGGGGAGCCGCCGGGATTGGGCGAAAGCAGCGCCTGGATTTCCATCAGCACCGGCCGCGTGCCCTCGATGCCCGCGAAAACGGCGCTGCCCGCGATATTGCCGCGCCGCTCGGCCAGGAACAGGGCAGAGGGGTTCGCGACCTCAGCCAGGCCCTGCTCGGTCATCTCGAAGACGCCGATTTCGTCGGTCGCGCCGAAGCGGTTTTTGACGCCGCGCAGAATGCGGAATTGGTGGCCGCGATCGCCTTCGAAATAGAGCACGGCATCGACCATGTGCTCCATGACGCGGGGGCCTGCGAGCGCGCCGTCCTTCGTCACATGCCCGACCAGGACCAGCGCGAAACCCTCAGTCTTGGCGAGGCGGATGAGTTCCAGTGCGCAGGCCCGCACCTGCGCCACCGTGCCGGGCGCGGAATCCAGGCCGTCATGCACCATGGTCTGGATCGAATCGATGACGAGGAGGGACACCGGCCGCCCCTCGCCTCGCCCGGCGGCCTGCATGGTCGCGGCGATATCCTGCACGCCGGTCGCGGCGGCCAACTCCACCGGCGCATCCGCGAGGCCGAGCCGGCGAGCGCGCATGCGCAATTGATCAATCGATTCTTCGCCGGAGACATAGACGGCGCGGCCACCGGCGCGCGCCAGGCTCGCGGCCGCCTGGAGCATGAGGGTGGATTTGCCGATGCCGGGATCACCGCCGACCAGAATGGCAGAGGCTGCCACCAAGCCGCCACCGAGCACACGGTCCAGTTCCGGCAAGCCGGTCTGCCGGCGCGGCGGGGGCTCCGAGGCGCCCTCGAGTCCGAACAGCGTGATCCGCCGGCCCGATTGCGCGGGCGCGCGGGCGCCGGTCGTCGCCGGCAGAACCTCTTCGACGATGCTATTCCAGGCGCCACAGCTTTCGCAGCGGCCACCCCATTTGGGATGAACCGCACCGCAGCTTTGGCACACGTAGCGGGAGGTCGATTTAGCCATCAGCGAGACATGCCCGATGTCGCGAGTCGGACGAAAGCGAAACCCGCACCCGGTTTAGTTGACGAAAGCCGGCACCATCTCGTGCTCCAGGATCGCACCCCAGGCGAGATCACGATTCGGGGCCACCGCCATGGGCGTGCCGTCCGCCGCATGAATGGCGAAGACGTCCTCTCCGCCGACGGTGACGGGCTTGATATAGGCCAATTGAGACACGCCGAGCTGGGCAAGCTGATCGGTCGTGATCTGGCGGATGTCGAGAATACGGACCGTATCCGTGGACTCGTCCTCGCCGTCGCCATTCCAGTTACGCATCCTGTGTCGTCCTTTTCTCAACGGGCGGCGCATCGGCCCACCCAGGCGCAGCAGATCGTCACTGTTCGCCAACGATCCTGGCTATTCCGACCTGAGGGCCGGCATCGTGCCGCACCTCGGCCACTTCCCGCACATCCCGGCGGGGTCGGGGCGGCACGGCCGCACTCACACCGCCCGACTTGGCGACAGTGTCGATCGGGATCGTGCGCACCCGGCTTTCCGGCTGCGGACGGATCAGATCGATATGGAGCAAACCGTTATTCAGCCAAGCGCCCTTGATCTCGATCCCTTCGGCGAGAACGAAGGCACGCTGGAACTGGCGCGATGCGATCCCGCGGTAGAGGAAGGTGCGTCCTTGGGTGTCTTCGCTTTGACGCCCCCGGATGACCAACTGGTTATCCTCATGGGTGATCTGAAGCTCTTCCATGCTGAACCCAGCCACGGCCAAGCTGATCCGCAGGCCGGATGGACCGGTCTGTTCGATATTATAGGGGGGATACCCCTCGGACTGGGTTTTGGAGGCCCGTTCCAGAATCTGCTCCAGATGGTCGAAACCCAGGAACAGCGGCGAGGTAAAGACGCGAGTCGTCATACGCAGAAGCCTCCTCTTCGTAGAGCGAAGCATGAACGAGCCCAAAAGCGGCACTCGCTGACAGTATAGTGGGTCTCACGCCCGTATGTTGCAAGCGGCCGGCCCCTCAGCCCCGCTTCTGGGACGCTTCTGCATCGCATGCGTTGATCCACAGCAAGGCACCGGCTAAATCGGCCGGATGACCGCCCCGAAATCAGTCACGCTGCCGATTATCCTCGCGCCCGACGCACGCCTGAAGGCGAAGACCCGCCGCGTGACGGAGCGGGACCGCGCGACCATCGCCGCCCTGCTGCCGCAGATGATGGCGACGATGTATGCGGCGCCCGGCATCGGCCTCGCCGCGCCACAGGTCGGCAGCGACCTGCGGTTTGCGGTGATCGACCTGATGGCGGACGGCAAGCCTGAGCCGATCACGCTGATCAATCCGAAGATCGAGCGCATGAGCCGTGAGGAAGCGACGCGGGAGGAAGGCTGCCTGTCCCTGCCCGGCCATTACGCCGAGGTGACGCGGCCGGAGAAGATCACCGTGTCCTATGAGGATATCGACGGCAAGCCACGGACGCTCGACGCCGATGGGCTGCTCGCGACCTGCCTTCAACATGAGATCGACCATCTGGACGGGGTGCTGTTCGTCGATCACCTCTCAGCGCTCAAGCGCAACATGATCCTGCGCAAGATGGTCAAGGAACAGCGACTCAAGCGGGCCGGCTGACGGCGATGGTGATAACCCCATCGTCTCATGGCGGAATACGCCCCGCTCTTCCGCCCTACGATTGCTGACGCCGATGAAACTCGCCTTCATGGGCAGCCCGGACTTCGCGGTACCGGCGCTCGAAGCGCTGGTGGCGGCGGGCCATGAGATGCGCGCCGTCTATTGCCAGCCGCCGCGACCCTCGGGGCGCGGACAGGCGCTGCAAGCCTGCCCGGCGCATCGCGCGGCGGATCGCCTGGGCATTGCCGTCCATCATCCGGCCAAGCTACGCGGCAATGCCGCCGAGCTGGACAGCTTCCGCGCCCTCGATCTCGATGCCGCCGTCGTCGCGGCTTACGGCCTGATCCTGCCGCGGGATTGGCTAGAGGCACCGCGCCGGGGCTGCATCAATATCCATGCGAGCCTGCTGCCGCGCTGGCGCGGCGCGGCGCCGATCCATGCCGCGATCCTGGCAGGCGATGCGGAAACCGGCATCACCATCATGCGCATGGATGCGGGCCTCGACACCGGACCCATGCTGCTGCGCGAAGCGCTCCCCATCGGGCCCAAGGCGCGGTTGGGGGAGATGCATGACGCCCTGGCAGCCCTCGGCGGTCGGCTCATTCTCCGCGCCCTGGCGGAAGATCCGCCGGCAGTGCCGCAACCGGACGAGGGCAGCACCTATGCCCCGCGCCTCACCCGCGCGGACGGCCGCATCGACTGGACCCAGACCGCCCAGCGGATCGAGCGACAGACGCGCGCCTTCGATCCCTGGCCCGGCGCCTTCACGACCCTCGGCACCGATGTGCTGAAGATGCTGGAGGCCGAGATCAGCGTCGGCATGGGCGAGCCGGGCACGGTGCTGGACGACAGGCTGACGATTGCGACCGGAGACGGCGCCTTGCGTATCCTGCGCCTGCAACGCGCCGGGCGCGGCCCCGTCATCGCGGGCGATTTCCTGCGCGGCTTTGCGGTGCCGGTGGGCACCGTCCTCGGCACGACGTGACGACGACTCGCTACGCGCTGCTCGTCGAATATGACGGCGGCGGCTTCGTGGGCTGGCAGCGCCAGAAGAACGGCATGTCGGTGCAGCAGGCTTTGGAGGAAGCGGCCTCGCATCTCGCCCAAGGCGCGCCCGTCGCCTGCACGGGCGCGGGGCGGACGGATTCTGGCGTTCACGCGGCGGGTCAGGTCGCAATGATCGACCTGCCCGGTTCGTTCGATCCGCTGCGGGTGCGCGAGGCGCTCAACTTCTACACCAAGCAATACGCCCTCGCAGTGATCGAGGCGCGGATCGCGCCCGAGGGCTGGCACCCGCGTTTCACGGCCATCCGCCGCCACTATCGCTACGTCATCCTCAATCGCCGCGCCCGACCGGCGCTGGAAGCCGGCCGCGTGTGGCAATTGCCGCATGCGCTGGATGCGGTAGCGATGGCAGAAGGCGCGACCCATCTGCTCGGGCGGCACGACTTCACGACCTTCCGGGCGGGCAGTTGCCAAGCGAAGTCACCGATCCGCACGCTGGAACGGCTGGAGGTTCGGCGCGAGGGTGAGCATGTGGTGATTGAGGCCGAGGCGCGCAGTTTCCTGCACCACCAGATTCGCAACATCGTCGGCACGCTCAAGCTCGTGGGGGATGGAAGCTGGCCGCCGACCCGTGTGGCGGAGGCATTAGCCGCCCGCGCCCGGGCCGCCGGCGGCCCCACCGCCCCGCCGGACGGGCTGACCTTCATGGCCGTCGATTACGAGCCGCCGCTGTTCGGCTAGCTAACCCTGTAGGGCGGCTAAGCGAAGCGTCATCCGCCGTGAGACGATGGTGTGATTACTGCCCTTCGGCTGAAAAGCCGCCCTGAAACCAACTGCCGCGATCAATCGGCAAAGCGGACTCGGCAATCGGCTCATGCGCGATGTCGGAGACGGGCGTGTTCACCGGATCTTCCGCCAAAGCCACCGTGTTGAACTCGCCACCCGCGATCAGGTCGGTGATCACCGCCACCACGGCCAGGCGGTCCATGCCGCCGGCCACAGCTTCCGCCACCATAGCGGTCAGGCGCGGATGGACCCAATCGCGTACCGGCGTGCTGCTCATGGCGGAGGCTCCTTACTGTTTCGCGAAGGCGCTCGCGGGGTAGCCCTGGGCGAAGAGTAATGCGCGAAGATTACCATGATCGACACGCGCCTTCACTTCCCGCGCGACGATCGGCTTAGCGTGGAAGGCCACGCCCAACCCTGCCACGCGCAACATCGCCAGATCATTGGCACCGTCGCCCACCGCGAGCGTCGCATGCGGCTTAAGGCCACGCTCCTCCGCCAGACGAACCAAGGTGTGCTTCTTAGCGTCGCGGTCGAGGATGGGCTCGCCGACCTCACCGGTCAGCGCCGTGCCATCATCGAGCAGAACATTCGCGTGGTGCTGATCGAAACCCACCAGCGCCGCGACCTTGGCGGTGAAGAACGTGAACCCGCCGGAAACGAGAGCCGTCAGCGCGTTATGGGCGCGCATGGTCGCCACCAGTTCCATCGCACCCGGCGTCAGGCGCGTCTGCTTCCAGGTCTTCTCCAAAGCATCGAGGTTGAGGCCGCGCAGCATCGACACGCGCGCGCGCAAAGCCTCCGCGAAATCGATCTCGCCATTCATGCTGCGTTGGGTGATCGCCTCGATCTCGGCTTTGACGCCGGCGAAGGCGGCCAACTCATCCAGCGTCTCACTCGACACGATCGTGCTGTCCATGTCCGCCACCAGAAGTCCCTTGCGACGACCGCGCGCTTTGGTGACGATCCAATCCACCGGCGCATTTTCGAGCGCCTGCTGAATGGCGATGGAATCGGGCGGGTCGGCGCACGGGATATCCGCAGCCTCCCCATCATTTAAGCTTATGAAGGGGTCGCCGCGCACGGCTTCCCCTACCCTGCGGATCATGGCAGGGGTGAGGCTTGTTGAGGACCGGGCGGCAACGAGGGTGAGGACATAGCGCATGGGGCGCGCAGACTGGCCGCGCGGCCCCTTCAAAGCAAGGCCACGCGGCGCAGGGCCGCCTATCGGCGCCGGAGTGAAGGAGACCATCCACTATGCAGGAGACCGTTGATCCTGACGGGGCATTGTCCACACCGCTGAGGTCGCAGCTTCCGCTGGCGCTGTTTCTCGCCGGCCCCACCTGCAGCGGCAAATCCGCCCTCGCGCTCATCCTCGCCGAGCGCATCGGCGGCATGGTGATCAATACGGATTCGATGCAGATCTATCACGAGCTGCGCGTGCTCACGGCGCGGCCGACCGAGGAAGACGAAGCCCGTGTTCCGCACGCCCTGTATGGCATTCGCCCGGCCCGCGAGCCGGGCCATGTCGCTTGGTGGCGGGAGGCGGCGCTGACCGCCATGGCGGAAGCCCATGCGAGCGGCTTACTGCCGATCCTGTGCGGCGGCACCGGCCTCTATTTTTCGGCACTACGCCACGGCCTGTCCGATATTCCGCCGATCGATCCGGCGGCGCGCACCGAAGCGCGGGCGGCCCTCGTTACCCTCGGGCCGGAAGGATTGCATGCGGAACTCGCGGCCCATGACCCTGAAACAGCCGCCTTGATCGCGCCCACGGATGGGCAGCGCATCGCACGCGCCTATGAGGTGTGGCTCAGCACCGGGCGCGGCTTGGACGAATGGCGGCGCCTCAGCAGCCTGCCGCCCCCGCCCTGGCGTTTCCGCGCCATCCACATCGATCCCCCACGCGCAGCCCTTCAGGCCGCGGCGACGCAGCGCTTCGACACGATGCTGATGACCGGCGCGCTGGATGAGGTCGCGGCCCTGGTCGAACAGGGGTTGGACGAGAGCCTGCCCGCGATGCGGGCGCATGGCGTGCCGGAACTCGCGGCGCATCTGCGCGGGGAGATGACGCTCGATACTGCCCGCTCACGCGCCATCGCCAATACCAGCCACTACATCAAGCGGCAGACGACCTGGTTTCGTCACCATGAACTGGCCGAAACGGACCAGTTGCATATGATCCATGCGCAAATCGCGGGTCCCGCGCAACTTTCGGAAAGCGGAATAGCAGATCTGACACGGTTTATTCGCGAACCCGGTTGACGCCTGGGTTTAGCGGGGTCATTACCGCCCCCGTTATCCCCGCCAATCCTGATTTGGCAGAACCCGAGGACGTGATCATGAACGCCCCGATCCCGACGACCGAACTCCCCGCCTCCGGCGCGCAGGTTCTTTTGCGCGCACTCAAGGAGCAGGGCGTAGAGGTTATCTTCGGCTATCCGGGCGGTGCCGTCCTGCCGATTTATGACGCCCTGTTTCAGCAGAATGCCATTCGCCACATCCTCGTCCGCCATGAGCAGGCGGCGGTTCATGCCGCCGAGGGCTATGCCCGCAGCACCGGCCGCGTCGGCGTGGTTCTGGTGACGAGCGGCCCCGGCGCCACCAATGCCGTCACCGGCTTGGTCGATGCGCTGATGGACTCCATTCCCGTGGTGTGCCTGACGGGCCAGGTGCCGACCCATTTGATCGGCAACGACGCCTTTCAGGAAGCGGATACGGTCGGCATCACCCGCCCCGCGACCAAGCACAATTACCTGGTCAAAAAGTCCGAGGATCTCGCCCGCATCGTGCATGAGGGCTTCTATGTCGCGCGCAGCGGCCGCCCTGGGCCAGTGGTGATCGACCTGCCCAAGGACATCCTCATCAAGCCGGCGCCCTATGTGGCGGCAGCGACGACGCCGCATCGCAGCTACCGGCCCGCAAGCACGCCGGATGGCGCGCAGATCGCCAAGGCCGTCGCCCTCATCCGCGCTGCCAAGCGGCCCGTGCTGTATACCGGCGGCGGCATCATCAACGCGGGTCCCGATGCCTCGGCCGCGCTGCGCGAACTGGTCGCTGAGACGAATATCCCCTGCACCAATACGCTGATGGGCCTCGGCGCGCTGCCCGCCAGCGACCCGCATTTCCTCGGGATGCTGGGCATGCACGGCACCTACGAAGCCAATATGGCGATGCACGGCTGCGACCTGCTCATCAATATCGGTGCCCGCTTCGATGACCGGGTGACCGGTCGCCTCAATGCCTTCAGCCCGCACTCGAAGAAGATCCACGTCGATATCGACGCCTCCAACATCAACAAGAACATCCTGGTCGATGTGCCCGTGGTGGGTGATGCAGGCCTCGCCATGCGCGCCATGCTGGACCTGATCCGCGCCGAGACGGCCCATCCCGATCGCGCGGCACTGACCACCTGGTGGCGGCAGATCGACACTTGGCGCGAGAAGAAGAGCCTCGCGTTCGTGCAGACGCGCGAGCGCGGCGGCATCATTAAGCCGCAGCATGCCGTCAAGCGCCTGTATGAGCTGACGCGGCAGAGCGGACGCGAGACCTTCATCACCACGGAAGTCGGCCAGCACCAGATGTGGGCCGCCCAGCATTTCGGCTTCGAAGAGCCGAACCACTGGATGACCAGCGGTGGCCTCGGCACCATGGGCTATGGCCTGCCCGCCGCCATGGGCGTGCAGATCGCCCATCCAGATGCGCTGGTGATCGATATCGCGGGCGAAGCCTCCATCCTGATGAACATTCAGGAAATGGGCACGCTGGCGCAATATCGCCTGCCGGTGAAGGTGTTCATCCTGAACAACCAATATATGGGCATGGTTCGCCAGTGGCAGGAGTTGCTGCACGGCAGCCGCTATTCGGAAAGCTACAGCCAGTCCCTGCCGGATTTCGTGAAGCTTGCTGAAAGCTTCCATGGCGTTGGCTTGCGCGCCCAGACGATCGATGACCTCGACCGTGTCATTCTGGAGATGATCGCCAGCGACAAGCCGGTGATCGCCGATATCTCCGTCGATCAGGGCGAGAACGTCTATCCCATGATCCCCTCCGGCGCCGCGCATAATGAAATGCTGCTCGGTCCAGACAAGAACCGCGACAATGCGGAAGTCACCAATGCCGGTATGGTGCTGGTGTAATGAGCGGCGAGACCGGAACCATGCGCTCGGCGACCATTGCCGTGCTGGTGGAGAACGAGGCTGGCGTGCTCGCCCGCGTCATCGGCCTGTTCTCAGGCCGTGGCTACAATATCGACAGCCTCACCGTCGCGCCGGTAGATGAGGAAGGGCGCAGCCGCATTACCGTGGTGACGCGCGGCACCGAACAGGTGATCGAGCAGATCAAGGCCCAGCTCAATCGCATCGTGCCGGTGCATCGCGTGTCGGATTTGACGAATGAGGGTCCGCATGTCTCGCGGGAGCTGGCCCTGATCAAGGTCGGTGGCCGGGGCGACGCGCGGATGGAAGCGCTGCGCATCGCAGACGCCTTCCGCGCCAAGATCGTGGATACCACAGTCGAAAGCTTCGTCTTTGAACTGACGGGCGCCACGGACAAGATCGACGCCTTCTTGGACCTCATGCGACCGCTTGGTCTATTGGAGATTTCGCGCAGCGGCGCCGCCGCCATCGCGCGCGGCACCCGCACGATTATTTAAGCCTGCTATCTAAAGCCTGCCCCAAAGGAGCATCTACCCATGCGTGTCTATTACGATCGCGACGCCGACGTGAACCTGATCAAGAACAAGAAAGTCGCGATCATCGGTTTCGGCAGCCAGGGCCATGCCCATGCCCTCAATCTCAAGGACAGCGGCGTGCGCGACATGGTCATCGGCCTGCGCGCCGGCTCCACTGGCGTCGCCAAGGCCGAAGCCTTCGGCTTCAAGGTTATGGATCCGGCCGAAGCCGCCGCCTGGGCCGATGTCGTCATGGTGCTGACGCCCGACGAAGGCCAGGGCGATCTGTACCGGGACAAGCTGCACGCCAATATGAAGGAAGGCGCCGCCCTCGCCTTCGCGCATGGCCTGAACGTGCATTTCAATCTGCTCGACCCGCGCCCCGACATCGACGTGTTCATGATCGCGCCCAAGGGTCCCGGCCATACGGTGCGCAGCGAGTATCAGAAGGGCGGCGGCGTGCCCTGCCTGGTGGCGATCGCGCAGGACCCCTCTGGCAACGGCATGGACATCGCCCTCTCCTACGCCAGCGCCGTGGGTGGTGGCCGCGCCGGCATCATCGAGACGACCTTCAAGGAAGAATGCGAAACCGATCTGTTCGGTGAGCAGGTCGTGCTATGCGGCGGTCTGGTCGAGCTGATCAAGGCCGGCTTCGAGACGCTGGTGGAAGCCGGCTACGCCCCCGAAATGGCCTATTTCGAGTGCCTGCACGAAGTGAAGCTGATCGTCGATCTCATCTACGAGGGCGGCATCGCCAACATGAACTATTCCATCAGCAACACGGCGGAATACGGCGAATACGTCACCGGCCCGCGCATCATCACCAGCGAGACCAAGGCTGAGATGAAGCGCGTGCTGGAAGACATCCAGTCCGGCCGCTTCGCGCGCGACTGGATGCTGGAGAACAAGGTCAACCAGTCGAGCTTCAAGGCGACCCGTCGTCGCCTCGCCGAGCATCCGATCGAGGACGTGGGCGCCAAGCTGCGTGAGATGATGCCGTGGATTTCGAAGAACCGCCTCGTCGACAAGACGAAGAACTAAGCGGCGATCGGGTTTGATCCGCGCACCTTCGCAATGGTGCGCGGATCAAGTCCCGGCACAACGATCATCCTAACGGGCGACCGGCGCCAAGGGCTGGATATAGCTCAGCCGGATGGAGATCAGCAGACCGATGAGGATCAGCGTCCCGGTCATGCCGGTGACGCCCGTCCAGCCGAAATGGCCCCAGAAGACGCCCCCTAAGGTGCCGACGACGCTGGACCCGAGATAATAGAAGAACAGATACAGCGACGAAGCCTGCGCCTTGGCATGGCGCGCACGCTGGCCGATCCAGCCACTGGCAATGGAATGGGCGCCAAAAAACCCGAAGGTCACGAGCAAGACACCCAGGATGACGAGCGTCAGGCTCTGCGTCTCCGTCAAGCCGGTGCCCAGCGCCATGATGGCGAACCCCACCCACAGCACGCGACGGCGGCCGAGCTTGTTACCCAGATTGCCCATCCAGGCCGAACTGAAGATGCCAACGATATAGGCGCAGAAGATCAGCCCGACCTCGGCTTGGCTCAGGCTGAAGGGCGGCGCGAGCAGCCGATAGCCGAGGTAATTATAGATGGCGACGAAGCCGCCCATCAGCAGGAACCCCTCCGCAAACAGCAGCAGCAGCCCCTCATCGCGCAGATGGCCCGCGAAAGCTTCTGCCAGGGCCGAGACCGAGAAGCGACGGCTGCGAAAGTTCCGCGACGGCGGCAGGATGCGCCAGAAGAGGAGGCTGCCGAGGAGCGAGAAAATGCCGATCGCGAAGATGCCGATGCGCCAGCCACCATGGTCGGCCAGCACGCCGATCAGCAGCCGCGCCGTCATGCCGCCGAGGGCGTTGCCGCCGATATAGAGGCCCATCGACAGGCCGATCGAGCGCGGATGCATCTCCTCCGCGACATAGGCCATTCCCACCGCCGGAAGGCCGCTCAGCGTGAGGCCCATCAGGGCGCGCACGAACAAGAACTCGCCCCAGGTCGGAACCAAGGACGAAATCACCATCAAGACGGAGGATAAGAACACCGAGGCGACCATGATCGGCTTGCGACCGAAGGTCTCGGAAATGGCGCCCGCACCGAGCAAGGAGACGGCCATGAGGCAGGCTGTGAGTGACAGGGCGAGGCTGGAGCCGGCGGCGGAGACATGGAAGGTTCGGGTAAAGACCGGCAGCAGTGGCTGGATGGAATAAAGCAGGGCGAAGGTGGAAAAGCCGGCGGTGAACAGCGCCAAGGTGGTGCGAATGAAGGCCGGCGATCCGTGCTCGATCAGCGCGACCGCCTCGCGAACCGTGGCGGTGACGCTCTCTGGCCGGCTCTGATCCACCCCCGCCTTCCTACTTCTCCACGAATGCCTTCTCGACCACGAATTCGGCCGGTGTCGTATGGCTGCCTTCCGAGAAGCCCTCGGCGCGCAGCCAGGCGGTCATGTCCACCAGCATTTCGGGACTGCCGCAGAGCATGAACCGATCGTCTTCCTTGGAAATCTTGGGCAGCCCGAGGTCGGCGGCGAGCGTGCCGCTGACGATCAGATCCGTCAGACGTCCCCGGTTGCGGAAGGGTTCACGCGTCACAGTGGGATAATAGAGCAAGCGGCCATTGACGACGTCGCCGATCAGTTCGTCGGACGGCAGGTCTTTCTGGATGTAGTCGGCATAGGCGAGTTCCGCGACCTGGCGCACGCCATGCACCAGCACCACGCGCTCGAACCGCTCATAGATATCCGGGTCCTTGATGATCGCCATGAACGGCGCGAGCCCGGTGCCGGTGCCGAGCAGATACAGCGTCTTGCCCGGCAGCAGACTGTCAGCGACCAGCGTGCCGACCGGCTTGCGGCCGACCAGGATGGTGTCGCCTTCTTTGATATTCTGGAGGCGCGAGGTCAGCGGGCCGTCCGGCACCTTGATGCTCAGAAACTCCAGCCCTTCCTCGTAATTTGCGCTGGCGAGGCTATAGGCCCGCATCAGCGGGCGGCCTTCCACTTCCAGGCCTATCATCGTGAACTGGCCGTTCAGGAACCGAAAGGCAGGGTCACGGGTGGTCTGGAAGCTGAACAGACGGTCCGTCCAGTGATGCACCTTGGTGACGGTCTCGGTATTGAAAGCAGCCATCGCTCACTCGCCTCTGGACGTCGAAGACTCCGAAGTAATGCGGCTGGGCGCAGCTTGCCAGAGCTTTTGCTGCACCGCACCCATTACGCGCCCTATCGAGGCGCGCAGGCCGCTGAATAGGGCCGCAATGCGTCCCGCACCGCTTCGATCGCCAGACGGTGGGCGGTGGCTTCAAAAACGCCGGTGGCGACGCGATCATAGAGGCGCGGCAGGTATTGGCTAACCAGCGGCTCGGGGATCGTCACGCCTTGCAGCCGAGCGAATAGCCCGTCTACCGCCGCGACGGCCTCTGGCTCCGGCCAATAGTAGCGAATGCGATCGCTATAGCTGTAGTGGCGCAGAATCTTCAGGGCGGCGGCATCGCCATGGTAATGCGTCGCCCAATGCTTGGGGTTACGGAGCATCAACCGCTCCATCACCGACGCCAGCGGCTCGACGCCCGGTTCGGGCTTGAGGACCGCCGCAATGGCATCCAGGCCGTAGAAGGCTTCGCGCAGGGCGAAGGACAGTGAGGGGCCGACCTTCAGGATCGGAAAACCGTCCCGCACCAGTTCGGCCAGGGCCTTGGGCGTCTGGTAGTCGGTGGCATGCGCCTCGAAGATCAGGCCGGGCAGATGGGTCAGCGCCGCCGTCAGAGACCTGGCGGCGACGGAGTCGTAACGCGATACGCTTTCATTGCCGTGCTCTACGCCGGGCTGCACGACGAGGGCGACAACACGGTCGAGCACCGCGCCAAGCCCATTAGACATAAATATATGTGTATGTATGGCATAGGTCGCGAGCGGCGCCTCGGGCGCGGTGACCTCGGTTTCCGGATTGGCTTCAAGGGCGCCGCCCGGCGTCGGGACCTCGGTTCCGATGATGTAATACGGCTTGGTGCCGACCTCCGCCGCGACCCGCTCGGCGATCAGTGCCAGGCGCGCGGCGCGTTCGGCCGTTACCTGATCGGCCAGCGCCACAGGCTCCCCGGCGCAGCCCATGCTGCAATCGAGATGGATCTTGATGAAGCCGGCGCGGATGAAGGCCTCCACCATGATATCGGCTTCGGCAAAGGCTTCCTCGGCGGGCAAGGATTTCCAGGGATTGGGGCCGAGATGGTCACCGCCTAGCAGGATGCGCGCGATCGGGAAGCCGACCTTGGCCGCAATGCCATAGACATAGTCGCGGAACATCGCCGGCGTCATGCCGGTATAGCCGCCGTGCTGATTGACCTGATTGCACGTCGCCTCAATCAACGCCGTGGTGCCGTCCTCAGCGGATTGGATCAGCGCGGCCTCGATCACCAGGGGATGCGCGGAGCAAACCGAGGTGATGCCGAAGGGCCGGCCCATGGCGCGGGCCGGCGCCAATTCGGCCAGGATATTGCCACCGCCGGCACCCGGCTTTTGGGCCGCGATCAGCGCGTCCAGTTCCGCGAAGGTCGCGGTGCCCTCCATCGGGCCGCGCCGCGTCACGGCCAGCGCGCCGGAGGCCGCCGCGTAACGCAGGCATTCGATCGGGCCGCGCCCTTGCAGGCGACAGGTGATGAAGGTGGCGCCGAAACAGTCCCCCGCGCCGGTCGGGTCGATCTCCGTCACCGTGAAAGCCGGGACGGAGAGCGTATCCCGCCCGTCATAATAGCTGGCACCGCCAGCGCCGCGCTTCACGACAATGGCCGAGACGCCCATGCCGAGGATCTCGGCGATGGCGCCGCCATCTGTCTTCGCCTCGGTGAGCAGCGTGAGTTCATCGCCGCTCGGCAGGAAGATGTCGCAGGCGGCGAGCATCTCGACCAAAGCCTCGCGCATGCCGGGCGCACCGAGGATTTCCTTGCGCAGGTTAGGATCGAAGGACACCGTGCCGCCCTTCGCCTTGATCAACGCGATGGCAGCCTTGGTGTCGGCGATGATCCGCTCGGAGGCCAAAGACGAGCCCATGACATGCAGATGGGCGCTGCGCTCCAGCAAGGCGTAGCCGGCCTCGGTTAGGCGCGTCTGGCCGCAGGCGCTATTGCGGATGTTGTAGACGAAGTCGCGGTTGCCATCCGGCCGATAACGCACGAACGCGCTGCCGGTGACCTGGTTGGGGTCGATTTCGATGGCGCTGACATCGACGCCATCGGCGCGCAGGCGCTCGACATTGACGGTCGCAAAGTCATCGTTGCCGACGCAGCTCACGATGCCGCAGGGATAGCCCAGCTTGCCGACCTGATCGATGAAGATGGCGGTGGCGCCGCTAGGAAAGGGGCCGACGAGGTCGATCGGCGCCCGGAAGCCGAGGCCAGGCTCGGTCGCCATGATCTCGACCAGGATTTCACCGATGGTCACGATGCCACCCTGCGCCGCCCTGCCGTCACCGAATACCATGTCTGCTTCCCCTGGCCCCGCGCAAACCCTTTTGCGGTCGCGCCCGGATGCCGATATGCCTTGGCGAGCATTTGGTCAAAGCAGGGGACAAACGATGGCAACGAGCACGGCGACGGTCGGCGGCGGCTGCTTCTGGTGCACCGAAGCGGTGTTCCTGGAACTGGAAGGGGTGAGCGGCGTCCAATCCGGCTATGCCGGTGGCGCGGTTCCGAATCCTACCTATGAACAGGTCTGCACCGGGCGCACCGGTCATGCCGAGGTCATCCAGATCACCTACGACCCAGAGGTGATTTCCTACGCCGATCTGCTGCGGGTCTTCTTCGCGACCCATGACCCGACGACGCTGAACCGCCAGGGCAATGATGTGGGCACGCAATATCGCTCGACGATCCTGACGGAGTCAGAGGAGCAGGCGACGGTCGCGCATGAGGTATTGGCGGAAATCGATGCGCGGGGCATTTGGGGTGGCCGGATCGTGACCACTATCGAACCGCTGACGGTCTTCTATCCCGCCGAGCCCGAGCACGACAATTATTACGCCCGCAACCCGTTTGCCGGGTATTGCCGGGTGATCGTAGCGCCGAAGGTCGCGAAGGTCCGCAAGGAGTTTACGGATCGGCTACGGCGGAAGGCCGTGGCTTAGGTCCTTTTCCAGGGGCCGTAGGTTGGAATTGACAAGGCCTTTTCGATCACCGATCGTTCCGCTTAAGGCGGAACGAAACGTCCGTTCAGGGCGGCGGTGTTCCGAGGGGCAAATCTATGTCGCTTGTTCTTGGCATTGGCATCATCACATTCAATCGTAGCACCCTATTGAATGAAACGATCGGGGCCGTCATTCGGCATACGCGATACCCGTTTACTCTGGTCGTCGCTGATGATGGCTCGACCGATGGCACGCGCGAAGCGATGCTGAGCAGTGGCATTCCCTGTGTCTCCGGTTCAAATCGCGGCGTGGCCTGGAACAAGAACCGCGCGCTATTTTGGCTAGCGCATATCAAGAAATGTGACGTCATCATCCTGTTGGAAGATGATGCCGCCCCCCAGGACGCCGGGTGGGAGAAACCGTGGATCGATGGCGCCGCCAAATACGGCCACCTCAATTTGGCCGGCGACTGGTTCAAGAACTATTATCTCGATGGTACCGGGACTGTGGACGATCCGATCCGCTGCGCGATGGTATCAGGACAATGCAGCTGCTTCTCCCGCGAGGCAGTGCTATTCGGCGGTTTTCTAGACACTCGCTTTAAGGGCTTTGGCTTTGGGCATGTCGAACATTCCTTGCGCCTCATGCGCCTTGGCTATGGTGGACGCTATGAGAATAATCGCCCGATTTACTATCTGTTGAAGGCGCCCATCGTAGTCGGCGATACCCACAGCCACAGCAATCCAGAGGCTATCGAGCGCAACCGGCTTCTGTGCAACGAACTTCTTCAGGATGGCAGCTTCAGGGGCGGCGCCCAAAACGAGACAGAAATGAAAATGCTCCGCGAGGAAATGAACCTCAGTGGTTCTTTTCTGAGGTAACCTATCCGGTCTCGCCGAGGATGGCGGAAGGCGCTGCGCTTTTCCGGCCTACGATGTGGCGGTGTAGGGTGGATGAGCGAAGCGTCATCCACCAAACTTAGCTGTGCCTAAGCACTCGCCCGTGGCAGCAAAATCTCGACCGTCGTCCCGCCGCCCGGCGGGCTGATGACGCGCGCGACGCCACCCGCCTGCTGTGCCAGACCATAGACCATCGACAGGCCGAGGCCGGTGCCCTTGCCGATGGGCTTGGTGGTGAAAAACGGCTCGAACACGCGCGTGATGACATCGGCTGGAATGCCTGTGCCCGTGTCGCGCACGCCGATCGCCACGTAATCGCCAGGCGATAGATCAAACCCATCCGTCTCACGCACGACCACGTTACGCGTTGCGAGCACAAGGTGGCCGCCGTCCGGCATCGCATCCCGCGCATTGATGCAGAGATTTAGGAGTGCGAGTTCGAGCTGATCCGGATCGACATGCGCGAGCCAAAGGTCCGGCGCCAAATCCTCCTCGACCGTGATGCCCGACCCGATGCTGCGCAGGATGAGATCCTGCATTTCATGGATGAGTTGGCGCGCATCGACCGAGCGCAGGGACAGGTCGCGTTGCCGGCTGAAGGTCAGCAATCTTTGCGTCAGTGTCGTTCCGCGTTCGGCCGCCATGGTCGCGTTCTGCAACAGCCGCTCCAGCCGTGCATCGCCATCATTACGCCGAAGCGCCAGTTCCAGACTACCAAGAATGGCCGTCAGCAGATTGTTGAAGTCATGCGCGACGCCGCCGGCCATGGTGCCGAGGGCCTGCATCTTCTCCGCTTGATACAGGCGGTTTTCCATCAACCGGCGATCGGTGATGTCATGCTCCAAGATCGCGATCCGGGCCGGCGCGCCGTCCTGCCCGACAATCGGCACCCGGCTGACCTGGATGAACCGCGTGCCGTTCGGCCCCGTCCGTTCCTCGATCTTTTCAATGCCATGGCCAAGGGCGAAAGCCTCGGCTTCCGCAGCCGCGATGCCTGCCGCCTCCTCCACGACGCCGATCAGCTCCGGCTCCCGATGATGCAGACACGCCTCCACCGGATGACCGAGGGACGCAGCCTTGGCGGCATTGAGACGGACGAAACGGCCCTGGCTGTCCTTGAAGGAGACCGGATCCTGGCTGCCATCCATCAAGCCACGCAGCAGAGCCTGTTCCAGCCGCAGCGCGCGCCGCAAATGGCATTGCTCATGGGCATTGGCGACCATGCTCATCAGCAGCGTCGGCTCCCACGGCTTTTGCGCATAGGCTGAGATGCGACCATTATTGATCGCGCTGACCACGGCATCGAGATCCGCGTAGCCGGTCAGAAGGATTGTCTGCGCATCGGAGATCTCGCGGACCTTGGTGAGCAGCACGTCACCGGTCATCTCCGGCATCCGCTGATCGGAGACGACGACGGAAATGCTCGGCTCGTCTGCCAAAATCTCCAAGGCGGTCAGCGGTGAGACGGCGCTCCAGACGTCGAACTCATCCTCCAGAAGATCGCGAAGGGCTGTGAGGATTTCGGGTTCATCGTCCACGATCAGGATCGTGCCGCGCTCCCCGCTGCTCATGGCACCCCCGCTGCTCGTCGCCATCGTCGCCGTCATTCTCCCGTTGCCGCCTGCGATGCCGTGGGCACCACGATCCTGAAGGATGCGCCGCCGAGCGCGGAGCGCCCGACCGTTATGGTGCCCTTATGGGCCTGCACAACGGTATAGGCGATTGCGAGGCCAAGGCCAGTGCCGGCGCCGATGTCCTTCGTGGTGAAGAAGGGTTCGAAGACACGCTCCTGCAACGCATCCGGCACGCCGGGCCCAGAATCGTCGATCTGGATGATGTAGCCACCCTGCCCCACCTCCGTCGCGATCGCGATCCGGCCTGGTCCCGCGATCGCATCCGCCGCGTTGCTGACGATGTTCATGACCACATGATTGAGCAAGGCGGGTGAGCACCACAGCACGGACGGCCCGTCATAACGCCGGCTGATGGTCACGCGGTCACCCAGTTTCGGGCTCAATAGCGTCAATACCGTATCGATCGCTTCGAAGATATCGACGTTCTGAAAGCCGCCCTCATCCATGCGCGAAAAGCGGCGAAGGTTGAGCACCAGGTCCTGAATGCGCTTGAGGCCCGTGCCCATGGCCATGGTGCGGTCCCGGGCCTTGGCGATGACGGCGCGCGCCGCCTCATCGGTGCCTTCCCCAGCGCCGACCTTGGCGAGCAGCCGCTCCACCGTGCCTTGATGGGCCAGGATGAAGGCGAGCGGATTGTTGATTTCATGCGCAATGCC
The DNA here is from genome assembly GCF_030252425.1 of Acidisoma sp. PAMC 29798. Classification (GTDB taxonomy): domain Bacteria; phylum Pseudomonadota; class Alphaproteobacteria; order Acetobacterales; family Acetobacteraceae; genus Acidisoma; species Acidisoma cladoniae. The sequence continues at coordinate 1,392,857 of NZ_CP126994.1, read as the reverse complement.
GGCCACCAGCTCACCCAGCGAGGCCATTTTCGCCGCCTGCACCAGCTTCGCCTGGGTTTCGACCAGCTTGGTGTTGATGGCGCCCAGTTCGATATTGGCCTGACTCAGGGCCTCGGCCATCCGCGCGCGTTCCAGCGTGACCGCCCGATTGCGACGATCGACTTCCGCCTGCTGCATCTCATCCTGCAGCAGCTTCCGCCGCACGATGGCGCGCAGGCGTACTCGCACGACACCCTCATCCAGCGCGGGCGGAATGAACTCGTCCAACCCCGCATCGAAGGCGCGGGCCAGAAGCTCCTTCGGTTCGTCGCCATCGCGCTCGATGCCGACGAGTAGGAAACGGGATGCGCCGCGTTCGGCGATCTCCGCCTGGCGCAATACGTCGAGCCTGCGGCACAGCTCCACGCTGTCGAACCGGGTGGCATGCAGCGTGACGAGCACGCAATCGACCGGATTGGCGGCATCCGTAAGAGCGACCTTTGCCGCGTCAAGGGACGCGACGTCATCGACCAGATAGCCATCCTTTTCGAGCAAGCGCCGCAGTGCCACGCTGCTGCCGGCTTGATCATCCACGACCAGGAAGCGGATGCGCCGGAAGTGGGGCGTTTCCACCGTTTGGCTTTCATCGCCCGCGCTCTGCACCGCAGGCCGTTGCCGCAGCAAGGCGCGAATGCGCAGGATCATGAAGTCCATGTCGGCCGACTTGGACACATAGGCGTCGGCGCCGCTTTCCAGCCCCTCACGCTCGGTATCCGCTTCGGCGGCCTCGGTCAGCATGAGAAGCGGGATGGAACGGGTGCGGCCGTTCAGCCGGATCTGGCGCGACAACTCGCCACCATTCATGCCCGGCAGGTGGTAATCGGCGATGACGAGATCGGGCAGCTTGCGGTTGAGATGATCGAGCGCCGCCTCGGCCGAGGCCGCACGATCGACCTGAAACCCATGCCGCTCCAAGGTGCGGCGAATGACGAGAGCCTGGGTTTCGGAATCCTCGACAACCAGCAGGCTGGGCATGCGCGGCACGCTTCCCTCGGCCATCAGGCTGTGTTCCTCATGAGGGTGCGCCTGCGGTGATCGCGCGCAACACGCTATGCCCGATCCGATCGAGCGGCAGGCTGGCGCCGGACGCCCCGATCTTCACGGCGGAAGCCGGCATGCCATAGACCACGGCACTGCTCTCATCCTCGGTGATGGTGATCGCCCCGGCGCGGCGCATGGCGAGCAGGCCCTGGGCGCCATCATCGCCCATGCCCGTCAGCAGCACACCGATGGCCCGTGCCCCAAGGACGGTGGCGAGGGACTGGAACAACACGCTGCCGGAGGGTCTTTGGCCGGCGACCGGCTTGCCATGGCCAAGGTGCAGGGTGCCATCCGCCGCCACGGTCAGATGCTGGTCGCCGGGCGCGACATAGACATGGCCCGGCAGCGGCACCTCGCCCGCGACGGCGAGGCTGACGGTCTGGGGCACGATGCCGTTCAACCATGTGGCGAAGCCATGCATGAAGGGCGCGCCCATATGCTGCACGATCAAAATGGGCACAGGGACATCGGCCGGCAGCGCGCCCAGCAGCCGGGCAAGCGCGGGCGGCCCACCGGTGGAGGCGACGATCGCGGCCATCTGCGGCCGACCGGGGAGCCGATCGATGCCCGCGACATCTGCGGGGTGGAGGCGCACGCCAATCGTCCGCCTGCGAATGACCGGAACCTGGCTCATGATATAGAGCTGTGTGCGGATCGTCTCGGCGATCGCCGCATGGTTCTGATGGGCAAACCCGGCCGGCTTCTCGACCACAGAGAGGGCCCCGGCGCGCAACGCATTCATCGAAATGGCAAGCGACCGATCCCCCACCGCATCGGCGATCACCACGATCGGCGTCGGGTGGTGGGACATGATGTGGCGCGTCGCCTCCAGCCCATCCATGCCGGGCAGCCGGATGTCCATGGAAATGACATCGGGCTTGACGCGTGGAATGGCGGCGATCGCCTCCTCCGCCGATGGCACTGTTGAAACGACTTCGAGCCGTGGGTCGGAGGCGATGATATGGGACAGGAGGCTGCGCACGACGGCAGAGTCTTCCACCACCATGACCCGCACGCGGCGTGGCGCGCGGCCGGCCGCGGGTGGCGTGGCATTCACAGCAGCCGCCCGATCGCGCCCAGAAGGTCGCGCTGATCAAAGGTCTGTTTAGCGATATAGGCGCTGGCGCCCAGGTCGAGCCCACGGCGCACATCGGCGGGGGCTTCCCGCGACGTCATCATGATGACGGGAATGCCGGCGAGTGCCGGGTCACTCTTCATGGCTTCCAGAAGGGAAAATCCATCCATGCGCGGCATCTCGACATCCGCGAGGACCATGTCAACCGCACCCTCCGGCCCATGACCGATCAGGGATCGCAACAAGTCTAGTGCCGCCAGCCCATCCACCGCCGTGACGACGCGGTAGCCCTGGGCCTCCAAGATGCTCTTTTCCAGCGTGCGGCTGGTGAGGGAGTCATCGACCACCAGGATCTTATGGGGTCGCGGTGGCCCAGCGACCTGCGTCACCGCGCGCGTATCGCCCGCCCAGCCACCGTGCCGATGGGCGGCGGCACTCAGCCCGTCCGGCGAGAGCAAGGGCGCGACGATCTCGTTCTCCAGCAACACAAAGCCCGAGACGAGGTCGGTGTCGAGGCCGACGATCTCGGCGGTATGGACGAGGAAGGTGCGCACATCCTGAAAGTGATCGACGGCGATGGCGAGATCCGCGCCGCCATGGCTGCCGCGCAGGATCGCGAGTTTCACATAGCCGTCCGATGACGGCAGGCCGGCGCCTGTGTGTCCGAGCAAGTCCGACAGCAGCGCGACCGGCGCGGCGCGCGCCGTACCGGGGCCATCCGGGCGCACACACATGCGGCCGCCCACCGGTTCGATCCGGTCTAACCGCACGCGCAGCAGGCCTGCGACCGCCGCCGAGGGCACGGCGGCGATCTGATCGCCGTAGGACATCAGGATCGCAGATTGCTGGGCAACGGACAGCGGCACAGCGATTTCGACCGCCGTGCCGCCACCAGAGCGGCGCAGCATCTGGGTGGTGCCGTGCAGGCTGCGGGCGGCTTCCGCGACGATGGACAGGCCCATGCCCCGACCTGAGAGCTGGCCGACATCCGGCCGGGTCGAAAAGCCGGGCTCGAAGACCAAGGCCATCAGTTGCTCGGGCGTCGCCTCAGGCGCGGTGCGCGGCGTGAGAAGGCCCCTTGCCAGGGCACGGGCGCGAATGGCCTCAAGATCCGGGCCCGGTCCATCATCCGAAACGGTCACGATCAGCCGGCCGTTGATGGTCTTCACCATCAGGGTGATGCGGGTGGCGGCAGGCAGGCCCCGGCCGCGCCGATAAGCGGCCGAGGCCGTGCCGTGACTAACGGCATTGCGCAGCAATTGCAGGACGGCATCCTTCAGACCTTGGAGGACACGGCGATCCGCCTGAAGCTCCAGCCCCCGGAAATCGGCATCGATCTCCACACCTTCGTCGCGTGCCAGATCGCGCAGCATGCGTGCCATCGGCCCGAAGACCGTCTCGGCGGCGACAAGGCCGATGCGATCTACATCCTCGCGCACGCGGCGCAAGGCGCCGTCCAAGGCCCAGGCTGAGTCCCGGAAGGCATGGCGGGCGCCGGCACTGTCGCGCGCCGTGACGGTGAGTTCGGCAGCGACCTCCACAAGCGCGGGCGGCGCATTGGCCGCGTGCAGCAGCGGTTCGAGGGCGCGGCGGGCGCGGCGGGCCGATTGCTCGATCGCCAGCAAACGCGCGCCGAGACCGTCATGCCGTTCGACCGCCTGGGCGAGTTGGACAGCGGCCGCAGCAAGATCGGCGACCTGCGCCTGCTCGACGCGGACATAGCCGAGGGCGGGTTCGTCAGCGGGTGCATCCGGTTCGGCGGAGGCGCCGGTGATGGTGCTTTCGATGTCATCGAGACCCCGCTCGATGACATCAATCCGCGCGCGATCGAGCGTTTCGCCGTTTTCGATCAAGCCGGCGAGGAAGGCTTCGAGGTCATGCGACAGGCTGGCGACGGCGGGCAGATCGACGGCACGGGCGGCGCCCTTGAGGGAGTGGATACGGCGGAAGATGTCCTGCCGATCGGCAGCACCACCGCGCCGCGCGACACCGAGCGCCGCGCGGACCACAGCGAGGTGGTCGCGGTATTCGGCGTCGAAGGCCGCGAGCAGTTCCTGCCGGAAGTCGGACATGGATTACGCGCCGCCACCGCTTCCCCTCGTCATCCGCGCACTTGATGCGCGGATCCATGGGCGCGTATGGATCCGCGGGTCAAGCCTGTGGATGACGAGGGTATATACGGGCACCACCACTAAGTCCGGTAGCGATCGGACAGCGCCAACAGCTGCCCCGAAAGCTCGGACAAACTGGCCGCCGCCGTTTCCAGTTCCCGCGTGCCGGATGCCGTCTGCTGGCTCGCCTGCCGAATGCTCTGCAACGCGCCCATGACCTGTTCGATGCCGATCTGCTGCTGATTGGTGGAGGCGACGATCTGCTGGAAGGTCTGCACGCTTTCCTGCACGCTGGCGGTGATCTCCTCGATCGCGCGCTCGGTGATGTCGGACCGCTCACGCCCGACGGCGACGCGCTTGACCGCCTCCTCCGTCAACATGACCGAGGTATTGATGCCGCGCTGGATCTCACCCAGGATCGATCGCACCTGGATGGTGGCGTCCTTGGCCTGATCGGCCAGCACCTTCAGCTCGGACGCGACGACCGCGAAGCTGCGACCGCTTTCCCCGGCCGCCGCCGCTTCGATCGCGGCATTCAGCGCCAGCAGATGCGACCGCTCGGAGATGTCGTTGACGGTCATGATGATCTCACCGATCGCCTGGGTCTTTTCACTCAGGGCCACGATATTGGACGCGACCATCTCGCCCTGGTCGCGAATGGCGTCCATGGCGCGGGCGGCTTCGGCGACAGCGCGCAGGCCATTCGCGCTGGTCGCGACCGACGCCTGGGCCGCCTGGATCACTTCCTGCGCGCGGCTGGCGATGCGGGCGCCGGAATGGGTGATCTCATCCGCCGTCGCGGCCGTTTCCTGGATGGCGGCCAACTGCTCCTCGACGCTCGCGGCCTGTTGCTGGGTCGAGGCGCGGATCTGCGCCGCCGAGGCATTCAGCGTGCTGGTGATCTCCTGGCTCTTGCGGCCGATCTGCCGCAGGCTTTCGACCATATGGTTCAACGCAGCGGCCAACCGGCCAAGCTCGTCGCGGCCCACGGTCAAAGGCTGACCACCCAGGTCCCCGCTACCGACCTGTTCGGCGAAACCCGCAAAAGCATCGAGCGACCGCATGATCGAGCGCCGCACACTCCAAGCGATCAGCAGCGAGGCAAGAAGTGCGACCACCACCGACGTCACCAGAATCATGCGCACCTGGGCGGTGAGATCATCCACGCGTTGCTGGCCGGCCTTGTCGCCGGTCTGCAAGGCGTCCTCGGCCTGAAGCATCGTCTGGCCGAAAGCGACGTTTTCGCTGAGCAGCTTGGGCTCGGACGCCACGACCGACTTGGTGTCACCCGTGGAAATGGAATCGAACTGCGTCTCGGAATCGGCGCGGAGGGACGTGAATTGGAGTTGCGCCTGCTGGAACAGGCGCACGACCTCATGCCAGGTCGCCGCGCGACCTGGAACGTCGAGGGTGATCGACTGCTGCTCGAACCCACTGGCGACCGCGATGGCATCCGCCAAAGCCGCTGCCGCGCGGTCCGCCTCCGCGCGCCAGCGGGTCACGGCCGGGTCGACGCCTTTCGGCGGGGCGCCCGGGAGGACGGGGCTTGGCATCATGAACTCGACCACGGCAGCCCGGCGGGCGTCGATCAAGGTGATCTGGCTTTGGAGGATGCGCTGCACAACGCGATAGGCCCAGATGTCATGGGCGGCGATGGCCTGTGTGGTGTCGCGCAAGCGGCCGACGAGGTTGAGGCTGAGCAAGCCGACACCCACCAACATCAGGACGCTGAGCAGGAAACCGAGAAAAAGGCGGGCGGCGATCGTCACCTGGTATCAACTCCTGAAAAACTCATCCGGCGTGACCCAGCCGCCGCAGTATCTGTCGTGGGTCGAACAGCGTGACGAGACGCCCCTCACCCGCTGTGCCGAGGATCACGGCGGGGGCATCGGGCGATGGGGGCACCGCGACATCAAGCCGACCCAGCACACGATCGACCGCCAAAGCGAGATAAGGCGCGGGCCCGCGTAGAAGCAGCAGGTGGCTGGGCGCGACATCCTCGGCCATGGCCATCAGCCGCCGCAGGCCGATCACGCTGTAGAAACGGCCCCTGCGGCTCATCACGCCGAGCACCGCCGACTGGCGGCCGGGCACGGCGGTGCAGCCGGGATAGGGAATAACGGCCGACACCATCTCCGGGTCGATGCCGAACAGCGACTCTCCGAGGCACCAGATGATTTTGGGCCGAGACTCGACGACGATCGCATCGGCCAAACGTCCGGCAAGGGCCGCCGTGCGACGATCGAGCACTTGGAGGCGCGCCGCGTCCATCAGGGCATACCGACCGGGCGCAGGCGCTGACCGACCAGCCCGCGCAGATCGCCGGGCCGCAGATGATCGCTCTCGGGCAGGATCGCAGACGGCGGAAGCGCGGCGCACAGGGTGATGACCTGCTCCATCATCCGACGTCCGGCCTCACGCGCCGTGCCGTCGATCAGCAGCAGACCGAGATGGTAATAGGCCATGACCATGTCGTTACGGAGATAGATGGCGCGGCGCAAGGCGGCCTCGGCCCTCGCAATATCGCCCCGCGCCTGGGCGATGACACCGTCATAGAAGTGCAGACGATGGTCCAGCGGATGCACAACGATGGCCGCGGCGCAGGCGGCGGTGGCCTCGTCCAGCGCGCCGAGATCCGCAAGCGCCCGGATCGCCGGTATCGGCACCGGATCGACCGCGACGGGTTCGGGCTGAGGCAGTCGCGCAGGAACGCGGCGAGCGGGCTTTTCGACGGTGAAGGCCGGCCATTCGACAGGCGGGGGCGGGTTTGCTAGCGGCGCCGGCGTGCCGCAGCCGGGCGGGCGGAATGCCAGGGTGCCTGGAAGCTGCACGACGCCCAGAGCCGCCGGTACGCCGACGACGGCGTCCGAATGACCGACCATCAGCCAGCCAGAGGGTTTCAGGCAGTCTGCCAGCGCGGACAGCATCCCCGGCACCTGATCAGGCCCGAAATAGATCAGCACGTTGCGGCAGAGGATGAGGTCGAAATCGGAGACGTCTGGCGGAGAAGTGCCATCGAGCAGGCTGAGCAGATTGTGCCGCATGAACCGGGTGCGCGGCTGGTGGCGTGGATCGATATGCCAGTGGCGGCCATCGGGGCTCGGCAGAAAATCCCGCGTTTTCTCGGCCTCCGTCATGCCGCGCAGCGCCCAGCCGCTGAAACGTCCCTCACGGGCCTGGGTCAGGCAGCGGTGGTTGATATCGCTGCCGATGATCTCGATGGTCCAATCAGCCAGCGCCTCCCCCAAGATGCGCTCCATCAGGATGGCGACCGAATAGGGCTCGGCGCCGACCGCACAGCCGGCGCTCCAGATGCGGATGCGGCGGGTTGCCTGGTTCTCGGCAATGATCGCGGGGAGGATCACGTCCTTCAGCGCAGCGAATTGTTCCGCGTGGCGGAAGAAGAACGTCTCCCCGATCGTGATCTCGGCTTCCAGCTCCGCCCATTCGGCGGCGCCTGCCACCGGATCGTGCAGCAGGCGCGCATAATCCGGCAGTCCGGCCGCACGGGTGACGGTCAGCCGTCGTTCCAGGCGGTCGCGCAGCAAGCGGTCCTTGTCGGCATAATAGTCGTGGCCGGTGCGGGCGATGATCGCCTGCTTGAGAGCCGCGAAGGATCCGTCTGGCGCGGTCATACGCCGCGCGCCTCCGCCCGAAGCGCGAAGGCCTCGGCGAAGGCGAGATCCTTCGCCGTCAGCAGCCGGGCCACGGCCAGCAAGGGCACCACCGCGCCGTCGATCTGCACATCGCCCGTCACGCAGTCATTGAAGCTATGACCCGCCGGCAGCAGCGTGGGCTCGATGCGATGTAGGTTGGTGACACGATCGACCAACAGCGCCAGCCGCGCGGCGCCATCGCGGGCGGGCAGCAGCAAGAGATGATGATAGAGCGCATCCCCCTCGGGTTGGGCCGTCAGACCCAGCAAGGTCGCGAGGCGGATCACCAAGACCGTTTCCGCGCCCAGCCGAAAGGCGCCAGTGACCATTTCCGGTGCCTCGGGCACCGTCGCGAGCCTCGGCACCGGCAGCACCTCGATCACCTCAGTCTGCGCGATCGCGAGCGACTGCCCCGAGACGCGCAGCGATAGAATGGCGATCGGCCCGGTCAAGCTCCTGACGCTATGTCTGCGTCGGTTTCGCGGACTCGGTCCGAAACCGATCGCTGGTCGGGTGGCCCTTGGGCTCGTCATCTGGTGAGACCGGGGGCGCCTCGCCCTTCGGCGTCGGCTCGTCAGACGGTTCGCGGTCCACCGATTCGGCGGCCGGCGGCGATTTCTTGCTCATTCTCATGCCTCCCAAACTGCGAACAGAACGTGGTGGTGGTCGCGGAGCTTACCAGCCGCCGCGGCCGAAAACACCCCCACTCTGCAGACGTGACAGTTGCGTGGCATGACCATTGCATTAACCGAAACAACGACGTCCGGACAGGACGACCTTAGGAGAGGTTCATGGACGACATCGCCCGCGTCATCGACCCAATGGCTCACCGCCCTCTGTCCGCGCAACGCCATGCCTTGGCGCCGCTCTCGCCCGCCGAAATTCGAGCAAGCGTGGCGATCGTCAAGGCCGATCCTGCCTTCGGCCCGGCCATCCTATTCGAGACGATCGAATTGATGGAGCCGCCCAAGGCCGCGATCGTCGATCCCACAGCCGGACTGGCCCTCCCGCGACAGGCGCGCGCCAATGTCTTTCGCGCCGACGAGCCCGGCGTCTGGAAGCTGACGCTGTCGCTCGATGACCGGCGTATTCTCACCAGTCAGCACTTCCCCAGTGCGCGACCGATGATCCAGCTTGAACAGTTCATGGCCATCGAAGCCTATGTGAAGGCCGATCCGCGCTTCGTTGAAGCCTGCGCCCGCCGCGGCATCACGGATATGGACACGGTCTGCGTCGATCCCTGGTCTGCCGGAAATTTCGGCAGAGCGGATGAGGAAGGCGAGCATCTGTCCCATACCTTCATCTGGGTGCGCCTCTACGCCGATGAGGCCTTCTATGCCCATCCGGTCGAGGGTCTGAATGCCGTCGTCGATATCAAGAGCGGCGTCGTGCTGCGTGTCGACGACTACGGCGGGCCGCCGATTCCGATGCGCGAAGTCAATTACGACAGCAAGTTCATCACCGACACGTTGCCGCCTCTCAAGACGCTCAATATCGAGCAGCCGGACGGCGTGAGCTTCACGCTCGACGGCAATGCGCTGACCTGGGAGCGTTGGTCGCTGGCTATCGGCTTCAATGCGCGGGAGGGGCTGACCCTCCACGATATGCGCTTCACCGGCCGCCCCGTCATCAACCGGGCGTCCCTGGTCGAGATGGTCGTGCCGTACGGCTCGCCCGATCGTGGCCATTACCGCAAGAACGTCTTCGACATCGGGGAATACGGCCTCGGCAAGCTGACGAATTCCCTGGAACTCGGCTGCGACTGCTTGGGCGCCATCCAGTATCTCGACGTCAACCTCAATACGATGTCCGGCGAGATCTACACGATCCGCAAGGCGATCTGCATTCATGAGGAGGATGACGGCATCCTGTGGAAGCATTGGGATTTCCGCACCGAGCGCACCCAGCTTCGCCGCGCCCGCAAGCTGGTCGTGTCCTGCATCGCGACCGTGGGCAATTACGAATATGCCCAATACTGGACCTTCAACCAGAGCGGCGACATCAGCTTTCAGATGAAGGCCACGGGCATCATCAATACGGTGGGCTGCGTGCCGGGCAGCCCCAGCAAATACGAGCGCGAAGTCTCCCCCGGTGTTGCGGGGCAGATCCACCAGCACATCTTCTGCGCGCGGCTCGACATGGCCGTCGATGGCATCGGCAATTCCGTGGTGGAGTGCAATACGGCCGCCGAGCCCGAAGGCCCGTCCAACCCCTGGGGCAATGCCTTCTTTGAAAGCGAGACGGTATTCAAGACCGAGACGGAAGCCTGCCGCCGCGCCAACCTCGCCAGCCAGCGCTATTGGAAGGTCGTCAATCCGAACAAGACCAACCATGTCGGCACCGCCGTCGGCTACAAGCTGCTGCCGACGAACTGCGTCAACTCCTTTCTGCTGCCGCAAGGACCGTCCGGCAAGCGTTCGAATTTCGTCGAGAATCACCTCTGGGTGACGGCGCATGAGGCCGAGGAGCGTTATCCGGCCGGCGAGTTCATGAACCATTCCGACGGAAACGGCGGCGTGTCCGACTTCGTCAAGCAAGATCGGCCGATCGACAATGCAAGCGTTACGCTATGGCATGTCTTCGGCCTGCATCATTCCGTCCGCACCGAGGATTTTCCCGTGCAGCCCTGCATCACCACGGGATTCACCCTCATGCCGAGCGGATTTTTCGACAGCAATCCCGGTATCGCGGTGGCGGAGACGATGAATACCGCCAGCCGAGATGCCGCGCCGTCCTGCTGCGCCTCATGATCGGGAACCGGCCCCGGTAACGACGTCTTTCTGACCGCGCTTCTAACGGAGATATTAAAACATGGTTGCCGCTACTGATGTCATCGCCCCACCATCCGCGCAATTAAAGCACGGCGCCCTCAGCCTCCCGGAAACGATCGGGCAGTCCATCGCGAATATCGCCCCGACCCTGACGCCCGCGCTCAACATTTCGGTCGTTGCCGGTCTCGCCGGTGTGGGATCCTGGCTGTCCTACCTCATCGCCACCATCGGCCTTGTCTTCGTGGGCGCCTGCATCGCCACTTTGGCGAAGCGCCATCCCGAAGCGGGGTCCTACTTCGTCTATATCGGCCGTAACTTCGGCCCGATGACAGGCGCCCTCGCCGGCTGGGCCATGATCCTGGCCTATATCACCACGGCGGTCGCGGTGGTCTTCGGCTTTCCGATCTTCCTCGGCAACTTCCTGGCGGTCTTCCACATCACGCTGTCGATGCCGATGCTGGTGGTCTTCGCGGTGGTGTTCCTCGCCCTGGTGACCTATGCCGCCTTCCGCGATATCCAGATGTCCTCGCGGGTCGGCCTTGTTCTGGAAACGATTTCGATCGGCATCATCATCATCATCACCGCGATCGTGGTCGGCAAGCACGGCACCATTGTGGACCACAAGCAGCTCGACATTTCGCATCTGAAGCTGGGCGGCGTGATGTCGGCGCTGACCTTCGCCGTGTTCAGCTTCGTCGGCTTCGAGAGTGCCGCGACCTTGGCGAAGGAAACCGCCAACCCGCATCGCAGCGTGCCGGTTGCGGTCATCGGCAGCGCCGCCATCGCCGGCATCTTCTTCGTTATTCTCAGCTACTTCATGATCCTAGGCATGAGCGACGATGCGGGCGCCATCGGCGGCAGCGCTTCGCCCTTCGCAGACATGACCAACAAGGCGGGCCTGCCTTGGGCCGCTGGCGTGGTGTATTTCGCGGCCATGATCAGCGCCTTCGCCTGCGCCTTGGCCTGCATCAATGCGAGTTCGCGGATGCTGTATTCCATGGGCCGCTACCAGTTCCTGCATCGCTCCATGGGCCTCGTGCATCACGTCCATCGCACGCCGTATCGCGCGGTCATCGCCTCTGCGCTGATCACGCTGGTGCTGCTGCTGCTGTTGCTGCCGCAGGGTCTGCTGAACGGGTTCGGCCTGACCGGCACGATCGCGACCTATGGCTTCGTGGTCGTCTATCTCGGCGTCTGCGTCACGGCGCCGGTGGATATGTATCGGGCCGGACGGCTGCAGATTCAGCACGTCATCTACGGCGTGGCAGGCGCGGCATTGATGGCCTTCGTGCTGTTCAGCAGCGTGGTGCCTTACCCGGCCTATCCGTACAACTACCTGCCGCCGGCCTTCGTGATCTTCATGCTGATCGGCTTCGTCTGGTTCGCCGTGCTGAAGAGCCGGTCGCCGGAGGTGCTGATGCGCATCGCCAACGACATGGAAGGCTGATCCTTTTCAGCCGAGCCGGCGGAATACGCTTCGCTTTTCCGCCCTACAAGACATCGTAGGGCGAAAGAGCGGAGCGTATTCCGCCACAGGGCTATCACCGCTCCACGGCGTCAGTATTGTGTCGCTACGCGAGCAGTCGCGACGAGATCCCCTGATCTTCAAGCAGTTTCACAGCCTTGCGGTCGAAGGACAGGAAGACGTCGGCACCCAGCCAAGTGCCGTCATAGGCGATGACGCCATCCGCGAAATCGCCGCCCATCTCCAGCACAGTAAGTCCTGCGGCGGCAGCGGGGCGATTGAGAACGACGCTCGGGTTATCGATCAAACGACGGAGCGCCTCTACAATATCCGTTGGCCTGCGTTTGTGCCCTGCCGACAGGACCCAAACGACCTCACACAGCGCCGACATCGAAAGCGCGACCATGTCCGCACCCGCCAAGGCCTGTTCGGCGATGCGGCTCTGCCTGACATCATCGATCACCATGGCTCTCACGAGGACATTCGTATCGGCGGCGATCTTCACCGCTTGCCGGCCCACCCGTCCGCGATAACCTGGTTCATATCGTCAATCGACAATGAAATACCTTCTTCGTTCTTGAAGAAGCCAAAGATGTCAGAGATATGCCCCGTTGGGCGCGCGGCCTTCACCTCGACCCGCCCATCGGGAAGCTTTTCCACGGTGATCTTCTCGCCCGGCTGAATGCCCAAGTGCCGCAGGACATCCTTACGAAGCGTGACTTGCCCCTTCGCCGTGACGGTCAGTGTGCTGCTCATGCGCAACCTCCTCCATGACGACGATAAAGCAAGGCAAAACCGCCTTACTTTTAACCTCGCAATGGTCTTACCCCCGCTCCACCGCATCCGCCACAGCGGCGGCCAAGGGGTCGTCGTCGGCGCGCAGGCCCGCGACGACACCGGCGCGATCCGCCGGCGCGCGGTTCTGGCTCATCTTCCACTTGCCCGTCAGGGCCGTGATCTCCAGCCGCAACCCGACGATGCCGCGCAACTGGCCGGCGATGAAATCGGCCGGCGCGTCCGACACCGCCCAAGGCGCGGCGCGCGGACTCTCATGCCGCTCGGTCAGCCGCCGCACCACCTCCAGCAGCGGCGCCGCCTCCTCGAAGAAGGTCAGCCGGCCGCGCGCATGGATGGCGACATAGTTCCAGGTCGGCACGACCTTGCCGGTGAGGCGCTTGGTCTCATACCAGGAGGGCGTGATGTAGCTGTCCGGGCCGCCGAAGATGGCCAGCGCCTCATGCTCGGCCGAAGCGGTGCGCCATTGCGGATTGCCGCGGGCGACATGACCGATGAGCGTACCGTAAGGCCCCGCGTCAGGGTCCAGCAACAAAGGGAGCGGTGTGGCGTCCAGCCCATCCGTGCCGATGGTCACGAGGCTGGCGAAGGGCGCCGCTGCCATCGCTTCATGCAGAACGTCGAGCCGGTCTTCGCGGAAATGCGGCGGCACATACATGCTCAGACGGCTTCGAGGCGACCGACTTCCGCGTCCGTATAAACGCGCGAGCGGGTCAGGAACCGCACGCCGCGCCCATTCTCCAACGAGAACATGCCGCCCTTGCCGGGCACCACGTCCAGGATGATCTGGGTGTGCTTCCAATATTCGAACTGGGGTCGGCTGATATAGAAGGGCGAGCCGCCGACATCCCCCAGACACACGTCCTGGTCACCGACCATGAAATCGCTGCGCGGGTAGCACATCGGGGAGGAGCCATCGCAGCAGCCGCCGGACTGGTGGAACAGGATGGGACCGTTCTCCGCCGCCAGCACTGCCGCGAGATCAATTGCGGCCTCGGTCGCGATCACCCGGCTTACAGGATCCATTGCCGTCACTCTCCCCTTGATCGTCAGCTCCGCCAGCGGCGCGGGCGCGTTCGGCTGCCACGGGGGCCGGAGAAGCTCACGGCGCCGCCGAAGAAAATCAGGCCAATGGCTGTGGGCAGCAACCAACCCGGCCGGTCCAGCAGCGGCTGGGCGATATTCGCCCAGCACCAGGGCGAGAGGGAGGTCTGGACGAAGGCCTGGGCGGTCGGCACCCAAGTGTCGTCCATCATCGCCAGCAGAACCTTGAGCGGCATCTCCGGCGGCCAGAAGGTAGCCACGGCGAAGGCCGCCACCAGGGCGGCCGCGGCAAGCACAGAGAAGATGCGGACTGCGATCACACCATCAGCTTACGCGCCCGCGCCGGTCGGGCATAGAGAGAAGACGTCCTGGCCACGCATCAACTGTTCTCGCGGGTATGGAGGGTGAAGGCGATTTCGCTTCCCACGATGCGGGAGGGCGTCACGCCCAGATGGCTCAACATCAGGTCGATCGCCCGTCGCACCTGGAGTTCCGGCGCCTGATCGATCGTCACGGTCATGATGCCATCCCGCAACAGACCAGCACTGGTTTCGGTCAATTCATGGCCGACGAAGAGGATGGCGGCGGGATCGGCACTGTCGCGGATGGCACTGGCCACGGCCGGGTTGGCGCCGCCGGTATTGTAGACGGCCACCACCTGCGGCATGCGGCGCAGCGCCTGGGTGAGCTGATGATAGGCACGCTCCGCGTCATCGCCCGTCGGCAAGATGTCCGCGACGTGGATGCCCGGCTGGTGTAGGGCGAGTGCGTCCCTGAACCCATCGATGCGCTGCTTATGGGCGCGAAAGCCCGTGCTGGTCGCCAGGATCAGGGCGGGGCCCGGGCGGGCGGCCAGGCGGGCGATGAAGAAGCCCGCGGTCCTGCCGGCCTTAGCGTGGTCGATGCCGACATAGGCGAGGCGCGGCGCGTCTGGCACATCCGTGACGATGCAGATCACCGGCCGCCCCGCGGCGGTCGAGGCTGCGATGGCCGCCACATTGGCGGGATGTTCCTCGCAATAGACGATGATGCCATCGGCCCGACAGGCGGCGATGCGGGGCGCGACGCTGGCCGGATCCGTCATGTCCACGGTGCTGCGCAGGATGACGATGGAGCGATCGAGCGTCGCCGCGACCTGTTCCATGGCCAGGGTCAGGCGATCCAGGAAAGGCGTGTCGGAGCGTGCGAGCAGAACCTCGATCCGCACCTGGCGTGTATAGGGCGTGGGCAGGACGCGCCGCAGGCCGAGCGCACGAGCGGCCTCAATCACCTTCCGGGCGGTTTGGGGGGAGACGCTGCCACGCTCGTTGAGCACCCGATCGACGGTGGCAAGGCCGACGCCGGCGCGGACCGCCACCGCTTCAAGCCCATGGCGCCTGCCGGTTGTGCCGCTCACCTGCCCTCACCCGCTCTTTGCCATGTGATAGCAGAATGAGGGGAAACCCCCAAAGAGGCCTCTTATCGTCGGTGCTGCCTGGGCTATGACGGTGCCGAACACTGCGGAGAGACTGGTCATGGCAACCGCCACCTATACGGAGACGACGGCGGCACTGGTGCGCGATTACAGCCTGCTGGGCGTCAATGCCCGCCGCGCGGAGGAACTCGGTCTCGCCTCGGCGGAATGGTATTCCCATCCCATTCCGCGCAAGCAACTCAAGGCGTTGATGAAGCGCAAAGACGGTCCGGCGATCCGCGATACCGCAATCTGGATCGGTGCGCTTCTGGTCACCGGCGGATTGGGCGTCTACTTTTGGGGCAGCTGGGCGGCCGTGCCCTTCTTCATCGTCTATGGCGCCTTGTATGGCTCGGCGTCGGACTCACGCTGGCATGAATGCGGCCATGGCACGGCCTTCAAGACGCGCTGGATGAATGACGCCGTCTATCAACTTGCCTGCTTCATGATCATGCGCGAACCGACGGTCTGGCGCTGGAGCCATACGCGCCACCATACCGATACGGTCATCGTTGGGCGCGACCCGGAGATCAACGTCAAGCGGCCGCCCGATTTCCTCGCCATCCTGCTCAACATCTTCGCGTTGAAGAATACGCTGGGGATGCTGCGCGTGCTGTTGGTGCATGCTGGCGGCCGGCTGACCGCCGAGGAGGAAACCTACATACCGGAGATGGAGCGCCAGAAGGTCTTTGGCATGGCACGCATCTATGTCGCCATCCTGGCCATCGTGGTCGTGCTGTCGGTCGGCCTGCACAGCTGGATTCCGGCGATGCTGGTTGGCCTGCCGACGTTGTACGGCTCATGGCTGCAGCTTCTGTATGGCATCACGCAGCATGCGGGCCTTTCGGAGAATGTCCTCGATCATCGGCTGAATAGCCGCACCATCTACATGAATCCGATCTCGCGCTTCATGTATTGGAACATGAACTATCACGTGGAGCACCACATGTTTCCCATGGTGCCCTATCACGCCCTGCCCGCATTGCATGAGGCGATGAAGGCGGAATGCCCGACGCCCTATCCCAGCCTATGGGCCGCGTATAAGGAGATCATCCCGGCGATCCTGCGGCAGGCGCGCGACCCCGACTATTACGTCGTCCGCGAACTGCCCGGCTCGGCCACGGTGCCGGCCGTGGATACCATCGCCGTCGCGGCGTAAGCGCCGCGCAAAAAGACTTTGAGGGAGTGGCTACCGTGACGAACTGGATCGATGCCTGCGCACCGGATGATATCGACGAAGAGGATGTGATTCGCTTCGACCATGGCACCGTCAGCCTCGCGCTCTATCGGCTGGAGGATGACCGCTTTTTCGCGACGGACGGTTTCTGCACCCATGAGCAAGTGCATCTGTCGAACGGCCTGGTGATGGGCAAGATCATCGAATGTCCCAAGCATAATGGCCGCTTCGATGTCACGACCGGCGAGGCCAAGGGTGCGCCAGTCTGCGTCAATCTCAAGACCTATCCGGTGAAGGTCGAAAGCGGACGCGTTTTCGTCGATCTCGGCTGATGAGCACGCAAGACGCCGGCATGGTCATTGTCGGTGCCGGTGAGGCCGGCGCACGCGCCGCCATGGCCCTGCGTGAACATGGCTATACGGGAACGGTGACGCTGATCGGCGAGGAACGTCACCTGCCCTATGAGCGACCGCCTTTATCCAAGGCCGCGATGACGTCGGTGGCGGAGCCCACCGCCGCCTTCATCCTCGACGAGGAGCGACTGACGGCGAACAGGATCGGTCATATCTCCGGCGTGCGCGCGACCAGCATCGATCGTATCGGGCATACGGTCCAGCTGGATAATGACCGTCGCGTGCCTTATGCGAAGCTGCTGATTGCGACCGGTGCGCGACCGCGCAAGATCGCTATTCCCGGCGCCGGGTCGGAGAATGTTCTGTATCTCCGCAACTTCTCCGATGCGCTCGCCATGCGCGCGCGGCTGCAGCCGGGCATCCGGCTGGTGGTGATCGGCGGCGGCTTCATCGGGCTGGAGATCGCGGCAAGTGCCATCGCGCGCGGTTGCTCGGTCATCGTGGTGGAAATGGCGCCACGCATTCTGGGGCGCGCCGTGCCAGCCGAAATTGCGGCCGTGGTCGCGGACCACCATGCGCGTGCGGGCGTGACATTGATTGTGGGCGTCGGCCTGACCGCCATCGAACGTGACGGCACGGACGAGATTGTGGTGCTGGCGGATGGGCGGCGGCTGGTCTGCGACGCCATCATCGCGGGTGTCGGCGCCATTCCTGAATGCGGCCTCGCCGAAATCGCCGGCCTCACGGTCGAGAACGGCGTGCGGGTGAATGCGCAACTGGTGACGGACGATCCGGACATCCTGGCGGCGGGGGATTGCTGTTCCTTTCCGCATCCCATCTTCGACGGAAGACGGTTGCGGCTGGAGGCTTGGCGGAACGCGCAGGACCAGGGCAACCACGCCGCGCGGTCCATGCTTGGCGCGATGGAGGCGTATGACCGCGTGCCGTGGTTTTGGTCCGATCAGCATGACCAGACCTTGCAGATTGCGGGCCTGCCGGATGAGGGCGACACCGCCGTGGTGCGCGACCTCGGCGGCGCGCCGATGTATTTTCACCTCAAGGCGGGGCGCCTCGTGGGGGCAAGCGCCGTTGGGCCAATTGGCAAGGTGGCGCGCGACATTCGCCTGGCCGAGATGCTGATCCAGAAGCGGGCACGGCCGGATCCGGTGTTATTGGCGGATCCGACCGTGAAATTGAAGTCGTTGTTACCGACAGAGCCGGTCGCGGCCTGATCGGCGGAATGCGCTGCGCTTTTCCGCCCTACGATCCGCAGACTCGTAGGGTGGATGAGCGAAGCGCTATCCACCGCGCACATGTGCCGCCAGCGCCTACGGCAACGGATTGCCGCCGGTCACGCCGTAGATCTCACCCGTGGTGTAGCTCGACTCTTCCGAGGCGAGCAGCACATAGACGCCCGCCAGTTCGGCCGGCTGGCCCGGCCGCCCGAAGATCGACTTCGATCCGAACTCCGGGATCTTCTCCTCCGGCTGACCGCCGCTGGGCTGAAGCGGGGTCCAGAACGGACCGGGGGCCACTGCATTGACGCGAATGCCCTTCTCCACAACCTGCTTCGCCAGCGCCTTGGTGAAGACCGCGATGGCGGCCTTGGTTCCGGCGTAATCGAGCAAGGTGGGGGACGGCTGATAGGCCTGGATCGAGCTGGTGTTGATGATCGTCGCACCCGGCTTCATATGCGGCAGCGCCGCCTTGCAAAGCCAAAACATGCTGTAGACGTTCGTCTTGTAGGTCTCATCCAATTGCGCGGTGGTGAGATCGGCGATGCTTTCGCAGGCCTGCTGATGACCGGCGACGAGCACCAAAGAATCCAAGCCGCCCAGGTGCTCGACCGTCTGTTCAATCAGCCGGTTACAGAAGGCTTCGTCGTTGATGGCGCCGGGCAGCGCGATGGCTCGCCGGCCTGCCTGCTCAATCAGCGCCACAACCTCCCGCGCGTCTGCTTCCTCGGAGGGCAGATAGTTGAGCACGATATCGGCGCCCTCGCGGGCGAAGGCGATGGCGACGGCACGGCCGATGCCGGAATCGGCGCCGGTGATCAGGGCCCGGAGGCCGGCGAGCCGGCCCGAGCCCTTGTAGCTCGTCTCGCCATGATCGGGCTTGGGGTTCATCTCCCGCGCAAGGCCGGGTACCGACTGCGGCTGCGGCGCGAACGGCGGGCGGGGGTATTTCGTATTGGGGTCCTGCATGGGTCACACTCCTTTGCTGGGCTCCCAAAGCTACGGGCGTGCAGGGCAGACTCAAGATGGCGCACCGGAAGGTGTGCTGACGTCCGCGTGTGCTAGACACGCGACCCCATCCTTCCACAGGTGCCTTGATGTCGTTTCTCTCTTCCGCGAAATCCGTGGAAGGCCTGGTCTCGTCCGGCTTGCTGGCCCAGCCGACGCCCGGCCTGCTGGCCGTCGCGTCGCAATTCGCGGTTTCCGTCACCCCGGCGATGATGGCCCTGATCGATCCCGACGATACGGCCGACCCCATCGCCGCGCAGTTTGTGCCGAGTGTGCGGGAGCTTGAAACCCATCCCGAGGAGCGCGCGGACCCGATCGGCGACCATGCCTTTAGCCCGGTCGAAGGCATCGTGCATCGCTACCCCGACCGGGTGCTGCTGAAACTGCTGCTCACCTGCCCGGTCTATTGCCGGTTCTGCTTCCGCCGCGAGCAGGTCGGCCAAGGCGATGGCGTGCTGACGCCGGCGGCGCTGGAGGGCGCCTTGGACTATATTCGCGCGCATCCGGAGGTCTGGGAGGTGATCCTGACCGGCGGCGACCCGCTGATGCTGTCGGATCGGCGGTTGGCGGAGGTCATCGAGAGGCTGAACGCCATTCCGCACGTCAAGGTCTTGCGCATCCATACGCGGGTGCCGGTGGTCGATCCCGCCCGCATCACGCCGGCCTTGGTCTCGGCGCTGGGCGGGCGGGCACCGGTCTATGTGCTGCTCCATTGCAACCATGCGCGGGAACTGACGCCGGAAGCGCGCGGCGCCTGTGCGCGCCTCGTCGATGCTGGGATTCCGATGCTGTCGCAATCGGTTCTTCTGCGCGGCATCAATGACACGCCGGAAAGCCTCGGCCTCCTGATGCGCGCCTTCGTGGAGACGCGGGTGAAGCCGCATTACCTGCATCACGGTGACCTGGCGCGCGGCACCAGCCATTTCCGGGTGCCGATCGCCGATGGCCAGGCCTTGCTGAGGGGCCTGCGCGGGCGCCTGTCTGGCCTTTGCCAGCCGAGCTACATGCTCGACCTGCCGGGCGGACACGGCAAGGTGCCGGTCGGCCCGGTCTTCGCCGTGGAGGGGGAGGATGGCTGGCTGTTGGAAGATTTCAACGGCCACCGGCACGCCTACCGCGATCTCGGTTCCCTCGCGCGGGACGAGCTCTCCGACGAAGTCAAAACCGCTCCGGCCGATAGGGCGTCGGGTCGGTGAAGGGCGTGTCGCCGGTCATCATGGCGGCGAGAAGCCGCCCCGTGGTTGGACCCAGCGTCAGTCCCTGATGGGCGTGACCGAAGGCATACCAGGCGCCCTTCTGCCCCGGTGCGGCACCGATGATGGGCAGCATATCGGGCGTGCAAGGGCGTGCGCCCATCCAGGGTTCGGCGTCCATCCGGGTGCCGAGCCCCGGGAGCAGCCGCCGTGCCGCAGGCTCGGCCCGCGCCAGTTGCACCGGCGTCGGCTCGGCATCCCGATGCGCGAATTCTGCGCCCGTCGTGAGCCGGATGCCGCGCCGCATGGGGATGAGCATATAGCCGTTCGCGACGTCCAGAACCGGGCCGGTCAGCAGCGCATTGCCGCCCGCCTTAGTGACATCCGGCTGGTAATGCATGTGGTAGCCGCGCTTGACGAAGAGCGGCGGCGCGTAGCCCAGCGGCTTCGTCACGTCTGGCGCGAAGGCACCCAGGGCGATCACCACCTCCGGCGCGGAGATGGGCGCCGCGATGGCGCCACCCGCGCCGGTGACACGCCATGCCGCGCCCGCGCGAGTGAGTGTGCGCGCATTGCCGAAGCGAACCCGGCCGCCGAGACGCTCGAACAACGCGGTATAGGCGAGGGTCAGGGCATGGGGATCGATGACGCCCACAGGCTGGGTCCAGTGCAACCCGCCCGCGAGGCCTGAGCGGATATGCGGCTCGTGGCGCGCCAACGCCGCACTGTCCATGGCGACATGCTCGACACCATATTCACGGCGCATGACTTCGGCTTCGGCCAGGGCCGCCGCGAGCACCTTGGGATCCTCATGCGCCTGGGTCCAGCCGCCGGGGCGCAGCAAATCCATCGCCCCGGCGGCTTCGGCCAGTGCCACATGATCATCGACGCAATGGGCGATGAGCTGCGCATAGGCATGCGCGATGGTGCGATAGCGCCCCTGCTCCGAATTCTGCCAATAGCCGAGGAAGGGCCGCAGCAGGCGCGGCAGCATGGCCGGGTGGTAATAGGCATCGGTCGATCGATTGGTCGCGTAGCGCAGCAGGTCGCCGAGGTTGCGCGGAAAGAGATGCGGAAACACCGCTTCCCGTTGAATGAGGCCGGCATTGCCGAAGGAGGTTCCCTCCCCCGGCCCCTGGCGATCGACCAGCACCGTGTTTCGCCCGCGCATTTGGAGATGCACGGCGATGGACACGCCCACGATGCCGCCGCCAAGGACGATGACATCCGCTTCTTCTGGCCCGTCTTGTGGGCCCGCTTCCGTTTGGAAAGGCGATGACTGCGTTTCGAGCATCTTACGGAGCTACAGGACCGGCGGCTTTTTGCCCAGCGGCCGATCCCCGCGAGGACGGGGTGGTGTCTGCCGCTCTTCTCGTCTAACCGGAGCGGGATGCGGCTGGAGAGCGTTGACATGGACGATCTGACCCCCGAACAGGCGGTGGCCCGGCTGGAGTTGAGCTACGATCACGCCTGCACCGCCCTGCGTGAGGCCTTGTCGCGCTACGTCAAGACTGGGGTGCCGCCGACGGCGGCCGAGCGTCGGCACTTCCGCTATCCGCGCCTGCATGTGACCTGGCATCCCACCGGCCCCATCCGCCACACGACGCGCGCCTGGGCGAAGCTGCAGGAACCCGGCGTTTACAGCACCACCATCACACAGCCGGCCTTCTTCCGGCGCTACCTGCTGGAACAGCTTGAACCGCTGGTCGAGGAATTCGGCGCGACGCTTTCGGTCAGCGTCAGCGACCTCGAAATCCCCTATCCCTATGTCACCGAACTCGGCGACGAATTCGTGCATGGCGAAGTGCAGGTGCATGACCTCGCGCGGTTGTTTCCAACGCCGATGCTGTCCTCCGTCGGCGATGAGGTCGCGGACGGGTTGTGGGTCTTCAATCCTGCGGAGCCACGACCGCTGGCGCTGTTCGACGCCGTGCGTGTGGATTTTTCGCTCAAGCGGCTGCAGCATTATTCCGGCACCGACTGGCGCACGGTGCAGCCCTGGATTCTGCTGACCAACTACAAGCGCTATGTCGATGGCTTCGTGCGCTATGCGCTGGAGGAGATTGCGCGGCAGGATGGCCCCTTCGTCGCCCTGCATCTGCCCGGCGGTGGCAGCATCACGCGGCAGACATCGCCCGAAGAGGCGGCGGCCATTGTCGCGAACGCCCCGTGGCAGAATTTCCAGATGCCGGCCTATAGCCTGGCGCGGGAAGACGGCCAGGGCGTGACCATCGTCAATATCGGCGTCGGCCCCTCCAACGCGAAGAACATCACAGACCATCTGGCCGTTCTTCGGCCCAATTGCTGGCTGATGATCGGCCATTGCGGTGGCTTGCGGCAGAGCCAGGTGATTGGCGATTACGTGCTCGCCCACGGCTATCTGCGCCGCGACCGCATTCTGGACGATCTGCTGCCACCGGAGGTGCCGGTGCCCGCGCTCGCCGAAGTGCAGCTTGCCTTGCAGGAAGCGGCGGCGCGCGTCACGGGGGATCGCGGCGAGGCGCTGAAGCGCCGGCTCCGCACCGGTACCGTCGTCAGCTACGACGATCGCAACTGGGAATTGCGCTGGTCGCATGAGCGGCTGCGGATCAATCTGAGCCGCGCCATCGCGGTGGATATGGAAAGCGGCACGCTGGCGGCGCAAGGCTATCGCCTCCGAGTACCCTACGGCACGCTGCTCTGCGTGTCCGATAAGCCGCTGCATGGCGAGATTAAGTTGCCGGGGGCCGCGACGGCTTTCTATCAGCGCGCAGTCGGTGAGCATCTGGCGATTGGGCTGGAGACGATCGACTTGCTGCGCGGGCAATTGCATTCACTGCATTCACGCAAGCTTCGGGCCTTCGACGAACCGGTCTTCCGGTAAGCCGAAGGCCCAATCGTCGTAGGGCGGAAAAGCGAAGCGTAATCCGCCGCAGAGCGTTAGAGAATGCGCATGCGCCCGAGCAGATAGCCGATGGCGAGGATCGCCAAGCCAGCGACCAAGGGCTGCTCGCGGATCATGTCGCCGGCTTCGCCAAGATAGCCTTCGGCCTGACCACGCGCCTGATTCATCTTGCCGCGAAGCTGCGTATCGGCATCGCCGGCAAACCCACCGACGGCATCCTGCACGCGGCCGGCGGCTTCACGCGCGGCGCCCGTAAACTTGTTCTGGTCCATGTGTGGCTCCTCTTTTTATTCAGACCATCCTCAGGTGGGTCGGACCCGCACGCGCGCAAGCGGCGCTCGCTACACAAGCTGATCAGCGCGCTTGCCGCCGGTGTCGCGCAAGGCCGCGAGAGCTCGCGCCCGGCCCTCCGCGAGATCGATCATCGGTTTTGGATAGGTCTTGCCGAGAATGATGCCGGCTGCGGCGAGCGCCGTGTTCGGCGCGGCCCAAGGCTCATGGATGAAGCGCGTGTCGAGCTTTGTCAGTTCCGGCACCCAGCGGCGCACGTAATCGCCGTCCGGGTCGAACTTGGTGCCCTGGAGCACGGGGTTGAAGATGCGGAAAAAGGGCGCGGCATCGGCGCCGCAGCCTGCGACCCATTGCCAATTGACGCTGTTATTCCCGAGATCGGCGTCCACCAACGTCTCCCAAAACCAGGCCTGACCGTCTTCCCACGGCACCAGCAGATGTTTCACGAGGTAGGAGGCGGTGATCATGCGGACACGGTTATGCATCCACCCGATCGACCACAGCTGACGCATGCCGGCATCGACGATGGGCACGCCCGTTTGGCCACGCTGCCAGGCCTTTAGGGCGCGCGGGTCGCGGCGCCAACGAAAGGCTTTGAACTCCGGCCGCAGCGGTTCTTCCGGCACGGTCGGATGATGCCACAGCACATGGGCGGCGAATTCGCGCCAGATCAGTTCGCGCCGGTAGGCGACCGGGCCGGCAGTGTGCGGATGATCGGTATGGAGGGTCGCGGCCCAGACCTGGGTGGGCGAAATCTCTCCCCAATGCAGGAAGGGCGACAGTGACGAACTGCCCGCCTTCGACACTGCATTGCGCCCGACATCGTACCCATTGACGGCCTCATCCAGAAAACGATCGAGCGTTGCGGCAGCGCCGGCCTCGCCCGGAACCCAGGCGTCGGCAAACTGCGCGTCCCAGGTGATCGTCGGCCGCAGCGCCCAGTCACTGATATCCTCAGAAGCGGGAAGATCCGCGCCCTTGATCCGCTTCGGTGCCGGCACCGGCGTGCCGATCGGAACGCCGCGCAGGAAAGCATTGGCGAAGGGCGTGAAGACGCCGAAGGGCTTGCCCGCCTGGGTCGTGATCGTATCCGGGTCGTGCAGCAGCACGGTCGGGTGTCGGTGGAAGGCGCAGTCGGTGCCCTTCAGGTGTTTTGCGACAGCATCGTCAGCCGCTCTCTCCCAGGGTTCGGGCAGAATGCCGGTATGGATGGCGCAAGCATCGACCTCCTTCGCGAGCGCCAGGATGACCTCGGCGCTGTCACCACGGCGCAGCACAAGGCCGGTGCCGTGGTGTCGCAAGACCGCGTGCAGCTGCGTGAGGCTGTGGTGAAGCCACCACCGCGCGGCGCCGCCGGCCTTCCAGGCACCGGCTTTGCCATCATCCAGGACAAAGACCGGAAGGACGGGTGCCCCACTGGCGACCGCGGCGCCAAGTGCCGCCTGATCCGTCAGGCGCAGGTCGCGCCGAAACCACACGATGGCCGGACGTGAGTCTTTTTTCGATGTCACCATGAGAGAGAGGTAGTGCGACATGGAACGCGGGGAAGGACGGCCCTCGTGAATTGCCCGTCACGGCTTGATGCGCGGACGTGTTGGTAGTGGGTCTCACCCTTCCGCGCGCCCTATGTTCCTGTTTTGTTCTTGACGCGCGAAGGCCTTTTCGGGCATTTTCGCCTGGATGTCAGGTTCGCCTGGGTGTCAGGCATGGGGGCAGCGAGCAATGGCCATCGACGGAGCAGCAGGCGCCACCATCGCGATCGGACGGCCAATGCCGCTACCAGCGGCAGCGGAGCGCGCGCGGCAGTTCGGCCAGGAAACCGATGTCCGGAAGGGGCGCGGCGCCATCTCCAACCCCAAGAACAGGTTCGAGGCCGCCGCCACGTCTCCCTTTGACGATGGCTGGCCGATCGACGCGAGCCCCCTGGGTGCCCCGCTGCCGACGGAGCTCATTCGCGATAACAGCCGCAGCGTCATCAGCTACAATCGCAGCCCCGATCTGGGTTTCGATCGTTCTCTGAACGCCTACAGGGGATGTGAACACGGCTGCATCTATTGTTTTGCGCGCCCGACGCATGCCTATCTGGTCTACTCGGCTGGCACGGACTTCGAGACAAAGCTGCTGTTCAAGCCAGATGTCGCCCGCTTGTTGGAGGCCGAGATCGGCAAGCCCGGATACGTTCCTCGCCCAATCGCCTTAGGATCTAACACCGACCCTTACCAGCCGGTGGAACGGACCCTTCGGCTGACCCGATCGGTTCTGGAGGTCTTGGCGAAGCATCATCACCCCTTCACGATCGTCACCAAGTCGAGCGGGATTCTTCGCGATCTCGACATCATCGCACCCATGGCGGAACGCCGGCAGGCCAGGGTGTATATTTCCCTGACGACACTCGACGCTGACCTCGCCCGGCGGATGGAGCCACGCGCAACCGCGCCCTCGCTGCGCCTGCAAGCCATGTCGCACCTGGCCGAAGCGGGGGTGCCCGTTTCCGTGCTCGCGGCGCCGATGATACCCGGCCTGAACGATAGCGAGTTGGAAAGCATCCTCGCCGCTTCGGCACGCGTGGGTGCCAGTCATGCCGGATACGTGCTGCTGCGGCTTCCGCTGGAGGTGGCCAAGCTGTTCGAGGATTGGATCCATGCCCACTATCCCGATCGGGCCCGACGCGTCCTGAACCTCATTCGAGAGACGCGGGGCGGATCCCTGAACGATTCGGCGTTCGGCGACAGGTTCGTGGGCACCGGAGCTTTCGCCGATCTGCTGAGGCGGCGCTTCGCCGTGGCGTCGAAGAAGCTCGGCTTCGCGGACCGCGAGGACCTCGACTGCTCACGCTTCTCTCGGCCGCATGCGGCGGCAGGGGCGCAGCTGTCGCTGCTTTAGGCGCTTAAAGATCGAGGCTCTGCGGCAGGATGACCAAATCGCGAATGACGACATTGCGCGGTCTCGTCACCATAAACAGCACGGCCGCCGCCACTTCCTTCGGTTCCATCACACTGCCGGTCGCGATCGCGTCATCGAGCTTGGCCTTGGGCCAATCGTTCAGAAGCGCCGTGACCACGGGACCCGGTGCCACGCCACCGACGCGAATGCCGTGCTTGGAGACCTGACGCCGAACCGTATGGATGAAGGCCTGAACGGCATGTTTGGACGCCGTGTAGATCGGCTCCCACACCACGGGCACGAGGCCGGCGACTGAACTGGTGACGACGATGTCCCCCATTTTGCGTTCGACCATATGCGGCAGCACAGCGTGGATCGCACGGAAGGTGGCATTGACATTGAGGTTGAGCATCCGGTCCCAGGCATCAGGGTCGCCGTCCACCACCTCCCCACCAACATAGGATCCCGCATTCGCGTGAAAGATATCCAATTGGCCGGCCTTCGCCAGGATCTGCGGCATCATGCCGTTGACGCTGTCAGGGTCCGTGAGATTGATGACGAGGGGGATGGCGTCCGGACCCATCTCTGCACAGAGGCGCGCAAGCGTCTCCTGGTCCCGGTCGATCAGCACCACCCGCGCCCCTGCGGCGAGGAAACCCCGCGCGCAGGCGAGGCCGATGCCCGATGCGGCGCCGGTCACCGCTGCGACCTGACCCGACAATGCGTTATCCATTGGGCTTCCTTTCGGTAAACGACATGGTGCCTGCGATCAGGCTCGGCCGTGGGATACGCGCGACCGGCGGGCGAGCGAATCGACAATGACCGCGATGGCGAGAACACCGCCGGTGATCATGTATCGGAGCGAGGATGACAGATCGAGCAGAGTGAGACCGCTCGCAATCGATTGGATGACGATGATGCCGAGCAGGGCCGAATAGGCGCTGCCCCGGCCGCCGAACAGGCTGGTGCCGCCGATCACAGCCGCCGCAATGGCATCGAGATTGACATCGCCGGTGCCCGCTTGCTGGCTCGCCGAGGCGAGGCGTGCCGATGACAGGACACCGCCAAGAGCGGCGAGCATCGAGCACAGCATAAAGGCGCTCGTGTAGATCAGGCGGACATTGATGCCCGCACGGCGCGCAGCTTCGCGATTGCCGCCGACGGCCGTCACCCAACGCCCCCATTTGGTTCGCGTCAGGGCGTAATCCGTCGCGACCACCAATCCGACGAACAGCCCGAACATCCAGGGCACGCCGCGATCGCCGTTCAAGTAGAAGGCGATCAGCTCCAACACGACCGTGATCACGACGGCACGGAATAGCAGCGCAGTGAGCGACTGCGACGACAGCCCCGCCGCACGGCGACGGGCGGCCGTGCGGTAGCCGATCACGGAGGTGACGATGCCGGGAAGCGCCGCGATGACATAGGCGACGCTATGCGGCATGAACAAGGACTGGCCGAAGTTCACCACGGGCGAGCCATACGGCAAGTTGATCGATCCACTTTCGCCGAGGATGTAGAGCTGCAGGCCAAGAATGGCGAGAAGACCGGCCAGCGTCGAGACGAAGCTCGGCATTCCGAACCGATTGAATAACTGCGCGTACAGCAGGCCGATGACGCCGCCGGCCACCACCGCCGCGATGATCGCGAGCCATACGGGCAAGCCCTGATTGACCCAGAGCACGCCCACCATGGCCGAGGCGAAGCCGCTGACGGAGCCGACCGAGAGGTCGATTTCACCGACCATCAAGATGCAGACGATGCCGAGCGAAATGACACCGACCGTTGATGAGTCGAAGAGCAGATTGACGAGGTTGTTGCTGGACAGAAAGACCGTATTAAGACTCTCGAACACCGTCCCGATGATCGCCAAGCCGATGACGACCGGCAAAGCCCCCAATTCGCCCGAACGCACCCGGTCGAGGAAGGCGCGGATCGCGCCACCCACGCCGCTCGCATGCGTAACCCGCTCGTCACTGCGGTCGAGCAAGGGTGTGGCCATTTTGCTGTCGTCGCTCATGGCCGCACCTCCTCCGTAGTCTCTCGCGGCGCCTGCCGCCGTCCGGACCGGCGCGAGACGGCATTGTCTGCGGCCCCGGTGATCGCGCTGACCAGGTCCTGGTTCGAGGTATCAGGATAGAAGACACCGTTGTTGCGCCCGAGCCGAAGCACGACGATGCGATCCGCCACGGCACGCACGTCTTCCATATTGTGGCTGATCATCACGACACCGAGGCCACGCTCACGCACCCGCTCGATCAGATCGAGAACTTCTGCCGTTTGCGCGACGCCCAGCGCCGCCGTTGGCTCATCAAGCAGGATGAGCTTCGGGTCGAGCAGAAGCGAGCGCGCAATCGCGACGGTCTGTCGTTGACCGCCGGAGAGTGCGCTGACCGCTTCCCGCACGCTGGGGATTCGCGCAGAAAGCTCGCGCAATAACGTCCAGGCCCGCATCTCCATCGCAACTTCGTCTAACTGGAAGGGATGGAGTTCTTTGCCGAGAAAGATATTGGCGACCACATCCAGGTTCTCGCAGAGGGCGAGATCCTGGAAGACCGTGGCGATGCCAAGGGCAAGCGAGGCACTCGGGTCGGCGGGTGACACGACTTTGCCGCGAAAACTCATCGTGCCGGCGCTCGCCTGGTGAACGCCGGCGAGGATCTTGACCAAGGTCGATTTCCCCGCGCCGTTGTCGCCGACGAGTGCCACGACTTCACCGGCATGCACATCGAGGTCGATCTCGGTCAGGGCCGAGACCGCGCCGAAGTGCTTGGAAATGCCCCGCAGGCTGAGCACCAACTCTCCCGCCGGAACCGGTCGCTGCACGGTGTCTGTCATCGTAGAAAGCCTTCGTCTCAGGGCGTGATGCCAAGCGTCTTGCAGCCGTCGGCATAGCGGCCGGTGCACAGCACCGCGGCGGACTCGATGGGCTGCCCGTTGACCATCTTATCGACGATTTCGGCCTTGAGATTGCCTGCAGTAACGAGCGCCGGCGTGAACAGCTGCGTCGGCGTGCCGAACAGCGATGCGTTCGCCTTCGGCGTCTCACCCTTCAAAAGCGTGATCGCGACATTCGCGGCCGCCGCTGCCACGATCTCACTCGGTTTCGAAATCGTGTTGTACTGATCACCGGCGATGATGAGCTGCAAGCCCGCGATGGTGGCGTCATTGCCGGTGACGGGCGGCACCGGGTTGACGCCAGCCGCCTTCAAAGCGGCGATCGCCGCGCCGCCCGTGCCATCATTGGCGGCGACGACACCCACGATCTTCTTACCGAAGCGCGAGACCTGGCCGCCGACCCATTGCTGCGCCTTGCTCGGATCCCAGTTCGGCGTGTCGTATTCGGCGAGTGTCGCGTAGCCACCGCCGGCAAGGCCCTCGTGAACGCCTTTCTTGATCAGACCGGCCGCCGCATCGGTCGGTGATCCATTGACTTCAAGCACGCCGACATCGCTCGTCGGGACGTTCATCGCCTTGAGATGTTGCACCAGCGATTGTGCGATCACCTTGCCAATCTCCTCGTTATTAAAGGAGACATAGTAATCGGCCGTCGCGGAGGGGATGGGCCGATCATAGGCGATGACCTTGATGCCCTGGCTTTGGGCCATGTGAACCAAGGACGCCGCTGCCGTCGAATCGACCGGGTCGATGATGATGGCTTTCGCGCCCTGCGAAATGACCGAGTTGAATTGCTGTTGTTGCCGCGAGGCATCGGCATCGGCGTTCTGGTAGAGCACGGTACAGGTGGGGCAAAGCCTCTTCATCTCCGCGACGAAGCCCGGACGATCGTGCTGTTCGTATCGGGTTGACCCTTCATCGGGCATCAGGAACGCCACCTTGACGTTCGAGACATCGGCCGCCGACGCATAGGTTGCCGTGCCACCCAGCAACCCCAGAACAAGGGCGGCAGAGCCCATCACTTTGCTTGCGGCCATGGTCATCCGAAACTCTCCGTTTGACAGAGATTTTTTCATTGGTTTTCTCCCTTTTTCGGCGTTAAGCGATGCGGTGTTCAACCTCGACCGCGCATGCCAGATTCAGTCGATGGCAGTTCCGAAAGACGGTCGGAGACACGCCCTTCTGTTGCAGGAACTGCCTGTTGAAATTGGAAAGATTGTTGAAGCCAGTCTGATAACAGACATCGGTGATCTTCACGCGCGTTGACGTCAGCATCTCGCAGGCAAGGTGAATTCTGAGCCCATTGACGTATTGGACGAAGGTCAGTCCCGTATGGCGGCTGAACTGCCGCGAAAAGGTCTCCCTGCTGCAACCACACAAAGCCGCCAATTCGCTCTCTCGCAGAAGCTCGGTATAATTCGCGCGGACATGGGCGAGAACATGGTTGAACGTATTCTCCATGTAGTCGGCGGGGGCTGCTTTGTAAGCAGCGCTTGCAAGCAGACGCCGATCTCCCCCCTCACTCAAAAACCTCAAGAGTTTGAGGAAGAGTTCGATCCGCTCGATACCCACCGCGTGTTGCAATGCGAAGATGACCGGCCTCACCCGGTCTGCCGTGGCTTCCGAAAACTCGACACCGCGTTGGGACTCCTGCAACAGAGACCAAACGTCTTCGAGTTCCGGGAACATCTCCAGGCACGAGTTGATGTATTCGGCAGTGAACTGCACGAAGATGCAGCGGCATGCAATGACCGCACCCGGTTCCGTGTCACTGATCCAATTATGAGGCACGTTCGGACCGGTCATGACCAGATTGCCTGGCGCAAAAGAACCAAGATAGTCACCGACAAAGGCTCGGCCGGTTGTTTCGACAATCAGATGGATTTCGTATTCCGGATGAAAATGCCACCGCACAGTCCGATAGGGATAGCCATGGGAGCGAACGGTAAAGGAACGCGCGCCACCGAACTCGACCAATTCAAGGTCGGGCATCATGCCGACCAGGTCGTCATCGCGACGGCGGCCGCGCGACGACGTCCGGGTATGGGGTGGCAATACGGTCCTTTGGCCGGACGATAGCATGACATTCCCTCCGCAATCCGTTTCACGCGAGCCTAGCCCGCGGACGGATTTTGTTGCTACGGTCATGATACGGCGTTCGGTTTCGCAAGCTACCTGTATCGCGGCAACCGCTTGATACTTTTTTGCGCTCTCGCTTGATTTTGTTTCGCTGTTACGAAAGCGTGCCGCTCAACCGATAGGCGGTGGCCTATCAACGAAGCGTATACCCACCGTCAATCGTCAGCACTTCTCCCGTGATATAGCTCGACGCCTTGGACGCCATGAACAGAACCGCCTGCGCGACCTCCTCCGGCTCGCACACCCGCCCCATGGGCGTCATGTCCAGCCAGATCTTCGCCCAAACAGGATTCTCCAGCCCGCCCTTGGTCATGTCCGTGCGCACATAGCCGGGGGCAATTGCATTGACCCGGATGCCTGACGCCGCGAATTCACTGGCGAGCGACTTCGTCAGCATATGCACCGCGGCCTTCGACGCATTGTACACCGCCTGATTCTGCGGGACATTGGCGATGATGCCGGAAATGGAGCCGATATTGACGATCGCGCCCCCACGGCCTTGGGCGATCATATGACGCGCGCCTTCGCGGCAGCAGAGGAACGTGCCCTTGAAGTTGGTATCGACCACGGTATTCCAAAGTTCCGCATCGACATTGGTCGTATCGCGATGGCGCGCCACGCCGGCACTATTGACGAGAATGTCGATCCCGCTCTCTGACGCAGACCGCGCCAGCGTCTCGCAAACCTGCTCCTCGGACGTGACATCCAAAGCGACGAACTGCGCGCTGACACCCGCTTGTGTCAAAGATCGCACCGCAACCTCGCCTTCCTGGACAGAGCGTCCGGCAATGGTGACGCTCGCTCCCGCTTGACCGAGCAAATGCGCACACGCCAAGCCGATACCGCGTGTGCCACCGGTAATGAAGGCGGCGCGCCCGCTGAGATCAATTTCATAGGCCATGACTGTTCCTCAATGATGATGGTTTAGGTGCCGCTGCGTGAGGGCCTGCGCCGTAAAGACTTGGCTACCTCAAGACAGCGCGGAGACTGATACTTTTGTGCCAACCCTTATTCGGAGCCGCGACGCCTCACCCTTTCGTTATTGGCGCCAACGTTCACTTGCAAGAGGATTATCGGTAGAGATTGAGCATGAGCAAACATGAAAACACGTGGTACGTCATCGCTGATGGTGGCAAGGCCCGGATCCTGACCCGCCATGATGATCATTTTCACACCATTCATCGTTTCGACGCGGCAGGTGGTGGCGAGATCGACACCAACGCGTCTGAAGGCGAGCATCAGCTAAAGGCGCCGCACGCCGATCCCAAGTCAGAGATCAAAAAGGCCTTCGCGCGCGTCGTCGCCCCGATTATCTGAACAAAGCGCCGGCTGCTGATGTGAGCGCAATCGTTCTGGCAGCACCCGCCCATGTGCTGCAGGACATTCGTGAAGGTCTGGACAAAGCAACGGCGGCGAAGCTCACCAAAAGCCTGAGCAAAGACTTCACGAACCTGTCGGACCATGACATTTCCGCGCATTTCAGCGACTGAACACGCGCGTTGACGGTCGCGGCTGCGCTGTCATGGTGACGGGCGTTCCCGTTTAACGTCCGCGGCGGTCGGCGCGTCAGCATAGGCATTGCCGAAATGCGTTTGAAGATACGCCACGACATCTGCGACTTGCTGATCCGTGAGCGTAAAGGCGAAGGACGGCATATCCCGTTGTCCCCGCAAAATGAGAGCAACGGGATAGCCCGGCGCCTGTAGCCGCGTATCATGTGCGAGCGATGGATAGCGGCCGGCACCCTCGGCGCCACGTCCATCGGGCATATGGCAAGCGGCGCAAATGCCCCCGTAGATGGTTGCACCCCCTTGCTCGGTGAAATGGGTCGGACTGCCGAAGGTCTGTCCCATGGCGGGCGCTGCGCCGCCCGCAAGCGCCGCCACTATGCCCATCGCGCCCAACGCGCGCCTCATGATTTCATCACCCGCTCATGCAGGCGCGTGATCGCGTCCAAGGATGACAGCACAGCGCCTTCCTGCCAGGCCGGGATATAGGAGGCGTGTTCACCGGCGAGAAGAATGCGGCCATCGATGGCGCAGAGATCGCGGTAATGCTGGGCCCGCGCGGCCTCTGTCCATTGGCCATAACAGCCGAGATTGGACGGCACACGATGCCAAGCCACGGCGAAACCATTGTCGAATTCAGCGGGGTATTGCGGATGAACCTGAGCGCCGAAGGCGACGGCCTTAGCGATCCGCTCCGCGGGGCTGAGCGACTCTAACTCCAACGCATAGGTTCCGAAGGCATAGGCACCGAGCAGAACGCCCTTGCCGCTGTCGAAATAACCGGTGGCCGGATAGCCGATCATCGTAATCGGCAGATCGGTGTAACTGATGCCGCCATAGATGGCCTCATCCGTCTCCCAGAACCGCCGATGGAATTGCAAGCCGATCTTGACCGAGGCGCTATAGGGAACGGCATTGATGGCGGCCGCCATGGGCGCGCCCACGTTCATCTCGATCTGACTGAGCACCGAGAGGGGAATGGTGCACAGGCACCAGTCCGCATGCGACTGCTGCGTGGTCTTCGACACCGTGTCTTCCCACGTCACATGCACGCCGCCCTCATCCTGCGCGATGGCGGTGACGCGGGCATTCAGCTGGACGAGGTCACTCACCTCACGCGCAAAAGCCCGCGCGATCATGTCCATCCCGCCCACAGGCTGGAACAAGGTGGTTTGATAATCATAGTCCAAACCGACACTCAAGCGGCGCCACAGATGCGACTGCAACAGGTCCGACGGTCGCAGTGGGGTGGAATCGATCGGCTCCGCCGATAGGCCGCCGCCGGGGGATTTCCGCCAGCCCCGACGCTCACTGGCATAGGGGCCTTCCTTATAGGCGTAGGTGTCATCAAGAGCGCCCCAATCCTGAAGGGCGGCGAGCAAAACCTCCGTGTCTTCCTTCGACACCAGGGCATTGAGCCGGTCTGTCTTCACGGCCTTGGCCAGCATTTCAGACACCGCGCCGTTGAAATCGGCCTGAACCGCGCGGGCGCGCTGAGGTTGGCCACCGAAGGCATCCTTGCCATGCAGATAGGCATTCGCGTTGAGCTGAATGAAGGGCTCCATCGCCACCCCAAGGCGCTTGCAGTAATCGAGCAGCGCGCGATGGTGATAGGGAATGCGCCAGGGACCGGGATTAAGATAAAGCCCCGGATCAAAACCACAGTCCTGCGTGGCGCCTCCCAGCTCGGTGAAGCGATCGCCGCCACGGATGGTCCAGGTGCGGCCGCCGACGCGACCATTATACTCCAGCACCTGCACGCGGTAGCCCGCCTTGCGAAGCTCAAGCGCCGCGACCATGCCGGCAAGGCCTGCGCCGAGGATCAGCACGGACGCGCCCTTCGGGTCGCCAGAGAGTGCAATCGGCCCAGTGTAATCAGACTCCTGCGCATGGCCCAGGCGGGTCATCGCCAGCAAAAGCGCCGAACTACCGGCTGCGGCACCGATCAGCGACAGCAGGTCGCGTCGCCGCATGGGGGGTGTCTCCGCTGGGGTCATGGGAAAGCCTTTCCGCAATGCCTCACTCTAGCGCAAGCCGGCCTGGCGCGCTGCCTCCTGGCAGGCCGCCCTCAGCGCCGGCAGATGCGACATCAAGGCGTCTTCCTCGCCCTGCCGCCGCAGGCAGGCCATGATGAGACTCGCCACGGCGACGCCGTCGCTATCAAGAACGGGACAACAGAGATCGACCAGCCCGACGAAATGCCGGCTTTCGTGATGGTCGAAGCCAGCTTGGCGGATGCGGGCCAGATCCGCCCGCAAGACGGTTTCGTCGGCCCCAGGCGGCAGAAGCGCCAGGGACTCGCGGATCATCGCGTCCTGCACTGCGGCGTTCTGGAAGGCGATGATGACCTTGCCCGATGTCGCGTCTAGCGCGGGGCGATGGAAACCAAGCTTCAGCCTGAAGGTGATTTCGCTACCACCGGAGGCCCCGCCGATCACCACCGTCTGCCCCTGATAGACCACCACCAGATGCAGGGAATGCTCCGTAATCTCGGCCAAGGCGTTCATCACGGGCATGGTGGCGGACACCAGATCGCGGGCGCGCGGCGTGCGAAGCCCCAGGGTGAACAGCCGGTCGGTCAGCATCAGCGTGTCACTGTCTGGATCGCGGGCGACATAGCCCCGCTCCAGCAGGACCATCATCATCCGGAAGATTTCGCTTTTGGAGCGGCCGAGTTCGGCGGCCAGGCGCGTGAGCGACAAAGGCTGCTGCTGGCGCGACAGCATCTCAAGGATATCGAGACCCTTTTCGAGGGCCGGTGCCGAATAGGTCGTCTTCGTCATGGCCGCAGCCTATGCGCTCGCACTTATTGTTGCCAGTTTCATATCTGGCATTGACTCCACTGGCAAAACTTACCTAGCCTGAGTTTGTCCCGCTGTAGACCGTGCCCGCCATCCCGAATGAGGAGGCCGCCGCTTGAGACGATTGAAGGGACGCCGCGTCCTAAACGGTGCCGGCAGCTTCGCCCGTGAGACATGTCGGGCGTGATGACCGATGACATGACAACGCTGGATGAGGTGACGGGCCTGCTGTCGGACCTAGTATCCATCCCCAGTGTCAATCCTGCGTTTCGCACGGATGTTGATCCGTCAAGCATCTTCGGTGAACAGGCGAAGGCGGAGTATGTCCTCTCCTGGCTGACCGACGCCGGCATTCCCGCGCAGTTGCAGCCGGTTCTGCCCGATCGCCCGAATGTGGTGGCCACCGTGCAAGGCCGTGACGGCCGCAAGACATTGATGCTGGAATGCCATCTCGACACCGTGCAAGTGACCGGCATGGACGCGCCCTTCACCCCAAGGCTGCGGGATGGCCGGCTGCATGGGCGCGGCGCCGTTGATGACGGTGGCTGCGTCGTCGCCATGATGCTCGCGATGCGGGCCTTGCAGCACAACCCACCCGCCAGCACTGTCGTGCTTCTCGCCGCCATGGACGAGGAGTTTCAGTATCGCGGTGTCGCGCATTACCTGGACCATGGCGGACAGGCGGATGGCGGTATCGCCGGCGAACCGACGGGGTTGCGCATCGTATCCGCCTGCAAAGGCTGTGTGCGATGGCGGATCGAAGTCATCGGTCGCGCCGCGCATAGTTCCGAACCTTGGCGCGGCATCGACGCCATTGCCATCGCGGCGGATTTGCTCGCGCATCTTCGCACCATGCTGACGCCACGCCTGGCCGCGCGCCATCATCCGCTGGTCGGTTCGCCCACCCTGATCTGTTCCATGATCGAAGGCGGCCAAGGCCCGAACACCGTCGCCGGAAGTTGCGTCCTCACCTTCGACCGCCGCACCATTCCCGGTGAATCCAGTATCGATGCCTGGCGAGACGTAGAAGCGGAAACCGCCCGCTTCGCGGAGACGATCATAAACGGCGCGCGCATCATCACGCATCCGCCCTTCATCGACAGCGTTTCGATGGCGGCGGACGAACGTGCTGAGATCGTTCAAGTCGCTCTCGCCCAATGCCGCGCCGACGGCTTGCCAGCCGTGGTTGAAGGCGTGGGCTTTGGATCCGACGCCTCCAAGATGGACAGCGCGGGCATCCCCACCATCGTCTTCGGCCCCGGCAGCATTGAGCAAGCGCATACCACCGACGAATATGTGGCCGTGGCCGAGGTCGTTCAGGCCGCGCGAATGATCGAACACATCGCCCGACGGTTCGGTGCCACATGAAGGATGGAAGCCGGTTTGACCTGATCATCGTCGGTGCCGGTGCGGCCGGTGCAGTTCTTGCGGCGCGACTGACGGAAGACGGTCGCCGTCGCGTTCTTCTGCTCGATGCCGGCCCCGACTATCGGAGTGCCGATCAGCCGCCGGAGATGATGAGTCCCAATCCCTTCAATCTTCTTCTCCCTGCAGAGTTTCAGGAGCGATTCCTCTTCCACGACCTGATCGCACGGCGGACGCACCGGCAGGCGCCGCGCATGTATTGGCGCGGCAAAGGCATGGGCGGCAGCACTGCCGTGAATGGGCAACTCGCCATCCGTGGCGTGCTCGATGCGTTCGACGAATGGGCGGCTTATGGCGCGTCCGGTTGGTCAGGCGCCGAGGTGCTGCCGTTCTTCACTGCATTCGAAGATGACCTGACACTCGGCAATCAGCCGTCTCATGGCAGCGGCGGCCCGATGCCCGTCCATCGCCCACCGCTAAGCGAATGGGGTCCGGTCGATCTTGCTTTGCGTGACGCCGCCATGGCAGCCGGCCACCCGTGGCATGACGACGTGAACGCGCCCGATGCGGAGGGCGTCTGCACCTTCGCGATGAACAGCCGGGATGGGCGGCGCGTTTCCACCAATGACGCTTATATCGAACCCGCGCGCGATCGCCCCAATCTCACGATCATTGGGGAGGCTCTGGTCGATCACGTGCTGTTCGAGGGTGCGCGCGCAGTCGGGTTGCATGTTCTACTGCCGGGCGGCGCAACGGATTTCCATGCGGATGAGATCATCTTATCCGCTGGTGCCATTCATTCCCCGGCCATCCTACAACGCTCCGGCATCGGCCCCGCACAATGGCTGACGGAGGCCGGCATTCCGCTTCGCGCCGCGCTTCCCGTGGGTTTGGGCTTCTTCGATCATCCCTTCGTGCGCCTCGAACTAAAACTGAAACCGGAGTTTCGCGCGACCGATATCGATGCGCGACATACCACATGCTGCGTGAAATTCAGCTCCGACTTTCCGGGTTCTGCCTTCAACGACATGTTTATGGTGTCGGTGAACCACGGCGGTATCGGCGTGTCACAGGATATGGCGCAGTTCGGTGAGGCCGGCTTGCATCTCATGCTGTATGAATGTCGCAGTCGGGGCACGATCCGCATCACCTCCTCCGATCCGCGACGGCATCCCGAGATCGACGAGAATATGCTCAGCGATGCCTTCGATCTTGCCCGCATGCGGGCTGGGGCGCGTCAGCTTGCGCAACTCGCGCAACACCCGTCCGTGCAGGCGATTTGTCAGGACATTCAGATGGGCAATAGCGGACGACCACTAGTCGAACTTCTCGCGGGCTCCGACGCCGATGTCGATGAATGGCTCCTGACGGATTGCAATGATAGCCAGCACGGCGCGGGCGGCTGCTGCATCGGCCCCTTGGGCACGACCTATGGCGTCGTCGATCCCGCATGTCGCGTGCATGGCTTTACAGGATTGCGTGTCATCGACGCCTCGATCATGCCACGTGATTGCAAAGCCAACACGAACTTCACAACCTTGATGATCGCCGAGAAGATGGCGGCGGCAATCTTGGCGGAAGACCAAGCCGCTTGAAGACGTCAGATTCACGCTTTGATCTGCCAATTTTCTGGCACGCTCTTTGCTTACTAATTAACCAACTCCGGCACAGTTTCCGGACCGTAGTTGACGATGTCGCCACCCACTTTATAACATTTGAGGGCTGACAATGAAGCGACGTGAATTTGGAACTCTGGCGGCCGCCGTGGGCCTCGCCGCCACACGCTTCGGACGTGCCTCTGCCGCGACCGATCCCTTAGAAGCGACCAGCGGAAAGACCGTTTATTTTCGAGGCTGGCAGTTCGCGACGGATGTCGTGCAGTCGAACGTCAAGCGCTACAACGACGCCGAACATGGCAAGGTCAATTACGCCACCATTACCGGCGATTATCCGTCGATCATGGAACAGAGTCTGATTGCCAAAGCCGATCTCGATGTGCTGTACGCCAACCCCTCCTCCGCCGTGCGATATTCGGAAGGCGGCTGGGTTCTGCCGGCGGAAACACTGCCCGCCATTGCCGACATCAAGGCGGATATGCTGCCGACCTTGGCGGAAGCCTGGACCTATAAGGGCAATCTGCTCGGCCTGTCCTATTTCGTGAGCACACGCGGTTGTATCCACACCAATCTTCTCGCTTATGAGAAAGCGGGCTTTAGCGACAAGGACTTCCCGAAGGACTGGGACGCGCTGTACGATCAGGTCTATGCCTTGCATGCCAAGGGTGTCGCCACGCCGATTCTGCCGCATTGGTTCAGCGAATATTTCGGCCTGTCCTGGGGCTTCGTGATGGAAGTGCTCGATCGCGGCAACAAGATTGCCGATCCGGAGACGCATAAGCCGGTCATGACGACGGATGCCAATGGCGCCGCCTACAAGACCCTGGCGCAATGGAAGAAGCTGTGGAACTCCAAACTCGTTCCGCAGGAAGTGCTGACCTATAACGAGGCTGCCTATATCGATGCCTATGCCTCGGGCCGTTATGTGTTCAGCCCGCAGCAGATCTATGACCTGCAGACCTTCAACAAGCCCGGCCGGTCGCAAATCGCGGGCCATTCGACCATTTTGCCGGTCGTCGATCAGCCCTGGGGTCTGATCGATTCCGCCATGTATCTGATGACATCGCGGACCCGCCCTGAGGCCGTCACCGCCGACGTCAAGAAGTTCACTTCCTGGTATGGCTATAAGGACAATACCGGGCAGATTGCCGTGGGTGAGCGCTGGATGCAGGATAACATGCTGTTCTCGGCCTATAAGTCCATCATGGACTCGCCAGTGACCGAGGCGCGCATTAAACAGGCCTGCGCACGCCCTGCCGATTATGAAGTCGTGCTCGATGTCTATAAGGCGACGCCGTTTCCGACCGGCATCTGGCGCGTGGTCTGGTCTGAGGAATTCAACTCCTACCTCCGCGATGTGCTGTCGAAGTTCCTCCTGAACGACGGCGACATCGTAAAGACCATCACTGCGATGAACGATCAGATTTCCAGCCTGAACGACAAATACGGTCTCTGATCCAGCATGACGCCGCCTGCCAGCAACGCGACCGGCCCGAAGCCGCCCCGCATGCGGCGGCGCGAATTGACCGATGGTCAGTTCGCGCTGCTGATCGGGCTGCCGGTCATCGTGCTGCTGGCGGCGATCGTCGCCTATCCCCTCATCTACTCCGCTTGGATGAGCGTGCAACGCGTCATCTTCTTCGGCGGCTACCGCACGAAATTCGTCGGGGCGAAGAACTTCGAAAAGGTCTTCAACGATCCGGACTTCTGGTTCTCCGCCTGGGTGACGATCCGCTTCACGGTGGAAAGCGTCGTCCTGACGATGCTGCTCGGCCTCGCAATCGGTCTGCTGCTCAATCGGCAGACAAAACTTGGCAGCCTGCTCCGAACGCTCGTGTTTCTGCCTTGGTGCGTGTCTCTCTATGGGGCCGGCTTGATGTTCGCCTATATGGCGCGCGGCCAGACCGGCATCGCCACCGCCATCCTCGCCCATTTCGGCTATACCAATGTCCCCGATTTCATGACGACACGCTCCATCATCGAGGTTTTGGCCCTGGCCAATGCCTGGACGATGGCGCCCCTCGTCGGGTTCTTTATCCTCGCCAATATCAAGACCATCCCCAAGCGCCTCTATGACCTCGCATCGATCGACCAGCTTTCCGCCTTTTCGACATTCTGGAACGTCACCCTGCCACCGCTGCGCTTTACGCTGTTCGTCTTCACCTCGATCACCACCGTGCTGTCGATGAAGCTGTTCGATCTGATCTTCGTGCTGTCCGGCGGCGGCCCCGGCAATACCTCCGCGACACTGACTTATGAGCTGTATAAAGTTAGCTTCAAGAACCTCGACCTCGGCTATGGCGCGGCCATGTCCTTCTGTCTGCTGTTCATGATCATCACCGCGACCCTTACGCTCTATCTGGTCTGGGGCCGGCGGGAGACGCGGATATGAAGCGGCGCGGCATTGGATTCGGCATTGCCATGGCAATTCTGCTTCTGTGGTCGCTGGTGCCGATCTACTGGTTTGTCCGCATGGCCTTCCTGACCCATGCCGAGATTGCCCGTTTCCCGCCTGCTCTCATACCGACCCATATCAACGTCGCCGCCTTCTTTAATATCTTCGGCTTCGACTATCGCATGACCGATGGCACGATCTCGACGGCGTCAGGTCAATCCGGGCAGATCATCACTGG
This sequence comes from Acidisoma sp. PAMC 29798, assembly GCF_030252425.1. Classification (GTDB taxonomy): domain Bacteria; phylum Pseudomonadota; class Alphaproteobacteria; order Acetobacterales; family Acetobacteraceae; genus Acidisoma; species Acidisoma cladoniae. Next base: position 1,351,423 of record NZ_CP126994.1, on the reverse strand, counting down.
CTTGGAGAATAGCCTGATCGTCGCCGTCGTTGTGACGCTCATCACCCTCGTCATCGTCGTGCCGCTGGCCTATGTCTTTGCGCGGCTGGACTTCAAGTTCAAGAACCTGCTGCTGAACGCCGTGTTGCTGGCGGTGGCGATTCCGCCCGTCTCGACGCTGATCCCCTTCTATTCCATGTATGTGCGCCTTGGCTTGGTCGGCACCCTGCCCGGCCTGGTCATCGTTGACCTGACGACCACCGTGCCCTTCGTCGCCTGGATGCTGATTGGCTATTTCCGCAACCTGCCGCCGATCGAGCGTCTGGCGCGCGTCGATGGTTTCAGCCGCATCCACACGCTGCTGTTTCTCGTTCTGCCTTTGGCTAAAAGCGGCGTGGCCGTCGCCGCCGTCATCGCCTTCCTGTTCTCCTGGAACGAATTCACCTTCGCCCTCATTCTGGTCAATGGCACGCCGGCGACCACTTTGCCCGCCGCCATCTCGGGGTTCCTGGGGCAGGATCCGAACCCGGCCAGCCTCGCCGCCTGCCTCATCCTCACGATCCTGCCGCCGGCGCTGGTCGCTTATTTCCTGCAGCGGCATGTCGCTGAAATGAACCTCGCGGATCCGGTACGCTGATGGTCACCGCATCCATGGAGCGATAATCGTATGGCCAAGATCGAGTTGCGGCAGGTCCGCAAGGCCTATGACAGTTACGTCGCCGTGGAAGGCTTGGATCTCGACGTCATTGATGGCGAATTTCTCGTCATGCTCGGCCCATCCGGTTGCGGCAAGACGACGACGCTGAACATGGTGGCGGGTCTGGACTATCCCAGCCAGGGACAAATCATCTTCGACGGGCGGGACGTGACGGCCGAGCCGCCGCATGGCCGCAACGTCGCCATGGTTTTCCAATCGTCCCTGCTCTATCCGCATCTCACGGTGCGCAAGAACATCGAGGCCAGCCTGCGTCACAGCAAGCTGACCAAGACCGAGCGTGACAGGCGCATCGCTGAAGCCGCCCGCATGCTGGAACTGGAGCCGATGCTGGACAAGCTGCCAAGCCAGATGTCGGGCGGCCAGCGCCAGCGTGCCGCGACCGCCAAGGCCATCGTGCGTGAGCCCGCCGTGTTCCTGCTCGATGAGCCGCTTTCGGCCCTCGATGCCGCGTTGCGTCTGTCGTTGCGATCGGAACTGGTCAATCTGCAAAAGCGGCTCGGCACAACGACCATTTTCGTGACCCATGATCAGGTCGAGGCGATGACGATGGGTGACCGCATCGCCGTCATGTCACGCGGCCGGTTGGAGCAAATTGGCACGCCTGACGAGATCTACAACAAACCGGCGAGCCTGTTCGTGGCGACCTTCCTCGGTTCGCCCCCCATGAACGTCATGGCAGGACAGGTCACGGACGGCGTCTTCCGCGCCGGCCCCTTTGTCTTGCCGACGAATGCGCCAGTCTCCGGCGCGATGACCCTCGGCGTGCGGCCGCAGCATGTGCGCGTCACGGCCGTGGATGCGCCGGGTGCCGTCCCTGCCACGGTCTATGCGCTGGAGCATCTCGGCCGGGAATCGGTCGTGATTGCCGATGACGCCTCGGGCAACCGGTTGCGCGCCCTGGTGGAACCCGGCTTTCATGCCAAGATCGGGGACAGGCTCGGCATCGCGCCGGACCCCGCCTTCTGCCTTTTCTTCGGCGCGGACGGGAGGCGCCTCGATCCATGAGATATCGCATCGATCCAGAGACTGACCGCCCGTTCATCGACGAGTTCCGCAAGAACCCTGTCGGCAACCACAGCCCCGGCCTCATGCGTGTGCTCAACGCCATGCGGTACCAACCCGACGGTCCGCAGATCGTGCTGTTCTGCCGCAAGCCTTTCGCCGAATGGCAGATCGCGCATATGCCCGCCGATCGGCGCGACCCGCTGATCTTCGAAGACAGCCCCATCTTCACCGATCGCAACGAGGCCGAATGGGAAGTGTTTCGGCGTCGCTGGGAAGCCGCGACCGGCGAAAGGCTCAACCTGCCTTTGAAAGAGTCTGAGTGATGCTGAAACTTGTGGGCTACCCGGATCGCTATAGCGTGGCGCCGGGCGAGCCGATCGCTTTCCAGATCTCCCTGGAAGAAGGCGACCGCTTCGACGCCCGCGTGGTGCGCGTCGTCAATGGCGATTTCAATCCTGACGGTCCGGGGCTTGATCTGCCGCATTATCCAAGCGCCGTGGACGGGACCTATGCAGGCACGCCGAAGCGCGCCGATGCCGGCTCCTATCTCACTGTGTCGGATTTCCCAAGCCTTGCCGAACACGCTGCCTTCACCTTCCGCGCCACCATCTGGCCGACGCTGCTCAAACGCGCGGGCCAAACTTTGTTCGCGCAATGGGAGGCCGCAACCCGGAGCGGCGTCATGCTGCTGGTCGATGACACGGGGCTCACGCTCGTGCTGGGTGACGGCGCGGGCAAGATCGCGCGGGAGACGCTGCCGCTGCCCTTGCTGGAGCGTAAATGGTATGACGTGACAGTCGCGGTCGATCGCGCACAGGGGCGGTTTCGCCTGGGTGTTGAGGCGCTGCGGAAGGATTTTGGCGTGGCGGACAGTGGCTGCCGCGAAGGCGCCCTGCCGCTGCCCCTCGGCGCGGCCACGGGGCTGATGCTCGCGGGTGCCCCGGAACCGGGCGGGACCGTTGGCGCCCATTTCAACGGCAAGATCGAAGCGCCGACCTTCATGGACGGCGATCGGATCATCGCCGCCTGGAACTTCTCGGAGGGCATCCGCTCGGTTCAGGTGACGGACACTGGGCCGTCCCACCGGCACGGTCGCCTCGTCAACTTGCCTGCGCGCGGAATGAAAGGCGCGCACTGGACCGGCGAGTATCATAGCTGGCAGGCCGCGCCCGCCCAATATGGCGCCGTGCATTTCCATGAGGATGATCTGTATGACGCCGGCTGGGCCGCCGATGTGGTTTGGTCGGTGCCGGAGGATACGAAAAGCGGCGCCTATGCCCTGCATCTGACCTGTGGGGAGACCGATGCTGAGGCCATGCGGGAAGTCTATATCCCCTTCTTCATCCGGCCACCGCGCGCGGCCTCGGCGCGCACGAACTGCCCGAAGGTCGCCTTCCTGGCGCCCACCTGCTCCTACATCGCCTATGCCAATCACGGCGAGCACATCACGGTGCGCGGCGTTGAGCGCATCATGGGCCGGCTGCTGCATTTCGGGCATCAGGACGTCTATCTCTACGATCATCCGGAGCTCTGCCACTCGCTCTACGACAAGCATGCGGATGGATCCGGCGTCTGCTATTCCAGCCGCCTGCGCCCGAACATCAACTGCGCGCCACGCTACCATTCCTGGCTCGGTGGCGACGGGTCCAGCCTCTATCAATACAATGCCGATACGCATCTCTTTGGCTGGCTGGCGCATCATGACATCGACTACGACATCATCACCGATGAGGATCTGCATCGGGATGGGTATGAACTGCTCAAAGACTATCGCGTCATTCTGACAGGATCGCACCCCGAATATCACTCCACCCCGATGTGGGATGCGATGAAGACCTGGTTGGATCGCGGTGGGCGGCTGATGTATATGGGCGGCAATGGCTGGTATTGGCGCATTGCCTTCCATGACGAATTGCCGGGCGTCATCGAAGTGCGGCGTGCCGAAGATGGCATCCGCTCCTGGGAAGCCGAACCCGGCGAATATTATCACTCCTTCACAGGCGAATATGGCGGCTTGTGGCGACGCTGCGGCCGACCGCCGAACATGATGGCCGGCATCGGCTTCGTGGCGCAGGGCTTCGATGTCTCGTCCTATTACCGTCGCGCGCCGGATGCCGATAACCCCCGTGCCGCCTTCATCTTCGAAGGCGTGGAGGAGGAGATCATCGGCGATTTCGGTCTGATCGGCGGCGGTGCGGCCGGCATCGAACTCGATTGCATCAATCCGCTGCTCGGCTCGCCGCCGAATATCCTGCGCCTCGCGTCTTCGGAAGATCACAGTCCCTTGATGCTGCTCGTCAATGAGGAGTTCACGGCGACACTGCCGAACCTCGGCGGCGATCAGAACGAGCGTGTGCGCGCGGACCTGACCTTCGCCGAAACGCCGGCGGGTGGCGCCATCTTCTCCACCGGCTCCATCGCCTGGATCGGCGCGCTGCCGTGTCAGGGCTACGAGAACAATATCTCCCGCATTACCCTGAATACCTTGCGCCGCTTTATGGATGCGCGACCTTTCGTGTAAAGGTAAGATGAGGCAAGAACGCAGGAGCACCGACGCATGGACATGAAAGTCTGCCACCCGACCACAGGTGTATCCTCGCCGCACCCGCTCGACCCGCTATCGGGGACCGAACTCAACCATGCGGCGCAGCTCATTCGCGACCATTACGGCTGGGGCGCGGACCTGCGGGTGGAGACGATCGATCTCGACGAGCCGGCGAAGGAGGTGGTGCGCGGCTACGTGGGTGGAGCGCCGATGCAGCGCGTCGCGCGCTTCAACATCTACCGACGTGGCGTCATGGGCGTGGTCTCCGGCAAGTTCGATCTCGGCACCGGCGCCCTACTGTGGGAGGTGTTTCGTGAAGACGCCCGCGCCATGGTGGCGATCGAAGAAGTTCTGGAAATCGAAAAGACCGTCAAGGCCGACCCGCGCTTTCAGGCTGGGCTGCAGCGTCGTGGCTTGCTGGACAAGCTGGACCTCATGGCCGTCGATCCTTGGACGGTCGGCGATTTCGGCCATGCGATCGAGCAGGGGCGCCGCGTGCTCAACTGCTTCATCTGGATGCGCATGTTTCCGCTCGACAATTACTACGCCCATCCGGTTGAAGGTCTGCATGCACTGATCGACGTCAGCACGCTGGAAGTGCTGGAAGTGACGGATCATTTCGAGGAAAGCGGCGACTACATTCCCGTGCCGACCGCACCGCGCAACTACGCCGCCGCCTTACTGACCGAGTTTCGCGCCCCTTCCGCACCGCTTGACGTCGTGCAGCCCGAAGGCCCGGGTTTCGTCGTCGATGGCAATAAAGTGACATGGGAGAACTGGGACTTTCGCGTCGGCTTCAATGGCCGCGAGGGCCTGGTGCTCTATACCATCGGCTATACCCATGGCGGCGTTCGCCGCCCGATCGTGTATCGCGCCTCCATCGCAGAAATGGTGGTGCCCTATGGCACGCCCGAACGCAGCCACTATCGCAAGAACGTCTTCGACAGCGGCGAACTCGGTTTTGGCCGGATGGCGAACCCCCTGACGCTGGGTTGCGATTGCCTCGGCGCCATTCACTATTTCGACGCGGAAGTGCCGACCGTCTTCGGCACCTCCCGCACGATCGAGAATGCCGTTTGCCTGCATGAAGAAGATGCCGGACTGTCGTGGAAGCATTTCGACGTGCGCACGGAACGGACCGAGGTGCGGCGCGCGCGCAAACTCGTCATTTCCTCGATTTCAACGATCGGCAATTACGAATACGCCTCCTACTGGTATCTGCACCAGGATGGCCGCATCGAATACGAAATGAAAGCGACGGGCATCATCAATACCGCGGCCTGCCACCCTGGCCATCCCGGAAAATTCGGCACGGAAGTGGCGCCCGGCATCGTCGGTCATATCCATCAGCATATCTTCTGCGCGCGCCTCGACATGGAAGTGGACGGGCCGAACAATAGCGTGACGGAATGCGATACCCGCGCCCTGCCCCTTGGGCCTGAAAATCCCTATGGCAATGCCTTCCTGATGGAGGAGCGGACGCTGACCTCCGAAGCAGACGCGATGCGCGATGCGGATTTCGGCAAAAGCCGCTACTGGCGCATTATCAATCCCGATGCCAAGAACTGGGTCGGCGGCCCGACCGGCTTCAAGCTGGAAGCAGGGTCATCCGTACAGCCCTATACGCATCCCGACAGCGTCTCCGGCAGGCGGGGGCGCTTCATTCAGCATCAGCTCTGGGTCACGGCTTTCGATCCTGACGAGCGTTTTCCGGCGGGCGAATTCGTCAATCAGTCGCAAGGCGAGGAAGGCCTGCCGACCTGGGTGAAGGCTGATCGGCCGCTAGAGAATACCGACATTGTTGTCTGGCACAGCTTCGGTTTGCACCACATGCCGCGACCGGAAGATCATCCCGTGCAGCCTTGTGTGGTCTGCGGTTTCAAGCTGATGCCCTCCGGCTTCTTCGACCAGAACCCGGTGATCGATCTGCCACCGGCGACCAATGCGAAAAGCTGCTGCGTCTAGTCAAAGATGCGGGTTGCGCGATGCGTATCGCGCAACCAAGGCCGCGTTGCGATCCTTCGCACCCGGCATATTCGCGCTGACGTAAACTGGTGCCTCGGCCCCAAGCCGAGACACCGCTTCCGCCAGCAGCGCGTTCAAGATCGCCGCACCGATGATGGTGGAGAGCGGGCCCACGGGCGGCACATCGGGCGCCGCCTGAAAACCCGCGTCGCCCGGCACCGTGTCATTGTCGATGGTGATGTCGGCCAAAGCGCCGATCCTGTCTCGCCCCGCCGCCGCCTGGCGCGCATAGGCCTCCGATGTCACCGCAATCACGCAGGCGCCGGCCGCCTGCCCGTGCCGCACAGCCTCCACCGGGACTGCGTTTACACCGCTGTTGGAAAACACCAACAGCACGTCTCCCGTTCCGATCGGATAGCGCGCGAGGATGCCGGCGGCCAAACCGGTTTCCCGCTCGCGGCGCGTACTCTCCACCGCACCCTCATGTAGCATCAGCGCCGTGTCGAGGATCGGCACGACGCAGGCGAGACCGCCGGCGCGGTAATGCCCCTCCTCCGCCAGCATATGCGAATGGCCGGTGCCGAACAGGTAGATGAGGCGGTCCTGCCGGATCGCCGCCGTGATCGCTGTGGCGGCAGCCTCGAAAGCCTCAGTCTGAGACGCGAAAAGTCCTGACAGGGCGGCGGCGGCTTGATCGAGGAAGGCACGCGCGGCAGATGCGGTCAAGACGTGATCTCCTCGTCTGGCGGTGTCACCGCAGCAAGTGCCGCAGCATAGAGGCGATAGCGCGCGAAGGCGGCGTCATAAACGCCGGACTGCGGCGTATGGCGGTGCAGGATTTCGCAACAGTCGATGGAGGCCGCGCGTATATCGGCAAACCAGCCGATCGCCGTGCCGGCCAGCAAGGCCGCGCCCTTGGCGCCGAATTCCTGTCCCTCCGGCACTTCGACCGCGCAACCCAACACATCGGCGATGAGCTGTCGCCAGAAGGGACTGCGGGCGCCGCCGCCGACGAGGCGAACCGCACCGACCTCATGGCCGATGGTCGCGAAGCAATCGCGGATTGCGAAGGCCACGCCCTCATAGACGGCGCGCACCAAATCCGACCGCCGATGGCGGGGCATCAGCCCGGCGAAGCCGCCGCGTGCCGCCGGTGCGACGATGGGCGCGATGATGCCGACGTCGCTCAAATAGGGCACATAGACGGCCCCCTGCGCCCCCGGCGGTGACTCCGCCGCCAGGACCCCGAGTGCGGCATAGGGGTCGGGTTGCGCCGCCAGATCTGGGCAGAGCGTGGTGAGCAGCCAATCGATATTCGTCGTGCCCGCGATATTGACCATGGTGCGTAGCCAGAGATCGCCCGGCAATGTGAACAGCAGCCCAAGATCGGGCGGCGTGAACACCGGCACGGGCATCGCGATGCCATTGAGGCAAGTCGTCCCGAGGATTGAACACGCAATACCAGGAGCCAAGGCCCCAGCGCCGATGACGCTGCAAGCGACATCGCCCGCGCCAATAGCGACGGGCGTGCCGGCCCGCAATCCCGTCGCGCGAGACGCCGCCTCCGTCACGATACCGGCGAGGCTTTCGGATGGCGACGGTGGTGGCAGAAGTTGGGCGATATCCTCCAGTCCAAACAGCGCGATCATCTCTGGCGAGCGGCCCCGCGCGACGGCACTGCCCGGCGCCACGGCCGCTTCGGTGATGTCTGTCCCGACCACACCGGTCAGGCGAAATCGGATATAGTCCTTCGCGCCGAAGACCGCATGCGCCTTTGCAAGCACAGCCGGCTCGTGATGCTTAAGCCAACGCAGCAGCGGCAGCGTGCAGCCTTGCTGCATCACAGAGCCCGAAACGGCGAAGATGCGCGACATGAACGCAGCGTCTTCGGCGATCATCGCCGCGATCATCTTTTGGGTTCGGCCGTCATTCCAGAAAATGCCGGGCCGCAGCGCCACGCCGGCATCGTCGATGATCCAGGCGCCGACCATGGCGCCGGAGATCCCGACCGCCGCCACATCCGCCGGTGCCACGCCGGCGGACTGCAGAACGCTGCGGATGACGCCGCATGTCGCGTCCCAAAGCTGGTCAGGATCGGCTTCGGACCAGGCCGGAAATGGCGTCAGCGTTGTGGTGCGGGATGAGGCCGTCGCCCTCTCACGCCCGTGCCGATCGAACACCGCCGCCTTGACGATGGAGGTGCCGATATCCAGGCCGAGAAGCACGTCGCTTAAAGCGCGGACCATCCGCCATCGACGGGAATGATGGCGCCGTTGATATAGGACGCGTCACTCGACGCCAGGAACACCGCGACGCGCGCGATCTCGTCACTATCGCCAATCCGCTTCATCGGTGTCGACTCACCCAGCCTCTGGCGTGCCTCTGGATCCTCGATCAGATTGCCCACCATCGGCGTCGCGATGGTACCCGGGCAAATGCAATTGACGCGCACGCCCTTCGCGCCCCAGTCCACCGCCAAGACGCGTGTGAGGGCCACGACGCCACCCTTGGCCGCCGTATAGGCATCCGCGCCAGGCACGCCGGCAATGGCCATGATCGAGGCATTGTTGATGATGGCACCACCGCCCCCGGCGACCATGCGCGGAATGGCATGTTTGCAGCCCATGGCTTGGCCTTTGAGATTGATGGCGATGATCGAATCCCAGGCATCCTCCGGCGTATCGACAATGCTCGCCATGCGGAATTGACCCGTCGCGCTATGCCCCACGCCGGCATTGTTGAACAGCACATCCAAACGACCGAAGCGGGTGCAGGCGAAATCGATCATCGCCGCAACCTCACTTTCTTTTGCGACATCGACCGCGAAAGGCGCGCCGCCGATGTCGCGGGCGACCCGCGCCGCGCCGTCTGCGTTCCAATCCGCGACGACAACCTGCGCGCCTTCAGCGGCGAACAAGCGGCATGTGGCCTCTCCCTGGCCGGATGCACCGCCTGTCACCACCACGACGCGGCCCTGAAATCTCATCGCGCTATCCCTCTATCCAAACAATGACGGAGGCACCTGGCCACTCTCCGCATAGTGACGGCCGCGCGCGACATGGCGCATGCCATCCTGCACGGAAAATGTCCCGTGGCCCGGCAGAAAGCTATGGAACTCCAAAGCGGCAAGACGGCGGATGCTGTCCAGCAGTGCGGGCACGCTGCAATCCGGGATGTCCTGCAAAACAACTTTATCATTTTCGAAGATCGCGTCACCCGCGATCAGGCAGAGCGTGCCATCACTATCGACAAGATAGGAACAATGATCGCTACTATGGCCGGGTGTCTCCACCATTCGGATCGTCGCGCTTCCGATGCGCAGACTGTCCCCGTCATGCAGCACATCATCGACGGTCGCGCCGCGCCAAAGGTAATCGGCAGGGTAGATGCCAAAGCGACGGGCGCTATCCAGGCTGATGGCGCTTTCGTCATGCGATGCCATGCGTTTCGCGGCCAAGCTTCCCGCATGCAGCGTCACACCTGGAAGCCGATCCTGGAGCGCCGCGACGCCGCCTGAATGATCCGCATGTGCATGCGTCAGAAAGATGTGGCGCAGTCGGGTGGGGTCCGCGCCGCCCGCCGAGATTTCCGCCAGAACTGCGTCAATATCGACACCGGCACCCGTATCAAACAGCAAAAGGCCATCTTCGCTGTCAATCAGCCAGGCATTGCAATCGAGTGGATGTGTCAATGAAAGTCCGGCGGCGCCACTGGCGGCGAGGTGCAGATGTCGCGTCACGCGCATGCCGGGATCTCATCCGCTATGTCGCTTCATCCTATGGAGCTTAGAGCATGAGCACAACACGCGGGCCTCCGTCACGAGCCGTCGCGACGATAGACAATCACCGGGCCTTCGAGGTGTAACGAGACGGCCTGGCCGACTTCAGGAATCACGTGGCCGGGCACCAACGCGACGACGCGTCCGTCACATCCATCGACATCGAGAACAACCGTGCAATCTCGGCCATAATAGGTCACGGCCGTCACCTTGGCCGGGTGGCCGTGCCCGTACGCGCTGATGCGGATTTGCTCGGGGCGGATCAGCACCTGCACGGGACCGCAGACGGATGGCTGGGCCAGGGGAAGCATGCCGAACAGACACTGGGCATGGGTCCCGTCCGAATCGCCCGGTAGCATCACCGCCTCCCCCATGAAGCGCGCCAAGGTCGCATCGACCGGGCGGCCATAGAGCGTCTTGGGGTCCGCCATTTGGATCAGCGTGCCGTCGCGAAGCACAGCGACCGCATGCGCCATCGACAGCGCCTCGGATTGATCATGGGTGACCAACAGCGCCGTGGCACCGGATGCCGTCAGCGCGCGCGCCACCGCTTGCCGCGTCTCGACCCGCAGCGCCGCATCCAAAGCGGAGAATGGCTCGTCCAGTAAAACCAGGGCGGGGGACGGCGCCAGCGCCCGGGCCAGCGCCACGCGCTGCTGCTCACCGCCCGAGAGTTGATGTGGCAAGCGGTCGGCATAGGTCTGCGGCAAGCTGACCAAGGCCAGCAACTCAGCCACACGATGCCGCAACCGGCGCTGGCGCCGCGCCAAACCGAAGGTGATGTTGTCGGCAACAGTGAGATGCGGGAACAGCGCGCCTTCCTGCGCCACATATCCGACGTGCCGCTGCTCCGGCCGCATATGCAAACCGGGGCCGCTGACGGCGGTACCACCGATGGTGATGCTGCCTGAGTCAGTCCGGTCGAATCCGCAGATGAGACGCAGCAGCGTCGTCTTGCCGCTGCCTGATGCGCCGAGCACAGCGACGAGCTGCCGTGGCTCCACCGACAGCGTCAGTCCCCGCAGGACCAGCGTTGTGCCGAATGCCTTGCTCAGCCCTTCGATACGCAGTTCCGCCATTCATGCCCCTACGGCGTTCGCGATAGCCCGAAGCGCCGCGCTAGAACCCAGGCGGAGATGAGGGATAGCACGGTCATCAAGGCGGCATAGGGGGCGGCCGCGGCAAAGGCCAGCGTGGTGGTGTTCGCCCAGACCTGAACGGCAAGAGTGCGGGTTCCGATCGGCGCCATCAACAGCGTGGCGGTGAGTTCGGTCACCACCGAGACGAAGACCATGGCGGCGGCAGCGCCAAGTCCGGGGCCCGCAAGCGGCAGCAGCACCCGCCAAACGGTCGCGAACCAGCCAAGGCCTGCGGCGCGGCTGGCGTCTTCCAATCCCCGCTGCACTTGGCCGAAGGCCGCGCGCACGCTCACCAGGGCCAAAGGCAGGAACAGAACCGCGTAGACGATCATCAGCAGAAACGCGCTCTGATACAATGGCCGGAGCAGGGTGATGGTGAGCGACACCATCGATAGCGCGACGACGATTCCGGGCACGCCCTGCGCGAGATAGGCCGTACGCTCCAACAGCGCGATGAGCCGACCGTCATAGCGGGTCGCGAGAAACCCGAGGGGCAGCGCCAGCAGCATCGTCACGGCGGTGCCCCCCAGGGCAAGGCGCAAGGACGCCCAGGTGGCCCTCGCCAAAGCGGGCAGGCTCGCGCCCGCGACCGAGGTCGCGGCCGAGGTATGTTGCGTCAGCCAATACAGGATCATGCCAAGCGGCACCCCGAGCGTGACCAGCGCCAAGGCGGCGAAGCCTGCGAAGACCGGAAGGTGCCACACCCCTAGGGCGATGCGGGGTGCTGGGCGCGCCGCGCCCCGGGCGACGCGGCCGTAGCGCGCATCGCCCCGCGCCCAGGCTTCCCCCGCCAGGCAGAGCAGGCATAACAGAATGAGCACCATGCCGAACAACGCCGCTTCGGAGCTATCGAAGCTGGTCCGATAGATGGCGAATATTTCCGTGGTGAAGGTGCGGAATCGCAGCAAAGCAAAAGCGCCGAATTCCGTGAGCGTGTTCAGGGCCACCAGAAGGATACCGCCCAGCAAGGCGGGCCGCAGATGCGGCAGCACGACGCGCAGGAATACGCGCCAGGGACCAAGACCCAAGGCCCGCGCCGTCTCCTCCAAGGTCGGGTCCATCGCCCGCAGGGCGGCCGCCACCGGCAAATAAATCAGGGGGAAGTAAGAACAGCTCACGACCAGCAGGGCACCACCGAAATCCTGGAGCCTTGGGCTCAGCGATACCCAGGCAAAGCTCGTGATAAAGGAGGGCACAGCGAGCGGGACCACGGCCAGGACCGCCCAAAGCCGGCGGCCCAGAAGATCGGTTCGCTCCACGCACCAAGCGACGGCTGTCGCGACGACGCAGGTGACGAGCGCCGTGGCGGCGATGAGGGCGACGGTATTGAGCAGTAATTGCGCGACCAGCGGGCGAAACAGCAGCAGACGTGCATCGGAAAAGCCGACGCCGAGTGCGAGGCCGCCTGTCCAGACGATGGGAACCAGAACGAGCAGACCCGCGAGGAGACCGGCCGCCAGGAGGGCGGCCGGGGGACGACGCGTTGGTGTCCAGCGCACGCGAAGACGACCGGAAGTGACCTTAGATGAGCCCTGCCTCACGGAGGAGTTGTGCGGCCGGGCGGTCGTCACCCAGCTTTTCGAGGGAGATCGCCGGAGGCTGGAGTTCGGCACGGGGCTTCATCATCGGATTGACCGGCACGCCCTCGGCCAGCGGATACTCGAAATCGACGTCCGAGGACGCGAGCATGGTCTGGGTCGGCTTTGAGACCAGGAAGGCGAGGAATTTCTGCGCAGCGTCCTTGTTTTTGGAAGACGCCAAGATGGCAGCGCCCGAGATATTCACCAGCGCGCCGGCGTCGCCATTGGTGAAGTGATGGATTTGCGCATGGGACTTTGCCACGCCCTGTTCGGTGACGAGCCGCGCCCAGTAATAGCTGTTGATAATGCCGGTCGCGACGGCGCCCCGATCGACCGCTGCGACGACGGCTTCGTCATCATCGAAGACCTGCGCATTGGCCTTCAGCCCCTGGAGCCATGCGAGCGTCGCGTCATGCCCCTTGAGGGCCAGGACGGCGCTGACCAGCGGCAGAAAGTCGCTGTCGCTCGGGGCGATGGCGATCTTGTTCTTCCACGCGGGCTTGGCGAGATCGAGCAGCGACACCGGTAAGGCGCTGTCCTGGATCAAGGCCGGATTGAATGTCAGCACATTCTCCCGCGCCAGGACCCCGACCCAGTTGCCACTTGGGGCGCTATCTGTGGGCGGCACAGCCGAAAGCGTGGACGGATTGACGGAGGTGAGCAGCTTCTTTTCATCGAGAAGCATCAGTTCCGGCGAATTTTCCGTCATGAAGACGTCTGCCGAAGAGGACGAACCTTCCTGGACGAGCTGGTTCGCAATGTCCGGCCCTTCACCTGCATGCGATTGGACCTGGATACCCGTCTGCTTCGTGAAGGCGGTGGTGAGCATGTCGATCACCTGCTCGTGCTGTGCCGAGTACAGGGTCAGCACCGGCGCATCGGCGGCGTGTACGGGTGTCGCGGAGGATAGGGCAAGGACGACGGCAGGCGCGCCAACGGCGAGCCAGTAGCGGGCCAGACTGGTTTTCAACACGGGAGAGGTCCTTTATCCAAGTCAGTCATCGCGAATGCATATCGTTCGCAACAACTATCCTCTCTCACAGGGATCGTCAAATATCGCCGCCCGTTGGAGACCTAGCGCACCTGGGAAATCAGCGGCACGTCCAACGTCTGAGCGGAGGTGAAGCTGAGCGGATGCGCGCCGGCAGGATAGCCGTTCCGCTGCAGGACATAGGCCATGACGTCGGTATATTCTTCATGCGTAAGGCTGGCCGGGTTCCCGGCCGGCATTTCGGCGGCAATCACATTGAACATGATAGAGACCGTGGTGTGGTCAGCGACGGATCCGAAACTGGGTCCGATCACCGCAGGACCGACCTCGCCGCGCAGATCTTCGCCATGGCAGATGGCGCAGTGCTGCTCGAACACGATCCGCCCCTGTGCCGCTTCAACATCTGTAAAAAGGGCGGGAAGCGGTGTGCCGGATGTCGCGGCGACGGCGCGTACGGAAAAACTAAGCAGCGCGATGACGATGCCCGCGCAGGCACCGGTGTGACACGTCTTCTGGCTCGGGCGTCGCCATGTGTCATGCTGGGTCACACTCTGTGCCATCCCTACCTCCACGCCCTTGGCTTTTTGCGGCGAGTGTCTCATTTTTCTGATGAGACTCCAGCGATACCGGGCGGCTCGGAAGGTTTTGTCAATCGATAGAGCACATGCCGACATAGCGGGTGCGGCGCTGGCAGCAGCGGGTGATCGAACTCCCCGCTCCATCGCATGCCCAAGCGTTCCATGACGGCGCGGGAGGCGCGATTGCCCACGGCCGTCTGGGATACGATTTCGCGGAGCCCAAGCGTTTCAAAGCCGAATGGAATGGCGGCGCGGGCGGCCTCGGTCGCGTAACCACGGCCCCAGAAGCGGCGGGTCATGCGCCAGGCAATCTCGACCGCCGGGGTGAAGGTCGCGTCGAAGTGCACCCGTTGCAAGCCAAGCGCGCCGACGAACTCACCGGTCTCTGCCAATTCAACGACCCATTTGCCAAAGCCGTCTTCCGCCCATCGCGCGCGCGTCAGCCGAATATAGGTGTCGCTCTCGTCGCGCGTCATTGGGCCGCCGAGGAAACGCATTGTTTCCTCATCGGCGTTCTGCGCGGCGAAAGGCGCGGCGTCACGCGTCTCCCAAAAGCGAAGGCGCAGGCGCGCCGTGCGAAGCTCAGGCCAATCACCGGGCAGCATGTCGTTCATAGACATGTCTTGCCCGGCGAGGGTGCTGCGATCAACCGACCTTCACTTCACGCGTCCAGAGATCGGACAGCGTCTTTTTGGCGGCATTGGTCTGATCCAGGCTCGCGAACTGCACCGCCTTATAGGCATCCGGTGCCGGCAGCTTTGCCAGCATTCCGGGGGGAATGGCCCCGGCCGCCAGCATGGCGTTGAAGCGGATCGGATGGGCATATTGGGCCAGAAAGCCCAACTGGCCTTCATTGCTATAGAGGAATTCCTGCCACAGCCGCGCAGCCTTGGGGTGGGGCGCGAAGGCGCTGATGGCTTGGGCGTAGAAGGCGCCGAACGGCGCCGCGCCTTCCGGCACCACAACCTCGATCGGCGCCATTTTCGCGGCATTGTCGCGCGACGTGAGGTTGAGATAATCCCAGCGCAGCACGATCGGCGTCTGCCCGCTGACGAGAGAGGGCTCAGTCACCGCAATCGGGTTCAGATTGCCGGCGTGGGCGAGGCGCGCAAAGAACTCCACCCCCGGCGCGATGGTCTTGACGCTACCGCCGGAGGCGAGGTTCGCGGCCATGACGGCGGCAAAGGCGTCCCCCGAGCCGAGCGGGCTGCCGTCCATAGCCACCATGCCGCGATACTCGGGCTTCAGCAGGTCGTTCCAGGTGCGTGGCACGGTGGTCACGACCTTGCGGTTCACCGCGAAGGAGATGATGCCGAAATAGTCGCCGACCCAATGGCCGCTGGCATCGCGGGCCTCCGTCGGGATCTCGGCCCAGGTCGACACCTTGTAGGGCGCGAGGAGCTTCTGCTGGGTGCCCAGCGCGGCGAAAGCCGGCGAGAGGTCCATGCAGTCCGGCGCGCGATCGGCATGGCGCAGGCTCCGCACAGCCTGCAACTCCTCGGCCGAGCTGCCTTCAGAGTTTGAGTCGTCAATGGCGATGCCATAGCGCGCCGAGAAGGTCTTCATCAGAGGCTCGAACGCCCAATTGTGAGACAGGGCGACGAGGTTCAGCGCGCCTTCATGCTTCGCCTCTGCCACCAGGGCGGACGACGGCATCGTCTCAGCCGCCTGGACCATCCGTGCAAAGCCTGAGCCGCCGGCCGCCAGAGTGAGGCTTGCGCCGAGCAGGCCGCGCCGTGAAATCGTCATAAGGTCTGTCCGTCCATCATAAACTAGGGCGCGGCCTTATGATCTGCGGTCGATGACAGGGGCATGATGCTTTTGCGACGCGCGCATGTTGTCTCGTTGCCGGGATAATCCCAAAAACGCAGATATCTCGCATGCAGCTTTGGGAACAAAATAAGAACCCACGAGAGCCCATCCATGATTTTGGACTGGTGACGAGCGTTGCAAATCCTGCTTATCTGCGGCACCCGCACTGGGTAGCGGCGTCATGAATGTCGGCTGACGGTTGATGATGAACTGTCACGAAACTGACGTTGTCCGTCGTCTCACGCGCCTGTATCGCCTGCAGAACGTGCTCGCGACCTTTGTTGCGCTGAATTTGCATTGTCGTTCCGTTCCTTCCCCGCCCTCGCTCCAGGAGCTCCCCGATGCCGACCAATCCCCGTCTTCTCGGACGCCGTGACTATACGAAGCTCGGTCTGGCCGTCGCCGCCGGCGCTGCCCTGGCGACCATGCCGGGCATCCGCCCTGCCCGCGCTGCCAGCGACATGGACGCGCTGATCGCCGCCGCCAAGAAAGAAGGCAAGCTCAACGTCATTACCCTGCCGCGCGACTGGGCCAATTACGGCGCGCTGATGGATGGCTTCACGGCGAAATACGGCATCGCCATCGACGATGCGAACCCCGATGGGTCCTCCGCGCAGGAGCTTCAGGCCGTCCGCAGCCTCAAAGGCCAGGACCGCGCCCCGGACGCCCTCGACATCGGGCCGTCCTTCGCCTCGATCGGCGTCAAGCAGAACCTGTTCACGCCCTACAAGGTCGCCACCTGGGCGACGATCCCGGACGGCATGAAGGAGGCCGACGGCCTTTGGGTTGCCGATTACTTCGGCGTCGTCTCCATCGCGACCAACACCACGGTCGTCAAGAACGCGCCCCGCACCTGGGCCGATCTGAAGAAGCCGGAATACAAGGGCATGGTTGCGCTCAACGGCAGCCCGCTCGGCGCCGGCGCCGCTTTCGCGGCAGTCTTCGCGGCCTCCCTCGGCAATGGCGGCAGCTATGACGACATCGAGCCGGGCGTCGCCTATTTCGGCGAGCTGGCAAAGGTCGGCAACATGAACCCGGCCGCAGCCACCGGCCCGGCGCTGCTCGTGAGCGGCCAGGCCCCGATCGTCATCAACTGGGATTACCTGTCGCTCGGCTACCGCGACATGGCCAAGGGCAAGGCCGACATCACCGTCGTCGTGCCGGAAGGCTCGACCCCGTATGGCAGCTTCTACTGCCAGGCGATCCCGGCCGATGCCGCCCACCCGAACGCCGCCAAGCTTTGGCAGGAATACCTGTATTCGGACGAGGGCCAGCTTCTGTTCCTCGCCGGCTACGCCCACCCTGCGCGCTACGCCGACCTCGCCAGCCGCAACCTGATCTCGGCCGATCTGGCGTCCAAGCTGCCGCCCGCCGCGCCCTACGCCAACGTCAAGTTCGCGACGCAGGAACAGGTCGCCAAGGCGCAGAAGTCCTTGGCCGAGCTTTGGCCGAAGATGGTCAAGATCTGAGCTGAGCTTTAGCCGCAACCTGTAGCTGTTGAGGTTTCCCGTGAGCCAATCTGGCGAGACTTTGAAACCTCAACCGTCTTCGATCGGGGGGGTGGGCGCAATCCCACCCCTGCCGCCGGGGGCGCCCGTCATATCCCCCAAGGCAATGCCACCAACCGCCGGCAGTGGTGGCTTGGGTGCAATCCTCGGCCGGGTCATTCCCTGGTTCTTCGTGGGTCTGTTCCTGCTGTTTGTCGCGGCCTTCCTCGTCGCGCCCACCATCGTGCTGATGGTGCAGGCCGTCACCGGCGATCACGGCTTCACGCTGTCTTATCTCGCGAGCCTCGGCGACTATCAGTATCGCGTCGCCTTCCAGAATTCGATCATCCTGGCGAGCGCTTCGGCCTTGGTCGGTCTGATCTTCGGCGCCCTGATCGCCCATGCGATCCTGCAACCTGGCGCGCCCGGTTGGCTGCGCTCCATCGTCACCAGCTTCTCGGCCGTCTCCTCGAACTTCGCCGGTGTGCCTTTGGCCTTCGCTTTCATCAGCACCCTCGGCGCGCTCGGATTTGTCACCGTCCTGCTCAAGCATGTTGGCATCAACATCTATGCGATGGGCTTCTCGCTCTATTCGCTGTCCGGCCTGACACTGACCTTCTCCTATTTCCAAATTCCCTTGATGCTCATCGTCATTACGCCGGCGATCGAAGGCCTGCGCGTTCAGTGGCGCGAAGCATCGGACGGGCTTGGCGCCACCAGCGCCCAGTATTGGCGCCTGATCGGCCTGCCTATTCTGCTGCCCTCGCTGCTCGCCGCCTTCCTGCTGTTGTTCGGCAGTGCCTTCTCGGCCTATGCGACGCCCTATGCTCTGACAAACGGGAATATCCAGTTGCTGACGATCGATATCAGCAACGTCCTATCAGGCAATGTGATGTCCGACCCGCAGATCGGCGCCGCGCTCTCGGCCGGCATGATCCTCGTGATGGCCCTGGTTCTGGTGGTCTACAGCCTGCTGTCAGCGCGCACAGCAAAGTGGAAGCGCTAGAAATGCCGACCCTGGAGCGACTGACATGAGCGCCACCACCAGTGCCGTCTCGGTCCCGACTGGCGCGACCCGCGTGCGCAAGCCGCGCCTCGGCCTGAGCAGCACGATCATCCTCATTCTCGCGGCCATCTTCTTCCTGGTGCCGCTGATCATGACCGGCATCTTCAGCCTGTGGGAAGGCGGTAATACCTACGGCTTTTCCGCCTATGTGCTGATGCTGCACACATCGGGCTTCTGGTACAGCTTCTTCCTGTCGCTGCGCCTGGCGGTCGAGACCATTCTCCTCAGCTTCGTGCTGCTGGTGCCGGCGATGATCTTCGTCCATCTCAAGGCGCCGCAGTTGCGGCCGCTGTTCGAGTTCATCTCGACCCTTCCCTTCGTGATCCCGGCCATTGCCCTGATCGACGGACTGACGACGCTCTACACCGGTCCGAGCTGGCTGATCAGCACGCCGAACTACCTCGTCATTCCCTATTTCTTCCTGGCCCTGCCTTACGGCTTTCGCGCCCTCGATGTCGGTCTCATGACGCTGGACGTGAAGACGCTGACCGAGGCCGGGCAATCGCTGGGCGCCGGCTGGGGCCGCATCATTTTCCTGCTGCTGCTTCCAAACCTGACAACCGCTTTGATCGGTGCCACCCTGCTGACGCTGACCATCGTCATGGGCGAATTCACCTTCGCCAGCGTGCTGCTGTTTCACACCTTCGCGGTCTTCATCAACGACACTGGCCAGAATGCGATCACCGAAGCCGCGGCGCTGTCGCTGTTCAGCTTCGTCATCACCTGGCTGTTCATGCTTGGCGTCTTGTTAACCGGTCGGCGTAACGCCGCGACAGTAGGAGGGGCGCATTGATGGACAGCTCACCGCAGATCCAGACCTCGGGCGTCAGCCTGATCAGCATACAGAAGCGCTATGGTGCGCGCACGGTGCTGAACGGCATCAATATGGAGCTGGCGCAGGGCGAGTTGCTGTGCCTGCTCGGCCCATCGGGCTGCGGCAAGACCACCTTGCTGCGCATTCTCGCCGGCTTCGAAACGCCGGATTCGGGACAGGTTCTACTCAATGGGCAGGACGTGACGGCGCTGCCGCCGAATAAGCGCCGCATGGGCATGGTCTTCCAGGCCTATAGCCTCTTCCCCAATATGACGGCCCTGCAGAATGTGCGGTTCGGACCGCGCGTGCGCGGTGCCGGCGACACCAAGACGCAGACGGTGGAAGCGGAACGGCTGCTCGCCATGGTTGGCCTTGCCGCCCATACGCAGAAATTCCCGCATCAGCTGTCCGGCGGCCAGCAGCAGCGCGTGGCGCTGGCCCGCGCCCTGGCCGTGAAGCCCGATATTCTGCTGCTGGACGAGCCGCTATCGGCACTGGACGCCAAGGTCCGCACGCAGCTTCGCTCCGAAATTCGGCGCATTCAGCGCGAAACCGGCATCACCACGGTCTTCGTGACGCATGACCAGGAGGAGGCGCTGTCGATCTCCGATCGCGTCGCCGTCATGAACGAGGGCCATGTCTTGCAGATGGCGGCGCCGGCCGCGATCTACCGCGAGCCCGCCGATGCCTTCGTGGCGCGCTTCATCGGCGCTGGCGGCGTTTTGGCGGGCCGCACCGACGGCCAGGGCGTGCGCATGGGCAGCCTGCTGCTGCCGGCGACCGCCGCCGCTGCTTTGCCGACTGGCACGGATGTGGAGCTGTTCCTGCGCCCCGAGCATGTCATGCTGCATCCGGAACAGGCGGGCGCCCCGCATGGGTCGATCGCAGCCGATGTGCGAGAGCTGACCTTCTACGGCTCGTTGACGCGCATCAAGCTCGGTCTCACGCAGGCGCCGGAAGGCGAAATCTGGGCCGATCTGCCGAGCGCAGTGGCCGATCGTTTTGCGCCGGGCACGCCGGTCTGGGCGTCGTGGCTGCCGGACTCACCGCGCGTCTTGGCGCGGTAGGTCGGCTTTCGGATCAACACAAAGCACCGTCATCCCCGGACTTGATCCGGGGACCTACCCTTTATGGCGCCCACACGCCGTTATGGCACCGCGATGGGTAGGCCCGCGGATCAAGTCCGCGGGTGACGAATGATTTTGTGTTCCGCCTCTAATTGACGTTTGCGGCGAGGGCGTCGCAATCCGCCTTCGAACCTGTGCAGGTTTTGGCCGCCGCCGGCGGGTGAGCATACAGGCGCATGGTGATCAGCTCGCCCTCCTGCACTTCACCCACAGATTTGCCCAGGGGCTGAATGATGCGCGTGAAAGCACGCGTCGGCGTGCGGTCGGCCTGGCCGACCTTGCCATAGACGGCCCAGACGCGCCCGCCATTTTGGAGATGCTCCGCCGCCTTGAAGACGTCCATCGTCCAGCGCGTGTCCGCAATGGCCTGATTCTGGCGGCTGAGGAAGAAGTTCATCATCATGATGGGTAGGCCGTCCGGCACGATGATCATATCGCCCGGCTGCATGACCTGCTGCAGTTCCGCAGCAGCCAGATCCCAGCGCGGCTTCGTCTCTGACCCGTAATAGGGCGCGAGATTGAGGGTCGCCAACAAGATCAGCGCCACCACCGCACCATTCTGCCAGCGACGATTGGGCAGGAAATTGATTCCCAGGCCCACGAAGACAAAGAAGGGCACCGAACTCCAGATCAGGTAGCGCGGCATCCACAGCGGCTTGACGATGGAGATCAGCAGGATGGTGATCGGCGGCACCACGGCGGCAATGCCCAGAACGAGAAGGAGGGTATGGGACCGCACACCGGCAGTCGGCCCTTTGTTGGGCGCCCGCACCCGCGCCAGACCCATGATGCCAAGCACCAGAAGCAGTGCCCCGAAGCCTGGAATGGCCGCGGGGAAAAGGTGGAAATTGATCAGGCGCGAGACGCGCATGAGATAGAGAGATTGCAGCGTCGAAAAGAAGCTGTTGGTCGTGATCTGCGGCACCCAATTGGTGGCGTTCGTCATCTCACCCTTGGTGACGATGTCCATGGCGTAGAACCAGGGCAAGGTCAGCAGCAGGACAATGGCCTGAGCCACCAGCCAGCGAATGAGGAACCGTTTCCGGTCGATGCTGCGGTCGGTAAGGATCGCGATGGCGGCAATATTGGCGGAGATCAGCCAGAAGAAGGCCGTGCTGAGCACGTTCAGCGCACCGAGCGTCCCGGCCGTATAGAGCACCCAGGGCGTGAGCCGGGCACCGGGCGTGCCCCAAGGCAGGCTGGCCCCACGCGGGTCCCTCGCGATTTCGACGAGGCCGAAGAAGCCGATCGCCATCATGAGAATGACGAAGGTATAGGACCGCGCTTCCTGGCCGTATTGCACCTGCAACGGCGACAGCGCGAGCAAGAGGCCAGCGACGAGGCCGGCGCGCCAACCGCCCAGGGACCGCCCGATCAGAAACAGCACCGCGCAGGAGCCGGCGCCGAACAACGCGGACGGCAGGCGCAGAACGGACTCGCTCATGCTGTAATGACCGAGCGCGGAGGTGATGACGAAATAGGATGGCAGGTGGTGGGCCGAGAGGGAGTTGTTGACCATCACCCAGAACGGCAGGCTGGACCGTTGAACGGTCGTCACCTCGTCCAACCAGAAGGGCATATTGCCGATGCCGTAAATGCGGGCGACGAAGCCGACCAGGAAAACGGCGCCAAACAAGGCAATGGCCATGCGCGCCTCGGAGGATGCAATCGTCCGGTTCCAACGGCTGGTGGCGCTCGACAGGAAGGCTGACATCGTCTGCTCCGGCGGGCGCCCCGCAATCTTCCCGGTCTTAATGCGCAGCGATTGCGGCAGTTTTGTAGATGCGACCGTAACGCCCTTAAGCGCGGCGGGCGAGATCCCCCAGGAAGCGGTCCCGCCAGGCGGACAGGCTGTTGCGGCGCAGGACAGCCATCATCTCGGCATGACGGTCCCGCCGCTCATCGCGCGGCATCACCAGCGCCTGCTCCAGGGCCTGGGCGATTTCATCGGGGTCATGGGGATTGACCAACAGCGCCGCCTTCAACTCACAGGCGGCGCCAGCGAATTGAGACAGCACCAGCACGCCGGGGTCGAGCGGATCCTGGGCCGCGACGAATTCCTTCGCGACCAAGTTCATGCCGTCCCGCATCGGTGTGACCAGCCCGACATCGGCCAGGGCATACATCGGCATCAGCACCTGCCGCGCGAAGCCCTTGTTGAGGTAGCGCAGCGGGGTCCAGTCCAGTTCCGCGAAGCGGCCGTTGATGCGGCCGGCCTCACGCTCCAGCTCCAGCCGGATTTCGCGATAGGTCTCGACATCGCTGCGCGAGGGCGGGGCGATCTGGAGGAAGGTGACCGCGCCATGCTGGTCGGCATTCTGCTCCAGAAAGCGCTCATAGGCACGAAACCGCTCGCTCAGACCTTTGGAATAGTCGAGCCGATCGACGCTGATGATCAGCTTGCTGGCGCCAATGGAGGTGCGCAGG
Organism: Acidisoma sp. PAMC 29798; assembly: GCF_030252425.1. Classification (GTDB taxonomy): domain Bacteria; phylum Pseudomonadota; class Alphaproteobacteria; order Acetobacterales; family Acetobacteraceae; genus Acidisoma; species Acidisoma cladoniae. The sequence goes on along the minus strand of NZ_CP126994.1, from coordinate 1,328,412 downwards.
CGCGCCATTTGCGGGCAGTTCGCGGGCGCTTCGGCCTGGCGACGGATGTCATCGGTCTGGACGCCAATTGGATAGACGCCGGTGCGGACGACGCGGCCGTAGGCCACCAGCGCGCGGCCGGGCAGTAAATGGCCGTCGGCCTCGCGCAGGATGTAATCCTCGAAGCTGCGGCGATCGGTCTCGGTCTGGAAGCCGATGAGGTCGTATTGGCACAGCGAGCGGGCAAGCTGGGCATGCACCGGGATTGTCATGAAGACCGCCGCCGCCGGAAAGGGCGTGTGGAGGAAGATGCCGAGGCGGTTCGCCGCACCGCGCTCCCGCAACGCATCGGCAAGGCCGAGCAGGTGGTAGTCATGCGCCCAGACCACGTCATCGGGTGCCAGGGACTGGGCGACGGCATCGGCGAACAGGGCGTTGACCCGCTGGTAGCCGGCATAGTCGGCGCGCGTGAAGCGGGCGAGCGCCGAGCGGTAATGCAGCACCGGCCACAGCGCGGCATTGGCGAAGCCGCGATAATACTCGTCGTAATCCGCCTGAGACAGATCGAGCGTCTGGAGGCGGATCTTGCCCTTCTGGCGCTCCGGCAGAATGCGGCTCGCGTCGCTGGCGATCTCGCCGCTCCAGCCGATCCAAAGCCCGCCTTTGTCATTCAGCGCATCCAGCACGCCGGCGGCGAGGCCACCGGCCGTCGGCTGCCCCTCCTCGATCGGGGCGACACGGTTGGACACCACGATGAGGCGCCCGGCCTCGGACTGCGCCGCCGACTGCCGGGCCGCGATGTCGCGCAAATCCGCCAAAGCCCGGCCGAATTGAGAGTCTTCCATCGGTAGTGCTTCCTATTTCAGATGCACGCACAAAGAGATGGGCTCGTTACGCCGCCCGCGAGATCGGGATGACGTTCTGGCGGGAAAGGAGATCGCGATACGGGCCGGGACGCATGGACAGTTCCATCGGCGACCCGTCGTCGATGACCTCGCCCTTATCCATGACGATGATGCGGTCGAACTCGCGCAACGTGGACAGCCGATGGGCGATGGCGACCACGGTGCGGCCCTGCATCAGGATATCGAGGGCGGATTGGATTGCCTGTTCGGATTCGGTGTCGAGCGCCGAGGTCGCCTCATCGAGCAGCAGCAGCGGCGCATTCTTCAGGATGGCGCGGGCAATGGCGATACGCTGACGCTGACCACCAGACAGCTTGGTGCCGCGATCGCCGACGACGGTGTCGAAGCCCTCCGGCAGCGCCTCGATAAAGTCGCGGCAGCGGGCGAGTTCGGCCGCTTGCAGCACCTCAGCGGTGGAGGCGCCCGGACGCGCGTAGCGGATGTTTTCCAGGACCGAGCGATGGAACAGGGAAATGTCCTGCGGCACCACGGCCATGCCCTGGCGCAGGCTTTCCTGCGTCACCCGGCTGATGTCCTGGCCGTCGATCAGCAAGCGGCCCTCGCTCGGGTCATAGAAGCGCTGCATGAGGCTGAGCATCGTGGACTTGCCGGCGCCGGACGCGCCGACCAGACCGACGCGCTCACCGGCCTTGATGGAAATGTCGATCCCCTTGAGAATCTCGGGGCGACCGGGATAGGAGAAGCGCACGCCCTCGAAGCTCACCGCGCCGGCGGTCAGCAGCAGCGGGCGTGCCTGCGGCGCATCCGGCAGGGCGTGGGGCAGCAGCAGCGTGGCCGTTGCCTCCTCAAGCCGGGCGACATGCTGCGTCAGATCGACCAGCGCGACGGCGAGATCCCGCGTGCCGTGCAGGATGGTGAAGCAGAGCGAGCCAACGAGGACGATGTCGCCGGCCGTCGCTTCGCCGTGCTGCCACAGCACAACCGCCCAGGCCATGACACCGGCCGAGAAGGCGGCGGTGACCACGGCATGCAGCAGGCGCAGCTTCTCCAGATACTTGAGGCTATTGTGGCGGGCTGACATCTCATCCGCGATGGTGGCGCCGATGCGCCTGGACTCGCGCAGCGTCGCACCAAAGGCACGGACCACGCCGATATTGCCGATGACATCGACCAGCTCGCCATCGACGCGCGAGGCGGCGGCGGCGTAGGTGCGGTGCAAGGGGCCGCCCTTACGGGCCAGCATGAAGATGACACCGGCGAGGCCGATACTGATGGCCAGCATCGTGATAGCCATCGTCGGATTGACCGAGGTGACCAGAGCGATCGAGAAGATCACGGCCACGACCGGCGGCAGGATGTTCCAGGCCAGCGTATTCTCGGTTGTGAAGACAGCGTTAGACGTCGCGGTCACCCGGCCGGACAGTGTGCCCGGCAGGCGATCGGCGAAATAGCTCGGCGAATGGCCCGACAGATGGGTGAACAGGTCGCGCCGCACGTCACCGGTGACGCGCACGAAAAGACCGGCCGCGATCCAGCCGCCGACCCGCCACATGAGGTTGTCGGCACAAATCAGCACGGCGAGGACCGCGAAGGCGATCCAGACACCCCGAACGGCAGCCGGGCCGTGACCGTGGGAGACGGCGTCCACCAGGTTCTTCAAGCCATATTGCGTCAGCACCGAGCACAGGACGGCCACGAGAACCGAGCCGAGCACCGCGCCGTGTGCGATCGGGTGACGGGCGGCGAAATGCAGCAAAAAACGCAGCGGCTTCGCGCGGAGGCCGAGCAAGATCTCGGACTGCTTCGCGGATGTGACGCCATACGCCTCTTCGGCCAGGCCAGAACGATCGAAACCGTGCATCTAGATCCTCTCCAGGGCGGGCAATCAACTTGCGTCGATCGAACCCGCGCTCTCTCGTAAGGGCGCCATCACTCTCCAACGTGGTGTTGTGCGCCGCAGCGCAGACCTCAAATTGGCTTGAAGAGATGCTAGAAGAAGATCGTAGCGGAAATAGGGCGCATTTCGCCGAAGTGCCGTTCTTTCAAGGCATTAGCGCCGGGATTTCGCCACATTCGGTGATGATGTTGAAGCGCTTGCTGCACGACTTCAGACGACTTCTTAGCCCTTTCGCCTAACCTCTTATACGCTCACGCATAATGCCGCGGAGCAGGCTCTCAGGAGAGTTCCACGATGCGCATCGCCCAGGTGTCCCCGCTGTATGAAGCCGTGCCGCCGCGCCTTTATGGCGGCACCGAGAGGGTGGTTTCGTTTCTGACGGAGGAGCTTGTGGCCATGGGCCATGAGGTGACGCTCTTCGCGAGCGGCGACTCTCGCACCTCCGCGCGGCTGGAGCCGATGTGCGAGGAAGCGCTACGCCTCGATCCCAATATTCGCGACCGCATGGCCCCGCATATGAAGATGATGGAAGCCATCCGCGACCGTGTGGACGAATTCGACGTCATCCATTTCCACAACGACTACCTGCCCTTCTCGCTGTTCTCCCGTCAGCCGACACCCTTCGTCACCACCATCCACGGCCGCCTCGATCTGCCGGAATTCGTCGATATCTACGGCGCGTTTCCCAAGGTGCCGCTGATCTCCATCTCCGACAGCCAGCGCGCACCGGTGCCCCATCTGAACTGGGTGCAGACGGTGCATCATGGTCTGCCTACGAATATCCTGACGCCGCGTGGCGTGAAGCAGGACTATCTCGCGGTCCTCGGCCGCGTCTCACCGGAAAAGGGTGTCGATAAGGCGATCCACATCGCCGGCAAGGCGGGCATGCGGGTCAAGATCGCGGCCAAGGTGGATACCGCCGACGAGGAGTATTTCGAAGCCGTCATCAAGCCGTTGCTAAAGCAACCGCATGTCGAGTTCATCGGCGAAATCAACGAAATGCAGAAGCCGGACTTCCTGTCCGGGGCCCATGCCCTGTTGTTCCCGATCGACTGGCCGGAACCCTTCGGCCTGGTGATGATCGAAGCCATGGCCTGCGGCACGCCGGTGATTACCTATGAGCGCGGTTCGGTGCCCGAAGTCATTGAAGACGGCGTCACCGGGTTCATCACGCGTGACGAAGCCGATGCGGTCCGCGCCGTGCGTCGCCTGGGCGAGATCAGCCGGGCCGGCGTTCGCGCCCGCTTCGAGGAACGGTTCAGCGCCCGTCGCATGGCCGAGAACTACGTCTCGGTCTACGAGGACATGATCGAGCAGCCGCGCCACCAGCTCCGCGCCATCGCGAGCTGATCGAGGCTAACGTCCCGAAATGGTCACGATTCCCATTTCGGGCGGTTTGTCGATCGATACCGAGGCGTTGGAATTTGCCTTTGTCCGCGCCTCGGGACCGGGTGGCCAGAACGTCAACAAGGTGTCCACCGCCGTCGAGCTGCGGTTCGACACCCGAAGCTGGGACGGCCTGACGGACGCGATGCGCGCCCGTCTGACCACGCTCGCCGGCCAGCGCATGACGCAAGACGGCGTCATCGTCATCTTCGCGCAAAGCTATCGCAGCCAGATCCGCAATCGAGAGGATGCAACCGGCCGTCTGGTCGAGTTGCTCAAAGAAGCAGCGGCCGTTCCTCGCAAGCGTCGGCCGACCCGCCCGACCCTCGGCAGCAAGACGCGGCGGCTGGATGGCAAGACCCGCCGGGCCGATATCAAGAAGATGCGCGGCAAGCCGACGGATTGATCTTCTGGCCGGGGCGGCCCATGGCGGAGGGACGCCCCGCATGGAGTCTGCTGTATGTCCCCGGTTTTTGCCATCGGCCTCGCCGTCATCGCGGTGGTCGCGCTGATCGTGTTGATCGCGCGCTTCAAGCTAAATCCCTTCATCGTCATCTTCACCGTATCGTTGGCCGTGGCGCTGGTCGCCGGAATGCCGGCGACGACAGTGGTCAAATCCTTCGAGACCGGGGTCGGCAATGCCCTGGGCCATATCGCCATCATCATCGCCCTCGGCACCATGCTCGGCAAAATGCTCGCCGAATCCGGTGGCGCGGAGCGGATCGCCAATACTTTGGTGGCCTGGTTCGGCCCGAAGAACATCCATTGGGCTATGATGCTGATCGGCCTGATCGTTGGTCTGCCGGTCTTCTTCGAAGTCGGCTTCGTGCTGCTGATCCCGATCGCCTTCAACGTCTCCCGCAAGACCGGCACGCCGCTGCTGCTGGTGGCGCTGCCGCTGATCGCCGGCCTTTCCGTCGTGCATGGCCTGATGCCGCCACATCCCGCCGCGATGCTCGCCGTGACGGCCTTCAATGCCGATATCGGCCACACCATCCTGGTGGCGCTGATCGTGGGCGTACCGACCGCTATCCTGGCCGGGCCGGTCTTCGCGAAATACATCGCCCCCCGGATCATTCTTCCCGAGGAAAACCCGATGGCGGCGCAGTTCGTGCTGACCAAGGACGCCGAGAGCCTGCCGGGCTTCACGGTGACGATGGTGACGCTGTTGCTGCCAGTGTTCCTGATGCTGCTGGGCAGTTTCGCCAGCCTGTTTACCACCAAGGGCTCAATGCCATTTCAGGTGCTTGGCTTCATCGGCAATACCGACATCGCCTTGCTGCTCGCCGTGATCCTGAGTTTCTTCACGCTAGGCTTTTCGCGCGGCATGTCCCGCGAGACGATTCTCCAATTCACTAATGACTGTCTGGCGCCGACGGCGATGATCACCCTGCTGATCGGCGCCGGCGGCGGCTTCGGCCGCGTGTTGATCGACAGCGGCGTGTCGCATGCCATCGTGACGGCTGCGACCGGCGCCCATGTGCCGCTGCTTCTGCTCGCTTGGCTGCTGGCGGCCGTGGTCCGCCTGGCGGTGGGATCCTCCACCGTCGCGATGATCACCTCGGCCGGCATTGTGGCACCGATCGCCGCGCATCTGCCGGGCGTCTCACCGCCGCTGCTGGTGCTTGCGACCGGGGCAGGCTCGCTCATTTTCAGCCATGTGAACGACGGCGGCTTCTGGCTGGTGAAGCAGTATCTGAACATGAGCGTCGGGCAGACGCTGAAGAGCTGGTCGATCATGGAGACGATCATCTCCATCACTGCGCTGATCCTGACGCTGCTGCTGTCGATCGTGATGTAGGACGGCGGTTCACGGCGGAATACGCTGCGCTTTTCCGCCCTACGGGCCGACAACCGGATTGGCTAAAACCCGCCGGGCGGCACCATCATCTTCGGTGGAGCCGGCTTGCGGGCGGCCTGGATGGCGGCGTCGAGCGCCGACAGGAACCGCGAGCGGTCGTCCTTCGTCAGCGATGCCGGGCCGCCCGTATTGATGCCGGTGGCGCGCAAATGCTCCGCCACCGCCCTGCCCGCCAGCGCGCTGCCGATATTATCCGGCGTCCAGTGATGCCCTTTCGGCGACAGCGCACGACCGCCCTTGGCGAGGCAGCGCGAGGCAAGCGGAATGTCGGATGTCACGCAGACATCCGTGGCGGTCATGCGATCGGCGATCCAGTCATCCGCGACATCCGCACCGGCATCGACTGTGATGAGCTGAACGTTCGGGCGGCCCGTGGGGCGAATGGGGCGTGATCCATTGGCGACCACGAACACCTCAAGGCCAAAGCGCTCCGCCACCCGATAGGCTTCCTCGCGCACCGGGCAGGCATCACCGTCAATATAGAGCGTCGTCATGTGCCGCCTGTATCAGGCGGCGACGGGCGCCTCAACCGTCATCTCGCCGAGATAGGCCGACTTGATCTGCTCGTTCTCGCGCAGTTCCGACGCCGGACCCGACAACACCACGACGCCGGTCTGCAAGACATAGGCACGATGCGCGATGGACAGCGCCATCGCCGCATTCTGCTCGACCATGAAGATGGTCACGCCCTGCCGGTTGATGTGCTGGATCGTCTCGAAAGTCTGTTCCACGAAAAGCGGCGACAGACCCATCGACGGCTCATCCATGCAGATGAGCTTCGGCCGCGCCATCAGCGCGCGCCCGATGGCCACCATCTGCTGCTCGCCGCCCGACAACGTGCCGGCCTGCTGCTCGCGCCGTTCCTTGACGCGCGGGAACAGCTCATAGACGCGCTCCAGATCCTGGTTGAACTCCGCGCCCTTCTTGCGGGTATAGGCGCCCATCTCCAGATTTTCGAACACCGTCATGCGCGGGAACAGCCGGCGGGCTTCCAGCACCGGCGCGATGCCGCGCCGCACGCGCTCGGCCGTCGACAGCTTGTCGATGCGCTGGCCCTCGAAAATGACCTCCCCGCTCGTCGGGCGGACGATGCCCATGATGGTCTTCATGGTCGTCGATTTGCCGCAGGCATTGCCGCCGAGCAGGCAGATGATTTCGCCCGCACCGAGGTTGTAATTGACGTTCTTCAGAACGTGCAGATCGCCGTAGTAGGTATTGACGTTGCGGAACTCAAGCATGGGATGCGGCCCCCCGGCCGAGATAGGCGGTGAGCACCTCTTCGTTCTTGCGGACTTCATCCGGCAAGCCTTCGGTGAGCTTCACGCCGTGGTCGAGCACGATCACCTTGTCGGCGATGCGCGTCACGACATCGAGCTTGTGCTCAATGATGAGGATGGTGAGGCCGAGGGCATGCAGCCCCTTGATCTGCTCGGCAAGTTCGAGCGATTCGGAGGTGTTCATGCCCGCCGTCGGTTCGTCGAGCAGCAACAGCCGCGGGCGTGAAGCCAGGGCGCGCGAAATCTCGACGCGGCGGCGGTTGGCGTAGGACAGGCCGACCACTGTCTGGGTGAGGCGCGGCACCAGCCGGTTGCCGAAGACCTGGGCGATTTCCAGCACCCAGGCGCGCGCCGCCTTCTCCTCGGGCAAGGATTTCGGCGACCGGAAGATGGCCGAGAAGGGCCCGCTTTTCAGCCGTGCATGCTGGCCGACGAGAATGTTCTCGGCCACCGTCAGCGTGCCGAACAGTCGGATGTTCTGGAAGGTGCGGGCGATGCCGAGCTTCAGAATCTCATGCGGCGGCAGGCCCAGAATCTCCTCGCCATTGAACAGGATGCTGCCCTCGCCCGCCCGAGTCAGGCCAGTGATGGTATTGAACAAGGTCGATTTGCCCGAGCCGTTCGGGCCGATGACGGCGACGACGCTGCCCGCCGGCACGGTGATATTGATCTTGTTGAGGGCGACGAGACCGCCGAAGCGGACGGTGACGTCATTGATCTCCAGCATCGGCAGCGCACCCGGCGGATGGATGTAGTTTTCGCCCCCGATCTGCGACAGCGTGACGTCCCCTGCCCGCTTCTGCATCTGCACGGTCGCGTGCTGCTGGTCGAAAGAGAGCGCGCGTTGGCGCCGCGTCGCGGGAATGAGACCCTGGCGCCGATACAGCATCATCGCCACCAGAATGATGCCGAAGATCAGCTCACTCGCCTGGGTCAGATCGATCGTGCTGAGATAGTTGTTGTGCAGCGCATCGCCCAGGGCATTGACCCATTGCGACAGGTCTTCGAGGAACCAGGATTGCAGGAGCTGCAACAGCACCGCGCCAAGCACCACGCCCCAGACGCTGCCGAGGCCGCCGAGCACGACCATGACGAGGATCATGACGGAGACCGGGAAGCCGAACATATCCGGCGTCGCCGTCTGCAGCTTGGCGACGTAGAAGGTGCCGGCCATGCCGGCGAAACCGGCGCCGATGCCGAAGGCAAGCAGCTTGAAGCGCGTCAGATTGATGCCCATCGCACTCGCCGCGATCTCATCATCCCGCAGAGCCATCCAGGCGCGGCCGATCCGGCTGTCCCGCAGGCGGGTGCTGGCGAAGATCAGGAAGGCCACCAGGATCAACCCGACATAGTAATAGGGCGTCGCGTCGATCCCGAAGCGATAGTGGAACAGCGTCGGGCTCGCGATGCCGTTGAGGCCGGCTGCGCCATTGGTCAGGCCGGTCCAGTTGCGGGCGACGATCGGCACGATTTCACCGAAGCCGAGGGTCACGATGGCGAGGTAGTCGCCGCGCAGGCGCAGGGTGGGGGCGCCGAACAGCACGCCAAAGAACGCGGCGATGACGCCGGACAGCGGCAGCATGATCCAGAAGGAGACGGTGAAGTGGACGATGGCCTGCCCGTTCTGCACCACCTTCTGCACCAGCCCCAGGAAGGCGAAGGGCGACCAGAAGCCGCTCCATTCGGGTGTTAGCTGCCAGGAGGTCAGGATGCCGAAGGAATAGGCGCCGATGGCAAAGAAGGCGGCGTAGCCCAAATCGAGCAGGCCCGCGAAACCGACCACGATATTGAGGCCGAGGGCGAGGCAGGCATAGGCCGTGGCATTGCCGGCGGCATCGATATTGGCCTGACCGCCGATGAGCGGAAAGGCCATGGCCAGCACGGCGATGAGGGCGATGGTGCCGAAGCGCACTTCGGGCTTGTCGAAGGGTGCGCTGAAGCGCGCCCAGCCGCGCGGCGGCGGCTCGACCATCGGCAGGGAATTGGTATTGTCATGTCCTGGCTTGGCGTCGGAAATCGTGTCCATGCGTGCTGCTCCCTTCAGGACTTGGTGGGCGCGAGGCGCCCCAGCAGACCAGCGGGGCGGCAGATCAGCACCAACACCAGCAGGGAAAAGATGATGACATCGGCCCATTTGGCGCCGACATATTGGCCCGCCATGGCTTCGATCAGGCCGATGAGAATACCGCCGAGCATCGCGCCCGGGATATTGCCGATACCGCCGAGCACGGCCGCCGTGAAGGCGCGCAAGCCGGCCGAAAAGCCGATGCCGAAATTGGTGAAGTTGTAGTAGAGGCCAAAGATGAAACCGGCCGCACCGGCCAAGGCCGAGCCCAGAAAGAAGGCCGTGCTGATGACGCGATTAACCTCAACGCCCATCATCAGGGCGGCATCGGGGTCCTGCGCCGTCGCGCGCATCGCCTTGCCGAGCTTGCTGCGCTGGACGAAGACATAGAGGCCGCCCATCAGAATGACCGACATCGCCCAGATGATGAGCTGGAAGACGGTGATCTGCGCGGTGCCGATATGGATCGTCCAAGGCGGAATCGGATTGGGAAAGTTCTTGGTATTCGCGCCCATCGTCAGCATGACGGCATTGGACAGAACGTAGGAGATGCCGATGGTGGTGATCATGGCCATCGGGCCCTGCACGCCGCGCAGCGGCCGCAAGGTCAGCCTCTCGATGCCGATGCCCAGCGCGCCGCAGGCGAGCATGGTAACGACCAGCGTCACCAGCAGCGTGCCGATCAGCGGCAGGCCATACATGAAGACGCCCTGGCCATCGATGCCGAAGGCATGCAGCACGCCCATGGCGACGAAGGAGCCGATCATGAAGACGTTGAAATGGGAAAAGTTGATCAGCTCCATGATGCCATAGACAATCGTGAAGCCGAGGGCGAGCAAGGCATACATCGAGCCGAGACTGAGGCCGTTGATGAGCTGCTGAAGGAAAAGGTCTAAGGGCGTCATCTGGTTGTGATCCCGGCGCTACAGAGAAAGGAGAGCAGGATGGCGGAATACGCTTCGCTTTTCCGCCCTACGAAAAGTGACACATCGTAGGGCGGAAAAGCGCAGCACATTCCGCCAAACCGCGACGGGCCGAATGTTCGGCGATCGGATGAGGCGCTGCCGGGCTGGATGATGATCGTCCGTCCAACCCGAGCCGAGCGCCGAATAAAGGGGGCGTTCCATGCAGCAGAACGCCCCCAATTCAATCAAGAAAACTCAGCTCTGCGGCGCGACGCCGACATAGGCGAACTGATGGTTGGCATCGTCGAGCGGGAACTTCGGATCATGCGTGATCTTGAAGACGCTGACGACGCGTTGCGTGATGTCGCCAAACTTGTCGAAGGACACCGGGCCTTGCAGCGTCGGCACGGTCGAACCGGCGATGGCGGCACGGATATTCTCGCGCGTCGGCGTCTCACCGGCGGCCGTCACCTTCTTCAGCGCGGCCAGAATGACCAGCACGCCGTCATAGGAAGTGATGGCATAGTCGTCCGGCGAATCGTTGAACTTCGAGGTATAGGCATTGACCCAGTTGGTCACCTTGGGGTCGTCGGTGACATGCGGTGAGGCATTGGTCACATACCAGCCCTCGGCCGCCGGGAAGCCCGCGCCCGTCGTCACGTCCGGGCTGTACATGCCGTCGCCGGCGCCCTTGGGAATGTTCGGGATGATGCCGTAGGATTCCTTCACCACCTTCACGCCAGCGCCAGCGACGCCGCCGTAATAGAGAGACTCTGCGCTGAGCGACTTGATCTTCGTCAGAACGGAGGTGTAGTCGGAGGCCGTCGGGTCGAGCCGGTCACGGCCAAGCACTTTGATGCCCTTGGCCACGCACTGCTTCTGGAAGGCATCGGCGAGACCGACGCCATAGGCGCCGCTGTCATCCAGAATATAGACGCTTTTGACCTTGAGGGTCTCGGCATAGAAATTGGCCATGTTCGGGCCCTGGAACGCATCGGTCGTCACGGTGCGGAAGAAGACCGTCTTGCCGCCCGGAATGTACTGCGCCGCGAATTGCGGGTTCGTCAGATCGGGGTTGGTGGCCGACGGCGTGATGATGGTGAGGTCGCCCTCGCTCAGGATCGGCGTCATCGCCTTGGCCGAGCCGCTCATCTCGGGGCCGATCGCCGCGAGCACGTTTTCGGTCGAGACCATCTTGCGCGCATTGGTCGCGGCCTGCGCCGGATCATACTGGCCGGCCGTCGCGGTGGCATCATTCAGGATCATCGGCTTCAGCGTGTAGCCGGGAACCTCGTTGGCGTCGTTCGCCTGAGAGATGCCGAGCAGCGCGCCGTTCAGCATGCGCTTCGCGCCAGCGGCGTCAGAGCCCGTGATCGGCAGGTTGATGCCGATGATGATTGTCTTGTCAGCAGCCCGGGCAAGGCCCGGAAAGCCGACTGCCACACTCAGTGCGGTGCCGGCGAGCAGAGCTGCGGCGGAACGTCTGGTAATCATGGTTTCATTCTCCCAGGTCGGTAACATGTCGATAGTGTTACGGCTACGCGGCGCCGCCACGCAAGAGCTCTCACGCGGCGTATCCCAAGCAAGCATCGGGCCAGGGCTTGGCCAAAGGCGGCTTACTTGAAAGCCTTGTCCCAAACCGCATGGGTGTAGGCACCCTCCGGCTTCTTGGAAATCACAGGTGTCGATTTGGTGGACAAAAGCTCATCCACCGTCCGATTGTAATCGGCGGAGATCAGATAGCCCCAACCGTCCTTGCCGATCAGCTTGGCGACTTCGGACACCATGCGGGTCTGATGGTCCTTGGTCAGAACTCCGGCTGTATCGGCCGCCAGCAGGATCTTCACAGCCTCGGCCTGATGGCTGTCGGCGTAATCCCAGCCCTGCTTTGAGGCCTTCAGGAAGCGCGCCAGACGGGCGACCTTGGCCGGATCATCGAGGGTCGGTTGCAGGACATAGAGCCCGTCCTCCAGCGTCGCGACATCCTCGGCCTGATACTTGAACACGATGAGCTGCGCCGGCTTCATGCCGGCTTCGATCAATTGCCAGTATTCATTGTAGGTCATGGTCGAAATACAGGCGGCTTGCTTCTGCAACAGCGGATCGACGTTGAATCCCTGCTTCAGGACGGTGACATCGGGATGCGCGCCATCGGTGGAATAGCCGAGCTTCGCCATCCAGGACAGAAACGGATATTCATTTCCTGAGAACCAGACGCCGAGCGTCTTGCCCTTGAAATCCGTCGGGGTCTTGATGCCGCTGTCGCGCCGGCAGGTCAGTTCCAGGCCGGAATGTTGAAAGACCTGGGCAATATTGACGATGGGCACGCCCTTTTCGCGCGTGGCTAGCGCCGACGGCATCCAGTCGATGACCACATCGGCGCCACCGCCGGCCAGAACCTGATCGGGATTGATGTCGGGGCCGCCCGGCTTGATGGTGACGTCGAGATCTTCGGCCTTATAGAAACCCTTCGCCAGAGCGACATAATAGCCCACGAACTGACCTTGCGTGACCCATTTGAGCTGGAGCGTCAGCGGATCGGCGGCTTGCGCAGCCGGCGCGGCCCAGGCCATCGCCAGACCCAGCATCGCGGCGGCCGTTGCCGCCAGCAGTCGTTTCTTCATTGCATTCCCTCATTTCGTTAACGCTCAGTCACGCCCTCGCCTCCGTATGTGAGCAAGATTGATGCCGCAGAGCAATGGAAGATCGCAAACGACCTAGGCACAGATGGTGCAACGGTGATCGATGCCATTCCAAATCGTCACCCGCGCACTTGATGCGCGGGCCCATGGGCGCCCATGGATCCACGGGCGCCCCGCCTGGGGGTCAAGCCCGTGGATGACGAGGGTATATACGGGCACGCCCCTAACGCCCCTCGGCATCGCGCAAGGACGGGTGCCAGAAGGTCACGGCACGCTCGATCATGGCGATCAGTGCGAAGCTCACGGAACCAGCGAGGGCCGCCACTGCGATCGTGGCCCAGACCACATCGAGGTTCATGCGCGCGGCCTCGGTCGAAATACGAAACCCCATGCCGCGCGTCGGCGTGCCGAAAAACTCCGCAACCACCGCACCAATCAAAGCGAGCGTGGAGTTCAGCTTCAGGGCGTTGAAGATCAGCGGCATGGCGGCCGGCAGGCGCAGGCGCCACAGGGTTTGCCAGTAACCGGCGGCATAGGTGCGCATCAGGTCCCGCTCCATGGCGCCGTATTCGGCGAGGCCGGCGCGCGTATTCACCAGCATCGGGAAGACCGTCATCAAGACGACGACGGCGGCCTTGGACTGCCAACCGAACCCGAACCACATGACCATGATGGGCGCGATGCCGATGATGGGCATGGCGCTGATGAGATTGCCAAGCGGCGTCAATCCGCGCTGGAGGAAGGGCGAACGGTCTATCGCCAGCGCCAGCAAAAAGCCGGCACCGCAGCCGATGGCATAACCGGCCACCACCGCATGCAGATAGGTCTGCTCGAAATCGATGCGCAGGATCGCCAGATGGTTCCAGATTGCGAGGGCAATGGCGGAAGGCGGCGGCAGGATGACGAAGGGGATCTGCAAGGCGAAGACCAGCATTTCCCACAGCCAGAGCAGCAGCAGGCCGAACAGGAGGGGCGAGGCCAGCCGATCGGCCCGGCTGTCGCCCCGCGCGAAGAGCGCCATCGCCGTCAACATCAGCACCACGGCAATCCCCGCCGTAATCCAAGGCGTGGCATGGAAGCTCGACACATGGGTGCGCGACAGCGTGCAGAACAGCAAGGCCGCCACGCCGATGATCCAGTGCGACCCGCCGCGCTTCACAGCCGGCCGCCTCGCAGGGCGATGACGCCCCGTTCGGCGAGGGAGACGAGCACGAGGCCGAAGACCGCGAGCAGGCTCGCCATCACCAAAGCGCTCCACATCATCATGGTCTGGCCGTAATAGCTGCCCGCCAGCAACCGCGCGCCGAGGCCGACCTGCGCGCCGGTCGGCATTTCCGCGACGATGGCGCCGGTGACGGCTAGGGCCACGGCAACCTTCAGGCTCGGGAAGAGGAAGGCCATGGCGGCGGGCCAGCGCAGCTTGCCGAAGACCGTGGCGCGCCCGGCGCTATAGGTGCGCATGAGGTCGAGCTGCAAAGGATCGGGCGTGCGGAAGCCCTTCACCATGCCGACGGTGACGGGAAAGAAGGTGAGATAGGCAACGATGGCGGCCTTGGGCGTCAGACCGGTGATGCCGAGCACGCCGAGCGCCACGACCAGCATGGGCGCGATGGCGAGGATGGGGATCGTTTGGCTTGCGATCACCCAGGGCATGACCGAGCGATCCATGGTGCGAATATGGATGATGCCGATAGCGAGCGCGATGCCGAAGACCAGGCCGAACAGCAGCCCGATGCCGGCAGCCTCGGCCGTATAGCCCGCTTGGAGAAGCAGGTTCCGCGGTGAGGAGAGCGGATAGCCGAAGACGCTGTCGAAGAGGGCGGTCACGATCTGATCGGGGGCGGGCAGCACCGGGCGGTCCATCGTCCAACTCGCATGCGCCACGGCCCAGAAGCCGCTGGGCGCATCGGGGTCCATTAAGGCGCGCGCCTGGGGAGCGTTGAGCCAGACGGCAGCGGCGTACCAGACGATGAGCAGCACGAAGAGGATGGTGGGGATGGGGAGGATGCGGGCGAGAAGGCTCTTGGAGGCGCTCATCAATAACCGTCATCCTCGGCCTTCGCCGACCATGACGGGGTGGCGCGCTCACTCATGCCCGTACCCCAGATGCAGCGCGTCCCGCACGCGTTTGGACACCGCCAGAAACGCAGATGTCTCCCGATCCTCCAACCGACGCGCGCGCGGCAGATCGCTCTCAATGACCTCCACGACGCGGCCCGGACGCGCCGACATCACCACGATGCGCGTCGATAGAAACACCGCCTCGGGGATCGAATGCGTCACGAAAACACCCGTCAGGCCGGTGCGCGCCCAAAGTTCGTGCAAATGCAGATTGAGGCCGTCACGCGTAATCTCATCCAATGCGCCGAAGGGCTCGTCCATCAGCAACAGGCTCGGCTTGAAGCTGAGCGCCCGCGCGATGGATACGCGCTGCTGCATGCCGCCCGATAATTGCCACGGAAACTTCCGTGCGAAATCCGTCAGACCGACGAGACCGAGATAATGCGCGGCCTCCGCCCGCCGCTTGTCCTGCGACATGCCGATGATCTCCAGCGGCAAGGTCACGTTGCGCGTCACCGTCCGCCACGGCAGCAAAGCCGGCGCCTGAAAGACATAACCGTACGCCCGCGCGAGGCGCGCGTCCTCCGGCGTCATGCCATTGACGCGCAGAGTACCGGCAGACGGCCGCACCAGATCCGCGATGGCGCGCAGCAAGGTGGTCTTGCCGCAACCGGACGGGCCGATCAGGGAGACGAAATCGCCGCGTCGGATGGTGAGATCGACGTCGGTGAGCGCCGTGGTTGCGGTGTCACCCTCGCCGAAGCGTACCGATAAACCGGCCGCCTCGACGGCGACCTCGTGAGCGTCGATCACGCGCCGAGACGCTCCGTCAACAGAGCGTCCATCGCGAGCACGGCTTGCAGCAGCACCTGCGCACCGGCCGCGACATGCGCGGGCTCGGCGCTTTCAAGCTCGTTATGGGAAATACCCTTGAGACACGGCACGAAGATCATCGATGTCGGCGCAACCGCTGCGATGTAGGCGGAATCATGCCCGGCACCGGAGACGATGTCGCGATGCGAAAGGCCGGCGTGAACGGCGGCGCTGCGCACGGCTTTGATGCAATCCTCATCGAAATGCACGGCGGGCGAATTCCAGATGCAGGTGACGACATGCTCGACATCGCTTGCGACGCTGATACGGTCGAACGCCGTATACAGCGCTGCCTCCATCACTGCCAGCAGCGCATCATCGGGATGGCGGAATTCCACGGTGAAGAAAGTTTCCCCAGGAATGACGTTGCGGCTATTGGGCCGCGCCTCGATCAGTCCGACGGTACCGACGGCGAGCGGCGCATGGGCGAGCGCGATGGTATTCACCGCCTCGATCATGCGCGCCGTGGCGAGCAGCGCATCGCGCCGCAGGGTCATGGGTGTTGAACCCGCATGGCTGTCAGTGCCGGTGACGGTCACTTCATACCAGCGCATGCCTTGTACGCCCGTGACGACGCCGATGACGGTGTCCTGGGCTTCGAGAATGGGACCTTGCTCGATATGTACTTCGAAATGCGCCGCGAGCGGATGCTGGCCGACCGGTTCTGGCCCCACGAAGCCGATCCTTGTCAGCTCATTGCCGAAGGTCAGGCCGTCACGGTCCGCGCGGGCATAGGCCCATTCCTTCGTAAAGACACCGGCGAAAACGCCGGAGGCGAGCATGGCGGGCGCGAAGCGCGAGCCCTCCTCATTCGTCCAGTTGATGACTTCGATCGGATGCGTTGTCTCATAGCCGGCGTCGCGCAGTGTGCGCAGCAGTTCGAGACCGGAGAGCACGCCGATGATGCCGTCATACTTGCCGCCGGTCGGCTGGGTATCGAGATGACTGCCGATGGCGATGGGCGGCAAGCTGTTATCGCGGCCGGAACGCCGCGCGAAGATAGTGCCCATGTCGTCGATGGTGATCGTGCACCCGACCGCCTCGCAAGCGGCGATGAACCAGCGCCGCACCTCGGCATCGAGATCCGTCAGCGTCAGCCGCTTGATACCGCCCTTAGCCGTGGCGCCGATGCGCGCCGTGTCCATGATGGTATCCCACAGGCGCGCGGGGTCGATGGCAAGATTAGTAGAGGCGAGGCTCATGCAAGGGCTTTCGTCGTCAAGGGGTCGGCATCGATGCGCATCGGATTGTTCGCATGCTGCTTCCAGGTGCTGAAGGGCAGCCCGGTCGGCGCTTCATACATCGTAATGCAATTCTCGACGGGGCAGACATGGGAACACAGATTGCAGCCGACGCATTCCTCGTCGATCACCTCATAGCGACGGCGGCCATCGGGGCGCAAAGCGGCGATCGCCTGATGCGCCGTATCCTCGCAGGCGATGTGACAGAGGCCGCATTGAATGCACAAATCCTGGTCGATCTTTGCCAGCGATTTGAAGTTGATGTTGAGGTCTTCCCAATGAACGAAATTCGGAACCGCCTTGCCCTGAAAATCCTTGAGCCGATCATAGCCTTTCGAATCCATCCAATTAGACAGGCCTTCGGTCAGATCCTCGATGATGCGGAAGCCGTGATGCATCGCGGCGGTGCAGATCTGCACCGTGCCTGATCCCATGGCGATAAACTCCGCCGCATCGCGCCAGGTGGAGATGCCGCCGATGCCCGAGATGGGCAGCCCCGCCATGTCACTCTGGCGCGCAATCTCGGCGACCATACGCAGCGCGATGGGCTTCACCGCCGGGCCGCAATAGCCGCCATGCGTGCCCATGCCACCGACCACCGGCGTCGGCGCCATGAGGTCGAGATCGACGGACACGATGGAGGTGATGGTGTTGATGAGCGACACGGCATCCGCGCCGCCACGCCACGCGCCCCGCGCCGGTTGCAGAATATCCGTGATATTCGGTGTGAGTTTCACGATCACCGGCATGCGCGAATACTGCTTGCACCAACGCGTGACCATTTCGACGTATTCCGGCACCTGCCCCACGGCGGCCCCCATGCCGCGCTCGCTCATGCCATGCGGGCAGCCGAAATTCAGTTCGATCCCGTCCGCGCCGGTCTCTTCCACGAGCGGCAGAATCTTCTTCCAGGCCTCCTCCTCACACGGCACCATGAGGCTGACGATGATGGCGCGATCGGGAAAGTCCCGTTTCACGGACTTGATCTCGCGCAGGTTCACATGCAGCGGACGATCGGTAATCAATTCGATATTGCTAAAGCCCATGACACGACGTCCGCCATAGCCGATGGCGCCGTAACGGCTGGAGACATTGACGATGGGCGGATCCTCGCCCAGCGTTTTCCACACAACGCCGCCCCAGCCCGCCTTCAGGGCGCGAACGACATTATATTCCTTATCGGTCGGCGGCGCTGAGGCGAGCCAGAAGGGATTAGGGGAGCGAATGCCCGCGAAATTGACGGAGAGGTCTGCCATCTGCTGTCTCCGACGGTCAGGCTGAAAGGGAGCGATGGATGGCCTGGGCGGCGTCCCGCCCATGGGCCACGGCCTGCACGGTCAGGTCCTGCCCGACACCGACGCAGTCACCGCCTGCGAAGATGCCCGGCACCGAGGTGCGGTAGTCGCCATCGATGACGATGCGACCCTTGGCGATGGCGAGTGCCGCGACGGCGGCATCGGCGCGAAAGCTCTGCCCGACCGCCTTCAACACACGCGCGGCGGGCATGGGCAGAATATCGTTCGTCACGACCAACCGGCCATCTTCCAGCCGCGTCTTGGCGAAATGCACAACGCCCGGCTCGATCAGCACCGGCGCCAGCCAATGGCGAATCGCGACGCCGTTGGTCTGCGCCCAATCCTGCTCGACCTTGGTGGCGCCCATATGCTCGGGCCCCCGGCGATAGACGAGCGTGACCGTCTCAGCGCCCAGCTTGCGGATCTGCGCCGCTGCATCGATGGCCGTATTGCCGCCGCCGATAACCACGACGGGGCCGACCGCTTTCGCTTGCGCCGCCATCGGCGATTGGCGCAGCAAGTCGATGAAGCCGAGGGCGTCCTCGACGCCCGGCAAATCCTCGCCAGGAAGGCCGAGGGCATTGGCATCCGCCAGACCCAGGCCGAGGAAGACCGCATCGAAACTCGTCCGCAAATGATCCAGGGTCAGATTTGGGCCGAGGGCGACGCCGTATTCGATGGTGATGCCGCCGATCTTGAGGATGAACTCCACCTCCCGCCGGGCGAAGTCATCGATCACCTTATAGGCGGCGATGCCGTATTCATTGAGGCCGCCGGGTTTCGGACGCGCCTCGAAGACCACAACGTCATGGCCCAGCATCGCAAGGCGATGGGCACAGGCGAGGCCCGCGGGACCGGCGCCGACGACGGCGATGCGCTTGCCCGTGGAGGCCGCGCGGGTGAAGGGATGCTCACCGGTCGCCATCAGCGCATCCGTCGCGAAACGCTGAAGCGCGCCGATCCTCACCGGCTTGCCCTCCTGCTTCTCCCGCACGCAAACCTCCTCGCAGAGGATTTCTGTGGGGCAGACGCGGGCGCAGCTGCCACCGAAGATATTGCTCTCCAGGATGGTAATTGCCGAACCGCGCACATTGCCGGTGCCGATCTTGCCGATAAAACCAGGAATATCGATCCCCGTGGGGCAGGCTTCGACACAAGGCGCGTCGAAACAGAAATAGCAGCGGTCCGATTCGACCCGCGCCTCATCCGCCCTCAATGGCGCCGACATCTCCCCCAGCCGGGCCGCGACATGCCCAGGCGTGAGCCCGCTTTCAACCGCTTCCGACATCCAGGCCCCTCGCCACTCAAAGCGGGATGCTGCTGAAACCGGACCGGAGTGTCAACGGATCGGGGCAGGTCTTCCCTAAACGCAGCCTCCGGTCCACCATCGGGCGAAATCGACGGAACCGGAGGAAGCCATGTCCCTTCTCATTCGTGGCGGCGAGATCGTGACCGCCGAGCGCCAGTTCAGGGCCGATGTGCTCTGCGAAGGCGGCCTGATCCAGGCGATCGGCCCCGATCTGGAGGCCCCAACCGGCGCCGAGGTGGTGGAGGCCGGCGGATTGCTGGTGATGCCGGGCGGAATCGATCCGCATACTCATATGGAACTGCCCTTCATGGGCACGGTGGCGAGCGAGGACTTCTTCTCCGGCACCAGTGCGGGCGCCGCCGGCGGCAATACGATGATCATCGATTTCGTCATCCCCTCCCCCGGCGCGTCACTGCTCGACGCCTTCAAAACCTGGCGCGGCTGGGCCGAGAAATCGGCCACCGATTACAGCTTCCACGTCGCCATCACCGGCTGGTCAGATCAGGTGCATGAGGAGATGGGGGTCCTGACGCGGGACCACGGGGTCAATAGTTTCAAGCACTTCATGGCCTACAAGGGCGCCATCATGGTCGATGACGGCATCATGCTGAACAGTTTCACCCGCGCCCTGGAATTGGGCGCCATTTGCAACGTGCATGCTGAGAACGGCGAGGCCGTCGCCTTCATGCAAAAGAAGCTGCTCGCCATGGGTATCACCGGGCCTGAGGGCCATGCCCTGTCCCGCCCGCCGGAGGTGGAGGGTGAGGCCGCGCAGCGGGTAATCGCCATCGCGGAACTGCTGGGCGCGCCGGTCTATATCGTCCATGTCTCGACCGCCGAGGCGACGGATGCCATCGCCCGCGCCCGTGCGAAGGGCTTGCGCGTCTATGGCGAGGTGCTGCCGCAGCATCTGGTGATTGACGAAAGCGTCTATCAGAATCCGGATTTCGCGACGGCGGCGGCCTATGTGATGAGCCCGCCCTTCCGGCCGAAGCATCATCAGAAAGCGCTATGGGCCGGCCTCGCTTCCGGCGCGTTGCAGACCACGGCGACGGATCACTGCTGTTTCTGCGCGCCGCAAAAGGCGGCCGGGCGAGAGAACTTCACGCTCATTCCCAACGGCACCGGCGGGATCGAGGACCGGATGAGCATCCTATGGCATCACGGCGTGCGCGCGGGCCGGCTGACGCCGAGCGAATTCGTGGCCGTGACCTCCACCAATACGGCGAAGATCTTCAACATCCATCCGCGCAAAGGCGCTGTGGTTGTCGGCGCCGACGCCGATCTCGTGCTGTGGGACCCTGCGGCCAGCCGGACGATTTCAGTGAAAACCCATCATCAGCGGGTGGATTTCAACATCTACGAGGGGATGGAGGTCACCGGCCTCGCCGCCAGCACGATCAGCCAGGGCAAGGTGGTGTGGCATCGGGGCGAATTGCGGACGGTGCGCGGGGTTGGGCGGTATATCGACCGGCCGTGTTTCGCGCCGGTGTTTTCGGCGTTGAGCTTGGCGGCGAAAGCGCCGGTCGGTGTGGTCCGGTCGTAACACCCTTCTAGCACCGTCATCCACGGGCTTGACCCGTGGACCTACCCGTTACGGCGCCCACACGCCGTCATTGCGCCACGAGGGGTAGGTGCGCGGATCAAGTCCGCGCATGACGGAAGTTTCGGGGCCGGTGGCTTAAACGTGGAAACTCTCGCCGCAGCCGCAGCGGCCTTTTTCGTTGGGATTGATGAAGGTGAAGCCGGCCGTCAGCTGCTCCACCTTGTAGTCCATCTCGGTGCCGATCAGGAAAAGGCTCGCCTTGCGGTCGACCAGAACCGTCTGATCCTTATCGCGCACAACCTCATCGGTCGGGCCGGCGGCATCGACCCAGCTCATGTCATAGGCCATGCCCGAGCAGCCCTTGGTATTCACGCTGATGCGCAGCAGCATGCCAGCCTGGCCACCGGCGTACATCTTTTCCAGCCGCGCGGCAGCGGCGTCCGTCAGGCGCATCAGCGGCGGCAAAGCGCGCCGGGCCGGCTTGGCGGGAGCAGTGGTTGCGGTCGCTTCACTCATCTCAGCCTCCACTCAGAACATATTCATGGACAGGCGGGCTTCGTCGCTCATGCGGCTCATGTCCCATGGCGGCTCCCACACCGTCTCGACGTCGCAGCCGGTCACGCCCGGGATCGCCATGATGGCCTCACGCACCATCACCGGCAACTCCTGCGCGGACGGGCAACCTGGCGCGGTCAGGGTCATCTCGACCTTGATCTTGCCGTCATCGGCGATGTCCACAGCGTAGATCAGACCAAGCTCATAGATGTTCACGGGGATTTCGGGATCATAGACCGTGCAGATGGCGGTGATCACCTCATCCTCGTCCACGATATGGGCAATCGCGGGCGGCACCTCGCCCTCCGGCGTCCAGGCATGATGGACCGCGATCGGCTCGTCCGGCGTTTCGGGGTTGGTCACTTGATCCATCATCTGTTCCTCGTCTCGGGTCATCAGGCGAAGAAGGCCCGAATACGGCCGAGCGATTCGGCCAGGACATCGATTTCCGCAACTGTCGTATAAAGCCCGAAGCTCGCCCGTGCCGTGCTGTCGAGACCCAGACGCCGCATCAGCGGTTCAGCGCAGTGGTGACCGGCGCGGACGGCGATGCCCGAGCGATCGAGCAGCGTTGCCACATCATGCGCGTGTGCGCCCGCAACCGTGAAGGAAATCACGCCACCCCTGTCCTGCGCCCGGCCGATGACGGAAACGCCCTCAACCGCCGAGACCTTCGCGAGCGCATGTTCGGTCAACACCGCTTCATGCGCGGCAATGGCCTCGTAGCCGATGGACTCGACATAGCCGATGGCGGCGTTGAGGCCGATGCCTTCGAGGATTGCCGGCGTTCCCGCCTCGAACTTATGCGGCACGCGCGCCCAGGTGGACCGCTCAAAACTGACGGAGGAGATCATGTCGCCGCCGCCCATCCAGGGCGGCATCGCCTCCAGCAACTCGGCTTTCCCGTAAAGCACGCCGATGCCGGTGGGGCCGTAGAGCTTGTGGCCGGTCCAGACGTAGAAATCGACATCCAGCGCCTGCACGTCGATCCGGCGATGCACGATCGCCTGCGATCCATCCAGCATGACCTTCGCCCCATGCGCATGAGCCAGCGCGATGATCCGCTCGGCCAGCGTATAGGTGCCGAGGACGTTGGACATATGGGTGATGGCCACGAGGCCAACTTTCCCATCCGCAAGATGTCCGGCGAGGCTGTCGAAATCGAGCTCACCGGCATCGGTGACGGCCGCGACCCGCAGCTCAATGCCATGCGCGTCCCGCAGCATCTGCCAGGGCACGATGTTGGAGTGGTGCTCCATCTCGGAAATCACCACCGCCTGGCCGGGCTTGAGGATGCCGCGCCCGTAGCTATGGGCGATCAGGTTGATCGCCTCGGTGCTGTTGCGCGTAAAGACAATCTCATCGCGCGAACGGGCGTTCATCAAGCGAGCGACCGAATCGCGCGTCGCCTCGAAAGCCTCCGTCGTGCGTTCGCTCATCCAATGCGCGCCGCGATGGATATTGGCGTATTGCGTCTCCATCGCGGTCACCATGGCGTCGATCACGACGCGCGGCTTCATGGCCGACGCGGCACTGTCGAGAAAGACGAGCGGCTTGCCGCGCACGGTCTGCGACAGGATCGGGAAGTCTGCGCGCAGGCTTGCGATGTCACGCATCACGGGGGCGATGACGTTCATACAGGCGGTACCTCCGCATTTTGGCCGGTGGTGTTCCACCAACCCTCGACGGCATGTTCCAGAACGGCGCGCAGCCCCTCATGCGTCACCGCATCGAAGGCTTCGGCGAGGAAGGCGCGCACCAGCAGCATGCGCGCGACGGGGCCCGGAATGCCCCGGCTGCGCAGGTAGAAAAGCTGTTCGGGGTCGAGCGCGCCGACCGTCGCACCATGGCTGCACTTCACGTCGTCCGCGTAGATCTCGAGCTCAGGCTTGCTGTTGATCTCAGCATCCGGCGACAGCAGCAGTGCCTGATTCATTTGATAGCCATCGGTCTTTTGCGCGATACGCGCGACCTCGATTTTGCCCTGGAAGACGGCGCGGGATTTGCCCGTGAGGACAGATTTCACCGTCTGGCGCGAGGCACAATTCGGCGCATCATGCGAAATCACCGTGGTGAAGTCACTGACCTGCGATCCGCCCATGATCTGCGCGGCATTGAGATGCACGATGGCATTGGGTCCACCGAGACGCGCATGAATTTCCGTGCGGCCCAGTTTCGCACCGAGCGCGAGGGAGAAGCTGTCATATTCGGCGCGCGCAGCGGTATCGACATAGATGGTGCCGAAATGGAAGGCCGTGTCGGCATCCTGCTGCAGCCGACCATGGGTCAGATGGGCATCTTCACCGAGGGCGATTTCGATGACCGGATTGTTGAGGTATTCGCCCTCACCGGCAGAAACCTCCAACAGCACGAGCCGCGCACCGGCACCGAGGCGCAGGCGGTGGCGTGGATGGCTGCCGACGCGGCTATGCTTGCCGCTGGTGAGTTGCGCGATCATCAGGAAGCCGCCATCGACGCCGGCGGGCACATCGACCACGGCGCCGTCTTCGGCGAGCATCGTATTCAGCGCCACCAGCCGCTCACGCGCCGGGCGCCCGAGGGTGCCGAATTCTCCGTCTTCGGCGAAGGAGGAGACGATGAGTTGATCCGGCAGCACCGACAGATCAGCGCGGAAGCGGCCATCGACGAAAATCAGGCGCGGCCCGACGACGGCGGGCAGCAGCGAAATCAGCCGAGCGCCGGTTGCGGCCTCATCCAGCGGCTCACGGAATTCGAGACCGGTGATCGGGCGGATGTTCGTGTAATGCCAGGCCTCGTCACGCAGCGTGGGCCAGCCCTTGTCGCGCAACAGGGCGGCGGCGGCATCGCGCTCGGCAGGGGCGCCCGGCAGCCGCGCACGCAACCCGTCATAGCGGGACAGGAAGCCGGACAGCGCCTCAGTGGGCGTGAGAACGGGGGCGCGCATCAGGCCGCCTCCGCCGCCTCGCCGATGAGATCGACATAGCCGTGCAGTTCGAGTTCCTTGGCGAGTTCCGGGCCGCCAGAGCGCACGATGCGACCGGCTGCCAGGATATGCACGCGGTCGGGCACGATATAGTCGAGCAGGCGCTGGTAATGGGTGATGACGAGGGCCGAAAACGCCGGCCCGCGCTGGGAGTTCACGCCATCCGCCACGATGCGCAGCGCGTCGATGTCGAGGCCGCTATCGGTCTCGTCCAGGATCGCGAGCTTTGGCTTCAGCACCGCCATCTGCAGCACTTCGTTGCGCTTCTTCTCGCCGCCGGAAAAGCCGACATTGACATTGCGCTTGAGCATATCTTCCGACATCGCGAGTTGCTTGACGGCGGCGCGCGCCATCTTGAGGAACTGAACGGCGTCCATCTCAGGCTCGCCACGGGCGCGGCGGATGGAGTTCAGGGCGGTGCGCAGGAAATTGGCATTGCCGACGCCCGGCAGCTCGACCGGATATTGGAAGGCGAGGAACAGGCCGGCCGCCGCACGCTCCTCCGGCTCCATGGCCAGAATATCCTGGCCGAAGAAGGTCGCGGTGCCACCCGTCACGTCATAGCCCTCACGCCCCGACAGGACGTAGGACAGCGTCGATTTGCCGGCGCCGTTGGGACCCATGACCGCGTGGATTTCGCCTGCGGGAATGGTGAGATCGATTCCATTGAGGATCGTCTTGCCGTCGATGGTGGCGGTCAGGCCGCGAATTTCGAGCATCTGTCTAGTCCTTCCTCAACCCACCGAGCCTTCGAGGCTGATGGCCAGCAACTTCTGAGCTTCCACGGCGAATTCCATCGGCAGCTCCTTCAGCACGTCTTTGCAGAAGCCATTGACGATCAGACCGACCGCATCTTCCTGCGACAGGCCACGGCTGCGGCAATAGAAAAGCTGATCCTCGGCGATCTTGGAGGTCGTCGCCTCATGCTCGATCTTCGCCGTCGCATTGCGGCTTTCGATATAGGGCACGGTATGCGCCCCACACTGATCGCCGATCAGCAGGCTGTCGCATTGTGTAAAGTTCCGTGCATTCTGTGCCTTGGGCATCATGCGCACGAGACCGCGATAGGTGCTGTCCGAATGGCCGGCACTGATCGTCTTGGCGATGATCGTGCTTTTCGTGTTGCGGCCGATATGGATCATCTTCGTGCCGGTATCGGCCTGCTGATGATTATTGGTGACGGCCACGGAGTAGAACTCCCCGACGCTGTCATCGCCTTGCAGGATGCAGGACGGGTATTTCCAGGTGATGGCCGATCCGGTCTCGACCTGGGTCCAGCTGATATGGCTGCGCGCACCACGGCAGGCGCCGCGCTTCGTCACGAAGTTGTAGATGCCGCCGAGGCCATTCGCATCACCCGGATACCAGTTCTGCACAGTGCTGTATTTGATCTTGGCGTCATCCATCGCCACGAGTTCCACCACCGCCGCATGGAGCTGGTTCTCGTCCCGCATCGGCGCGGTGCAGCCTTCGAGATAGCTGACTGAGGCGCCATCTTCGCAGATGATCAGCGTCCGCTCGAACTGCCCGGTATTGCGCGCATTGATGCGGAAATAGGTGGACAGCTCCATCGGGCATTTCACGCCCTTGGGGATGAAGACGAAGCTACCATCGGTGAACACGGCCGAGTTCAGGGCGGCGAAGTAGTTGTCGCCGGCCGGCACGACGCTGCCGAGATACTGCTGCACCAGTTCGGGATGCTCGCGCACCGCTTCGCTGATCGGGCAGAAGATGACGCCCGACTTCTTCAGCGTGGACTGGAAGGTGGTTGCCACGGACACGCTGTCGAACACGGCATCGACGGCCATCGGCAGACGGTCTTCCGGGCTCGGCTCCACGCCCGCGAGCAGCGCCTGCTCCTTCAACGGAATACCGAGCTTTTCATAGGTGCGCAGCAGCTCGGGATCGACTTCTTCCAAGCTCTTGGGACCGCCACCCTTCTTGGGGGCCGCGTAATAATGGATGTCCTGGTAATCGATCTTGGGATAGGCGGCCTTGGCCCAATGCGGCTCTGCCATCGTCTTCCAGGCGGCAAAGGCCTTCAGACGCCAGGCGAGCAGCCAGGCCGGTTCGCCCTTCCGCTCGGAGATGAGACGGATGGTGCCTTCATTGAGCCCCTTGGGGGCAATATCCATTTCGAGTTCCGTCTCGAAACCCCACTTGTATGTGGAGCCGGTGACGGTGCGAACGGTGTCTAAGGTCTCGGCGACTGCTGGCATGGCCTCACTCTACGAACGCAGTGACGGGGGCATGATCTGGCATAGAACGTTGCGGCAAGGGCATGAACATCGGCGCCCCCCGCATCTCGGCCAGGCTGATGCCGGAAAGCGCATCGAGGATGGCGGTGTTCACCGCATCCCAGCGCCCTTTGACCGGACAGAGGCTGGACGCCTCACAACTGGTCACCGAATGCTCGACGCAAGCGGTCAAGGCGATCGGGCCGTCCACCGCCGCGATCACATCGGCGATGGGGATAGCCGACAAGGGCCGCGCAAGCCGGTAACCGCCGCGCGCCCCACGATGGGACAGCACGAGGCCAGCGGCGGTCATGATCTTGAGCACCTTGGCGACCGTCGGCTCGGGCACGCCGGTCTTGGTCGCGATTCCACCGGAGGTCTGGATGCTGCCCTCTTCCGAGAGCCGAACCAGCACCACAACCGCGTAATCGGTGAGTTTCGACAACTTCAACATGGATAGGGTTCTACATCTTCATTCAGGACCGGACCAGTCCTGTTTTCGAGAGCTGGGCGGCAGCATACGCGGGTCGTGCCGGTTGAATGACGGGCGGCGAGGCTCTACCGAAGTCGCATCGCCATCGGAGAGAGACCCCCATGTCGGACGACGAGACGGACACCAACCTCCAGCGGCTGCGGGGCAAATATGTCGGCCTCAGCGGCGGCCATGTCTTCGATCCGCATTTTAAGGAAATCGCTGCCAAGACCATCAGCGCCGATGGGCGCCGAAAACTGCCCTATTCCGATCCGGCGACGTTCCTGGATGCGACCTATCGCCAGGATGCTTTCGGACGCGCGGACGGCTTCGCGGATCTGGATGTCGCGCTGATCGGCGTGCCGATGGATCTCGGCGTCACCAACCGCACCGGCTGCCGGCTCGGGCCACGCGCCGTGCGGTCCGTCGAGCGGATCGGACCTTATGAGCATGTGCTGAAGGTGGCGCCTCTGGCGATGCTTCGGGTGGCAGATGTGGGCGATGTGCCGCTCCGCTCCCGCTACAGCCTGGAAAGCTGCCACGAGGATATCGAGGCGGCGCTGCGCACGGTGATCCAAGCCGGCGTGGTGCCGCTTTCCGTGGGTGGCGATCATTCCATGACCCAGGCAATCTTGCGGGCGGTGGGCGAAAAGCGCCCGGTCGGGCTGATCCATATCGATGCCCATGCCGATACCGCCGGATCTTATGAAGGGTCGCGCTTCCACCATGGCGGGCCGTTCCGCCATGCCGTGCTGGATGGCATGATCGATCCGCGCCGCGCCTTGCAGATCGGCATCCGGGGCACGGCCGAATATCTGTATGAGTTCTCGACCGATAGCGGCATGACCCTGGTCCATGCCGAGGAAGTCGAGGAACACGGCATGCGCCATTACGTGGATGTCGCCCGCAAACTGGTCGGCGACGGACCCTTCTACGTGTCTTTCGACATCGACTCCGTCGATCCCGGCTTTGCGCCCGGCACCGGCACGCCGGAGGTTGGCGGGCTGATGCCGCGCGAGGTTCTGACGCTGTTGCGCGGCTTGCGTGGCCTCAACATCATCGGGGGCGACGTGGTCGAGGTCGCGCCGCAATACGACCCCACGAGCAATACGGCGCAGATCGCGGCGCAGGTGCTATTCGAGCTGCTATGCTTGGTGGCGCTGCGAGGTTGATTAACAAGCTTTCACTCGCGAATGCTTGAAAATCCCCTCGGCGGCGCTCACTCTCGTTTCATGATCGAACGTCGCTCCTATGACATCGAGATGCGGCCCGATGGCACCTTCGTGGACCGGTCGCAGCAAAACCGTGCCCCCGGCTGGCTTCCACCCACCGGGCGCAGCGGCCTGTCACGTGGGCTCGCCCTCGGCGCGGTCGTGCTCGGCTCAGCCATCGTCGCGGGCCTCGCCTTGTCGATCGCCCTGGTGCTGGTGCCGATCGCCATTGGGGCGGCGCTAATCGGATACGTGGCGCTGCGCGTTCAGCTTTGGCGGATGCGGCGCAATGGCACGACGATGGAGAGTTTCAGCGGCAGCTTCGGGCCGCTCGTGGCGCGGTTCGAGACGATCGTCCGGGCCCAACGCGGGCGGCGGTAAGGCGCCGCCCACGGTAGGGTGGACGAGCGAAGCGCATTCCACCGCCTATAGCGCAACGCTTCCGAAAATCGCGCGCAGGATCAGGAACAGCACGCCCCCGGCGAGAAAGCCGACCAGCGTGCCATTCACTCGAATGTATTGAAGATCGCGCCCGACGCGCAGTTCCAGCCTGTCGGTGACCGTCTTCGCGTCCCAATGCGACACCACGTTGGCCACGAAATCAGCCGCGCGTTCCTGGGCCAAGGGCAAAAGCCCCGCGACCATCGCCGCCACGCCACGTTCAAGCCCCGCCCGGATGGCGGGATCGTCCTCGACCACCTTGCCAAAATTCGCGAGTGTCGCCTCCAGCAAGGTGATGGTTTGGCCGTTCGGGCGGGCGGCATCCTTTTCGATGGTCGCCCGCAGCCGACCCCAGATATCGGCGAACCAAACCTGTACCGAGTCATGCGTGAGAACGTTGCGGATGGCGGCGCCGATCTCAGCCGCGCGGACAGGATCGGTCTCGATTAAGGTGATCTCGCGCCGCACCCACTCGTCAAACGCGATGCGCATGGTCGAGCCATCAGGACCGATGTGATCCAATTCGTCATTGACCGCCGCGATCACCCGCTTGGCGACGCTGGCGCCGATCGCCCAGCCCAGAAGCTGTCCGCCCTGCTCGCGCACCCGGTCCCGTATGCCGCCGCGCAGATCCTCCTCCTTGCCCGAGAGCATGGTGCGGAGCTGACCGAGGATGAAGGTGAAAACCTCCTGATGACGGCCGCCTTCCACGAGGCCCGACAAGGCGCGCGCCACGACGCGGCCGGCAGCCGCACCGCCCAGCACGCGCGGCAAGAGCCGCGCCGCCATGCGCCGTGCCCGGCCATCCTCAAGCGACGCCAAAAGCTTCGGCAGGCTGGCGGCCAAGGCCTCAGCGGCGGGACGCGAAGTCGCGGGGTCAGCGAGGAAGCGATGCAGCAGGCCCGGCAAATCGGCCTTGGCCAGCACACGCAGAACCTCGTCCTGCGTGATGACATGGGTGCCGATAAACCGCCCGAGGGCGCGGCCGAGGCGTTCCTTCTGCGCCGGAATGATCGCCGTATGAGGAATGGGAATGCCGAGCGGATGGCGAAACAGCGCCGTGACCGCGAACCAATCGGCGAGGCCGCCGACGACCCCAGCCTTGGCCGAGGATTGCAGCAAATCCCGCCATAGGCTGGGCGGCAGGGCGTAGCTGCCGACACACAGCGCCGCCATCAGCACCAGCAGCCCTGTCGCGACCATGCGATGCCGGGACAGAGACCGACGATCGGCGGCATCCGTATTGGTGGGAAGCGGCGGAATCGCGCTCATTCCAAGACTACGGGGCCAGGGAAAGCTGACCGGTAATGCGACCATCGGCAGGGTCGACCACCAGCACACGGTCCGGCCCGCCGCCCGTGATCAGCACGCCCAGGCGCGACCCAACGGTCGTTATCGTAACGATATGGCTGCCAAGCGGCTGGCGCAGGGTGGCGACGGTGGTGAGGACAGGCGAAGGAGATGTTGCGAAGTCCTTGATAAGCTTGACGACGACGACGGTCGTGACCAGAAAAATCAGGGCCGCCATCCCTATCACCACGAACAGCAGCGGCTTCGCCTTCTCCATCGTCTCGCTCCCAGGCGTTATGTTGGGTATCTGTGCGGGATGACCAGCACCCCCACCCCCGAATTCGGCGGCGCGAACACGATCGTCGCCGCCCCAGAGAGCGAAGGCGAGCGCCTCGACCGCTTTCTGGCCCAGAGCTTCGCCACGCTCACCCGATCGCGCATCAAGAACCTGATCCTGGACGGGATGGCAAGGCGAGAGGGGGTGACGGTCGATGATCCGTCCGAACTGGTTCAGGCCGGCCTGACCTATGATCTGACCGTGCCCGAGGCCGTCGCGGCCACGCCGCAGCCCGAGGATATTCCGCTGACGATCCTCTATGAGGACGCGGATCTGATCGTCATCGACAAGCCGGCCGGCCTTGTCGTGCATCCCGCGCCGGGCAATCTCACCGGCACGCTCGTCAATGCGCTCCTCGCCCATTGCGGCGACAGCCTCACCGGCATCGGCGGGGAGCGTCGGCCCGGCATCGTGCATCGCCTCGACAAGGAAACCTCGGGCGTCATGGTCGCGGCGAAGACCGATTTCGCCCATGCAAAACTGTCGGAAACCTTCGCTAACCGCGACCTCGACCGCCATTACCTCGCTTTGTGCTGGGGCACGATGACCCCGCCGGCCGGCGATATCGAAGGCGCCATAGGCCGCGACCAGCGCGACCGCAAGCGGATGGCGGTGCGCGCCGCTGGGGGCCGCGCGGCCCTGACCCATTACAAGACGCTGCAGATCTGGCGCCTCGCCGTCTCCCTGTTGGACGTCAAACTGTCTACCGGGCGGACGCATCAGATTCGCGTCCATCTGGCGAATGCCTCGCATCCCGTGGTGGGCGACCCCATCTATCTGCGGCGTATCCCCGCGGTGTCAAAGGGCCTGCCCCCCATGATCCGAGCGCGTCTGCTCGACTTTCCACGCCAGGCGCTGCATGCGGCGAGCCTGTCTTTCACTCATCCCCGCTCGGGGGAGGCGCTGTCCTTCTCGACCGAGCCGCCCGCCGATTTCCTGGCTTTGATCGATGCGCTGAATACGACAGCCGGTCTCGGCAGCGACCGTTGACAGCCTCCGCTCCGGCGCCATAGCTCCGCTCATGCAGAACGCCGACGACCGCGAACCCGCAGGCATGTCCGCAGGCATGACCCTGCTTCTGGCCGCCACCGCCGGCATCAGCGTCGCCAACCTCTACCTTGCCCAACCGATGATCGGCCTCATCGGGCCCTCCATTGGGCTTCGTCCGGGCGGCTATGGCCTGGTCGTGACACTGACCCAAATCGGCTACGCCTGCGGGTTGTTGTTGATCGTCCCGCTCGGCGATTTCGTCGAGAACCGGCGGCTGATGGTCACGACACTCGGCTGTGGCGCGGTCACGCTGCTGGTGACCTCCTTCGTCGGCTCGGCGGCGCCCTTCCTGGTCGCCTGCTTTGTCGTCGGTATCATGTCCGTCACGACGCAGATGGTGGTGCCCTTGGCGGCCCATCTGGCTGATCCACGCAAGCGCGGCCGACAGGTGGCGACGGTGGTCAGCGGCTTGTTGACCGGCATTCTGTTCGGGCGGCCGATTGCCAGCCTGATCGCCAGCGTCAGCGGCTGGCGGAGCGTCTTTCTGGTGGCATCCGCGGCCATGGCCATCATGGCCATCGTCCTATGGCGCTGTCTGCCCCAGCGCCGGCCGGACGGGCGCAAAAACTATCTCTCCATGCTGGCGTCGATGGTGCCATTGCTGGCGCGCACGCCGCTATTGCAACGCCGCATGGCCTATCAGACCTCCTTGTTCTTCGCCTTCACCGTGTTCTGGACCGCCATTCCGCTGGAGCTGTCGCGGCATTTCGGCCTCGACCAGAGGGGCATCGCCATCTTCTCCCTGGTGGGCGCGGCGGGTGCGCTATCCGCACCGATCGCCGGTCGCTTTGCTGATGCCGGCAAGGTCATTGCCGGCACCGCCATTTCCATGGCGATGGTCGCGACCGGCGTCGCGCTGACCTGGCCGGGCTCCGCCGCCCATGGCTGGACCGGCCTGATCATCCTCGGTCTTGCGACGGTGCTGCTTGATGGCGGCGTCCAAGCCAATCAGGCCTTTTCGATGAAGGTGCTGTTCGATCTCCCGTCGGAGATTCGCAGCCGGGTCAATGCCGTGTTCATCTCCTGTGCCTTCCTCGGTGCGGCCCTTGGATCCGCTTTGGCGCCCCTCGCGCTGTCTTATGCTGGCTGGCCTTTGGTGGCTTTGCTCGCGGTGACACCGCCGATCTGCGTGTTGACCTTCTTTCTCATTCGGGAACGGCACCGGCTGATCGCTTCACCAGCGCGTTCATAAAGAAGGCGCGGCGATGGGCAAAGCAGTCTCCCCCACGCTCATCGCCCTGCTCGTCGCCGGCGCCTATTTCATGGAAATGCTGGACGGCACCATCATCACCACGGCCATCCCCAGCATGGCGCACAGCTTCGGCGTCCATCCCGTGGACCTCAATCTCGGCATCACCGCCTATATGATCATGCTGGCCGCCGGCATTCCGCTGAGCGGCTGGGCGGCGGAGCGCTTCGGCCCGCGCACCATCTTCGGCGGCGCCATTCTGGTGTTCACGGCGGCCTCGGTCCTGTGCGGCATCGCGACCGGCTTCTGGGGCTTCTTCGCCGCCCGCATCCTGCAAGGCGTGGGCGGCGCCATGATGGTCCCGGTCGGCCGGTTGATGGTACTGCGCACGACACCCAAGGCGGAGTTGATGCGGGCCACGGCCTTCATAACATGGCCGGCCTTGGTCGCGCCGATCCTGGGACCATTGGTGGGCGGCCTTTTCACCACCTACGCGTCCTGGCGATGGATCTTCTTCATCAACCTGCCAATCGGCCTGATCGGGCTGGTTCTGACCCTGGTGCTGGTGGAGAATGTCCGCGCTGACAAACCGCGCCGGCTCGACTGGGTTGGGTTTCTGCTGAGCGGCAGTGCCGCCGTCGCCTTCGTCTATGGCGCGAGCCTGCTCGGCACCTCCACCGGAACGGTCTCGCTCGGCCTCGCCTTGCTCGCCGGCGGACTGATCGGCGGCTGGGCGACCTATCGCCATGCCCGGCACCACGCCTATCCCCTGGTCGCCTTCTCGGCGCTGCGCATCCGCAGCTTTGCCACCACCGTCTGGGGTGGGTCGGCCGCGCGGATTGCCATCAACGCGGCCCCTTTCCTTCTGCCGCTGATGTTTCAGCTCGGTTTTCACCGCAGCCCGGTGACCGCCGGCGCCATGCTGCTGGTGCTGTTCGCCGGCAATCTGGCCATCAAGCCGGCGACCTCGCCCATCATGCGGCGCTTCGGATTCCGGACGGTCTTGATCGTGAATGGAACCCTTCAGGCGGCGACGTTGCTAGGCTTCGCCTTGTTCAGCGCGACGACGCCGTTGTGGCTGGAGCTGCCTTTGCTCCTGATCAGCGGCATGACGCGGTCAACGCATTTCACCGCCGTCAATACCCTCGCCTTCGCCGATGTCCCGCGAGAGGGCATGACCTCCGCCAATACGCTGTTCAATCTGGCACAGCAGGTTTCGGTCGGCCTCGGTGTCGCGGCCGGTGCCATTCTGCTGCGCCTCGGCGCCCACGTCTTGGGTACGGGCAGCGTTTCGGTCCCTGCCTTTCGCTTCGCCTTCGCAGGCGCCGCGTTGTTGTGCGTGTTGGGGGTGCTCGACTTCATCCGGCTGCCCCGTGACGCGGGCAGCGGCGTCAGCGGGCATCGAGCCTAGACTTCCCAGTTCTCGACCAGCAGGCTTGGCACCCGCTCGAATTCGCGCAGGTTGCGGGTGATCAGCGTCAAGCCTTTGGCCAGCGCCTGACCGGCGATCAGTACGTCATAGGGACCGATTGGCGTGCCCGACACGGATAGCGCGGCGCGCAATTCGCCTGCTTGGCGCGCATCCTGCTGATCGAAAGGGAGGACCTCAAAAAGGTGAGCCTCCACCCGCGCCAAGTTTTCAGCCTGTTTACGGCTTTTATAGGCACCGAAATACAACTCATGGGCGACGATGGACGACAGGCCGACGTCTGTCGGTCGATGGTGCTTGAGACGCGTGATGAAGCCGAGATGGCCGGCGAAGAGAGCGATCACGGCATTGCTGTCGAGCAGGTATATCACTCGAAGAAATCAAGGTCAGGCCGCACCTGCTCCGGCGGCTGCTCACCCACGGCCTCGACAAAATCCGCGTCCAAAGGCCCGGTAACCCCATCGAGCCACGCCCAGTCTCGTGGAACCGGCTCTAGAACAAGCGCGTTGCCCTGCCGTCGAATGCGCACCTCGCCAACATCGAACCGATATTCCTTGGGAAGACGCACCGCCTGGGAGCGGCCAGACCAGAAAATCTTGGCGATGTCCATAACTGCACCTGGTAAGACATATCAAAAGAATATCCCATGTGTGGGCTGGAACCAAAAGCAAAAAGGCATCCGGCGCCATTCCGAATGCACGGCAACGCCACTGTTCCGCCATTCCTGGCAATCATCTAGGGTGGCGAGAATTCGCCCGCAGCAAGGACGTCGGCCCCATGGATACGGACCTCAGCCCGCAACTCTCCTCCGCCGTGGCCTCCGCCACCGGCCCCATCGTTCCGGTGATCCTGTCGGGCGGCACGGGCACGCGGCTGTGGCCGGTGTCACGCGAAAGCTTCCCCAAGCAGTTCTGGCCCCTCGCCTCTGAACAGTCCCTCATTGCCGAGACCGCGACCCGCACGGCGGGCGGGGATTTCGCCGCCCCCGTCATCGTCTGCAATGAGGCGCATCGCTTCATGGTCGGTGAGCAGTTGCAGGCCGCCGGCATCAAGGGGGCCCGCATCCTGTTGGAGCCGGTGGGCCGCAACAGCGCCCCGGCCGTTGCCGCCGCCGCCCTGCTGCTGGAGCAGGAAGACCCCCAGACCGTCATCTGTATGATGGCCGCCGACCATGCGATCCCCGATAGCGCCGCCCTGCGCGCTGCGCTGACCACCGCCGCCAAGGTCGCCCGCACCGGCCGCGTGGTCACCTTCGGCATGCGCCCCACCGCGCCCGAGACCGGCTTCGGCTATATCGAAATCGGCGCCTTGCTTGATGACGCACCGGAAGCCCATGCCCTGACGCGCTTCATCGAAAAGCCGAATGCGACCCGCGCCGCCGAATTGATCGCCACCGGCCAAGTGCTGTGGAACTCCGGCATCTTCGTCTTCACGGTCGCGACCTTGCTCGAAGAAATGCAGCTTCATGCGCCCGAGGTTCTGACCGCGGTGCGCGGCGCGGTTGCGGCCAGCACCACCGATCTCGACTTCATCCGCCTCGGCCGGGCGGAATTCGCCGCCTGCCCGAATATCAGCCTGGACTATGCCATCGCCGAGCGCACCACCCGCGCCGCCGTCATCGCCGTCGATTTCGACTGGTCGGATGTCGGCAGCTGGAATGCGCTGTGGGAGCTCGGCAAGAAAGATGCCGGCGGCAATGTCGCCGTGGGTGACGTGATGCTGGAAGACGCCACCAACTGCTACGTGCGCAGCGACGGCATGCTGACCACGGTTCTGGGTCTGGAAGATGCGGTCGTCATCGTGACCGAGGATGCGGTGCTGGCCATGCACCGCGACCGCGCCCAGGACGTGAAGGCGATCGTGGAGCGGTTGAAGGCGCAAAAGCGGCCGGAGGCGGTACGCCACAACCGCGACTACCGCCCTTGGGGCCATTACGAGGTGCTGACGCTGGGCGATCGTTTCCAGGTCAAGCGCATCGTCTGCAAGCCCGGTGAGAAGCTGTCCTTGCAGAAGCATTTCCACCGTGCCGAGCATTGGGTTGTGGTCGAGGGCAGCGCCATCGTGACGCGCGATCACGAGGAGATTCTGGTGCGGGAGAATGAGAGCATCTACCTGCCGCTGGGCTGCGTGCATCGGTTGTACAACCCCGGCCGCATTCCGCTGACACTCATCGAAGTGCAGTCCGGTCCCTACCTGGGCGAGGATGACATCATCCGCATCGAGGACACTTACGGCCGCGGCTGAGGCTTTGTTTCGACCGCCGTGTGCGCCGTTTCGATCATGAAGCGGCGCGCCAAGGTGCCATAGAGCGGCCGGCGGCAGACCAGGCGGGAGACGGCGAAGGCCAGCATGGAGGTCGCCATGATCGGGATGGTCATCTGCTGATTGGCCGTCATTTCCAGCACGATGACGAAGGCGGTGATCGGCGCCTGCACGACACCCGAGAAATAAGCGACCATTCCCAGCAGCACGATGGCCCGCGCCGGCGTATGCGGAAAGAAATGGGCGAGCCAGCTCCCCAAGGACGCCCCGACGGAGAGTGAGGGCGCGAAGATGCCGCCCGGAATACCGCTGAGGTAGGAGGCGATGGTGGCCAGAAACTTCAGCAGGAAGAAACCTGCGGGCAGGCGCGAGTCGCCCTCGACCAAGACGCGCGCCTGGGCATAGCCGGTGCCATAGGTCGCGCCGTGAGAGGCGAGGCCGAGCACCGCGATGACCAGGCCGCAGAGCGCCGCGAAGGCGATGGGATGCGCTTTGATCCAGGCCCCGGCACGTCCGGGCAGACCCTTCGCGACCGTCAGCAGGACCTGGCTGAAACAGCCCCCGAACAGCCCGCCGACCAGGGCACAGACGACCACCGCCATCCAACTTGTCCCGAGCGGCAGGCTGACGCTGGTAACGCCGAAATAGGTGTAGTTTCCGCTGAGCGCCAAGGTGGTGATGCCACCGAAGATGACGGCGCTGAAGACCATGCCGCTGGTGCGAGACTCGAAGCTGTGGCTGAGCTCCTCGATCGCAAAGACGATGCCGGCAAGCGGCGTGTTGAAGGCGGCCGCGACACCGGCGGCGCCACCGGCCAGCACCAAACCGCGCTGCGTTTCCAGGCGTGGTAGCCGCAACGCGTGACCAAGGGCCCGCATGATCGAGGCGCCGATCTGCACGGTGGGACCCTCACGCCCGACCGAAGCGCCGGAGGCCAGACCGAGCAAGGTCAGGATCACCTTGCCCACCGCCACCCGCAGCGACAGCACGCGCGCGACCTGGCTGAGATCCGTCATATGCAGCGCGGCCATGACCTGAGGAATGCCGCTGCCCTGCGCGCCGGGAAACACCCTGCGCGTCAACCACACAGCCAAGGCGAGACCTGCGGGCGCGACGATCAGCACAAGCCAGGGCCGTGGCGTCGTCACATGGGTAAAGGCCGCTTGGGCGAGATCCGCGAGATCGGCAAATCCGATCGCCATGAGCGCTACGAGAATGGCGCCGAGCCAGAATGCGATCCGGCGCATCCAAAGGCGCGGCGAGGTCAGCGGCATGCGACGCAGCAAGCGAAACAGCGGTCGGTCAAGTCTCATCAGTCGCACCCACTCACTGCATCATGCCTGGACGGCGGAATGCGCGACGCTTTTCCGCCCTACGACGCGGCGGTTGGCGTAGGGCGGAAAAGCGTCGCGCATTCCGCCAATTGTCGTCGCGCAGCGATCGCGCCGTTAATGCAGCAGAGGGGAGCCCGGGGGAAGGAGGTGGCGCATGTCGACACGGCGATCATCCATGACGATCCGGTCCCGCCCCTCTTCCTTCGCGCGGTAGAGACGCTGATCGGCGATCGCCATCACGCCGCCAGGCGTGCGTGCTTCCTCGGCGACAGCCACGCCGATACTCAGCGTCACCCGCAAACTGGGTTGGATTGCATCCCAGCCCCATTCCCGCACCGCCGCATGAATCCGCTGGCATATCTTCGTGGCGAGAAGAACATTGGTCTCCGCCATCAGCACGACGAATTCCTCCCCCCCGTAGCGGAACAGCAGGTCGGTCGACCGCGTCGCCTGCCGCAGCAGAATGGCCATCCGCCGAAGCACATCATCGCCAATCGCGTGGGAGAAGGCGTCGTTCACACGTTTGAAATTGTCGATATCCATCATGGCGCAAGCATAGCTGCCGCCATCGACCGAAATGTCGAGCAGGGCGCGTTCCAACCGCCGCCGGTTCGGCAATCCCGTTAGCGCGTCTTCCATGCTCGCATTCATCAGCAACTGGGCTTCCTGCACCAGCACCTCGTTCATGTGCTCAAGAGCGTCCGCGCGGGACCGCTCGGTTTCGATCCGGGCCTGCAGCTGCCGCGTCTCATATTGAATCGCCGCGACCCTCGACCGGATCAGGGACACATCCGTGGCTTTGCGAACGTGGCGCGCGTGGAATTCGCGATGCCACTGCAAGGCCTCGGCGAAACGACCGCGCTGGGCATAGGCTTCCGCCAAATGACGGCAACAGGGGGCGCCGATTTCGAGATCGCCGATATCCTCGGCGATGGTCGCGCATTCCGCGAGGGCCGCAATCGCCGCGTCATGGTCAGCGGTCGCCATGGCAAGCTTACCCTTGGCAAACAGATAGTACAGGCGCGACCGCATCCCGTCTCCGCCGCGCAGGGCGTGCCAACCCGCAAGCGTGGCCCCAGCTTCCTCCATTTCTCCCAGACAGAGTTGGTATTCGGCGATGTTGCAGAGGGCGATGCGGCTGCCCCAGCTATCGCCCGTCCGGTTTGAAAGGGCCAAAGCCTCTTTCCCAAGGCCCACGGCCCGGATCATGCGACGGCGTACGCCCTCGTCCATGACCGGCTCGGTTTGGACATACCCGAACTCAGCCTCGATCCCGGCGAGGTTGATCAGCCAGCGACCGAGATCGACCTCATCCCCAATCTGCCGCGCGAGCGCGACCGACCGTTCGGCGAACTCAAGCGCCCGGTCCAACTGGCGCAGCATCCAAAAGACGACCCCCACCACGTTGAGGGAAAAGCAGACCACCCGCTCCTCGCCCGACGTTTCAGCGCGTTCGAGCGACAGCATCGCCTCGTCCAGAGCCTCGGTCGGCGCCCCGATTTCGATCAACAGCCAGGCATGAAGACCGCGCGCCCAAGCCTCCCGCGGGCGGTCACCCACTTCGCCAAAGACCTCACGCGCGGACAGCGCATGGAGGATGCCTTCCTCGTAATAGGCGAGCATGAGACAGTACCAGGCCATGTGACAGGCGGCGGCGGCGCGAAGCTGCCGAAACCCCGCCGCCATCGCCTCCCCATGCACGCGCTGGGCGATGGCCAAGGCCGCCTCGACCTCCCCCGTGCAGGACAGGTCCCACGCACGAAGCAGCGTCGGCGGCACATCCATGAAGCGCCGGATGACAGTGTCATCCCAAGTCGTCATGCCATCCTCAGCACTCTGCATGGCGCTTGGCGTCGGAATAAGGATGGCGCGGTAGGATTGGTCTCAGCAACGGCCTTCCTCCATTTTCACACCCGGATTACCACATCCGTTCGTTGCCACGCCGATTTTGTCGAGGGCGCAGGCCGGCGGCGGCCTGCAGCCTGGACGAAGTTGACAGTCGCGTTTCCGAACGGCCATGGGGTGCGCGCTCTCACAGGTCAGAGGGCGGCTTTCGAAAGGACTTATCAGATGGCCCATCGTGCCGATCCTGGAACCCGCCCGGGTTTGCGGCTTTTTCTCGATACCGCGGATCGTGCGGCCTGGGCGCGCTGGCTGCCGACCGGCCTGTTCCATGGCGTGACGACCAACCCCACGATCCTGCAACGCTCGGGCCTGCGCTCGACGGTTCCGGTGCTCATGGACGTGGTCCGTGAGGTTCTGACCTATCCTGTCCATGAAGTGCAGGCCCAGTGCTGGGGCACCCAGACGGAGGCCCTGATCGAGACGGGCAAGGCCCTCGCGGCGATCGACCCGCGTGTCGTCGTCAAGGTGCCGGTGACGGAAGACGGCGTGCGCGCGGTCGCGGCCCTCCATGCTCTTGGCATCCGCACGACGCTGACGGCGGTCTATGCCGCGCATCAGGCCCTGACGGCCGCCGCCGCTGGCGCCGATTACGTGGCGCCCTATTTCGGGCGCATCAACGATAGCGGACGCGACGGCCTGGCGACGATGGCGACGATGCTGGACATTCTGGCAGCCTCCGGCAGCGCGACCCGGCTTCTGGTCGCCAGCCTGCGCAGTGCCGATGATGTGGCGATTCTCGCCGCAGCCGGCTGCGATACCTTCACCTTCGGTCCAGCCGTCGCGGAGGGGCTGTTCGCGGACGCCCAGACCGCCGCCGCCGCACAAGCCTTCGAAGAGGCCGCAGCGTCAGCCTGATCGGAGCCGATACCGATAGCGCACTGACGGGCGGCCAAGGCGACCGCCCCGTCATTGCCGGTCGCCGCGACGTGGCGTACCATCCTCGTCCTTCGGCGCGTTAGACGCCGAGATTAAAGACGATGGGAAGCGATGTCATGAACAAGCCATTGGTGATGATCACTGGCGCCAGCGCTGGGATTGGCGAGGCGACGGCGCGGGCCTTCTCCGCGGCCGGCTACCCGCTTCTTCTACTTGCGCGCCGGATCGATAAACTGCGCGACCTCGGCTTGGCGAACACCATCTGCATGCAGGCGGACGTGCGCGACCGCACCTCCATCCAGGCCGCCGTCGCTGAGGGCGAGGCAGCCCACGGTCCGGTCGATTGCCTCGTCAATAACGCCGGCATCGCGCCGCTTGCGCGGATCGAGGACCAGGACCCGGAAGAGTGGCGGGATCTGCTGGACATCAATTGTCTCGGTGTCATGAACTGCATGCAGGCGGTGATGCCCGCCATGAAGACGCGCCGGCACGGCACGATCATCAACGTGAGTTCGATCGCCGGCCGCAAGTCCTATCCCTTCCACGATGCCTATGGTGGGTCCAAGGCGTTCGTGCATAACCTGAGCGAGGGCGCGCGGCGCAGCATGGCGCCTTACGACGTGCGCGTCATTCTCGTCTCACCCGGCCTGACCCGCAGCACGATCCAGGAATCGATGCTGAATACGGAGGCACGGGCCATCTGGGAAGAACGTGGTGCGGAAATCGGTGGCGGCATCGATGCCGGGCATGTGGCCGAGACGATGCTATTCGCCTACCAGATGCCGCAGAGCGTCATACTCCAGGAACTCACGATTACGCCGACACGCCAGGAGTATTGATGGCAGAGGCTTTGGTGCCTTTGCGCGCGGGCGCCGCCGCGAGCAGGCGCCGCGCCGTGGTTTCATCGGTGACCAGGGTCGTCATGTAGTTGCCGGCCAGAAGCGAGCGGATCGGCTCGACCTTGTCGATACCGGCGGCGACGCAAATCCGTTCAGGGATCTTGGCAATGTCGGCCACTGTCATTCCGATCATGCGATTGTCCAATTCACCGTCGATGGCCACACCCTTGGCATCGACGAAGCGGCCCGCGAGCACCGCGACGGCCCCTTGTTTGAGATAGGGGCTCGCTTCGGACGCGGATATGAAGCCTGATTCGAACGCCGTGCTGGACGCCGCTACGCTGCCGACGCCGAAGATGATCTTGTTACAGGTCTTCATGATGCGAAATTGCTCCAGCAAGGTCGGCTCGCGCATCAGCATCCGCTTGACGTCCGGATGCGATACAATCCCCGGCGCATGCAGATAGACACAGCGACCGCCCAATCGGTTGGCGATGTTGGATGCGCAGAGCTCCGCCGAAAAGCGGTAGGTGCCGATGGCGCTGCCGGTGATTTGCACCACAGACACGGTGGGCAGGTCCATGGCCGGCATGGCCTGCGACAGCGCGAGAACGGTGCGCCCCCAAGAGACGCCCAGCACGTCACCCGGTTGCAGCCGTTCGGTGAGCAAGCGCGCGGCTGCGCGCCCGACCCGCTCATGATCCGGGACCCTACCGCCGTCATCAGGAATGACAAGACAATCCGAAATTCCGAAACGACGCGTAATGTCTTGCGCAAGGCTGACGGAATGGAGGTGATGCGGCGCCACGGTGATGGTGACGATGCCGCTTTCGCGTGACTCTTGGAGCATCGTCACGACACTTCCACGCGACACGCCGATGATCCGGGCGATTTCCTCCTGCGTCAATTTTTCTTCGTAATAAAGCCAGGCCACCCAAATGACTGCGTCACCGTTGAACTTGGCCGGCGGCACCAGCGTATCCCGCCTCACGCGGCCCTGCGGCTCGTGCGGCGCACCATTTTTGACCATCTCAGTCTCCAAGCCGATATGCCAGACGTTTGCCAGAAACATTTGACATCTGTCCGCATTGGGATCTACAGCTAGCTCATACCACGCGGCCGCAGAGCCTCGGAGAGAAGAAAAGCGAGGACGATGGACAGCCTTTGGTCTGACGAAGATGAGCGTCGCTTTATCGAACGTTACGCACAGCGTGGCGTCAACGCCGACCTCGCGCGCCGCACCTATAGTTCCCGCCTGCTCGGCAGCGTGCCCCGACTCGTCATGCATGGCGGCGGCAATACCTCGGTCAAGACGCAGATCCCTGATGTCTTCGGCGACATGATCGATGTGCTATGCGTCAAGGGCAGCGGCCGGGATCTCGCGACCATCGAGCCCGACGGCCATCCCGCCGTACGCCGCCAGCCGCTAGACCGGCTGCGCAGCCTCGCCGCCCTGTCGGACGAGGATATGGTCAATGCCCAGCGACAAAACCTGCTCGATACCGGCGCGCCGAACCCGTCGGTCGAGACTTTGTTGCACGCCTATCTGCCGCATAAGTTTATCGACCACACGCATTCGATCACGTCCACGGCTATCGCTTGCCTGCCCGACGCCCAAGCCGTGTGCGAACGCATCTTCGGCGGGCGTATCGGCTTCGTGCCCTATATCATGCCGGGTTTTCAACTCGCGAAAATGGCAGCCGACGTCTTTGAACGCGACCCGAGTGTCGAAGGACTTCTGCTCGCTAAGCATGGCATCTTTACCTTCGCGGAGACGGCGCGCGATGCCTATGAGCTGATGATCGAAATGGTCACGCTCATGGAGCGTTATATTGTGGAGCAAGGCACCACGCCGGCTGCCCTGACACCGATTGACCTACCCTCCGATATCGCAGGGCCTGACATCGTTCTTCCGATCTTGCGTGGCCTTATCTCTGAAGCTGCGACCGACCGCGCGCCCGGGCGTTGGCTGCTGACACGGCGTGTAAACGCGCGCATTCTACGCTTCGTCAATGGCCGTGGCGTGAACGACTACGGCATCCGTGGCGTCGCGACGCCGGAACAGGTCATTCGCATCAAATCCCGACCGGCGATTCTGCCGCCTCCATCTGCCTCCACGATCGACGGCTGGCGCGTTGCGGCCGAACAGGCGATCGACGACTTCATCGCCACCTACGACACTTATTTCGAGGCGCATAACCAGCGCGTCGGTGGCATCAAGAAACCTCTCGATCCCTTGCCACGCGTTTTGGTCGTGCCGGGCTTTGGCGTTGTCGGCATCGGCAAGACGGCTGTGGAGGCCGAGGTTTCGGCCGATGTCGCGGAAGCCTGGATCGATGCGGTTCTGGATGCCGAAACCGTCGGCACCTTCGAATCGATCACCCCGGCCGATCACTTCGACATGGAATATTGGAGCCTGGAGCAGGCGAAGCTGGGAAAGGGCGCGGAGAAACGCCTCGCCC
The DNA here is from genome assembly GCF_030252425.1 of Acidisoma sp. PAMC 29798. Taxonomy (GTDB): domain Bacteria; phylum Pseudomonadota; class Alphaproteobacteria; order Acetobacterales; family Acetobacteraceae; genus Acidisoma; species Acidisoma cladoniae. The sequence continues at coordinate 1,284,355 of NZ_CP126994.1, read as the reverse complement.
GCCACGTCGTCGCGATCACCGGCGGTGGTGGCGCCATCGGTGCGGCGACGGCGCAGGCTTTCGCGCGGGAAGGCGCCGAAGTCGCCATCCTCGATCTCGATCCCGCGCGCGCCGAAGCGACGCGGGCGACCATCGGCGGTCGTGCCCTGGCGCTGGGTTGCGACGTCACCGATGCGGCATCCGTAGACAGCGCGATGGCGCGGATCGCCGCGCATTTCGGTGGCCTCGATATCCTCGTCTCCAATGCGGGATCGGCCACCGCCGGCATGATGGCGGATATGCCCGATGCCGATTTGCGGGGCAGTTTCGAGCTCAATTTCTTCGGCCACAACGTGATGGCCCGCGCGGCCGTGCGCGTGATGCGGCAACAAGGCATGGGCGGCGTGCTGCTGTTCAATGTCTCCAAACAAGCCGTGAACCCTGGCCCAGACTTCGGCGCGTACGGCACGGCCAAGGCGGCCTTGCTGGCGCTGGTGCGGCAATATGCGCTGGAGCACGGGGCCGAGGGTATTCGCGTCAATGCGGTCAACGCTGATCGCATTCGTTCGGGCCTGCTGTCCCCAGCCATGATCGAAGCCCGGTCCGAATCGCGGGGCGTGACGCCCGCGCAATACATGGCCGGCAATCTGCTGCGCCAGGAAGTGACAGCGGAGGATGTGGCGGAGGCTTTTGTGGCGTCGGCTCTGCTTCGCAAGACCACCGGAAACGTCATGACCGTCGATGGAGGAAATGTCGCCGCTATGATGCGGTGAAGCCAGTTCGCGTCTGAAAAAACAGAAATCACAAGATTTCATGACAGGGAAGAATAACGATGAAGAATTTCACGCTCCCCGCGATGGCCTTCGCTTTGACCAGTCTTTCGGCGGCGGCTTTTGCGCAGGATTACGAAGGCGCTGTGAAGTCTGCACTGCCGGACTTCACCACTGCCAATGCCTATAGCGGTGTGACCATCAATGTCGCTTGCCGCCATCTGCCCGCGATGGATTTCATTGAGGCGCATAAGGCCCTATTCGAGCAATATACCGGCGCCAAGGTCAATTTTACGGACTATCCCGAGAACGATCTGCGCAGCCATATCGTGACGGATGCTGCCAACAAGGCCGGTGGCTTTCAGCTCTATTGCCTCGACGACAACTATATTCCGCTCTTCGCGTCCAATCATTGGGTGCAGCCGCTCGATAGCGTGATCAAGCCGGCCTATAAGATCGACGATCTGTTCGACAGCCTGCGCGCCGCCTATTCCTGGCAGGGCAAGCTGAACGGTCTGCCGATCTATTCGGAAGTCACGATCCTGTATTACCGCAAGGATCTATTGGCGGCCAAGAACATCGCTGTGCCGACGACGATCGATGCGCTGGAAGCCGCCGCCGTGAAGCTGAAGGATGCGCCTCGTACCTATGGCATCGCGCTCCGCGGCCTGCGTGGCGAGGGCATGAACGTCTATACCTGGACCGAGTGGCTGCGCAGCTATGGCGGTGACTTCCTCGGCGCACAGATGCAACCGGTCTTCGACAGCCCGGCCGCCATCGAGGGCACCGAGCATTACGCGAAGATCATCACGGAGGCTGGTCCGCCGGGTTCCGGCACCTGGGGCTGGCCGCAGGTCTCCTCCTCCTTCGCGGCAGGCCGCGTGGCGATGACGGTGGAAAGCACCGCCTTCTACCCGACCTTCAACGACCCCAAGCAATCCAACGTCGTCGGCAAGGTCGGTTACGCAGTGGTGCCGGCCGGCCCCAAGGGCGCCTATCCCGCCAATTACGCGATCGGCCTGGCGGTCGCGGCCAGCGTGCCGTCCGACAGCAAGCAGTTCACGGCCGCGACGGATTTCCTGCAATGGGCGACATCTCAGCAGATGGAGTTCGCGCGCACGGCGCAGGATATCGGCAATGAGGACCGCAAGTCCGTCAACCAATCCGCCTTGCTGAAAAGCAAGCTGGATGCTGGCTATATTGCTGCAGTCTCCGAGGGCCAGAAGATCACCAAGAAGGATTATCGCCCGATGATCCCGCAATGGCGCGAAATGGGTGACATCATCGGCGCCCATATCGAGACGGTCTTCACGGGCGAAACCACCGCCAAAGCAGCCTTGACGGCGGCGGCCGGCGAAGTGACCACGCGGTTCAAGGCCGAAGGCGTGGCCGGCACCGCACGCCCCTATGAAGAACTGTTTGCCGATCAGTGAGCTGAATGACGGGAGGCCTGGGGCGCGTGCCCCGGGCCTCATGCTTCGAAGGCGATGCGACCCATGTCGATGGCGACACTCACACGATCCTCAGGCGTACGGCGCCCAAAGTCACGCTGGCTGAGCTGGACGCGCAGCCCCTGGCTGGTGCCTCTGCCCGGCTTCGTGCTGCTGGCGCTGCTCTCCGTGCCGCCTTTTCTGTATGCGCTGTATCTCTCCTTCATCAACGTCGACATCTCGCTGCCGAATCAGCCAAGGCATTTCGTGTGGTTCGACAATTACATGCAAGTGTTGGGCACCGCCAACGGGTCCCATGCCTTGATGATCACCCTCATCGTGTCGTTCGGCTCGACCTTTGCGGCGGTCGCGATCGGTCTGCTGATCGCCTATCTGATTCACCTGTTCGCCGGCCGGCTGGATGGGCTTGTCACCATCCTGGTGCTAATCCCCCTCGCCGTCTCGCCGGTGGCCATGGCCCTGATTTTCAGCCTGATGCTCGATCCGCTGTATGGCCCGGTACCCCAGGTCATCAACATCATCACCGGCGCGCTGATCGCGCCCACAGGCACGTCCCTCGGCGCGCTTCTGACGATCATCTTCGTGCAAACCTGGCAGTGGTCGCCGCTGTCGGTCATTCTTCTCCTCGGTGGGATCAAGAGCCTGCCGATTGAGCCGATCGAAGCGGCGAAGATCGATGGTGCCAGTTTCTGGCGCGCGCTGTGGCATATTCATCTACCGCTGCTGCGACCCTTGCTGGCGGTGGCCGGGATTTTCGAATTCATCCTGTGCAGCCAGGTCTTCGCGGCGACGGAGCTGCTGACGAATGGTGGGCCCGGCAATGCGACTGTCGATCTGTCTCTCTATATCTACAAGATCGGGATTTCCGAAAGCTCGCAGGTGTCGGTCGCTTCGGCCGCCGGCGTGATCACTCTGCTCCTCGGCCTGATCAGCACAGCTGTATGGCTCAAGATCGCGAAATGGGACACGGAGGTCTATCGATGAGCGCCTCCGTCAACCACCAGCGCATGGGTTTATTGCCGACGATCATTGGCCGCGTGTTCCTCGCGCTGTTCCTCGCCGTCTGGATGGTGCCGCTGTATTGGCTCGTCAATTCGAGCTTCAAATACAAGGCCCAGATCCAATCGGAAGCACCGGTGTGGTTTCCCCATCCGGTCACGATGGAGAATATCAACTGGGTGATCGCCAACCTGGATCACGCGGCCCTGTATCGCAGCCTGCACGTCGTTTCGATTTCGGTGCTGTTCTCGGTCATCTTCGGGCCCCTGATGGCCTATGCGTTGTCGCGCTTTCGCACACGGGCCAACAGACAGCTTGAAAGCTGGATCATCTCCACCCGCATGATGCCGCCGGCGGCGCTCATCATGCCCTTCTACTTCCTGTTCCTGCGCATCCATCTGCTGAACACCGAACTCGGCCTGACGCTGCTCTATATCACCATCAACCTGCCGCTGACCTGCTGGATCATGCTCGCCTATCTGCGCGGTCTGCCGGAAGATGCCGAGGAAGCTGCGCGGATCGACGGATGCAGCCGCTGGGGCGCCTTCTGGTACATCATCCTGCCGATGACCCGGGCGTCTATCGCGGCGGCGGGATTGCTGGTGACCATTCTGACCTGGAACGAGTTCTTCATCGCCTTCGTCATCACCTCCAGCAACATAACATTCCCCGTTCAAGTCGCGGGCTTTCTCGCCAACGGCATGAATCCCGAATACGGGCACATGGCCGCCGCCGGCCTGCTGCTGTCACTACCCACGGTGCTGATTGCCGTCATCTTCCACCGATCCTTGCTGAGCGGGCTACACGCCTTCGCCGGCGGCAAGTGACGATTTCAGGAGCCAATGTCATGACGACACGTCTCACGAAAGCCTATGACCTCACTGACCAGGTTGCCCTGATCACCGGCGGCGCGCAGGGCATCGGCCTCGCCATCGGCACGCTGCTGGCGGAGCAAGGGGCGCGCATCGTCATCGTCGATCAGAATCCCAAGGTGGGCGAGATTGCGGAGGCCTTGGGCCATGGCAGCTTCGGTGTCGCCATCGATGTGCGAGACGACAGCGCCATGAGCACGGGCGTCGCGGATATCCTCGCCAAGACCGGGCGCATCGATATCCTCGTCAACAATGTCGGCATCGCACCCATTGCGCTGGCGACGGAGTTCACGATGGCGCAGTGGGACGCGACGCTGAGCATCAACCTCCGCGCGGCCTTCATGTTTTCGCAGGCCGTGGGACGCGGCATGATCGCGCGCAAATATGGTCGCATCGTCAGCCTCGCCTCGCAGGCGGCGCTCGTCGCGCTTGAAGGCCATATCGCGTACACCGCGAGCAAGGCGGCGGTGATTGCCATGTCAAAGGTGCTCGCGCTGGAATGGGGCCCGCACGGCATCACCGCGAATACCATCTCGCCGACCGTCATCAATACCGCCATGGGGCGCGAAGTCTGGGCTGGTGCAAAGGGTGACGCTTTTCGCGCGAAGATCCCGGTCGGTCGCTTCGGCGAGGCCGAAGAGATTGCCCATGCCGTTCTGTATCTCGTCAGCGGTGCTGCCGGCATGATCAACGGCGAGAACCTTGTTGTCGATGGTGGCTACACCATCGTCTAAGGCTACCCATCACGGGGGCCCTATAATAACAAAATCGGAGGCTTCAATGTCTGACTACAAAGCGAGCGGATCGGCCGCCCTCGGCCGTCGTGGATTGCTCAAGGGCGCAAGCACCCTTGGCGCGACGGCCCTACTGACAGCGCCCTATATCGCTCGTGCCCAAGATAACATGCTACGCGGTAAATCCATTCATATGTCGATCCTCGGTATTGCCGGATGGACGCCGAGCCGTCTTGGCGTCGATATGGCGCCGGGCTTCGTCACCTATGCCAAAGAAAAGTTCGGCTATGACGTGACCTTCTCCTATGCCGAGGCGCCGTTCAGCCAATTGTTCCAGAAGGCCGCCACATCCCTCGCCACGCGCAGCCAGGAATACAACATCATCATCTCCGACAGTCAGTGGCTTGGGGCGCTCGCCCAGCCCAAATGGATTCTGCCGCTGGACAAGGTCATTGCCCAACGCAAGACCCTCGACGTCGAGTGGTTCTCGCCCGTCGTGCGTGACGCTTATCAGGCCTATCCGGACGGCTCGAAGCACCGCTGGGGCTTTCCGCAGGAAGGCGACTGCATGGGTCTCTACATCCGCAAGGATCTGCTGGAAGCGCCGGGCGAGGCCGAAGCCTTCGAAAAGCGGTACGGCCGCAAGCTGCCGATGACGTGGGATGATTTCGAAGCGCTGTCCTATGCTGATTTCCTGAAGGTCATCGAATTCTTCAATCGTCCCGAGAAGGGCTACAACGGCTTCGGCTCCCAGTTCTCACGCGAATACGACTTCATCAGCGATCCGGTGATGTCGCTGATGCGCAGCACGGGCGGGGATATTTGGGATCCGAAGACAGGCCAGGTCGAAGGCATTCTCAACACCCCGGGCAATGCCAAAGCTCTTCAGATGTATAAGGACCTGCTGCAATTCGAGCCTGCCGGCGCGATCAGCTATGGCGTTGCGGAGCTGATCGATGCCTTCACACAGGGCAAGGTCTTCTCTGCGCTGCAGTGGTGCGCTGTCGGCCCCGCGATGATCACCAAGGAGCTTGAGGGCAAGGTGATGGTCGTGCCGCCGCCGGGCTTCCCGGATGCGTCCGGCAAGCTCGTGCGCAACTACATCATCGGCGGTCAGCCTTGGGTGCTCAACGCCTTCAACGATGCCGAGCATCAGGCCGTGGCGCTCGACTTCATGGAATGGTGGTACACGCCGGAAACCTGCCTGGCCTATGCCAAGCATGGCGGCAACCCCTGCGACAAGGTCACACTGACGCGCCCGGATTTCGAGAGCATCCAGCCTTGGTATAAGACGTATAAATACATGCTGAACAACAGCAGCGACTTCTGGCATGACCCGGCCTATGCGGACATGCTTTCGGTGCAGCAGGAGGCTTTCACTGCCTTCGCGACGGGACAGGTCAAGGATCCGCTGCAGGCGCTGAACTACACGGCGTGCCGTCAGCAGAAGATTCTGTTCGATGCCGGGACAGCAACGACACAGGCCAGCAACGCCTGCGACGGCATTCGGCTCTAACGATGGCGGGGACCGTCAAGACGACGGCAGAGGGCGATGCGCAGGGATATGCGCGTCGCCACATCCTGCCCCGTGGCCTGGCCGCCTTTCTCAGTCGGAAGGAGGTGCTGCCGCTTCTGCTACTCTCGCCGGTCCTCATCTTCTTCATCATCTGGAACACAATCCCGACGCTGTGGCTCATGGGCCTCAGCTTCTACCGCTTTTCGCTGACCAGTGGCCGGCCGCCGATCTTCTCCGGCTTCTACAACTACACCTCCATCATCAACGACAGCGAAGTCTGGCTCGGCCTCAGCCGCACCTTCCTCTTCGTGATCATCGCGGTGGGGATCGAGACGATTCTGGGCATGCTTCTCGGCCTGCTGTTCTGGGGCAGTCAGAAACTGCCGGGCCGCCGCTTGGCGCTCACGCTGCTGTTCACGCCGATGGTGCTGACGCCGGTCGCGTCCGGCACCTTCTGGCGCCTCATCTACAATCCCACCTTCGGCATCCTCGACAGCATTCTGCGCAGCCTGGGTCTGCCCAACGTCAACTTCCTCGGCAGCGCCAGCACGGCCTTCGGGGCGGTGCTGGCGGTGGACATCTGGATGTGGACGCCCTTCATGGTGCTGATGACGCTCGCGGCCCTCGCCTCGGTGCCTAAGGCGGAGCTTGAGGCGGCGGAGATCGACCAGCTGTCCTGGTGGCAGAAACTACGACTGGTTATCCTCTACCACGGCAAATTGATCCTGATGCTGGGCATACTTTTGCGCACCATCGATGCCTTCAAGACCATGGATCTGATCTATGACATGACATTCGGCGGCCCCGGATCGACGACGGAGCTGATCGCCATCACGCTCTATCGCCGCGCCTTTGAAGTCTTCAACATCGGCTGGTCTTCGGCGCTCGCGGTGATCCTGCTGATGATTTCCATCGCTTTCACCGCGACCTTCATCTTCGTGTTGCATTCGCGGGACCGAAAATCGGCCGAGATCGCGGCGGGGGAACCATCATGACCTGGCGCACGCACCTCTATCACGCGCTGCTGTGGCTGATCGCGCTCATCTTCTTCGCGCCCGTTGCCTGGATCATCCTGTCTTCGTTCAAGACCTCGGATCAAATTCTGGCTGTGCCACCGGTGTTCTTCTTCCGCCCGACCTTCGCGAACTATGCGCGAGTTCTGGCCGACCCTGGAATGTTGCACAGCTTCTTCAACAGTCTTGTGCTGTCCATCAGCGCGGTGGTGATCGCGGTGGCGGTCGCCTTGCTGGCCGCCTTCTCCTTCTCCCGCTTCAAGCCGCCGGGCACCGACTTCCTGATGTTCCTGCTGCTGTCGATCCGCATGCTGCCAGGCTCGGCCGCCATCCTGCCCGTGTATCTGATGTATGTGGGCTTCGGCTGGAAGGACACCTATTGGGGCATGATCCTGTTCTACGCCATGTTCTCGATCCCCTTCTCCGTCTGGATTCTGAAGGGCTTCATTGATGGCGTTTCGCCCCGCTTCGATGAAACCGGACTGGTCAATGGCGCGAGTTGGCTCAGCATCATCACGCGCCTGATCTTTCCCCAGGTGATGCCGGGCGTGATCGCGGCCCTTATCTTCAACTTCATTTTCGTTTGGAACGAGTTCCTGTTCAACTACATCATCGGCGGACCGACGACGACGAATATCCCGACCGCGCTCAGCACCGGGCTTTATTCCGGCGGTGGTGTCGATTGGACCTTCGTGTCCTGTGTCACGACGCTTTATATCATTCCGCCGATCATCATCGTCTATGTCTTCCAGCGCTATCTGCTCGTGGGCATGACCTTCGGCACGGTGCGTGGGGAGGTCTGAACCATGAAGCGCCAGACCATCGTGCCGCGTGCCGAAATCGTACTCCTCTGCGTGCTCGGCATCGGGTTCCTGCTCGTTCTGCAAACCTGGGCCTTTCCACTTTATCGCGTCGGAATCATCATCATCATGGGGGCGACACTGCTCAATATCGCAGTGGGCAATCTGTCGCGTGATGCGGGACCGTGGCGCGCCCTGTTGATGACCGTCGTACTGCTCGCCGTGGTCGCGGTGGTCTTCGCAATCGGAATTCTGCTGGTGCCCACTCTGTCGCAGATGGGCCAATCGTCATGAGCGCAATCGTCTTCGACCATGTCTGCAAAGCCTATCGCGGCCATGCGGCGATCAGCGACCTGACCCTCGCAGTAGCGGACCAGAGCCTGACCGTGCTGTGCGGGCCGCCACGCAGCGGGAAGTCTGTGCTGCTGCGCCTCCTGGTGGGTCTGGAGATGCCCGATAGCGGGCGCATCCTGATCGACGGCCAGGACGTGACGCGCAGGCCAGCCGCAGAGCGGCGCATCGGCTACGTGCCGCAATCTTTCGCGCTGTTCCCGCATATGAATGTCTATGACAACATCGCCTATCCTTTGCGCCAGCAAGGCGCGCCGGCGGCGATGATCAAAAGCCGGATAGACCGCGTGGCCGAAATTCTGCGCATTGGCCCCTTGCTCGGTAAGCGGCCGAGCCAGCTCAGCGGCGGTGAAAAGCAGCGCGCCGCCATCGCGCGCGGCACCTTGAAGGACGCCCGGATCTTCATTCTGGACGATCCGCTGGTTGGCCTCGACTTCAAGCTTCGGGAAAGTCTGATGGACGACCTCAAGGACATGCGCGCCTCCCTGGGCGCGACTTTCCTTTATGCGACATCGGATTCGCTGGAGGCGCTGACGATGGCCGAGCAGCTCGCCGTGATGGATAACGGCCGTGTGCTGGAATCCGGCCGGGTCGATCGAGTCTATCACGAGCCACGTACCGCAAGGTCCGCAGAGCTGGTCGGCTTCCCGCGCTGCAACCTATTTGTGGGCACCGTGCGGAACGGTCAGTGCCAAAGCGCCATCGGCGCATTCCAAGTGCCGAGCGATACCGCCGAGGCGGTTCTGCTCGCGGTTCGGCCGGAAGATGTGGTCCATCCACCGTCCCAAATCGGCGGGGCGACGATGGGCGGTGTCGGCACAATTAGCCTGTTGGAAAATCTCGGCGCGGAATGCGTCGTCTATGTCCAATTCGGTGGCGCCACCGTGGTCAGCATCCCGCCTGCCGATGCTGTCATCGGTCTCGATGTCGGATCCGACTTCGCCTTTTCGATTAACCGTGACCGCGTCATGATCTTCGACCAGGCCGATGGCATACGGCGAGAGCGGACCAGGGAGATGGCCCATGGTTGACATCACCCTCCGCCACTTGAGCCGGGTCTTCAACGGCGTGCCCGCCGTCGATGATATCGACACGGTCTTTCCGGAAGGCAGCGTCACCTGCCTGCTGGGGCCCTCCGGCTGTGGCAAGACGACCTTGATGCGCATGATTGCGGGTTTGGAAACGCCGAGCAGCGGGCAGATCCTGTTCGGCGACCGCGACGTGACACGGCTGACGCCACGGCAACGCAATGTCGCGATGGTCTTCCAGTATCCGGTCATGTACCGAACGCTCACGGTGGAAGAGAATATCGCCCTGCCGCTGAAGCGCGACCGTGGCTTGTCTGCGGAGGAGCGGCATCGCCGTGTGAGTGAGGTGCTGGACGTTCTGCAATTGCGGGAAAGCCGGGCCTATCGCATGGATCAGCTCGATATCGGCACGCGACAGCGCGTGGCGGTGGGGCGGGCCATCGCCCGGCGCTGCGACGTGATCCTGTTCGACGAACCGACGACCAATGTCGAGGTTCATGCCAAGCTACAATTGATCCGCGCCTTCAAAGCCTTCCGCCAGCAGCTTCGCCAGACGATCGTCTATGTCACGCATGACCAGACCGAGGCGATGACGCTCGCAGATCAGATCGCGCTCATGCGTAATGGGGTGATATCGCAATGCGCCCCGCCGCGCGTGCTTTACGAAAAGCCTGAAAGCGAGTTCGGCGGCTGGTTCCTGGGTGCGCCCGGCATGAACTTCCTGCCCGCCCGGGAGGCGCGCGGCGATGGCGTTCGCTTCGATGGCATCGCGGCACCGCTGCGCATGCCGGTGGGCGGCAGCCAGGGCTTGAGCGCGGGCATTCGGCCGGAACGTGTTCGCGTGCTGCCACCCGGCACACCCGGCAGCGTGCCGTGCCGCATTCTGCGCCGGTCCATCAGCATCGGCGGCCAGTATGTCGTGCTGGTGCAGGTGGGGGATACACGCATGCGAGCCCGCGTGGCGCCCGAGATCGCCCAGACGCTGGGGGAGGCCGCGGCCGTCATCTGCCCCACCGCGCAGATCGCTTTCTTCCGGAACGGCGCGCGTCTCGATGAGACGCCGACCCAATCGCTCAACTGATCAAGCAATGAGTGGAACCATGTCCGAGATACAGACCAAACCGACCCACGACGTCAGCGTCATCGGTCTTTACTGCATCGACATTTTGGGACGTCCGGTGCGCGGCATCCCGGATGGCGCCAACGCGGACTTCATTGAAGAAATCCGCTTGACGGTGGCGGGCACTGCGGGTGGCACCATCGTGGACTGCGCCAAGCTGGGCATGAAGGCACTGGCCGTCGGTGCCGTGGGCGAGGATGAGAAGGGCCGCTTCATCCTGTCCACACTCGAAAGCTTCGGCATCGATACAAGCGGCCTGCAGCGTCATGCGGGCGTGCATACCGCCGCCTCCATCCTGGCCGTGCGGCCGAATGGCGAGCGGCCTTGCCTGCATGTGCGCGGTGCCTCGGATGTGCTGACGCTCGTCGAGTCCGATTATGCAAAGGTCCTCGATGCCCGCTTCGTGCATATGGGCGGCAACGGGCTGCTGGGTAAAATGGATGGCGAGCCGACGCGCGCCCTGCTCGCCGCCGCCAAGGCCGCCGGCCGCATAACGACCTTCGACCTTATCTTCGCGACCGCACCGCTGATGGCCAAGATCGCGCCCGCCATGCAATATGTCGACTACTTCGCGCCGAGCATCGAAGAAGCGACAGCCCTCTGCGGCCATGAAAAGCCGGAGGATGCGGCGCAATACTTCCATGATCTTGGCGTGCATACCTGCGTGCTGACCATGGGCGGCGATGGCTGCTTCGTCTCGACCCCCGACACCACCTTCCGTCTGCCGGCCCATGACATCAAGGTGGTCGACACAACGGGCTGTGGTGACGCCTTTACCGGCGGCCTGATCGCCGCGCTGCATCAAGGCTGGGATATCGAGCAGGCGGCGCGTTTCGCCGGCACCTGCGGGGCGCTGGTGGCCGGCGGCCTCGGGTCGGACGCCGGCATCATCGACTTCAAGAGCACCGAAGCGTCGATGCACAGTTTGCCGGTCAAACATTGATCCGGCTTCTGGTCTCCGACGTCGACGGCACCCTCGTCCGCCATGACCGGACACTGGCGCCGAGCACGATCGCGGCAGCGGGGCGCTTGCGCGCTGCGGGCGTGGCGCTTGCCCTCGTCAGCAGCCGGCCGCTCGCGGGGCTCGACGTTCTTTTGGAACCGCTCGGCATCGATACGCCGCGCGCCGGCTTCAACGGCGGGCTGCTCTGTGACGCCGAAGGCCATGTCCTGGACGAGTTGACGATACCGCCCGAGGCCTGCCGGACGGCCGTCGCGGCTCTGGACGCCGCTGGCATCGACGTCTGGGTCTTCGCGGGCGGGGAATGGCTGCTCCGGAATGCGCAGGCGCCCTATATCGCGCGCGAGCAGCTTTCCATCAGCATGGGATGGCGCGTGGTCGATGACTTCGCGCCCTATCTGCATGCGGCCCATAAGGTCATGGGGTCGAGCCCGGACATCGAACGCATCGCGCGAGTGGAGACGTCCCTGCACGCAGCAATCGGGAAAGCCTCGGCCGTCCATCGCTCGCAGGATTACTACATCGACATCACCCACCCGGATGCCAATAAGGGCCGTGCCGCACTGGCAATCGCGCAGCTCCTCGGCGTCACGCCGGCGGAGATGGCGTGTATCGGCGACATGCCGAACGACCTGCCGATGCTCGCGGTGGCGGGGCTCGGCATCGCGATGGGAAACGCGCCCACGATTGTGAAGACCGGCGCGCATTTGGTGGTGGCCGACAATGATTCGGATGGATGGGCTGAGGCTGTGACGCAGATCCTGGCGATGGACGCGCATGATTAGAGCGGGATCGGTTTAAGTCGGTTCAATGACCAAGTCTCTCGTCATCGCACGCGAAGGCGTGGGGGGCCCCTGAACGCCGCCTATTGGGCCTATAGCCAGGGTGGCAACGATATCTTAGACAAGCCGAAGGGCGATGAGTTCTTCCCGGCAACACCGTGCAAATTCGCCAATCGCGTTGAGACTTTTATTCTCAATACGTTGTCTTACTTCCTCTCTCGTGAGACGAGGACCCTGATAGAGGTCGATGATCAAGTTCACCGCGCGTTCCGCGCTTTCGATCACAGCGGGTGTTGCGAGAAGGATAATGCGACCGCGCAAGCCGGTGATTGTGACAAGCTTGCTATAGGAGAGACCTTCTTCACCCAATGCGAAGCTATATAGAAGAGCCAGCTCCTCGGCGTATCTTCCATACAGTTCTTCCCGCCTTGCTCTTTCTGCGGCGAGCCGCGCCGATTTCACCTGGGCCGTGTGAGTGAGCCACGAGGTCGCAAACGTCGTGACACCGCCGATCACAGTTCCGGCCAGTGCAGACACTGTCGACAGGTAAGCCAGATTCATAGCGCATACTCCAGGTCGATCAACGCCAGCCTTACGAGCGATACCACAAACTTAAGTCGTGCAAACTCTCGACACGAGCGCGCTGGACCGGTCGCAGGAGGGATCAGTCTGATGGCCCTTCGCTAAAGCTTGAACTCGTGTATTGCATTGTCAATGAATGCGCGGAGTTTCGGCGTTTGCTGCCGGTCGGCGAGGTAGAGCATGTGCAGGTCTCGCGAAGGGACCTCGAAGTCTGGCATGACACGGACCAGTTGTCCGGAAGCAAGCTCATCACGCACAAGATCTTGCGCGATAAGGACAATGCCGAACCCTTCCCGTGCAGCGGCCAATAGCGCCCTCGCATTGTTCACTCTCAATCGGCTGCGGATGCTGACCTCATACACAGTGTCTTCCCGAACGAAGCGCCATTCGTCCACCATCTTCGGCGGCCAATGGGCAAATCCCACGCATTCGTGGCGTTTCAGGTCGGCCGGCTCAATCGGCGCGCCGCGTTCGCCCAGATAAGCAGGAGAGGCGCAGGCGACGAGAAGGAACGGCGACAGCGCGCGCGCCATCAATCGTGAGTCCGTCAACATCCCTGTTCGAAACGCGACCTCGAACCCATCCTCAACCAAGTCCACAAATCCATCGGACAGCACCAAGTCTATTTCAAGCTTTGGAAACTGGCGTAAGAAGCGGGCGATGAATGGCGCAAGACGTTGCGCACCGAATGTCGACGGGGCGCTGATCCGAAGTCTACCTCGGGGTTCGGCGGCCAATTCCTGAGCGACGGCATCGGCCGCGGCGTCTTCGGCGAGCACGACTCTGCAGCGCTGCAGATAGGTGTTACCGACCTCGGTCAGGCTCTGCCGCCGCGTGGTTCGGTTCAGCAGGCGCACGCCAAGGCGGGCTTCGAGGGACATCACGTGCTTCGCGACCATTTGGGGCGACATATCGAGATCGCCCGCAGCCGCGGCAAAGGATCCGAGGTCAGCAACCCGGATGAAAACCGCCATACTTTCGAGACGGTCCATTCCCAACTCCGGGTGTCGAATGACCGAACCTTACAACCATTTATCCGGAAAGAGCGACAGGCGATGAGGTTGGCAAGACCAACCGGTCCCTACACATTCGAGGTCGCCATGCTCCATCGCCGTCATCTTCTCACCATCGCCGCCACTGCGGCTTTCTTCCCCGTGGCCGCAGTCGCGGGTACCAAGGCACCCACCTTCTCTGACACACTGACCGAACTTGGACCCGAGGGGACGGCTCTGGCTCTCCGCGCCGGCGTCTGGGACGTGACCGAGACGGCGTGGGACACGCCCAAGTCTGGCCCGGTCACGACCACCAACCTCATCGCCGAGCGCCGGATGATCGGGTCGATGATGCAGGAATATTTGCGCGATCCCGCCGACACCTCGGGCGCCTCGATCAAGCGCATCGACTACCTCACCTTCAACCGCGTCGAAGGCCGATGGGACTACGTGTCGATGGATATGCGTGATCCGTTCGGCATCATGTCGGCCTGGAGCCTCGACCGTGATCCCGGTGACCGGATCGTGGTGGAGTTCCAGCCTTTCGCCATCACAGGCGACGGCCTTGGGGACACCGGTAAGATGCTTCGGATGCAGCAGATCACCACGCGAAACGGGCCCAACCACGACGCCAAGGACCAGTATTTCATCTCGCCCGATGGGTCTGGAACCAAATGGCTGGGACACCGGTACGCTTATACCAGACGTTGATGATGTCGGTTTCGCGGAGTTCGAAATGTCCCGGCTCACACCGGGGGGTTCCGGCGATCCGAGCATCGGGCGGGTATGCGCGCTTCGCAGAAGGCCCGATGCGGTTGATTCGCTTCCTTACTTTGACGAAGGCGTAAGGCGCCACAGACTGTTCGATGCGATCGAACGGTCTGTGGCAATCAGGCAACGCATCACGCTCTGACCTAGAAGGGGATCTCGTCGTCCAGGTCGCTGGCGCGGGCATTGCCGCTATCCCAGCCCGCCGATGCAGGTGCGCGGGCTGCCGGCTTCGCGGCTGCCGGCCGAGCCGCGCCGCCATAGGAGCGCTCGGCCCCTTCGGTAGCGCCGCCCGCATCACCGGCACGGTCGAGCAGAACGAGTTCCGCCCCGATTCGCCCCAGCAAGACTTCAGTTGTGTAGCGATCAGCACCGGCCTGATCGGTCCATTTCCGGGTCTGGAGCTTGCCTTCGAGATAGACCTTGCTGCCTTTGCGCAGAAACCGCTCGGCGACGTCCGCGAGGCGATCGTTCATGATCACGACACTGTGCCACTCCGTCCGCTCCTGCCGCTCACCGCTGGTCTTGTCGCTCCAGCTTTCGGAGGTCGCGATGCGCAGGTTCACGATCTTCATGCCGGACTGGGTGTTGCGGATCTCGGGGTCCTTGCCCAGATTTCCGATCAAGGTCACCTTGTTAACGCTGCCCGCCATAGTCAGTCTCCACTTCGATCCATCGGGGATTCCGGGAATCCCACGCCACGAGAATAGCGTAAAACTGTCATCATCACCAGCGCGCCACGCCCATTTCGTTGCAGAAAGCGCTCGATATTTTCCCGCAGGCTCGACGACATGCCGCAAAGCCTATACCAGAACAAGACACGAACATCGATCCCGAATCGTAGAGCTTCAAGAGTGAACATAGCCTGGTGAAAAAGATATCGGTGACCCCCTTCCCGGCTGGCCCCGCCATCGTGGTGCGCGGCGCGCGGGAGCATAATCTCAAGAATATCGACGTCTCGATTCCCCGCGACAGCCTGGTGGTCATCACAGGCCTGTCGGGCTCGGGCAAATCCTCCCTCGCCTTCGACACCATCTATGCCGAGGGCCAGCGCCGCTATGTGGAGAGCCTGTCCTCCTACGCTCGGCAGTTCCTGGAGCTGATGGGCAAGCCGGATGTGGACAGCATCGAAGGCCTGTCCCCGGCTATTTCGATCGAACAGAAGACCACCAGCCGCAATCCGCGCAGCACAGTCGGCACCGTCACCGAAATCCACGACTATATGCGCCTGCTCTGGGCACGGGTCGGCATTCCCTACTCGCCCGCCACCGGCCTGCCGATCGAAGCGCAGACCATCAGCCAGATGGTTGATCGCGTCGCGGCCCTACCCGAAGGCACGCGCCTGCTGCTGCTCGCCCCCGTGGTGCGGGACCGCAAAGGCGAATACCGCAAGGAACTGGCCGAGCTTCAGCGCAAGGGTTTCACCCGCGTGAAGGTGGACGGCACGCTGTATGATATCGGCGATGTGCCGGCGCTGAACCGCAAGACCAAGCATGAGATCGAAGCGGTGGTTGATCGCGTCATCGTCAAACCGGGGATCGAACCGCGCCTCGCCGACAGCTTCGAGACCGCCCTCGGCTTGGCCGATGGCGTCGTCTATGCCGAGCCGCCGGATGCGCCGGCCGATGGTAGCGCGCGCATCACCTTCTCCTCCCGCTTCGCCTGTCCGGTGAGCGGCTTTTCGATCGAGGAGATCGAACCGCGCCTGTTCAGCTTCAACTCGCCCCATGGCGCCTGTCCGGCCTGTGACGGCTTGGGCCAGGAAAGCTTCTTCGATGGCGCCCTGGTGGTGCCAGACGATCGGCGCCCGCTGAATGCCGGGGCTGTCGCGCCCTGGAGCCATAGCCAGACGCCCTATTACGACCAGACGCTGCAAGGCCTCGCCCGGCACTTCAAAGTGAAGATGACGACGCCCTGGGCCGATTTGCCGGAACGCGTGCAGAGCGCCATCCTCAACGGCACCGGCGATGTGAAGGTCGAGATCACCTACAAGGACGGCGTCCGCGCCTATGCCGTGGATAAGCCGTTCGAGGGCGTGCTCAAGAACCTCGCCCGGCGTTGGAAAGAGACCGACAGCGCGTGGGTGCGCGAGGAGCTCAGCCGCTATCAGGCCGAGAAACCCTGCGCCGTCTGCCGTGGCGCCCGCCTCAAGCCCGAGGCGCTGGCCGTGAAGATCGCGGGCTCGACCATCGCCGAAGCCTCGGAACTCGCCATTCGCGCGGCCTTGCCCTGGTTCGAAGGGGTGCTGGAGCAGCTCACGCCGCAGCGGCAGGAGATCGCACGGCGAATTCTGCGCGAAATCGTCGATCGGCTGCGCTTCCTGATGGATGTCGGGCTCGACTACCTCACCCTCGCCCGTGGCTCGACCACGCTGTCAGGCGGTGAGAGCCAGCGCATCCGCCTCGCGAGCCAAATCGGCTCCGGCCTGACCGGCGTGCTGTATGTGCTCGACGAGCCTTCCATCGGTCTGCACCAGCGCGACAATGAACGGCTGCTCGGCACGCTGCGGCGCCTCAAGGCGCTGGGTAATACGGTGCTGGTCGTGGAGCATGACGAGGACGCGATCCGCGCCGCCGATTATGTCATCGACATGGGGCCGGCCGCCGGCGTCAATGGCGGGCAGGTCATTGCCCAGGGCACGCCGGCCGAGGTCGAGGCCGATCCCAACTCGATCACCGGCGCCTATCTCTCGGGCCGCAGCAGTATTCCGCTGCCCAAGGAGCGACGCCCGGTCGATCCAAAGCGGTTGCTGACCGTGGTCGGCGCCACCGGCAACAACCTCAAGAACGTGACGGCGAGCTTCCCGCTCGGCGCCTTCACTTGCATCACCGGCGTGTCGGGCGGCGGCAAGTCCACCCTCGTGGTCGATACGCTGTTTAAAGCGGTGTCGCGCCGGCTGATGGGCTCAGGTGAGGTGCCCGCGCCTTATACGAAGCTCGAAGGGCTGGAACAGCTCGACAAGATCATCGACATCGATCAGTCGCCGATTGGGCGCACGCCACGGTCCAACCCCGCGACCTATACCGACCTGTTCGCCCCGATCAGGGACTGGTTCGCCGAAATGCCGGAGAGCCGGGCGCGCGGCTATAAATCCGGCCGCTTCAGCTTCAACGTGAAGGGCGGGCGCTGCGAGGCCTGCTCGGGCGACGGGCTGATCAAGATCGAAATGCACTTCCTGCCGGATGTCTTCGTGACCTGCGACGTCTGCAAGGGACGCCGCTACAATCGCGAAACGCTGGAGGTGAAGTTCCGCGACAAGTCGATTGCCGATGTGTTGGACATGAGCGTGGACGAGGCGCTGCCCTTCTTCTCGGCGGTACCGCGCATCCATGACCGGTTGTCGATCCTGGAGAGGGTCGGCCTGGGCTACGTCAAGCTCGGCCAGCAGGCGACGACGCTGTCGGGCGGGGAAGCGCAGCGTATTAAGCTGGCCAAGGAGCTGGCGCGGCGTGCCACCGGCCGGACGATCTATATCCTCGACGAGCCGACCACGGGCCTGCATTTCGAGGATGTGCGCAAGCTGTTGGAAGTGCTGCACACCTTGGTGGACCAGGGCAATACGATCCTGGTGATCGAGCATAATCTGGAAGTCATCAAGACCGCCGACTGGATTCTGGACCTCGGGCCGGAGGGCGGCGATGGCGGCGGCCGGATCGTCGCCCAGGGCACGCCGGAAGAGGTCGCGATGAGCGAAGAAAGCCACACGGCGCGCTTTTTGAAGCCGTTATTGCCAATGGCGGTCGAGAAGGCCAAGCCGAAACGCAAGCGGGCGTAGCCGGCGGATAACGCTTCGCTCATCCGCCCTACACCGCGTCGAGACTCGTAGGGCGGATGAGCGAAGCGTTATCCGCCAAATGTCACACGCGGCCCATAAGCCCCGCGAAGGTCACCGCCAGCCGATCGCCCAAACCCCTGGGGCGCGGATCAACGGATGGCATATGCCGCAGATCGCGCCGGGCCAAGACCGCCGGCAGGGCCGCGGCGATAGCGGCGCGTGGCGGCGCCGGCAACACCCTCGCCTCCGCCAAGAAGCCGCGCCCCTCTTCCGCCAGATGCGCAAACAGGTCGCGCAGTCGCGCATCGGTGGGGTCAGCGGCGGCAGCCTCCGCCGTCATATCAAGGGCCGCAAGATGGTCCGTGGGCCAGGGCGCCCTGCCCTGCCGCCCAAGCACCAGCCGTGCTCGCAGCAAGCCCGCGACGCCATAGGCAGCGCCGCGCAGCCGCAGGCCGCGCAACACGCCATCATCGGTTACGCCCAGCGCCCGCCCCGCCGCAACGGCGAGACCGCCCGCACCGGCCAGCAGCCAATCGCACCACGCCTCCAAGGTCGGGAAATCGCCATCCACCTCGGCTTCCCGCGCTTCGATCAGGGCGAGGAGATCGCCGGCGTCAAGCCGGCCGTCCGCCAGCATGGCTAGCAGCGGTGTCGCGACCTCGTGACCTTTGGCCTCACCCTCCACCACCTCCCGCCACCATTGCAGGCGCATCAGGGCGAGCAGCGACTGGCTTGCCACTTCGCGGGCGCGGGCAAGCTCATGGTTGAAGGCATAGAGGGTCACCAGCGTCTCCCGCCGCGCCTCTGGCGCGAAGAGCACGGTGAGGAAACGGTCGGGGTCATGCCGCCGCAGGGTCTCGCCAAGAGGGGAAAGCATGGCGCGCGTGATGAACCGCCATCGCTGTGGTGGCAAGCGGAGCAGGTGGGTTGACGCACCCCCGCCCCGGCATAAGGTTAGGTGGTCTTGGGCGGCCGGCCTGCTCTCACCTCGGCCAGGTTCCCACTCACAAAAACCATCGGAGAGAACACCATGGCTTTCGAGCTTCCCCCGCTGCCTTTCGACACCTCGGCCCTGGCTGAGGCGGGCATGTGCCAGGAGACGTTGGAACTGCACCACGGCAAGCACCATCAGGCCTATGTGACGGCGCTGAACGGCTTCGTGGAGAAGAACCCGGCTCTACAGGGCAAATCCCTGGAAGAGATCGTGAAGCTTTCCTATGGGCAGAGCGACATGGCGCCGGTCTTCAACAATTCCGGCCAGCATTGGAACCACATCCTGTTCTGGAAGAACCTGTCCCCCACGGGCGGCAAGATGCCCGGCGCGTTGGAGACCAAGATCATCGCCGATTTCGGCTCGGTCGATGAGTTCAAGGCCGCCTTCAAGGCCGGTGCGATCGGCCAGTTCGGCTCCGGCTGGGCTTGGCTAGTGCTCGCCGCCGACGGCAAGCTGAAGATCGCCAAGACGCCGAACGGGTCCAACCCGCTCGCCACGGGCGAAGGCAAGGTTCTGCTCGGCCTCGATGTCTGGGAGCACAGCTACTACCTGGACTTCCGCAATCGCCGTCCGGATTACACGCAGAACTTCCTCGACAAGCTCGCGAACTACGAATTCGCCGCTAGCGAACTCGCCGCTAGCTAATCGCCGATTTCTTACGTGTTGATTGCTTAAGGATCGTCGCCCGCGGACTTGATCCGCGGGCCTACCCGTTACGGCGCCCAGACGGTGTTTGGGCGCCGCAGTGGGTAGGTCCCCGGGTCAAGCCCGGGGATGACGGTGTTGGGGTGAACGGTGCGCTGAGCGGAAGCCGCCTCAGGACACTTTCGACGGCGGCACAACGGCCACCGGCTTGCTGTCATTGGCGGCGACCGGCTTGACGATCGAGGAGATCGTCTCCTTCAACACGATGACGCGGACGTTCGGGGCAATTTCGACCTCGACCTCGTTGGTGCCTTCACGCAGCTTCTGCACGGTGCCGAGGATGCCGCCGGCGGTGATAACGCGGTCACCGCGCTTCATGGCCGCCACGCTCGCCTTCAAGGCCTTCTGCTTCTGCTGCTGCGGCCGGATCAGAATGAAGTAGAACACGCCGAAAATTAGGACCAGCGGCGCAAATTGCGTCAGGCTGGCCATCGTCGAGCCACCGCCGAGAGACTGTGCATAGGCCGATGAGATGAGGTGCATGAAGGGCGTCCGGGTTGCGGTGAATGGGGCCGGACCATAGTTTCCACCCCCCCGGCGTCAAGCCCCCGCCGTCGGGGCTTTGACCGCGCATGACGAATGGACTCTGTAATGGACGCGACGATCCCCGACCTGCTGACCCGCATCGCCCTGGCGCTGGAGCGTTTGGCGCCGCCGACCGCGATCGCGACCGACCTGACGCTCGCCGAAGGCTTCGTCTGGCAGCCCCGTGATCAGGAAGGGCCCGCTCGGCTCATTCCGGTCAAACGGATCGCCCGCGTCGCGCTCGATCTCATTCGTGGCGTCGATCACCAGAAGGCGGTGATGCTGGAGAATACGAGCCGCTTCGCGCGCGGCTTCCCGGCCAACAACGCCATGCTGTGGGGCGCACGCGGGATGGGCAAATCCTCCCTCGTTAAGGCCACCCATGCCGCCGTCTCAGCCGAGGCTTGGGGCCAAGGCCTCAAGCTCATCGAAATCCATCGTGACGATCTGCGGACATTGCCGGACTTGCTGAACATCCTGCGCGACCGGCCAGAGCGCTTCGTGGTCCTGTGCGACGATCTGTCCTTCGAGCGCGAGGATGCCGACTACAAGGCGCTGAAATCGGTGCTCGACGGCGGGATCGAGGGACGGCCGGGCAACGTGCTGTTCTACGCCACCAGCAACCGCCGCCACCTGATGCCGCGCGAAATGATCGACAACGAGCGGGCGACCGCGATCAATCCGGGCGAGGCGGTGGAGGAGAAGGTGTCGCTCTCCGACCGGTTCGGCCTGTGGATCGGCTTCCACAATTGCGACCAGGCGACCTTCTTCGCGATGATCGAGGGCTATGCGGCGGCCATGGGCCTGCCGATCGAGCGGGAGGCGCTGCGTGCCGGTGCCGTGGAATGGTCGGTGACGCGCGGCGGCCGGTCGGGCCGCGTCGCCTGGCAGTATGTCCAAGACCTCGCGGGGCGTTTGGGCGTGAAGGCGGCTTGATGGTGGAATGCGCTGCGCTTTTCCACCCTACAGAGCGACCATGTAGGGTGGAAAAGCGCAGCTCATTCCACCAAACTCGTCCCTAACCCCGTTCGTCCGCCGTCACGCCCAATTGCTTCAGCTTGCGGTGTAAGGCGCTGCGCTCCATGCCCACGAAAGCGGCGGTGCGGCTGATATTGCCACCGAGCCGCATCAACTGCGCCTGAAGATACTGGATTTCGAACAGATCGCGCGCCTCCCGCAGCGTCAGACCCATCATGTCCGTGCCGGAATCAAGCGAAAGCAAGCGTGGCGCATGGGCGCCGATTTCCGGCGGCAGGACATCGGCATGAATCGGATCCGCCGGGCTGCCGGGCGCCATGATCACCAGCCAGTCCATCAGATTGCGCAACTGCCGCACATTGCCCGGCCAATCATAGGCCTGCAGAGCGGTGATGGCATCGGCCGCCAATTCGCGCGGCGCCATGCCTGCATTCTCGGCCGCACGCTTGAGGAAATATTGCGCCAGCGGCGGCACGTCATCGCGCCTCTGCCGCAAGGCCGGCACCAACAACGGCACCACGGCGAGACGGTAATATAGATCTTCGCGGAACCGGCCGGCCGCAATCTCGACCTGCAAATCCTTGTTGGTGGTCGAAATGACGCGCACATCCACACTGACGCGCGACGACCCGCCGACCCGCTGGAAGGCCTGGTCCTGCAAGGCGCGCACGATCTTGCCCTGGGTTTCCAGCGGCATGTCCGACACTTCATCCAGCAGCAGCGTGCCGCCATGGGCACGCTCCAACACGCCGGCGCGTCGGGGTTCCCGCCCCGGCCCGGTGCCGGCCTCGACGCCGAAAAGCTCCTCCTCGAAGCGGGCCGGGTTGAGCGTCGCGCAGTTCAGGGCGGCGAAGGGCTGGTCCGAGCGGCGCGACAAGGCATGGATCATGCGCGCCGCCACTTCCTTGCCGACGCCGGCCGGGCCATGGACGAGAACGCGAGAGCCGGTGGGGGCGACGCGCTCGATCGCGCCGCGCAAGGCCTGCATGACGGCGCTGTCGCCGATCAGCGTGGTTTCCGCGCCGATGCGTAGACGCAGCTCCGCATTCTCCGCCGCGAGCCGCGCCGCTTCCAAGGCGCGGCGCACCATGAGCAGCAGACGATCCGCCTTGAAGGGCTTTTCGATGAAGTCGTAGGCGCCTTTCTGGATGGCGGTGACCGCCGTTTCAATCGTGCCATGGCCGGAAATCATCATGACCGGCACCCGCGGCTCCTCCCGGCACAGCACATCCAGAATGCCGAGGCCGTCGAGTCGGGAATTGCGCAGCCAGATATCGAGGATGACGAGGCCGGGCCGCCGGGCATGGAACGCCGCGATCGCGTCATCCGCATTGGCGGCCTGGCGCGTCTCGTAGCCCTCATCGCGGAGCACACCATCGATGAGCATCCGGATATCGGGTTCATCATCGACGATCAGGATGTCAGCAGCCATCATCCCTCGCGATCCTCAAAACCGGCACCTCGCTTCGACTATGGAGTGGCAAGACCAAGGTGGCGACCGCGCCGGGGCCGGGCTGACGATCCTCAAGAAGCAACAGACCCTCATGATCTTCCATGACTTTCTTGACGATGGCGAGGCCCAGGCCAGTGCCCTTTTCCTTGGTCGTCACATAGGGTTCGGTGAGTTGCGTACGTTCCGCCTGCGGCAGTCCGACCCCATCATCCGCGACACTGACGCGGGCCATGCCATCCGCCTGCATGACCGTCAGAAGAATTTCACCGGCACCCGGACGTGTCGATATCGCATCGGCGGCATTTTGAAGAAGATTCGTCAAAGCCTGGCCAATCAACCGCCGATCGCAGGCCACCATTAACCCACCCGCCGGAATATCGGCCGTGAACCGAATTTCGGGGCGCGCGTGCTGTTGCAGCATCAACGCATCCCGCGCGACCTGGCCGATATCCTCTTCCTTGATGACCGGCTGCGGCATGCGCGCGAAGGCCGAGAACTCATCGACCATGCGGCCGATATCCTCCACCTGCCGGACGATGGTATCGGCGCATTGCCGGAAGGTCTCAGGGTCGGAGGTGATCTCCCCCAAGAAGCGACGCTTCAGCCGCTCGGCCGACAATTGAATCGGCGTCAGCGGATTCTTGATCTCATGGGCGATGCGCCGGGCCACATCGGACCATGCGGCCTTACGCTGGGCGGCCGCGAGT
Source organism: Acidisoma sp. PAMC 29798 (assembly GCF_030252425.1). Taxonomy (GTDB): domain Bacteria; phylum Pseudomonadota; class Alphaproteobacteria; order Acetobacterales; family Acetobacteraceae; genus Acidisoma; species Acidisoma cladoniae. The sequence goes on along the minus strand of NZ_CP126994.1, from coordinate 1,260,500 downwards.
TCGGTGATGTCGTCGAAGGTGATCACGAAGCCATCGACGCGCTGGTCCGTCATCTCCGCGCCCAGCCGCACATTGAGCAAGCGGCGCTGCGTCGGCGGCCCGATGGCAATTTCCGCCCGGCGCGGGCGATCGGGCATGGTGCGAACGGTTTCGATCAGGGCAGCGAATTCCGGCATCACGTCATCCAGCGGGCGGCCGATCGCGGCGATCAGATCCTCCCCCAACAGGCGCGAGGCTGCGCGGTTGGGCAGTTCGATGCGGCAATTGCCGTCGAGACCGATGACGCCGGCCGACACGCCACCCAGCACCGCCTCGGTAAAGCGCCGTCGCTCATCGATCTGGCTATAGGCCTTCATCAGCTCCGACCGCTGAGCGTCAAGTTGCCCGGTCATCCGGTTGAAGGCGCGGGTGAGGCCCGCGATCTCATCGTCACGCCGGCTTTCAGGCAATCGCACCGCCAGATCGCCAGAGCGGATGCGTTCGGCAGCACGGATCAGCCGGCCGACCGGCCGCGCGATCTGATTGGCGAAGACCAGGCCGAAGAGAATGGCCGCCGATAGCACCAGCAGGGCGACGATGGCGAAGATCACCACGAAGGTGAATTGCAGGCTGTGCCGATGCGATTCGAGACGATGATACTCGGTCACCGCCGCTTCAGTATGCGCCATATGCGCGAGAATCGCGGGATCGACGGGCTTTTGGATCAGCAGCATCGTCGGCGGCGTCGAATCGAGCTGCACGAGACCACTGACGACCGTGCCGTTCTGCGATCCCATGACCACGACATCACCGCCGCGCGCCACGGCCTCGGCCCAGGGTGGCGGCAGCGCGCCTCCAACCCCCGGCATGAAACCGGCGGAGGCGATGATCTGGCCAGTCGACGGCAGGAAGACCACCGCCTCGGTCAGGCCGCGCAGGGTGATCTGCGTTGTCAGGAAGCGCCCGAAATTGGAAAAATCGCTGGTCAGGAAGGGGCCCGCGCGCGCCATGTCATTGGCCATCGCGAAGGCATCCGTCCGAATCTCGTCCTTATGCTCCGTCAGATAACCCTGGGCGACCTGCATGCTTTCATCGAGGGCCGTGCGCACCCGCTCGTTAAACCAAGCCTGGATGCCGAGCTGGAAGAAGACCGTGGCGAAGATCGCGACGACGATGGCGGGGGTGACAGCCACGACGCTGAACAGCAGGACGAGTTGCGCCTGCAACTTGGAGCCGGCGGTGCCGCGCCTGCGTTCCACCAGCACGCGCACGACACGCACCGAGACGGCTGCCATCAGCAGCATCAACACCACGATATTGGCGGGCACCAGAGCGAGGACGGCGCGATGGCTGAGACCGAGGGAGGTGCCGCCAGACAGGATCACGAAGCTCGCCACCGCCAGCACAGCCGCGAGGGTCGCCAATAGGAGCGTGACGGTTTTACCGAGCGCGATGTTGAGCAGCGTGCGGAACGGCGAGCGGTTTCGGGGGGATGATGCCTGATCCCCGACCAGTTGCATGGAGGCAGGCGTGTTGCTGATCAGCATGGGACGACCGTTGCATGGCGAAATGCGCTCCGCTTTTCCGCCCTACAGCTCAACGTCGCGCGGCGGATTCCGACCAATGTCATTCCGCTTTAGGCAACGCCGCGGACGACCGGCACATCGAGATCGCGGATCTTCTTGCGAAGCGTATTGCGATTGAGGCCCAGCATGGCGGCGGCCTTGATCTGGTTGCCGCGTGTCGCGAGAAGCGTAAGCTGGATCAAAGGCCGTTCCACTTCCGCGATGACGCGATCATAGATGTCGTTGCCCATCAGCCCTTCCTCATGCGCGGTCAGGAACTGGCGAATATGCCGCTCCATGGCACGCGTCAGCGGCTCGGACGCAGCAGAGCCGTCTTCCTCCGTCGCCGGTGCGGCTTCCGCGAGATCCCGATCGACGACTTCCGCCGTGATCGTCTCCTGCGCATGAAGGGCGGCGAGCCGGCGCATCAGATTTTCCAGCTCGCGGACATTGCCCGGCCAGCGATGGGCGCGCAGACGGTCGAGCGCCGAAGGCTCCAGCGACTTGAAGGGCAGACCGTCATTGCGCGCCTTGTCGAGGAAGTGGCGGGCGAGCAAGGGGATGTCCTCCACCCGCTCGCGCAAGGGCGGCAGGCGGATCGGCACGACATTGAGGCGGTAGAACAAATCCTCACGGAACAGGCCCTGACGAATGGCGGCGCGCAGGTCCCTGTGAGTCGCGGCGATGATGCGCACATTGGCGCGCAAGGGCTGGCGACCCCCGACGGCGGTGAACTCGCCCTCCTGCAACACGCGCAGCAGCCGGGTCTGTGCCTCCTGCGGCATATCCCCGATTTCATCGAGGAACAGCGTGCCGCCGCTGGCCTGTTCGAAACGACCCTGATTGCGGCTGGTGGCGCCGGTGAAGGCGCCACGCTCATGACCGAACAACTCACTCTCGATCAATTCGCGCGGAATCGCCGCCATATTGATGGCGACGAAGGGACCCGCGCGGCGGCGGCCGTAATCATGCAGCGCGCGCGCCACCAATTCCTTGCCCGTGCCAGACTCGCCATTGATCATGACGGTGAGATCGGTGGTCGTGAGGCGGGCGACGGTGCGGTAAATTTCCTGCATCGCCGGACTACGGCCGATCAGCGGCAGACGTTCGTCCGCGTCACGCGGCTCCGGCGGCGGCTGGTCTCCGGTCGGCGTCGGCACAGCGAGGGCGCGATCGACCACGGCGAGCAATTCACGCAGATCGAAGGGTTTCGGCAGATACTCAAAGGCGCCGCGCTGCGTCGCCTTGACGGCGGTGATCAGGGTCGATTGCGCACTCATCACGACGACACGCAGGTCGGGCCGCAGGCGGCGGATGCGGGGAATGAGGTCGAGGCCGTTCTCATCCGGCATCACGACGTCGGTGATGACGAGGTCGCCTTCGCCGTCTTCGACCCAGCGCCACAGCGTAGCGGCATTGCCGGTGGTACGCACCTGGTAGCCGGAACGGCCGAGCGCCTGCGTCAGCACCGTACGGATGGACCGGTCGTCGTCAGCAATCAGAACGGTCGGCATCATGATTCATCCTCCTCGGCGAGCATGGGCAAATGCAGCCGGAATTCAGTGCGCCCGGGGCGACTCTCAACCTCGATCAAACCGCCATGGTCGGCGATGATCTTGGCGACGAGGGCGAGCCCCAATCCTTGTCCCGATGGCCGCGAGCTGACGAAAGGCTCGAACAAATGCGGCCGGATATCCTCGGAAATGCCTGGGCCGTTATCGCGGACCACCACCAGCAGGGGCAGATCGACGCGGGTATCGGAATCGGAGGTCGGTGTGGCAAGGCGCAGGCCGTGCTGATAGCGCGTCATCAGCGTGATCTCGGCCTCCTGCGTGCCGCCGCTCAGAAGCGAATCCGAGGCGTTCTTCACGAGGTTGAGCAGAACCTGCACAAGCTGGTCCCGATTGCCCCAGACCGGCGGCAGCGACGGGTCGTAGCTTTCGCTGAAACGCAGCCCCTCGGCGAAGCCGTTGCGGGCGAGGCGCCGCACATGCTCCAGCACGCGATGGATATTGACCGCATCCATCGTCACCGGCTTTTCGCCGAACACCTCCATCCGATCGACCAGGGCGCGAATCCGATCGGCCTCGTCCCGGATCAGCACGGTGAGTTCCCGATCCGTTTCCGCGACGCTCGCTTCCAGCAATTGGGCGGCGCCGCGAATGCCGGACAGCGGATTCTTGACCTCATGGGCCAAGATGGCCGCCATGCCGGTGATGCTGCGGGCGGCGTTGCGCGCCGCGATCTGACGGTCGAGGGCGCGGACGGTGGAGCTGTCCTGCAAGACCAGAAGAACGCTGCCGGGCAGTTCCGGCATGGTGGTGCCCTGAACGCTGATGCCGGTTTTCGACATCCGCGGCCCCTCGAACGCGAGGTCGTGGTCGGCGATGGAATTCACGCCGACCCGGAGCTGGCCGATCATCAAGAACAGCGGGCTGTCCTCGGGCAGGACGTCGGCGAGGGAAAGCTGCGCGAGCTGAGCGACGGACAGGCCGAGGAATTGCTCGGCCGCCGGATTGGCATAGGTGAAGCGATTTTCATCCGACAGCACCACCACCGCGACCGGGAGCGAGGCGAGGATCGCGGCCTGGTCTGGAACCGGCGTCGGCGGCACCGGCGTGCGGCGAACGACGGAGAGGACGGTGCGACGCACCGCCTTGGTAACGCCGCTCACGCGGCTTCCGCCAGCATGACGGTCTTGTCCGGCGCCGGCGCTTCGACGCCGCGCGCGATCAGGGGGTCAAAGAAGGCATCGATCAGCGCCAGCACTGCCGGCCGCTCGGCGGCGCGGGTGACCGTGGCGCGGAAATCGGCGGAGCCCGGAAGCCCGCGCGAATACCAGGCGAGGTGCTTGCGGGCGAGGCGCAGGCCCGGCTGCTCGCCGAAATGGCTCAGCATGGAGTCGTAGTGGTCGAGCATGATCGCCTTGCGGGCCGCGAGCTCGGGCTCCGGCCGCTTGATGCCGGTGCGGAGATACTCCGCGACATGGGCCAGGAACCAAGGCCGGCCATAGCAGCCGCGCCCGATCATCACGCCGTCCGCGCCGGATTGCGCCAAAGCCTCCACCGCATCTTCCTCGACGATGATGTCGCCATTGGCGATGACGGGAAGCTTCACCGCCTCCTTCACCTGGCGAATGAAGGCCCAGTCAGCCTGGCCTGTATAGAATTGCTGACGGGTGCGACCATGGACGGTGAGCATGCGGATGCCGCAATCCTCGGCGATGCGCGCAAGGGTCGGGGCATTGAGATGGTTGTGATCCCAGCCCATGCGCATCTTGAGTGTCACCGGCACCGGCACGGCGCGGACCACGGCTTCCAGAATGCGGGCGGCACCCAATTCATCCCGCATCAGGGCCGAGCCCGCCATCTGGCCCACGGCCACCTTTTTCACTGGGCAGCCGAAATTGATGTCGATGATATCGGCGCCCAGGCCCATGCCGATGCGGGCCGCCTCAGCCATGGCCGCCGGATCGCAGCCGGCCAATTGGAGGGAATTGGGGCCACCGCCGGAGGCGACCTTCGCCATGCGCAGAGTTGCCTGATTTTCCCGCACCATCGCCCAGGATGCGATCATTTCCGAAACGACCAGGCCCGCCCCGAGATCCCGTGCCAGAGTGCGGAAGGGCAGATCGGTCACGCCCGACATCGGGGCAAGGATCACCGGCGTCTCGATAATCGGGTTGCCCTGACCGCCGAGCGCGATCGGTTGTAGGTGAGTCAACGACGGTTCATTCCGAGTCACGCGATTGCCCATGATTTGTGCAGATACAGCACCAGCGGGTTGACGCGCAATCGGGCAGGACCGACTCTGGTGCAGCGAACCCTTTCCTACGTCTTTATGGTGACCGATGACGCTTCCTGAGACTTTGCCCGCCCTTCTGCCGCGCATGGGCACCGGCTTCGATGTCCATGCCTTGGAGGTTGGCCGCCCGCTGATCCTGTGCGGCATCACCGTGCCGCATGAACGCGGCCTTGCCGGCCATTCGGATGCCGATGTCGGCATCCACGCGCTGTGCGACGCGATCTATGGCGCGCTGGCGGAAGGCGATATTGGTCGCCATTTCCCGCCCAGCGAGAATGAGTGGAAGGACGCCGACAGCGCCCGTTTCCTGCGCCACGCGGCCGAGCGGATCGCGGCGCGCGGCGGCATCCTCACCAATGCCGATGTGACACTGATCTGCGAGCAGCCGAAGATTACGCCCCATGCGCCGGCCATGCGGGCGCGGCTGGCGGACTTGCTCGGCGTTCCGCTGTCCCGCGTCTCGGTAAAGGCCACGACCACCGAAAAGCTGGGCTTCACCGGCCGGCGGGAGGGGATCGCGGCGCAGGCCGCCGTGGCACTGCTGGTGCCCGAAAGGGAATGAGCCAAGCTGCTTGCCGCTCGTACCCTAAGAGGATACAAGCCGCGCCTCCCTATTTCGACGATCGAGAAGACCGATGAAGCAGCAGGCGAACCTTATCCGCGCCGGCCAAGTGATCGAGCATGATGGCCGTCGCTGGACGGTGCTCAAGCAGCAGATCATTACCCCTGGCAAAGGCGGCGCTTTTATTCAGGTCGAAATGCGCGACCTCAAGACCGGCAACAAGACGAACGAGCGCTGGCGCACCGCCGACACCGTCGAGCGTCTGATGACCGACAACAAGGATTTCCTCTATTCCTATACGGACGGTGACAACCTCGTTCTGATGGACAAGGAAACCTATGAGCAGACGCTGGTGCCCGCCGCTTTGCTGGGCGAAGGCGTGGCCTTCCTGCAAGATAATATGCCGGTGACGCTCGATCTGGTGGAGGGTGACCCGGTTGGCATCCATCTTCCGGTGTCCGTCGTGCTGGAAATCATCGAAGCCGATCCTGTGACCAAGGGCCAGACCGCGACCAGCTCCTACAAGCCCGCCAAGCTGTCCAACGGCATCAAGACGATGGTGCCCCCCTTCATCGAGACCGGGGAACGCATCGTGGTCCGCACCGAGGACAGCACTTATATGGAGCGGGCGAAGTCCTGACAGGGACACCGTCACCATGGCCCCGCGCCTCTCCCCCCATCTGACCATCATGGCGAACGCCGCGCAGAAGGCGGCCAAGCAGCTTTTGCGTGACTTCAATGAGGTCGAGCAGCTTCAGGTCAGCATCAAGGGACCGTCCGACTTCGTGTCCCAGGCCGATCTCAAGGCCGAAGCGACCATCAAGCAGGACCTGAACAAGGCGCGGCCGGGCTACGCCTTCCTCATGGAGGAGTCCGGTGCCTCGGGCTCCGACAACTGGACCTGGCGCTGGGTCGTCGATCCGCTGGATGGCACCACCAATTTCCTCCACGGCATGCCGCATTGGGCGATCAGCATCGGCCTTGAACGCCGCCTGCCGGATGGCGCCACGGAACTGGCGGCGGGCGTGATCTATGCCCCGGCGACGGACGAGATGTTCTGGGCCGAAAAGGGTTCGGGCGCCTTCATGAACGATCGCCGCCTGCGTGTGTCAGCACGGCGCGACCTGTCCCAGTCGGTATTCGCCACGGGCATTCCTTTCGCGGTGGCACCCGCGCGGCAGCGCCTCGCCTTCGCCCGCACCCTGGGCGCCTTGATGCCCCAAGTGGCTGGCATCCGGCGCTTCGGCGCGGCGGCGCTCGACCTCGCCTGGGTCGCGGCCGGGCGTTTCGACGGCTATTGGGAAGTCGGGATCAAGCCCTGGGACATCGCGGCCGGCATGCTGCTCGTGCGCGAGGCTGGCGGCTATGTGACCGACCCCAAGGGCTCGGACCAGGTCGGCGAGGATATCGTCGCCGGCAACCCGTATTTGCACCCGAAGCTACGGGAAATGGTGCTCGAAGGCCTCGACGCCGCCGAGGCAGCTAGCTCGTAGGGCGGAAAAGCGCAGCGTATTCCGCCGGACGGCAGCTGGTGGAATGCGCTTCGCTTTTCCACCCTACGAGCAGAAGAGAGATTGGTGCGTCGCACCCCCTCCCCGCCGTGGCAAAACTACCGTAGATTTCAAAGGAATGCGCCGCACTTATCCCTTTCTTCTGCCCTTGATGGTGGCTCTCGCCCCCGCGCCCCTCGCGGCGCAGGTGACGGTCGATCCAAACGCGCTCAATGCCATCGGCGCACCCCATATACCGGAACCGCCGGGTGCCGCCGCACACGCGCCCCGACACCGGTCGCATTGGCACCGTCATCTGGCGCGCCGCGGCAACCACGCCGCGCCCGGCGTTCCCGAGACAGCCGTCGCCTCGAAGGGCAAGGCGCCCGCCGGACCCTCGGTTGCCGAATTGACTGCCCTGCCCACAGCCCCGCCGCCGCTGCCCAAACCCATGGTGACGCTGCCACCCGTGGTGGCAAAGCCTGAGAAACCAACCTTGGCCCCGGCCCAGCCTCAGCCCCCTGCCGTTACAGCCGCGCCCGCGCTCCTGCCGCCTGTGCCGACGCAAGCCGTGCCGCCCGCCCCTCGACTGGCCGAAACCACGCCCGGCATTCCGGCGGCCGCGCCGCCACCACCTGTGCCGCCGGCAGTCGCCGCTCCGGAGACCCTGCCGAAAGGCGCCAATCGGCTGACTTTGCCCTTCTTTGTGCAGGATACCGACCTGCCGCCGGCGGAGCAGGCCATGCTGCGGGATTTCGCCCAGCGATCCGGTTCCCAGGCGCATTACATCGTGCGGGCCTTCGCCTCCCCGCCCGCCGGCGACGATGACGACGATGCCTCCACGCCGCGGCGCCTGTCGCTGGCGCGGGCGCAATCCGTGCAAGCGGCCTTGCTGGATGCCGGCGCCAAACCCGCTCTGATCCGTCTGCTCGCCATGGGCCCGGCAGGGGGCACGCCTGCCGACCGTGTCGAGGTCGTCGCCGTCCCGCCCGCTGCCTCTTCCCCCACACCCTGACGGATCCCTCCGATCATGACACGACCGACCACCTACCTGATCCGGATGCTGATCTTTCTGGCAGCGGTGCTCGCGGTCGGCATCGCGCTCATTCCCAAGCTCGCCTTGTTCTTCCGAAGCAATCCGGCGCTGAACGCCTTCATCTTTTTCGTGTTGCTGCTGGGCATCATCTGGAACCTGCGGCAGGTGCTACGGCTGGAGCCTGAGGTCGCCTGGGTCGGCGCCTATCAGCGCAGCCGGCAGAAGCTGTCCGGCATCACGCCGCCGAAGCTGCTGGCACCGATGGCGCGCATGCTGGCGACCCGCGCCGAAGCCGTCGGGCGCAGCGAAGGGCGCGTCACGCTCTCCACCCAAGCCATGCGCAGCCTGCTGGATGGCATCGGCAGCCGGCTCGACGAAAGCCGCGAACTGTCACGCTATGCAACGGCGCTGATGATCTTCCTCGGCCTGCTCGGCACCTTCTGGGGCTTGCTGAAGACAGTCAGTTCTGTGGCCGACGTCATCCAGGGCATGAGCGTCGGCGGCGGCGACATCAACGCGGTTTTCGACCAATTGAAAAGCGGTCTCGCCGGGCCGCTCGCCGGCATGTCCACCGCCTTCTCCTCCTCGATGTTCGGCCTCGCCGGCGCCCTGGTGCTGGGCTTCCTCGATCTCCAGGCCGGGCAGGCCCAGAACCGCTTCTATAACGAGCTGGAAGACTGGCTCGCCGGCCTGACGCGCCTCTCCTCCGGCGTGCTCGGCGGCGAGGGCGAAGGCGGCAATGTGCCGCTTTATGTCCAGGCGCTGCTGGAACAGACGGCCGAGAATATGGAAGGCCTGCAGGCGGTGCTGTCGCGCGGCGAGGAAGGGCGGTCGCAATCCACCCAAACCTTGGCGGCGCTCGCAGACCGGCTCAATACCTTCACCGATACCATGCGCGCCAATCAGCAGCTCATGCTGCGGATCGCGGAAAGCCAATCGAGCCTGATCCCCGCTTTGCAACGCCTGGGCGAGCGCGACAAGGGCGGCAGTTCCGACGAAGTCGCCCATGCCCATCTGCGTAATATCGAACATGCGCTGCAACGGCTCATCACCGAGAGCGAACAGGGCCGCGCGCAAAGCACCTCGGAGCTTCGCAACGACATCCGCGTGCTGACCCGTACCATCGCCGCCATCAGCGAAGGGCCGCGCTGAAATGCCGGGCTATCATCGCAGGCGGCAGAATAACGGCCTCGATGCCTGGCCCGGCTATGTCGATGCTCTGTCGACCTTGCTCATGGTCACGATCTTCGTGCTTCTGGTCTTCGTGCTTGCCCAGGGCATGCTGTCGGTCACGCTCACAGGCAAGGACAAGGCGCTGGAGCGTCTGAATCAGGAGATTGCGCAGCTCACCGACATGCTGTCCCTGGAGAAGGGGCGCGCCGCCGATCTACAAGGCAATGTCGCGAGCCTCGCCCACGACCTCGGCGAAGTCACCACGGCGCGAGACGCGCTGGCGCGCCAGCTTTCCGCGGCGCAGACCGAAGCCAGCCAGGATTCGACCGAAGTCACCGTACTCCGTTCAGCGCGCGACAAGCTGACGGCGCAATTGTCCGACCAAGCGGTGCAGGCGCAATCCGCCACCGCGCGGCTGAATGACGTGCAGACACAACTGTCGCAACAGACGGCTGCCGCTGCGGACGCCAATACCCGCACATCGACGTTGCAGGCATCATTGACCGAAACACAGCAGCGTCTCACCCAGAACGAGGCGACCCTGTCCGAAGCGACGGAGGCGGTGGCCGCCGCCACCGCCGCCACCAAAATTGCCGCAGCCCGCACGGTGCAGCTTCAGACCCAGCTCGACGCCTTGCAGGCGCGCGCGACCACCGCCGAGTCGGATCTCGCCACCGCCCGTGCTGCGCTGAGCCAGGACGAGGCACGGCTCGCCCAGCAGTCACAGGCGGTCGCCGCCGGCAGCACCGCGCTCGACAAGCAGAAGCAATTGACCGACGCCGCCAATACCGAACTCGCCATGCTGAACGATCAGATGGCGCAGCTCCGCGCGCAGCTCGCTGCCATTTCAGCCGCGCTGGAACTTCAGACCGATTCAGGACGCGACAAGGATGCGCAGATCGCCGATCTCGGCCGCAAACTGAACCTCGCCCTTGCGGCAAAGGTGCAGGAGTTGCAGCGCTACCGCAGCGACTTCTTCGGCAAGCTGCGGGATGTGCTGAAGAACCAGCCCGATATCCGCGTGGTCGGCGATCGCTTCGTATTCCAGAGCGATGTGCTGTTCCCCTCGAACAGTGCCGACATGACCTCCGGCGGTCAGGCGCAGATCGACAAGATCGCCTCCGCCGTGCGCGGCATCGCCAGCGAAATTCCGCCGGGCCTATCCTGGATGCTGCGCGTGGACGGCCATGCCGATAGCCAACCGGTAACGAACGGACCCTATAAGGACAATTGGCAATTGTCTGCGGCGCGGGCGATTTCGGTGGTGCAGCTTTTGATTCTCGACGGTGTGCCGGCGAACCATCTCGCCGCCACGGCCTTTGCGGATACCCAGCCGCTCGACACCGGCAACACGACCGACGCCTATGCCCGCAATCGCCGAATCGAATTCCGCCTTACGGATCGCTGACTTGGACGTTGCCGTCCCTATCGCGCGGGAGTGGACGGTCGGCCGGCAGCGGATCGTGCAAGTCGACTGTCTGGAGGGGATGGCGGCGCTGCCAGCGGCGAGCATCGATGTCTGCGTGACCTCGCCGCCCTACAACATCGGCGTCGCCTACAAGACCTATCAGGACCGGATGCCGCGCCAGGCCTATCTGGACTGGCTTGGGGACGTAGGCCGGGCGATCCGTCGCGTGTTGGCGCCCGAGGGATCCTTCTTCCTCAATGTCGGTGGCACGGCGAAGGATCCTTGGATCGCGACGGACGCAGCGCGCGCCATGGGCGAGGGCTTCGTGCTGCAAAACCACATCACCTGGGTGAAGTCGCTGAGCATTGGGGACGATACGGTCGGGCATTTCAAGCCGATCTCGAGTCCGCGTTTCCTCAACCAGAATCACGAGGCGATCTTTCATTTCACCAAGTCGGGCGAGGTTGCGATCGATCGTTTGGCGATCGGCGTGCCCTTCAAGGACAAGTCCAATATCGCGCGCTGGGGGCATACGCGCGACCGCCGTTGCGGCGGCAATGTTTGGTTCATTCCCTATGAGACCGTGAAGTCCAAGGCGCAGAAGTTCGATCATCCAGCGGGATTTCCGATCGCGCTGCCGCTGCGCTGCATTCGGATGCACGGTATGGCGCAGCCGCGCGTGCTCGACCCGTTCCTCGGCGCCGGCACGACGCTGGTCGCGGCCGAGCAATTGGGCGCGGCGGGCATCGGCTTCGAGATGGACGGGGATTACGCGGAGCGCGCGGCGACGCGGATTGGGTGAGGACGTGCCACTCTCGTCATCCGCGCACTTGATGCGCGGATCCATGGGCGCCTCCACCAAGGAAGATGGGTCCCCGGATCAAGTCCGGGGATGACGGTAGGTGGGGACGCGCGGTCCTACCGCACGTAGACCCGTACCTCATCGCCCGGAATGCCCGGCACGATGACGGCGCCGAGGGTGATGCGCTCCACCGGCACGCCGTCACCCATGATCGCCTGAGCAACCTCGGTCGCATCCGGCGTCAGAGCCTTGGCCGCCAAAGTCTGCTTGGTCGGCGTCCCCTTCCTCGGCACGGCCGACAGAACGTCGAACATCACATCCGGCTTGAGAGCCTGGGCTTGCCGCACCGCCTGGGCGAGAGCCGACTGGTATTCATCGGGTCCCGCAGTGGCGCCGATGGTCACCAGCGGCACGCGATCGGCCTGTGCCGCGATGTCCTGGGCAGTCGCCTGCGATGGCCGTTGGGGCGCGGGACCGACCAACCCCTGGCCGGGGATCGTGCAGCCGGCGACCAGCAGCGGCAGCGCGGCGAGGAGAAGACGCCTCATACGGCGGCCATGCGCGTAAAGGCGTGCAGGCCGGTCTGGCGGAAGGTCGCGAGCCGTGCGGCGCGCAATATGGCGCGGACGTCCTTCACTGCCTCATCAAAATCCTCATTGATGAGCGCATAGTCGAACTCCGTGTAATGCTCCAACTCGCTTTGCGCGACGGCCATGCGGCGGGCGATTTCCTCAGGCGAGTCCTGACCACGGAGCTGAAGCCGCACGGCGAGCGCGGGCATTGAAGGCGGCAACAGAAACACGCCCACGACATCTTGCGGCAAGGCATCCCGCATCTGCCGGTAGCCCTGCCAGTCAATGGTGAAGATCATGTCCTGGCCGGCTGCCAGCGCCGCTTCGACCGGCGCGCGCGGCGTGCCGTAGAGCGTTTCGCGGCCAAAGACATGCGCCCATTCCAGCAAGCCACCGGAGTCGCGCAGCGCCTCGAACTCCGCCGTATTGCGGAACAGATAGTGCTTGCCGTCGATCTCGCCCGGTCGAGGCGTGCGGGTGGTGGCGCTGATCGACAGCGCCAGACCCGGCTCCTCCGCCAAAAGCGCGCGCGTCAGGCTGCTCTTGCCTGTGCCGGAGGGCGCGGCGATGACGAGGCAAAGGCCGCGACGCTGAAGTCCCGAGCCGCTCATTCGACGTTCTGCACCTGTTCGCGGAGCTGCTCGATTGCGGCCCGCAGTCTCAGTCCTATGCCCGTCAGGACGATCGAGGCTGACTTGCTGCATAGCGTATTCGCTTCCCGATTGAATTCCTGCGTTAAGAAATCGAGGCGGCGTCCAACGACCACCCCTTCCGTCAGCAGAACCTGCGCGGCATCGATATGGCTGGCGAGCCGGTCCAGTTCTTCCCGCACGTCGGACCGGCTGGCGAGGAGTGCCACTTCTTGCGCGATCCGCTCCTCAGGGAGAGACGCGCCCTCCCCGATCAGGCCGCGCACACTCTCCATCATCCGGTCCCGTTGCAAACGCGGCTGGTCTTCCGCCGCGACCACGGCCTCAGCATGCAGACCGGCGATCTCCGTCACCTGGCCGCGCAGCATGGCCGCGAGCCGCGCGCCTTCCTCAAGCCGCGCGCGCTCCAGCCCCGCGAGGGCCTGCTCGAAGCCCGCCGCCACGGTAGTCCGCAGGGCGATCGTCGGTGCCGGGGGGCCCGCATTGGCGGACATGCGCAGCACGCCTGGCAGCGCGAGCAGCAGCTCCGCCCTCGGCGGCGGCGCACCGGGAATGCGGTTTGCCAATTCGGTCGCCAGGCGCAGCACGCGTTCGAGCGCCTCCGGGTCCGGCCCGGCCACCGCCTGATCCTCGGCACGCACACTCAGCACCGCATTGATATTGCCGCGCCGCAGGCGCTTGGACAGCAACAGCCGCAACTCTGGCTCCAGCCCTTCCCAGCCGGAGGGCAGGCGGAAACGCGGCTCGAAACCCTTGCCGTTGACGCTGCGCATCTCCCAGCTCCAGGCAATGCCATCGGCATCGCCGGAAGCGCCGCCGAATCCAGTCATCGATGCGAGAAGATTTGCGCTCTGCATGGCCCGGCCTTGTATTGTGAATTCGCGGTTTGGGAAATGCGGCCCGCTTGCTAATCAGCCCAATGACCTTCGCACATGTCCTCATCACCGGCGCCTCCTCCGGCATCGGCCAAGCCCTGTCCCTCGCCCTTGCGGCGCCTGGGGTGACGCTGCATCTCGGTGGCCGGGACGCAGCGCGGCTCGACGCCGTCGCCGCCGCGTGCCGCGCCAAAGGAGCGACTGCCCTGCCGCATGCAGTGACGGTGACCGACGCGGCAGAGATGCGGGCCTGGATCGAACGTGCGGGGCCGCTCGACCTCGTCATCGCCAATGCCGGCATCTCCGCCGGCACCGCGATGTCGGGGGAGAGTGAGGCGCAGACCCGCGCGATCTTCGCGACCAACCTCGACGGTGTGCTGAATACGGTGCTGCCGGCCATGAGCGTCATGGCCGCGCAAACCGCCGATACAGCCGGCATTCGCGGCCATATCGCAGTCGTCGCATCGGTCGCCGCCTTCATTCCCGGCCCCGGCGCGCCGGCCTATTGTGCGTCCAAGGCAGCGGTCGATTCCTGGGTGGTGGGAAGCGCCCCCTCCGCCCGACGCCGTGGCATCGTCATGACCAGCCTCTGCCCCGGCTTCGTCACCTCCCCCATGACCGACACCAACACCTTTCCCATGCCCGGCATCATGAGCGCCGAGCGCGCCGCCACCCTCATGCTGCGCGCCATCCGCCGAAAGGCGACACGCAGCGCCTTCCCGGTTTGGATTGCAGCTGCCGCGCGGCTTTCGGCCTTGCTGCCCCCCGCCTGGCGCGCGGCGATCGCCGACCGCTTCCCCGCCAAAGGCGCGCTATAAAGAGCGGCACAACGAAGAGAGCCGATCATGAACGCTCCGCCGATCGCCTATGCCGCCTCCGCCCTATGCCTCGTCATCGCCGCCCTGGTGGTGAACGCCACGCATGAGGCGGGATTCGGCATCGTGCTCGCCGTGATCCTGGTGGTAGCGGCCATCACCCTGCCGTCCTGGCTGAAGATGACCGACCAATGGAACCGCGCCATCATCCTGCGACTCGGGCGCTTTCGCGGCCTCGGCGGACCGGGGCTGTTCACCCTCATTCCCTTCCTGGAGACGATCGCGACCGTGGTCGATCTGCGTATCCGCACGACGGAAATCCGCGCCGAGGAAGCGCTGACGCGCGACACGGTGTCCATCGCCATGGATGCCATCGTGTTCTGGCGTGTCGTCGACCCCAAGCGCGCCGCGACCGAGATCGAATATTACCGCCAGGCGGTGGAGCGGGTGGCGCAGACGAGCCTGCGCGAGACCATCGGCAGCCACGACCTGACGCAGTTATTGTCGGATCGGAAGACGGCGGATGAGGAATTGCGCGAAACGATCAGCCACAAGACCGCCGTCTGGGGCGTGGAGATTACGTCGGTGGAGATCAAGGATATCGCCATCCCCAACTCGCTGCAGGACGCGATGAGCCGGCAGGCCCAGGCCGAGCGGGAGAAGCAGGCGCGCGAAACACTGGCTTCCGCCGAAATCGGCATCGCCATCAAGGTGAGGGAGGCGGCGCGGATTTACGCCGAGGACCCTGTCGCACTGCAATTGCGGCAGATGAACCTGATTTACGAGATGAACAAGGATCGCGGCACGACGATCCTGATCCCGACCGATATGGCGAACAGCCTGGGCGCCATGGCGGTGGTTGCGGCGGCGCGTCAGGCCGGGGATGATAAGAAGACTGCCGGACAATAGGGTCGCCCAAGGCCCCGCTCAGGAAGGACTTCCATGACTGATACGCCGCGCTTTTTTACCCAGGCCGATCCCATCCGCTTCGAGGGCCGGGACAGCAAGAACCCGCTCGCCTTCCGTTGGTATGACAAGGACCGCTTGGTTCTGGGCAAGACCATGGAAGAGCAACTGCGTTTCGCGGTCGCCTATTGGCATTCCCTCGCCTGGCCGGGCGGCGACCCCTTCGGCGGTGAGACCTTCCTGCGCCCCTGGATGCATGGCAGCGACGAAATGGCCATGGCGCGCCACAAGGCCGAGGTCGGGTTCGAGATGTTCCGCATCCTCGACGTGCCCTATTTCTGCTTCCACGACCGCGACGTGGCACCGGAAGGCGCGACCCTGGCCGAAAGCAACCGCAACCTGGACGTGATTGCCGATCTGTTTGCCGAGCGGATGGCGAGCGAGAAGGTGCGGCTGCTGTGGGGCACGGCGAACCTATTCTCCAACCGCCGCTTCATGGCCGGCGGTGCGACCAACCCGGACCCGGAGGTCTTCATCTATGCCGCCGGGCAGGTGAAGCATGCGCTGGAAACCACCCATAAGCTCAATGGCCAGAACTACGTGCTGTGGGGCGGCCGCGAGGGCTACGAGACGCTGCTCAATACCGACCTTGCCCGCGAGATCGAGCAATACGGCCGCTTCCTGACCTTGGTCGTCGAGCACAAGCACAAGATCGGTTACAAGGGCGCGATCCTGATCGAGCCCAAGCCGCAGGAGCCGACCAAGCACCAGTATGATTTCGATGTCGCGACGGTCTACGGCTTCCTGAAGCGCTTCGGGCTTGAGAATGAGGTTCAGGTCAATATCGAGGACAATCACGCGACGCTCTCGGGCCACACCTACGAGCATGAAATCGCGACGGCGCTGGCTTACGGCATCTTCGGCTCGCTGGACGTGAACCGCGGCGACCGGCAATCGGGCTGGGACACGGACCAGTTCCCCAATGACCCGACCTCGATGGCGCTGGGCTTCTTCCATCTCTTCCAGGCGGGCGGCTTCAAGACCGGCGGCTGCAACTTCGATGCGAAGATCCGCCGCCAGTCCCTGGACCCGGACGATCTGCTCATCGGCCATGTCGGCGGCATGGATGTCTGCGCCCGCGCCTTGCTGATGGCCGAGGACATGATCGAGGACGGTGTGCTGCCGGGGATTATCAAGGATCGCTATGCGGGCTGGGACAGCGCCGAGGGGCGTGCGATTCTGAAGGGCGAGCGCAGCTTGGACGATCTGGCAGCTTTGGTGGCGCGCGACGGCATCAACCCGTCCCCGCGTTCCGGCCGGCAGGAGTATTTGGAAAACCTGGTCAACCGGTATCTGTAGGGGGGTGCGGCGGATAACGCTGCGCTCATCCGCCCTACGAGCCGTCGTGCCGCTGTAGGGCGGAAAGCGTAGCGCCTTCCGCCTTGCGACGTTCAAGCGGCGTCGACCATGATGATTTCCGAATCCTCAATGGCGGTGAAGCGCAGCAGCGTTTCATCCGCCACGGCGACCCCATCGCGCGCCGCCGCACGCTGACCATTGATATCGACGAAGCCGGTGGCAGGCACGAGATAGAGATGCCGGCCCGCCGCGAGCGGATAATCCGCCGTCTGGCCCGACTTGAGCGTGACGCCAATGACGCGCGCGTCACTGCGAATACGCAGGGCGTCCGAATCGGCCGCCTGCCCACTCGCCAGCACCACGAAACGGCCGGAGCGGTCTTCCTTGGGGAAAGACTTCGTGCCCCATTCCGGCGCGCCGCCCCGCGTATCGGGCATGATCCAGATTTGGAAGATCGTTGTCTGATCGGGTTCGAGATTGTATTCGGCGTGCCGGATGCCGGTGCCCGCGCTCATCACCTGCACATCCCCCGCTTTCGTGCGGCCCTTATTGCCAAGGTTGTCGCCATGGGTGATGGCGCCGTGACGGACATAGGTGATGATTTCCATATTCGCGTGCGGGTGGGCGGGAAAGCCCGCCCCCGCCGCGATCTCATCATCGTTCCACACCCGCAAGGCGCCCCAGTTGAGGCGCTCGTCATCGCGGTAGTCCGCGAAGGAAAAGTGATGCCGCGTGTTCAGCCACCCGTGGTTGCCGCCACCCAGCGATTTATAGGGCCGCAGATCGATCATTGACGTTTCTCCCGTCGCACGAGCATCGCACTGCGCGGGCGGCATCGCCAAGACTATTCCACACACAGAAAAGGCCGGTCTTGCGACCGGCCTTTCGTGAGACACGCCCTTGGAGAGGAACCCAGATTACGCGAGGTAAGCCGGGCGCTGTTGCGGGGCGACCTGCTCGTTACGGGCGAGGTAGGCCGGGCGCTGTTGCGGGGCCACCTGCTCGTTACGGGCGAGGTAGGCCGGGCGCTGCTGCGGGGCCACCTGCTCGTTACGGGCGAGGTAGGCCGGGCGCTGCTGCGGGGCAACCTGCTCGTTACGGGCCAAGTACGCCGGGCGCTGGCTCGGCAGAACGGTGTCGTTCCGGGCGAGGTAGTCATAGTTGTGGTTCGCCGGACCATGCTCGTTACGGGCCAGGTAAGCCGGACGCTGTTGCGGGGCAACCTGCTCGTTACGAGCAAGCGCGCCAGAGGTTGCGTGGTTCAGGATGGGGGTGCTTGCCATGGCCGCGCCGGTCATGCCCAAGGTCACCGCGGCAACCGCCGCCATCAAAAAATTTTTCATCATACGATCTCCGGTCGGAAGCTGGGCGTCTCATGGCGCCAGCGGAGAAGCGAGGTTTCAAAGGCCGCCGCGTTCTGTTGACGGCGATATACGGCGTGCTGCGCTGCAGCAGAACGCCCGCCTTCGACATGGTATTCATACGCCGCGCGACTGAATTACGTTTTTCATCAAACACTTATGCGCCTGCGTCATGCCAGGGCCGACGCAGGCCAGATCGCCCCGCCGCGTGTCGGGGCGGGCACGCCGGTCGTGCTGGGCAGGCTGAGAGGCAGCTTGTGCAAGACCCTCGCGGCCAGAAAGGCGAAACACTGCGCCTCCAGCGCGTCGCCCGACCAGCCTTCCTGCTCCACCGGCTCGACCGGAGCGCCCAGTGTCATGCGCAAGGCCGCCATGATGGCCGCGTTATGCCGCCCGCCACCTGTGACCAGCCAGCGTCGCGGCGGCTCGGGCAGAGGACACGCGGCGACGGCACGGGCCGTGAAGGCCGCGAGTGTTGCGGCGCCATCGGCGACGTCCACCCCCACCAAACTGTCGAGCAGCGCGTGGAAATCGAGCCGATCGAGCGATTTCGGCAGAGGCCGCGCAAAATAAGGATGGCGCAGCCAGGTCGCGATCAACGCCTCATTAACGGTGCCCGAGGCGGCGAGCACGCCGCCGGCATCGAAGGCCTGGCCGGTATGGCGCATGACCCAGTCATCGAGCAGCGCATTGCCCGGCCCGGTATCGCAGGCGGCAATGGCGCCGTCTCGCCCGAGGAAGGTGAGGTTGGCGACACCACCGATATTGAGCACAGCGAGCGGCTTCGGTAGGTGCTGCGCCAGGGCAGCGTGGAACAGCGGCACCAGCGGCGCGCCCTGCCCGCCGGCCGCGACATCGGCCTCCCGAAAGGCATAGGCGACCGGCAGGCCAGTCGCGTCCGACAGCGCCTTGGCATCCCCGATCTGCCAAGTACGGCCGTGGGCGGGATCATGCAGAATGGTCTGCCCGTGAAAGCCGATGAGGTCGGCGGGCGCGCTGATCTGCCGTACCGCCTCGACATGCGCCTCCGTCAGCCGGAGCGTCACCTCCAACAAGTCCGGATCATGGGCGGAGAGCAGAGGCGCCCGATCCAGAATTCGCCGCAGATCGGCCCGCAGGGTGGGGTCGTAGGGCAGCGTCAGGCTCGGCCCGAAGCGACCCAGCACCTCGCCATCCGTCTCCAACCAAGCGGCATCGACCCCATCCAGGGAGGTGCCGCTCATCAGCCCGATCACACGCAGCATTTCCCGAGTCTCCTACCCGTGCCATCCTATACCCTTAGATGGACCTGGATGGCTGAGATGGCGAAAAGTGGTTTCCTGACGGAGGCGAAGGCGCGCGGCTTCGTGTTCCAATGCACCGACGAAGCGGCGATGGATGAGGCTCTCGCGGCTGGGGCGGTGCGTGGCTATATCGGCTTCGATCCCACAGGCAACAGCCTGCATGTCGGCCATATGGTGCAGATCATGCTGCTGCGGCTGTTGCAGAAGCATGGCCACCAGCCGATCGCCTTGCTCGGCGGTGGCACCGCCAAGATCGGCGACCCGTCCTTCCGGGAAGAAGCGCGGCAGTTGATGACGGATGCACAGATCGCCGAGAACATCGCCGGCATCCGCCGCAACATTGAGCCCTTTTTGACCTTCGGGGATGGCCCTTCGGATGCGATCATGGCCAA
The DNA here is from genome assembly GCF_030252425.1 of Acidisoma sp. PAMC 29798. Classification (GTDB taxonomy): domain Bacteria; phylum Pseudomonadota; class Alphaproteobacteria; order Acetobacterales; family Acetobacteraceae; genus Acidisoma; species Acidisoma cladoniae. The sequence goes on along the minus strand of NZ_CP126994.1, from coordinate 1,240,468 downwards.
CAATGCCGATTGGCTGGACAAACTCGGCTATATCGAACTTCTGCGCGAAGTCGGGCCGCATTTCAGCATCAGCCGCATGCTGGCCTTCGACAGCGTCAAATCCCGCCTCGACCGCGAACAGGGGCTGACCTTCCTGGAGTTCAACTACTCGATTTTGCAAAGCTATGACTTCAGGGAATTGAATCGTCGCCATGGCGTCAATCTCCAGATGGGCGGATCGGACCAGTGGGGCAATATCGTCTCGGGCGTCGATCTGGTGCGGCGGACGGATGCCAAGCAGGTTTTCGGCCTGACCGCGCCGCTGATCACCACCGCCTCCGGCGCCAAGATGGGCAAGACCGCCAAAGGCGCCGTGTGGCTGACGGCCGAGCGCCTGTCGCCCTTCGACTATTGGCAGTTCTGGCGCAATACCGAGGATGCCGATGTCGGCCGCTTCCTACGCCTGTTCACCGATCTGCCGCTGGATGAGGCCGCGCGCCTCGAAGTTCTGCAAGGTGCCGAGATTAACGAGGCGAAGAAGATTCTCGCGACCGCCGCGACCACCCTCGCCCATGGCCCAGCCGCCGCGCAGGCCGCCGCCGAGACGGCGCGGCTTGCCTTCGAGGAAGGTGCAGCCGCCGCCAGCCTGCCGAGCGTGACCTTGCCCTTCGCCGATCTGGAATCGGGCATTCCCGCCTTCGCCATCCTGGTGGCTGCTGGCCTCGCCGCCACCAATGGGGAGGCGCGCCGATTGATCCGTGGCGGTGGTGCCCGGGTGAACGATGTGCCCGTCACCGAGGAGGCGCAGATCGTGTCCCTTGGTGACATGCGGGACGGCGCCTTGAAACTATCGGCTGGGCGCAAGCAGCACCGGCTTGTGCGCGCGGGGGGATGAGTATGACGCAAGAAGAGATTACTGACTGGGCCTTGAAGAACGGCTGGACGATGATTGCCGGCAATCTCAGCCTGACGAAACCGCGCCTGCACAAGGAAGCGATCGTGCGCCTGGTGCTGAAAGCGACGGTCGCCAATCTCGAAGTGAAGAAGCTGGCCGGCAATAAGTGGGAAAAGATTTCGGGCGCGCCCTATAACGCCATCGAACCCGATAGCGAAGATGGCCCGCCACGCGGCCTCGGCTTCGAGAGCATTCCGAGCTTCTCCATCCTCATGCAGCAGAACAAGGATGCGCAGACGTTTTCCAGCATGCGGTAAAGGTCCGGGTGCGTAGGGTGGAAAAGCGCAGCGCATTCCACCAAACTCTCCTCTCATGACCTACGCGGAACTTCAGGTCACCACCAATTATTCCTTCCTGCGTGGCGCGAGTCATGTGGAGGAGTTGGTGGCCGCTGCGAAAGTTCTGGGTCACACGGCCATTGCGGTCACCGACCGCAACTCCGTCGCCGGCATGGTACGCGCCTATCAACGCGCAACGGAGGCAGAGCTTCGGCTGGTTCCCGGTTGCCGGCTCGACCTGACAGACGCGCCGTCCCTGCTCATCTATCCCACGGATCGCGCCGCATGGTCCCGCCTGTGTCGGTTGCTGACCATCGGCAAGCGACGCGGCCATGACCACAAGCTGCGCGCCGGCTCCTGTGTATTGCATTGGGCGGATGTCGCGGACCATGCCGAGGGGCTGATTGCCGCCCTGGTGCCCGATGAAGCGGATGCGGATTTGCCTGCGCAACTGGCGGCCTTGCGGAGCGTGTTCGGCAAGCGCGCCTATCTCGCTTTGTCCCAACGCCGGCGACCCGGCGATGCGCTGCGGCTGCATGCGCTCGTAGAGGCCGCGCGGGCGGCGCGCGTGGCCCCGGTCGCGACCGGGGATGTGCTATATCATGTGCCAGAGCGGCGTATCCTGCAGGATGTCGTCACCTGCATTCGTGAGCATACGACCATCGATGCCGCCGGCTTCGCGCGTGAGCGTTTCGCGGATCGGCATTTGCGCGCGCCTGAGGAAATGGCGCGGCTTTTTGCGATCTATCCTGAGGCAGTCGCAAACACGCAGGCCATTGTGGCCGCTTGCAACTTCGATCTCCGAGACATCCAATACCAATATCCGAACGAGACCGATCGGCCCGGCGAAACGGCGCAGCAAACACTGGAGCGCCTGGTTTGGACCGAAGGCATCCCCTTTCGCTATAAGGTCGAGATACCCGAAGGCGTCGAGACGCAGCTTCGTCACGAACTGACCCTGATCGGTGGCTTGGGATACGCGCCGTATTTCCTCACCGTGCATTCCATCGTGCGCTATGCGCGGTCACAGGGTATCCTGTGCCAGGGTCGCGGCTCGGCCGCCAATTCCGCTGTGTGTTTCGTGCTCGGCATCACCGAAATCGACCCCGTGCAATCCGGATTGCTGTTCGAGCGTTTCGTGTCAGCCGAGCGACATGAACCACCGGATATCGATGTCGATTTCGAGCATGAGCAGCGCGAGACAGTCATTCAATGGGTCTACCATCACTATGGCCATGACCGCGCCGCCCTCTGCGCGACGGTGATGCGGTTTCGCAGCCGAGGTGCGGTCCGCGATGTCGGCAAGGTCATGGGCCTGACGGAGGATGTGACGAGCGCCCTCGCCGGCCAGGTCTGGGGCTGGTCGAATGATGGCGTGGACGAAGACCAGGCGCGCGCGCTGAACCTCAATCTCGATGACCGGCGGCTGCGGCTGACATTGCAACTCGCGCGCGACCTCGTGGGTTTTCCGCGCCAGTTGGGCACACATCCTGGCGGCTTCGTGCTGACGCAAGATAGGCTCGACGATCTGGTGCCGATCGCCCCGGCCGCCATGGTCGATCGACAGGTCATTGAATGGGACAAGGACGATATCGAAACGCTGCGATTCATGAAGGTCGATGTTCTGGGACTGGGCATGCTCGGCTGCCTGCGCCGTGCCTTCGATTTGATGGAGCCCGAGGACGGGGAAGACATGACGATGGCACGGATCCCGCAAGGTGATCCCGCCACTTTCGCCATGATCCAGAAGGCCGATACGATCGGCACCTTCCAGATCGAAAGCCGCGCGCAGATGTCGATGCTGCCGCGATTAAAACCCGCGACACTGTACGATCTGGTCATTCAAGTCGCGATCGTTCGGCCCGGGCCGATCCAGGGTGACATGGTGCATCCTTATCTGCGTCGCCGCAACAAAACTGAACCCGTCGATTACCCGTCACCGGCGCTGAAACGCGTGCTCGAAAAAACCCTGGGCGTTCCGCTGTTTCAGGAACAGGCCATGCAGGTTGCGATCCATTGCGCGGGCTTTACGCCGAGTGAGGCCGATCAGCTTCGCCGGTCCATGGCGACCTTCAAGGTCACCGGCGGCGTCGGCGAGTTTCACGAGAAGTTTCTCAAAGGCATGGAGCGGAACAACTATTCCAAGGAGTTTGCAGAAAATACCTTCAAACAGATCGAAGGGTTTGGCTCCTACGGTTTTCCCGAAAGCCATGCAGCGAGTTTCGCACTCATCGCCTATGCCAGTGCCTGGGTGAAATGCCACCACCCGGCGATCTTTTGCTGCGCACTGCTCAATAGCCAGCCGATGGGCTTCTATGCCCCAGCGCAGCTGGTGACGGATGCAAAGACCCACGGCGTGGAGATCCGTGCCGTCTCGGTGAATGCCTCCCGATGGGATTGCACCCTTGAGCAGACATCGCATGGACAGCGCGCGCTCCGTCTCGGCATGCGCATGGCCAAGGGCCTCGGGAACCAGCACGCGGCCGACATCATCGCCAAGCGTGCCGATACGCCCTTCGCCTCCGTCGAGGAGATGGCGCGCCGCACCGGCTTGCCCGTGGCGGCGTTGGAGCGGCTGGCGGAGGCGGATGCCTTCTCAACCCTGGGGCTCGATCGGCGTGCTGCCCTCTGGGCCATTCGGGGCCTGGCGGATACCGCCCTGCCGCTGTGGGCAGCGGCCGATGCGGGGCAAATGCCGCAGGCCGAAGCCGTGGAGCCGGTCGTGGCCCTGACGCCGATGACCGATGCGCGGGAGGTGGTGGAGGATTACCGCAGCACCAGCCTGTCCTTGCGTGCCCATCCCGTTTCCTTCCTGCGGGCAGACCTATCAGCGCGCGGCATGATTGCCTGTGCGGATCTACTGCGAACGAAGGATGGCAGGCGCGTCACCCTCGCCGGCATCGTGCTGATTCGGCAAAGACCGGGTTCGGCCAAGGGCGTGGTCTTCATCACCCTGGAAGACGAAAGCGGCATCGCCAATCTCGTTGTCTGGCCGCCGATCTTCGAGGCGCATCGGGCCTTGATCCTCTCGGCGCGCATGCTGTCAGTGCGTGGGCGCGTGCAGCGCGAGGGCGAGGTCATCCATGTCGTGGCCGAAACGCTGGAGGATCTGTCACCGCTCCTCGCCAGCCTCGGCCGACGAGATGAAGTTTTTCCGGTCATCACCGGCCGGGGCGACGAAGCCCGCCATGGCGGCGCGCCGGATCCGCGCGAACACGGCTCCGGTATTCGCGTGCCGACACGGGATTTCCGGTAGTAGGATAACACCATGACCCAAGCACCCCCCTTCGGCATCACGGTCTGCGGCATCGAGGAGTTGGATGGCCATGGCGCACTCGGCGCCAGCCATGTGCTGTCAATCCTCGACCCCGATCATCCCGTGCCCGAAGCTTTCGGCACCTTTGGTGAGCATGAGAAGCTAGAACTGCGCTTCGATGACATCGTGGATGAAACACCCGGCAAGCTGGCGCCGCAGGCCGCGCATGTCGAACAGCTCCTCGCCTTCGGACGCAATCTGATGACCGAGCCGAAGTCGCGCGCGCATCTGCTGGTGCATTGCCACGCCGGCATTTCGCGCTCCACGGCATCGATGGCGCTGATCCTCGCCCAGGCGATGCCGGACCTTTCGGCGGAGGGTATCCTCGCGATGGTTCACGGCATTCGAGAAAAGGCCTGGCCAAATATCCGGTTGATGGAAGTCGGTGATGCGAGTCTCGGGCGGCAGGGCACGCTTGTTGCCGCAACCAGCGCGCTGCATCGGCTGCAGATGGAACGCCGCCCGCATATCGCGGCGTTCATGGAGGATTGCGGGCGGGCACGCGAAATCAGCGCCGCGCTCGCGCTTTAAGCGATAGCGCGCACGATGTCCGAGCGACTGACGATGCCGACGAGGCGGCCATCGCGCAAAACCGGCACGCGTTTAATGTGATGCGTCGTCAGGAGCTCCGCGAGCCCCGATAAACTCATGGCCTCGGTCGTAGTCACGACCCGATGCGTCATCAATTGACCGACCGTCCATTGCTCCTGCTTGATGAAGGCGAGAAATTCCGGTGCGAGATCGGAGCCTTCGGCCAAAAGATTGAGCCAGGACGCGCGCTTGAGCGCCTTGCTCTCCGTAAAGGGGCGTAGAAGGTCACCTTCACTGATGATCCCAACCAGCGCGCCGCTCGCATCACAGACTGGAAGCGCGCTGATCGCGTGGCCGACGAGCAGCTTCGCGACCTCGGACACGGTCGCTTCGGGCAAAACCGTATAAA